>NZ_QGSL01000034.1:0-371 GCF_003176655.1 Pseudomonas sp. RW407 | reverse complement strand
TGCATGCGTGTACTCATCGTGCGACTGAACGCCATGGTCAGGGACGGTACCTGCTGGAGAACAGATACCGTGCAGCAGTGAAAGACAGTTGCTCCTACAATGGGGCGAGATGGGAGACGCGAATTTCGATCCAGTCACTCCCGCGAACGACGGAGCCCAGAAGACAGTTGCTCCTACGACCGTGCTTCCTGGAACCGTAGGAGCGGACTCTGTCCGCGATTCGGCGGATAACGCCGTAGGCGTTATGCGCCCTACGGGTTTCCAGAGAAACCACCGAGCGCACCGGAACGCCCCTTCAGAAGGCCGAGCGAAACCGGCGCTCAGGAGGTCATGCGACATGGATGTCGCTAGAGCCCCGATGGGCTACAGGG
>NZ_QGSL01000033.1:0-413 GCF_003176655.1 Pseudomonas sp. RW407 | reverse complement strand
GCGGCACCGGGCGATCACCGCGACCCGGCGAAGCTGGTGGAACTGATCAATCGCGAAGGCGTGACCACGCTGCACTTCGTGCCCTCGATGCTGCAGGCCTTCCTGCAGGACGCCGCAGTCGATAGTTGCACCAGCCTCAAGCGCATCGTCTGCAGCGGCGAGGCCCTGCCGGTGGACGCCCAGCAGCAGGTCTTCGCCAAGCTACCGCAGGCCGGCCTGTACAACCTCTACGGCCCGACCGAGGCCGCCATCGACGTCACCCACTGGACCTGCGTGGAGGAGGGCAAGGATGCCGTCCCCATTGGCCAGCCCATCGCCAACCTGGGCTGCCACATCCTCGACGACAACCTGGAGCCGGTGCCGGCAGGCGTGCTGGGCGAACTGTACCTGGCCGGCGAAGGCCTGGCCCGTGG
>NZ_QGSL01000032.1:0-1402 GCF_003176655.1 Pseudomonas sp. RW407 | reverse complement strand
GAGAGCCCCGATGGGCTACAGGGACGTACCCTCGGGGCGGGCCTCCGTGGCGGGGGAATTCGCGAGGGTAGCCCGGCTCCATCGGGCCCGTATGCGGGCAATGTAGAGGACAAGCACATGGGTAACAAATGAGTTCAGTCACATGGGTGACACTCGCATCGTCAGGTATCGATCATTTCGCTCGTGTTCGTCCAGCTTGCCGATAACGATTGGGCCGAAATGCACAGCCCAGATGCCCTCACCGGTGAGTTCCAGTCCGACGAGTTCGCGCTGTAGCACATAGCCCACATAAATCTGCATTCCCCGTCGATTGACCAAGCCTGCGCCGTCGACCCGGTATACCTCCATGTGCCCTGGATAACTGGGCTCAGGCAGGCGGTCCGGGAAGGCTCGTGGTGAAGGGACATAGCACTGCGCCGGGGTTTTCTGCTCCAGGGCTTCATGCGGCCGCTCATGGTTGTAGTGCTGCAGGAAGTTCTCGAAGCAGGTCTGCTGACTGCTCAGATCAGCCTCGGGTGGCTGGACAGTGGCGAATTTGAGCGTGCGGTGCATACGCTCATGGCGACCATTCTGTTCCGGGTGGCCGGGTGCGATGCGTTCGGGGAGGATGCCCAGGCGCAACCACCAGATGGATAACCGCGACAGGCCCGCCCGCCCCTTGCTGACAAAGGGCGTGCCGTTGTCCGTGCGCAGGCGGGACGGTAGTCCGTAGGTACGGAACAGGCGCTCGAAGACCGCCTGCGTTTCGGCCAGGCGTGGGCCAAGCAGTCCATCGCAGGCCAGGAGGTAGCGGCTGGCATGGTCCATGACCGTAAGCGGGTAGCACCATTGCCCATCGCGGGTGAGGAAC
This sequence comes from Pseudomonas sp. RW407, assembly GCF_003176655.1. Taxonomy (NCBI): domain Bacteria; kingdom Pseudomonadati; phylum Pseudomonadota; class Gammaproteobacteria; order Pseudomonadales; family Pseudomonadaceae; genus Pseudomonas; species Pseudomonas sp. RW407. Next base: position 552 of record NZ_QGSL01000032.1, on the reverse strand, counting down.
TGCCCTTTGTAATCGGCCGTCCAGAGGTCGTTGGGAGCCTTCGCCGGGGTCAGTGGTTTTGGATAAGCTGGTATCCGCTGGCGCACTCGTCGCGGCGCGATCAGGTCCGCCTGCTTGAGGATGTTGTAAATCGTGGTCCGCGAAGGGCTCTGCCCGGGGTAACGCTGCTCGACCAGCACCTGGATCTTCTTCGGGCCTAAATCGACATTCGAATCCCGACGTAACTTGAGGATGTATTCGCGGATCACGTAAGGCGTCGTAAACGCTTGCTTATGGGGGCGCCGGCTTTGTTCGTCCAGCCCCTCCAGACCCGCGTGTCGGTAGCGCTCCACCCATTTGTAGCCGGTCTTGCGACTGATGCCGAAGCGCTCGCACAACACAGTGAAGCTGTAGAGCTCACGCAGATAGTCGGCAATGAACAGTACTTTCTCATCCATAGGTTTCAGCTCTCGCCAAGGCATGGGCCAGTCCTCGTGAGGTGACCCCTGCAGGTTAGAAACTGTTACCCATGTGCCTGAACCGATTTGTCACCTATGTGGGTGAGTCGTACCG
>NZ_QGSL01000031.1:0-500 GCF_003176655.1 Pseudomonas sp. RW407 | reverse complement strand
TGTAGGAGCGCGCCCTGCGCGCGAATCGCGGGCAGGGCCCGCTCCTACAGGTTGACGACGAACCTCCCGGCCATGCCGGACAGCCCCCTCTCCCGCTTGCGGGAGAGGGGGCCGTTCGGAGCGTGTGGCGAGTTCAGTGTCATCCTGATATGCCTAGCCGCGAACGCGGAAATCCAATAGACAGCCTCACACCGAGCCCCATGTAGGAGCGCGCCCTGCGCGCGAATCGCGGGCAGGGCCCGCTCCTACAGGTTGACGACGAACCTCCCGGCCATGCCGGACAGCCCCCTCTCCCGCTTGCGGGAGAGGGGGCCGTTCAGAGCGTGTGGCGAGTTCAGTGTCATCCTGATATGCCTAGCCGCGAACGCGGAAATCCAATAGACAGCCTCACGCCGTGCCCCATGTAGGAGCGCGCCCTGCGCGCGAATCGCGGGCAGGGCCCGCTCCTACAGGTTGACGACGAACCTCCCGGCCATGCCGGACAGCCCCCTCTCCCGCTT
>NZ_QGSL01000030.1:0-311 GCF_003176655.1 Pseudomonas sp. RW407 | reverse complement strand
ACCAGTGAATCAAGCAATTCGTGTGGGAGCTTATGAGAAAGCCGGGATCTTCGATTAAGGAGGTGATCCAGCCGCAGGTTCCCCTACGGCTACCTTGTTACGACTTCACCCCAGTCATGAATCACTCCGTGGTAACCGTCCCCCCGAAGGTTAGACTAGCTACTTCTGGAGCAACCCACTCCCATGGTGTGACGGGCGGTGTGTACAAGGCCCGGGAACGTATTCACCGTGACATTCTGATTCACGATTACTAGCGATTCCGACTTCACGCAGTCGAGTTGCAGACTGCGATCCGGACTACGATCGGTTTT
>NZ_QGSL01000006.1:0-435 GCF_003176655.1 Pseudomonas sp. RW407 | reverse complement strand
TCCGAGCACCCGGACGACCGTCGCCTGCAACGCTGGCTACAGCGCCTGGGGCGCAAGGGGGCGGCCGTGCGACTGGCCAACCGCAACCTGCGGATCGCCTGGGTACTGTTGCGCAGCGAGCAGACCTACCAGCGCAAGCCGAACGCTTGCCAGGAGATTGAGATGAGTCACTGATCCAACGAGTTCCCGCCACCGGGGCGCCAAGCCGCTCCAACCCCTGCTGAAGAACATTGACCCCTGGTCAGACCGTCGCGGATTGATGCCTACGCTCCTACTGGCCTTCGAGGCCTCTTTGTAATCGGCATTCCGCGGGCTTACCCAATGTTGGCCAGAAGCCCGACGTGGCTTCCTCGAACAGGCCTAATACATAGATGCAATCGGGTTCCTCTGTTCAAAAGCGGGTTGACGGTGGGGGTGAGTCCATACATAGGAGCG
>NZ_QGSL01000029.1:1075139-1075770 GCF_003176655.1 Pseudomonas sp. RW407 | reverse complement strand
TTGAGGTCCGAGCGCGAGCCGCGGCAGACGATGGGGTCGCTCCGGCTCCAGCCGGGGCAGTCCATCAGCACCACGCGGTAGCCGGCGGCCAGCAGCGGTTCGAGGTTGCGGCTGAAGTTGGCCCAGCCGCTGGCGCCGGGGCCGGAGCCGTGGAGCATCACCACGGTCTCGGCACCCTCGCCCAGGTCGTTGTAGTGCAGCTGCAGGTCCAGGTCGCCTTCGCGGATGCGGGCGAAGCGGCTGCTGGCGGCTTCGCTGATGTCGATGGTCATGGGCAGGTCCTCCGGGTCAGGTAAGGGAGTGGGCGGACAGCGAGCCGAAGCCGGCGATCCACTCGGGGATCGGCCGGTAGTAGCGCTCGCGGGCCTGGTAGGGGCCGAAGGCGGACAGGGCGGCGAAGGCGGCCACCCAGGTTTTCACCTCGTGGGTCGACTTGCCGGCCAGGGCCGACAGCTCGGCGTTGCCCAGGCCGTCCAGCTCGGCGAAGCGCTGCTGCTCCAGCAGGTCGAGGAAGTGGTTGTCCCACGCGGGGTTCAGTGGGTGCAGCGAACTCGGGTCGGCGACGAAGCCTTCGGCGGCGCTGATCACCCGCTGCTGGCGGGCCTGGCGCTCGTCCGCCGGCAGGTCGCGG
>NZ_QGSL01000029.1:1068781-1075129 GCF_003176655.1 Pseudomonas sp. RW407 | reverse complement strand
GCCTGAAGCCTGAAGCCCAAAGCCTGCGGAAAATGGATAGAACGCCCCCCGCCCTACGGACGAAACTAGCCCCGCGGCCAGGCAGCGGCACGCTGCCGGCGCACCCACCAGAACCCATGGACCATCCGAGGCTTGTATGAGCACCCCCGCCGAGCAACTGGAGCAACGGCTGAAGCAACAGAAAATCACCGAAGTCGAATGCGTGGTCAGCGACCTGACCGGCATCGCCCGCGGCAAGATTTCCCCCACCAACAAGTTCCTCGGCGAAGGGGGCATGCGGCTCCCGGAAAGTGTGTTGCTGCAGACCGTCACCGGCGATTTCGTCGATGACGACGTCTATTACGACCTGCTGGACGAAGCCGACATCGACATGGTCTGCAAACCCGACCCGAACGCCATCTTCCTGGTGCCCTGGGCGCTGGAGCCGACCGCGATGGTCATCCACGACACCTTCGACAAGTACGGCAACCCCATCGAGCTGTCGCCGCGCAACGTGCTCAAGCGCGTCCTCGGGCTCTATGCGGACAAGGGCTGGAGCCCGGTGGTGGCGCCGGAGATGGAGTTCTACCTGACCAAGCGCAGCAGCGACCCGGACTTCCCCCTGGAGGCCCCGGTAGGCCGCTCGGGCCGCGCCGAGAGCGGCCGGCAGAGCTTCTCCATCGACGCCGCCAACGAATTCGACCCGCTGTTCGAGGACGTCTACGACTGGTGCGAGCTGCAGGGCCTGGACCTGGACACGCTGATCCACGAGGACGGCCCGGCGCAGATGGAGATCAACTTCCGCCACGGCGACGCGCTGAGCCTGGCCGACCAGATCACCGTGTTCAAGCGCACCATGCGCGAGGCCGCGCTCAAGCACGACGTGAGCGCCACCTTCATGGCCAAGCCGATCACCGACGAGCCGGGCAGCGCCATGCACATCCACCAGAGCGTGCTGGACATCGCCACCGGCAGGAACATCTTCGCCAACGAGGACGGCTCCATGAGCGAGCTGTTCCGGCACTTCATCGGCGGCTTGCAGAAGTACATCCCCAAGGTGCTGCCGATGTTCGCGCCGAACGTGAACTCCTTCCGCCGCTTCCTGCCGGACACCTCCGCGCCGGTGAACGTCGAGTGGGGCGAAGAGAACCGCACCGTGGGCCTGCGCGTGCCGGCCGCCCCGCCCGCGGCCATGCGCGTGGAGAACCGCCTGCCCGGCGCCGATGCCAACCCCTACCTGGCCCTGGCCGCCAGCCTGCTCTGCGGCTACCTGGGCATGCTCGAGCGGCTCGAGCCCAGCGCCCCGGTGCAGGGGCGCGCCTACGAGCGCCGCAACCTGCGCCTGCCGATCACCATCGAGGACGCCCTGGCGCAGATGGAAGACTGCGAGGTGCTCGGCGAATACCTGGGCCGCAAGTTCGTCCAGGGCTACGTCGCGGTGAAACGCACCGAGCACGAGAACTACAAGCGCGTAATCAGCTCCTGGGAGCGCGAGTTCCTGCTTCTGAGCGTCTGATCCGCCCTTCACGTCGATCACAACAACAATTAATTCAGGAGCCGTCATGAGACTGCTGCGCTACCTTGCGCCCTTCGCCCTGGCCACGCTGGCCGCGGGCGCCCACGCCGAACCGACCGTCAGCGTCTACAACTGGACCGACTACATCGCCCCCGACACCCTCGGCGGCTTCCAGAAGGCCACCGGCATCAAGCCGGTCTACGACGTCTTCGACTCCAACGAGACCCTGGAAGGCAAGCTGCTGGCCGGCCGTTCCGGCTACGACGTGGTGGTGCCCTCCAACCACTTCCTCACCCGCCAGGTGCAGGCCGGGGTGTTCCTGGAGCTGGACCGCAGCAAGCTGCCGAACTGGCAGCACCTGGACCCGAAACTGCTCAAGCTGCTGGAGCAGAACGACCCGGGCAACAAGCACTCGGTGCCCTACCTGTGGGGCACCAACGGCATCGGCTACAACGTCGCCAAGGTCAAGCAGGTGCTGGGCGTCGACCACATCGACTCCTGGTCGGCGCTGTTCGAGCCGGAGAACATCAAGAAGCTCAGCGCGTGCGGCGTCGCCTTCATGGACTCGCCCGACGAGATGATCCCCTCGGTGCTCAACTACCTGGGCCTGGACCCCAACAGCACCAACCCGGCGGACTATCCCAAGGCCGAGGCCAAGCTGGTGGCGGTGCGCCCCTACGTCACCTACTTCCATTCCTCGAAGTACATCTCGGACCTGGCCAACGGCAACATCTGCGTGGCCTTCGGCTACTCCGGCGACGTATTCCAGGCCGCGGCGCGGGCCAAGGAAGCCGGGAACGGCATCGAGATCGCCTACGCCATTCCCAAGGAAGGCGCCAACCTGTGGTTCGACCTGATGGCCATTCCCTCGGACGCGACCCACCCCGAACAGGCCCTGGCGTTCATCAACTACATCCTCGACCCGAAGGTGATCGCCGGCATCAGCGAGTACGTCGGCTACCCGAGCGCCAACGGCGACGCCAAGGCGCTGCTGCCTGCCCGGATGCAGAACGACCCCGAGGTCTACCCGAGCCAGGAAGTGCTCGACAAGCTGTACATCGCCAAGGCGCCGCCGCCCAAGATCATGCGCCTGATGACCCGCAGCTGGAGCAAGATCAAGTTCAACCAATGAAGCGAGAGCGAGCCATGCGCCACACCGACGAGCAGGTCGCGTCCTACTATGCCGCGACCGCCCGGGACAAACAGCCGTACCCCTCGCTGGAAGGGGACGTCCGCGCGGACGTCTGCGTCGTCGGCGGCGGGCTCACCGGCGTCAACACCGCCCTGGAGCTGGCCCAGCGCGGCCACTCCGTGGTGCTGCTGGAGGCCCGGCGCATCGGCTGGGGCGCCAGCGGGCGCAACGGCGGCCAGCTGATCCGCGGCATCGGCCACGACGTCAGCGGCTTCGCCAGGTACGTCGGTGATGAAGGGGTGCGCTACCTGGAGCGGGCCGGGATCGACTCGGTGGCCCTGGTCGCCGAGCGCATCCGCGACCTGAACATCGAATGCGACCTGCGCTGGGGCTTCTGCGAGCTGGCCAACACCCCGGCCCAGTTCGCCGCCATGGCCGAGGAGCAGCAAGCCCTGAACGCGTCCGGCTACCCGCACCAGACCCGCCTCGTCGAGGCGAGCCGGATCCACGAGGTGGTGGCCAGCGACCAGTACGCCGGCGGCCTGGTGGACATGGGCTCGGGGCACCTGCACCCGCTGGACCTGGTGCGCGCCGAGGCCCGCGCGGCAGCCGCCCTCGGCGCCAGGGTCTTCGAGCGCAGCCCCGCCCTGCGCATCGAGCATGGCAGGCAGGTGGTGGTGCACTGCGCGCAAGGCCGGGTGCTGGCGGACAACCTGGTGCTCGGCTGCAACGCGCACCTCGACGACCTGGAACCGCGGCTGACCGGCAAGGTGCTGCCCGCCGGCAGCTACGTGGTGGCCAGCGAGCCGCTGCCCGAGGCGCTGGCGGCGCGGCTGATCCCGCAGAACATGGCGCTGTGCGACCAGAAGGTGGGGCTGGACTACTACCGACTGACGGCCGACCGCCGCCTGCTGTTCGGCGGCGCCTGCCACTATTCCGGGCGCGACCCGAAGGACATCGGCGCCTACATGCGGCCAAAGGTGCTCAAGGTGTTCCCGCAGCTGGCGGACGTGAGGCTCGACTACCAGTGGGGCGGCATGATCGGCATCACCGCCAACCGCTTCCCCCAGGTCGGGCGGCTCAAGGCACAGCCGAACGTGTTCTTCGCCCAGGGCTACTCCGGCCACGGGCTGAACGTCACGCACTGGTCGGCGAAGCTGCTGGCGGAAGCCATCCACACCGGCCACAGCCAGGGCCTGGACCTGTTCAGCGCGGTGCCGCACCTGACCTTCCCCGGCGGCAAGCTGCTGCGCTCGCCGCTGCTGGCCCTGGGCATGGCCTGGTACCGGCTGCGCGAGATGCTGGGCTGAGGACGCGCCGAAATGCTCTTCGTAGGAGCGAGGGGGACGCCTGGTTCTTGCTCGCGAACAGACTCCGCTGCGGGCTCATTCGCGAGCAAGCTCGCTCCTACGAGAAGCCATGCCTGCCGCTCCTACTAGTAAGAGCCCCCTCTCCCGCAAGCGGGAGAGGGGGCTGTCCTGAGTGCGCTGGTAGTTCGGCGCCATCCTCGTACCCCGCCTTTCCCACACCGTAGGGCGCATAACCGTTCGCGGTTATCCGCCGCAGGCCGAAACGCCGATGCCCGAGGACAACAGCGCTAGGGCCGTGCGCCGTGCCTGACAGTGGCCTTGGGGTACTCGCCGAACAGCGCGTGATAGGACTGGGAGAAGCGCCCCAGGTGCCAGAACGACCACTTCATGGCCACCTCGGCGACGCTCACGCCCGACTCGGCGGCACCCAGCAGGTCGCGGCGGGCGGCGTTCAGGCGGCGGTTGCGCAGCCAGACGATGGGCGGCATGCCGGCGTAGCGCAGGAAGGATTGCTGCAGGGTGCGCGGCGAGACGCCCGCCTTCGCGGCCAGCTCGGCCATCGCGAAGTTCTCCTCGGGGCAGTCGTTCACCAGGTCCCGGACGCGCTGCACCACGCGCTTGGCCTGGACGATGGAGCGCGCGCGGTGCCCGTCGCCGGCCGGCGCCTCGCAGAGCAGGGAGAAGCAGTTGGCGACTATGGCCTGCGCCACGCCGGGGGCGTCCACCGGCTGCACCCCGGCGCCCGCGCCGGTGAGCATGCTGCTCAGCGAAGCCGCCAGCGCATGGCAGCCGTCGGAGCGCAGGGGCGTCAGCACCAGGTCGGCGAAGTCGTCAAGCGCCTGGTCCCACTGCCCCGCCTGCTTGATCACCACCGCCACCTCGCGGTAGTTCTCCGGCGTGACCCAGGCGTTGCGCGTCTCGCCATCGAGCAGGTAGAGGCTGTTCTCCGACATGTCGAAGCTGAACACCAGCGCGCCGGGCGGCGCATGGAACTCCTGCTCCACGCGCAGGTTCATCTGCTCCTCGTAGAGCTCGATGCCCTCGACCTCGGCATGCAGGATGCGCCCGGCGAACCGCCCGGCGGACATCTGCGTGTACTGCTGCTCCCAACCCGGAATGGCTATCCGCTGCTGATCGACTTCCTGCGCTTCGACAACCCTGATCACCATACCCGGGGCCTGTGTTCTTCTTAGGCCGCGAAGGCTACCAATGGCCGCGAATGCGACGCAAGCGGCAACGCCGGCCGGTGGCCCGGGATGGACTCCCTGCGGGTCCGGGGGGTGGTGTCACGCCGGGCCGGAGGGCTCACCAGGAGCCATAGGGAATCCCGTACTTCTCGATATAGGCTTTGGACGTCGCGGATAGTGGCCGGTGCTGGCCACCCGACTTGCCTCCATAGGGACCTTTCTTCACGACGGTACCCTGCACCCGCACCACGTCGATGGCCGACAGACATCCCCCCATCAGCCATACCCTGGCGATACCTCCCGGCGCCAGGCCTACCGTCAGCATGTCGCGATAGTCTTCACGCCAAATTCCCCTGGCCGGACAATAGCCGGTCTCCGGCTTCACCATCGCCCTTCGGGTGGCCTCAGGGATTACGATGTAGGCCTCGTAGGTCTGCGGCTCGGCCAGGGACTGCCAGCGCACATAGACCAGGCGCGGCAGGTCGGCCCCCAGTACCTGTTTGCCGGCCCCGGCTCCAGACCGGGTCGGCCAGCCCCGTGGATCACCCTTGAGGTTCTTCGGGGTATTGATCGCGGCAACCCCGTTCATGGCACGGCGGAAAACGCGATCCTGCACATCCACCGCATCGGCGGTTTCGATCCACACTTCCATGTAGTTGGGCGCGAACAGGCCCAGGCGCCACGAGTCATAGGGCAACCGGTGGGCGCCACCGGCACAGCCGGCCAGCCCGAGCAGCAAGCCCAGCAGCACCAGCGTTCGGAGCCTGCGGTCAATGGGATCACCACGAACCATAGGGAATCCCATACTTCTCGATATAGGCTTTGGACGTCGCGGATAGTGGCCGGTGCTGGCCACCCGACTTACCTCCATAGGGACCTTTCTTCACGACGGTACCCTGCACCCGCGTGACATTGATCGGCGCCAAGCACCCTCCCATGAGCCATACCTTGGCGATACCTCCCGGTGCCAGGCCTACAGTCAGCATGTCGCGATAGCCCGTGATCCACTTGGCATCGGCTCGGCAGAATGCCTTTTCCCCTATAACCATCAATTGCCGGGTGGCTTCGGGGATCACGATATAGGCCTCATAGGTCTGCGGCTCGACCAGGGACTGCCAGCGCACGTAGATCAGGCGCGGCAGGTCGGCGCCCACCACCTGTTTACCCGCTCCGGCTCCAGGCCGCTCTGGCCAGCCCCGTGGATCGCTTTTGAGATCTTTCGGC
>NZ_QGSL01000029.1:1015143-1068771 GCF_003176655.1 Pseudomonas sp. RW407 | reverse complement strand
GAGCTTTGCGGCCCCGCCTCACACCGAACGGTCCCCTCTCCCGCTTGCGGGGGAGGGTTAGGGAGGGGGAGCGGAGTTCAGGCCAGGCACCGGCACATCGGCGAAGTCCGCCCTGCCCGCGACTGCTCTTGCTTGCAGCTTGTAGCTTGCCGCTTGCAGCCGCTCTTACGGATAACTAAACCGCTTCACCAAAGTCAGCTCCCCCGGCTGCCGCATCGGCACCAGGAAGCTCTCCTGCTTCTCGTCCGGCGTGCCCTCCTCCGTCACTATCGTCACCCTGGCCGTGGTCAGCGGCTGGGCGGCCTCGACGTTGCCGCTCTCCTCGTCCTGGCTGTAGCCGCCGCCGAAGTAGTTCACGTAGACCAGGTACGCCCCCTTCAGCGGCGTCGGCGTGGCGATGATTTCCGGGCCGTAGCCGGTGGTCACGTCGACGTCCTGGGCGGCGCCGTTGGGCAGGCTGCGGTTGCCGTACCAGACGTGGCCGCCGTCGGGGGTCACCAGGTGCAGGTCGAGGTCGGTGTTGTCGCTGTCCCAGGACAGCAGCACGCGCAGCTTGGCCGGCACCTCGCCGCCGCCACCGCCGTGGTAGAACTGCACGCGCTCGTGGCGCTGGCCGTCCGGGCTGATCACCTCGACGCTGTTGCTGCCGGCCGGGAACGCGTAGGGGCGGTCGAAGCCGCCGTCCTCGCCGATCTTCAACGGCATGGACACGCCATTGACCACCAGGGTCGCCGGCCGCTCCTTGGGCGCGTTGGCGATCTCGCCCCTGATCCGCGCGCTCAGCGCCTGGTCGGCCGGGGTATTCACCGAGGCCGCCGGGTAGTTCACCGTCTGCCGGAAGTTGGCGCCCTCGCCGTTGCCGGGGCGCCAGCCGCCCAGCGGGGCGTCCAGGCGGATGCCCGGCTCGGTGGCCTGGGCCAGGCCGGCGGCGAGCAGGGAAAGGAGCAGGTAGGGACGCAGCGTCATGGCGGTCATTCCAGTATCAGGCGGCGGGCGAGGCTTTCGACGAAGTCCTCGTCCTGGCCGTTGGGGTGCGCCTGGAAGGCCAGGTGCAGGTATTCGTGGGTGAGGTCGAGGCGGTCCTGCAGCGAATACAGGCCGCGCACGTAGATGCGCTGGCGCTCGCGGTCGACGTAGGGGCGGCCCGAGGCCAGCTGGCAGACAGCGAAGCTCTGCAATTCCTCGTAGCCCGGCTCGCCTTCCAGGCGCGGGCGCCAGCCACGGCGCTGCTTGCGCAGCCAGTCCTCGGCGGCGGGCAGCGGCTGGCAGGCCGCCAGCGGGTTGCTCCAGGCGCTCAGGCTGGCGCGCGGGAAGGCGCGGGCGAGGATGGCGTCGAAGCGCAGGCCGCTGGCCGCCTGGGCCTTGGCCTCCTGCCAGGAGAGTTTCGCCGGGCCGGCCTGGTCGGCGTGGTAGGTGACCGGGCTGCCGGCCAGCACCAGGCCGTCGGTGAAGGCCGCCACGGCGCGCATCGGCGCCGTGGCCGGGCGCGGGGCGACGCGCTGGCGCTGGCTACTGTCGTCGATGTCCAGGCAGTCGCCGTGCTGCGCGCCGTTCTGCAGCAGGTAGCTGCGGATGGCCACCGCCAGGGCGCGGGCGGCTTCCACCGGGGTGGCCGCGGCTTCGCGCTGCAACACGCGGGCGACGTATTCCTCGCGCTCCAGCCGGGCCACCAGCCGGGGCTTGCCGTCGCGCAGGAGGAAGAGTTCGCCGTCGCTGTGGATATCCAGGTCGTTGCCGTTCTCGAAGCTCACCCGGTAGCTGCCGTTCAGGCTGCCGGGCGTAGCCGGGCGGCCCTGGACGTCGAGCACCTCGTGCAACGGGTAGCGGCTGAACAGCGGCACCGCCACGCAGCGCCCGGCCTCCCGCGGCCAGGGCGCCGGCAGCAGCGCCCCCAGCGCCTCGGCATACTGCGCCAGCAGCGTCTTGCTGGTGCCGGGGCCGGACACCCAGACCGGCGTGCCGTCCACCAGCCAGCCGGCGAAGCCGCCACGGCGCGCCTGCGGGTCGCGCTCGTCGAGCCAGCTCCAGGTCTTCACCCGCAGGCGCCCGCCAAGACTGGCCAGGGCGCGGCCGTCGTCGGCGTTCACCACCACGTCGAGCAGCACGCGGCGCGCCTCGTCCTGGGCCGGCAGGCGCGTCAGCACGTCCAGCAGTTCGCGGACCGGCACCTCGGTCTGCGGCTGCAGGCGCTCGAGGTCCTGCAGCCAGGCCGGCGCCCGGCGTTCCCGCCAGTACTGGCGCCAGGCCGCGGCGTCCAGGCCCAGGCGCGCCGGCTGGAAGTACAGCCCGCAGGATTTCACCAGCGCCTGGTCGCGGCCGATGCTCTGCCCCGCCGAGCAGCAGTAGACCTCCTCGCGGGACTGGCCCTTGCAGGCATAGGCCGGCTCCTGGCGCTGGTTGTCCACCAGCCAGGCGAAGACGAACAGCTTCCACAGGCTGCCCAGGGGCGTGCGCAGGTCCGCCGGCAGCGGCTCGCGGGCCAGCACCTGCTGGCGGTCCAGGCGCAGCAGCTGGTCGCCCTGGGCGGTACGCCAGGCGAACTGCACGGGCGGCTCCGCCGCCGCGCACAGCGGCAGCAGGAGCAGCAGCCAGGCCAGGCGCTGTCCCATCTACTGCACCTTGACCCTGGCCAGCGCCGGGTTCTGCTCCAGGGCCTGCTCGGCGGGCGCGTACATGCGCACATAGCGCGCCGGCGGCAGGGCGAACTCGCCCTTCTGCGAGAAGCGCACCAGGTGGCGGAAGCGCAGCTCGCCGGCGAGGCTGTCCACCGGGATGCCGTAGTGCAGGTCGCCCGGCTCGTTGCGCGCGCGCTCCAGGCTCATCGCCTCGGTGCCGCCCAGGCCGCTGACCTGGATGCCCCAGGTGGTGCGCTCGACGTCGGCGCCCGGCGGCAACGGCACTTCCAGCATGCCGTAGCGCAGGGCGGTGGGCTGCTCGGTCTTCAGCGTCACTTCGTCCAGGTACAGCTCGTCGCTGGACAGCGGCTTGTCGCCCAGCTCCTCGACCTTGAACGCGAAGGCCTTGTCGCCCGGCACCAGGCGCAGCAGGCGGCGGCTGATGCTCACCGGCAACTGGCTGGCCGGGGCCTCGGCGCTGCGGAAGCTGAGCGCGGCGTTGAGCGGGCGCGACGGCGGGCTCTGCAGGGTCAGTTCGGCGGGCACGCCCTGGCCCTGCCACTGCCAGTAACGCTCGCCGCTAGGGCCTTGCTGCTCGAGCCAATCCTTGCCCGGCTTCAGCGTTTCGGCAGCCGGCGCCTGGGCCAGGGCGCGCTGCAGCCAGGTCAGCGCCAGGGCGCGTTCCAGGGTCGACTGCTGCGGGCCCAGGCGCGCCAGCAGGGCGCGGGCGCGGTTGACGTCCGCTGCCGCCAGCGACAGCTGCACGGCCTGGGCGAACGGCTGGTCGCTGTTGTTGACCTTGAAGCGCGCCCCATCCAGCTGCTTGGCGAAGGCCGCCGGCAGCGGCACCTTGGCCTGCTGCGCCAGGTTCGCGGCCAGTACCCGCGCCACCGCCAGGCCGAGGCTGGAGTCCGGCTCGGCCATCACCAGGCTGACGTCGGCGTCCGCCGGCAGCTTGGCGTCCTCGCCCTCCCCGGCCTTGGCCAGGTCGTCGAGCAGGCCGCCGACCAGGGTCTGCACCGGCAGTTGCATGTCTCGGGCGAAGCCGAGGATCAGCGCGCGCTGCAGCAGCGGCGTCTGCTCGGCCAGCTTGGCGTAGAGGTCGAGCACCCGCTGCCAGTGTTCCGCCGGCAGGCTGATCTGCAGCGCGCGGCTGGCGTGCCAGTCGGCGTAGTAGGCGTAGGCGGTGAGGAAAGCGTCGCTGTCGGTGTTGTCGCCCCACCAGGTGAAGTAGGCGTTGGGCCCGGCCATCTGCACCAGGCGCAGGCGGCTGTTCTGCATGATCAGGCGCAGGCGGTCGCGCACCCGCGGCTCGCCGCCGGCCAGCAGCGGGTAGGCCACGCTCAGCGGCAGCAGGCGGCTGGCGGTCTGCTCGACGCAGCCGTAGGGGTAGGCCAGCAGGTCGTCGAGGCTGCCGCGGAACAGCGCGCTGGCGCTGTCGTCCAGGCGCAGGCGGATGTCACGGGCGTCCGCCGGCAGTTGCAGCGGGCTGTTCTGCCCGGCCAGTTGCAGGCTGCGCGCTTGCAGCACCTGCCAGCCGTCGGCGGCCAGGGCGAAGCGCACGCCCAGGCTGTCGCGCAACTGGCCGTCCTGGCGCAGCTCGGCGCTCCATTCGCCATCGCTCAGCGCCTGGGCCGGCAGGCGCACGTAGTTCACGCCCCTGGCCAGCTCCAGCGCCTGGGTCTGTTCCTGGCCGGCGTAGCGCACCAGCAGCTCGGCCTTGACCGCCTGCTCGCCCTGGTTGAAGACGAACAGGCCGAGGTCCGGCCGGTCGCCGGCGCGGAAGCGCTTCGGGCCGCTCCATTTCAGGTACAGCGGCTTCTCCGAGCGGATGAACTGCTTCTTCTGGCCGACCTGGCCGTCGCCGTCCATGGCCCGCGCGGTGATGCGCCAGCGCGTCAGCGAATCGGGCATGCGGAAGCTGAAGCGCGCCTTGCCCTGGGCGTCGGTGACCAGCTTCGGCTCCCAGGCGGCGGTGTCGACGTCCTCGCGGCGCGGCCGCTCCAGCACCTTCACCCCGCGCTCGCTGCGGTTGCTGCGCCCCGGCGCGCTGGCGTTGCCCGGCAGGGCCACGTCGTAGCTGATGAAGGCCAGGCTGGCGCTGGTGCGCACGTTGTTGCGCCGCGGGTGGTAGAAGAACTGGTCGATGCCCGGGGCGATCTCCGGCTGCAGGGCGTAGATCATCTCGTCCACCACGCCCACCGCCACCTGGCTGGACACCGGCTTGCCGGCGTAGCTGGTGGCCAGGTCCACGGTCACGGTCTCGCCCGGCTCGTAGCGTTCCTTGTCGGTGGCGATGGCGATCTCCACCTGCGGCACCGTCACCTTGATGCCGGCGTTCTGGAAGCTGTAGTCGCCGCCGCGGGTGTAGAGCACCGAGAAGGTCAGGTTCGGCGAGAAGTCCGGCTTCACCGGGATGCGCGCGCGGTACTGGGTGGGGTTGAGCTTCTCCAGCTTCAGCCAGTCGCCGCCCCTGGACAGCAGCGCGGTGGCCTCGACCTTGTCGCGCTCCAGCGACAGCAGCGCGTCGTCCACCGGCTCGGGGAAGGTGATCAGCGCCAGGGCTTCGTCACCGGCCTGGTACTCGGCCTTGTCGAGGACGATTTCCACGGTGCCGGGCACCGCCTTGACGCCCTCTCCGCTCACCGAGTGGCCGGTGCCGCCGAGCAGTTGGCCCTGGGCGTCACGCAACTCGATGCTGTAGGTGCCGGGCTTGGCGAAGGCGATGGCGAACTTGCCGTCGCCGGCCTCGCCGTCACCCGTGGAGCGGTCTTCCAGGCGCACCCAGCGGTAGCTCTTGGGCTTGAGTTCGGTGGGCTGTTCCGGCGCGTAGCTGAACTCGACCTGGTCGCCCACCGCGCTGAAGCGCTGCGGCGCGGCCAGGCGGTAGCGCGCGGCGCCGCGCTCGATGAGGATTTCCTTGCTGGTCTTCACCCGGTAGGCGGCGCCGTCGCTGGCGAACACCGTCAGCAGGTAGCGGCTGGGCTTGTCCGCCGCCGGCAGCTCGATGGCGGCGCGGCCCTGGGCGTCGGTGGCAAGCTCGGTGCTGGTCAGCTCCACCGGGAACTGGCCGAGGTACTGCAGTTCGTTGTCCACCATGGACAACTGCTGGGCGCGCAGGCTCAGCTGCAGCTTGGCGTTGGCCACCGGCTTGCCGTCCGGGTAGAGCAGCACCAGGTTGCCCTTGACCGCCTCGCCAGTGCGGAAGTCCGGCTTGGCCAGGTCGAGGGAGATCTCGAAGTGCGGCTTGATGTACTCGGCCACGCGGAAGGCGCTGCTGTAGGTCTGCCCGCGGTAGTCGAAGCGCAGCTCGTAGCCGCCGGCCACGGCGTTGTCCGGCAGCTGGAAGCGGCCGTTGCTGCCGGCTTTCGGGTCCAGCTGCAGGTCGAGGGTCTGCAGGGTGGTGCCGGCGGCGTCGATCACGCTCAGCTTCACCGGCGCCGCCTGGGGCGCGGCGGAGTCGCGGGCGCTCTTGAACTCGCGGCCGTAGATCTTCAGCGCCACCCAGTCGCCCGGGCGGTACAGCGGGCGGTCGGTGAAGGCGTAGAGCTTGGTGTCGTAGATCTCGCTGTCGTAGTAGAAGTTTTCCGAGACGAAGACGCCGCCCTCCTTGTCTTCGCCTATCACGAAGGAGCGCTCCGGGCTGGCGTGCTGCAGGCGCAGCAGGCCCTCGGCGTCGGTGCGGCCGCTGCTCATCACGCCCAGGCCGTCGGTCCAGAGTACCTGGGTGTCGGGCACCGGGGTGCCTTCGTGCTTGCGCGCCGACCACACCAGCAGTTCGTTGCCGGCGATCTTGCTCACCGCCACCGTGTTGGAGACGAACACCACGGTGGTGGCGCGGTACTTGCCCACCAGCGCCTCGACCAGGTACAGGCCGGGCTTGAGCTTGCCCAGGGGGATGTAGACGTTGCCCGGCGAGACGTTGATGAACTCGCTGGAAGAGCCGGCCAGCTGCACGTCCTTCGGCGGCTCTATGGGCTTGGCGTCCCACAGCGGGTAGCGGAACTGCTCGACCATCGGCAGCCCGGGAATCGGCGCGTACTGCGGCTGCGCGTCGTAGGGCGTGGGCGCGCTCATGGCCTGGCCCATCTTCAGCTCCGGCACCACCTCGGTGACCTGCTTGCGCGACTCGTAGGAGAAGGCGCGCTGCATCACCCGCCGCGACTTGCGGTACCAGTTGTCCCACAGGTAGGCCAGGGTGTTGGCCAGGCCCTCGCCCTTGAACTGCCCCTCGGCCAGCACCCGGTGCAGGTTCTTCTGGCGCTTGAGGAAGTCCAGCGGCTGGTCGATGCGGTAGACGCGCATGTCCACCCCGCCGTAGGCCTCCATGCGGTAGCGGCGGTAGTCGCGGCCCGGCGCCTCCAGGCGCACGCGGGCCTCCTCGTCGGTGGCGAAGCTGCTGTCGGCGAGCAGGAAGAAGGACTCGCCGCTGACCGGCGCGTAGTTGCTCGCCGGCACCTCGTCGTCGGCCCGCAGCGCCTGCGGCGCGCCCAGCAGCAGGCCGCCCAGGGCCAGGCCGGCGCACACCGCGAGCAGCTTCATCGGGCGAGGAACGACAAGCGGTACACGCCGACGAAGTTGGGGTTGGCGGGGTCGGGTATCCATCGGGTGTCCTTCCATGTCATGAGTTGTTGCAGGCTGACCGAGCGCATGCCGTTGTCGGTCGGCGTGCTGCTGCCGGTGTGGTAGGCGATGTTGCGGCCCATCCAGATCATCAGGTGCTGGTCGTCGCCCTGGTCGAAGAAGATCAGGTCGCCCGGCCGCGCCTGGTTGAGGTCGCGGCCGACGAGGGTGCTGTTGTACTGGATAAGCTTGATGGCATTGACGTAGGGGCCGACCTGGCCGCCGCCCTGCCGCCAGTTCTGCGCCAGTGTGCGCTGCGCGTCGGTGAGCGCCAGCTCCGGCGGCAGGTAGCGGTTGGACAAGCCGTTGGCGCGCAGCCACCTGGCGTCGTGGGGCTTGAGCGCCTCGTTGGCGGCGAAGCGCACCAGGCCCGCGCAGTCCTGCTGGTGCCAGCGCGGGCTGGGGCCCTGGCGCAGCTGTTCCTCGGCGATGCGCACGAACCAGGCGCGGAACACCTGGGACTGCTCGGGGTCGAGCGCGGCGCTGCCGGCCTGGGCCGCCTGGGCGGCCCACAGGCCGAGCGCCAGCAGCAGCGCCCGTGGCCTCACAGCGCGCGCCACTGCAGCGGCAGCCATTGCCAGGGTTGTTCGGCGTGGCTGCCGGCGGGCAGCCCGAGGGCATAGCCGCCATGCCCGGCCAGGGCCTTCAGGCGCGGCAGCAGCAGGCTGTCGGCGGCGTTGCGGAACACCGGCTCCATGTCCTGCGGCAGGCTGTCCAGGGTCTCGCGCTGCAGCAGCGTGGACAGCGACTGCGGCGCCAGGTAGGCCGGCACCAGGGCATCCCTGGGCAGCACGTCGGCCAGCGGCGGGAAGCGCTTGTCGAGGGTGCCCAGGGCCTTGTCCAGCAACTGGTCGTCGAGGGAGAACAGCAGGGTGCTGCCCTGCCGCGCCAGGCCGACACGGAAGAAGCCGCGGCCGCTGACGGCGTCCGGGTCGGCCGCATCGGCGGCGGCGTACTGGCCGAAATTGGAGCTGACCTGGCGCAGCCACTTGTGGGTATCGCCCTGGTTCTGCTCGTCCACCGGGAAGTTGCCGCCCTCGGCGTTGGCCTCGTAGGCGCCCACCAGGCTGGCGAACAGCCTGCCCAGGTCAGCGTCCAGTTCCGGGCCGGGCGGCGCGCTGAGCGTGGCCACCAGCAGCGGCGTGTACAGCCGCGAGTCGGCGTACCAGCACAGCCCGGCGGCGCCGGACAGGTGCTCGGAGAAGGCCGCGGCCATCTTCTGCTCGGCGCCCAGGCGCACCAGCAGGCTGTCGTACAGGCCCGGGGTCAGCGGCAAGGCCACGCAGGCGCTGGCGCCCATGGGCATGGCCTGCCACACGGGGGTGAAGTCCAGGTCCGGCTGGCGCTCCACCGGGTTCAGCGCCAGGTAGCTGTTCCAGCCCTTGGCGTCCTTGTCGAAGCGCACCCCGGCGAAGGCCGGGATGAAGCGCTGGTAGCCCATGGCCAGGGCACCGGCGCCGAGGCTGACGCGCTGGCTCAGCTCGCCGCGCGGGCCCAGGCCGAAGGCGCGGGGGAAGGCCTCGTCGTCGCCGCCCAGCAGCGCGGCCAGGTCGGCGCCGACCTGGGCGTCGGCCTCGCCCATTTCATCGTCGGCGGCCTGGGGGAAGAGCATCTTCGGGTTGGACAGCAGCACCAGGTAGTCGCCGCTGGAGGCGAACAGCAGGGTCTTCTGGCCGTTGTAGCGCAGGCGGTAGACGCCGGCGCCGCCCTTCAGCTCGCCGACCTTGCGCAGCTGGCTGTCGTCGGCGGCGAGGTGCGCCAGGGGCTCCAGCAGCCTGGCCAGGCCACCGCGCTTCATCACCACCAGGAAGTCGCGCAGGCGGCCGTCGGCGCCGCGCCACAGAGCGACCTGGGCCGGCTGGTCGAGCAACTCCTCGACCAGGTTGTCCTTCAGCGTCAGGTCGTGTTCGTAGACGATGCGCCGCAGGCTGCCGGCCAGGCCGAGGCGGTCGCCGTCGTTCTCGTAGTAGAAGACGAAGTCCTCGGTGAGGGTGTCGCGCAGCAGCGGCACCTCCAGCAGCTCCTTGGGCAGGCGGGCGAGCGAGGCGCTTTCGATCAGCGCGTCGGGGTGCCTGATGTCGCGGCCCTGGGCGTTGGCCGGCGGCGCCTCCAGCCCCGGCAGCGGGCCGCTGGGCGGCGCGGTGACGACGTAGCGCAGCAGCAGGCCGCCGAGGACCAGCAGCACCAGCGCCAGGCCGCCGATGATCAGCGGCCAGCGCTTCACGCCGGGGCTGTCGGCGGCGGGAGTGGAGGGACTGGGGGTGGTGTTGTCGCTCATGCGTGCTCGATCCTGTTGCATCCCTGGCAGGGGACGGCTCTCAATAGGTGAAGGTCTTGACCAGGACCAGGTCGCCGATGGTGCGCAGCGGCACCACGAAGGTCTCGCGCTTCTCGTCGACGCTGTTCTCGTTGAACACCAGGTTGACCTGGGCGGTGATGACCTCCTGCTGGTTGGCGCCGGCCTGGAAGTTATAGCCCTGGGCACCGAAATTGCCCCAGTAGTTCACGTAGACCAGGTAGGTGCCGTGCAGCGGCGCGACCATGCTGAACATTTCCGGGCCGGGGCCGTCGACGCCGTCCGGGTCCAGGCCGCCGCCGTTGTTCAGCCGCGGCCGGGCCCAGAAGGCGTGCTGGCCGTCGGGGGTGACGATGTGCAGGTCCAGCTCGGCCTTGGGGTCGTCCCAGCCCAGGGCCACACGCACCCGTGGCGGAATGCGCCCGGCGTTGGCCTCGTAGAACTGCACGCGCTTGAGCGACTGGCCGTCGGCGCTGGCCACCTCGACGCTGTTGGAGCCCGCGCCGAAGGCATAGGGCCGGACGAAGTGCCCCTGGGCATCGGTATACAGGGGCAGCGGGTTGCCGTTGACCACCAGGCGCTGGGCGCGGTCGGTGCCGGCGAGCTGCTTCAGGTCGCCCTCGATCAGGCTGCGGCCACGCTGGCCGCCGCGGTCGATGGGCGGGGTGGGATAGGCCACACGCGGGCTGTCGAGGTCGTCGAGCAACCCCGAGTAGCGCCAGCCGCCGGCCGGGCTGGACAATTCGGCGCCCGGCCCGGCGTACGACGACGCCAGCCACAGCAGGCCGAGCAGCAGCGCGAGGCTGCGGGCGGAATCCTGGAAACGCATGAGCAATCCTTTGTCGCGCGTTGGAGGGGTAAGTGTAACCGCCTGTAAAACAGCTTGAAATGGCCTTCGGGCAGAGTAAGTGATGCCGTCTGCGAATTCAGAATCTGCTTAGACCGTTCCCCAACAGGCGGCGGTTATCCAGGACGTAGGGCGCATAACGCCTACGGCGTTATCCGCCGTTTGACCTCGATCCCAGGCGCGCTTCGAGCTCGGTCACGGAGCGCCTCTTTCCGGGCACTCCGAGTTCGACTGCGACACCGGGCATAAGCTCGGTGTAACGGCGGATAACCGCGAACGGTTATACGCCCTACGAACTTGCCGGCTGACGCTGCGATTCGGGGGTTGAGCAGCTCAGATCCACCCACCCCACTGCAGGATGAACAGCCCAAGGTTGGTGGTCAGCGCCGCCGCCAAGGTGGTGATGACAATGATCGAGGCCGCCAGTTCGGCGTTGCCCTGGGCGGCGCGGGCCATCACGTAGCTGGCCGCCGCCGTGGGGCTGGCGAAGTAGAGGAACAGCACGCCCAGTTCGGCGCCGCGGAAGCCGCACAGCCAGGCGGCGACGGTGCACAGCGCGGGCAGCCAGACCATTTTCATCAGGCTGGCGCTCAGGGCCAGGCTGCCGCTGCTGCGCAGGGCCGGCAGCGACAGGGTGCCGCCGATGCAGACCAGCGCCAGGGGCAGGGTCATCTGCGCGAAGTAGTCGCCGGAGGTGAGCACCCAGGCCGGCAGCCGAATGCCCCACCAGGCGAACGGGAAGGCCGCCAGCACGCCGAGGATCAGCGGGTTGAGCAGCACCTGGCGGGCGATGCTCAGCGGGTCGGACTTCAGTACCGGGCTGTAAATCGCCAGGACCACGGTGGCCAGCGTGTTGTAGCAGAGGATCACCAGGGCCGCGAGCACCGAGCCCAGGGCCAGGCCGTGCTCGCCGTAGAGGCTGGTGGCCAGGGCCAGGCCGACGATGCCGTTGTTGCCGCGGAAGGCGCCTTGCACGTAGACGCCGCGTTCCTCGCGCGGCACCCGCCAGAGCGCCCAGCCCCAGGCGAGGAGGAAGCCGCCGAGGGTCGCCAGGCAGAAGAACGTCAGCACCGCCGGGCTGGCCGCGCGGTGCAGGTCGGAATGGTAGATGCCGAGGAACAGCATCACCGGCATGGTGGCGTTGAACACCAGGGCCGAGGCGGTCTGGATGAAGCCCTGGTCGATCCAGCCGACGCGCCGGAGCAACACGCCGATGAACAGCATGGAGAACACCGGCGCGGTGATGCCGAGGGTCTGGAACAGCAGTGCGAGCATGGAGGGGAAGCGCCGGAGGAAAAACTGCGGCGATCATAGCAAGGAGCACTGCTTCGCGTGCTAACGATTTGCCTCAGGCGGGCTCCGCTTCCTCGGCGCGCGCCCGCGGGCGCTCGGGCGCCGGCAGCTCCAGCGGGCGCTGCTCGTCCAGGCGGGTGAGCTTGCCGTCGACGCTGGCGCCGTTCTCCATGCTCAGCTGGCGGTAGTGGATGTTGCCGATGACGCGGGCGTTGGAATGCAGCTCCAGCAGGTGCTCGACGTACAGGTCGCCGACGATGGTGCCGTCGATGAGCGCGTCGTAGCTGCTCACGCAGCCCTCGATCCGCCCTTCCGCGCCCAGGGCCAGCAGGCTCTGGGTGCCCGGCTTGTGGCGCACGTTGCCCTGGATGCGGCCCTGGACCTTCAGGCCCTCCTCGAACTCCAGGTCGCCCACCAGCGCCAGGTTGCCCGACAGCAGGCTGGAAAACCTGTCCACCGCCACCTGCGGCCCCTTCTTCTTGCTGTTGAACATGTTCGTCCTCCTGCGGATCACTTGGCGGGTTTCTGCTGGCGGTAGAACGCCAGGTCGGTCTTGAGCTTCTTGAGTTCCCCGGACATCTGCTCGATGCGCCGCTCCAGCTGCTCGCGCGTGGCCTGCGCCTCGGCGGCCAGCAGGCGCTGGCGCTGCAGGTCGGCGGCCAGCGCGGCATTGCCGGCCTGCAGCTCATCGATGCGCTGCTGCACCCCGTCCTGCTGCGCGCCGCGCCAGAAATGCAGCGCGGCGAAGGCCACGGCCAGCGCCAGCGCGGCCCAGAGCAGCGGCCGGTAGCTGCGCGCCACCTGCGCCCGCGGCTGGTGCTCGGCGCGCAGCAGCTCGCGGGTGGTCGAGGGCCTAGTCCTGGGCCAGCGCATCGAGGGCCTTCTCCATGTCGCCCAGGGAGAGGAAGTGCTGCGGGTCGACGAAGTCGCCGCGGTAGAGCACTTCGAAATGCAGGTGCGAGCCGGTGGAACGGCCCGTGGAACCCATGGCGGCGATGCGCTGGCCGGGCATCACCACCTCGCCGACGCGCACGTGGAGTTTCGACAGGTGCGCGTAGCGGGTGAGCAGGCCGTTGCCATGGTCGATCTCCACGCGGATGCCGTAGGAGCTGAAAGGCCCGGCCGCGACAACTCGGCCGCCGGCGGCGGCCTGGATCTCGGTGCCGCTGGGCGCGGCGAAGTCGAGCCCGGAGTGGAAGGCCAGGCGGCGGTTGAACGGGTCCACCCGGTTGCCGAAGGCCGAGCCCAGGCGCGCCTTGTCCACCGGGCGATGGGTGGGGATGGCGAGGAAGTCGGCGTTGCGCCGCGACACCGCGTCCAGCAGCAGGTCGAGCTGGCGGCGCAGGCAGCGGGCGGCCGCGGTGCCCTGCTGCACGTCGAGCAGCGGCGCGGCCTGGCACGGCCGCGGCGGCAGCAGCAGGCCGCCCTCCCCGTCCTCATGCGGCGCCGCGGCGTCGCCGGGCACCAGGGCGGGGTCGATGCGCGCCAGCTTGCGGGCGATTTCCTCGTGGCCATCGACCACCTTGAGCAGGTAGGCGGCGTCCTTCTCCAGCACCTGCAGGCGCCCGGCCAGCTCGCCCAGGCGCGCCACGGCGAAGCGCTGTTCCGGGGTTTCGCCCGGGGCGGCCTCGGCCACGGCGGCGGCGGGCGCCATCGCGCGGCCGAACCAGAGGCCGGCGGCGAAGGCCAGGGCGCCGAGCAGCAGGGCGAGGCCGGCGGCGGCCAGCAGCCAGCGACGCAGGTTGACCAGGCGCAGCGGCTCGCGGGTCAGCGCCTGCCAGGAAGGCAAGAGAACGTGCATTGGGGTACCCAGGCGACGAAACAGGAGAACCTTTTAGAGGAAAGTCGCCGAGGGTACCGGGTAGCAGGCCCGTTAGGCTGGCCTGATGAGCGAATCTGCCAACTGTTTATGAATTTTCCTACCCCGCCCGTGCAAGCCGTTGGCAAGATGTTTCACCACGGCGCCCCGGGCGGGGCAGGCCTCAGGCCGGCAGCACCGCCTCGACCTCGCGCAGGTGGCGATCCTCCAGGCGCAGCTGGCGGTCGTGGAAGCGCTTGAGGTCGGCGCGGTGGCCGACGCTGACTAGGGTCACGCCGGGCAGTTGCTCCAGCAGGGTCTGGTAGAGCGCGGCCTCGTCGTTGTCGTCCAGCGCCGAGGTGGCTTCGTCGAGGAACAGCCAGGCCGGCGCGTAGAGCAGCGCGCGGGCGATGGCCAGGCGCTGCTGCTCGCCCGGCGAGAGCAGGCGCTGCCAGTGCTGGGCTTCGTCCAGGCGTTCGCCCAGGTGTTCCAGGCGGCATTGCCGCAGCACCTCGCGCAGGCGCTCGGGGGCGTGCCGGCCGGGCGCCTCGGGGTAGCTCAGGGCCTCGGCCAGGCTGCCGATCGGCAGGTAGGGCTTCTGTGGCAGGAACAGCGTGCGCGCCGCCGGCATCAGCACCTGCCCGGCGCCGAAGCGCCAGAGCCCGCTCATGGCCCGCAGCAGGGTGCTCTTGCCGGCGCCCGAGGGACCGCTGACGAGAACGTGTTCGCCAGCCCGCAGGCTGAGGCTGGTGGGCTCCAGCAGCACGCTGCCGTCGGCCAGGCGCAGGCTCAGGTGGTCGAGCTGCAGGTTGTCGCCGGCGGCCCGCACCGCGATGCCCTCGTGCTCGCCGGCCACCTCGTCCATGGCATTGCGGAAGCTCAGCAGACGGTCGCAGGTGGCGCGCCAGGTGGCCAGGCTGGCGTAGGCGTCGATGAACCAGCTCAGGCCGTCCTGGACGTTGCCGAAGGCGGAGTTGATCTGCATGAGCTCGCCGAGCTGGATCTTGCCGGCGAAGTAGCGCGGCGCGGCCACCACGATGGGGAAGATGATGGCGATCTGGGCGTAGCCGGAGCTGAAGAAGGTCAGGCGCTTCTGCACCTTCATCAGTTCCCAGAAGTTGCCCCAGACGTTGCGGAAGCGCGTCATCAGGCGTTCGTTCTCGCTGCCTTCGCCGTTGTACAGGGCGATGCTCTCGGCGTTCTCGCGGATGCGCACCAGGCCGAAGCGCAGGTCGGCCTCGTAGCGCTGCTGCTGGTTGTTCAGGCCGATCAGGCGGCGGGCGATCAGGTGCGTCAGCCAGCTGCCGACCAGGGCGTAGAGCAGCGCGGCCCAGAACATGTAGCCGGGGATGGAGACGCCGAACAGCTCGATGCTGCCGGACACGCCCCAGAGGATCACCGAGAAGGACACCAGGCTGACCAGGTTGCGGATCAGCCCCAGGCCCAGGCTCAGGGTGGTGTCGGTGAAGCTGTTGAGGTCCTCGGACAGGCGCTGGTCGGGGTTGTCGGTGTAGCCGCGCTGTTCCAGGCGGTAGTAGTTCTTGTCGGAAAGCCAGGCGGCGAAGTGCTTCTCGGTGAGCCAGCGGCGCCAGCGGATGGTCAGCATCTGCGTCAGGTACAGCCGGTACACGGCGACCAGGATGGCCACCGCGGCGATGCCGCAGAAGTACAGGATCAGGCGGACGAAGGCGTCCAGGTCCTTGTTCTGCAGGGCGTTGTAGAAGTCGCGGTACCAGGTGTTGACCCACACCGAGACACCGACGCCGACCAGCGACAGCGCAATCACCACGACCAGCAGCAGCCAGGCCATGCCCTTCTCTTCGCTGCGCCAGTACGGCGCCGTCAGTTTCCACACCTGGGAGAAGAATCGCTCGCGAACGGCATCGTTCACGGCACGGTACTCGGCGCTTTCAGTCATCGGGTCGGGCTCAGCACGGGCGGCACAAAAAAAAGGAGCGCCCAGTTGGCGCTCCCTGTCTTATGAATTCCTTAACGCCTCACCGGGCGCTTCTGCAGCTTACGCTGCAACGTCCGCCGATGCATCCCCAGGGCGCGGGCGGTGGCGGAAATATTGCCGTCGTGCTCGGCCAGCACGCGCTGGATGTGCTCCCACTGCAGGCGGTCCACCGACATGGGGTTTTCCGGCACCAGGCTGTCCAGGTCGGCGTGCTGCGAGAGCAGCGCGGTCAGCACATCGTCGGCGTCGGCCGGCTTGCACAGGTAGTTGGTGGCGCCGCGCTTGATGGCCTCCACCGCGGTGGCGATGCTGGAGTAGCCGGTGAGGATCACCACGCGCATCTCCGCGTCCAGCTCCAGCAGCTTGGGCAGCAGCACCAGGCCGGAGTCGCCGTCCATCTTCAGGTCCAGCACGGCGTAGTCGGGCAGGTCCTCCTTGGCCAGCGCCAGGCCTTCCTCGGCGGAGCCGGCGACCGATACGCGCAGGCCGCGGCGGCTCATGGCGCGCGCCATCACGCGGGTGAAGGTGGCGTCGTCGTCCACCAGCAGCAGGTGGGGTTGCTCTTCGCCTTCGAACAGGTTCTCTTCGCTCATGGGTACTTCCTCGCGCGTGGGTTCACACCACACCGTAACTGCGCGGCAGGCGCAGCTCGGTAAGCGTGCCGCCGTCTTCGTGGTTGTACAACTTCACCGTGCCGCCGGCGCGGGTGACGCTGGCCTGGCTGAGGAACAGGCCGAGACCGAAGCCCTTGCCCTTGGTGGTGAAGAAGGGTTTGCCGAGTTGCTCGGCGATCGCCAGGGGCACGCCGGGGCCGTGGTCGCGGATGCTCAGGCAGATAGTGGAGGCGTCCCAGTCGACGCTGATCTCGAGGTCGTCCGGGCAGGCGTCGGCGGCGTTGTTCAGCAGGTTCAGCAGGGCCTGGGTGAGGTCGGTGGGCGGCGTCAGCCGCGGGGCGCTGCCGGGGCCCAGGTTCAGGTAGCGGTAGGTGGCTTCCGGGCGCATCAGGTGCCAGCGGCGCAGCACCGCCTCCAGCCATTCGTTGGCGCCCTGTTCCTGGATGGCCTGGCGGCGGTCGGCCTCGGCGGCGCGCACCAGTTGCTGCAGGGTGTCCTTGCACAGCTTGACCTGCTCCTGCAGCAGCGCCAGGTCTTCCTGCAGCAGCGGGTCCTTCGGGTGCGCCTGGCGCAGTTCCTTGAGCAGCACGCTCATGGTCGCCAGCGGCGTGCCCAGCTCATGGGCGGCGCCGGCGGCCTGGGTGGCCACGGCCAGCAGCTGCTGGTCGCGCATGCTCTCCTCGCGGCGCTGCGCGACTATCTGCTCCTGGCGGCGCAGCGCCTGGGACATGCGCGCGACGAAGAAGGTGATCAGCCCGGCGGCCAGGGCGAAGCTCAGCCACATGCCGTAGATCAGCAGGTAGTCGCGCTGCACCGGGGCCATGTTCAGCGGGTGGAACCACACCAGCAGCACCGTGTAGGCGGCCAGGGCCAGGCCGGCGAGGACGATGGTGTAGAGCCACGGCAGGGTCGCCGCGGCGATGGTCAGCGGCACCAGGTAATAGGAGACGAAGGGGTTGGACGAACCGCCGGAGAAGTACAGCAGGGCGCTGTGGATGATCAGGTCGCAGCCCAGCTGCACCGAGTACTCCAGCTCGGTCACCGGCCAGGGCCCGCGCAGGCGCAGGGCGGTGGCCAGGCACAGCACCAGGGACACGCCGAGGGTCACCCCCAGGGCCGCCCAGGGCAGCGCGAGCAACTGGGCCTTGTAGGCGATGCCCACCGAACCGGCCTGTGCGGCCAATACGAGAATACGGATGAGCGTCAGGTGCAGCAGGTTCTGCCGGCTGGCGGATAACTGGAAAACCGGTGTGCGCATGGTGAATTCCGGAATTTGCGCGAGTATAGCCAAGCCCCTTCCCCTCTCGGTGCGTCATAGCGACACAGCATACGAGATAAAGGCTATCGCGATTCAACCCCTTTGAACGCCGACCTGCGTCAAAAGGTCTGACGGTCCATGTGCGGGTTCGTCTACCCTGCACCCGGGACTCATTCAGGACCAAGGAGTCGATCATGTCCGCATTTAAGAAAAGCCTCGCCGCCCTGGCCACGTCCGTCGCCCTGGCCGCCACCAGCTTCGCCGCCCACGCCGACGAGCCGCGCTACAACCTGGTGTCGCTGCACGCCGAGGCCAGCCAGGAAGTGGCCCACGACCAGATGCACGTGACCCTCTTCAACGAGGCCCAGGCCAGCGACCCGGCCAGGCTCGCCGCCGAGACCACCGACGCGCTCAACGCCGCGGTGACCGAGGCGCGCAAGGTCAAGGGGGTGACCGTGAGCCTGGGCAGCCGCAACAGCTACCCGGTGTACGACGACAAGGGGCAGAAGATCACCGCCTGGCGCGAACGCGCCGAGCTGCGCCTGGAAAGCCCGGACTTCGCCGCGCTGTCGCAGCTCACCGCCAGCCTGCTGGGCAAGCTGAAGATGGGCAACATGAGCTTCAGCATCGCCGACGCCACCCGCCAGCAGAACGAGGACAGCCTGATGAAGAACGCCGTGGCCGCGTTCAAGGCCCGCGCCCAGCTGCTGACCGACTCCCTCGGCGGCAAGGGCTACCGCCTGGTCAACCTGAACCTGAACAGCGCCGGCGCGCCGCGGCCGATGCCGGTGATGCGCATGGCGGCGATGAAAGCCGACGCCGGCTACGGCGCGGCGCCGGAGATCGAGGCCGGCACCAGCCAGGTCACGGTGACCGCCGACGGCACCATCGAAGTGCAGATGCCCTGAGCCGCTGGCCCGCCGCCTCGCCCATCCCCCGGCATGGCGGCAGGCTTCTTGCGATATTGCGACATTCCCTTACGACTTCATCACAGCTTCTACACTGTGGCGGGTGTGGCCCTTGCGCCCGGCATGTGCCCTGCATAGTTTCAGGCGACACGCCCCACAAGGGCGTGCCTCGATGACAACCACAACAAACTGAGGTCAGCATGCGCAAGAATGCCGTCATCCGCTCCATGATCGCCGCTGGGTTGATCGCCAGCGCTCCCTTCGCCCACGCCGCCGGCAACCTGGTGTTCTGCTCCGAGGGCAGCCCGGCGGGCTTCGACCCCGGCCAGTACACCACCGGCACCGATTTCGACGCCGCCGCCGAGACCGTGTTCAACCGCCTGACCCAGTTCGAGCGCGGCGGCACCCAGGTGATCCCCGGCCTGGCCGAGAAGTGGGACGTATCCGATGACGGCAAGACCTACACCTTCCACCTGCGCCACGGCGTGAAGTTCCACACCACCGACTACTTCAAGCCCAGCCGCGAGTTCAACGCCGACGACGTGCTGTTCACCTTCAACCGCATGCTCGACAAGAACCATCCGTTCCGCAAGGCCTACCCCACCGAGTTCCCCTACTTCACCGACATGGGCATGGACGCCAACATCGCCAAGGTGGAGAAGGTCGACGACTACACCGTGAAGTTCAGCCTCAACGAGGTCGACGCCGCCTTCATCCAGAACCTGGCCATGAGCTTCGCCTCCATCCAGTCCGCCGAGTACGCCGACCAGTTGCTCAAGCGGAACAGGGCCAGCGACATCAACCAGAAGCCGATCGGCACCGGGCCCTTCGTGTTCAGCCGCTACCAGAAGGACGCGATGATCCGCTTCAAGGCCAACAAGGACTACTGGGTGCCCGGCGAGGTGAAGATCGACAACCTGATCTTCGCCATCAACACCGACGCCTCGGTGCGCATGCAGAAGCTCAAGGCCAACGAGTGCCAGATCACCCTGTTCCCGCGCCCGGCGGACCTGGAGTCGCTGAAGAAGGACGCCAACCTGAACATGCCCTCGCAGCCGGGCTTCAACCTCGGCTACATCGCCTACAACGTGCTGCACAAGCCGCTGGACAAGCTGGAAGTGCGCGAGGCGCTGGACATGGCGGTGAACAAGAAGGCCATCATCGACGCCGTCTACCAGGGCGCCGGCCAGCTCGCCGTGAACGGCATGCCGCCGACCCAGTGGTCCTACGACGACAGCATCAAGGACGCCGGCTACAACCCGGAAAAGGCCAAGGAACTGCTGAAGAAGGCCGGCGTGCCCGAAGGCACCGAGATCACCCTGTGGGCCATGCCGGTGCAGCGCCCCTACAACCCCAACGCCAAGCTGATGGCCGAGATGCTCCAGGCCGACTGGGCCAAGGTCGGCATCAAGGCGAAGATCGTCACCTACGAGTGGGGCGAATACATCAAGCGCGCCAAGGCCGGCGAGCACGACGCCATGCTGATCGGCTGGAGCGGCGACAACGGTGACCCGGACAACTGGCTGGGCACCCTGTACAGCTGCGACGCGGTCAACGGCAACAACTTCTCCAAATGGTGCGACCAGCCCTACGACAAGCTGATCAAGGAAGCCAAGCGCACCCCCGACCAGGCCAAGCGCACCGAGCTGTACAAGCAGGCCCAGCACATCCTCAAGGAACAGGTGCCGATCACCCCGATCGCCCACTCCACCGTGTACCAGCCGATGCGCAAGACGGTCGAGGACTTCAAGATCAGCCCCTTCGCGCTCAACTCCTTCTACGGCGTGGGCGTCGGCAAGTAAGGCAGGTGGCCGCCGCGAGGCGGCCGCTACGCCATGCTGCGCTGGCTACAGCCGCACCCTGAGCGACGACCGGGGCGCCCCACGTGGGCGGCCCTGGCGTTGCTGCTCGCCGCCGCGCCGGCGCCGGCCCGGCCCCTGGTGGTGTGCACCGAGGGCAGCCCGGAAGGCTTCGACATCACCCAGTACACCGCCGCCACCACCGCCGACGCCACGGCCGAGACGGTGTACGAACGCCTGGTGCAGTTCGCCCCCGGCAGCACGAAGGTAATCCCTGCGCTGGCACAGAGCTGGGACATCAGTGCCGACGGCCTGGCCTACACCTTCCACCTGCGCCCGGGCGTGAAGTTCCAGCGCACCGACTACTTCACCCCCAGCCGCACCTTCAACGCCGACGACGTGCTCTGGAGCTTCCAGCGCCAGCTCGACCCGGCGCACCCGTGGAACAAGCTGGCCCCGCGCGGCTTCCCCTATGCCCAGTCGATGGGCCTGCCGGGGCTGATCGAGCGCATCGACAAGCTCGACGCGCTGACCGTGCGCTTCACCCTGCGCCACCCCGAGGCGCCCTTCCTCGCCGACCTGGCCATGGGCTTCGCCTCCATCTACTCGGCCGAGTACGCCGACCTGCTGCTGGCGGCCGGCAAGCCCGAGCAACTGAACAACCTGCCCCTGGGCACCGGGCCCTTCGTCTTCCAGCGCTACCAGAAGGACGCCCAGGTGCGCTTCGCCGCCAACCCCGACTACTGGGGCGGCACGCCGAAGATCGAGCGCCTGCTGCTGGCGATCACCCCCGACCCCAGCGTGCGCATCCAGAAGCTGCGCGCCGGCGACTGCCAGGTGGCCGTGTACCCGCGGCCCACGGACATCCCCGAGCTGCGCAGGGACCCACGGCTGAAGGTGGAGGAACTGGACTCGCTGCTGGTCGCCTACGTCGCCATCAACACCCGGCACAAGCCGCTGGACGACGTGCGCGTGCGCCAGGCCATCAACCTCGCCTTCGACCGCGACGCCTACCGCAAGGCGCAGTTCGGCGAGGGCGGCGCCAGCCCCGCGGTGGCGCCCTACCCGCCGACGCTGTGGGGTTCGGACCCGGACCTGAAGGGCTGGCCGCGCGACCTCGAACGGGCCCGCCAGCTGCTGGCCGAGGCCGGCGTGCAACCCGGGCAGAAACTCAGCATCTGGACCCGCCCCGGCGGCGGCCCGACCAACCCCAACCCCGGCATAGGCGCGCAGATGCTGCAGAACGACCTGGGCAGGCTGGGCATCCGCGCCGACATCCGCGTCTACGAATGGGGCGAACTGATCCGCCGCGCCAAGCACGGCGAGCACGACCTGGTGTTCATGGGCTGGGTGGGCGACAACGGCGACCCGGACAACTTCCTCACCCCCAACCTGTCCTGCGCGGCGGCGCAGAGCGGCGAGAACATGGCCGGCTGGTGCAACGCCCAGTTCGACGACCTGCTGCGCCAGGCCCGCGCCACCACCGACCAGGACGCCCGCGCCGCGCTGTACCGCCAGGCCCTGGCGATCTTCCAGCGCGAGGCGCCCTGGATAGCCCTGGCCTACCCCAAGCAGTTCGTGGCGCTGAGCCCACGGGTGAAAGGCTTCACCCTGAGCCCGCTGGGTTCGAACAATTTCACCCACGTCGAGCTGGGGCCGTGAGGCGCGTTCCGTAGGGCGAATCGCGGACGAAGTCCGCTCCTACGGTGGAAGGAATGCCGTGCCACCCGGCAGCGGGCCCTGCCCGCGATTTCGCGCGCAGGGCGCGCTCCTACAGGGGAATGGTGTGGGTGGGGCAGCGTAGGAGCGGATCTCATCCGCGAATCGCGCCGAAACCTCCGGTTATCGCGGAAAAGTTCCGCTCCTACGAGGACGAGAAATGCCGTGCCACCCGACAACCCGTAGGAGCGGGCCCTGCCCGCGATTTCGCGCGCAGGGCCCTACAGGGGAATGGTGTGGGTGGGGTAGCGTAGGAGCGGATCTCATCCGCGAATCGCGCCGGAACCTCCGGCTATCGCGGAAAAGTTCCGCTCCTACGAAGACGAGAAATCCCGTGCCACCCGGTGACCTGTAGGAGCGGACTCCGTCCGCGATTTCGCGCGCAGGGCGCGCTCCTACATGGCAACCCCACGCAGCCGGCTATGCCCCCAGGCCGAACGGATCGTCGATGGAATGGCTCGGCCGGGTGAACCAGCGCGGGCCCTCGGCGCTCATGTAGAAGTGGTCTTCCAGGCGGATGCCGAACTCGCCGGGCACGCAGATCATCGGCTCGTTGCTGAAGCACATGCCGGCCTCCAGCGGGGTTTCGTCGCCGCGTACCAGGTAGGGGCCTTCATGGATGTCCAGGCCGATGCCGTGGCCGGTGCGGTGCGGCAGGCCGGGCAGCGCGTAGTCCGGGCCCAGGCCACCGGCTTCCAGGCAGCGCCTTGCGGCGGCGTCCACCGCCTGGCAGGGGGCGCCCGGCAGGGCGGCGTCGAAGGCGGCCTGCTGGGCGGCCTTCTCCAGGTTCCAGAAGGCGCGCTGGCGGTCGCTGGGGGTACCGAAGACGTAGCTGCGGGTGATGTCCGAGTTGTAGCCGTGCAACTGGCAGCCGGTGTCGATCAGCACCATGTCGCCCTCGCGCAGCGGGCGCGGCTCGCGCACGCCGTGGGGGAATGCGCTGTCCTCGCCGAACAGCACGATGCAGAAGGTCGAGCCGCGCGCGCCGACGCGGCGGTGCGCCGCCTCGATGAAGCGTACCACCTCGGTGACGGTGATGCCTTCGCGGAGGATGCCGGCGGCAGCCTTGTGCACCTCCAGGGTCATGTCCTTGGCGCGTTGCAGCAGCGCCAGCTCGGCGGCCGACTTGCGCTGCCGGCCGTGATCCACGGCGGCGCCGGCGTCCACCAGGCGCAGGGCGCCGGCGACCTCGCGCAGGCGCTCGACCATGCCGAACGGCAGGCTCGGGCACAGGCCGAGGCGGGCGTTGGCCGGCACGCCCAGCTCCACCAGCATGTCCAGCAGCAGGCGGTAGGGGCTCTGGTGCTCCTGCCAGGTGTGGATCGCCCCCGGCAGCACCTGGAAGTCGCGCACCGTGCCCTCCTCGAAGGCCGGGGCGAGGTACAGCGGCTCGCCGTCGGCGGGCACCAGCAGGCCGACCAGGCGCTCGCTGGGGTTCCACTTCACCCCGCTGAAATAGCGCAGGTAGCTGCCGGCATCGACGAAGGCCGCAGCCATACCCTGCTCGCGCAGGCGCGCCTGCAGGCCGGCCACGCGGGCCCGGTATTCGTCCAGCCCGATCGGCTCGACGCCGCCGCTCATGTCATGCAGCCCCGCCAGTGCCTGCTCGGGGGTGCGGCCCCCAACGCCCAATGCCATCGCCCAGCTCCCGTGGTGAAAAATGCCGGCTGGATTTAAGCATTACTTAAAATCCGTGCCAAACAAATTTTAAGCCACAATTAAAACCACGAAGAAAGCGCCTACCCCCTGTCAACCTTGCCGACACTCTTCCGCCGCGATTCTTCACCGGTATACTGCCGGCATCCTCCAAGAGCCCAGCCAATGACCGTCGATCGAATCGGAGAGCGCCTGCGCCGTTATCGGCGCGCCGCGAAGAAGACCCTCAACCAGGTGGCCAGCGAATCCGGCCTCACCGCCAGCTTCCTGTCCCAGGCCGAGCGCAACCTCACCGGCGTTTCCATCTCCTCCCTGGCCAGCATCGCCAGGTCCCTGGGGGTGCCGCTCAACGAACTGTTCGACCAGCCGCGGCAAGCGCAGCCGGACACCCACCAGGGCGAGCGCGTGCGCTACGCCATCGAAGGCCAGCCGCTGGGCTACGAGCGCCTGTCCAGCACCTTCCCCGGCAACCAGCTCAACGCGGTGAAGATGAACATGCCGGTCGGCTACCAGTCCGAGCTGATTTCCCACGAAGGCGCGGAATTCGCCTACGTGCTCAGTGGCAACATCGTCTACACCATCGACGGCCGCAATTACCCCCTCGGCCCCGGCGACTCGGTGCATTTCGATGCCGGCAAACCCCACTGCCTGCGCAATGCCGGCGAGGAAACCGCCGAGGTGCTGACCGTCACCACCATGCCGCTGTTCGGCGAGCACCCGGGCACCTGAGTCCTTCCCCCGCCATCAGGATCCGTCTGATTTTTGCAGTGGCACTGAATTTAAGTTGACCTTAATTTCAGCCTGACTTAACTTCGCGTTCGACGTTCGCCGGCCACCCCCGGCGGCATCCGGCCATCGCCTCCGGGGGAGCGATGGCGCCCGAGCCGGCGCAGGCCCACAACGCCCAGCGCACGGCTCCCTCAGAAAAAGAACAACGAGGTTAGGCATGCGTATGAAGCGTCGTAACTCCATGCATTCACTGGTTGCCGGCGGCCTGCTGCTGGCCAGCTCGGCGAGCTTCGCCGGCAACACCCTGGTGTACTGCTCCGAAGGCAGCCCGGCCGGCTTCGACCCGGGCCAGTACACCACCGGCACCGACTACGACGCCACGTCGGAAACCCTGTTCAACCGCCTGGTGCAGTTCGAGCGCGGCGGCACCGAGGCCGTGCCGGCCCTGGCCGAAAGCTGGGAGACCAGCGCCGACGGCAAGGCCTGGACCTTCCACCTGCGCCCCGGCGTGAAGTTCCACAGCACCGACTACTTCAAGCCCAGCCGCGCGTTCAACGCCGACGACGTGGTCTTCACCTTCCAGCGCATGCTCGACAGGAACCACCCGTTCCGCAAGGCCTACCCCACCGAGTTCCCCTACTTCACCGACATGGGCCTGGACCGCAACATCGCCAGGGTGGAGAAGCTCGACGAGCACAGCGTCCGGTTCACCCTCAACGAGGTCGACGCCGCCTTCATCCAGAACCTGGCGATGAACTTCGCGGCCATCCAGTCCGCCGAGTACGCCGACCAGCTGCTCAGGCAGAACAGGGCCAGCGACATCAACCAGAAGCCCATCGGCACCGGGCCCTTCGTGCTCAGCCGCTACCAGAAGGACGCGCTGATCCGCTTCAGGGGCAACAAGGACTACTGGAAGCCCGAGGACGTGCGCCTGGACAACCTGATCTTCGCCATCAACACCGACGCCTCGGTGCGCATGCAGAAGCTCAAGGCCGGCGAATGCCAGATCAGCCTCAACCCGCGCCCGGCGGACCTCGAGTCGCTGAAGCGCGACCCGAACCTGAACATGCCCTCGCAGCCGGGCTTCAACCTCGGCTACCTGGCCTACAACGTCACCCACAAGCCGCTGGACCGCGTCGAGGTGCGCCAGGCGCTGGACATGGCGGTGAACAAGCAGGCCATCATCGACGCCATCTACCAGGGCGCCGGCCAACTGGCGGTGAACGCCATGCCGCCGACCCAGTGGTCCTACGACGAGTCGATCAAGGGCCAGGCCTACGACCCGGAAAAAGCCAGGGAACTGCTGAAGCAGGCCGGCATCGCCGAGGGCACCGAGATCACCCTCTGGGCCATGCCGGTGCAGCGCCCCTACAACCCCAACGCCAGGCTGATGGCCGAGATGATCCAGGCCGACTGGGCCAAGGTCGGCATCAAGGCCAGGATCGTCAGCTACGAGTGGGGCGAGTACATCAAGCGCGCCCACGCCGGCGAGCACGACGTGGCCCTGTTCGGCTGGACCGGCGACAACGGCGACCCGGACAACTGGCTGGGCACCCTCTACGGCTGCGACGCGGTCAACGGCAACAACGTCTCCAAGTGGTGCGACCCGGCCTACGACAAGCTGGTGAAGCAGGCCAAGGCCACCACCGACCACGCCCAGCGCGTCGCCCTCTACCAGCAGGCCCAGCAACTGCTGGCGCAGCAGTTGCCGATCAGCCCCATCGCCCACTCCACCGTGTACCAGCCCATGCGCAAATCGGTGCAGGGCTTCCTCATCAGCCCCTTCGGGCGCAACTCGTTCTACGGCGTGAGCAACCAGCCCTAGCCGCAGCCCGCGGTCCCACCGCGGGCAGGCCAGCCCGGCACAGACCGGGCGGCCCTTCGTTTCGCCACTGCCTCACTCCCAGCGTGCCAGCCCCGGCAGGCGCGGCGGGATGCGTTTGCCGTCTCGAACAACAACGAAGAAGAAAGAAGGAGCAACCCCATGCAGTGTCCCTACATCAAACCCACCGTACTGGGCCTGGCGATCGGCGCCGGGCTGCTCGGCCAGGCCTGGGCCGCCGAAGACGATTCGGACAAGGGCCAGGCCGGCGCCAGCGGCTTCGTCGAAGGCCAGAAGCTGACCCTGAGCACACGCAACTTCTTCTCCCGCGAGCAGATGCACGACAGCTTCGGCTTCCGCATCCCCAAGGAGAGCGGTTCGGAGTTCACCCACAGCCGCCGCACCTGGGTCCAGGGCACCATCCTCCAGTACAGCTCCGGCTACACCCAAGGCACCGTCGGCTTCGGCCTGGACCTGGCCGGCTTCAACGCCATCAACCTGGAGCGCGGCAAGGGCGTGATCGGCGGCGGCGGCAACCGCACCCTGACCCACGGCGACGGCGAGGCGGTGGACGAGTGGTCGAAGATGGGCGTCGCCAACCTGCGCCTGCGGGTCTCCGACACCGAGCTCAAGGCCGGGCGCTTCCAGGTCGAGACGCCGGTGTTCAACAGCATCGACAACCGCGCCCTGCCGTCGAGCTTCAACGGCGTGGGGCTGGTCAGCGAGGAGCTGGCCGGCCTCTCGCTGCAGGCCGGCAGCTTCACCCGCGCCAGCCCGCGCACCGGGGCGGGCGACGAGGACCTCACCACCGAGTACGGCACGCGCCAGGTCAAGGGCGACCGCTACAGCTACTTCGGCGGCACCTACAAGGTCGCCGACAACCTCTCGGTGACGGCCTACGGCGGGCACTTCGAGGATGTCTGGAACCAGTACTACCTCGGCTTCTCCCACGACCTGGGCGATGCCCAGAGCCTGGCCCTGAACACCAGCTTCAACCTCTACAGCACCCGCGACACCGGCAACCGCGAGGCCGGCTACATCGACAACGACACCTGGAGCCTGGCCTTCACCCTCAGCCGCGGCGCCCACTCGCTGATGCTCGGCTGGCAGCAGGTCGACGGCAACGAGTACTTCGACTACGTGCACGAAACCTCGGCCATCTACCTGGCCAACTCGCTGCTGTCGGACTACAACGGGCCCAACGAGAAATCCGTGCAGCTGCGCTACGGCACCGACTTCGCGCCCTACGGCGTGCCCGGCCTGAGCACCGCGGTGTGGTACGCCAAGGGCTGGGACATCGACGGCACCCACTACGACGGGGACCGCAACGGCGCCTACGGCAACTACGCTGAAGTCCGTGGCCAGGACGGCGAGAAGCACCACGAGCTGGGCCTGATGGGGACCTACGTGATCCAGGACGGCCCGCTCAAGCGCAGCAGGTTCCGCCTGATGTACATGAAGCACCTGGCCAGCCAGAACCAGGTCGACGGCAGCGTCGACGAAGTCCGCCTGGTCAGCACCTTCCCCTTCGACCTGCTGTAGGAGAACCTGCATGCCCGTCCCGCGCTACCTGCCCCTGCTCCTGGCCCTCGGCGCCGGCCCCGCGCTGGCGCAGAACCTGGTGGTCTGCACCGAGGCCAGCCCGGAAGGCTTCGACATCGTCCAGTACACCGGCGCGGTCACCGCCGACGCTGCCGCCGAGACGGTGTTCAGCCGCCTGGTGGCGTTCCGCCCGGGCACCACCGAGGTAGTGCCGGCACTGGCGCAAAGCTGGGAGGTCAGCCCCGACGGGCTGACCTACAGCTTCCACCTGCGCCCGGGGGTGAAGTTCCACAGCACCGAGTACTTCAAGCCCAGCCGCACCCTCAACGCCGACGACGTGCTCTGGAGCTTCCGGCGCGCCCTGGACCCGCAACACCCCTGGCATGCCTCGGCGCCGCGCGGCTACCCCTACTTCGAAGCCATGGGCATGGGCGAGCTGATCAAGTCGGTGGACAAGCTCGACGACCTGACCGTGCGTATCACCCTCAACCACCCGGAGGCGCCCTTCCTCGCCGACATGGCCATGGGCTTCGCCTCCATCTACTCGGCCGAATACGGCGACCAGTTGCTCAAGGCCGGCAAGCCGGAGCAGCTCAACACCCAGCCCATCGGCACCGGGCCCTTCGTCTTCAGCCGCTACGCCCGCGACGCCCAGGTGCGCTACAAGGCCAACCCGGACTACTTCGGCGGCAAGCCGGCGATCGACAGCCTGGTGTTCGCCATCACCCTGGACCCCAACGTGCGCATGCAGAAGCTGCGCCGCGGCGAGTGCCAGGTGGCGCTCTACCCCAAGCCCGCCGACGTGCCGCAGCTGCAGAAGGAGGCGGGCCTGGCGGTGGACAGCACCGACGCCCTGCTGACCACCTACGTGGCCCTCAACACCCAGCACAAGCCGCTGGACGACGTGCGCGTGCGCCAGGCCATCAACCTGGCCATCGACAAGCCGGCCCTGCTCGACGCGGTGTTCGGCCCCGGCGCGGCGACGCCGGCGATCAACCCCTACCCGTCCACCCTGCTGGGCTACAACGAGGCCTTGCAGGACTGGCCGCACGACCCCGAGCGCGCCCGCGCCCTGCTCGAGGAAGCCGGGGTGGACGGCCTGAAGCTGACGCTGTTCATCCGCAACGGCAGCTCGCCGACCATCCCCAACCCGGCGCTGGCGGCACAGATGATGCAGGCGGACCTGGCCAAGGTCGGCATCGCCTTGCAGATCCGTTCGCTGGAATGGGGCGAGCTGCTCAAGCGCTCCAAGGCCGGCGAGCACGACCTCTCGCTGCTCGGCTGGGCCGGCGACAACGGCGACCCGGACAACTTCCTCAGCCCGAACCTCAGCTGCGCGGCGGCGAAGTCCGGGGAAAACCAGGCGCGCTGGTGCGATGCGGCCTTCGAATCACTGATCCAGCAGGCCCGGCGCACCGACGAGCGGTCGAAACGGCAGGAACTTTATGAAAAGGCGACAAAGATATTCCACGAACAGGCCCCCTGGATTCCCCTGGCGCATCCTAAGCTGTTCAATGTGCGCCGCAGCAACATCGAGGGCTACACCATCAGCCCGCTGAGCAACAACAACTTCGCCGAAACCCGGGTGAAGTGACAAGAAAAAGCGGCGCCCGCCCTACCCCTGCGGGCAGCCGCGCGATGAGGAGTGCTCCACCACCATGCTGAGTTTCATCGCACGCCGCTTCGGCCTGCTCATCCCCACCTTCTTCGGCGTCACGCTGCTGACCTTCGCGCTGATCCGCATGATCCCCGGCGACCCGGTCGAGGTGATGATGGGCGAGCGCCGCGTCGACCCGCAGATGCACGCCGAGGCCATGCACCGCCTGGGCCTGGACAAGCCGCTGTACCAGCAGTACCTGGACTACATCGGCAACCTCGCCCAGGGCAACCTCGGCGAATCCCTGGTCACCCGCGACAGCGTCTGGCACGAGTTCCTCACGCTGTTCCCGGCGACCCTGGAGCTGGCCATCGCGGCCATGCTGTTCGCCGGCACCTTCGGCCTGCTGGCCGGGGTGATCGCGGCGCTCAAGCGCGGCTCGATCTTCGACCACGGGGTGATGACCATCTCCCTGGCCGGCTACTCGATGCCGATCTTCTGGTGGGGCCTGATCCTCATCATGCTGTTCTCCGTGACCCTCGGCTGGACGCCGGTGTCCGGGCGCCTGGACCTGCTCTACGACATTCCGCCGGTGACCGGCTTCATGCTCATCGACACCCTGCTCTCCGACGAGCAGGGCGCCTTCCTCGACGCCCTGCACCACCTGGTGCTGCCGGCCATCGTGCTGGGCACCATCCCGCTGGCGGTGATCGCCCGCATGACCCGCTCGGCCATGCTCGAGGTGCTGCGCGAGGACTACGTGCGCACCGCCCGCGCCAAGGGCCTGTCGCCGGCCCGGGTGGTGTTCGTGCACGCCCTGCGCAACGCCATGATCCCGGTGCTCACCGTGTTCGGCCTGCAGGTCGGCGCGCTGCTGGCCGGCGCCGTGCTGACCGAGACCATCTTCTCCTGGCCGGGCATCGGCAAGTGGCTGATCGACGCCATCAGCCGCCGCGACTACCCGGTGGTGCAGAACGGCATCCTGCTGGTCGCCACCCTGGTGATCCTGGTCAACTTCACCGTGGACATCCTCTACGGCCTGGTCAACCCGCGCATTCGCCACCAACGCTGAGGAGCCCGCGATGAATTCCATGCAAAACGCTCCCGCCGGCGACCCGAGCCTGGTCTACCCCTCGCCCCTGAAAGAGTTCTGGCAAGCCTTCGCGCACAACAAGGGTGCGGTCGGCGGCCTGGCGTTCATGGTGCTGATCGTCTTCTGCGCGCTGTTCGCGCCCTGGGTGGCGCCCCACGACCCCAGCGAGCAGTTCCGCGACTTCCTGCTCACCCCGCCGGTGTGGCTGGAGGGCGGCAGCGGGCAGTTCCTGCTGGGCACCGACGAAGTGGGCCGCGACATGCTCTCGCGGCTGATCTTCGGCGCCCGCCTGTCGCTGCTGATCGCCCTGAGCTCGGTGGTCATCTCGCTGCTGCCGGGGCTGGTGCTGGGCCTGGTCGCCGGCTTCTCGCCGACCCGCCTGGGCCCGGTGATCATGCGCCTGATGGACATCATGCTGGCGTTGCCCTCGCTGCTGCTGGCGGTGGCCATAGTCGCGGTGCTCGGCCCAGGGCTGTTCAACACCGTGATCGCCATCGCCGTGGTCTCGCTGCCCTCCTACGTGCGCCTGACCCGCGCGGCGGTGCTCGGCGAGGTCAACCGCGACTACGTCACCGCCTCGCGCCTGGCCGGCGCCGGCATCTGGCGGCTGATGTTCGTCACCGTGCTGCCCAACTGCATGGCGCCGCTGATCGTCCAGGCCACCCTGAGCTTCTCCTCGGCCATCCTCGACGCCGCCGCCCTGGGCTTCCTCGGCCTCGGCGTGCAGCCGCCGACCCCGGAGTGGGGCACCATGCTGGCCTCGGCGCGCGACTACATCGAGCGCGCCTGGTGGGTGGTGAGCCTGCCGGGCCTGGCCATCCTGCTCAGCGTGCTGGCGATCAACCTGGTGGGCGACGGCCTGCGCGACGCGCTGGACCCGAAACTCAAGAGCGCGGCGTGAGGATGACCCCGATGAAGACTGCGCTTTTCGTAGGAGCGAGCTTGCTCGCGAACCTGCCTTTCCTCCCTGCCGCCGTTCGCGAGCAAGCTCGCTCCTACAAGAGCAACACGCTGGAGACCGCCGTATGAGCCTCCTGGAAATCCGCAACCTCTCGGTGCGCTTCGGCGGCGCCGACGCCGTACCCGTGGTCGACGGCCTCGACCTGAACGTCGACAAGGGCGAGGTGCTGGCCATCGTCGGCGAGTCCGGCTCCGGCAAGTCGGTGACCATGATGGCGCTGATGGGCCTGATCGACGCCCCCGGGCGCATCACCGCCGACACCCTGCGCTTCGACGGCAGCGACATGCTCAGGCTCAAGGGCCGCGAGCGCCGGCGCATCGTCGGCAAGGACATCGCCATGGTCTTCCAGGACCCGATGACCGCCCTCAACCCCAGCTACACCGTGGGCTTCCAGATCGAGGAAGTGCTCAGGCTGCACCTCGGCCTGCGCGGCAAGGCCGCGCGCCAGCGCGCCCTGGAGCTGCTGGAGAAGGTCGAGATCCCCGGCGCCGCCCAGCGCCTGGACGCCTACCCGCACCAGCTCTCCGGCGGTATGAGCCAGCGCGTGGCCATCGCCATGGCCATCGCCGGCGAGCCCAAGCTGCTGATCGCCGACGAGCCCACCACGGCACTGGACGTGACCATCCAGGCGCAGATCATGGAACTGCTGCTGAACCTGCAGCGCGACGAGGGCATGGCGCTGATCCTGATCACCCACGACCTCGCCGTGGTCGCCGAGACCGCCCAGCGCGTCTGCGTGATGTATGCGGGCCAGGCGGTGGAGATCGGCCAGGTGCCGGCGCTGTTCGACCTGCCCACCCACCCCTACACCGAGGCGCTGCTCAAGGCGATTCCCGAGCACAGCGCAGGCCTGGAGCGCCTGGCCACCCTGCCCGGCATCGTCCCCGGCCGCTACGACCGCCCGCAGGGCTGCCTGCTGTCGCCGCGCTGCCCCTACGTGCACGACGACTGCCGCGCCACTCGCCCGGCCCTGGAACCCCACGTCCGCGGCGCGGTGCGCTGCTACTACCCGCTGAACCTCAAGGAGGTGGTCTGATGGAAGCCGTACTGACCGCCCGCGACCTGACCCGCCACTACGACATCGCCCAGGGCCTGTTCAAGCCCCACGCCCTGGTCCGCGCCCTCAACGGCGTGTCCTTCGAACTGCAGGCCGGCAAGACCCTGGCGGTGGTCGGCGAATCCGGCTGCGGCAAGTCCACCCTGGCCCGCGCCCTGACGCTGATCGAGGAACCCACCTCCGGCTCCCTGCGCATCGCCGGGCACGAGGTGAAGGGCGCCAGCCACGAGCAGCGCAGGCAATTGCGCCGCGACGTGCAGATGGTGTTCCAGAACCCCTACGCCTCGCTCAACCCGCGGCAGAAGATCGGCGACCAGCTCGGCGAACCGCTGCTGATCAACACCAGCCTGTCGCGCGGCGAACGCCGCGAGCGGGTGCAGGCGATGATGCAGCAGGTGGGCCTGCGCCCGGAGCACTACCAGCGCTACCCGCACATGTTCTCCGGCGGCCAGCGCCAGCGCATCGCCCTGGCCCGCGCCATGATGCTGCAGCCCAAGGTGCTGGTGGCCGACGAGCCGACCTCGGCGCTGGACGTGTCGATCCAGGCCCAGGTGCTCAACCTGTTCATGGACCTGCAGGAAGAGTTCGGCACCGCCTACGTGTTCATCTCCCACAACCTGGCGGTGGTGCGCCACGTGGCCGACGACGTGCTGGTGATGTACCTCGGCCGCCCGGCGGAAATGGGCCCGGCGGACAAGCTCTACGAACGCCCGCTGCATCCCTACACCCGCGCCCTGCTCTCGGCCACCCCGGCGATCCACCCGGACCCGGGCAAGCCGAAGATCAAGATCCAGGGCGAGCTGCCCAACCCGCTCAACCCGCCCAGCGGCTGCGCCTTCCACAAGCGCTGCCCCTATGCGACGGAGCGTTGCAAGGTGGAGGTGCCGGCGCTGCGGCCGCTGGATGAGCGGCAAGTGGCTTGTCACCATGCGGAGCAGTTTCTGGGGTGAAGGACGGGTAGAGGCGCTGCCGGAGACGATGGTGCCTATGCTCGACCTCGCTCCCTCACCCTAACCCTCTCCCAAAGGGAGAGGGGACCGTTGGGCAGAAGCGGATGTTCTGCAGTTAGCCGGATATCTCTCCGTGCCGTCCGACTGAAACCACACCTCCAACCGGCACGGACAAGCCCCCTCTCCCCCAGGGAGAGGGCGGGGGTGAGGGGAACGGAGCATCCCTGTAATCCACAACGCCTCCACACACCCATCTCCTCTTGTAGGAGCGAGCTTGCTCGCGAACCCGCCCACCCCCACAACCACCGGCGAAAACCATTCGCGAGCAAGCTCGCGCCTACAGCTCCCTCAACAAAGCCAACCGAGCCCCGAACCCGATCAGCAGGGAAGCAAAGGCCCACTGCTGCACCCGCTGCGCCAAGGCATGCCGCTCCAACCAACGCCCCAACCGCGCCCCGCTCAACGCATAGAAACTATCGAACACCAACCCCACCAACACCAGCACAGCCCCCAGCGCGCCAAACTGCAACGCCAACGGCCCCGCATCCGGCCGCACGAACTGCGGCAACAGCACCGAACAGAAGAGCAACGCCTTGGGATTGAGCAGGTTGGTCAACAACCCATTGCCAAAAGCCCGCCGCCAACTCCGCGCCTGGACCTCGGCCACAAGCTCGATACCCGCCAACGACGGCCGCCCCAGCAACATGCGCAGCCCCAGCCACGCCAGGTAGGCCGCGCCGGCCAGGCGCACCGCATCGAAGGTCCAGGGCACGCTGCGGAACAGCAGGGCCAGCCCGGCACCGGCCAGCGCCACGTGGCAGGCCCGCGCCGTGGCCAGGCCCAGGGCGGTGACCAGGGCCGCGCGGCCGCCGCGGCTGGCGCCGGTGTGCAGCAGCAGGAGCATGTCCGGCCCGGGCAACAGGTAGACCATCGCCAGGGCTAGCAGGAAGACGCCGAAATCCATGGTTCGCACTCCGCAGGAAGGGATTCCGGTCAAGGATTCTATGCCCGACGGCCAGGGCAGGTGCTTGCGTATTCGGCTTGCCAGCTCAGGTAGTTTTGGCATGATCTGCCAATCCAAATCCTGAAAGCTGGCCAGATATGCCAAACCACAAACTGGACGCCTACGACCACCGCATCCTCGCCGCGCTGCAGCGCGACGGCCGCCTGAGCAACGTGCAGCTGGCCGAGGCCATCGGCCTGTCGCCCTCCCCCTGCCTGCGCCGCGTGCGCCTGCTGGAGGAGGCCGGGGTGATCCGCCGCTACGGCGCCGACCTGGACCGCGACCAGGTCGGCCTGGGCCTGACGGTGTTCGTCGGGATCAAGGTGGAGCGCCACCACGAGGAACAGGCCGAGGCCTTCCGCCAGGCGGTGATCGACCTGCCCGAGGTGATCTCGGTGCACCTGGTCTCCGGCGAGTCGGACTTCCTGCTGCAAGTGGTGGTGCCGGACCTGCGCGCCTACGAGCGCTTCCTCACCGGCACCCTGCTGAAGCTGCCCGGGGTGAGCGACATCCGCAGCAACTTCGCCATCAGCACCCTCAAGGAATCGGCGCCGCTGCCCCTGCAGCACCTGCCCCGCTAGCCGCGGAAGAAACGGTAGAACCGCCGCAGTTCGTCCTGGGCCGCTTCCAGGGTCGTCTCGGCGAAGCGCACCTCGGCGTGGGCCGGGCACTGCGCCAGACGGCCCAGGTCCAGGGGGTGGACGAAGCCGAGCAGCGGGTAGCCGCCCATGCTCTGGTGGTCGGCCAGCAGGACGATGGGCTGGCCGTCCGGCGGCACCTGGATGGCGCCGCGGACCATGCCCAGCGACCACTGCCGGCGCGGCGCGCACAGCGGCTCGCCCTGCAGGCGCGCGCCCATGCGGTCGGACTGCGGGCTGAGCTGCCAGGCGCGGCGGAAGAAAGCCGCGCGCTGCCCGGGCTCGAAGGCGTCCGCATCGCCACCGTGCAGCACGCGCAGCACGGGCGTCTCGCGGTAGTCCGGCACGTAGGGCCAGGGCACGCTGGCGCCGCGCGCGAAGGCTTCGCCGCTGGCCGCGCAGGGCAGCAGGTCGCCCTCCGCCAGCGCCCGGCCGTCGCCGTGCAGGCCGCCCAGGCCCTCGCGGCGCTGGGTGGCGATGCTGCCCAGCACCGGTTCGACATGGAAGCCGCCCGCCACCGCCAGGTAGGCGCGCTGGCCGCTGGCGGCGAAGCCCAGTTCCAGTTCCTGCCCGGCATGCACAATGAAGCGCGACCAGCCGGGACGCGCTTCGCCATCCACCCGAACCGGTAACTGCGCACCGCACAGCGCCAGCCAGCAGTCCACCTCGGCCCGCAGGCGCAGGCCGCCCAGGGCCACTTCCAGCAGCGGCGTGCCCCAGGCATTGCCCAGCAGATGGTTGGCCCAGGCCGCGGAATCGATATCCACAGCCCCGCCCGGCGATACCCCGAGGTGCTGCCAGCCATGGCGGCCGGCGTCCTGCAACAGGCTCAGCGGCCCGGCCCTGAGCACCCGCAGGCCGCTCATGGGCGTCCTCCGGCGCGGCGGAAGGCGGCTTCGTCGATGGGC
This sequence comes from Pseudomonas sp. RW407, assembly GCF_003176655.1. Lineage (NCBI taxonomy): Bacteria > Pseudomonadati > Pseudomonadota > Gammaproteobacteria > Pseudomonadales > Pseudomonadaceae > Pseudomonas > Pseudomonas sp. RW407. The sequence continues at coordinate 1,033,088 of NZ_QGSL01000029.1, read as the reverse complement.
AGGAAGCGCACCCGGTCGCCGACTGCCAGCGGGCAGGGTGGCTCGCGTCGTGGATCGAACAGGCGTTGCGCGGTGAGCCCCAGCAGGTGCCAGCCGCCCGGCGAGGCCTGTGGATAGACCGCGGTCTGCCGCTCGGCGATGGCCAGGCTGCCGGCCGCCACGCGGGTGCGCGGCCGGGCCCGGCGCGGCAGGGCCAGGCGCTCGTCCAGCTCGCCCAGGTAGGCGAAGCCCGGGGCGAAACCGATGGCACCCACGCGGTACTCGCGGGCGCAGTGCAGCTCGATCACCTGCCCGGTGCCCAGGCCGCAGGCCCGCGCCACTTCCGCCAGGTCCTCGCCGGCGTACCACACCGGGATTTCGTGCAGGCGGCCGGCGGCGTCGTCCGGCTCGGGGCCGGGCCAGCCCGCCAGCAGGGGCGCCAGGCGGCGCTGCAGGTCGAGGGCGTCGGTGCGACGCAGGTCGTAGTGCAGCAGCAGGGTGGTCCAGCCCGGCACCAGGTCGGTCAGCAGCTCGCCCAGGGCCGCGCGCAGGCGTCCGGCCAGGGCGGCGATGCGCAGCGGCAGGTGCGCGTCCGGGCGTTCGGCCAGGGTCAGCAGCAGGGCTTCGGCGCCGAAGGGCTCGACGCGGATCATGCGGCGTCCAGCAGGCCACGCAGGCGCCGCAGCACCGCCAGGGATTCGGGGTTGTCGCCATGCACGCAGAGGCTGTCGGCGCGCAGCCGCAGGGGGTTGCCGTCGATGTCCGGGAAGGGCTCGCCGCGGGCGATGGCCAGGGCCTGGTCGAGGATGCGCTGCGGCTCGTGGTGCACCGCGCCGGCCAGGCGCCGCGGGGCCAGCTGGCCGTCGGGCAGGTAGGCGCGGTCGGCGAAGGCCTCGAACATCAGCGGCACGTCGGCGGCATCGGCCAGGGCCAGTTCGCGGCGGTTGTCGGCCAGGGCCAGGACCATCAGCGGCAGGCCCTTGCGGTAGGCCGCGCAGGCGTCGAGCACCGCGGCCAGCAGGGCGTCGTCGCGGACCAGGTCGTTGTACAGCGCGCCGTGGGGCTTCACGTAGTCGACGCGGGTGCCGGCGGCGCGGCAGAAGGCGTCCAGCGCGCCCACCTGGTACAGCACCAGGGCCTGCACCTCTTCCGGCGAGCAGCTCATGTGGCGGCGGCCGAAGCCGGCCAGGTCGGGGTAGGACGGGTGCGCGCCTATGCTCACGCCCTGTTCCACCGCCAGGCGCACGGTGCGCTGGAGGGTCAGCGGGTCGCCGGCATGGAAGCCGCAGGCCAGGTTGGCCTGGTCGATCAGCGGCATGGCGTGGACGTCGTCGCCCATGCGCCAGGCGCCGTAGCTTTCCCCCATGTCGCAGTTGAGCAGGATGCGGGTTGACTGATCGGTCATGATACTGCCTCGACTTCGCCGGCGAGTTCCGGAAACATCCCTAGGGTAAACCAGAGGGCCATCATTTAGTCTTAGGAATATTCAGTAACGATTCAGGGGAGTAATATCCTCCGCTTCCTCCCGCCGAAAGCCATCGAATCGAAGATGAAAGCCCTGATCCTGGCGGCCTACGCGGCCTGCATCGCCTATGTGCACGTGCGTGGCAAGGTCCGTCACAAGCTGTCCCGGCAGCTGAGCGACCACTCCAGCTTCCTCGCCCCGCTGAACTGCTTCATGTACCTGTTCTCCAAGGTGCCCAACACCCCCTACCTGACGCCCAACGCCTTCCCGGAGATGCAGAAGCTCACCGACAACTGGGAAGTCATCCGCGCCGAGGCCCTGCGCCTGCGCGAGGCCGGCAGCATCAAGCGCTCCGAGCAGTACAACGACGTCGGCTTCAACTCCTTCTTCAAGACCGGCTGGAAGCGCTTCTACCTGAAGTGGTACGACGACGCCCACCCCTCGGCCGACGTGGTCTGCCCGCAGACCACCGCGCTGCTGCGGGAGATCCCCTCGGTGAAGGCGGCGATGTTCGCCGAGCTGCCGCCGGGCTCGCGCCTGGTGCGCCACCGCGACCCCTACGCCGGCTCGCTGCGCTACCACCTGGGGCTGTTCACCCCGAACGACGAGGGTTGCTTCATCGAGGTCGATGGCCAGCGCTATTCGTGGAAGGACGGCGAGGCCGTGGTGTTCGACGAGACCTACATCCACTACGCCGAGAACACCACCGGGCACGACCGGGTGATCCTCTTCTGCGACGTCGAGCGGCCGTTGAAATACCGCTGGGCGCAGGCCTTCAACCGCTGGTTCAGCCGCAACGTGATGGCCGCCGCGGCCTCGCCCAACGACGACGGCGACAAGACCGGCGGCATCAACCGCGCCTTCGGCACGCTGTACAAGATCCGCCTGCAGGGCAAGGCACTGAAGAAGCGCAACCGCAAGCTGTACTACCTGCAGAAGTGGACGTTCTTCGGGGCGATCCTGGCGTTCATTCTCTGGATCTGAAGGTGCGGTGCTCTTCGTAGGAGCGAGCTTGCTCGCGAACCGGGCAGGCACGGAGCCGGGATTGGTTCGCGAGCAAGCTCGCTCCTACAGGTGATAACCGGGCATATCGGCGCGATTCGCGGATGAGATCCGCTCCTACGCTACCCCACCCATGCCATTCCCCTGTAGGAGCGCGCCCTGCGCGCGAAATCGCGGGCAGGGCCCGCTCCTACAGGTAGCTGGGAAACACGGCATTCTCCCCGTAGGAGCGGACCTTGTCCGCGATGACCGGGCATATCGGCGCGATTCGCGGATGAATCCGCTCCTACGCTGCCCCACCACGCCATTCCCTTGTAGGAGCGCGCCCTGCGCGCGAAATCGCGGGCAGGGCCCGCTCCTACAGGTTGTGGAACACGCATGGCCGTAGAGACGTAGGGGAATAACCGTTCGCGGTTATCCGCCGTTATCGCTTGGCGCCGAGGCGGCGAATAACACCTGAGGCGTTATCCCCCTACATCCTGCAGCCTGCCGCCCTAATAAACATCCCGCCGATAGCGCCCCTCCTCCAGCAACGCCTCCACCGCCAGGTCGCCCAGCGCTTCGCGCAGCACCGCGTCCACGCCGCCGGCCATGCCTTCCAGGCTGCCGCATACGTAGATGGCGGCGCCCTCTTCCAGCCACTGCGTCAATTCCACGGTGCGTTCGCGCAGCACGTCCTGCACGTAGACCTTTTCCGCCTGGTCGCGGGAGAAGGCCACGTCCAGGCGCTGCAGTTCGCCGCTGAGCAGGTAGTCCTCCAGCTCTTCGCGGCAGTAGAAGTCGTGCTCGCGGTTGCGTTCGCCGAACAGCAGCCAGTTGCGCCGGCGGCCGGCGCCGATGCTGGCGCGCAGTAGCGAACGCAGGCCGGCCAGGCCAGTGCCGTTGCCTATCAGCAGCAGCGGGCGGTCGTCCTCCGGCAGGTGGAAGCCGGCGTTGCGGCGCAGGCGCAGGGCCAGGCCGGCGCCCGGCTGCAGGTATTCGGTGAGCCAGCCGGAGCCCACGCCCAGGCTGCCGTCGGGGTGGCGTTCCTGGCGCACGATCAGCTCCAGGGCGCCGTCGCTGGGCAGCGAGGCGATGGAGTATTCCCGCGCTGCCAGCGGCACCAAGGCATCCAGCACGGCTTGCGGGTGCAGGCCGACCAGATGGCCGTGGGAAACCGGCAGTTCGCGCCCGGCCAGGGCATCGGCCAGGGCCACGCTGCCGCCCTCGACCTCGACGCGGGCCTGGCCGTCCAGGCCCAGGCGCGCCAGCCAAGCCAGCACGCGCTCGCGGGGATGCTGCGGGAGGATTTCCACCAGGTCGCCGGCGCGCCAGTCGGCGGCGCTGCCGGCCGGCGGTTGCAGGCGCAGCAGCCAGGTGGACTGGCCCTGGCTGCCGGGGTTCAGGTGCTCGCGGGCGGCCAGGCTCCACAGCTCGAACTGCGCAGCGGCGAAGGGCGCCGGCGCGGCCGTGCCGGTCAGTTGCGCCAGGCGCTGTTGCCAGTCGCGCAGGGCCGCGGCGTCGCCGTTGTCCACTTCCACGCCGTCGAACAGCGGCTGCGCGCCCTGCCCTTGCAGCCAGCCCTGCAAGCGCCGGGCGAAGCCGCAGAAGGCCTGGTACTGGCGGTCGCCCAGGGCGAGCATGGCGAAGCGCAGCTGGCCGAGGCCGGCGGCTTCGCCGAGCAGCTTGCGCTCGAAGCCGCGGGCGCTGTCCGGGGCCTCGCCGTCGCCGAAGGTGCTGACCACGAAGAGCGCATTGCGCGTCTGTTCCAGTTGCTGGCGGTCCAGGCGCGCCAGGGGTTCCACGCGCACCGCCAGGCCCGCGGCCTGCAGCTGCCCGGCGCTCTGCCAGGCCAGTTGTTCGGCGAAGCCGCTCTGGCTGGCGTAGCCCACCAGCCAGGCGTCGCCGCCACTGGCGTCACCCAGCCCGGCGCGGGCGGCCTGGGCGGCCTTCTTCTTGCGCCGGCGGTCGAGGTAGAGCAGCCAGCCGGTGACGAAGAACAGCGGCATGGCCAGGCTCGCCAGCATCATCAGGATGCGCCCGGGCATGCCGAAGTAGCTGCCCACGTGCAGGGCATAGACGCTGGTCAGCAGCTGCTTGCCGAAGCTGCTGTCGGCATAGCGGCTGTCGCCCAGCAGGCGGCCGCTCTTCGGCTCGATGCGCATTTCGTTGAAGGCGCGTTCGTGGGCGGCGTCGTCCAGGCGGTAGAACACCATGGCCGGCTGCCCGCCCACCGGCGGCAGGCGCAGGTTGTAGGCCGCAAGGCCGGGGCCGGCGGTGCTGCGCAGGGTGTTCCAGAGGGCGCTGTAGTCCACTTCCAGCGGCGGCCCCTTGGGCGCTTCGCCGCCACGGCCACCGCGGCCGCCCTGGCGCTGCTGGCCGGCCGGGGCGTCGTCGAGCAGCTTGAACAGCGCGCCGCGGTACCAGTCGTAGGACCAGTACAGGCCGGTCAGCGAGGCCAGCAGGTAGAAGGCCAGGCACCAGGTGCCGGCCACCGCGTGCAGGTCCCAGTTGAAGGCGCGGCCCTTCTTGCGCCAGTCCAGGGCCAGCCAGGCGCGCCAGCTGAGCAGCTTGCGCGGCCAGCGCAGGTACAGGCCGGAGAGGCAGAAATAGATGAGGATCAGGGTGCAGGCCGCGGTCACCTGCTTGCCGAACTCGCCCAGGGCCAGGAAGCGGTGCAGCTGCATGACGAACATGAAGAAGCCTTCCCCGGACGGCGCCGGCAGGAAGGCTGCGGTGTAGGGGTCGACGTAGCGCGACTCGCCGCGGCGCTGGCCCGGCGGCGGGGTGTAGAAGATACGGCCGGCCTCGTCGCCGTCCACCGTGACCCAGACGAAGGAGACCTTCTTGCCCGGTTCGGCGGCTTCCACCCGCTGCACCAGCTCGTCCAGCGCCAGGGTGCCGCCGGGCTGCTTCTGCACGGTCAGGCTGGCAGGGTTGAAGGCGCGCAGCAGTTCGTCCTGGAACGACAGGGTCGCCCCGGTCACGCCCATCAGGGCCAACACCAGGCCGGCGCTTATGCCGAAGAACCAATGCAGCTGGAACCAGACTTTCTTCAACACCTTGCTCTCACCTCAGGCGCGGGGCGCCAAACATAGAAAACCCCGCCCGAAGGAGCAACGGGCGGGGTGCACGGAAGGCCGTGCGATCAGAAGTGCAGGTTCACCCCCAGCAGCGCGGTGCGGCCCGGGGCCACGTGGGCCATGTGGGTGCTGTAGACCTGGTCGAAGTAACGCTTGTCGGTCAGGTTCTGCACGTTCAGCTGCAGGTCGACGTTCTTGCTCAGCTTGTAGCTGGCCATGGCGTCGTAGCGCCAGTAGGACGGGATGTAGGTCGAGTTGGCAGTGTTGCCGAACTGCTTGTCCACGTAGGTGGTGCCGCCGCCGATGGTCAGGTCCTGGAGCAGCTCGTAGGTGGTCCACAGGGTGAAGTTGTTCGGAGCCACCTGCGGCATGCGGTTGCCTTCGTCGGACTTGGTGCTCGACTTGCGGATCTCGCTGTCCAGGTAGGTGTAGCCGCCGAAGACCTTCCACTTGGGCATCAGTTGGCCGCTGAAGCCCAGCTCCACGCCCTGCACGCGCTGTTCACCGTCGAGCACCTGGAAGGAGCTGTTGTCCGGGTCGGCGACGCGGGCGTTGGTCTTGTCGGTGCGGAACACCGCGGCGTTCAGCGACAGCGCCTCGTCGAAGAAGTCCCACTTGGTGCCCAGTTCCAGGTTGCGGTTGCGTTCCGGGTCCAGGCTGGTGTTGGCCGCGCTGACTTCCTGGCCGCCTTCGCCTGCGGTCTCGCCGCTGGGGTTGCTGGAGGTGGACCAGGCCAGGTAGATGCTGCCGTTGGGCAGCGGCTTGTAGACCAGGCCGGTCTGGTAGTTCCAGAAGTGGGTGTTGCTCTCGCGCTTGAAGTTGCCCGGCGCCGCGCCACGGCCGCCGGTGCTGTAGCCGCTGGACTCGGTGTCGAAGTCGTCGTAGCGCAGGCCCAGGTTCAGGTCCCACTGCTCGTTGAGCTTGAGGGTGTCGAACACGTAGGCGGCCGAGGTCTTGGTATCGGTGTCGGTATAGGCCTGGCTGTCGACGATGCTGCCGGTCCAGGGGTCCTTGGGCGTCGGGTTGGCCAGGCTGGTGCAGTCGCCGCTGGCCAGCAGGGCGGCGTTGCAGGTGTTGCCCGGCGCCCCCGGGTTCACCACGTAGGGGCGGTTGTGCACGTCCTCGTAGCTGAACTCCAGGCCGGTCACCAGGCTGTGCTTGATGAAGCCGGTGTCGAAGCTGGCCTTCAGGTCGGTCTGGTTGACCCAGCCCTTGGAGGTGGAGTTGCGGTTCTTCGACGAGCGATAGACGTAGCCGTTGGCGACGTTGCCGCGGCTGTCGTCGGGGTTGCTGACCACGTAGTCGAGGGTGGTGCGGACCATGCGGAAGCTGTTGGACAGCGTCAGGTCGTCGTTGAGGTCGTGCTCGATGCGGAAGGTGCCGCTGTCGGTGGTGCTCTGGCGGTAGTCGCGGTGGGTCAGGCCGTAGAAGTTGTCGCGGTCGACCGATGCCGGCTTGCTCGGGTTGTGCTTGCTGCGGTCGACGTTGGTCAGCGGCAGGCCGTAGTCCGGGATGTCGTCGGTATCCAGGTGGTAGTACGAGAGGGTCGCGCGGGTCGGGGTGTTGAAGCCGAAGGTGACGGTCGGCGCCACGCCCCAGCGGCTGACGCTGACGTCGTCGCGGCCGGCGACGTTGGCCTCGTGCTTCATCAGGTTCAGGCGGAAGGCCGCGTTGTCGCCCAGGGTGTGGTTGACGTCCAGGGTGGTGCGGTGGGTCTGGTCGGAACCGTAGGTGAAGCTGGCGTCGTTGAAGTCCTGCAGCTTGGCGGTCTTGCTGACCAGGTTCAGGCTGCCGCCGGTGGAGCCGGCGCCGGTGTAGGCCGAGCCCGGGCCCTTGCTGACCTCGATCTGCTCGATGTTGAACACCTCGCGGGTCTGCGAGGCGACGTCGCGCATGCCGTCCAGGAAGGTGTCGCTCTCGGCGTTGAAGCCACGGATGAACGGACGGTCGCCCGCCGGGTTGCCGCCCTCGCCGGCGCCGAAGGTGATGCCGGGGGTGGTGCGCAGGGCATCCACCAGGGTCAGGGCGCCGGTGTCCTTGATCACCTGCTGCGGGATCACGGTGACGGTCTTGGGCGTCTCGAGCAGCGGCGCGGTGTACTTCTGCGAGGCCGATTGCTGGACGTTGTAGGTTTCCTCGCCCGGCTGGCCGACGACGGTGTCGGCATCCAGCGACAGCACATCCTGCGCGGGCTTCTTCTCGGTGGATTCCGCCGCCTGGGCGAAGTGGCTGCCGGACATGGCGGTGATGGCCACACCGACGGCGGAGACCAGCAGGCGCGGAGCGCTGGTGGCTTCGACAGTTTGACGCGACATCGAAAGTTCCCTCCCCAGGGACTTGCTGAAGGCCGCGAAATCTAGTGCAAAACGAGAATCTGTATCAATTAGTAAATATTATCAGACGCACTTTATTTACAACATTTACATTTGCCCCGTGCGACCGTTCGCCACCTCCGCTATACGCTGCAAATGCAAATGTCTATCATCGGCGTCGGATTTTCATTTGACCGAGCCCCGCCATGCTGCTGCACATTCCCGGCCTGTTCACCCGCGACGAGGTGACACGCATCCGTACCGCCCTGGAACAGGCCGAGTGGGGCGACGGCAAGGTCACCGCCGGCTACCAGTCGGCCAGGGCCAAGCACAACCTGCAGCTGGCCCAGAACCACCCGCTGGCCCGCGAGATCGCCGAGGCCATGCTCCAGCGCCTGTGGCAGAACCCGCTGTTCATGTCCGCCGCCCTGCCGCACAAGGTGTTCCCGCCGCTGTTCAACTGCTACACCGGCGGCGGCAGCTTCGACTTCCACATCGACAACGCCGTGCGCGACGTGCACAACGGCCGCGAGCGGGTGCGTACCGACGTCTCCTCCACGCTGTTCTTCAGCGACCCCGAGGACTACGACGGCGGCGAGCTGGTGATCCAGGACACCTACGGCGAGCAGCGCGTGAAGCTGCCGGCCGGCGACCTGGTGCTGTACCCCGGCACCAGCCTGCACAAGGTCGAGCCGGTGACCCGCGGCGCGCGCCTGGCCTCGTTCTTCTGGACCCAGAGCCTGGTGCGCGAGGACAGCCAGCGCGCCCTGCTGTTCCAGATGGACCAGGCGATCCAGAAGCTCACCCGCGACGTGCCGGAGCACCCGGCCCTGGTCGAGCTGACCGGCACCTACCACAACCTGCTGCGGCGCTGGGTCGAGGTCTGACATGGCGTTCCTCCTGCGCCGGCGCGAAGAGCTCTCGGTGGAGCAGCTGCGCGCCCGCCTGGCCAGCGACCCGCGCCAGGCCGCGGCGGCCATCCTCGAAGCCGCGCGCCAGGACGATGTCGAGGCCCAGGCGCTGCTCGGGCAGATCCTCCTCGACGGCCAGGGCATCGAGCGCGACCCGGCGCTGGCGGTGACCTGGTTCCGCATCGCCGCCGAACGCGGCCACGCCATGGCCCGCAACATGCTCGGGCGCTGCCTGGAGCACGGCTGGGGCGTGCCCGCCGACCCCGCCGAAGCGGCCGAACACTATGCCCGCGCGGCGGCCGTGGATCTCGACTGGGGCCTGTACAACCTGGCCAACCTGCTGGCCACCGGCCGCGGCGTGCCGCGCGATGCGGCCCATGCCCTGGCGCTGTACCGGCGCGCCGCCGACCTCGGCCACGCCAAGTCGATGAACCTGGTCGGCCGCCATCACGAGGAAGGCCTGTGCGTGCCGCGCAACCCCGAGCTGGCCCGCGAGTGGTACCGTCGCTCGGCCGTCGCCGGCGACTTCCGCGGCCAGTTCAGCCACGCCGCGGCGCAGGCCGAGCAAGGCGAGGTGGAAGACGCGCGCTACTGGCTGCTGCGCGCCCTGGAAGGCGGCAACCTGAACTTCCTGCGGGTGGCCCGCGAGCAGCTGGAGCGGGCGCCGCAGCCGGAGCTGCGCAGCCTGGCCCTGGCCTACTACCGACGCGCCGCGGAAATCGGCGAGACGGCCGACGCCGACCTCTTCGCTGCGGCCCTCAAGCGCCTGTGAGCGCTCTCTTGACGTTTTCTTCACACACCCTTGCCCTGCTCTTCACACGCATCCCGCTAGGCTCGCTGCCCAACTGACCGCCCCGGACGGGCGGCTTCTGCAAGACGAGGCAAGCGTGTCGACTGCAACCAACCCCTCCCCCCGCAAGGTGGACTGGGCCGGCCTGGGCTGGCTGCTGCTGTTCTTCTGGTACTTCTCCGGCGTCACCCAGGCGCTGATCCTGTTCAGCGGCACCACCGGCTTCGCCGGCTTCCGCGACGCCTTCTTCCTCAGCAGCCTGTGGCTGGCCCCGGCCCTGCTGCTGCCGCGCTTCACCCGTGGCCTGGCGGCGCTGATCGGCCTGGTGCTGTGGGCGGCCTCGCTGGTCGGCCTGAGCTACTTCGGCATCTACCACCAGGAGTTCTCGCAGAGCGTCATCTTCGTCATGTTCGAATCGAACACGGCCGAGGCCAGCGAGTACTTCAGCCAGTACTTCAGCACCTGGCTGTGCCTGGCCCTGCTGCTCTACACGGCGGTGGCGGTGCTGCTGTGGCGACGCGTGCGCCCGCTGCGCATGCCGGCGCCGGCCCGGGTGGCCCTGGCCATGCTGCTGGTGGCGGCGAACCTGGCGTACCCCTTCTACAAGCAGATGGTCACCCAGGACCGCAGCTTCGCCGAGGCCCTGGAGAAGGTGCAGCAGCGCATGGAGCCGGCGGTGCCCTGGCAATTGGCCGTGGGCTATGCGCAGTACCGCCAGCAGCTGGACAACATGCAGAAGCTGCTCGACCGCAACGCCGCCCTGCCGCCGCTGAAGAACCTGCGGGACGGCAGCGGCGAGGCGCCGCGCACCCTGGTGCTGGTGCTGGGCGAATCCACCACCCGCGAACACATGCACCTGTACGGCTACGACCGGCCGACTACGCCGAACCTCGACGCCCTGGCCGCCGCCGACCGCAACCTCACGGTGTTCAGGGACGTGGTCTCGCCGCGCCCCTACACCATCGAGGTGATGCAGCAGATCCTCACCTTCGGCGACGAGCAGCACCCGGACCGCTTCCTCACCGACCCGTCGCTGATCAACCTGATGAAACAGGCCGGCTACAAGACGTTCTGGATCACCAACCAGCAGACCATGACCAAGCGCAACACCATGCTCACCACCTTCTCGCAGCAGACGGACGAGCAGTTCTACCTGAACAACCAGCGCAACCAGAACGCCCGCCAGTACGACGACGTGGTCTTCACGCCCTTCGAGCAGGTGCTCAGGGACCCGGCGCCGAAGAAGCTCATCGTGGTGCACCTGCTGGGCACGCACATGGACTACCGCTACCGCTATCCCGAGGCCTCGGCCCGCTTCAAGGACCGCCAGGGCGTGCCGGCCGGGCTCTCCGACGACCAGGCGGACACCTACAACGCCTACGACAACGCGGTGCTGCACAACGACTTCGTGGTCGCCAACCTGATCAAGCGCTACGCCGCCAGCGAAGCGAACGGCTTCCTGGTGTACCTCTCCGACCATGGCGAGGAGGTCTTCAGCTCCGGCAAGCACGACCGCCTGGGGCGCAACGAGGGCGACCCGACGCGGCCGATGTATACCATCCCCTTCCTGCTCTGGACCTCGCCGAGCTGGCAGCAGGCCCACCCGCGCGACCTGCAGGCGATGAGCGGAAGGCCCTACAGCAGTTCGCACCTGATCCACACCCTGTCCGACCTGGCCGGCCTGAACTACGACGGCTACGAGCCGGGCAAGAGCCTGGTCAGTCCCGAGTTCGTCGCGGCGCCGCGCTGGATCGGCGACCCCTACGCGAAGAACGGCCTGCACGAGTTCGACAAGCTGCCGCTGGAGAACGCCACGGGCGACCAGCAGTTGGCCAAGGTCGGCAAGGCACCGGCCACCGCCCAGGTGCGCCAGGCCAACGAGGGTTGAGGCCGCGCGGGCCCTGCCCGCGAATCGCGCGCAGGGCGCGCTCCTACATGGGCACGGTGTTGGGGCAATCCACGAATCACGCCGATACGTCCGGCTATCGCGGACAGGGTCCTACGCCCGTGCCTTCCTGGAACTGTAGGCTGCGCCGAGGTGCTCTTCGTAGGAGCGAGCTTGCTCGCGAACCAACCCTCCGGCACCGTGCCAGCCCGGTTCGCGAGCAAGCTCGCTCCTACGAAAAGCCGCGCCTACACCTCCGGCGAACACTACGCCCGTAGGATGGGTTGAGCGAAGCGATACCCATCATCACCACCGCATGGGTTTCGCAAGCTCAACCCATCCTACGAAAAGCCCCTCGGCGCAGTCGGGAAGGCATTGGCCGGGACAAAAGAAAAAACCCCGCATCGGCGGGGTTTCTTCGGTCCAGCTACGGCTTAGATGTAGAAGGCCTTCAGCGGCGGGAAGCCGTTGAATTCCACCGCACTGTAGCTGGTGGTGTAGGCACCGGTGGACAGCCAGTACAGGCGGTCGCCGGCGGCCAGGTTCAGCGGCAGGCCGTACTTGTAGTGCTCGTACATGATGTCGGCGCTGTCGCAGGTCGGGCCGGCGATCACCACTTCCTCCATCTCGCCCTTCTTCTCGGTCCAGATGGGGAACTTGATCGACTCGTCCATGGTTTCGATCAGGCCGGAGAACTTGCCCACGTCGGCGTACACCCAGCGCTCCACCGCGGTGCGCGACTTGCGCGCCACCAGCACCACTTCGCTGACCAGGATGCCGGCGTTGGCGATCAGCGAGCGGCCCGGCTCGAGGATGATCTCCGGCAGGTCATCGCCGAAATCTTCCTTGAGGAAGCGGATGATTTCCTCGGCGTAGGTTTCCAGGTCGTTGGTCTTGGCGATGTAGTTGGCCGGGAAGCCGCCGCCCATGTTGATCATCTTCAGCTCGATGCCGTCTTCTTCCTTCAGGCGCTCGAAGATCACCTTGACCTTGGCGATGGCCGCGTCCCACACCGAGATGTCGCGCTGCTGCGAGCCGACGTGGAAGGAGATGCCGTAGGGCACCAGGCCCAGCTGGCGGGCGAGGATCAGCAGGTCCATGGCCATGTCGGTCTGGCAGCCGAACTTGCGCGACAGCGGCCAGTCGGCGGTGGTCGAACCCTCGGTGAGGATGCGCACGTAGACCCTGGAGCCCGGCGCGGCCTTGGCGATGTTGCGCAGGTCGGCCTCGGAGTCGGTGGCGAACAGGCGCACGCCCTTCTCGTAGAAGTAGCGGATGTCCTTGGCTTTCTTGATGGTGTTGCCGTAGCTGATGCGCTCCGGGCCCACGCCGGTCTTCATCACCTTGTCCAGCTCGTAGATCGAGGCGATGTCGAAGTTCGAGCCCTTGTCGCGCAGCAACTCGGTGATCTCGGTGGCCGGGTTGGCCTTGACCGCGTAGTACACCTTGGCGAACGGGAAGCAATGGGTCAGCTGGTCGTAGGCGTTGGCGATGGTCTGCTTGTCGATGACGACGAAGGGGGTTTCCTGCTTGTCGGCGAATGCCTTCATGCGCTGGAAGGTTTCAGGGGCGAAGTAATCCTCGACCTTGATGGACATGGTTGGGACTCCCAATGGCAAAACACATGGATACGTAGGGGTGAAGCTGAACGTCTAATCCGTTTCCCCACTTTGGTTCGCCTACTTCCCAAGGCATGTCGCCGAGTATCGCGACCGCGGTCCGCGACCTGCGATCTCTCGTCGTCAGTACTTGAGCCGGATGGATCGTTTCCAGCATGGACGTTCGGGCGCGAACTTTAGGACCTGAAGTCCGCGAGTTCAACCAGAAATTGCCGCTTTCCCGAATCCCTTTGTCGCCTGGCCGGTTGACTGTTCTAGATACTCGACAAAATGCACGGAATACCGCACAGCACGGGGTTTCCAGGGGTATCGGACGCACTTTCGGATCGATCCGATCATCCCCCTTCTTTTTGACAGACCGGGGACAACGGCGGGGGTTCAGCCGAAGCGTCGCCACGCACCTTGCGTTGGAGAAAGTTCGCGCACCAGCCTCGGAAACCCCCACCATGGGAGGAACCCATACTCCCCGCCCCTGTCGGACAAAACCTCGGCGTTCGCCAACACGCCCGCCGTATCCGGTTATCATCCGGTTCCTTTTCCGCGTGCCCCCGACCCAGGGATAGGTCACTGGGGCCGGCCCACTTGCCTTGCCAAGGAGTACCTGCATCATGCTCGACCTCGCCGCGGCGTTCATCACGCTCACCACCCTGCTCACCTACGTGAACTACCGCTTCGTGCGGCTGCCGCCGACCATCGGCGTGATGGCCACGGCGCTGGTGTTCTCGCTCATCGCCCAGGGCCTGTCGATGGCCGGCTACCCGGTGCTGGAGGTGGAGATGCAGCAGATCATCCGCCGCATCGACTTCTCCGAAGTGCTGATGACCTGGTTCCTGCCCGCGCTGCTGTTCGCCGGCGCCCTGCACGTGAACCTGGGCGACCTGCGCAACTACAAGTGGCCCATCGGCCTGCTGGCCACCTTCGGCGTGCTGATCGCCACCACGGTGATCGGCTACCTGGCCTACTACACCTTCGCCCTGTTCGGCTGGCACGTGGACTTCATCTACTGCCTGCTGTTCGGCGCGCTCATCTCGCCCACCGACCCCATCGCCGTGCTCGGCATCCTGCGCTCGGCCGGCGCGCCCAAGCCGCTGGCCACCACCATCGTCGGCGAGTCGCTGTTCAACGACGGCACCGCGGTGGTGGTGTTCACCATCCTCTTCGGCATCCTCCAGGCCGGCGAGGCGCCCACCGTCTCGGCCACCACCTGGCTGTTCCTGCAGGAGGCCGTGGGCGGCGTGCTGTTCGGCGCGGCCCTGGGCTACGGGGTGTTCCTGATGATGCGCGGCATCGACCAGTACCAGGTGGAGGTGATGCTGACCCTCGCCCTGGTCATCGGCGGCGCCGCCCTGGCCGCGCGCCTGCACGTGTCGGCGCCGATCGCCATGGTGGTGGCCGGGCTGATCATCGGCAACCACGTCCGCCAGTACGCCATGTCCGACGAGACGCGGCGCTACGTCGACAAGTTCTGGGAGCTGATCGACGAGATCCTCAACGCCCTGCTGTTCGCCCTGATCGGCCTGGAGCTGCTTCTGCTGCCGTTCAACTGGCTGCACGTGGTGGCCGCCTTCGTCCTCGGCGGCGCGGTGCTGGTCTCGCGCCTGCTCACCGTGGCCCCGGCCATCCTGGTGCTGCGCCAGACCGAGGCCGGCGGCCGCCAGGTGCCGCGCGGGACCATCCGCATCCTGGTCTGGGGCGGCCTGCGCGGCGGCGTCTCGGTGGCCCTGGCGCTGTCGCTGCCGCTGGGCGAGCAGCGCGACCTGATCCTCAGCCTGACCTACGTGGTGGTGCTGGTGTCCATCCTGCTCCAGGGCCTGTCCATCGGCCCGCTGGTGCGCGCCATCTACCGTGGCGAGGCACGCCCGGCGGCGGACGAGCATTGAAGTCCGGCCTTGCGTCGCCGCGGGTGCTGGCGACGCAAGGCTTTGGGTTATAATCCCGCGCTTTTCCGGGCCGTCCGTGCCCGCCGTCACCGAATCCAGCAGGCACGCACCCATGACCATCCAGGCCGCCGAAGTCGCCAAGCGCCGCACCTTCGCGATCATCTCCCACCCCGACGCAGGCAAGACCACCATCACCGAGAAGCTGCTGCTGATGGGCAAGGCCATCGCCGTCGCCGGTACCGTGAAGTCGCGCAAGTCCGACCGCCACGCGACCTCCGACTGGATGGAAATGGAGAAGCAGCGCGGCATCTCCATCACCACCTCGGTGATGCAGTTCCCCTACCGCGAGCACATGATCAACCTGCTCGACACCCCCGGCCACGAAGACTTCTCCGAAGACACCTACCGCACCCTGACCGCGGTGGACTCGGCGCTGATGGTGCTGGACGGCGGCAAGGGCGTGGAACCGCGGACCATCGCCCTGATGGAAGTCTGCCGCCTGCGCGACACGCCCATCGTCAGCTTCATCAACAAGCTCGACCGCGACATCCGCGACCCCATCGAGCTGCTCGACGAGATCGAGGCGGTGCTGAAGATCAAGGCCGCGCCCATCACCTGGCCGATCGGCTGCTACAAGGACTTCAAGGGCGTCTACCACCTGGCCCAGGACAAGATCATCGTCTACGTCCCCGGCCACGGCCACGAGCGCATCGAAACCCAGGTCATCGACAAGCTGGACTCCGACGAGGCCCGCGCGCACCTGGGCGACCTCTACGAGAACTTCCTCGAGGAACTGGAACTGGTGCAGGGCGCCTGCCACGAGTTCGACAAGGACGCCTTCCTCAAGGGCGAGATGACCCCGGTGTTCTTCGGTACCGCGCTGGGCAACTTCGGCGTCGACCAGGTGCTCGACTGCATCGTCGACTGGGCCCCGCAGCCGCTGCCGCGCGCCACCCACGAGCGCGAGGTACGGCCCACCGAAGAGAAGTTCTCCGGTTTCGTGTTCAAGATCCAGGCGAACATGGACCCCAAGCACCGCGACCGCATCGCCTTCATGCGCATCTGCTCGGGCAAGTACGAGAAGGGCATGAAGATGCGCCACGTGCGCCTGGGCAAGGACGTGAAGATCGCCGACGCCCTGACCTTCTTCTCCAGCGAGCGCGAGCAGCTGGAAGAGGCCTTCGCCGGCGACATCATCGGCCTGCACAACCACGGCACCATCCAGATCGGCGACACCTTCACCGAGGGTGAGAACCTGGGCTTCACCGGCATCCCGCACTTCGCCCCGGAACTGTTCCGCCGCGTGCGCCTGAAGGATCCACTGAAGTCCAAGCAGCTGCGCCAGGGCCTGCAGGAACTGGCCGAGGAAGGCGCCACCCAGGTGTTCTTCCCCGAGCGCAACAACGACATCATCCTCGGCGCCGTGGGCGTGCTGCAGTTCGACGTGGTCGCCAGCCGCCTGAAGGAGGAATACAAGGTCGAGTGCGCCTACGAGAACATCAACGTCTGGTCGGCCCGCTGGATCGAGTGCAAGGACGAGAAGAAGCTCAAGGAGTTCAAGGACAAGGCCTTCGAGAACCTCTCCGTGGACGGCGGCGGCCACCTCACCTACCTGGCCCCCACCCGCGTCAACCTGAGCCTGATGGAAGAGCGCTGGCCGGACATCACCTTCCGCGCCACCCGCGAGCACCACTGAGTTCGGTGCCTTGCGAAAACGCCCGCCCTCGTGCGGGCGTTTTTATTGGTGGCTGGTGGCTCCCGGATGGGTCGGTGTTCTGGATGAAATCCGCTCCCTCTCCCCAGCCCTCTCCCTGAAGGGAGAGGGGGCCGTACGTGCAGGCAGATAGTCCGGTTTCATCCTGCACCATCTGCTTTTGCACTGGCTTCGTAGAAGCGAATTCGAACGAGGGTGCAGGATGACACCTGACTTCCCACTCGCTCAGGACAGCCCCCTCTCCCTTCAGGGAGAGGGCTGGGGAGAGGGGACGGAATCAACCACCGCACAACCCTTTCCACCTGCCCCCCATCACGGATCCAGCGCACCAGAACTCCAGGTGCTGGAAGGCGCCGCCCCGGTGAACTTCGCCGCTATCGCCCCGCGCGGGATCAGCCGGTCGCGATAGCGGGTGACGAACAGGCCGCTCTGCGGCGCCCGCAGCACCACTTCACTCTCCGCGTCCCCCGGCCTTGCGATGATGCGGGCGAAGCGTTCGCCCGCCTGCACCACCTCGCCCAGCTCGCGCTCGAACACCAGTACCCCGGCCACCGGGGCGAACACCGTTTCCATGAAGCCCATGGGCACTGCAACGCCCTTCCAGGCCGGCAACGCCACCGCGTCGTCGATCACCCCACGCCCACAGAGGAAGGCCCACAGCCCATCGGCATCCTGCTGCGCCAGCGCATCGCTGACGTCGCCCTGCCCGCGTAGCTCCACCGTGGTCACCAGGCGCCCGTCGAGGCGGCCCTCGGCCAGCCAGGGTTCGATCACCACTTCCTCGAAGGCGCCGTCGCTGTCGCCTTCCCAGATGATCGCCAGCTCGGCGCGCAGCGCCGCGGCCAGGTCCCGTGCCGCCGGCCACAGGCGCTCGTGGACGTAGAGGTACTGCAGCGCCTCGTCGTCGGTGTGCAGGTCCAGCACTATGTCCGCCGGCGCCGCCAGGGCGGCCAGCTGGCGTTGCCAGTCGGTGAGGTTATCCACAGTGCCCGTGGCTTTCGCCGAGGCCGGGAAGCCGCGGTTGAAGTTGCGCGCCGTCGCTTCGTGATGGCGGCCGAGGATGCGCCCCTGGCGGAACTGGCCGCTGCCGAAGGGGTTGGCCTGGGGCACCAGGGTCACGCTGCCGTTGAGCCGGCCCTGCTCCACCGCCTGGCGCAGCCGCGGCAGCAGCTGGTGCAGTACCAGCATGCCGGCGATCTCGTCGGCGTGCACCCCGGCCTGCAGGTGCACCCGCGGCCCCGGCCGGCCGCCGTCGATGCGCCAGGCCGGCACCGGCAGCGGCGCGCCGGAATCCCCCGTCACCCGCAGCGATACGTCTTCGATCAT
>NZ_QGSL01000029.1:971498-1015133 GCF_003176655.1 Pseudomonas sp. RW407 | reverse complement strand
GCTTGGCTATTCAGCCAATCCAGAATCCACGTAGAAACGCGAAATCCAGGTTGTTTTTTAACCAGTGGGACCGATCCTGAGGTTTTCACACAGCCTGCACTGGCGCCCCTTTCGCGGTTCCGCGGCAGCTTCAGTGCCGCGAGTAGACGATCTCCTTGCTGCCGCCCTCGCAGGTGCCGACCACCTGGCGCCCGCCGCCCGCGCCCTTGTCGACGACCTCCAGGGTGTAGCCCGAGACGCCCTTGGCCTGGAGCTTGGCGTCGATCTCGGCCTTGAGCTCCTCGCACGGCTTGCCGGCGGCCAGGGCGCTTCCCGCCAGGGCCAGCAGGCCGGCGGCCAACAACACTTTCTTCATGGCTGATGCTCCTTCGCTGAACGAATGGACGAAGGGCCCGCTGGGCCCGTGTGAACGGCCGCGCCACGGCGGCCATGCAAGCCCCCGGCGCCCCGGCCCGCGGGCGCGCGGCGGCGAATGCCGGTCAGCTGTCGGCGATCTTGAAGCCGACCTTCAGCGTCACCTGGTAATGCCCCACCGCACCGTTCTCGATATGCCCGCGGGTGTCCACCACCTCGAACCATTCCAGGTCCCGCAACGACTTCGAGGCCTCGGCCAGGGCGTTGTTGATGGCGTCCTCGATGCTGGTGCGCGAGGAACCGACCAGCTCGATCTTCTTGTAGGTGTGATGGTTCGACATCGGGTGCTCCTTGGCGCGCCTGGCGGCGCACAGTGCTGAATGTCCTCGTAGGACACTAGCCGAGCCCTGGAAGTGCAGCAAATTGCCGCCAGCGGCCAATGGCCACGCGCCAGGGCGCGGCCAGGTCAGCCCAGCTCGCCCCGCAGCCAGCGGGCCAGGCGTTCGGCTCGGGCGTCGGTGCGCCGCGCCGGGGCCCACAGCGCCAGGCGCGCGGCGGTTTCGACGAAGCCCCAGGGCGCGGCCAGGCGGCCGGCGGCGAGGTCGTCGGCCACCAGCGCCTGGGGGGCGATGGCCACGCCCAGGCCGGCCACCGCCGCCTCCAGCAGGTAGTACAGGTGCTCGAAGCCCTGGCCCAGGCGCAGCGCGCCGGTGTCCAGGCCCTGGGCGAGCGCCCACTGCGGCCAGGCCTGGGGCCGCGAGGTGGTGTGCAGCAGTGCCTCGCCCAACAGCGCCCGGGGCGCGGCCCGTTGCAACTCGGCGAAGCGCGGGTGGCGTGGGCTGAGCACCGGGCCGATGCGCTCGGCGGCCAGCTCGAACACCTGCATGTCCGCGGGCCACGGCGGCTCGGCGAACAGCAGGGTGGCGTCGACGCCGCCGCGCCGCGGGTCCTGCTCGCCCTCGCTGGCCGACAGTTGCAGGCGCAGCTCCGGCAGCTCGCGGTTGAGGCGGTCCAGGCGCGGGATGAACCAGCGGGCCAGCAGGCTGCCCGGGCAACCGAGCACGAAGGGCGCCTCGCCGCCGGCCTGGCGCAGTTCGGTGCAGACGCGGCGCAAGCGCTCGAAGGCATCGCTGCTGGCCTCGCCCAGGCGGCGGCCGGCATCGGTGAGTTTTACGCCGCGCCCGTCCTTGGCCAGCAGGGCCACGCCGAGGTCTTCCTCCAGTTGCCGCAGCTGCCGGCTCACCGCGCCGTGGGTGACGTGCAGCTCGGCTGCCGCCTGGCTTACGCCGCCAAGGCGGGCCACGGCGTCGAAGGCGCGCAGGGCGTTGAGCGGGGGAAGGTCGCGGCTCATGGCGTTCAACCTGTGAGTTTTCCTGACATGTCTGGGCGATCTTATCGCTTTTCCCGCCCGCTCGGCAGTCGTATCCTCGGCACATTCCGTAGGAGCAACGGTCTTGCGCCGAGGTGCTCTTCGTAGGATGGGTTGAGCTTGCGAAACCCATGCGGTTGCGCTGATGGGTATCGCTTCGCTCAACGCCATCCTACGAAAAGCCGTGCTTCCCTGGAGGTGTAGGAGCGGGCCCTGCCCGCGATCGCGCCCAGGGGGCGCTCCTACCTACCGACACAAGAGGAACCTTCCCATGTCCACATTGCGCACCGGTCCCGACGCCAAGGGCCTGTTCGGCAGCTTCGGCGGCCAGTATGTCGCCGAGACCCTGATGCCGCTGATCCACGACCTGGCCCGCGAGTACGACAAGGCCAAGGAGGATCCGGAGTTCCACAAGGAACTGGCCTACTTCCAGCGCGACTACGTCGGCCGCCCGAGCCCGCTGTACTTCGCCGAGCGCCTGACCGAGCACTGCGGCGGGGCGAAGATCTACCTCAAGCGCGAAGAGCTGAACCACACCGGCGCGCACAAGATCAACAACTGCATCGGCCAGATTCTCCTGGCCAGGCGCATGGGCAAGCAGCGCATCATCGCCGAGACCGGCGCCGGCATGCACGGCGTGGCCACCGCCACCGTGGCGGCGCGCTTCGGCATGAAGTGCGTGGTCTACATGGGCACCACCGACATCGACCGCCAGCAGGCCAACGTCTTCCGCATGCGCCTGCTGGGCGCCGAGGTGATCCCGGTCACCGCCGGCACCGGCACCCTCAAGGACGCCATGAACGAAGCCCTGCGCGACTGGGTGACCAACGTCCACGACACCTTCTACCTGATCGGCACCGTGGCCGGCCCGCACCCCTACCCGGCGATGGTCCGCGACTTCCAGGCGGTGATCGGCAAGGAAACCCGCGAGCAACTGGCCGAGAAGGAGGGCCGCCTGCCCGACTCCCTGGTCGCCTGCATCGGCGGCGGCTCCAACGCCATGGGCCTGTTCCACCCGTTCCTGGATGACGCCGGCGTCAAGATCATCGGCGTGGAAGCCGCCGGCCACGGCATCGAGACCGGCAAGCACGCGGCCAGCCTGAACGGCGGCGTGCCCGGCGTGCTGCACGGCAACCGCACCTTCCTGCTGCAGGACGAGGACGGCCAGATCATCGACGCCCACTCCATCTCCGCCGGCCTGGACTACCCCGGCATCGGCCCTGAACACGCCTGGCTGCACGACATCGGCCGCGTCGAGTACACCTCGATCACCGACCACGAGGCGCTGCAGGCCTTCCATACCTGCTGCCGCCTGGAAGGCATCATCCCGGCGCTGGAGTCCTCCCACGCCCTGGCCGAGGTGTTCAAGCGCGCGCCGAACCTGCCCAAGGACCACATCATGGTGGTGAACCTGTCCGGTCGTGGCGACAAGGACATGCAGACCGTCATGCACCACATGCAACAGGAGCAGAAAGCATGAGCCGCCTGCAGACCCGCTTCGCCGAACTGAAACAGCAGAACCGCGCCGCCCTGGTGACCTTCATCACCGCCGGCGACCCGGGCTACTCCACCTCGCTGGACATCCTCAAGGGCCTGCCCGAGGCCGGCGCCGACGTGATCGAGCTGGGCATGCCGTTCACCGACCCCATGGCCGACGGCCCGGCGATCCAGCTGGCCAACATCCGCGCCCTGGGCAACGGCCAGAACCTGGCCAAGACGCTGAAGATGGTCCGCGAGTTCCGCGCCGGCAACGACAGCACCCCGCTGGTGCTGATGGGCTACTTCAACCCCATCCACTACTACGGCGTCGAGCGTTTCATCGCCGATGCCAAGGAAGCCGGCGTCGACGGCCTGATCATCGTCGACCTGCCGCCGGAGCATAACGAGGACCTGTGCCAGCCGGCCCAGGCCGCGGGGCTGGACTTCATCCGCCTGACCACCCCGACCACCGACGACAAGCGCCTGCCCACCGTGCTGGAAGGCAGCTCGGGCTTCGTCTACTACGTCTCGGTGGCCGGCGTGACCGGCGCCGGAGCTGCGACCCTGGAGCACGTCGAGCAGGCCGTGGCGCGCCTGCGCCGCCACACCGAGCTGCCGGTGGCCATCGGCTTCGGCATCCGCACCCCGGAACACGCCGCCAGCGTCGCCCGCCTGGCCGACGGCGTGGTGGTGGGCTCGGCGCTGGTGGACAAGATCGCCAGCGCGCAAAGCTCCGCCGACGCCGTCGAAGGCGTGCTGGGCCTGTGCCGCGAGCTGGCCGAGGGCGTGCGCAAGGCGCGCTGACAGGCCGGGTTCGCGAGCAAGCTCGCGCCTACGAGAAGCGTCGTAGGATGGGACGAGCGGAGCGATACCCATCGCCATGGCGGAAAGCCGCGAACGGGTCGCCATGGAGCGAGGGTAGATCGAGGTCAGGCGGCGTATAACCGCGAACGGTTATACGCCCTACGTTTCTGCGGTTCGCGAGCAAGCTCACGCCTACGAAGAGCTTTCCGCCGTTCAGGCCGGCATCGCCGTATCGCCCAGCGCGTTGCGCAGGCTGGCCAGGTCGCGCAGCGGCGGGGCGCCGAACAGGCGGCTGTATTCGCGGCTGAACTGCGAGGGGCTCTCGTAGCCCACGCGGTGGCCGGCCACCGCCACTTCCAGGCCCTCGGAGAGCATCAGCCGGCGCGCCTCCTGCAGGCGCAGCTGCTTCTGGTACTGCAGCGGGCTGAGCGCGGTGACTTCCTTGAAGCGGTGGTGCAGGGTGGAGGCGCTGAGGTTGACCTCGCGGGCCAGGTCCTCGATGCGCAGGGCCTTGTCGAAGTTGCGGTTGAGCCATTCGATGGCGCGGGTCACCCGGTGCGTCTGGCTGTCGGTCATCGCCAGGTCGTGCAGCAGGTGGCCCTGGGGCCCGCGCAGCAGGCGGTAGAGGATCTCGCGGGTATACAGCGGCGCCAGCATGGCGATGTCGCGCGGGCTGTCGAGCAGGCGCATCAGCCGCAGCAGGGCGTCGAGCACCGAGGTGTCCAGGCGCTGCAGGTAGATGCCGCGGCTGGCCGGGCGCGGGGTGCTGCCGGCCAGGCCGGCGTCGGCGATCAGCCGCGTCAGCTCGCCCGGATCGATGTCCAGGCGCAGCGACAGGTAGGGTTTTTCCGGCGAGGCGTCGACCACCTGGCCGCACACCGGCAGGGTCACCGAGACCACCAGCAGGTTGAGTTCGTCGTAGCGGTAGATTTCCGGGCCGACGCGGATTTCCTTGCTGCCCTGGGCGATGACGCACAGCGCCGGGCGGTACAGGGTGGGCATGCGGCCTTCGCTGGGCTGCTCCATGCGCGCCAGCGACAGCGCCTCGATGGCGGTGTCGTGGACGCCGGAGAGGCTGTTGCAGTGGCGCTCGATGATATCGGCCAGCTCCTGGCGGCTGGCGGCGACGGGGTCGTGGGGCTGCGACATACGGGGGCCTCCGAAAGTGGCGGCGTCCAGCTTACGCCCGGGCCCGGGCGGGAAGTGTGACAGGGCGACGGACGCTGGAGGATCGGGCAAGCAATCGGCAGGATCGTACAAGCTGGCCGCCACGGGAAGCCCCCATCATGCCAGCCAGGCCGGGGAATCCGCCGTTTCGGGCAAGGCGCCGGCGATGGCGCAGGATCGGGCAAGAAGCCGGCAGCATCCGTCTACCGCTGGCCAGGGCCCCGCCCCTACTCTGGCACAACCGGGCCGAGCCCCCATTCCAGTGCCCGGGACAGGAGGAAATCGCCCATGGCCATTCGCCAACCGCTCGAACACCACCTGCTGATCCAGTCCCGCCCCGGCCACGAGGCCGAGCTGGCGCAACTGCTGGACCGCCTGATCAGCGCCGCGCACCAGGTGCCCGGCTGCCAGTCCTACGAGGTGCTGCTGCCGGCCACCACCAGCGACTTCTGGCGCCTGCGCGGCCGCTGGGCCGACGCCGAAAGCCTGCAGGCCTACCTGGAACTGCCGCTGCAACAGCTGCTGGGGGAAATCCTCCAGCACCACGCCCTGAGCCTGCACACCCACCTGGACACGCCGCGCGAGGATTCCCGCGCGGCCTGAGCCCCCTCAGTACTCCATGCGCCAGCCCAGGGTGAAGGTGCGCCCGCGGCCCTGGTAGTCATAGAGGTAGGCCGGCCCGTAGGTCGGCGAATAGAACAGCGTCGCCCGCTGCCCCCACACGGTGCTGTACTCGCGGTCCAGCAGGTTCTGGATGCCCGCGCTGAAGGTGCCGAACCCCGTCTTGCGTTCCCCCATCAGGTCGAAGGTGGTGTAGCCGTCGATCTCGTGGTCGGCGTCGTCCTTCAGGCTCATGGCGTGGTTGGCCTGCAGCCGCGCGCTGTTGACCTCGTCGTTCCAGCCAACGAAGGCGGTGGCCTTGGACAGCGAGGCGTAGCGCGCGTCGCGCTTGATCCAGTCGCCGTCGGCGTCCTCTTCCTCGGAACGCACCAGGTGCAGGGTGGTGCCGCCCTGCCAGCCGTTCTCGAAGTAGCGCGTCAGCGCGCCCTCGAAGCCGAAGTCGCGGCTCTTCTGGTCGACCACGTCGATGGTCAGGGTAGCCTGGTCGGTGGTGATGACCTTGTCCGACCAGATGTAGTACAGCGCGGTCTGCGCCTGCCAGTTCATGTCCGCGTAGCGCCAGCCCAGCTCGACCTGGCGGCTCTTGATGCCGGCCAGCGGGTTGTCGTCCACCGACAGCCCGGGCTTGCCGTAGTACTTGGCCGGGTCGGGCAGGTCGAAGCCCTCGCTGTAGTTGCCCCACAGCTGGTGGCCGTTGTGGAAGTCGTAGATGGCGCCGAGGTTGAACAGGTTGACCTGGTAGTCGTTGCTGCCGCCGGGCACGCCCTTGAAGTCGTCGACCTCGACGTCCATCTTCTGGTGCCGCGCGCCGCCGGAGAGGGTCAGGTCGTCGGTCAGCTTCCAGTCCAGCTGGCCGTAGAACGACAGGCCGTCGACCACGTAGCTGGGGTAGCGCGGCGCGCTGCTGGCGGTGCTCAGGTCGAGGCCGCCGCTTTCCGAGGAGACCAGTTGGTCGAAGGTCTTCTGCTCGGCGTTGAAGCGCTCGTGGTCCAGGTCCACGCCGTAGGTGAACTTGAAGGCGTCCCACTGCTTGCTGAACAGGCCCTTGAGGCCGCTGACCTCGAAGTTCTGCTGCGAGGCGGCGAAGTACACCCCGTTCACCCCGGCCGGCTTGCCGGCGTTGTAGTAGGGGAAGGGGTAGAAGTTGTCGTCTTCCTTGCGGTAGTAGGCCTGCAGGTAGAAGTCCTGGTCCAGCAGGTTGGCGTGGTGGTAGTTGGCGTTGAGCAGCAGGCGGCGGGTCTGCGGCTCCAGGTCGGTGTCCATGCCGCTGCGGATCTGCGCGTCGTCCAGGTCCGACGGGGCCTTGTAGTTCAGGTGCGGAAAGTAGATGCCGGTGCTGCCGTCGTTGCCCGAGTCGTAGTACTGGGCCAGCAGGTCCAGGCTCTGCTCGTCGGTGAACTGCGCGGTGAGGTTGCCCATGACGTCGACGGTGCGGTTGTACTGCAGGTCGGTCTGGGTGTTGTCGATGAAGATCTGGTTGCCGGCGCCGTCGTAGAAGGCCTCGTTCTTCTCCGCCGAAACGCCCAGGCGGCCGCTCAGGCGATCGGTGCCGCCGCTGACCGACTGGGCCAGGCGGGTGGAGAGGTCGTCGCTGTTGTTGAAGCCGCTGCTGGCGCCGAGCTGGCTTTCGAAGCGAGCGTCGCCGGGCGCGCCCTTCCTGGTGATGATGTTGATGATGCCGCCGGTGGCGCCGCCGCCGTAGATGGCGCTGGCGCCGGAGAGCACCTCGATGCGCTCGACGTTGAACGGCGAGATGCTGTCGAACTGCCGCGACAGGCCGCGGGAGCTGTTCTGGCTGACGCCGTCGATCATCACCAGCACGTTGCGCCCGCGCATGTTCTGGCCGTAGTTGGTGCGCCCCTCCGGGGCCAGGTCGAGGCCGGGCACCAGCTTGCCCACGGCCTCCTTGAGGCTGACGCCGGTGTCCAGCTGTTCGCGCAGCTGGGCCTGGTCGACCACCCAGACGGTGCCGGGGATGGAGCTGATGTCGGTGGGGGTGCGCGCGGCCACGCTGATCTGCGTCGGCGCCATGCTCAGCGGCTCGCCGCCGGCGGCCTTCTCGCGCTGCAGCACGACGGTGCGCTCGTCGCTGAAGCTCCAGCGCATGCCGCTGCCGGAAAGCAGCTTGTCCAGCGCTTCCTCGCGGCTGTAGCGGCCATCCAGGCCGGGGCTCTCCAGGCCCTGGACGTCCTCGGAGTTGAACAGCAGGTGCAGGCCGGCCTGGTCGGCGAACTGCGTCAGGGCGCTGTCCAGGCTGCGCGGCGCGATGTGCAGCTCGAGGTCCCCGACGGCCAGGGCCAGGGGGCTGGCGCCGCCGAGCAGGGTGGCCAGGGCCAGGGCGCGGTACAGCGGGGAGAAGCGGTGATGCATGCGGTGGTTTCCGTTCTTGTGGGCGTGGGCGCGTTTGTTGGGAATTCTTCGCGTTCATGCCTACGACGAAACGGGGGGGCTGACCTTGCAGTGGGGGATCGAAAAAATTTTCATTTGCAGGGGACGGCTGTAGGAGCGAGCTTGCTCGCGAACAGCGCTTACCGGCAGCTTCGGTGTGTTGGTTTGGCGCCGCACCCTCTCCCCAGCCCTCTCCCTGAAGGGAGAGGGGGCTAGTCCGTGCCGAGAGGAGGAATGGTTTCAGCCGGACACCAACGGCGCTGCCGGCTGACTCAGTAATATCCAAACGCTCCGAACGGTCCCCTCTCCCTTCAGGGAGAGGGTTAGGGAGAGGGCGCTCTCCAACCCCTACGAAGAAACCGGCCTGACCACCACCAACCAAGGCAATCGCGTCACCCGCACCGGCTGCAACCGCTGCAACGTCTGCAGCAACGCATCAGGATCATCCAAATCGAACACCCCGCTGACCTTGTGCCGGCGCAGCGCCTCGTCGGTCAGCAGGATGCGCCCCGGCAGGTAGCGCTCCAGTTCCGCCAGCACCTCGCCCAGCGGGCGCTGGTTGAAGATCAGCTTGCCGCGCTGCCAGGCGCTGGCGCTGTCCAGGTCCAGCGGCTGCACCGGGCCGGGGGCGGCCTGGTAGGCCAGGCGCTCGCCGGCGGCCAGGCGCACCGCCGGCTTGCCGCCGGCCTCCACCCGCACCACCCCCTCGGTCACCGCCACCTGCACGCCCGGCCCGCGGCTGTCGACGTCGAAGCGGGTGCCCACGGCGGTCACCTCGCCATCGCCCGCGTGCACCACGAAGGGCCGCTGGGCGTCCTTGGCCACCTCGAACAGCGCCTCGCCGCCGTACAGGCGCAGGCTCCGGCGGCTGGCGGAAAAGTCCACCGAAAGCGCGCTGGCACTGTTCAGCCAGACGCGGCTGCCGTCGGCCAGCTCGACCAGCCGGCGTTCGCCGGTGCGGGTGGCGTAGTCGGCGTAAATCCCGGCCACGGGCGTGGGCAGGGCCGCCGCCACGGCCAATGCGGCAACGCAAGCGGCCGCCGCCACGACAGCCAGGCGGCGCGGGCGCAGCAGGCGGTGGCGGCGGGCCACGCGGGTGGCCGGCAGGGCTCCCCACAGGGCTTCGGCGCTGCGCGCGGCACTTTCGTGTTCCGGGCTCTGCGCGCGCCATTGGATGAACTCGCGGCGGCGGCCGGCCTCGACGCGGCCGGAGTGCAGTTCCACCAGCCAGTCGAGGGCCTGGTTCTCCAGGTCGATGCGGCTCATGGCTGCGCCTCCTGCTGTAGCAGGTGGTCGCGGCAATGGCGCATGGCCTGGACGATGTACTTGCCCACCATGCTCTCGGAGACCCCGAGGCGGCGGGCGATCTGCGCGTGGGTCAGGCCGTCCAGGCGGTTCATCAGCAGCGCCTGGCGGGCCTTGGGCGGCAGCTGGTCGAGGGCGGCGTCGAGCTGTTCCAGGGCCTCGCGGGCGAGCAGGCGCGATTCCAGGCCGGCGCCGGGGTCGCTGACTTCGTTGGCCGCCGTCTCCTCGACGTGCAACTCGGCCAGCCGGCCCTCGCGGCGCAGGTTGTCGATGGCCAGGTTGCCGGCGACGCGGAACAGGTAGGCGCGGGGGTCCTGCACCTCGGTGTCGGGGTTCTGGTCGGCCAGGCGCAGCCAGGTGTCCTGGGCCACGTCGGCGGCGCGCTGGTTGTCGCCCAGGCGGCGGGCGAGGAAGCGCAGCAGGTCCGCATAGTGCGCCTGGAAGCTCTGCAGGAGGCTGGAGGAGGCGAAACGCCGCATGATGACCGCGATACCCTGGAATACCGGCCCGCCGCGGGCGGGCCGCCGGTAAAGCGGGCAAGCATACAACGAATCGAGAATCATTATCGAATTCAGCCGAACTGCGACAGGTCCAGCGGCCGCACGGCGCCCATCCAGATGGCGTGGTCGCGGTGGTCGCGCAGGTCGTCGCCGGTGTCCGGGTGGATGAACACCACCAGGCCGCCGCGGTGCAGCGCCAGCCAAGGCACCACGGCGGCGAAGGCTTCGTTGCCGAAGGCCAGCTGGCAGCTCCAGTCCGGGTGCGGGCCGACCGGGCGCTGGTGCATGCGGCCCATCTTTACGCCGAACAGGCGCACCGCCTCCTCGCAGAGTTCGCGGGCCTGCTCCAGGCTGTCGGCATCGTAGTAGACGTGGGCGTGGTAGCCGTGGATCTCGTTCATTCGTCCTGTTCCAGTTCGGCGCGCAGCCAGTCGACGAAGGGCTGCAGCAGGCGGGCGCGGCGCTTGCGCTCGGGCAGCACGGCGTAATAGCCGTAGCGCGACGCCGCGCTCTCGCGGATGGGCCGGCACAGTAACCCCTGCTCCAGCAGTTCGTCGACCAGGTGGCGCCAGCCGATGGCCACGCCCTGGCCGGCGATGGCCGCCTGCACCAGCAGCGTGTAGTTGTCGAAGCGTAGCCCGGAAGCCTCCGGCGGGCGCGGCAGCTCCAGGGCGCGGAACAGGCCCGGCCAGTCGAACCAGCGGCTGTGGGCCTCGGGCTTCAGGTGCAGCAATGGCAGGCGCTGCAGCTCCTCCAGGGGCAGCGGCGCCTGGCGCTCGCCGAGCAGGCGCGGGCTGCACACCGGGAAGACTTCCTCGCCGAACAGCAGCAACGGCTCGCCATGCTTGAAACGCCCGTCGCCGAAGGTTATGGCCACGTCCACGTCGCTGCGCAAGCTGCTGGGGCTGCGCTCGCTGCTCAGCAGGCTGACGTCCAGTTCCGGGTGCCGCTGGCGGAAGCGCGGCAGGCGCGGCATCAGCCAGTAGGCGGCGAAGGCGAAGTCGGTGGCCACCTGCAGCACCTCCTGGGTGCGCCGGGCGCTGACCGCGGCGACGCCCGCCTCCAGCTCCGCCAGCCCGGTCTGCACGTGGCGCAGCAGCAACTGGCCGCTTTCCGTCAGAACGATGCCGCGGTGCACGCGGTCGAACAGACGCACGCCCAGTAGCTTCTCCAGGCGCTTGATCTGCTGGCTCACCGCCGGCTGGCTGCTGCCCAGTTCGGCGGCCGCCGCGGTGAAGCCCTGCTCGCGGGCGGCGCACTCGAATACGCGGAGCAGTTCCAGGGGCAGGCTCATGGTTGCGCCACCCATAAGCTGGTGTTATCCGAAGCATGTATGGCCATGCGGTTTACCCCCTGCCGGCGCGGCGTGACACTGCTGTCACGCACTATTCCATAACAACCGTGCATAGGATAAGTCCCGCCATGCCACGCCCGAACATTCTCTTCATCATGGCCGACCAGATGGCCGCGCCGCTGCTGCCCCTCCACGATGCCGCCTCGCCCATCCGCATGCCCAACCTGATGCGCCTGGCCGAGCGGGCCGTGGTGTTCGACTCGGCCTACTGCAACAGCCCGCTGTGCGCGCCCTCGCGCTTCACCCTGGTGAGCGGCCAGCTACCGACGAAGATCGGCGCCTGGGACAACGCCGCCGACTTCGCCGCCGACGTCCCCACCTACGCCCACCACCTGCGCCGCCTGGGCTACCGCACGGCGCTGTCGGGCAAGATGCACTTCTGCGGCCCGGACCAGCTGCACGGCTACGAGGAACGCTTGACCTGCGACATCTACCCCGCCGACTACGGCTGGGCGGTGAACTGGGACGAGCCGGAGGTGCGCCCCAGTTGGTACCACAACATGTCCTCGGTGCTGCAGGCCGGGCCCTGCGTGCGCACCAACCAGCTGGACTTCGACGACGAGGTGGTGTTCAAGGCGCGCCAGTACCTCTACGACCACGTCCGCGAGCACGCCGAGCAGCCGTTCTGCCTGACCGTCTCCATGACCCACCCCCACGACCCCTACACCATCCCCCGCGAGTACTGGGACCTGTACCGCGACGAGGACATCCCCATGCCCGCCGTGGAGCTGGCGCAGCACGAGCAGGACCCGCACTCCCAGCGCCTGCTCAAGGTCATCGACCTGTGGGGCAAGCCGCTGCCGCCGGAGAAGATCCGCGACGCCCGCCGCGCCTACTTCGGCGCCTGCAGCTACGTCGACGCGCAGATCGGCGCGCTGCTCAGGACCCTGGAGGAATGCGACCTGGCCGAGAACACCCTGGTGGTGTTCTCCGGCGACCACGGCGACATGCTTGGCGAGCGCGGCCTCTGGTACAAGATGCACTGGTTCGAGATGGCCGCCCGCGTGCCCATGCTGATCCACGCCCCGGGCCGCTTCGCGGCGCGCCACGTGGCCGAGTCGGTGTCCACCCTCGACCTGCTGCCGACCCTGGTGGAACTGGCCGGCGGCGAGCTGCCGCAGGACCTGGAGCTGGACGGCCGTTCGCTGCTGCCGCACCTGCAGGGCCAGGGCGGGCACGACGAGGTGATCGGCGAGTACACCGCCGAAGGCACCCTCAGCCCGCTGATGATGATCCGCCGCGGCGACTACAAGTTCGTCTACTCCGAACAGGACCCTTGCCTGCTCTACGACCTGAAGAACGACCCGCGCGAGCTGGAGAACCTGGCCGGCTCGGCGGCGCACCGCGAGCTGTTCGACGCCTTCCTGGCCGAAGCCCGGCAGCGTTGGGACATCCCGGCGATCACCGCCCGCGTGCTGGCCAGCCAGCGCCGCCGGCGCTTCGTCGCCGACGCCTTGCAGCGCGGCAAGCTGACCAGCTGGGACCACCAGCCCTTCGTCGATGCCAGCCAGCAGTACATGCGCAACCACATCGACCTGGACGACCTGGAGCGCCGCGCCCGCTATCCCAAACCCTGATAACCAAAACCAGAAGAAGCCGAGGGGAGATGAGCATGACCAAGTTAAGTGCATTGCTGCTGGCCACCACCATGGCGCTGGCCGGCCAGGCCGCGCGGGCCGAGGACGAAGCCTGCGCCACGGTGAAACTGGCCGATCCGGGCTGGACCGACATCGCCGTGACCAACGGCGTCGCCAGCTTCCTGCTCGACGCTCTGGGCTACCAGGCCAAGGTCGACACCCTCTCGGTGCCGATCACCTACGGCGGTCTGCGCGACGGCCAGGTGGACGCCTTCCTCGGCAACTGGATGCCGGCGCAGCAGGGCTTCCACGACCAGTTCATCGCCAGCGGCCAGGTCACGCAACTGGCGAAGAACCTGGAAGGCACCGAGTTCACCCTGGCCGTGCCGACCTACGTCTACGACGCCGGGGTGAAGAACTTCGCCGACCTGCAGAAGCACGCCGACCAGTTCAACCACAAGGTCTACGGCATCGGCTCGGGCGCGCCGGCCAACCAGTCGATCCAGAAGATGATCGGCGGCAACGAGTTCGGCCTGGGCGACTGGAAGCTGGTGGAGTCCAGCGAGCAGGCCATGCTCGCCGAGGTGAGCCGGGCGGTGAAGCGCGACCGCTGGATCGTCTTCCTCGGCTGGACGCCGCACCCGATGAACGTGAAGTACGACATGAAGTATCTCGCCGGCGGCGACAAGTACTTCGGCAGCACCGGCAGCGTCTACACCGTCACCCGCAACGGCTACGCCAAACAGTGCCCGAACAGCGCCAGGCTGCTGGCCAACCTGAGCTTCGACCTGAAGATGGAGAATGCCATCATGGCCGAGGTGCTGGAGAAGAACGTCGCCAACCAGCAGGCGGTGAAAGCCTGGATCAAGGCCAACCCGCAGGTCCTGGGCAAATGGTTGGACGGCGTGAAGACCCGCGATGGCGGCGACGCCCTGGCCGCCGTGCAGGCTAGGCTCTGAACCGCCGATGACGCGCCTGCTGCCGTTTCTTGCCTGGCTGCCAGGCTTAGGCCCGCGCGGGGTGGCGCGCGAGGCCTGGGTCGGCCTGGCCGGCGCGGTGCTGGCCCTGCCGCAGTCCATCGCCTACGCGCTGATCGCCGGGCTGCCGCCGCAGTACGGGCTCTACGCGGCCATGCTGCCGGTGGCGGTGGCCTGCCTGTGGGGCTCGTCGAGGCACATGGTGGGCGGGCCCACCGCGGCCATCTCGGTGGTGCTCTACGCCACGGTGGCGCCCCTGGCGCCGCCGGGCAGCGAGCTGTTCATCCACTACGTGCTGCTGCTGACCTTCCTCGCCGGCCTCCTGCAATGGGCCCTGGGCGCGATGCGCGCCGGGGTGCTGCTGAACTTCGTCTCGCACTCGGTAATGCTCGGCTTCACCCTGGGCGCGGCGCTGGTCATCGCCCTGGGCCAGTTGCCCTACCTGCTGGGCGTGGAAGTGCACAGCCGCGGCAGCGCCCTGGACGGCACGCGCCTGCTGCTGGCGCGCCTGGGCGAGTGCGACCCGGCGTCCCTGGCCATCGGCCTGCTGAGCCTGGCGGCGAGCCTGCTGTGCCGCTGGCTGCGGCCGCGCTGGCCGGCGCTGATGCTCGGCCTGCTGCTGGCCAGCCTGGCGGTCTGGGCGCTGCCCGCCTGGTTCGGCGGCGTGGCGCGGGTGCAGGCCTTCGCCAGCGCGCTGCCGCCATTCAGCCCGCTGCAGGCCGACGCGGCGAGCATCGCCGCGCTGCTGCCCGGCGCCCTGGCCTGCGGCCTGCTGGGCCTGGTCACCAGCCTGTCCATCGCCCGCGCCCTGGCCGCGCGCAGCCAGCAGGTGCTGGACGCCAACCGGGAAATCCGCGCCCAGGGCCTGTCCAACCTGCTCGGCCCCTGGTTCTCCGCCAGCCTCTCGGCGGGCTCCTTCACCCGCTCCGGGCTGAACCTCGAAGCCGGCGCGCGCACGCCGCTGGCCGGGATGTTCTCCGCCGCCTGGGTCGCGGTGCTGGCGGTGGCCGGCGCCGGGCTGATCACCCACATCCCGCTGCCGGCCATGGCCGGCGGCATTCTGCTGATCGCCTGGGGCCTGGTCGACCGCCCGGCGCTGCGCGCCCTGTGGCGCGGCAGCCGCAGCGAGTTCGCGGTGATGGCCCTGACCGCCGCGGCGACCCTGCTGCTGCCGCTGCAGAACGCCATCTACCTGGGCGTGCTGGCCTCGCTGCTGCTCTACCTGCGGCGCACCTCGCAGCCGCGGGTGGAACGCTGGCAGGCCAGCGAGGAGGAAGTGCTGCGGGTGGAGGGCTCGATCTTCTTCGGCGCCTGCGACTACCTGCAGCGCCTGATCCAGGCCAGCCAGGGCCGGCGCCTGGTGCTGGACGCCAGGCACGTGAACTTCATCGACTTCGCCGGCGCGCACATGCTCCAGCAGGAGGCCCGAAGGCTGGCCGGGGAGGGCCGCCACCTGGTGCTGCGCCACGCCCGCCCGCGGGTGCGCGAGGAGCTGGCGAAGCAGATCGGCGAAGGCGCGGTTTTGCAGGTGGAGTAGGGCGCATAACGCCCAAGGCGTTATCCGCCGATTGGCCATGGCCCCAGAGCGCGCAAGGTTCAGCCTCGGAGTGAGCGATGAGATCGGTCAAGCGGCGTATAACCGCGAACGGTTATACGCCCTACGTTACCGGCGAGCTCCGAGCTATCGGCGCGCTCCGAACAGCCCCCTCTCCCTTCAGGGAGAGGGTTGGGGAGAGGGAGCGGAGTCAACCTGAACGCCAAAGCCCCGGTGAGCACCGTTCGCGAGCAAGCTCGCTCCTACGAAGGGCCTAACCCGCCAACTGCCGCCGCAACTCATCCAGCACCGGCCGCGAATCCGGCCGCACGCCGCGCCACAGCACGAAGGCTTCCGCCGCCTGTTCAACCAGCATGCCCAGGCCGTCGATACAGCGCGCCGCGCCCTGCTCGGCGGCCCAGCGGTTGAAGGCGGTGGTTTCCTTGCCGTACATCATGTCGTAGCAGACGGTGTGCCCCGGGCGGATCAGCGCCGGGTCGATGGGCGGCAGCTCGCCGGCCAGGCTGGCCGAGGTGCCGTTGACGATCAGGTCGAAGGGCTCGTCGCGCAGGTCAAAGCCGCCGGCGCGCACCTGGCCCAGGTCGGCGAACTCGCGGGCCAATTGCTCGGCCTTGGCCGCGGTGCGGTTGAGCACCACCAGCGCCGCCGGGCCTTCGGCCAGGAAGGGTTCGAGGATGCCGCGCACCGCGCCGCCGGCGCCCAGCACCAGCACGCGGCGGCCCTTGAGCGCCACGCCGTTGTTCACCACCAGGTCGCGGGTCAGCCCGGCGCCGTCGGTGTTGTCGCCCAGCAGGCCGCCGCCGTCGAGCCGCTTCAGGGTGTTCACCGCCCCGGCGCGGCGCGCGCGCCCGGTAAGCTCGCTGCACAGGCGGTAGGCGTCTTCCTTGAAGGGCACGGTGACGTTGGCGCCCAGGCCCTCGGCGAAGAATGCGCGGGCCGCCCCGGCGAAGTCGTCCAGGGGCGCCAGCCGGGCGTCATAGGTGAGCGCCTGGCCGGTCTGCTCGGCGAAC
The DNA here is from genome assembly GCF_003176655.1 of Pseudomonas sp. RW407. Taxonomy (NCBI): domain Bacteria; kingdom Pseudomonadati; phylum Pseudomonadota; class Gammaproteobacteria; order Pseudomonadales; family Pseudomonadaceae; genus Pseudomonas; species Pseudomonas sp. RW407. The sequence goes on along the minus strand of NZ_QGSL01000029.1, from coordinate 998,673 downwards.
AGGCGGTGGATCAGCGGCGACTTGCTGTGGCCGATGGGGTTGCCGAAGACGCAATAGCGGTCCATGGGTTTCCTGAGCTGCAAGCTGAAAGCCGCAAGCTTGAAGCTTTTTGCCTGCGGCTTCCAGCTTCAGGCTTCAGGCTTCAGGCTTCAGGCTTCAGGCTTCAGGCCCAGCCAATCGCGGTCCTGCAGGAAATACTCGGTCAGCCGCGCCTCTTCGCTGCCCGGCTCGGGCTTCCAGTCGTAGCCCCAGCGCACCTGCGGCGGCAGCGACATGAGGATGGACTCGGTGCGCCCGCCGGACTGCAGGCCGAACAGGGTGCCGCGGTCGTAGACCAGGTTGAACTCCACGTAGCGGCCGCGGCGGAACTCCTGGAACTGGCGCTGCTGCTCGGTCCAGGGGGTGTCCTTGCGCTTGCGCACGATGGGCAGGTAGGCCTGGATGTAGGCGTCGCCGATGGCCCGCAGGAAAGCGAAGCAGGTGTCGAAGTCCCACTGGTTCAGGTCGTCGAAGAACAGGCCGCCGATGCCGCGCGGCTCGTTGCGGTGCTTGAGGTGGAAGTAGCGGTCGCACCATTCCTTGTAGCGCGGGTAGACGTCCTCGCCGAAGGGCGCGCAGGCCTCGCGGGCGACCCGGTGCCAGAGCACGCAGTCTTCCTCGTGGGCGTAGTAGGGCGTCAGGTCGAAGCCGCCACCGAACCACCATACCGGCTCCTCGCCTTCCTTCTCGGCGATGAAGAAGCGCACGTTGGCGTGGGAGGTGGGCACGTGGGGGTTGCGCGGGTGGATCACCAGCGACACGCCCAGGGCCTGGAAGCCGCGCCCGGCCAGTTCCGGGCGGTGCGCGCTGGCGGACGGCGGCAGGCCGGCGCCGAACACGTGGGAGAAGTTCACCCCGCCCTTCTCGATCACCGCGCCATCGCCGATCACCCGGGTGCGGCCACCACCACCGGCCGGGCGCTCCCAGGCGTCTTCGGCGAAGCGGGTGGCGCCGTCCTCGGCTTCGAGTGCGGCGCAGATGCGGTCTTGGAGGTCGAGCAGGTAGGCCTTCACGGCCTGGATACGGTCGGTCACGGGACACCCCTTGGAGCGGAAAGCCGCGCGGCGCTTGGGCCGCAGGTCGGAGAGAGGGCGCCAAGCATAGCATTGCCGATGGACAACCAATGCTTGACGGCGATCAACAGGCCGGCTTGGATGAAAGACTTTTCCCAAAGCGTTGCCGGCCAGCCCGGCGGCGCATGCAGCAGGAGATCCACATGGCCAAGCGCATCCAGTTCGCCCGCACCGGCGGCCCCGAAGTCCTCGAGTACACCGACTACACCCCGGCCGAGCCGGGCCCGAAGGAAGTCCGCGTACGCAACCGCGCCATCGGCCTGAACTTCATCGACACCTACTTCCGCAGCGGCCTCTACCCGGCCCCGGCGCTGCCCTCCGGGCTGGGCACCGAGGGCGCCGGCGAAGTGGAGGCGGTGGGCAGCGAGGTCACCAGCGTCAAGGTCGGTGACCGCGTGGGTTACGCCACCGGCCCGCTGGGCGCCTACAGCGAGCTGCACGTGCTGCCGGCGGCGAACGTGGTGAAGCTGCCCGACGCCATCGACTTCGAGACCGCCGCCGCGGTCATGCTCAAGGGCCTGACCGTGCAGTACCTGCTGCGCCAGACCTACAACGCCCAGCCCGGCCAGACCGTGCTCTGGCACGCGGCCGCCGGCGGCGTCGGGCTGATCGCCTGCCAGTGGGCCAAGGCCCTGGGGGTGAGGCTGATCGGCACCGTCGGCTCGGCGGCCAAGGCCGAGCTGGCCAAGGCCCACGGCGCCTGGGCGACCATCGACTACAGCCACGAGAACGTGGCGGAGCGCGTGCTGCAGCTCACCGACGGCAAGAAGTGCCCGGTGGTCTACGACTCGGTGGGCAAGGACACCTGGCCGATCTCCCTCGACTGCGCCGCCCCGCGCGGGCTGATCGTCAGCTTCGGCAACGCCTCGGGGCCGGTGGACGGGGTGAACCTGGGCATCCTGGCGCAGAAGGGCTCGCTGTTCGTCACCCGGCCGACGCTGTTCGGCTACGCCAACACCCCCGAGCGCCTGCAGGCGATGGCCGAGGACCTGTTCGGCATGCTCGTCTCGGGCAAGGTCAAGGTGGAGATCAACCAGCGCTACGCCCTGGCCGACGCGGCCAAGGCCCAGACCGAGCTGGCGGCGCGGCGGACTACCGGGTCGACCATTCTGCTGCCTTGAGGGAAACGGCACGGCTTCTCGTAGGAGCGAGCTTGCTCGCGAACAGTGCTCAGCTGTGACTTCGGTGTTTTAGTTTGGCTCCGTCCCCTCTCCCTAACCCTCTCCCGCTTGCGGGAGAGGGTTAGGGAGAGGGCGCTCTGAACGCCAACATCCACTGTCCCCGGCAAATTCGGTTCGCGAGCAAGCTCGCTCCTACGAAGAGCCCCCTCAGGCCGGGCGCACGGTCCGGCCGGTGACCAGGTCGCGGATCACGCTGGGGTTGCGCCGGCCGCCGAGCTTGCCGTCGAGCACGCCGTCCAGCTCGCCGCGGAAGTACTGCTCCACCCGCAGCCGCGAGCGCGCCGCCGGGCGTCCGGCGGGGTTGGCCGAGGTGGACACCAGCGGGCCGGTGAGCGCGCACAGCTCGCGCACCAGCGGGTGTTCGCTGACGCGCAGGGCCACGCTGTCGTGCTGGCCGGTGATCCATTCCGGCAGGCGGTCCTGGTGCGGCACCAGCCAGGTGTTCGGGCCCGGCCAGGTGGCGCCCAGGCGGTCCTGCCATTCCTGCGGCAGGTCGGCCAGCAGGAAGTCGAACTGGCGGATGTTGTCGGCCACCAGGATCAGGCCCTTCTCCACCGGCCGCTCCTTGATCGCCAGCAGGCGGTAGACGGCGTCCTCGTTCCAGGGGTCGCAGCCCAGGCCCCAGACCGCTTCGGTCGGGTAGGCGATGACGCCACCGTCACGCACTATCTTGGCCACACGCTGCACACGCCAGCTGCTGATCATCGGGGAACTCCAGGGAAATCACGATTGCGCGGCAGTTTACGGGTTCAACCGCCGCGATGCACCCAGACGCCGGCCTCGCAGGCCACCTTGCCCTCCAGTTCCAGCTCGGTCAGCGCCGCCAGCACCTGCGGCAGCGCCCAGCCGGAGCCTGCGGCCAGCGCCTCGCTGCCCAGCGGCGCGGCGCGCAGCAATTCCAGCAGCGGGTGCGCTGGCGACTGCGGGGCCGGCTCACCGGCCGGAGCCCCGGCGGTCCAGCCGCTCAGGCCGTCGAGGATGTCGTCGATGCGCTCCACCAGGGTGGCGCCCTGGCGGATCAGCTCGTGGCAGCCCCGCGCGCCGGGATGGTGGATGGAGCCGGGGATGGCGTAGACCTCGCGGCCCTGCTCGGCGGCCAGCCGCGCGGTGATCAGCGAGCCGCTGGCCGGGCTGGCCTCGACCACCAGCACGCCCAGGGACAGGCCGCTGATGATGCGGTTGCGCCGCGGGAAGTTGTCCGGCCGCGGCGGGCAGTCCAGCGGCAGCTCGGACAGCAGCGCGCCGCCGCCCTCGACGATGCGCCGCGCCAGCCCCAGGTGGCGGCGCGGGTAGAGCCGGCACAGCCCGGTGCCGAGCACCGCCAGGGTCGGCCCGCCGGCCTCCAGGGCGCCTTCGTGGGCGGCGCCGTCGATGCCCAGGGCCAGCCCGCTGGTGATGGCGAAGCCGCCGCCGGCCAGGCTGCGGGCGAAGGCGCGGGCGGTGTCCAGCCCCGGGCGGCTGGCGCGGCGGCTGCCTACCACCGCCAGTTGCGGCTGCCCCAGCACGCCGTGGGCGCCCTCGACGAACAGCAGCGGCGGCGCATCGGCCAGTTCCGCCAGCAGCGCGGGGTAGTCCTCGCTGTCCCACATCAGCAGGTGCCGCTCGGGCCCTTCCAGCCAGCGCAGGGCCTCGGCCGCCGCCTGGCGGGTGGCTTCGCTGCGCCGCGCCTCGGCGCTGGCCGCCGGCAGGCCGAGGGAACGCCAGGCCGCGGCGGGTGCGCTGAGGGCGGCGGAGGCGCTGCCGAAGGCCGCCAGCAGGGCCGTGAAGCGCCGCGGCCCCAGTTCGGGCAGGGCGTGCAGGCGCAGGCGGGCTTCCAGTTCGGCGGGGGAGGCTTGGCGGGGCATGGCGGCAGTCCTTGGCGCGTGGGCGGGAAGCCCGACTATGCCGCGTCCGCCGGCCGCCGCCTGCCGGACGCTTCGGAAGATGCGGCCGGCAGAAACGAAGAACCCCGCCGCGGCGGGGTTCTTCGTACAGGCGTGGGGATCAGGGGTTGCGCACCTTGTCCTGCACTTCCAGCGAGCGGTTGGCGGTGAGCACCAGGCCGTAGCTGAGGCGGTTGTAGGTGCGGAAGATCATCACCAGGCCGGAGCGCTCGTCGGGGATCTTCACCAGGTCGCCGCTGACGCGGTCGCGCACCGTCTCGCCGAGCTTGTAGATGGCCAGCACGTTACCTTCCTCGAGGCCGTCGCGGGAGCCCTTGTCGATGGTCACCACGTCGTACTTGCCGATCTGGGTGACGCCGCGCGGCACGTCGATGATGCTGCCCTTGATCGGCGTCTTCGGCTCGCTGGGCATGAAGAGGGAGGTCACCGCGCGTTCCTCGGTGGGGAACAGGCGGTCGCCCGGCCGCACTTCCTGGGTGGTCCGCGTCAGGTTGAGGGTGGCGATGTCGTCTTCCTTGGCGGTCACCCGGGCGCTGCCGACGTCCATGGCGTCGACGCCGAGGACTTCCTTGGTGTCCGGGTCGGTGTAGATCTTGCCCTGGCGGAAGATGCCGTAGCTGCCTTCCTCGGCCAGGGAGTCGCCGCGGGCGTAGGCGCGGTCGCCGGCGCCGCTGACCACGCGCTCGGCATCGCCGGCGACCATGTAGGGGGCGTTGCTGAAGTCGCCCTCGCTGTCGACGATGCGGTTGGACAGCAGGAAGGCGTTGATCTTGTCCAGCGGGATGGTCGGCACCGCCTCGGCCATCGGCGTGCTGCGCACCTTGGGCGACAGCTTGATGGTGCCGTGGGAGGCGCCGCGGTTGAGCACCAGGCGCGGCTGGCCGTCGATGTACACCAGGCTCAGGACGTCGCCGGGGTAGATCAGGTGCGGGTTGCGGATCTGCGGATTCACCTGCCAGATCTCCGGCCACTTCCAGGGCTTGCTCAGGAACTTGCCGGAGATGTCCCAGAGGGTGTCGCCCTTGACCACCGTATAGCGGTCGGGGTGGCCATCCCTGAGTTCCACGGCACCCTGCGCCATGCTTCCTGCCGCCAGCAGCAGCACGGCGAGTAGTGTTTTCCTCATGCGGTGAATCCCTTTATTATGTATACACATGAAACACCGGAAAGCCGCCCCTACCGGGCTTTCCAGCGTTTTTCGATGCTGCTCAGCATATTAGCAGCCGATTTTTACTTTATTCCACAAGTGCATCACAAACGCATATGGCCATTCTGAACATCCTCGAATTCCCCGATCCGCGCCTGCGCACGATCGCCAAGCCTGTCGAGGTGGTCGACGATAGCGTGCGCCAACTGGTCGACGACATGTTCGAAACCATGTACGAGGCCCCCGGCATCGGCCTGGCCGCCACCCAGATCAACGTGCACCAGCGCATCGTGGTGATGGACCTGTCCGAGGACAAGTCCGAGCCGCGCGTGTTCATCAACCCGGAACTGGAAACCCTCACCGACGAAATGGGCGAGTACCAGGAAGGTTGCCTGTCGGTGCCCGGCTTCTACGAGAACGTCGACCGCCCGCTGCGCGTGCGCGTCAAGGCGCTGGACCGCGACGGCAAGGCCTTCGAGGAAATCGCCGAGGGCCTGCTGGCGGTGTGCATCCAGCACGAGTGCGACCACCTCAACGGCAAGCTGTTCGTCGACTACCTGTCGAACCTCAAGCGCGACCGGATCAAGAAGAAGCTGGAAAAGCAGCACCGCCAGCGCGCCTGACCCCTCCTCCCCAAAGGCTTGCCCCGGCAAGCCTTTTTTCTTTAGCGAGCCTACGCATGAGCCAAGCATTGCGCATCGTCTTCGCCGGTACCCCGGAATTCGCCGCCGAGCACCTCAAGGCCCTGCTCGACACCCCGCATGAGATCGTCGCCGTCTACACCCAGCCGGACCGCCCGGCCGGCCGCGGGCAGAAGCTGATGCCCAGCCCGGTCAAGCAGCTCGCCGTACAGCACGGCCTGCCGGTGCTGCAGCCGCCGACCCTGCGCGACGCCGCGGCCCAGGCCGAACTGGCGGCGCTGCGGCCGGACCTGATGGTGGTGGTCGCCTACGGCCTGATCCTGCCCCAGGCGGTGCTCGACATCCCGCGCCTGGGCTGCATCAACAGCCACGCCTCGCTGCTGCCGCGCTGGCGCGGCGCCGCGCCCATCCAGCGCGCGGTGCAGGCTGGCGACGCGGAAAGCGGCGTGACCGTGATGCGCATGGAGGCGGGCCTGGACACCGGGCCGATGCTGCTCAAGGTCAGCACGCCGATCAGCGCCGAAGACACCGGCGGCAGCCTGCACGATCGCCTGGCGCGCCTGGGCCCGCCGGCGGTGGTCGAGGCCATCGCCGGCCTGGCCGCCGGCACGCTCGAGGGCGAGGTGCAGGACGATGCCCTGGCCACCTACGCGCACAAGCTGAGCAAGGATGAGGCGCGCCTGGACTGGAGCTTCCCGGCCGTGGAACTGGAGCGCGCCGTGCGCGCCTTCGACCCCTGGCCGGTGTGCCACACCACGCTGGGCGGCGAGCCGCTGAAGGTCTGGGCCGCGCGCCTGGGCGAGGGCAGGGGCGAGCCGGGCAAGGTCCTCGGCGCCAGCCGCGACGGCCTGCTGGTCGGCTGCGGCGAAGGCAGCCTGCTGCTGACTCGCGTGCAGCTGCCCGGCGGCAAGCCGCTGGCCTTCGCCGACCTGTTCAACAGCCGCCGCGAGCAGTTCGCCGCCGGCCTGGTGCTCGGCCAATGAGCACCAGCCCGCGCCTCGCCGCGGCCCGTGCATTGGCCGCGGTGCTCGCCGGCCGCGCCTCGCTGGGCAGTTCGCTGCCGCCGCAACTGGAACTGGTCGCCCCGCGCGACCGCGGCCTGACCCAGGAGCTGGCCTTCGGCACCGCGCGTTGGCAACCACGCCTCGCCGCCCTGGCCGCGCGCCTGCTGCAGAAGCCGTTCAAGGCCGGCGACCGCGACGTTGAGGCGCTGCTGCTGGTCGGCCTGTACCAGTTGCTCTACACCCGTATTCCGCCGCACGCGGCCATCGGCGAAACCGTTGGCTGCGCCGACAAGCTGAAGAAGACCTGGGCCAAGGGCCTGCTCAACGCCGTGCTGCGCCGCGCCCAGCGCGAGGGCGAAGTGCTGCTGGCCGACGTCGACCGCGACCCGGCGGCGCGCCTGGCCCACCCGCGCTGGCTGCAGAAGGCGCTGAAGCAGGCCTGGCCGGAGCAGTTCGAAGCCATTTGCGCGGCGAACAATGCCCACCCGCCGATGACCCTGCGGGTGAACCGCCGCCAGGGCAGCCGTGACGCCTACCTGGCCGAACTGCAGGCCGCCGGCATCGAGGCCGTGCCCTGCACCTACAGCCGCGACGGCATCCAGCTAACCCAGCCCTGCGACGTGCGCGATCTGCCCGGCTTCGCCGAAGGCCGCGTGAGCGTGCAGGACGAGGCCGCGCAACTAGCCGCCGACCTGCTCGAACTGGCCCCCGGCCAGCGCGTGCTCGACGCCTGCTGCGCCCCCGGCGGCAAGACCTGCCACCTGCTGGAGGCCGAACCCGGCCTGGCCGACGTGCTCGGCGTGGACCTGGAAGCATCGCGCCTGGTGCGCGTGCGCGAGAACCTGGCGCGCCTGCAGCTGGACGCCAGCCTGGTCGCCGCCGACGGCCGCGACACCGGCGCCTGGTGGGACGGCAAGCCGTTCCAGCGCATCCTGCTGGACGCGCCCTGCTCGGCCACCGGGGTGATCCGCCGCCACCCGGACATCAAGCTGACCCGCGCCGCCGAAGACATCCCGGCCCTGGCGCAGCTGCAGGGCGAGCTGCTCGACGCGCTGTGGCCGACCCTGGAGGTCGGCGGCATCCTGCTCTACGCCACCTGCTCGGTGATGCCGCAGGAGAACCGCGAGTCGATCGCCGCCTTCCTCGCCCGCACCCCCGGCGCCCGCGAACTGGACCTGGCCGGGCCCTGGGGCCTGAAGCAGGACCACGGGCGCCAGCTGCTGCCGCAAGAAGGCGGACACGACGGCTTCTACTATGCCAAGCTCATCAAGATATCCGCCCGCTAGAGCCCGGACGAGCGCGACCCCATGAAGATCATCATCCTCGGTGCCGGCCAGGTCGGCGGCACCCTGGCCGAGCACCTGGCCAGCGAAGCCAACGACATCACCGTGGTCGACACCGACGGCCAGCGCCTGCGCGACCTCAACGACCGCCTGGACATCCGCACCGTGCACGGCAAGGCCTCGTTCCCCACGGTGCTGCGCCAGGCCGGCGCCGACGACGCCGACATGCTGGTGGCGGTGACCAACAGCGACGAGGTGAACATGGTCGCCTGCCAGGTGGCCTACACCCTGTTCAACACGCCGACGCGCATCGCCCGGGTGCGCGAGGCGGCCTACCTGACGCGCACCGGCCTGTTCGACAACGAGGCCATCCCGGTGGACGTGCTGATCAGCCCGGAACAGGTGGTGACCAACTACATCAAGCGCCTGGTCGAGTACCCCGGCTCCCTGCAGGTGATCGACTTCGCCGAGGGCAAGGCCCAGCTGGTGGGCATCAAGGCCCACTACGGCGGCCCGCTGGTGGGCCAGGAGCTGCGCCAGCTGCGCGAGCACATGCCCAACGCGGACACCCGGGTGGCGGCGATCTACCGGCGCAACCGGCCGATCATCCCCCAGGGCGACACCGTGATCGAGGCCGACGACGAGGTGTTCTTCATCGCCGCCAAGGCCCACATCCGCGCGGTGATGGGCGAGATGCGCCGGCTGGAGGAGAACTACAAGCGGATCATCATCGCCGGTGGCGGCAACATCGGCGAACGCCTGGCCGAGGCCATCGAGAACCGCTACCAGGTGAAGATCATCGAGATGAACCCGGCGCGCTGCCGGCACCTGTCGGACAACCTCGACAGCACCATCGTGCTCCAGGGCAGCGCCTCGGACCGCGACCTGCTGCTGGAAGAGAACATCAACGAGACCGACCTGTTCCTGGCCCTGACCAACGACGACGAGGCCAACATCATGTCCTCGCTGCTGGCCAAGCGCCTGGGCGCGCGCAAGGTGATGACCCTCATCAACAACCCGGCCTACGTCGACCTGGTGCAGGGCGGCGAGATCGACATCGCCATCAGCCCGCAACTGGCCACCATCGGCACCCTGCTGACCCACGTGCGCCGCGGCGACATCGAGAGCGTGCACTCGCTGCGCCGCGGCGCGGCCGAGGCCATCGAGGTGGTGGCCCACGGCGACGCCAAGTCGAGCAAGGTGATCGGCAAGCGCATCAGCGACGTGCACCTGCCGCCGGGCACTACCATAGGCGCGGTGATCCGCGACGAGGAAGTGCTGATCGCCCACGGCGAGACGGTGGTGGAATCCGGCGACCACGTGATCCTCTTCGTGGTCGACAAGAAGCGAATCCGCGACGTCGAACGGCTGTTCCAGGCCGGTCTGACGTTCTTCTAGGCTGCAGGCGGCAGGCCATAGGCTGCAGGCAAGAGCTTGACATGGCGCGCGTGGGCCGCATGCTGTTCGCCTGTAGCCTGTAGCCTGTAGCCGCCCCTATGACCGATCCCCAATCCCTCGAAAAACTGCTCGCCAAGGGCATGGACAACCCGCTGCTGCGCTTCGGCCTGGGCAAGGGTTATCTGGATGCCGGCGATGCCGCCAAGGCGGCGGAACACCTGCGCCGCTGCGTGGAGCAGGACGCGAAGTACTCCGCCGCCTGGAAGCTGCTGGGCAAGGCCCTGCAGGCCCAGGGCGACCTGGACGGCGCCCGCGCCGCCTGGACCGACGGCCTGGCCGCGGCCCAGGCCCACGGCGACAAGCAGGCGGAGAAGGAAATGACCGTGTTCCTGCGCAAGCTGGACAAGGCCAGGGGCGGCTGAACCCGCCGCCCCTTGTAGGAGCGGGCCCTGCCCGCGATTCGCGCGCAGGGCGCGCTCCTACAGGAGAACGGTGTGGTGGGGCAGCGTAGGAGCGGATCTCATCCGCGAATCGCGCCGATACGTCCGGCTATCGCGGACAAGCTACCAAACCACCGGATACACCGGCTTTTCGTAGGAGCGAGCTTGCTCGCGAACGGCCCCGCTGCGGAGTCTGTTCGCGAGCAAGCTCGCTCCTACAAGGACGTGCCGGAGTTTCAGAGCACCTCCGCCGCCACCGCGTCCACCGCGGCCTTGGCGATGCCCACCACCTCGTCCGCCTCGGCGCGGGTCAGCACCAGCGGCGGGGCGAAGCCGAGGATGTCGCCGTGGGGCATGGCGCGGGCGATCATGCCGCGTTCCAGGCACGCCGCCGAGACCTTCGGGCCGACCTTCAGCGCCGCGTCGAAAGGCGTGCGCGCCTCGCGGTCGGCCATGAACTCCAGCGCCGCCAGCATGCCGTCGCCGCGCACCTCGCCCACCAGCGGGTGGCCCTCGAAGGCCTGGCGCAGCTGCTGGTTGAGGTAGCTGCCGACGTCCGCCGCGTTGGCGGTGATGTTCTCGCGCTCGAGGATGTCCAGGTTGGCCAGGGCCGCCGCCGCGCAGATGGGGTGGCCGGAGTAGGTCCAGCCATGGCCCATGGCGCCTTCGCGGGTGGAGGCGCTGTCGATCACGTCCCAGACTTTCTCGCCGACGATCACCGCCGACAGCGGCGCGTAGGCGCTGGTCAGGCCCTTGGCGGTGGTGATCAGGTCCGGGCGCATGCCGTAGCGCTGGCTGCCCATCTTGTCGCCCAGGCGGCCGAAGGCGCAGACCACCTCGTCGGCGATCAGCAGCACGTCGTACTTCGCCAGCACCACCTGGATCGCCGCCCAGTAGCCCTGGGGCGGGACGATGATGCCGCCGGTGCCCATCAGCGGTTCGCCGATGAAGGCCGCCACGGTGTCCGGGCCTTCGGCGAGGATCAGGTTCTCCAGCTCCTCGGCGCAGTGGCGCACGAAGGCCGCTTCGTCCATGCCCGCCGGGGCCTTGTAGAAGTGCGGGCAGAGGGTGTGCTTGACGCCTTCCACCGGCAGGTCGAAGTGCTGGTGGAAGCTGGCCAGGCCGGTGAGGCTGCCGGTGACGATGCCCGAGCCGTGGTAGCCGCGCTGGCGCGAGATGATCTTTTTCTTCTGCGGGCGGCCCAGCACGTTGTTGTAGTAGCGCACCAGCTTGACCTGGGTCTCGTTGGCGTCGGAGCCGGAGAGGCCGTAGTAGACCTTCTTCATGCCCGCCGGCGCCCAGTCGCGGATGATCCGCGCGGACAGCTCGATGATCGCCTCCGAGGAATGGCCGACGTAGGTGTGGTAGTAGGCCAGCTGCCTGGCCTGCTCATGGATGGCGTCGGCCACTTCGGTACGGCCGTAGCCGATGTTCACGCAGTACAGCCCGGCGAAGGCGTCCAGCAGCTCGCGGCCCTGGTGGTCGCGGATGCGCACGCCCGAGGCGCCGGTGATGATGCGCCCGGGCAGGGCGCCGCTGGCGTGGTCGTGGGCGTGGGTGGAGGGGTGCATGAAGTGCGCACGGTCCTGTTCGAACAGCTTGGCGTAGTCGGTCATGGCGGTGTTCTCCTCAGATGGCGCCGTGGTGCAGGCAGAAGTACTTGGTCTCGACGAAGGGCTCGAAGCCCTCGCTGCCGCCCTCGCGGCCCAGGCCCGAGGCCTTCATGCCGCCGAAGGGGATGGGGTGGCCGGTGAACCGGGCGCCGTTCACCGCGACCATGGCGAATTCCAGGCGGCGCATCAGCGGCCACACCTGGTCGAGGCGCTGCCCACAAATGTAGGCCGCCAGGCCGTATTCGCTATCGTTGGCCAGCTCGACGGCCTGCTCCAGGTCGTCGTAGGCCGTCACCCCGGCGATGGGGGCGAAGTTTTCCTCGCGCCAGATGCGCATGGCCGGGGTGACGTCGGCTAGCAACGTGGGCTGGTGGAACCAGCCGCCCAGGGCATGGGGTTCGCCGCCGGCCAGCAGGCGCGCGCCGCTGTCGATGGCCTCGCGCACCCGCTCGCAGGTGGCGTCGAAGGCCGCCTGGTGCATCAGCGGGCCTATGTCGCTGCGCTCGTCGCTGGCCGGGCCCACGCGTAGGGCGCGTACGGCGCTGGCGAAGCGCTGCAGGAAGGGTTCGTAGAGCTCGCGGGCGACGAGGATGCGGTTGGCCGCGCAGCAGTCCTGGCCGGAGGTCTGGAACTTGGCGTCGACGGCGAATTTCACCGCCTGCTCCAGGTCGGCGTCGGGCAGCACGATGAAGGGCGCGTTGCCGCCCAGTTCCAGCGCCACTTTCTTCACGTCCTGGGCGGCGGCCTGCAGCACCAGCTTGCCGACGCGGGTGGAGCCGGTGAAGCTGACCGCGCGCACGCGGCTGTCGCGCACCAGGGTCTCCATGGCCATCTGCGGCTCGCCCAGCACCACGTTGAAGGTGCCGGCGGGCAGCCCGGCCTCCTCGGCCAGCTGGGCCAGGGCGAAGGCCGAGTAGGGCGTCTCGTGGGCCGGCTTGACCACCACGCTGCAGCCGGCGGCCAGGGCGGCGGCGGCCTTGCGGGTGATCATCGCCGCGGGGAAGTTCCAGGGGGTGAGCAGCACGGCCACGCCCACCGGTTCCATCACCGTGCCCAGGTGGGCGCCGGGGATGTGGCTGGGGATGTTGCGCCCGTCCAGGCGCCGGGCCTGCTCGGCGAACCAGGGGATGAAACTGGCGGCGTAGTCGATCTCGCCACGCGCCTCGGCCAGGGGCTTGCCCTGTTCCAGGGAGAGGATCTGCGCGAGGTCCTCGCGGTGCTGGCGGATCAGCTCGGCCCAGCGCAGCAGGGGCGCGGCGCGCTGGTCCAGGGAGAGCTTGCGCCAGGCCGGGAAGGCCGCGGCGGCGGCGTCCACCGCGGCGACTATCTGCTCGCGCTCGAGCAGCGGCACGTGGCCGATGACTTCGCGGTTGGCCGGGTTCTCCACGGCGATGCTGGCGCCGCTGGCGCTGTGCAGCCACTGGCCGTTGACGTAGCACAGCGACTTGAAGAGCAGGGGATGGGCGTAGGACATGACGGCGTCTCCTCGCAGGTGGCATGGGGACCATCCTAGGGGGAGCGCCGTGGCGGTTTTTTCCTAAGGCCGGGGCGGCGGCGGCAATTCTTTCCGCAGATGCGCCGCGGGCTTCACGTTTTTCGCCCGCCTCAGCAGGCGCTGGCGGAGCGCCGGCCCAGGCCCTGGAGGATGGCGCGCAGCAGCACGCCGTAGAGCGGCACGAAGAGGATCAGCATGACCGCCAGCTTGACGCCGTAGTCCACCGTGGCGATTTCCACCCAGTGCTGCGCCATGAAGGGGTTGTCGCTGCGCCAGAAGGCGATGGAGAAGAAGGTGAAGGTGTCCAGCAGGTTGCCGAACAGGGTCGACACCACCGGGGCGATCCACCACTGGCGCAGCCGGCGCAGGCGGTCGAACACCTGGATGTCGAGGAACTGGCCGAGCGCGTAGGCCAGGAAGCTGGCCAGGGCGATGCGCCCGACGAAGGTGTTGAACTCGCCCAGCGCGGCGAAGCCGCGGTAGCCGCCGTCCTGGAACAGCACCGAGACCACGTAGGAGGCCAGCAGCGCCGGCCCCATCACCCGGGCGATGACGCGCCGCGCCGGGCTCTTGCCGAGCAGGCGCACGGTGAGGTCGGTGGCCAGGAAGATGAACGGGAAGCTGAACGCGCCCCAGGTGGTCTGCCAGCCGAACAGGGTCATGGGCAGTTGCACCAGGTAGTTGCTGGCGATGATCACGAGGAGGTGGAAGACGACCAGGCCGGCCAATGCGCCGCGCCGAGCCGCCGGGGAAAGCGCCGACATGCTGGATCCTTTTTCGTCGATGGGGTGAGGGAACCCATGCCCGGCCCTGTGCCGAGCGGGGCGCATTCTATAGGAGATTGAACCTGGAGTCAGGTTTTTTGGGTGTTTTTTGTGCAGTGGGGTGGGGTTATTGTGGGGGCAAGGTTGCTCGCGAAGGGTGCCCACTGGCGGCTTCGGTGTAATGGCTTGACTCCGCTCCCTCTCCCCAGCCCTCTCCCTGAAGGGAGAGGGGGCTAGTCCGTGCCGAGAGAAGGAATGGTTTCAGCCGGAAACCTTCGGCGTCGCCGGCTGACTCCAGAACACCAACGTCTGCCCAACGGTCCCCTCTCCCTTCAGGGAGAGGGTTAGGGAGAGGGCGTTCTTTGGAACCCTGCCAATCTCCTCCGGTGGAACACCATTCGCGAGCAAGCTCGCTCCTACGAAAAGAAAGACAGCGCAGCGCGGCATCAAACGCCCTCCAGCGCCTCCGCCGGCACGGCCGCATCCAGCGTCTTGATCACCTTGGTGACGATGTAGGTGAAGTAGCGCTCGATCCCCAGGTCCTCCAGCAGCAGCTGGTCGATGAAGCGCTGGTAGTGGTCGACGTCGCGGGCCTGGACCATGGCGATGTAGTCCACCCCGCCGCCGGTGGCGTAGCAGAAGCCCACCTCCGGCGCCTGCTGCAGGCGCTGTTCGATGCGGCGCATGTCCTGGGCGGTGTGGCGGCCCAGGGTGATTTCCACCAGCACCTGCTGCTGGCGGAACAGCGCCGGCCAGTCGATCTGCGCGCGGTAGCCCTTGATCAGGCCGGCCTCCTCCAGCTTGCGCACGCGCTCCCAGGCCGGGCTGACCGAGAGGTTGATGGCCTCGGCCAGGCTCGACTTGGTGATGCGCCCGTCGCCGGCGAGGATGCGCAGGATTTTCAGGTCGTAGCGGTCGAGCTTGATCATCGCCACCTCCGGCGCCGCGGCGCGCGCATCAGCCCAGGACCTCGGCGACCACCGCCAGGGTGTCGCCGCTCTGCACCAGGCCGGGGAAGTGCCGGGCGGCGAGGATGCCGCCGCGCTTGGCCCGGTACTCCACCGGCGCGGCGCCGGTGCGCAGCACGTCGTGCACCCGCGCCAGCACCTCGCCGCGCTCCACGCGCTCGCCCAGGTCGCGGCACATCTCCAGCAGGCCCTGGTGCTCGCTGGCGACGAAGCAGTCGCCGTCGGGCATGTCGAGCATCACCGAGTCCGCGTGCTCGACCTCGCCACGCAGGATGCCGGCCTGCACCAGCACGTTGCGCACGCCACGGCGGGCGATGGCCACGCTGCGCGCGGTGCTGCTGCCGCCGCCGCCCAGCTCGGTGGTGACGAACAGCTTGCCCTGTTCCTCGGCGGCGCTGTCGTACATGCCCACCGCGTCCAGTTCCAGCATGCGCATGGCGTAGGGCGCGGCGAAGGCGCGCATCAGCGCCTCGCTGGCTTCCTGCTGGGCCTTGTCCGGCAGCACGTGGCAGGCGGCGAAGGGCAGGAAGTCGAGGGTGCGGCCGCCGGAGTGGATGTCCAGCACCAGGTCGGCCAGCGGCAGCAGGGTGCGCTGGAAATAGTCGGCGATCTTCTGCGTCACCGTGCCGTCCGGGCGGCCGGGGAAGCTGCGGTTGAGGTTGCCGGCGTCGATCGGCGAAGTGCGCTTGCCGGCGAGGAAGGCCGGGGTGTTCATGAAGGGCACGATGATCACCCGGCCGCGGATGTCCTCGGCGCGCAGTTCCTGGGCCAGGCGGCTGAGCGCCACCGGGCCTTCGTATTCGTCGCCATGGTTGCCGCCGGTGAGCAGCGCGGTGGGCCCCGCGCCGTTCTTCACCACGCAAATGGGGATCATCACCGCGCCCCAGGCCGAGTCGTCCCGCGAGTAGGGCAGCTTGAGGTGGCCGTGCTGCACGCCGTCGCGCGCGAAGTCGACGCTGGTGGCGATGGGGTTGTCGCGCAGCCCTTTATCGAGTGGCAGTGTCATCGCTTCACTCCTTCACGAACAGCTGGCGCGGGTAGTCGCAGAAGGTCTGCACGCCAGTGTCGGTGATCAGGATGCTTTCGGTGATCTCCAGGCCCCAGTCGTCCATCCACAGGCCGGGCATGAAGTGGAAGGTCATGCCCGGTTGCAGCACGCTTTCGTCGCTGGGGCGCAGGCTCATGGTGCGTTCGCCCCAGTCCGGCGGGTAGCTGATGCCGATGGGGTAGCCGCAGCGGCTGTCCTTGTGGATGCCGAACTTCTGCAGCACGGCGAAGAAGGCGCGGGCGATGTCGCCGGTGGTGTTGCCCGGTTTGGCCGCCTCCAGGCCGGCGGCGATGCCTTCGACCACGGCCTTTTCCGCGTCGAGGAAATGCTGCGGCGGCTTGCCCAGGTAGAGGGTGCGCGACAGCGGGCAGTGGTAGCGCTTGTAGCAGCCGGCGATTTCGAAGAAGGTGCCGGCGCCGCGCTGGAAGGGCGTGTCGTCCCAGGTCAGGTGTGGCGCGCTGGCGTCGGCGCCGGTGGGCAGCAGCGGGACGATGGCCGGGTAGTCGCCGCCATGGCCGTCGGCGCCGAGGATGCCGGTGCTGTAGATCTGCGCCACCAGTTCGTTCTTGCGCATGCCCGGTTCGATGCGCTCGAGGATGTGCGCGTGCATCTTCTCGACGATGCGCGCGGCGATGCGCATGTACTCGATCTCCCGCGGCGATTTCACCGCGCGCTGCCAGTTGACCAGCGCGGTGGCGTCGACGAAGCGCGCCTGCGGCAGGTTGGCCTGCAGCGAACGGAAGGCGGCGGCGCTGAAGTAGTAGTTGTCCATCTCCACGCCGATGGCCAGGGCCTGCCAGCCGCGCGCGGCGATCACCTCGCGGGCCAGGTAGTCCATGGGGTGGCGCTCGCTGGACTGCACGTAGTGGTCCGGGTAGCCGACGATGTCGTCGGCGCCCATGAACACCGTGCGGCGCGCGCCGTTGGCGTCCTGGCCGCGGCCGAACCACACGGGGTCGCCGTCCAGCGCCAGCAGCACGCACTGGTGCACGTAGAAGGACCAGCCGTCGTAGCCGGTGAGCCAGGCCATGTTCGACGGGTCGCTGACCAGCAGCAGCTCGATGCCGCGCTGCTGCATGCTGGCGCGGACCTTGGCCAGGCGCTGGGCGTATTCCTCCCTCGCGAAGGGGAGGTTGACGACGATTTCGGGCATGCGGAAATCCTCTGGATGAGTGGTGTCACGGGGGCTCTTGTAGGAGCGAGCTTGCTCGCGAATCCGCCCAGCGCCGGCGCGGCCGAAGAATCTGTTCGCGAGCAAGCTCGCTCCTACAGGTGTTTGTCCGGTATGAAGCGGTCAGCTGTGGAACTTGAACCCCTTGCCCATGCGCTGCGCGCGCTGGAAGGCCAGGCCGGCGATGGCGGTGTCCTGGGCGCCGGTGCCGGTGAGGTCGCAGAGGGTCACGTCCCGGGCGCCGCGGCGGCCCGGGCGCTGCCCGGCGATGACCTGGCCGAGCTCGGCGAAGTCGGCGCCCGCCGCCACCGCGCCGGCCTCGATGGCGTGGTGCAGCTCGCCCAGCACGCGGGTCTGGCTCAGGCGGTCGGCGACGTAGCAGTCCAGCGCCGCCAGCGCCTCGGCGGCGATCTCGTTCTTGTGCTCGGCGTCCGAGCCCATGGCGGTGATGTGCAGGCCCGGGCGCAGGTGGCGCTTCTCGATCAGCGGCTCGCGGCTGGGCGTGGTGGTGATGGCGATGTCGGCGCCTTCCAGGGCCTCGTCGACGCTGGCGCAGGCGGTGACCGGAATGCCCAGTGCGCTGCTCAGTTCCGCGGCGCACTGGCGCGCCTTGGCCGCATCGCGGGCCCAGAGGCTGGCACGCTCGATCGGCCGCACCAGGCACAGCGCCTTGAGCTGCAGGCGCGCCTGCTCGCCGGCGCCGAGGATGGCCACCTGGCGGGCGTCCTCGCGGGCCAGCCATCTGGCCGCCACGGCGCCGGCGCAGGCGGTGCGCACGGCGGTGAGGTAGCCGTTGTCCAGCAGCAGGGCATCGAGCAGGCCGGTGTGGGCCGACAGCAGCATCATCATGCCGTTGAGGCTGGGCAGGCCGAGCTTCGGGTTGTCGAAGAAGCCCGGGCTGACCTTGATGGCGAAGCGCGGCAGGCCGGGCAGGTAGGCGGTCTTCACGTCCACCTCGCCGTTGTGCTCGGGGATGTCCAGGCGCAGGATCGGCGGCATCGCCACCGCCGCCGTGGCCAGCAGGCGGAAGGCCTGCTCGACGGCGTCGAGGCTTTCGGGGTCCAGCGCCACGCAGGCGCGCAGGTCGGCTTCGCTGAGCAGGGTGACGTCAGCCATGCGGGGTGTCCTCGATGATGCGTTGGTGTTGTTCGATGGCGATGTTGCGGCCGCTGACGACCACCACCACCGGCCCTTCGGCGGCGATGCGGCCTTCCAGCAGCGCTGCGATGCCCACCGCCGCGGCGCCTTCCACCACCTGGCGCTCCTCGCGGTAGGCATGGCGGATGCCGGCGGCGATGGCTTCCTCGCCGAGCAGGTGCAGCTCGTCGCAGTAGGCGCGGGCGAGTTCGAAGGTGTAGCGGTTGTCCAGGCCGATGCCGCCGCCGAGGGAGTCGGCGAGGGTCGGCAGCTCTTCCACCTCGACCGGGTGGCCGGCTTCCAGGCTGGCGGCCATGGCGGCGCCGCGGGCCATGCTGATGCCGTGCAGGCGGATCGACGGGTCGGCGGTTTTCAAGGCCAGGGCCACGCCGCCGAACAGCCCGCCGCCGGACAGCGGCACCAGCACCTGGCGCACCTGCGGCAGCTGTTCGAGGATTTCCAGGCCCAGGGTGCCCTGGCCGGCGATGATCTGCGGATGATCGAAGGGTGGCAGCAGGGCGACGCCCTGCTCGCGGGAAATGCGCTCGGCCTCGGCCTGGGCGTCGTCCTGGCTGTCGCCGACGATGCGCACCTCGGCGCCCAGGGCGCGGATGGCCTCGACCTTGTTCGCCGGCACCAGGCGCGACAGGCAGATGCTGGCTGGCACGCCGAGCACGCGGGCGGCATGGGCAAGGGCGCGGCCATGGTTGCCGGTGGAGGCGGCGACCACCCCGCGGGCCTTCTGCGCGTCGTCCAGCTGGGCGATGGCGTTGCTGGCGCCGCGCAGCTTGAAGCTGCCGGTGGCCTGCTGCGACTCCAGCTTCAGGTACACCGGCGCGCCGAGCAGGGCCGACAGGCTGGACGAGTGCTCCAGCGGGGTCTGCCGCACCAGGCCGCGGATGCGCTGGCGGGCGCGGTACAGCTCGATCAGGGGGATCTCGTTGGCCATGGCGGCCTCCCGACAATGCAGTCGGGCCGAGTGTATGAGCGGGAAATTGTCGCGTTGAATGTACTAGGACGATGTCGTGGAGATTGTCATTCGGCGTGGTAATGGACGATGGGTATCGCTGCGCCGGCGTTTGTCCCACACCTGTAGGAGCGGGCCCTGCCCGCGATTCGCGCGCAGGGCGCGCTCCTACAAGGGGAAGGGGCGTCGGTGGGTCGTTCAGAAATCGTGGATCTTCGGGTATTGGCCGAACAGCTCGCGCATGTCGTCCAGGGCCTGGGCCATGCGTTCGTCGCTGCACTCGGCGCCCATGCACAGGCGCACCGCGCGCGGGCGCGGGGTGCCGCGGACCATGAAGGGGTCCGGCGAGGTCACGGCGATGTGCCGGTGGCGCAGTTCGCGCACCAGGCTGTCCAGCTCCCAGTGCTCGGGAATGCCGATCCAGCAGCTCAGGGCCTGCGGCGCATGGCCCAGCAGGTGCTCGGCGAAGCGCTCGGCCACCAGCGCCTGGCGCGCCGCCAACAGGCGGCGCTGGCGTTCCACCAGGGCCTGGGCGTTGCCGTTGTGGATCCAGCGGGTGGCCACTTCGGCCAGCAGCGGCGCGGCCATCCAGCTGTTCACCCGCAGGATGCTCTCGGTGCGCAGGGCCAGGCGCCGCGGCACCACCAGGTAGCCGATGCGCAGGCCGGTGAGCACGCTCTTGGTGAAGCTGGTGCAGTAGAACGACAGGTCCGGCAGGTAGTGGCTCAGGGGCGGCGCGCGGCGCTCGCCCAGCAGCGGGCCGTAGACGTCGTCCTCGATGACGTAGACGCCGAAGCGCTGGGCGATGGCGGCGATCTCCCGGCGCCGCGCGTCGCTCATCAGGCTGGAGGTGGGGTTGTTCAGGTTGGGCGTGCACACCAGCGCGGTGACCCGCTCGTTGGCGCAGAGGTCCTCGAAGTGCTCCGGGTCGATACCCTCGCGGTCGATCTCCACGCCCTTCAGGGTGAAGCCGAGCACCTGGGAATTGCCGATCACGCCGTGGTCGGTGAGCTGCTCGCAGAGCACCACGTCGTCGGGCCCGGCCAGGGAGGCGAGGGCGAGGAAGATGGCGTGGGCGGCGCCGTTGGTGATCAGCAGGTCGTCGCGCTCGCAGCGCAGGCCCTGCTGCGCCAGCCATTGCGCCGCCGCCTCGCGGTGGCTGTCGAAGCCGGCGATCGGCCGGCAGGCGCGCATCCACGGCTGGTCCGCTTCCTGGGCCAACTGGCGGCAGGTGTCCTGCCACAGGCGATCGTGGTCGTCGGTGTGTACGATGCTGGCGATGGAGAAGTCCACCAGGGCGCGCTCCGGGTGGTCGAGCATGTAGCGCGACACGCCCTCGGTCATGCGCCGCGAGACGAAGCTGCCGCGGCCCACCTCGCAGCGCACCAGGCCCTGGCGCTCCAGTTCCTTGTAGGCGTTGGTCACCGTCTGCACGCTGATGCCCAGGCCGTCGGCCACCTGGCGTTGCGGCGGCAGGCGCTGGCCGTCGTGCAGGCGGCCCTGCTCGATTTCCGCGGCGATGGCCTGGACCAGTGTCTTGTACTTGGATTCGCCGACCCGCAGGCCGGCCAGCGCCTGGCGCCAGCTTTGCATGATGGGCATTCCCCTTCGGTCTCCGGCACAGGGTGATGGATCAGGGCATTTCCATGGATTGTCCTAGTGCAATTCCGGTGCTGGGAAGCCTTTTGTATGCTCGGGCCGACCAGCCGGTCATGCCGCCGTCCGCCGCGGCGCAAGGCCGGCGCAGAAAAAAGCCGCGGATGGGGCGCTCGCGACAGGGCGTTTTTTCCGCCGCGACGGCGCCGATCGGGAACAGCCGCAAGGCCGGACGGCTTAGTCTGCAACGCAACGAATGCCCTGCGTCGGGGCAGTACTTCGGAAGGCCCGCCCGGCGGGTCCCACATAACAACAACAGTCGCACGACATCGCTACCTGCCATCCACCGCCGCGCCCCAACACCACAACAAGGCCGGCACGAGAAGATCAGGAGATCCGAAGATGAGTACCGCCCCCCTTTCCCTGCGTCGCCTGAACCTGGCCTGCGCCCTGCTGGCGGGCCTTGCGGCCAGTTTCGCCAGCCAGGCCGAGACCACCCTGGAACGCATCCAGAGCACCGGCACGGTGCGCATCGGCTACGCCAACGAGGCCCCCTTCGCCTACACCGAGACCTCCGGCAAGGTCACCGGCGAGTCGCCGGAGATCGCCACCAAGGTGTTCGCCGCCATGGGCGTGAAGAAGGTCGAGCCGGTGCTCACCGAGTGGGGCGCGCTGATCCCCGGGCTGCGCGCCGGGCGCTTCGACGTGATCGCCGCCGGCATGTACATCACCCCGCCGCGCTGCCAGCAGGTGATCTTCACCGACCCGCACTACCAGATCCCCGATACCCTGCTGGTGAAGAAGGGCAACCCGAAGAACCTGCACAGCTACGCCGACGTGGCGAAGAACCCGGACGTGCGCCTGGCGATCATGTCCGGCACCGCCGAGCTGGGCTACGCCCGCGCCGAGGGGGTGAGCGACGAGCAGATCGTCCAGGTCCCGGACACCACCGCGCAGCTGCAGGCGGTGCGCGCCGGCCGCGCCGACGCCAGCGTCGGCACCGCGCTGACCATGAAGGGCCTGGCGGCCAAGGGCGGCGACGGCGTCGAGGCCATCGCCGACTTCAAGGACGACCCGGCCCACATCGGCTACGGCGCCCTGGCCTTCCGCCCGGAGGACAAGGACCTGCGCGACGCGGTGAACCAGCAACTGAAGAAGTGGCTGGGCAGCGACGAGCACCTGCAGACGGTCAAGCCGTTCGGCTTCGACAAGTCCAACCTGACCGACAAGAGCGCCGCCGAGCTCTGCAAACAGTGACCGCAGGGGGCCCCGCCCCCTCGGCCGTTCCGTCGAACCTGTCGATACGGGATGCGCAACATGGGTGAATTGCTTCCGCTGCTGCTGGAGGGCGCCTGGGTCACCGTCCAGGTCACCTTCTTCGGCTCGCTGCTGGCCGTGGCCCTGGCCATAGTCGCCGCGCTCGGCCGCCTGGCGCCCTGGCCGGCGGTACGCTGGCTGGCCATCGGCTACATCGAGCTGTTCCGCGGCACCTCGCTGCTGGTGCAGCTGTTCTGGCTGTTCTTCGTACTGCCGCTGCCGCCGTTCAACCTGGAACTGGGCGCCTACACGGTGGCCATCCTCGGCCTGGGCCTGCACATCGGCGCCTATGGCGCGGAGGTGATGCGCGGGGCCATCGGCTCGGTGCCCAAGGGGCAGTACGAGGCGGCGCTGGCGCTGAACATGACGCCGTTCACGCGCTTTCGCCGGATCATCCTGCCGCAGGCGCTGCTGTGCGCCATACCGCCGGGCACCAACCTGCTGATCGAACTGCTGAAGAACACCTCGCTGGTGTCGCTGATCACCCTCTCGGACCTGACCTTCCGCGCCCGCCAGCTGGACCAGGCGACCTTCGAGACGCTGAAGATCTTCACCCTGACCCTGGTGCTGTACTTCGCCATGGCCCAGGCCATCGTCTTCCTCATGCGCCGCCTGGAACGCCGGCTGGGGCATGGGCGCATCCGGGGAGGCCTGTGATGAAGCTGTTCGACTGGCAATTCGCCTGGCAGATCCTGCCACAGCTGCTGCACGCCTCGCTCAAGACCATCGGCATCACCCTGGTCGGCTTCGCCCTGGCGGTGGTCTTCGGCCTGCTCTTCGCCCTGGCCCGGCGCAGCCGGCACTTCTGGCTGTCGTGGCCGGCGGCCTGGCTGATCGAGTTCATCCGCAGCACGCCGCTGCTGATCCAGGTGTACTTCCTGTTCTACGTGCTGCCCAGCTACGGGCTGAACATGACCTCGCTGGTGGCCGGCACCCTGGGCATCGCCCTGCACTACGCCTGCTACACCGCCGAGGTCTACCGCGCCGGCCTGGAGTCGGTGCCGCGCGGGCAGTGGGAGGCGGTCACGGCGCTGAACTTCTCGCCGTGGCGGGCCTACCGCCAGGTGATCCTGCCCCAGGCCATCCGCCCGGTGCTGCCGGCCCTGGGCAACTACCTGATCGCCATGTTCAAGGACACCCCGGTGCTCTCGGCGATCACCGTGGTGGAAATCATGCAGCAGGCCAAGAACATCGGTTCCGACAGCTTCCGCTACCTGGAGCCGATCACCCTGGTCGGGGTGTTCTTCCTGCTCATCAGCATCAGCCTGGCGGGCGTGGTCCGCCAGGTGGAAAAACGCACGGCACTGCCATGAAAGCGCCCACCGGAGGAAACCCCATGACCGTCCTGTCCATGACCACCCGGCCGCTGGCCGACGAGGCCCCGCGGGCACAGACCGCCCAGCCGATGGTACGCTTCCGCGACGTGTGCAAGAGCTACGGCAGCTTCACCGTGCTGAACCACCTGGACCTGGAGGTGGGCGCCAACGAGAAGGTCGCCATCATCGGCCCCAGCGGCTCCGGCAAGTCGACCCTGCTGCGCGCCCTGATGACCCTGGAGGGCATCGACAGCGGGGTGATCGAGGTGGACGGCGACCCGCTCACCCACCAGTTGCGCAACGGCGAGCCGGTGCGCGCCTCGGAGGCCCACGTGCGCCGCGTGCGCGGCAAGATCGGCATGGTGTTCCAGAGCTTCAACCTGTTCCCCCACATGAGCGCCCTGAAGAACGTGATGGAAGCGCCGGTGCAGGTGCTGGGCATGCGCCGCGACGAGGCCCGCGAGCGCGCGGTGGAGCTGCTGGAGCTGGTCGGCCTGGGCAACAAGCTGGAGCACTACCCCTCGCAGCTCTCCGGCGGCCAGCAGCAGCGCGTGGCCATCGCCCGCGCCCTGGCCATGCGGCCGAAGGTGATGCTGTTCGACGAGGTGACCTCGGCGCTGGACCCGGAGCTGTGCGGCGAGGTGCTCAACGTGGTGCGCCGGCTCGGCACCGAGCACAACCTGACCATGCTGATGGTCACCCACCAGATGGGCTTCGCCCGCGAGTTCGCCGACCGGGTGTGCTTCTTCCACCAGGGCAACATCCTGGAGCAGGGCACCCCGGAACAGCTGTTCGGGCACCCGCAGCACGAGCGGACGCGGTGTTTCCTCAGTGCGGTGAACGAGGCGAGTTGATGGGGTGGTTTTTGTAGGAGCGAGGGGGCGCCTAGCTCTTGCTCGCGAACAGGGCTCAACTGTGATGTCAGTGTGTTGGCTCAGCTCCGCTCCCTCTCCCCAGCCCTCGGCTGCGCGCCCCGCCCTGAAGGGAGAGGGGGCTTGTCCGTGCCGAGAAAAGGAATGGTTTCAGCCGGCAGTCCCTGTGCTAGCCGGCTGACTCCAGAACATCAGCGTCTGCCCAACGGTCCCCTCTCCCTTCAGGGAGAGGGTTAGGGAGAGGGCGTTCTTTGGCCCCCTGCCAATTCCTGCCGACGGAACACCCTTCGCGAGCAAGCTCGCTCCTACGAAAAGCCGAGCCCCCCTGTAGGAGCGCGCCCTGCGCGCGATTTCGCGGGCCAGGCCCGCGGTATCAGAACCGATACTCCGCACTGACCAACAGATTGCGCGGCTCGCCGTAGTAGCCGCCGTAGAAGGTGGTATCCAGCGCGCTCAGGTACTTCTTGTCGAACAGGTTGTTGACGTTGAGCGTCGTCGACAGCTGCTCGCTGAGCTGGTAGCGCGCCATCAGGTCGACCACCGTGTACTGCTCCTGCCTGGCCTTGACCGTCTTGCCCAGGTCCCAGGGCGTGTCGGTGAAGTGGATGCCGCTCTGCCAGTTGGCGCCGCCGCCGACGGTCAGGCGGTTCCAGGCGCCGGGCAGGCGGTAGGTGGTCCACAGCTTGAACATCTCCGCCGGCGCCACCGTGTTGATGCGCTCGCCCTCGGCGTCCTTGGTGACGCTGTGGCTGTAGCTGGCGGTGAGGTTCCAGCCCGGCGCCAGCTCGCCGCCGGCCTCCAGGTCGAAGCCCTTGGTCCTGGCGCCCTGCACGGCGCGGTAGGCGGGTTCGTCGAGGGTGCCCACGACGATCTGCCCGGGGTCGGCCTCGGCCAGGTTGTCCTGCTTGATCTCGTAGTAGGCGATGCTGGTGTTCAGGCGGCCGTCGAAGAACTCGCTCTTCAGGCCCACTTCGTAGTTGTCGCCTTCGCGCGGGTCCAGCGGCCGGCCGCTGCGGTCGCGCTCGCTCTGCGGGCGGAAGATGCTGGTGTAGCTGGCGTACACCGAATGCTGCTCGCTGAGGTCGTAGACCACGCCGGCGTAGGGCGTCACCTGGCCGCTCTCGCGCATGCGCGTGGTGCTGCTGAAGTCGGCGAAGGCGGGCACCACGTAGTCCAGCGAGTAGCTGTACTTGTAGTCGCTGGCGCGGGCGCCGAGGATCACCGACAGGGCGTCGGTGGGGCGCAGGCGGGTGGCCAGGTAGACGCCCTGCTGGTAGATCAGGGTGTCGTTGTCCATCAGCGGGCCCTCGGACACCGGGCGCGGCGTGCGGTTGTCCCAGGTGTAGATGTTCACTTCGCGGCCTTCGAGGTCGTCGAGGTCGGGGTCGTTGTGGTCCTCGTACTTCGACCAGCTGTAGCCGAGCACCAGTTCGTGCTCGCGGCCCAGCAACTGGAACGGCCCCTTGGCCATCAGGTCGACGCCGGTCTGCTTCTGCCAGCCGCTGCCGTCGCCGCCGTACAGGCGCAGGCCGTCGCCGGTCACTTTGTCCGGGTAGCCCCAACTGGCCGAGGCCAGGGACAGGTCGCGGGTGCTGTAGAGCTGGTTGAGCGCGAGTTTCAGCGACCAGTCGCCGGCCAGGCGCTGCTCCAGGGTGTAGAAGGTGCTCAGGGTGTCCTGGTCGCGGTGGCTCCAGCGCGAGGCCGGGTTGAAGGAGCGGGAGAAGTCGGTCTGGCTGCCGTCGCTGTAGAAGATCGGGAAGCTGCCGTAGGAAACGCCGCGCGGCGCGTACTTCTGGTAGTCGACGCCGAAGGTGAGCAGGGTGCTGTCGCTCAGGTCGGCCTCGAGGATGCCGTAGTAGACCTGCTTTTCCTGCTGGTAGTGGTCGACGTAGCTGTTGTTCTGCTGGTAGGCGATGACACTGCGCCCGCGCAGCCGGCCGTTGTCGGTCAGCGGCCCGGAGACGTCCGCCTCGGTGCGGTACAGGTCCCAGGAGCCGAGGCCGGCGCTGACGTAGCCCTGGAACTCGGCGGTGGGTTTCTTGCGCACCAGGTTGACCGTGCCGGAAGGGTCGCCGGCGCCGGTCATCAGCCCGCTGGCGCCGCGCAGCACTTCCACCCGGTCGTAGATGGCCATGTCCGACAGGCTCTGCGGCGTGGCGGTGGTGCTGGGGATCAGGGTGGTGGGCACGCCGTCGTACTGGAAGCTGTCCACCGTGTAGCCGCGCGACCAGATGTTGAAGCGCTCGCTGTCGTAGTGCTGCACCGAGACGCCGGGGGTCTGCTCCAGCACGTCGGTGAGGCTGTGCAGGCCCTGGTCGGCGATGCGCTGGCGGGTCATCACGCTCACCGTCTGCGGCGTCTCGCGCAGGGACAGGCCGAGGCCAGTGGCGGTGCTGCTGGCGCCTGTGGTGTAGGCGCGGGTGGCCTCGCTGGGCGCGTCGGGGGCGAACTCCGAGACCACGGTATCGTCCATCTTCAGCGCCGCATCAGGCCGTGGAGCCAGGGTGTAGCTGCCGTCGGCCTGGCGCTCGGCCTGCAAGCCGGTGCCTTCGAGCAGGCGGCCCAGGGCGGTTTCCACCGGGTAGCTGCCCTGCAGCCCCGGGCTGCGCTTGCCGGCGGTGAGGTTGGCGTCCACCGAGAGCAACACCCCGGCCTGGCTGGCGAAGCGGTTCAGGGCCTGGTCCAGGCCGCCGGCGGGAATGGCGTACTGCTGCTGCGCCTCGGCCGCCCAGGCCGGCGGGCAGAGCAGCGGGGTGACGGCCAGCGCGGCGGCGAAGGTGCCGGGGCGCAGGGCGGCGGCCAGGCGGGCGAGGGGCATTCTG
>NZ_QGSL01000029.1:964950-971488 GCF_003176655.1 Pseudomonas sp. RW407 | reverse complement strand
CCGCCGCCGCCGGCAGCGCCAGGCGTGGCAGCCAGGCCAGCAGGGCCACCAGGGTAATGCTGGCGAGCATCAGCAGGCAGGCCCAGTAGACCAGCCCCAGCTCGATGCCCAGCAGGTGGATGCAATAGGCCACTGCCAGGCCGCCGTCCACCAGCGCCACGCCGCGCAGCAGGCGCACGCGGCCCTCGCTGGGCGCGCTGCCGAACAGCTCGCGGTGGTGGCGGGCGAGCCCCAGGCAGGCGGCGGTCATCGCCAGCAGGTTGAGACCGAAGACCAGCAGCATCAGGCGTACTCCCCTTCCACGCGTTCACGGCGGCGCGCCCTGGTTTCGGGCGCCCGCGGGCGGCCCAGGCGCCAGGCCAGGGCGGCGCATAGCGCGCCGCTGAGCAGCAGGGCCAGGTCGACGCCGGCGAGCAGCCAGTCGCCGCGGGCCAGGCTGCTGGTCAGGCGGCCCGGCTCGGGACCGAACAGCCCCAGCAGCGGCAGGCCGAGGGCCAGCACGGCGGCGACCAGCGCCTGCTCGCGGGCGGTGCGGCCACTGCCCTGGCGCCACGCCGCGTGCAGCAGCGCCAGCAGCCAGACCACCACGAAGCTGGTGATTTCCCAGCGGTCGCGCTGGGCCAGTTCCGCCGGCAGCAGGCGCGAGGCCGCCAGCAACCCCAGGCTGGCCAGCGGCAGGCCGCCGCAGACCGCGGCGTTGAGCGTGCGCACCAGGCCCAGGCCGGCGCTGCCGCGGGCTTCGCGCTTGGCCACCCAGACCTGCAGGCCGCCGAAGATCATCCCACAGCCGGCCAGGCCCAGCAGCAGGTAGAGGACGCGCACCAGGGTGCCGCCGAACTGCGCCATGTGCAGCCCGGTGAGCCAGGCGTAGGTCTTGTAGCCGCCGCCGTAAGGCGGCTGCACGTGCAGCAGCGCGCCGCTGCCGGCGTCGAAGGAGACGGTACGCTGGTCGTTGATCATGCCCCAGCCTATCGCCTTGCGGACCTGCACCATGGACGAGGCGTCGTTGGGATGCTCGAGGTTGATCCAGCCCACCCGGCTATCGTCGCCCCACTGTTCGCGGGCGCGCTCGACCATGCGCGACAGCGGCTTCGGCGGCTTGGCCGGTCGGCCCAGCTCCTCGCGTTCGAAGGCGTGCTGCACCTCGTGCTCGAAGCGCTCGAAATCGCCCTTGTAGGCGACCTTGATGCCGGCCTGCATGTACAGGGTGATGAAGATCACCAGCCCGGTGTAGGCCAGCAACACGTGGAACGGCAGGCCGACCACCCCCAGCACGTTGTGCGCGTCGAGCCAGCTGCGCTGGCGCGCCGCCTTCGGCCGCAGGGTGAAGAAGTCCTTGAAGATGCGCCGGTGGACGATCACCCCGCTGACCATCGCCACCAGCATGAACATCCCGGCGATGCCGACGATGTAGATGCCCGGGGTGCCGGCGTGCAGGCCGTAGTGCAGCTCGAAGAAGAAGCCGCCGCCGACGGTCTTCGGCAGTTCCTCGCCGGTCTGGGCGTCGATCAGGAAGGAGCGGAAGGCGCTGAGGTCGCTGGGCACCCAGCCGGCGGTCCAGTAAGGCCCGCGCTCGGTCGGCGGTAGCATCCAGTAGGCATGGGCCTTGGGCGCGCGCTCGACCAGGGCGGCATGGACCTGGTCCACGCCCACCGCCGGCTGCGGCGCCTGGTGCAGCTGCGGCAGCATCCAGCGCGTCAGCTCCGGCTCGAAGCACGACAGGCTGCCGGAAAAGATCACCACGAACAGCAGCCAGCTGACCAGCAGGCCGCTCCAGGTATGCAGGCCGGACATCGACTGGCGCAGGCTCATGGGCGCACCCCGAAGTCGTGGGGCAGGAACGCGGCCAGCGCCAGCAGCGCGCTCAGCGCCAGCGGCACCAGGCAGGCGCGCCAGGTACTGCGGGCGGCGAACACGTAGAGGATGGCCACCACCCAGACCATGAAGCAGCCCAGGCTGGCGAAGGCCACGCGGTCGGCGCGGGCCAGCGGCAGGTAGACGCTGAGGAAGGCGGTGCTGGTGTAGGCCAGGGCGTAGCCGCCGAAGAGCGCTGCCAGGATGCGCGCGCTGAGCTGTGCGCCGAAGCGGCCCTTGCTGCTCATGGGCGCACCTGGGGCTGGAACGGCGGGAATCCGGACGGGTGCATGGCTGTGCTCACCTGCTGACAGAAGTTCACCCCGAACAGGGGTAGGCAAAAGCGGAAATTTATATGAAATGCGTTCGCATTTGAAAGAGATACGCAAGAACAGATGTGAATAACTGTGTGCGCCATACGCACCATCAGGTATTCCAGGCCGTGAAACGGGTAGGCCTGGCGTAGGGCGAATAACGCTCCGCGTTATCCGCCGTTTGGCCTTGGCCCAAGGCGGCTCCGGGTTCGACCTTGGCCACGGGCGCGCTCCGTGCTCGACCTTGGCGTGGCCGGTGGCCAAGGTGAAACGGCGTATAACCGCGAACGGTTATACGCCCTACGTCACGGGAACGCCCGACGTAGGGCGCATAACGCCACAGGCGTTATCCGCCGCTTGGCCTTGGCCCCAGACGCGCACCGATCACCAGCGGTAGGTAGCGCTGCCCAGCACGTTGCGGCCGTTGCCGTAGATGCAGCGAGTGGCGTCGTAGCAGCCGGCGATGTACTCGCGGTCGGTCAGGTTGGTGGCGTTGACGGCGAAGCGCCAGGGGCCGGTGTCGTAGTGCACGGCGGCGTCCAGCAGGGTGTAGCTGGGCACGTTCAGCGAGTTGTCCGGGGCGCCCGGGCTGCGGCCGTTGTAGCGCACCCCGGCGCCGAAGCCCAGGCCCTTGAGCAGCCCGTCGCGCAGGGTGTAGTCGGCCCACAGCGAGGCGATGTTGCGCGGCGTGGGGATGCTGATCGGCGTCTTGCCGTCGCTTTCGTCGTTGGCCTTGGTGTTCTTCACGTCCTGGTAGGTGTAGGTGGCGATCAGGTTCAGCTCGCGGCTCAGCGCGCCCACCGCCTCCAGCTCCAGGCCGCGCGAGCGCACTTCGCCGGTCTGCACGTAGCTGTTGACATGGGTGGGGTCGGTGTCCGGGGTCAGCACGTCGCGCTGGGTGATCTCGAACACCGCCGCGGTCACGCTGCTGTCCGAGCCCTTGGGCTGGAACTTCACGCCCACCTCGTACTGCTTGGCGCGGGTCGGGTCGAAGGGCTTGCCGGCGTAGTCGGTGCCGGCGTTGGGGGTGAAGCCCTCGCTGTAGCTGAAGTACGGCGCCAGGCCGTTGTCCGCCAGGTAGACCAGGCCGACGCGGCCGCTGAAGGCCTCGTCCTTCTGGCTGGTGTGGCTGCTGGCGGCGGTGCTCCAGCTGTCGGTGCTGGCGCTGGCCCAGTCGTAGCGGCCGCCCAGGGACAGCACCCAGTGCTCGTCGAAGTGCAGCTGGTCCTGCAGGTAGACGCCGGTCTGGCGCGAGGTCTGGTCGCTGTAGGTCCAGTCGTCGGCGGTGAAGGCCGAGGCGTCCACCGGGCCGTAGGACGGGCCGCCGTAGAGGTCCAGCGGGGTGGTCAGCACGTAGGCCTGTGGGTCCCTGGTGTGCTGGCGCTGCCAGTCCAGGCCCAGCAGCAGGGTGTGGCGCAGCCAGCCGGTGGCGAAGTCGGCCTGGGCCTGGTTGTCCAGGGTCCAGCGGCTGTACTCGGGGTTCTCGATGCCGGCGTAGCGCAGCAGGGTGCGGTCGTCGCCCATGCCCCAGTAGGCCATGGTGCCGACGCCGTAGACCATGTTGTCGTTGAGGTCGAGGTGGGCGTAGCGCAGGTTCTGGCGCACCTGCCAGACGTCGTTCAGGCGCTTCTCGAACTCGTAGCCCAGGCTGTACTGCTCCTTCTCGTACTTGGAGAAGTGTTCGTCGCCGGTGAAATAGCTGCGGTGGATCTTGCCGTAGGCACTGTGGTTCAGCGTGCCCGAGGCCGGCAGGAAGTTGTCCTGGGCGTTGCTGTCGTCCTTCAGGTAGCTGGCCAGCAGGGTCAGGCGGGTGTCCTCGTCGGGCTGCCAGCTCAGCGATGGCGCCAGGGCCACGCGGCGGTCTTCCCAGGGGGTGTCGCGGATGTCGCCGTCATGGCCGACCATGACCACGCGGTAGCTCCACACCCCGGCGTCGTCCAGCGGGCCGGTGCTGTCGAGGCCCAGTTGCTTGCGCGCATCGCTGCCGTACTGCACCTGGACCTCGTGCTGGGCCACGGTGCTCGGGCGCTTGGACACCTGGTTGATCACCCCGCCCGGGTCGCCCTGGCCGTAGAGCACGCCGGCCGGGCCGCGCAGCACTTCCACGCGCTCCAGCATGTAGGGGTCGACCATCCAGCTGGCCAGGTTGATGGTGGTGGGCAGCTGCAGGCCGTCCTGGTAGGTGGTCGGCGAGAAGCCGCGGATCACCGTGTACCAGTCCGAGCGGTTGTTGGAGCCGTAGGAGGACACGCCGGGGGTATAGCGCAGCGCCTCGTTCACCGACTGCACGCCCTGGGCTTCCATGCGCTCGCGGGTGACCACCGAGATGGACTGCGGGGTCTCGTGGATCGGCGTGTCGGTCTTGGTCGCGGTGACGCTGCGCCTGGCCACGTAGCCATGCACCGGGCCCCTGGGGTCTTCCTCGGCCCGGGCGGTGATGGTCTGCGCCTTCATTTCCAGGGCGCCCTCGGTGGCGCTGCGCTGCAGGCGGTAGCTGCCGTCGGCGCTGGATTCGGCGGCCAGGCCGCTGCCCGAGAGCAGCACGGCGAAGCCGGCGTCCACCGGGTAGTCGCCTTCCAGGCCCTGGCTGCGCAGGCCGCGGGTCAGCGCCGGGTCGAAGGTCAGCAGCACGCCGGCCTGGCGCGCATATGCATTGAGCGCATCTTCCAGGCTGCCGGCCGGCACCTTGAAGTGCACCGCGGCCGGGGCGGCCAGGGCGGGTACGGCGACAACCAGCGGCAGGCTGGCGACCAGGCCCAGGGTGGCGATGCGCAGGGCGCGCAGCAGCGGGCGCGGCGACGTGTTGGGGAAGCGGGACATGCTGTGGATTTCCTCGTTCGCACAGGCGGGATTGCACAGAGGCCGAACGACCGTGGAAAACCTGCAGAAGAAAATGAAACTATTTTTCAGCGCCCCCGCCGGGCCTGTTCCATGGCCCGTTCGAGCAGTTGGAAGACCCGCGGAGACTGGCACTGGGCGACGTTGAAGCGCAGGAAGTCCGGCGCGTTCTGGCCCAGGCTGAAGACGTTGCCCGGCGCCAGCACCATGCCCTGCTCCAGCGCCGCGCGGGACACCGCCGCGGCATCCAGCCCGGCCGGCAGCCGCGCCCAGACGAACACCCCGCCGCGCGGCTCCAGCCAGGGCTGCAGGCCCAGGCCGCGCAGGCGCGCCAGGGTGTCGCCCATGGCCTCGGCCAGGCGCGCGCGCAGGTTTTCCATGTGCCGACGGTAGCCGCCCTTGCGCAGCAGTTCGTGGAGCAGCTCGGCGTTGAACGGGCTGTTGCCGAAAGAGGTGGCCAGCTTCAGGTCCACCAGTTGCTCGCACCACTGCGGGCGCGCCGCGATGTAGCCGCAGCGCACCGAGGCGGACAGCGTCTTGGAGAAGCTGCCGACCTGGATCACCCGCTGCAGGCCATCGAAGGCGGACAGCCGCGGCACCTGCTCGTGCTCGAAGTCGGCGAAGATGTCGTCCTCGACTATCAGCAGGTCATGGGCCTCGGCCAGCTTCAGCAGGCGGTGCGCCACCAGCGGCGAGAGCTGCGCGCCGGTGGGGTTGTGGAAGGCCGAGTTGGTGATGTACAGGCGCGGCCGGTGGCGCTGCAGGATTGCGCCGAGGGCCTCGATGTCCGGACCGTGCGGCGTGTAGGGCACGCCGATGGCCACCGCGCGGTGGGCGCGCAGCAGGGCCTGGAAGTTGAAGTAGCCGGGGTCGTCCACCAGCACCTCGTCGCCGGGCTCCAGCAGGAAGCGGCAGACCAGGTCGATGGCGTGGGTACCCCCGTCGGTGAGCACTATCTGCTGCGCGCCGACCTGCAGCCCGTAGTCGCCCAGGCGCCGCGCCAGCTGCTCGCGCAGGCCGGCATGGCCGTAGGGGCGGCCGTACTCCAGCAGGCTCGACTGCGGCTCGCGGGCCAGCTGGCGCAGGGCGCGGCGCAGCTCGTCCTCCGGCAGCCAGGACGGCGGCAGCCAGCCACAGCCGGGCTTGAGCGCATCCTCGGCGGCCTCCAGCGACTGCCGGGAGATCCACAGCGGGTCGATGCTGCGGTCCAGCGCCGGGCCGATCTCGGCCAGCGACAGCGGCGGCAGCCGGCCACAGACATAGAAGCCGGAACCGCGCCGGGCGGCGATCAGGCCCTCGGCGGCGAGGCGCTCGTAGGCCTCCACCACGGTGCTCTTGGACACCTCCAGGCTCTGCGCCAGGGCGCGGATCGACGGCAGCCGCTCGCCCGGCACCAGGCTGCGCGCCGCCAGGCGCTCGCGTACCTGGCGCATCACCCCGTCCACCCGCGTCATGGCCATGGCCACCTCGACTGTACCGATAGAAATCCAGGACAGTTTGTTCGAATTGTACTGATCTGTCACTGGCCGCCC
>NZ_QGSL01000029.1:918376-964940 GCF_003176655.1 Pseudomonas sp. RW407 | reverse complement strand
TCCCGCGCCGTATAGTCCTCCAGCGCCCGCCCGACGCCCTCGCCCACCCGCTCGAACACCTGCGCCGGCACCCAGCCTTCCCGCCCGGCAACCGCGCAGAAATACCAGTCGTCCCAGCCCTCGGGCCCCTCGTAGCGCTCGCCTACCTTCAGCGAGGCGCCCCTGGTAAAAGCAATTGGCTCCGGATACTCGCTACGGTGGGCCACCATGACCTCGTAGTGCATTGCGCGCTCCTTCGTCTGCTGTACGGCAGGCGATGGTACGCAGGGCAACCCTCAAAGCGCATCGTGAAAGATGACACCCAATGTAAACCGCTCCCCCCAATGCAACCGGCTGACCCCATGCCGCATGTTCACCCGGTAATCCCCGCGGGCACCCCGCACCGGCCGCTGCGAGACGGCGAACAGCAGCGCATCGCCCTGGCGCAGCGGCACCACTTCCACCCGCGACTGCATGCGCGGGCGCTGTTCGGCGAGGACGAATTCGCCGCCGGTGAATTCCTCGTCCGGTTGCGACAGCAGGATGGCGACCTGCAGCGGGAAGGCCAGTTCGCCGTACAGGTCCTGGTGCAGGCAGTTGTAGTCGCCCGCGCCATAACGCAGCAGCAGGGGCGTGGGCCGCAGCTGGCCGGCGGCGTGGCAGCGTTCGAGGAATTCGGCGTGCCGCGCCGGGTAGGCCGGGGCCAGGCCCAGGCGCTGTTGCCAGGCGTTGGCGATGCCCGCCAGGGGCGGATAGAAGGCTTCGCGCAGGGTCTGCAGCGGCGCCGGCAAGGGATAGGCGAAGTAACGGTATTCACCCAGGCCGAAGCCGTGGCGGGCCATGACCACCCGGCTGCGGAAGGGCTCGTCACGGGCATAGAGGGCCCGCAACCACCGGCATTGGCGCCGGTCGAGCAGGCCGGGGACCTGGGCGTGGCCGTCGCTATCCAGCTGCGCGGCCAGGGCCGGCCAGTCCAGGGCGGCGATGCGCTCGGCGAGTGAGGACATGGGCGGGCTCCGAGGGGCGATGCCGCCAGTCTAGGCAAGCGGCGCGCCGGCGTGCGCCCCGATGCCGACTTTCAAACCCGGGGTTCGCGAGCAAGCTCGCGCCTACAGTCGCAGGAGGAATGCCCTACGAAAAGCGCCTCGGTGCGACGCTCGGTTCAGTCGTCGCCGGGATGGTCCGCCAGGCCTTCCAGCTCGGCCCGTGCCACTGCGCGCTCGTCGAGCTTGCGGCGGGCCGCCTCGGGCAGGTCGGTGTAGCGGATCACGCCGCGCTCGACCAGCACGTTGACCACGTCTTCCAGCACGCGGATCACTTCCAGGTCGGAATGGCGCAGCAGGTCCAGCCGGCTGCGCACCTCGGTGCGCGCGTCCAGCCACTGGCCGAGCTCCTCGCTCTGGTAGGCCAGCGTGTCGTTCATGCCCTCGAAGGGCTGGGTCTCCACTCTCAACAGCCTTCCCTGCCCATCGCGTTGTACGTAAACCATGCGGATCAACCTAACCGTCATTGTCAAGGGTGCGGACGGACCGCTCCCGTCCGTCGTCAGCTACCTGGGACCGTCGATCGGCCCCGGGGTTCGGCGCAGCTTAACAAGGTCGGCTCAAGAAAGCAGGCTGACCACCGCGAAACGGCTCAGGTTGGCCTGGGCCACCACGGTGCGGGTCACCGCCGCGTAGCTGGAGCCGCTGTCGCGCACCAGGTTGAACACCGACGCCGCGTAGTCCTGCGCCCATTGCTGTTCGTCGCGGTCGGCCTGGCGGGCGAGGAACTCGCGGATCTCGCCCTGGCGCTGGCGCAACTGGTCGCGCAGGGTGCCGATGCGGTCCAGCGCGTCTATCACCTGGTCGAGCAGGTGGCGCAGCTCGCGCTGGTCGCTGCCGGCCAGGCTCTGCGGCAGGTCCAGCAGGCGCTGCTCGCGGGTCTGGGCGCGGCTGGCGCGGTCCCTGGCGAAACGCTTGCCCTCCCCCTGCACGCTGAGCTGGCCGCCCTGCTTGCGCCAGTCGGCCTCGGCCATGGAGAAGGTCAGCTTGCCGTCGGCGTCGAGTTCCGCGCGGATGCCGCTGGACGCCAGGCCGATGTTGAAGCTGCGCAACAGCTGCTGGTCGCTCATGGCGTCGTCCAGCACCACCACGCCGGGTTCGCCCTGGGCGCGGCCGGCGCTGAACAGCAACGTCTCGCGGCCGCCGCTGCGGGCTTCGTCCAGGGTGGCCAGGCCGTCGATGGCGAAGCGGGTGCGCGCCGGTTCGTGCAGGTGCAGGTCGAGGTTGGCGTCCAGCCCGCCGGCGCTGCGCTCGCGGCGTTGCGCCAGCAGCTCGGTGGCCTGCCTGAGCGGTTGCTCCAGTTGCTTGCGGTTGCCGCCCTGGCCGCTGCCCAGCTCGCGGCCCAGGCTGAGCTTGAGCTGGTTGAGGCGCTCGGCCAGTTCGCCCAGGTAGCCCTCGGCGCTCTGCATGGCGCTGAGCTGCTGGTTGAGCTGGATGCTGAAGCCGGCGGCCTTGCCCACCCCGCGCTCGCCGGCCGGGGCCGTGGCGCTGCGCTTGCGCTGGCGCAGGGTGCGCTCGCCCACCGCCGGCGGCGCCTGGCGCGGCTGGCCATCGATGGCGGCGACCGCCGGGAAGGGGTTCTCGACCTTCATCGCGTTGCGCTCCTCAGAGCAGGCTGAACAGCGACAGGCCGTTGACCGTCAGGTAGGTCTTCTGCGTCGCCTGCAGGGCCAGCTTGTAGTTGCCCAGGTCGATGCTGGCCTTGCCGTAGTCCAGCGCCGAGAGGTCGCCCTCGACCTTCTGGTTGACCAGGGAGATGTCCTGGTTGCTGTTGTCCAGCAGGGTCAGGGTGTTCTGCCGCCCGCCCAGGTCGGTGATGGCCGCCAGCAGCTTGCCGTGGCTGTCGTCCAGCTGGTCGATGGTGGCGGCGATGCTCTGCTGGATGGCCGGGTCGCTGCTGTCCAGGGCCGGGTCCTGCAGCTTGGCCACCAGGGCGTGGAGGCCGTTGAGCAGGTCCATGCCGTTGCCGAACAGCGGGCGGATGGCGACGTTCTCGTCGACCATCACGCCGTTGGCCACCACCGCCTGGCGCGTCTTGTCGTTGCCGCTGGCGCTGTAGGTGCCGCTGGCCGCGTCGTAGGTCACCGCCGGCTGGTCGGTGAGGGTGCCGGAGAACAGGTAGCGGCCCTCCTCGTCCTTGACGTTCAGGTAGCTGACCAGGGTCTTCTCCAGGTTCGACAGCTCGCCGGCCATGGCGCCGAGCTGCTCCTTGGCGTTGGAGCCGTTGGCCGCCCAGAGCAGCAGGTCGCGGATGTCCAGCAGGGTGTCGGAGGTGGACTGCAGGTTGGTTTCCTGGATCGACAGGTTGCTCGACACCCCGGCGATGTTGCTGCCGTACTGGGCCAGGCTGGCCTCCGAACGCTGGATGCGCAGGATGCGCACCGCGGCGATGGGGTCGTCCGAGGGATGCTGGATGCGGTTGCTGCTGGACATCTGCTGCATCAGCTGCGACATCTTCTCGGTGTTGCGGTTCATCGAGTCCAGGAGGATGGCGGTGCTCTGCGAATTGGTGATGCGCATGGGGCGTCTCGTCGGGTGGCGGGCTACGGCGTTCAGAAGGCCGCGAGCATGCTGTCGAACAGGTCCTTGGCGGTGCTGATGACCTTCATGTTGGCCTGGTAGGCCTGCTGGTAGGTCATCAGGTTGACCGCCTCCTCGTCCAGGTTCACCGCGCTGACGCTGTCGCGCTGGTTCTGCGCCTGCTGCGTCACGGCCTTGGCGGTGTCCAGGTCGGCCTGGTTCTGCCGGCTGTCGCTGGCCACCCGGCCGATCAGCCCGGCGTAGGCGTCGTTGAGCGTCACGGCGTTGCCGTCGACGGTGATGACCTGGCTCTTCAGGTCGATCAGTTTCAGCAGGTTGCCGTTGTTGCCCTTTTCGCCAGCGCTGTCGGACAGCGCCAGTTCGGAAGGCTGCAGGCCGGTAAGGCTGAGCAGCTTGCCGGTGCTGCCGGCGTTGGCCTGCAGCAATGCCTGGCCGGGGTTGCCGTTCAGGTCGTAGCCGCCGGCCAGGGTGGAGTTGACCAGGTCGGCCACCTGGGTGGCCATCTGCGCCAGGCTGTCTAGGTTCGGCCGCAGGGTCTGGAACTCGGTGTCGTGCAGCGCGCCCATGGCGCCGCCCAGGTCCTGCTGGTCGATGGCGAACTGGGTGCCGGCGAAGGCCAGGCTGACGTCCTGCTCGCCGCTGCTGGTCAGGCTGACCTTCAGCTGCGCGGCGGAGGCGCCGGCCACCAGCGGCTGGCCGTTGGCCAGGGACACCGAGATGGAGCCGTCGACGGCGGCCGAGGTGCGGATGCTGCTGTACTGGCTGAGCTGGGTGATCAGGGCGTCGCGCTGGTCCTGCAGGGCCGAGGGGTCGGCGGCGGCGGACTGCGCGGCGACGATTTTCTTGTTCAGCAGGGCGATGTTGGAGGTCAGGCCGTTGATCTCGCCGACCATGGTGCCGCGCTGTTCCTGCAGGGACTTGAGCTGGGTGTCGATGTTGCCGGAAAGGGTGTTGAAGCGCTGCGCCAGGTTGCCGGCCTCGGCGATGATCTGCTGGCGCAGGGCGGTGGAGTCCGGGGTGGCGCTGGCCTCGCTCAGGGCGGCGAAGAAATTGTCCAGGCCGACGCTGATGCTGGCGCCGTCGCTGGACATCAGGTCCTCCAGCGCGCCCAGGTACTGCTGGGCGTTGCTGTAGTAGTTCTGCGCGGTGGTGGCGCGCCACAGCTGCTGGTTGAGGAAGTCGTCGGACATGCGCCGGATGCCGGTCACCTTCACCCCGCCGCCGGGGCTCAGCGAGCCTTGCCCGCCAAGGGAGCTGGTGAGCACCGACAGGCGGCTGAACCCGGGGGTGTTGACGTTGGAGGTGTTCTGCCCGGTGATCGACAGGCCGATCTCCGAGGCGCGCACGCCGCTGTAGGCGATCTGCGTCAAATTGCTCACGACTGCTTCCCTTTGGGCTGAAGGCGGATCGGTTGGGCGAAGGCGGCGGACATGGCCTGGTGTTGCGTGCCCTGCTGCTGATAGGCGACCGGTTCGGCCGCCGGCTTAAGCGGCGCCGGTGCCGTGGCCTGGCCGCGGCGGGCCAGGTCGTCGAGGATGCCGCGGGTGTAGCGGCGGGTTTCCTCGAAGGGGATGCGCTCGATCCAGGCCTCGCCGCTGATCTCGCCGCGGCGCGGGTCGCCGTTGCTCTTCAGCCATTCGTCGACGCGGCCGGGGCCGGCGTTGTAGGCGGCCAGGGCCAGGGCGCGGTGGCCGTCGTAGCGCTGCAGCATCTGGTCGAGGTAGGCACTGCCGAGCTGGCGGTTGTAGGCACCGTCGCGGGTCAGGCGCTGTTCGTCGAAGTCCAGGCCCAGCTTGGCGGCCATTTCCCGCGCGGTGTCGGGCATCAGCTGCATCAGGCCGCGGGCGCCCTTGGCCGAGACGGCGGCGATGTCGCCGGCGGACTCGTGGTCGATCAGGCTGTCCACCAGCTCGCCGAAGGCCGCGCTG
This sequence comes from Pseudomonas sp. RW407, assembly GCF_003176655.1. Taxonomy (NCBI): domain Bacteria; kingdom Pseudomonadati; phylum Pseudomonadota; class Gammaproteobacteria; order Pseudomonadales; family Pseudomonadaceae; genus Pseudomonas; species Pseudomonas sp. RW407. The sequence continues at coordinate 959,449 of NZ_QGSL01000029.1, read as the reverse complement.
CCACGCTGCCAGAGCCGCCCGACGCTCTGCACGCCGCGTTGCCAGTCGGCCACCACGGCCTGCTGCAGGCTGCGCGGCATGCCCATGCGGTCGCCGCCGGCGAGCATCTCGCCGCGGCCGTCGGCGTCGTGCCCGGAAAGCTGGCGTACCAGCAGCGCGGCGATGCCGGTCTGCTTGCGCTCGGCCAGGTTGTCGGCCAGTACACCATCGTAGAAGTCGCGCATGGTGTCCAGGTCGCGGCTGCGGGTGATGCCGCCGGCCGAGAGCACGTCGCCGGCCTTGCGCATCTGCTTGAGGATCTGCTGCAGGAACAGCGCCTCGAACTGCTCGGCGGCCGCCTCCAGGCGCGCCTGGGGGTTGCCGTCCTGGCCGCGCGCGGCGTTCAGCGCGGTGGGGAGTGAAACGATGCTCATGCGCGCGCCCTAGATGATGATGAGTTCGGCGTTCAGCGCGCCGGCCTTCTCCAGCGCCTGGAGAATGCTCATGACGTCGTCCGGGGTGGCGCCGAGGCTGTTCACGGTGTCGATGATGCCCTGCAGGCTGGCGCCCTCGGGCCAGCGGAACATCGGCTTCTTGTCCTGGGCGACGTTGACGTCGGACTGCGGCGTGACCGTGGTGCGGCCGCCGGAGAACGGCGCCGGCTGGCTGACCTGGGGGTTCTCGCTGATGGTCACGGTGAGGCTGCCGTGGGACACCGCGGCGGCCTTCACCCGCACGCCCTGGCCGATGACCACGGTGCCGGTGCGGCTGTTGAACACCACCTTCGGCCGTTCGCGGCCTTCCTGCACCTCCACCCCTTCGAGCAGGGCCATGAAGCTGGTGCGCTGGTTGGCCGAGACCGGCGCGCGCACGCTGACCTTGGTGCCGTCCAGGGCCTGGGCGCTGCCGGCGCCGAGCAGGTTGTCCAGGGCGGTGACGATGTGCGCGGCGGTCTGGAAGCTGGGCTGGCGCAGGTTGAGCATGATGTCCGGGCGGCTGGCGAAGTCGCTGGGGATCATCCGCTCGATGGTCGCGCCATTGGGGATGCGCCCGCCGTTGGCGGTGTTGATGGTGACGCTGGAGCCGCTCTGGCCGCTGGCGTTGAGGCCGCCCACGGCCACCGCGCCCTGGGCCAGGGCGTAGGTCTCGCCGTCGATGCCGCGCAGCGGCGTGAGCAGCAGCTGGCCGCCGCGCAGGCTCTTGGCATCGCCCAGCGAGGAGACGGTGACGTCCACCGTCTGCCCCGGGCTGAACGAGGGCGGCACTTCGGCGGTGATGCTCACCGCGGCGACGTTCTTCAGCTTGGGGTCGATGTTGGCCGGCAGGTTCACGCCGAACTGCTTGATCATGTTCACCACCGACTGGCTGGTGAACTTCACCTGGGTCTTGTCGCCAGTGCCGTCGAGGCCGACCACCAGGCCGTAGCCGATCAGCTGGTTGCCGCGGATGCCCTCCACGTCCACCAGTTCCAGCAGCGGCACGGCGCGGCTCGCCAGGGGCCAGCAGGACAGCGCCAGCGGCAGCAGGTACTTCAGGATGGCTCGCATGGCCGGCAGCGCCTCACAGCGGGAACAGGGGGTGGGTGAAGAAGCGCGTCAGCCAGCCGGCCGAGTTGCTGTCGTTGAGCACGCCGCGCCCGGCGTAGGAGATGTTGGCGTTGGCGACGTTCTGCGAGGACACCTGGTTGTTGCGGTTGATGTCCTCCACCCGCACCAGGCCGGTGAGGCGGATGAACTCCGAGCCCTGGTTCAGGCGCAGGTTCTTCTCGCCGCGGACCACCAGGGTGCCGTTGGGCAGCACCTGGTGCACGGTCACCGCGATGGCGCCGCGCAGGGAGTTCTGCTGCTCGCTCTTGGCGTCGCCCTTGAAGTCCCGCGAGCTGTCCGCCGAGCTTTCCAGGCGGTCGTAGCTGTGGCCGAGGATGGTGGGGATGCCGATGCCCAGGCTGGAGCTCTTGTCGAAGCTGGTGCCGGCGCTCTTGCTCGACTGCGTCTGCTCTTCCAGCACCACGGTGAGCACGTCGCCCACGCGCAGGGCGCGCTGGTCCTGCACCAGGCCGCCGTAGTAGCCGGGGCGGTACAGGCCGCCGCCGCTGGTGGGCGGCAGGCTGTAGTCGAGGGTCGGCGGCTGGTAGGCGCTGGAGTCCTCGTCCGGGAGCATCTCGTCGAAGCTCGCGCAGCCGCCCAGCAGCAGCAGGGCGAGCAGCGTCGGCAGGCGGCTCATGGCGGTCATACGGTCTGGTTGAGGAACTGCTGCATGCCGGAGGCGGCGTCCAGCACCTTGGCGTTGGCCTCGTAGGCGCGCTGGATGGCGATCATGTTCACCATCGCCTCCACCACCTGCACGTTGGAGCCTTCCAGCACGCCCTGCTTGAGGGTGCCCAGGCCGTCCTCGCCGGGCACGCCTTCCACCGGCTGGCCGCTGGCCACGGTCTCGCGGTAGAGGTTGCCGCCCAGGGCTTCCAGGCCGGCCGGGTTGGTGAAGTTGACCAGGGTGATCTGGCCGAGCTGGGTCGGCTGCGTCTCGCCGGCCATGATCGCGCTGACGGTGCCGTCGCTGCCCACGGTGAAGCTGCTGCTGCCGGCCGGCACCTCGATGTTGGGGACCAGCGGCAGGCCCTGGGCGTTGACCACCACGCCGTCGGAATTGAGCTGCAGCTGGCCGTTCTCGGTGTACAGGGTGTCGCCGTTGGGCGCTTCCACCTGGAAGAAGCCGCGGCCGACCACGGCCAGGTCCATCGGCTGGCCGGTGGTCTGCATGCTGCCTTCGGTGAACACCTTCTGCGTGCCGGCCACGCGCACGCCGCTGCCCAGCTGGATGCCCGAGGGCACGGTGTTGACCTGGTCGGCCTGGGCGCCGGGCTGGCGGTCGATGGAATAGAACAGGTCCTCGAAGACCACCCGGTCGCTCTTGAAGCCGGTGGTGTTGACGTTGGCCAGGTTGTTGGCCACCGCCGACAGCGCGGTGTCCTGCGCGGCCAGGCCGGTCTTGCTCACCCACAGTGCCGAACTCATGCGGTATCTCCTTAGCGGGCCGCGCGCGGCGCGGCCGGGTTGTACGGGGCGCGTCAGTCGCGCAGCAGGCGGTCGCCGGCGGACGCCATGTCCTCGGCCGCCTTCATCATCTTCACCTGGGTCTCGAACATGCGGTTCAGGCTCATGGTGGCGGTGAGCTGGTCGATGGACGACACGTTGCTCGCCTCCAGGTAGCCGCTGACCAGGCGCACGTTCTCGGCGGCCTCCGCCGGCTGGCCGTCCTTGCGCACCAGCAGGCCGGCGGCGTTCTTCTGCAGCTCGGCGACCGGGGCGTCGACCAGCTTGATGCGGTCCACCTCGGTCATCAGGTAGTCGCCGCGGGGCATCACCGAGACGGTGCCGTCCTCGCCGATGTTCACGCTGTCGTACTCGGGCAGGACGATCGGGCCGCCCTCCCCCAGCACCTGGCGGCCGTTGATGGTCAGCCGCCCTTCGCTGTCCACCAGCATGCTGCCGTGGCGGGTGTAGGCCTCGCCCTCGCCGTCCTGCAGGGCGATCAGGCCCTGGCCGCGGATGGCGAAGTCGAGGTCGCGGCCGGTCACCGTGAGGGTGCCGGGGGCCATGTCGACGCCGTTGTTCTCCAGGCGCGCCAGGTGCCGGCTGTCGTAGCCGTAGCCGGTCACGTCCACGGCGCTGACGCGCTCCATGTCGGCGCGGAAGCCCGGGGTGTTGGCATTGGCCAGGTTGTTGGCGCGCACCTGCAGCGACTGCAGGGTGCGGCTGGCGGCGCTCATCGCGGTGTAGGCCAGGCGGTCCATGGGTCAGCCTCAGATGGCGCTGAACAGCGCTTGGGTGAGTTCCTTGTCGGTGGTCAGCACCTTGGTGTTGGCCTGGTAGTTGCGCTGGCCTTCCATCAGGTTCACCAGTTGCGCGGTGAGGTCGACGTTGGAGCCTTCCAGCGCGCCGGCCACCAGGTCGCCGAACTGGCCGCCGCCGGGGGCGCCCACCAGCGGGCCGCCGGAGGCCGAGGTCTCGGTCCAGGCGGTGCCGCTGACCGCGCGCAGGCCCTCGGGGTTGACGAAGCTGGCCAGCACCACCTGGCCCTGCAGCAGGCGCTGGCCGTTGCTGTAGTTGACGTAGACCATGCCGTCGTCGTCGACGGTCAGGCCGGTCTTGTCGCCGGAGGCATAACCGGAGGCCTTGTTGGTGGTGACGGCGAAGTCGGAGCCGTACTGGGTGGTGCCGGTGTAGTCGACGCTGACCGCCAGGGCGTTCACGCCGCCGGCCAGGCCGCCGACGTTGAGGGTGAAGGGCGCGCTGGGCGAGGTCAGCATGCCGGCGCTGTCGAAGCTCAGCGCCTGGGTGCCCACGGCGTTGCCGTCGGCGTAGTAGTGGCTGGTCCAGGCGTTGTCGGCGGTCTTCACGAAGTACTGCGTCAGGGTGTGTTCCTTGCCCTGGGAGTCGTAGACCTTGGTGGTGTAGGTGGAGTTGTAGGTGGAGGCGTTGGCCGGGTCGAAGGCCAGCGCCGGCACGGCCTCGTCGGCGTCGAGGTTGGCGACGAAGGCCAGGCTGTCGGTGGGCTTGGCCGGCAGGCTGGCGGTCTTCACCTGCAGGTCGCCGAGCACGCCGGCCTGCAGGTTGCCGGCGGCGTCCACCGAGTAGCCCTGCAGGCGCTGGCCGGAGGCGTTGACCATGTAGTTGGCGTTGTCGGTGTTGAACACCCCGGCGCGGGTGTACTGGGTCTCGCCGGTGGCGCTCTTGACCATGAAGAAGCCGGCGCCGGAAATGGCCAGGTCGAGGTTGCGGCTGGTGTTGGTGAGGCTGCCGCCGAGGCTGATGCTCTGGGTGTTGCCCAGCACCTCCACGCCCATCGCCTGGCTGTCGGCGTAGACGCTGCCGAACTCGGTGCGCGAGGACTTGAAGCCGACGGTGCCGACGTTGGCGATGTTGTTGCTGACGGTATCCAGCTGCTCGCTGACGGCGTTCAGCCCGGTCAGGGAAATGTTGAAGCTCATCGGGTTCGCTCCTGGGCGGGATCAGGCAGCCGCGCTGCCGAATTCGACGATGTTGTAGAAGGGCACGGAACCGGCGCCCTCCACTTCCAGTACCGGGCCGCTGTCGCTGACGCGCACGTGGCTGACCTTGCCGCCGACCTCGACCTTGGGCTTCTCGCCGCTGCTGGTCTCGACCTCGACGCTGTACTTGCCCGGCGCCAGGCCGAGCTTCTGCGTGTCGACGCTGAAGCCTATGCTGCCGGCCTCCTGCGGGCCGAGGGCGAGCCTGGTGACCTCGCCGGTGGCGGCGCTGGTCAGCTTCAGGGTGGTGCTGGTGGAGGCGTGCTCCAGCTGCACCTGGCCATCGACCGCGGCGCCGTCCAGCTGCAGGCTGTCCACCGAGACCATCACCTTCTGCCCCACCAGCCCGGCGGCGGTGAGGTTCTGCAGGTTGTCGGCGAGCACCAGGCTGTTCTTCTGGATGGTGTTGAGGTTCTCCAGGCTCTGCACCTGGGACAGCTGCGAGTACTGGTTGACGAACTGGGTGCTGTCCACCGGGTCGGTCGGGTCCTGGTACTGGATCTGCGCGACCATCAGGGTGATGAAGTTGTTCTGCAGCTGCGACACGTCGGTCAGGTTGACGCCGACGCTGTCGCCGCCGGTGCTGCCGCCATTGGTGGAGCCGGTGCCGTTGACGCTGCTGGTCATGTCTGCTCTCCCAGCTTCAGCAGGCCCTGCTGCATGCTGCGTACGCGGTTGAGGACGTCGACGCTGGTCTCGAAGCTGCGGGTGGCCGACATCATGTCGGTCATTTCCTCGATCTCGTTGACGTCCGGGTAGTAGACGTAGCCGTCGCGGTTGGCCAGCGGGTTGTTCGGCTCGTAGCGGCGCTGCGCCTGCGTGCCGGAAGTCACCACGTCGAGCACCTGCACGCGGGCGCCGCCCATGCCGGCGTCGCGGCTCAGCTCGTCGTTGCCGTACACGGCGGCGAACATCGGCTTGCGCGCCTTGTACGCGGCGTCGGCGCTGGAGGCGGCGGAATCGGCGTTGGCCAGGTTGCTGGCCACTGTGTTCAGGCGCACGGTCTGCGCGGTCATCGCGGAACCGGCGATGCGGTAGATGGAGTCCAGTGCCATGCTCAACGTCCTTCGATGGCCTGCCTGAGGCCGCGGAACTTCATGCCGAGGAAGGTCAGGCTGGTCTGGAAGCCCATGGCGTTGCGGGCGAACTCCGACTGCTCCACGCCCTGCTCGACGGTGTTGCCGTCTTCCGACGGCTGGTTGGGGATGCGGTACTTCAGTTGCGCGCTGTCGTCGGCGAAAGCCAGCCCGGCGTCCTCGGCCTGCGGGTCGAGGCGGCGCATCTCGCCGGCGAAGTCGATGTCGCGGGCGAGGAAGCCCGGGGTGTCCTGGTTCGCCAGGTTGGCGGCGAGGATTTCGCTGCGCTGGGTGCGGACCTGCAGCGCGCGCACGTGCACGGCGAGGGATTCTTCTACCCGTATGCTCATCGGTGGCTGTCTCCGGCCTGACTCTTGCTGGCGTCCCCTTCAGCAGGAACCGTGCCTAACTTGAGAACAGCGAGCAAAGCCTTGATTTCATTGACTTGCAGCCAGCATCGGCAACCCCCGGCCGCCCCCCGGCTTCCGCTTTCGCGTCGCCTGGCGGGCCGGGGCGGAAAAAGCCTTTCCGCCCTCTTCCTGGTCCTCGCCGGCAGCCTGGCCAGCCCCGCCACCGAGGCGGCCGGCGAGGTTCGCGCGCAGATCGAGCGGGCGGTGAGCGCGCAACTGGACGCCCAGCTGCGCGAAGAAGCACGGCGCAACGGCTGGCAGGGCCTGCGCAGCCAGTTCAGCCACGAACTGCTCGGCAGCCTGCCGCCCGCGCCCTGCAGCACGCCGCTGCAAGTGCAGCGGCGCAGCGACGAGCCCTCGGCCCTGGCCCGCCAGCGCCATGAAGTCCGCTGCACCGACGGCGCCGGCTGGGCAGTGACGGTCAGCAGCCAGGCCGACGCCTTCCTGCCGGTGCTGGTGACCGCCGGCATGGTCGACCGCGGCCAGGTCCTGGCCGCCGCCGACCTGAAGCTGCAAGCGCAGAACATAGCCCGCGCCCACCACGGCTTCTTCACCCGCCCCGAACAGGTCATCGGCCAGGGCGCCCGCCGCCGCCTGCGCGCCGGCCAGCTGCTCACCCCCCAGGTGCTCGCCAGCGCCCAGCTGGTCAGGCGCGGCCAGCAGGTGCGCATCAGCGCCAGCCGCGACGGCATCCAGGCCAGCACCCCGGGCGAGGCCCTGGCCAACGGGCAGCAGGGGGAAGTGATCAAGGTGCGCAACCTGAGCAGCGAGAAGGTGATCCAGGCGCGGGTGATCGAGGCGGGGGTGGTCAGCAGCACCTTCGAATGAAAGCGCGCGCAGGGCGGATGATCGTTCGCGGTTATCCGCCGTTGGCCGTGTTACCGGAGCGTCCGGCGCGGCCGGTGAACCCAATCGCGGACGGAGTCCGCTCCTACGACGGTGTGTCCCGGAACCGTAGGAGCGGACTCTGTCCGCGATTTGGCGGATAACGCCGCAGGCGTTATGCGCCTCCGGGAGCTTCGCGGTTTCGCATCACGCCGAACGGTTCCCTCTCCCGCTTGCGGGGGAGGGTTAGGGAGGGGGAGCGGAGCCAGGGTTGGCAGAGGTGCGTGAGCGAAGTCCGCCCCTCTCCCCAACCCTCTCCCTGAAGGGAGAGGGGGCCGTCCGAGCAGGCGGATAACACAGCGTCAGCCGGCAAACTCGTAGGGCGAATAACCGTTCGCGGTTATCCGCCGTTAGCCCAAACACCGATGCCCGACGACGATGGCGGATAACGCCGTAGGCGTTATGCGCCCTACGAACTATCGCGAACGTGGGGAGCCAGGGTTCGCGAGCAAGCTCGCTCCTACGAAGAGCTGTGCCGCTCTTGATTTTGGATTTCCAGAGAAACATCCAAGCGCACCGGAACGCCCCTTCAGAAGGCCGAGCGAAACCGGCGCTCAGGAGGTCATGCGACATGGATGTCGCGAGAGCCCCGATCAGCACAGGGACGTGCTGTCGGGGCGGGCCTCCGTGGCGGGGGAGTTCGCGAGGGTAGCCCGGCTTCATCGGGCCCGTATGTCGGGGCAAGCCTTTTTGGTTCCTTTTTGCGGGGGTGGCCTTCCACCGATTGACAAAAGGGACTCGCCCGAGGGGGCGAAACGAGAGATATCAACGCACTCGGTGCGGCGCGCTACACCAAGCCTCAAGCCAATTGGGTTTCCGAGTTCGCGGAAACGGCGGATATCGCCTGGGGCGTCATCCGCCCTACAGGCGCGCCAGCACCCCGGGCAGTTCCGCGAGGCTGTGGATGATCGCGCTGGGGGCTTCCTCGCCGTCCCAGGCCTTGCGCGCCGGGTTGAACCAGATGGCCTGCAGGCCGGCGCGGCGGGCGCCGGCGATGTCGTCGCTGGGGTGGTCACCGATGTGCACTGCCTGCTGCGGTGCCACGCCGGCGCGCTTGAGCGCTTCCTGGAAGGGTTTCGGGTCGGGCTTGCCGATGCCCAGTTCCTCGGCGCACAGGGCGAACTGGAAGTAGTCGGCCAGGCCCAGGCGGCGCACGTCGGCGTTGCCGTTGGTGAGCACGCCGAGGATGAAGCGGTTGGCCAGGGCTTCCAGGGTCGGGTGCACCTCGGGGAACAGGCTGACCTGGTGGCGCGCGTGGAGGAAGACCTGGAAACCGGCCTCGGCCAGGTCCGCCGCTTCCGCCTGTGGATAACCGGCGTCGAGCAGGGCGTGCAGGAGGATGCGCCGGCGCAGTTCGCTCAGGCGGTGCCTGAGCATCGGGTCCTGCTGCATCAGCCGTGCGCGGATCGCCCACAGGTGCTCGATGGGCACCGGGCCGAGCTGCGCGGCGTTCGCCGCCAGCCACTCGCGCAGGGTGGCCTCGGCGCTGTTCATCACCGGGGCGACATCCCAGAGGGTGTCGTCGAGGTCGAAGGTGACCAGCTGGATACTCATTCCTCGGCTCCTGTATCGCTGTCTTTCCTGCCGCGCCGGGCGCGGGGGTGGGCCTGGTCGTAGACCTTGGCCAGGTGCTGGAAGTCCAGGTGGGTGTAGATCTGCGTGGTGGCGATGTCGGCGTGGCCGAGCAGTTCCTGCACCGCGCGCAGGTCCTGGGAGGATTCCAGGATATGGCTGGCGAAGGAATGCCGCAGCATGTGCGGGTGCAGGTGCTGGCCCAGCTCGCGCACGCCGGCCTGGCGCACGCGCAGCTGCACGGCGCGCGGCGTCAGGCGCTTGCCGCTGTGGCCGACGAACAGTGCGCGGTCGGCCGGGCGGGCCTGCTCGCGCAGCGGCAGCCAGTCCTCGATGGCCTGGCGCGCGGCGCGCCCCACCGGCAGCTCGCGGACCTTGTTGCCCTTGCCGAGCACTCGCACCAGGCCGGCGGACAGGTCCAGGCCGTCGAGGTCCAGGCCGACCAGTTCGGACAGGCGCAGGCCGGAGGAGTAGAACAGCTCCAGCATGGCCTGGTCGCGGCGGGCGATGAAGTCGTCCTCCAGGGCGCCGTCGAGCAGTTGCCCGGCGCGGTCGGCATCGAGGGTGCGCGGCAGCTTGCGCGCGGCCTTGGGCGCGGCCAGGCCGTCGGCGGGGTTGTGCCGGCAGCGGCCCTCGCGGATCAGGTACTGGTAGAGCCCGCGCACCGCCGAGAGCAGCCGCGCCAGGCTGCGGCTGGCCAGGCCTTGTGCATGCAGGCGGGCGACCTGCGCGCGCAGCTCGCGCACCTGCAGGTCGGCCCAGTCGGCGATGCCGTTCTTCTCGCACAGCGCCACCACCTTGAGCAGGTCGCGCTGGTAGCCGGCGAGGGTATGCGCGGACACCTGGCGCTCGCTGCGCAGGTGTTCGAGGAAGGCATTCAGGTCGGCTTCAAGTTTCACAGGGGCTCCAGGCTACAGGCAGCAGGCTACAGGCAAAAGCACTCGGCCTGCCGCTCTTGGCCTGCAGCCTGCCGCCGCTCTCAGCGTACCGACCGCAGCGGCGTGGAGAAGCGCGGCAGGACGCGGGCCAGGACCTCGGCCACGTAGCCGAGGAACAGGGTGCCGAGGGAGCTCTTGTAGTGCTGCGGGTCCGGGCTGCCGATGGCCAGCACGCCGTGCAGGCCCTGGTAGTTCAGCGAGACCACCGCCGCCGAGCCGACACCGTCGCGCTCGGCTTCGCCGAACAGGAAGGCCAGCTCGTGGGGGCGCAGCACGCCGCACACGGTCTTGCCGCCGGAGAGCAGGCCGCCGATGGCCTGGTGCGCCTCGGCGCTGCTCACCGAGCGGCCCACCGGCAGGTTGTTGTCGCTGAACAGGATGAAGCTGACGTAGGGCACCTGGAATTCGTGGCGCAGGCTGTCTTCCACGGTGCTGACCACGTCTTCCAGGCTGGTGGTGTCGAGCAGGTCGAGCACCAGGCGGCGGGTCTTGTCGAACAGCCGGTCGTTGTCGCGGGCCACGTCCATCAGCTGCGCCAGGCGGTGGCGCATCTCGATGTTGCGCTCGCGCAGCAGGCGCACCTGGCGCTCCACCAGCGAGACGGCGTTGCCGCTCTCGTGGGGGATGCGCATCTCCGGGATCAGCTCGTCGTGCTCGACGAAGAATTCGGGATGCTGGCGCAGGTACTCGGCGACCTGTTCGGCATCCAGCGGCGGGCGGTGTTCCGGGCTGTTCTCGGTCATGGGCGTCTCGGCTTGGCGTCTCGGGTTACAGGCGGACCTGGCCTTCGTACACCCGCACGGCGGGCCCGGTCATCATAACCGGCTGGCCGGGGCCTGCCCACTCGATGTTCAGGCGGCCGCCCGGCAGGTCGATCTGCACCGGCGAGCGCAGCCAGCCCTGGCGGATGCCGGCCACCGCGGCGGCGCAGGCGCCGGTGCCGCAGGCCAGGGTCTCGCCGACGCCGCGTTCCCACACGCGCAGGCGCGCATGGTTGGCGTCGAGCACCTGCAGGAAGCCGATGTTGGCCTTGGCCGGGAAGCGCGGGTGCACCTCCAGTTGCGGGCCCAGGGTGCGCACCGGGGCGGTGTCGACGTTGTCCACCCGCAGCACGCCGTGGGGGTTGCCCATGGAGATGGCGGCCAGTTCGACGCTCTGCCCGTCGACGTCCACGGTGTAGCTGGTGGCCTCGGCGTCGGCGACGAAGGGCACCTGTTCCGGCGCCAGGCGCGGCGCGCCCATGTCCACGGTGACCTGGCCGTCGTTGGCGACGCTGAGCTCGATGATGCCGCCCTTGGTCTCGACGCGGATGGTCTTCTTCATGGTCAGGCGCTTGTCCAGCACGAAGCGGGCGAAGCAGCGCGCACCGTTGCCGCACTGTTCCACTTCGCTGCCGTCGGCGTTGAAGATGCGGTAGCGGAAGTCGACGTCGGGGGTGCCCGGCGGTTCGACGATCAGCAGCTGGTCGAAGCCGACGCCGGTGTTGCGGTCGCCCCAGGTCTTGACGTGGCGGGGCAGCACGTGGGCGTGCTGGCTGACCAGGTCGAGGACCATGAAGTCGTTGCCCAGCCCGTGCATCTTGGTGAAGCGCAGTAACATGGTCTCGGCCTCACTCCGGCAGCAGGCTTTCGCCGGCGTAAAGCTCCTGGACGGTCTCGCGGCGGCGCACCTCGAAGGCCCGCTCGCCATCCACCAGCACCTCGGCGGCGCGGCCGCGGGTGTTGTAGTTGGAACTCATGACGAAACCATAGGCGCCGGCCGAGCGCACCGCCAGCAGGTCGCCTTCCTCCAGGGCCAGCTCGCGGCCCTTGGCGAGGAAGTCGCCGGTCTCGCAGATGGGGCCGACCAGGTCGTAGGTGCGTTTCTCGCCGGCGCGCGGGACGACCGGGCTGACTTCCATCCAGGCCTGGTACAGCGCCGGGCGGATCAGGTCGTTCATCGCCGCGTCGATGATGGCGAAGTCCTTGTGCGCGGTGTGCTTGAGATACTCCACGCGGGTCAGCAGCAGGCCGGCGTTGGCCACGATGTAGCGGCCCGGCTCGAACACCAGGGTCAGCTGGCGGCTGCCCAGGCGCTCGCGGATGGCGCGGATGTAGTCGCTGGCCGGCGGCGGGGTTTCGTCGCGGTAGCGCACGCCCAGGCCACCGCCCAGGTCCAGGTGGCGGATGAGGATGCCGCGCGCGGCCAGGCGGTCGACCAGCGCCAGCAGGCGGTCGAGGGCGTCGAGGAAGGGCTCGAGCTGGGTCAGCTGCGAGCCGATGTGGCAGTCAACGCCCTTCACGTCCAGGTTCGGCAGCTCGGCGGCGCGGGCGTAGATGGCCTCGGCATCGTCGATGTCGACGCCGAACTTGTTCTCTTTCAGCCCGGTGGAGATGTAGGGGTGGGTCTGGGCGTCCACGTCCGGGTTCACCCGCAGCGACACCGGCGCCTTGACGCCCAGTTCCGCGGCCACTTCCTGCAGGCGCTCCAGCTCCATGGTGGATTCGACGTTGAAGCAGTGCACGCCCACTTGCAGGGCGCGGCGCATGTCCTCGCGGGTCTTGCCGACGCCGGAGAACACCACCTTGGCCGGGTCGCCGCCGGCGGCCAGCACGCGTTCCAGCTCGCCGCGCGAGACGATGTCGAAGCCCGAGCCCAGGCGCGCCAGGACGTTCAGCACGGCCAGGTTGGAGTTGGCCTTGACCGCGAAGCAGACCAGGTGCGGCAGGCCCTGCAGGGCGTCGGTATAGGAGCGGAACTGCTGCTCGATGTGAGCGCGCGAGTAGACGTAGGTGGGCGTGCCGAAGCGCTCGGCGATGGCCGACAACGCCACGCCTTCCGCGAACAGTTGCCCGTCACGGACGTTGAATGCCTCCATGTGCTGCTCCCTTACAGACCGTAGCGGTCCTTGCTGTGCTTGCTTTGGGCTTGCTGGTCGTCCGGCAGGTACAGCGGGCCTTTCTGGCCGCAGCCGGCGAGCGCGGCGCTGAGCACGGCGAGCGCGACGAAGGGAAGAAGCAGTCGCTTCATGGCGGAATCCTTGTGATCAAAGCGTAATTGGACCGGAGTATACCGGCCCCCCGGCGCCTTGCCTATGCGAGCGGACTCCCGCCCGGCGGGCCTTGCAAAGGGGCTGGCGGGGGCCGCGACGGCGCCTGTTCCAGCGCGAGTACGGCACCTGCCGCGACCCCGTCGCGCAGTCATACGATGGATGGGCGGCGGCGCGCCGGAACAGTCCCGTCCCTTCGGGTTGCGCGGAAAATGTCGCCATGCGTCGTTGCGGGACTTGGCAAGGGGCGACCATTCCCGGCGTCCCGCGTCTAGCCTGACGGCATTTTTCGCAGCAACGCGGTTTGCGATCAGCCCCCGCCAGCCCCTAGCATCTGAAGGAAAAAACGGAGGATCCATGCAAGCCCCCGTCCCACTCGCCGGCTCCATCTCCATCGCCTACGTGCAGGGCCTGGTGGACCATCTCGAACGTCGCGGCGTCGCGCCGCAGCGGCTGCTGGCCGGCGTCCAGCTCGACCCGGCGGTCCTCGACCAGCGCGAGGCGCGCATCGCCGCCAGCGTCTATGTCGACCTGCTGGAGCTGGGCCTGGCGCTGAGCGGCGACGCCGACCTCGGCCTGCACCTGGGCGAGGCGGTGCGCCCTGGCCACTTCGGCGTGCTCGGCTACCTGCTGATGAGCTGCGCGACCCTCGGCGACGCCCTGCACCGCCAGGCCCGCTACGCCGAGCTGGTGGGCAGCCTGGGCCGCGTCGAACTGGCCGACGAGCCGCCGCGCGCCGGCCACGAGCCGCTGGTGCGGCACAGCTGGGAGCCGTTGCTGCCGCGCCAGCAGCGCCAGCTGGCGGAGGAGACCCTGGCCTGCTGGCTGCGTTTCGGCCACTGGATCAGCGGCCGCGACCAGGCACCGCTGGAGGTGCGCTTCCGCCACCCGGCGCCGGCCGACATCGCCGAGCACCGGCGCATCTTCCGCTGCCCGGTGCTGTTCGGCCAGGCGGACAACGCCCTGGTGTTCCCCCGGCGCCTGCTGGCGCTGCCCCTGGAGCAGGCCGACAGCCAGATCCAGCGCACCCTCGACGCCTACGCCGGGCGCCTGCTGGAAAGCATCCGCCGAGGCGACGGCGTGCTCGAGCGGGCCCGCCAGTGCCTGGCCGAGCGCCTGCCGGAGCAGGCGGTCGACCTCGAGGCCCTGGCCGGCGAGCTGGCCCTGAGCCCGCGCACCCTGCAGCGCCGCCTGCGCGACAGCGGCCTGTCGTTCAGCCGCCTGGTGGACGAGACGCGCCAGCAACTGGTGCTGCACCACCTGCGCGACCCGGCGCTGGAGCTGGCCGACGTCGCCAGCCTGGTCGGCTTCAGCGAGACCGGCTCGCTGGCGCGGGCCTTCCGCCGCTGGACGGGGCAGAGTCTCGGGCAATACCGGCGTACACTGCAGCCTTTGGCAGATTCCTGAGGACAATGCATGAGCAGCATGAGCGAAGCCCGTTTCCACGACCTCGTCGACGAGGTGCAGACCACGGTGGAAGACGCCTTCGATGACAGTGACCTGGACGTGGACCTGGAGAATTCCGGCGGCGTGCTGACCGTGCGCTTCGAGAACGGCAGCCAGCTGATCCTCAGCCGCCAGCCGGTGCTGCGCCAGCTGTGGGTGGCGGCGCGCTCCGGCGGTTTCCACTTCGACTACGACGAGTCCGGCAGCCTGTGGCTGAGCGACAGCACCCGCGAGCCGCTGGGCGCGCTGCTCAACCGGGCGACCCTGGAGCAGGCGGGCACGGATGTCGAGTTCCCCGGCCTCTGAGGCGCCGGTGCCCTCGCCCTGCTGCCGGCGCTGCTGCCTGGACGAGGGCGACGTCTGCCTGGGCTGCGGCCGCAGCCTGGCGGAGATTCTCGAATGGAACCAGGCCGATGGCGAGCGCCGCCGGCAGATCGTCGAGGCCGCCCTGGCGCGCCGCAAACCGCTGTGGCCGTACCCCTGAGCGGGTGGCCTTGCTTATTCGCGGCACTGTGTTAGTGTCCGCTGAAAACCCCGCCTTGGGCGGGGTTTTTCTTTTTTCGATCCACTGCCAAGGAGTCTGCCGGCCATCATGACCACCGCACCGTCCATCACCGTTACCCGTCTCGACCTGCAACGTCTGGAGCGCCTGCTCGACAGCCTGGATGAGTACGGTCCCGCCGCCGAAGCGCTGGAAGCCGAGCTGTCCCGCGCCAACGTGGTCGGCCACGACGAGGTGCCGCCGGGCGTGGTGACCATGAATTCCACGGTGCGCTGCCGCGAGGAAGGCAGCGGCAAGGAGTACCTGCTGACCCTGGTCTACCCGGAAGACGCCGGCGGCGAAGGCAAGGTGTCCATCCTCGCGCCGGTGGGCACCGCGCTGCTGGGCCTGACCGTCGGCCAGAGCATCGACTGGCCGGCCCCGGGCGGCAAGACCCTCAAGCTGAGCCTGCTGGACATCACCTACCAGCCCGAGGCCGCCGGCGACTACAACCGCTGAGGCCTCCCGGCGATGGACGCAGGCCCCGGGGCCGCGCCTCAGGCGTCGGCCAGGGCCTGGTTCAGCGCGCTTTCCAGGCGCTGCTTGTAGCGCAGGTAATGGATGCTCTGCAGCGCCGGCTCCGCGGCCACCGCCGACAGGTCGAGGTCGGTGATGTAGCAGGGGTAGCGCTCCTGCCCGCGGCGCTGGGCGAGGATGTGCCGGGCCACGGCCTGGAACAGCCCGGCGCCGTACTCCAGTTCGGAGAATTCGCGGTGGTTGCAGTACAGGGTGATGCGCGACCGCTGCCCGGCCCCCGGCTCGACGATCGCCTGGACGTTGTAGTAGGGCCGCTCCTGTGCGCTCGGCGGTACGCTGCGGCGCTCCACCCGGCGAGCCCGTCCGCGGCCGGCCGGTAGCAATTCGTAATAAAGAATTTCCTGCACCGGCTGCGCCTCGCCCAGCGGCAGCTGCGCGCTGCGCCGGTAGAGCATGGCCTGGAGAAAGCGCTGCAGCGGCACCAGCAGGGTCTGCTCGTCGTCGCAGGCCTGGCGGCCGTGCCACAGGGAATTGCGTTCATCCAGCAGGTAGAGCGCGGCCTGGCCCTCGTCCAGGCGGTAGACCACCTGCAGGCAGCCGGGGCGGCCGAGCGGCAGCACCAGTGCCAGGTCCTCGCCTTCCAGGGCGTGGCGGTCCAGGTGCAGCGGGCTGTAGGCGCCCTGGCGCTCGCCCAGGTGTTCGAGCAGGGCCGGCAGGTCGGCCAGGCTCTGGTGGCTGACCTGGCCCGGCTGCAGGCGCAGCAGGTGGTACTGCTGGCGGATCTGCAGCAGGTAGCGGCCGCCGTTGCCGCTGGCCAGCTGGGTGTAGGCGTCCTGGAACAGTTCCTCGACGCGCTGGGCGATGGCCGCCGCGCGGTTGCGGCAGAAGCAGCGCACCAGCAGGCGCGGCGGCGCGGCGTCGGCGGGCAGGGCGTTGAGGAAGTCGCGCAGGCAGTCGAGCAGCGCGCCGGGGCCGGTGTAGCGGCTGACCAGCAGTTCGTTCCAGCTGTTCAGGGTGACCTGGTCGAGGGTCAGCACCAGGTTGTCGCGCATCCCGGAATAGCCCAGCGCGTCGGTGCGCCCGCTGGTCATGTGCAGGTTGGCCTGGCTGTGCTGGCGCAGCGGGTCGAGGCCGACGTTCACCAGGATCAGCACGCTGGCGGGGGCGCTGGGGCGCAGCAGGGCGCTTTCGGCCACTTCCTCCAGGGGCATGGGCATGGCCTGTTGCAGGCCGAGCAGCAGGTTGCCCAGCTCGTGCTCGCTCAGGTCGCTGTCGCCGGGCTGCAGCGACAGCCGGGTGCCGCCGTCGATCACGCCGTTGCGGTGGCTCCAGGCCAGCAGCTCGACCAGCTCGCGGGCGCGCTTGAGCGGCGCGTAGTCGGCCAGCTCGGCGCCGGTCAGGTTGCCCGGGAACAGCGCCCAGGAACCGCCCTCGGCGGCGTTGCCGGCGGGCAGGCGGGCGAGGGTGAGGAGGTCTTCGCCCAGGTCCGGGGCGATGCCCGGGTTGATGTGCTCGACCTTGCCGGCCTTGCGCTCGAAGGCGGCGTACAGGCGCCGGCCGAGCACGCCCAGGTCGCGCGGGTCGATGCCGCTGGCGGCCTGCTGCTGGCGGGCGAAGCGCGACAGGAAGCGGTAGCTGAAGGTCAGTTCGTTGACCAGGGCACGGCGCTCCAGGGTGACCTGGCGCACCTTCCACTGGCTGCGCGCGTCGAGCAGGCCGAGCACCCGCTCGTCCCAGCCCCAGGCGCCGGCCAGGCGCTCCATCAGCAGGCGCTGCCAGCTCTTGCGGCCCTGCTGCGGGCGGCGGCTGAGCTTCTTGCCGACCTTCAGGTACAGGCAGCGGCGCACCAGCTCCAGGCGCTCCTGCTCGCCGCGGGCGGCCAGGTATTCCTCCAGGCGCCGGTAGAGCAGGATGTACGGGTCCAGGTCGTCCAGCGCCAGGCGCCCGGCGTACACCTCGGCCTTGAAGCGCAGGGCCAGGCAGGCGACCTGCGGGTGCTCGCTGGCGTAGACCTCGCTGAGCAGCAGCTTGAGCACCGCCTTGTAGGGCGAGGAGATGCCCTTGAACAGCTGCCACATGCCCGAGCCGACGAACTCGCCGGGCGGGATGTGCGCCAGGTGGCCGAGGTCGAGGACCTCCTCGTGGCGGATGAAGCGCTTGCTCAGCAACTGCTCGACGTAGTCGCGGTAGCGGCCTTCCTCGTACACCGGCACCAGCCACCACAGCGGTGTGCGGCCGCCGAGCCAGATGGCGGTGCGGTAGAACTCGTCGAGCAGCAGGTAGTGCTGGCTGGTGCCGCAGTCGTCGGAGGTCAGCCGGGCGTTGCGCGCGCCGCTGACGAAGCCGCGCGGGTCGATGAGGAAGCAGTGCACCTCGGCGCCCTGGCTGGCGGCCCAGCGCTCCAGCAGCTCGCACTTGCGCTGCAGCTCGGCCACCGCGCCGGGCGCGAGCCCGGGGGCGTGGCAGACCCACAGGTCGAGGTCGCTCCGCTCCTCCTGGGCCACCGTGCCCAGGCTGCCCATCAGGAACAGCCCGTGGATCGGCAGGTCGGCCTCGCCGCGGCGCGGCTTGTAGGCGAACGAGCGGGTCAGGCGCTGGGCCTCGGCCAGCAACTCGTCGTCGGGGACGAAGCCGCACAGCCCCGCCGGGGTGGCGCCGGAGACGTAGCCGGGCAGCAGCGGATGGTTGACGTCCAGCAGCAGCGGCAACAGGCGCAGCACCAGCTGCTGGCGGCTCGACAGCGCGGCCATGGCGCGCTCCAGGCGCCCCTGGTTGACCGCCAGGAAGCGCTTGCGCAGGCGCGCCAGGACCTTGCGGTCGATGCCGTCGTCGATGTCCGGACGAATCTCGTGGGTGAAGGTCATGGCCTGCCGCGGTCAGCTGTCGGGCGGGCATGGCTGAATGCCATTACCCTGTGCTCTGCACTGTATATCGACCGCGGCGGGGCTGTCCTTAAGGGATTGGGGGAGGGCCGCCGATGGATGGCGGCCGCACGGCTCAGGCAGGCTTGAGGATGCCCAGCAGCACCTGGGCGTGTTCGGCGGCGTCCAGCCCCAGGCTGGTCAGGTAGCCGCCGTCGGGCTGGTCTATCAGGCCCTTGGCGTGCAGCCGCCCGGCCGCGGCGACGGCCGTCGGGCCCGCATCATGGTGGATCTTCAGGCCCGCCTGGGTGTTCTCGAGATCGAACAGGGCAAGCAATTCCAGTTCCGCTACCAGCTCTTGGGTGAAGGCCATGGCGACTCCTCGGTGGCGATGTGGCCCCAGTTTAGCCACAGCCACCCCGCCGTCGGCAAGCTCATTCCTCGCCGGGCAGCTGCGGCAGATCGCGCAGGGCCTGCTCGTACCAGGCGCCGTCGAAGGCGCGGTCCTCGGCGAGCATCGCCTGGATCTCGTGGGCCAGCACCATGGCCATCATCTCCAGGGCCTCCTCGCGCTCGTAGCCGACCAGGGTCAGCTTGTTGAATACCGCGCGGGCCGCCGCCGGTTCGCCGCCTTCGATCTGGTTCTCGATGGCCTGGATCAGGGTTTGCGCCGCGAAGGATTCTTCGCTGTCGTCGATGTCGCTCATGCCGGGTGGCTCCGTGCGGGCTTGTGCAGCCGGGGGAAGTTGTCCAACCTGCGCTGACCTGGATGGCCGCAGAAGGACGCGGATGCGACATGATCACCTATTACACCCTCGACGGCGACCGTCTGCAGCGCCACGCCGGCGAGGTCGGCGCGGCCATGCCGCCGGGCACGCTGTGGATCGACCTGCTGCACCCCACCGAGGAGGAGGAGCGCGTGCTGGAGTCCTTCATCGAAGTGGACGTGCCGACCCGCGAGGAAATGGCCGAGATCGAGGACTCCTCGCGCTTCTACGAGAACAAGGGCGCGCTGTACATGACCACCTCGGTGGTCAGCGGCATCCGCGAGCACCGGCCGACCACCGCGGAGGTCACCTGCGTGCTCACCCCGCAGTGGCTGGTGACGGTGCGCTACGCCGACGTGCTGTCGTTCCGTACCTTCGAGACGCGGGTGCAGCGCAGCGGCTGCAAGGGCACCAGCGACCTGCTGTTCGTCAGCCTGATGGACGCGGTGGTCGACCGCATCGCCGACGTGCTGGAGTCGGTGCAGGGCCAGCTGGACACGCTGTCGCGGGATATCTTCACCGACCACGGCGAGCTGCCCCGCTCCCGCGTGCCCAAGACCGACCTGCAGCAGATCGTCAAGCACCTGGGGCGGATGAACTCGCTGCTGTCCAAGCTCAACGAGAGCCTGCTCAGCGTCAGCCGGCCGCTGGCCTACTTCCGCCAGAGCGGCAACGGCAACGCCTGGATCAGCGAGGAGGCGCGCCTGGGCATGAAGTCGGTGGAGCGCGACGTGCGCTCGCTGGGCGACTACCAGTCGAAGATGTCCGCGGAGATCACCTTCCTGCTCGACGCCACCCTGGGCCTGATCAACATCGAGCAGAACAGCATCATCAAGGTGTTCTCCATCGCCGCGGTGCTGTTCCTGCCGCCGACCCTGGTGGCCAGCGTGTACGGCATGAACTTCCAGCACATGCCGGAGCTGGCCTGGGCGGCCGGCTACCCCATGGCGCTGGTGGGCATGGTGGTCTCGGCGATCATCCCGTACCTCTGGTTCAAGTACCGCGGCTGGCTGTAGCACCGGCGGGGCGCGCCTGGCGTTGACGTCGATCAAGAACGCCGTGCGCGGCGGCTAGCACAGTGGAGGGATTACCCGCCCGTCTCACAGGAGGAGACCATGCCGCAGCCCGACACCAAGACCCCGCCCGTCCTCGCCGCCCTGGAGGCTCCGACGCCGACCCGCGGCGGCGAGGAAATCCGCGCCCAGAGCCATGGCCCCGTCGCCCTCACCGTGGCCATGGCGCCGCGCGGCAGCAACGAGGATTCCGGCTCCGCCGGCCTGCCCTCGGCCTACCCCTACCGCAAGCGCCTGCAGCGCAAGGAGTACGAGGCGCTCAAGGCGCAGTTGCAGGTGGAGCTGCTGAAGGTGCAGAGCTGGGTGAAGGAGACCGGGCAGCGCATCGTGGTGCTCTTCGAGGGCCGTGACGCCGCCGGCAAGGGCGGCACCATCAAGCGCTTCATGGAGCACCTGAACCCGCGTGGCGCGCGGGTGGTCGCCCTGGAGAAGCCCAGTAACGCGGAAAGCGGCCAGTGGTACTTCCAGCGCTACATCCAGCACTTGCCCACCGCGGGGGAAATGGTCTTCCTCGACCGCTCCTGGTACAACCGCGCCGGCGTCGAGCGGGTGATGGGCTTCTGCACGCCGCGCCAGTACCTGGAGTTCATGCAGCAGACGCCGGAACTGGAGCGCATGCTGGTGCGCAACGGTATCCATCTGTTCAAGTACTGGTTCTCGGTCAGCCGCGAGGAACAGCTGCGGCGCTTCGTGTCGCGCCGCGACGACCCGCTCAAGCACTGGAAGCTGTCGCCGATCGACATCCAGTCGCTGGACCGCTGGGACGACTACACCCAGGCCAAGGAGGCGATGTTCTTCCACACCGACACCGCCGACGCGCCCTGGGTGGTGGTCAAGTCCGACGACAAGAAGCGCGCGCGGCTGAACTGCCTGCGCCACTTCCTGCACACGCTGGACTACCCCGGCAAGGACCTGGCCATCGCCCACGCCCCCGACCCGCTGCTGGTGGGGCGCGCGGCCCAGCTGGACCGCGACGAGCTGGCGCGCCCGCATGTCGCGCCGTCGGCGGTGCCGGCGGTCGAGGCCGGCGAGCCCGCACCGGCGGCCTGAGGGGCTGCCGGGCAAGCGCTCGCCTCACTGGGCCTGGCTGAGCCGCATGAGCTGGTCGGTCAGCTCGCGGGCGTGGCGCTCGACGATGATCGGCGCCCAGGGCCGGCCGGAGGTGCTGACCAGGGCGTTGCTCTTGCTGTTCATGTCGCCCAGGGCCGTGCCCAGGTAGTTCCAGCGTGTGTGCAGCTTCTTCTCGGCATCCCCGGGCGGCAGGCGGCCGATGTCCTTGTCGATCAGCGGCAGCAGCACGCTCTCGTCCTGGCCGAGGTAGCTCTGCGGCGCCTCGCGGGCGATTTCCAGGCCGCCCAGGTAGGCGCGGCCGAGGTATTGCACGGCGAGGTACTCCACCCGTGCCGGCAGTTGCCACAGCGGCAGCTCGCCGGGCTTGGCCGGCGGCGGTACGAAGCGCTCGACCTGGCCGAGGAAGTCGCGCAGCGCGCGGCTGAGGTCCTTGGAGTAGGTCCAGGGCAGGTCCTCTTCCCTGGGCCCGTAGGTGGTGCCGGCGCGGACCTGGCCCAGCAGTTCCTGGTAGGCCTTGCGCAGGCCGTCGTCGGCCTTGGTGTAGCCCTTGACCGCGGCATCCAGGGCGGCCAGGTCGGCCTTCAGCTGGTTGGCGTGGACTTCCTGGAAGCCTTCGCCGCGCAGCAGCATCAGGCTGCCCAGGGCCCGGCAGGCGTTGACCT
Organism: Pseudomonas sp. RW407; assembly: GCF_003176655.1. Classification (NCBI taxonomy): domain Bacteria; kingdom Pseudomonadati; phylum Pseudomonadota; class Gammaproteobacteria; order Pseudomonadales; family Pseudomonadaceae; genus Pseudomonas; species Pseudomonas sp. RW407. Next base: position 937,613 of record NZ_QGSL01000029.1, on the reverse strand, counting down.
GCATGCTCTGCAGCTGCAGCTCGTCGCTGGGCAGGTTGGCCCGGGCGGGCAGGGTGAACAAAGCGAACAGACACAGGAACAGGTACTGCAGGAGATGCTTGCGGTTCATGGCGGGAATTTCCCTGTTGTTCTTGTTGGCCGCCTGGCCACGCCGGCGATGGGCGTGGCGGGTTCGCGGATTGCGCCGGCCGTGCCTGGCCGGCCGGCGCCCTGCGCGGGGGCGCCGAACCGGGGCGCGCTCCCCCGGCGCCCCGCCCCGTGATCCGGGGCTTGCAACAGGCTAGCGGCTAGGCGGGCCGGTGCAACCATCCGAAAGAGTGATTTGCCAACGCCGTCATGCCGGATCGCCGGCGGCCAGGCGCAGGCCGTGGGCGTCGAGGATCTCGATGCCGGCATAGCTCAGGCGCAGCACGCCGCGGGCCTCCAGCTCCTTGAGCAGGTGGTTGGTGGTCTGCCGCGACAGCCCGAGCATGGCCGCCAGCTGTTCCTGGGGCAGGTGCAGCTCGCGCTGGCTGGCCTGGGCCTCGCCGTAGCTGGCGGCCAGCATCAGCAGGCGCCGCGCCAGGCGTTGCGCGGCCGGCAGCAGGGCCTGCTCCTCCAGCACGGTGAAGGCCAGGCGCAGCTTGTGGCTCATCAGCAGGGCGAAGTCGCGCCAGTACTGCGGCTTCTCGGCCAGCAGCGCCTGCAGTGCCGGCAGCGGCACCTGCAGCAGGGTGGTGGGGCCTTCGGCGTAGGCGTCGTGGGTGCGCGGCTGGCCGTCGAACAGGCAGATCTCGCCGAACCAGTTGGGCGCTTCCACCAGCGCCAGCAGCGCCTCCTTGCCGCTGGCGCCCACCGCGCCGACGCGCATACGGCCTTCGACCACGCAGTACAGCCCGCAGGGGGCGTCGCCGCGGGCGAACAGGCGCTGCCCGGCGGGCAGGCGGCGGACGATGGCGGCCTGGCCGAGGGCTTCGCGCAGTTCGGCGGGCAGGCCGTGGAACCAACGGCCGGAGGCGATGCGTTGCAGGCAGTCGGCGGTGTCGGGCATGGGCTTTGTCGGCTAGTTGACAGAGTGGTACGGCAGTCCAAGCCATGATGCCAGTACCTTGCCCGCGAACGACAGAACAATGAAAACACTCGTCGACCACCTGGCGCAGTACGCGGCCTACCACCGCGACCGGCGCAACATCCTCAGCCACTTCATCGGCATCCCGATGATCGTCCTGTCCATCGCCGTGCTGCTGTCGCGCCCGGGCCTGGAGGTCGGCGGCCTGCTGCTGGCCCCGGCGACCCTGCTGGCGCTGGCCTCCCTGGTGTTCTACCTGCGCCTGGACCTGCGCTTCGGCGTGCTCATGGGCGTGCTCCTGGCGCTGTCGCTGTGGGCCGGCGCGGTGCTGGCCGCGGGTAGCACCGCCAGCTGGCTGGCCTGGGGCATCGGCCTGTTCGTGGTGGGCTGGGTGATCCAGTTCGTCGGCCACTGGTACGAGGGACGCAAGCCGGCCTTCGTCGACGACCTGGTGGGGCTGATCGTCGGCCCGCTGTTCGTCGCCGCCGAGGCGGCCTTCCTGCTCGGCCTGCGCGACGAGGTGCGCAGCGCCGTCGAGGAACGCGCCGGGCCGACCTGCATCCGCGAGCGCAAGGCCGCGGCCTGAGGCCCTAGCCCGTGCCGGTGAGCCGGCGCAGGATGTCCGCGCTGCGCGCATCGGCGGGGAAGAAGGTCTCCAGCGCCAGTTCCGAGAGAGTCACGTCAACCGGCGTGCCGAACACCGTGATGGTGCCTATCAGGCTGAGCACGCCCAGTTCGGTGCGCAGCTCCACCGGTATCAGCACCATGTCGCCGCTGGCCTGTTCCTCGTGGGGCGGCGCCGGGTAGCCCGCCAGTTCGTCGCGCAGGATTTGCAGCTGCGGGTCGCCGCTGGCTTCGATGTCCCGCTGCAGGCGCGCCATCACGTGGGCCTTCCACGGTCCCAGGTTGAGGATGTTCGGCGCCAGGCCCCGCGGGTGCAGGCTCATGCGCAGCACGTTGCAGGGCGCGGCGAGCAGGTCGGGGGCCACGCCGATGAGGAAGACGCCCACCGCGTGGTTGGAGGCCAGCAGGTTCCAGTGGCGGTCCACCACCATCGCCGGGTTAGGCTCGTGGGCCTTGAGCAACTGGTCGATGGCCTGGCGCGCCACGGTCAGCGCCGGGTCGTCCAGTGCCCGCTCGGAATACACCGGCGCATAACCGGCGGCGCCGAGCAGGCGGTTGCGCTCGCGCAGCGGGATGTCCAGCTGCTCGGCCAGGTGCAGGAGCATCTCGCGGCTGGGCAGGGCGCGGCCGGTCTCGACGAAGCTCAGGTGGCGCGTGGAGATGTCCGCGTCGCAGGCCAGGTCGAGCTGGCTGAGGCGGCGGCGCTGGCGCCACTGGCGCAACAGGGCGCCGACGGGAAGGGTTTGGCTGTCCATGGCAACGAACGATAGACCTGCCGCCGGTGCACGGCCATTACCTGGCAGGTAATCGACGCTGTGCCCGCCGCGGCGGATTCTGCAGCCAGGCGCCGCGGACCGGCGGCGCTTCGTTCAGGAGGATTCGCCATGACTCTGCTGCAACCGTCCCCGCTGCTCCGCCGTTCCCTGCAACTCGACGCCCTCGCCAGCGGCGCCACCGGCCTGCTGCTGGCGCTGGCCGCCAACCCGCTGAGCGGGCTGTTCGGCCTGCCCGCCGCGCTGCTGATGGTGGCCGGCATCGTGCTGCTGCCCTTCGCCCTGGTGCTGGCCTGGATGGCCAACAGCGAACTGCTGTCGCGCACCGGCGTCTGGGCGGTGATCGCCGCCAACCTGCTGTGGGTGCTGGAAAGCCTGTTCCTGCTGCTCAGCGGCTGGGTGCAGCCGAGCGTACCGGGCTGCGCCTTCGTCATCGGCCAGGCACTGGCGGTCGGGGTGCTCGCCGAACTGGAGTTCTTCGGCCTGCGCCGCTCCGCCGTGCCCCATGGCCTGTGATGGGCGAAGGGCGGCCCCGCGGGGCCGCCCGCCGCTTCAGGCCAGCGCCTCGCGGACGAAGTCCAGGCGGTCCTGGCCGAAGAACATCTCGTCGCCGACGAACATGGTCGGCGCGCCGAACATGCCGCGCTTGATGGCCGCCTCGGTGTTGGCCTTGAGCGCGTCCTTCACTTCCTGCTCGGCGCTCAGCGCCAGCAGCGCCTGCGGGTCGAAGCCGGCCTCGGCCAGCAGCGGGCCCAGCACCGCCGCATCGCCCAGGTTCAGGGCGTCCACCCACATGCCCTTGAACACGCAGGCCAGCAGCGCCTCGAAGCGTTCCGGCTGGCGCAGTTGCACGCCGGTGGCGGCGCGCATCAGCAGCAGGGTGTTGATCGGGAAGTGCGGGTTCATCTTAAGCGGCACGCCGTAGCGGCGGGCGAAGCGCTGCATGTCGATGAGGGTGTAGCGGCCCTTGGCCGGCACGGCGATGGGCGAGGCATTGCCGGTGGCCTGGAACACGCCGCCCAGCAGCACCGGGCGGTAGACCAGTTCGGCGCCGGCCTCGGCGCAGATGCCCGGCAGTTGGGTGTAGGCCAGGTAGGAGGTGGGGCTGCCGAAGTCGAAGTAGAACTCGACGCTCTTGCTCATGGGGTGATCTCTCTTGTCGTGGTAGTCGGGATTCACCAGCGCTCGATCCAGGGGCGCAGATCCAGTTCGAAGGTCCAGGCGTCGCGCGGCTGGCTGTGCAGGTACCAGTAGTTGTCGGCGATGTGCTCGGGATCGAGGATGCCGTCCTGGTCCTTCAGCGCGTACTTCTGCGGGAAGTTGTCGCGGATGAAGTCGGTGTCGATGGCGCCGTCCACCACCACGTGGGCCACGTGCAGGCCCATCGGGCCGAGTTCGCGGGCCATGCTCTGGGCCAACGCGCGGATGCCGTGCTTGGCCCCGGCGAAGGCGGCGAACCCGGCGGCGCCGCGCAGCCCGGCGGTGGCGCCGGTGAACAGCAGGGTGCCGCGCTTGCGCGCGACCATGCGCCGGGCCACCGCCTGGCCGGTGAGGAAGCCGGAGAAGCAGGCCATTTCCCAGATCTTGAAGTACTTGCGCGCGGTCTCGTCGAGGATGCTGCAGGGCACGTTGGCGCCGATGTTGAAGACGAAGGCCTCGATGGGGCCGATGTCGCGCTCGATGGTTTCCATCAGTTCCGCCACCTGCTCTTCCTTGCGCGCGTCCGAGGCGAAGCCGTGGGCCTCGCCGCCTTCGGCGCGGATGGCGTCGACCAGCGGCTGCAGCTTGTCGGCCGAACGCCGGGTGACGCAGGCGACGTAGCCCTCGCGGGCGAAGCGGCGGGCGATGGCGCCGCCGGTGGCGTCGCCGGCGCCGATGACCAGCACCACTTTCTTGTCGTTGGGGGAGGCAGCGCTCATGGTCTGTTTCCTCTTTTCGTTATAGGTAAACGATCGTTTGGTAAACGAACGTTATGTTATGCTTCCGACAGCCGTCAAGCCGTTTTCGGAGCCCACGCCATGCGTTACTCAGCCAGCCACAAGGAAGAAACCCGCCAGCGCCTGCTGGAGAGCAGCGGCGCCATCGCCAAGCGCGAGGGCTTCGCCAGCGTCGGCGTGGACGCGCTGATGAAGGCGGTGGGGCTGAGCGGCGGCGCCTTCTACAACCACTTCCCGTCCAAGGATGCGCTGTTCGCCGCCATCGTCGAACGCGAACTGACGCGCAGCGCCGAACGCCTGGGCAAGGCCGGCGACAGCCAGGGCCGCGAGCGCCTGGAGCGCTGCCTGCAGCGCTACCTGACGCTGGCCCACGTGCAGAACGTCGATGGCGGTTGCGCCATCCCCGCCCTGGGCGCGGAGATCGCCCGCGCCGACGGGCAACTGCGCGGCACGGTGGAGGCGGCGATGCTCGGGCTGCAGCAGGCCTGGGCGGAGGAGCTGGGGAGTGCGGAGGATGCCTGGGCGATGCTCAGCCAGTGCGTGGGCGCGCTGGTGCTGGCGCGGATGACGGCCAGTGAGGAGACGCAGCGGGCGATCATCGAGTCGAGTAAAGCGTTCCTGCTGCGGCGGTTGGAGGATGGGGTTTCTTCGTAGGAGCGAGCAAGCTCGCTCCTACGAAAAGCCCCGGGCCTTGGAGGCCGCATCAAGCAACCTCCCGAAGAAGCAGCGGCTCAGATGTTCGCCACCTGCTGGTAGGCCTTGGGCTTGAAGTACAGCGTCTCGCCGCGGGCCAGGCCCACCAGGCTGTCGTGGTCCTTGACCACTTCGGCCTCGATCAGCTCGTCCTGGCCGTCCACCTTCAGCGTCACCCGGGTGATGGCGCCCAGCGGGCGGATGTCGCGGACTTCGGCGGCGCGGTGGGCTTCCACCGCCTGGCGCGACAGCGACACTTCGTGCGGGCGGAACAGCACGTGCTCGTCGTTGCCCAGGTGCAGGCGGTTGGAGTCGCCGAGGAAGTGGTAGACGAAGTCGCTGGCCGGGTTCTCGTAGACCTCGCCGGGCGAGCCGATCTGCTCGATCACGCCCTTGTTCATCACCACGATGCGGTCGGCCACTTCCATGGCCTCTTCCTGGTCGTGGGTGACGAACACGGAGGTGAGGTTGATCTCCTCGTGCAGGCGCGCCAGCCAGCGGCGCAGCTCCTTGCGCACCTTGGCGTCGAGGGCGCCGAAGGGTTCGTCCAGCAGCAGGATCTTCGGTTCCACCGCCAGCGCGCGGGCCAGGGCGATACGCTGGCGCTGGCCGCCGGAAAGCTGTTCCGGGTAGCGGTCGGCGAGCCAGTCCAGCTGCACCATGTTCAGCAGCTCGTGGACCTTCTCGGCGATGCGCGCCTCGCTGGGGCGTTCCTTCTTCGACTTCATGCGCAGGCCGAAGGCGACGTTGTCGAACACCGTCATGTGGCGGAACAGCGCGTAGTGCTGGAACACGAAGCCGACGTTGCGGTCGCGCACGTCGTGCTGCGAGACGTCCTCGCCGTGGAACACGATGTTGCCGGCGTCCGGGGTCTCCAGGCCGGCGATGATCCGCAGCAGGGTGGTCTTGCCGCAGCCGGAGGGACCGAGCAGGGCCACCAGCTCGCCGCTGTGGATGTCCAGGTTGATGTCATTGAGCGCCTTGAAGGCGTTGAAGTTCTTGCTGACGTTACGGATTTCGATACTCATGGCTTATTCCTCGTCAGCTTTGACTTTCAATCGGGACAGGCGCGACTCGCTCCACTGCTTGAGCAGCAGGATGACCAGGGCCATCAGCAGCAGCAGGGTGGCGATGCTGAAAGCGGCGACGTGATTGTATTCGTTGTAGAGGATCTCGACGTGCAGCGGCAGGGTGTTGGTGACGCCGCGGATGTGCCCGGAGACCACCGATACCGCGCCGAACTCGCCCATCGCCCGCGCGGTGCACAGCACCACGCCGTAGATCAGGCCCCATTTGATGTTCGGCAGGGTGACGTGCCAGAACATCTGCCAGCCGTTGGCGCCGAGCAGGCGCGCGGCCTCTTCCTCCTGGGTGCCCTGTTCCTGCATCAGCGGGATCAGCTCGCGGGCGACGAAGGGGAAGGTGACGAAGATGGTCGCCAGGACGATGCCGGGCACGGCGAAGACGATCTGGATGTCGTGGTCGCTTAGCCAGGGGCCGAAGTAGCCCTGGGCGCCGAACAGCAGCACGTAGATCAGGCCGGCGATCACCGGCGAGACCGAGAACGGCAGGTCGATCAGGGTCACCAGGATGCTCTTGCCGGGGAACTCGAACTTGGTCACGCACCAGGCGGCGGCCACGCCGAACACCAGGTTCAGCGGCACCGAGATGCCCACGGCGATCAGTGTCAGCTTCAGCGCGGCCAGGGCGTCGGGCTCGAGGATGGCCTCGAAGAAGGTGCCGAAGCCCTGCTTCAGCGCCTCGCTCAGGACCACGTAGAGCGGCAGCAGCAGGAATAGGGCGAAGGCCAGCCAGGCCAGGCCGATGAGCAGCCGGCGGCCCCAGGGGTTGCCACGCCGGGCGGCGTTCGCCGCTTGTGCGGTGGAAAGCGTTGCGGAACTCATGGCGCGCTCCTCAGGGGGTCTCGATGCGGCGTTGCAGCAGGTTGATCAGCAGCAGCAGGACGAAGGCCACCACCAGCATCAGCACGCCGATGGCGGTGGCGCCGGTGTAGTCGTACTGGTCCAGCTTGACCATGATCAGCAACGGCAGGATCTCGGTCTTCATCGGCATGTTGCCGGCGATGAAGATCACCGAGCCGTACTCGCCGACGCCGCGGGCGAAGGCCAGGGCGAAGCCGGTCAGCCAGGCCGGCAGCAGCGCCGGCAGGAGCACGTGGCGGAACACCTGCAGCGGCTTGGCGCCCAGGCAGGCGGCGGCTTCCTCGACCTCGCGGGGGATGTCCGCCAGCACCGGCTGCACCGTGCGCACCACGAAGGGCAGCACCACGAAGGTCAGCGCCAGGGTGATGCCCAGCGGGGTGTAGGCGATCTTGAAGCCGAGCTCGGTGGCGAAGCGGCCGACCAGGCCGTTGGGGGCGTAGAGCGCGGTCAGGGCGATGCCGGCCACCGCGGTGGGCAGGGCGAACGGCAGGTCGATCATGGCGTCGATGATCTTGCGCCCGGGGAACTCGTAGCGCACCAGCACCCAGGCCAGCAGGGTGCCGATCACGCCGTTGATCAGGGCGGCGATGAGCGCGGTGCCGAAGCTCAGCTTGAGCGCGGCGAGCACGCGCGGGGCGGTGATGATGGTCCAGAACTGTTCCCAGGTGAGCTCGGTGGTCTTGAGGAACAGGGCCCCCAGCGGAATCAGCACCAACAGGCTGAGATACACCAGGGTGTAGCCCAGAGTCAGCCCGAAGCCGGGTATGACCGGGGAGATGCGTCGTGACATTGAAACCTCTCGGTTAGCTACAAGCCAAAAGCCACAAGCGGCAAGCGAGCTGTTTGCAGCTTATGGCTTGTCGCTTGTGGCTACGCGGTTTACTGCGCCTGGTAAATCTTGTCGAAGATGCCGCCGTCGTTGAAGAACTTGGGCTGCGCGACCTTCCAGCCGCCGAAGTCCTTGTCGATGGTCACCAGGTCCAGTTTCGGGAACTGGTTGGCGAACTCGGCGGCGACCTTGGCGTTGCGCGGGCGGTAGAAGTTCTGCGCGGCGATGCGCTGGCCTTCCTCGCTGTACAGGTACTTCAGGTACTCCTCGGCGACCTTGCGGGTGCCCTTCTTGTCGACGGTCTTGTCGACCACCGCCACCGGCGGCTCTGCCAGGATCGACAGCGAGGGCACGACGATCTCGAAATTCTCGCCGCCCTGTTCCTTCTTGGCCAGGAAGGCTTCGTTCTCCCAGGCCAGCAGCACGTCGCCGATGTTGTTGTTGACGAAGGTGATGGTCGAGCCGCGGGCGCCGGTGTCCAGCACGGGCACGTGCTTGTACAGGTCCTTGACGTAGGCCTCGGCCTTGTCGTCACTGCCGTACTGCTTCTTGGCCCAGGCCCAGGCGGCCAGGAAGTTCCAGCGGGCGCCGCCGGAGGTCTTCGGGTTCGGGGTGATGACCTCGACGCCCTGCTTGGTCAGGTCGCCCCAGTCCTTGATGCCCTTGGGGTTGCCCTTGCGCACCAGGAACACGATGGTCGAGGTGTAGGGGGTGCTGTTGTCCGGCAGGCGCGCCTGCCAGTCGGCCGGCAGCAGGTTGCCGAGCTTGTTCAGTTCGTCGATGTCGCCGGCCAGGGCCAGGGTCACCACGTCGGCCTTCAGGCCGTCGATGACCGCGCGGGCCTGCTTGCCGGAACCGCCGTGGGATTGCTGCACGGTCAGGTCGTCGCCGCCCTGGGCCTTCCAGTGCTTGATGAAGGCCGCGTTGTACGCCTGGTACAGCTCGCGGGTCGGGTCGTAGGAAACGTTCAGCAGTTGGGTGGCCGCGGCCGCGGGGCCGGCGACCAGCGTGGAAACCAGTGCACTGGCCAGGGCGGCCAGGGCGAAACGGCGGATGGACATGTGCAGCTCCTGGATACGAATCTTGGTGTTGTGCTTGTTGGCGTGTTCTTATCGGGGCGTTGCGACGGGCCCCGCAGGGCCCGGGAATCAGCTCTGGCGGCTGGCGGGCTGCTGCAGGCGGAACTTCTCCTTGCGCTCGATCTGCACCACCTGGCCGTTGTGCACGGTGATCTCGACGGCGCCGAAACGCAGACCGCGCAGGGCGCTCTGCACTTCACGCAGGATGTTGGCTTCGTCCTGGCCTTCCAGGCTACGGAGGGTTGCGCTCATGATCTGGGCTCCTTGGTGGGCTTCGCCGGGCCGTCCCGGGTGGGCGGCGCGTGCGGTGTGAGCGCATCTTAGGCAGGAGTCGAATATTCTTAAAAATACTATTTAAGAATTTTTATATTCCACAAGGTTTTAACTTGGCTGGCGCGATGCCGCCTGGGCCCAGGGCAGCTCGTCGGCGGGCTGCGGGCGGCCGTACCAGTAGCCCTGGCCGGCGTCGCAGGCGTGGTCGAGCAGGAAGGCCGCCTGGTCCGGACGCTCGATGCCCTCTGCCACCACGTGCAGGCCCATGCTGCGGGCCAGGGCGATGATGGCGCGGGCGATGGCGGCATCCTCGGCGTCGTCGGGCAGGCCGGCGACGAAGCCCTGGTCGATCTTCAGCTTCTGCACCGGCATGCGCTTGAGGCGCATCAGCGAGGAATAGCCGGTGCCGAAGTCGTCGATCGCCAGCTGCACGCCGAGCCCGCGCAGGCGCTGCAGCAGGGCCACCGACTGGTCGATGTTCTGCATGATGGCGCTCTCGGTCACTTCCAGCTCCAGGTGCCGCGGCTGCAGGCCGCTTTCCTGCAGGGCGCGGGCCACCCGCTGTTCCAGGCCGTCGCGGCCGAACAGGCGGCTGGACAGGTTCACCGCGACGAACTCCAGCGCCACGCCCTCGTCCAGCCACTGGCGCATCTGCCGGCAGGCCTGGTCCAGCACCCAGGTGTCGATGGCGGCGATCAGCCCGCATTCCTCGGCCACCGGGATGAATTCGCAGGGCGGCACCAGGCCGCGCTGCGGGTGCTGCCAGCGCACCAGCGACTCCACCCCGACCACCCGGCCGCTGGCCAGGTCGTGCACCGGCTGGTAGTACACGCGCAGCTCGTCGTGCTCCAGCGCCTGGCGCAGGGCCGCCTCCACCTGCACGTGGGAGCGGGCGCGGGCGGTCAGTTCCGGGGTGTAGAAGGCGTACAGGTTGCGCCCGCTGGCCTTGGCCTGGAACAGCGCGGCGTCGGCGTGGCGCAGCAGGTGGTCGACGTCGCGGGCGTCCTCGGGGAACAGGCTGACGCCCAGACTGGCGGAGATGTAGACCGGCTGCCCCTGCACCTCGAAGGGCGCGTGCATGGCTTCCAGCAGGCGCTGGGCGAGGCTGCTGGCGTGGTGCGGCTGCTGGCTTTCCAGGACCACGGCGAACTCGTCGCCGCCCAGGCGCGCCAGGGCGGCGTGCTCGTCGAGGCAGCCGCGCAGGCGCTCGGCCACCGTCTTGACCAACTGGTCGCCGGCGCTGTGGCCGAGGCTGTCGTTGACGTGCTTGAAGTGGTCCAGGTCGAGCAGCAGCAGGGCGCCGCCGCCCTGCTCGCGCTCGGCGCGGGCCAGGGCCTGTTCGAGGCGCTCGCGCAGCAGCAGGCGGTTGGGCAGCCCGGTGAGCGGGTCGTGGTGGGCGAGGAAGTCCAGCTCGTGCTGCGAGCGCTTGATGCTGCTGAGGTCGGAGAACACCGCGACGTAGTGCGTCAGGCGCCCCTGCTCGTCATGCACGGCGCAGATGTGCTGCCATTGCGGGTACACCTCGCCGCTCTTGCGCCGGTTCCAGATTTCCCCGCACCACAGGCCTTCGGTGTTCAGGGCCTGCCACATGCGCTGGTAGAAGGCATCGTCCTGGCGCCCGGACTTGAGCATCGAGGGGTTGCGCCCCACCACTTCGTCGGTGCTGTAGCCGGTGATGCGCTGGAACGACGGGTTGACGTGGAGGATCACGCCCTTCTCGTCGGTCACCAGCAGGCCTTCCTGGGTCGCCTCGAACACTGCCGCGGCCTGGCGCAGGTGGTCGTTGGCCTTGCGCTGCTCGGTGACGTCGCGGCTGACGCCGGTCATGCGCAGCGGCTCGCCGCCGTGGCCGCCGCTCAGGCGCGCGCGGGCATGCACCCAGCGGTAGCTGCCGTCGGCGTGGCGCAGGCGGTAGGTGCATTCCAGGCGCTCGCTGCGCCGCTGCAGGAGGTCGCGGTGCTGGGCCAGCACGCTGTCGCGGTCGTCCGGGTGCAGCCGCTGCTCCCAGTTGCCGAAGCTGTCGCCCAGTTCTTCCGCGCTCAGGCCGGTCATCCGCGCGTAGCCGGGCGAGTAGAACACCCGGTGCTGCTCGATATCCCACTCCCAGAGGCCGTCGTCCAGGGCGTCCAGGGCCCGCTCGAAGCGCCGTTCGCTCCGCTCGCGGGCAGCCAGGGTGCGCCGCATCCACTTCAGCTGCCGGGTCATCAGCAGGAACAGCACGCCGGCGCTGATGGCAAAGAAAAGATACTTTTTCGCCACCAGCCAGGGCAGCAGGTTGCCCTCGCCGACCGCCAGGCGCAGCAGCCGGTCGCTCGTCAGCCCCCACAGGCAGGCGAACAGCAGGTACAGCAGGCAGATGCGGAGGGCACTCGGGCGTGGGTTCATTGCGACGAGGGGGACGAGTTATTGGCTGCGCAGTATAGAGGATGGCCAATGGCCCCTGTTCATATCAAAAAGACCGGATGGTTTTCCCGCCACGCTTGGTGATAATGCGAACTGGCCTTGTTCCAGGCTCATCGACCATTGCCGAGGTTCATTATCATTCATGTGGTACAACGGTTTCCTTGATCTACCGCTGTGGCAGCTGATCGTGGTCACGCTGCTGCTCACCCACGTCACCATCGTCAGCGTGACTGTCTACCTGCATCGCTATTCTGCCCACCGCGCCCTCGAACTGCATCCGGCGCTGCAACACTTCTTCCGTTTCTGGCTGTGGATGACCACCGGGATGAACACCCGCGAGTGGACCGCCATCCACCGCAAGCACCACGCCAAGTGCGAGACCGCCGAAGACCCGCACAGCCCGGTGTACAAGGGCCTGGGCACCGTGCTGCGCAAGGGCGCCGAACTCTACCGCGAGGAAGCGAAGAACCCGGACACCCTGCGCATCTACGGCAAGAACTGCCCGGACGACTGGCTGGAGCGCAACCTCTACGGCCGCTTCCCGCTGGGCGGCATCGCCCTGATGGTGCTGGTCGACGTCGCCCTGTTCGGCGCCCTCGGCCTGACCGTCTGGGCCGTGCAGATGGCCTGGATCCCGTTCTGGGCCGCCGGCGTCATCAACGGCCTGGGCCACGCCGTGGGCTACCGCAACTTCGAGTGCCGCGACGCCGCCACCAACCTGGTGCCCTGGGGCATCGTCATTGGCGGCGAGGAGCTGCACAACAACCACCACACCTACCCCAACTCGGCCAAGCTGTCGGTGAAGAAGTGGGAGTTCGACCTGGGCTGGGCCTGGATCAAGCTGTTCTGCTTCCTGCGCCTGGCCAAGGTGGCGCGGGTGGCGCCGATCGCCCACCGGGTGGAAGGCAAGGGCAGCCTGGACATGGACACCGCCATGGCCATCCTCAACAACCGCTTCCAGATCATGGCCCAGTACCGCAAGCTGGTGATCGGCCCGCTGGTCAAGCAGGAGCTGGCCAAGGCCGACGCCAACGTCCGCCACCTGTTCCGCCGCGGCAAGCGCCTGCTCTCCCGCGAGACCAGCCTGCTGGAAGAGCGCCACCACGCGCGCATCGAGCGCCTGCTGGCGCACAGCCAGGCCCTGCAGGTGATCTACGAGAAGCGCCTGGCGCTGCAGCAGATCTGGCTGAAGACCAGCGCCAACGGCCACGACATGCTGGCCGCCATCAAGCAGTGGGTGCAGGAGGCCGAGGCCAGTGGCATCCAGTCGCTGCGCGACTTCGCCGAACAGCTGAAGACCTACTCGCTGCGCCCGGCTGTCTGAGCCCGGCCGATATCTGAGAGGTCCATCACAAAAAGCCCGCCGTTCGGCGGGCTTTTTCTTTTTTTGTCGAGCACTTGGCTAATTTTGCGGTCATAGACCACTCGATTAGTTGTAGGAAGCTGACACATGGACGACAGGTACAGGGCGCCGCAGGATCTCGACGAAGCGCTGCTGGCATTGCTGCACAGCCGCGCCGAAGTGGAGCGCCTGAAAGAACGCGAGCAGCTTTTCAGCGCCCTGCTGGCCAGCGTCAACGCGGTGCTCTGGGCCTTCGACTGGCAGGCCCAGCGCATGGTCTACGTCAGCCCCGCCTACGAGCGCATCTTCGGCCGTTCGGCGGCCCTGCTGCTGGCCGACTACAACGAATGGCTCAACGCCATCTACCCGGACGACCTCGACTACGCCGCCAGCAGCCTGCTGCAGGTGCTCGAGCGTGGCGCCGTGGAGCAGCGCGAGTACCGCATCCTGCGCGCCGACGGCGAGGTGCGCTGGCTCAGCGACAAGTGCTTCATCAGCCAGCACAGCGAGGCCGGCCTGCCGCTGATGGTGGTCGGCATCGCCGAGGACATCACCGACAAGAAACACCTGGAAAGCGAACTGCAGCGCCTGGCGACCACCGACGTGCTGACCCAGAGCAGCAACCGCCGCTACTTCTTCGACAACGCCGAACAGGCCTTCAACGAATCCAAGCAGGCCGGCGCGGCCCTGGCCTTCCTGCTGCTGGACGTGGACGACTTCAAGAAGGTCAACGACCGCTACGGCCACCAGGTCGGCGACCGCGTGCTGCAGCGCGTGGCCCAGTGCGCCTCCGGCGCGCTGCGCCGCGGCGACCTGTTCGGCCGCATCGGCGGCGAGGAGTTCGCCGTGCTGCTGCCCGGCTGCGACCAGGTGACCGCCCGGCAGATCGGCGAGCGCCTGCAGCGCGAGGTGCAGCGCCTGCGCTTCAAGGAAGACGAGCAGACCTTCGGTATCAGCGTCAGCCAGGGCCTGACCCTGCTGCTGCCCCACGACGAGAACCTCTCGGCGCTCTACGGCCGGGCCGACGCCGCGCTGTACCAGGCCAAGCGCAACGGCAAGGACCGTATCGAGCAGGCCTGAGGCGGCGCTTTTCCGCGCCGCTACCTCTTTCGCCCCCGTCCCGTACCCCTATCGGGAAATGGATTGGCGGGGTGCGATGGCGCATTATTTATTCCAAAATGAAATTACATTTTAATAATTAATTCTTTTTGGATTTATTCCCGATTGCTTATCGTTGCCCCAGCGTGGCCGCAGGGTCCAGGCAATGAAGTCCGGTGAGCATGGCGACAAACCGCCAGCCAGGCCGGGGAAGGTGGCGGATTTCCGCTGACCAGCGCGCAGCGAAGGAGCCGGCTACGGGATGCCAACCCGCGCCAGTCCACGTGTCGGGACATGCCGGGCCGATTGGCCCGGGGATTGCCATGTCGGGGTGAAGCCTCAGGTTTCGCCCACAAGAACAAGACACGAGCATTCACCATGACGCTGCCATGCCTTTCCGCAAGTTCCTTCCTGCCTGCTTGCCCACGTAGAGACCCCGCCTAGGGGCGTCCGACTGACCGACCGCCATTCGCCTGCAGGCCCGGGCCGTGCCCGGCCGTGCGACTGGGCGGAGGAATTTGCGCCGTGCGGCGCCTGGCGCTTTGCCGACTTCACACAAGATCAATAAATGGGGATTACCAATGAAGAGTCGTAACATCACGCAATCCACCCTGGCGCTCGCCGTGGCGGCCGCTGCCCTTGGCGCCCATGCTCCGCTGGCCAGCGCCGGCGGCTTCATCGAGGACAGCAAGGCCAGCCTGACCCTGCGCAACTTCTACATCAACAGCGACAACCGCAATGGCACGGCCGAGCCGAGCAAGCAGGAGGAATGGGGCCAGGGCTTCCTGCTGAACTACACCTCCGGCTTCACCGAAGGCACCGTCGGCTTCGGCGTCGATGCGCTGGGGCTGCTGGGTGTGCGCCTGGACAGCGGCAAGGGCACCCACTACAACCCGACCAGCTCCAGCTTCTCCGGCACCGTGTTCCCCACCGATGGCGATGGCCGCGCGGTGGACGACTTCTCGCACCTGGGGGCGACCGCCAAGGTGAAGGTTTCCGCCACCGAGCTGCGCTACGGCACCCTGCTGCCCAAGCTGCCGGTGGTGACCTACAACGACGGTCGCCTGCTGCCGCAGACCTTCGAAGGCGGCCAGATCACCTCCAACGAGTTCAAGGACCTGACGCTGATCGGCGGCCAGCTGGAGCACACCAAGGGCCGCAGCTCGAGCAACAACGAGGGGCTGTCCATCGCCGGCGCCAACAACGCGCGCACCGGCGAGTTCGTCAACAAGTTCTACTACGGCGGCGTCGACTACAAGCTGACCAAGGACCTGACCCTGCAGTACTACTACGGCAACCTGCAGGACTTCTACAAACAGCATTTCCTCGGCCTGCAGCACAACTGGGCGATCGGCCCGGGCGTCCTGAAGAGCGACCTGCGCTACTTCAACAGCAGCGACGACGGCAAGAACAGCCATGACTCGCGCTACTACACCTCCGGTTACTACGGCAACGGCGTGACCAAGGGCGAAGTCGACAACAAGGCCTACAGCGGCCTGTTCACCTACATCGTCAGCGGCCACAGCTTCGGTGTCGGCTACCAGCAGCTCAGCGGCGACAGCGACTTCCCGTTCATCAACAACGGCGACGGCGCCACCGCCTACCTGATCACCGACGTGCAGATCGGCAAGTTCCTGCGTGCCGGTGAGCGTACCTGGCAGGCCCGCTACGGCTACGACTTCGCCCAGGCCGGCCTGCCGGGCCTGACCTTCCAGGCCCTGTACCTGCGCGGCGACAACATCGACACCGCCCGCGGCGACCAGAGCGAGTGGGAGCGCGACATCACCCTGGCCTACGTGATCCCGGACGGTACCTTCAAGGGCCTGGGCTTCACCTGGAAGAACGCCTCGCTGCGCAGCGGCCTGCCGGCCCAGGGCGCTACCCCGGCCCAGCGCGACCAGGACGAGAACCGCCTGATCGTCAGCTACACCCTGCCGCTGTTCTAGGTCCGGGGCTTTCCGTAGGAGCGCGCCGGAGGTTGCGGCTATCGCGGACAAGGTCCGCTCCTACGGGGGGAGGCCATGCCTCACGGCGAGGTGGATTGTAGGAGCGGGCCCTGCCCGCGATTTCGCGCGCAGGGCGCGCTCCTACAGGGAAGCACCGTGTGTGGGGCCGGCCCATCGCGGACGGAGTCCGCTCCTACGAGAAGCCATGCTCGCCTGCGGATCTTGCGATGGGTACCGTGATGAAAAAGGCCGTCGTCCCTTGCGGGGCGACGGCCTTTTCGTTGGCGGCTGCCGGCTCAGCGTTTCTGCGGCGCCGGTTGCTGCTGGGTGATGCAGTGGATGTTGCCGCCGCCCAGGAGGATTTCCCGGCCCGGCACCATCACCACTTCGTGCTCGGGGAACACGCGCTGGAGGATGGCCTTGGCCTCGGCGTCCTTCGGATCGTCGAAGCTGGGCGCGACGATGCCGCCGTTGACGATCAGGAAGTTCACGTAGGAGCCGGCCAGGCGGATCGACGGGTCGCGCTCCTGGCTGCCTTCCACCAGGTCGACGCCGGAGCACTCTTCCCCGGTCGCATGCAGCGGGCCGGGGATCGGCATCTTGTGCACCACCAACTGGCGGCCCTTGGCGTCGCGCGCCTGTTCCAGCACGCGCATGGCGGCCTGGCAGCGCGGGTAGTTGGGGTCGTTGACGTCGTCGGTCCAGGCCAGCAGCACTTCGCCCGGGCGCACGTAGCAGCAGAAGTTGTCGACGTGGCCGTTGGTCTCGTCGTTGTACAGGCCGTCCGGCAGCCAGATCACGCTCTCCACCGCCAGGTGCTCGCGCAGGACCTGCTCGATCTCCTCGCGGGACAGGTGCGGGTTGCGGTTGCGGTTGAGCAGGCATTCCTCGGTGGTGATGACGGTGCCTTCGCCATCCACGTGGATGGAGCCGCCCTCGAGCACGAAGCCTTCGGTGCGGTAGCGCCCGCAACGTTCGACCTGGAGGATCTTCGCCGCCACCTGGTCGTCGCGCAGCCAGGGGAAGTACAGGCCGCCGTCGAGGCCGCCCCAGGCGTTGAAGGTCCAGTCCACGCCGCGCACGGCGCCCTGGTCGTTCACCACGAAGGTCGGGCCGGTGTCGCGCACCCAGGCGTCGTCGTTGCTGATCTCGATCACCCGGATGGCGTCGCTCAGGCGCGCGCGGGCGTTCTCGAACTGGGCGGCGGAAACGCAGACGGTGACCGGCTCGAAGCGCGCGATGGCCTCGGCCACGGCGCTGAAGGCGGCCTGCGCCGGCTTGCCGCCCAGGCGCCAGTTGTCCGGGCGCTCGGGCCAGACCATCCAGGTCTGGGTGTGGGGTTCCCATTCCGCCGGCATGCGGAAGCCGTCGGCGCGGGGGGTACTGGTCAGAGTGGTCATGGGATCACCAGGTGCGGGCAGCTACGGACGAAGCGGCGGGAGGGATCGCCTCCCGCCGCGCGGGGTCATTCGGAGAGGTTCTCTCCGTCGAGGGTCGCGATCGGCCAGTATAGGTTCGGACGGCGGTCGCGGAACACACCCCAGGCGGTGCGGACTTTCTCCAGGGCGTCCAGGTCGAAGCTGTGCACCAGGATGCCTTCCTCGGTCTCGCCCAGTTCCTGGACCTTCTTGCCGAACTGATCGGCGATGAACGAGGAGCCGTAGAAGGTGATGTCGTAGCCGTCCTGCTCTTCCTTGCCGATGCGGTTGGAAGCCACCAGCGGCATCAGGTTGGCGCCGGCGTGGCCCTGCTGCACGCGCTGCCAGTGGTCGCGCGAGGTGATGCTGGCGTCATGCGGCTCGCTGCCGATGGCGGTCGGGTAGAACAGCACTTCGGCGCCCATCAGCGCCATGCTGCGGGCGCATTCGGGGAACCACTGGTCCCAGCAGATGCCGACGCCGATGCGCGCGTAGGCGGTGTCCCAGACCTTGAAGCCGGTGTCGCCCGGGTTGAAGTAGTACTTCTCGTGGTAGCCGGGGCCGTCCGGGATGTGGCTCTTGCGGTACACGCCCAGGTTGCTGCCGTCGGCGTCGATGATGGCGATGCTGTTGAAGCGGGCGCGGCCGGCGCGCTCGAAGAAGCTGATCGGCAGCACGACCTTCAGTTCGGCGGCGACTTTCTGGAAGTGCGCGATGGCCGGGTTCTCTTCCACCGGGGTGGCCAACTGGGTGTAGTCGGCGTTGGGCTTCTGGCAGAAGTAGGGGGTCTCGAACAGTTCCTGGACCAGGATGATCTGCGCGCCCTGGGCGGCCGCCTGGCGCACCAGCTTCTCGGCATTGGCGATATTGGCCTGGACATCCCAGGAGCACGCCATCTGGGTGGCGGCGACGGTGACGGTACGGGTCATGGAACACCTTTTTATTCGGATACTTATCGGCCTTCCGGATTGGGCGGCGGCCGCAGGGTGCTGCGAGAAGGAGGCTTTCTCGCAAGGCTGGGGCGATTTATATCCGATAAAAATCGGCTTTTAAAGCGGATTTTATCTGTAGGCCCATCGAATCCGATGAAAAGGCAGATAAATATCGACAAAGCGGCTTCAGGCGGCAGGCTACAGGCTGCAGGTAAGAGCGTGATCGAAGTGGCGAGGCCAGCCGCTTTTCGCCTGCAGCCTGTAGCCTGCCGCCTACAGCTGCCGTTTGGGCAAGAAGGGCGGCAGATACAGCGACAGATAGGCGTCGAACACCCGCATGCCCTCCTCGGCCAGGCGCGGTTCGATGCGGCCGTGGCGTTGCATCGAGAGGGCGTAGACGCGGTCGCCCAGTTCCATGGCCAGGCTGAACACCTCGATGTCCGCCGGCAGTTCGGGGAGGTGGAAGTGGCGGTCGAACAGCGCCTGCATGGAGCGGCCCAGTTCCATGTCGTGCTGGCGGTCGGCGAGGGTCACCTCGGCCAGGCCGTGGCTGGCGAGGATCAGCTGGCGCGCCGCGGCATCGGCGGCGTAGACGGCGAGCATGCGCTCTTCCACCAGCCGCGAGAGGTCGTGCCAGTCGCGCAGGGCCTCGTGGTCCACCGGCGCCGCCAGGCAGGCGCGGAAGGCGGCGTGGACTTCGCCGGTCAGCGCCTGCAGCAGCGCCGGCACGCTGGGGAAGAAGTGGTAGACCGAGGACGGCGGTATGTCCGCCCGCTCCGCCACGGCGTAGATCGACAGGCCGGCGGTGCCGTCTTCGGCAAGCAGGGCGCGGGCGGCGTCGAGGATGCTGGCGATGCGCGCCTGGCTGCTGGCGCGGGGCTTGCGGGAGCTGGTGGGGG
>NZ_QGSL01000029.1:911689-918366 GCF_003176655.1 Pseudomonas sp. RW407 | reverse complement strand
TAGCGACATCCATGTCGCATGACCTCCTGAGCGCCGGTTTCGCTCGGCCTTCTGAAGGGGCGTTCCGGTGCGCTCGGAGGTTTCTCTGGAAGTCCAAACGCCAGAGCAAAAGCGCTTTTGCTTTTCGTAGGAGCGAGCTTGCTCGCGAACCCTGGGTCGTTCGCGATAGTTCGTAGGGCGCATAACGCCTACGGCGTTATCCGCCAAATCGCGGACAGAGTCCGCTCCTACAGGGAAATGCCACGCCTTCCGGCAACCTGTAGGAGCGAGCTTGCTCGCGAACGGACTCCGCAGCGGGGTTTATTCGCGAGCAAGCTCGCTCCTACGAAGAGCATTTCGGCGCGGGCTGCAAGACAGTTGCTCCTGCGCCGCCCCACCCGCGCCATTCCCATTGTAGGAGCGCGCCCTGCGCGCGAAATCGCGGGCAGGGCCCGCTCCTACAGGTTGCTGGCAGGCACGGCGCAGGAGCGGACTCCGTCCGCGATCATGCCCCCTTCGCATCCGTCATCCTCGTCCGTTGCGACGGCTGACCCACCCCCATCGCCCCGCTTGCGTATAATGCCCGGCTCGAAACGGAGTCCCCCATGCTCGACCAGGCCCAGCGCATCCTCAAAGACGTATTCGGCTACGACGCCTTCCGCGGCAACCAGGCGCGCATCATCGAACGCGTGGCCAGCGGCGGCGACGCCCTGGTGCTGATGCCCACCGGCGGCGGCAAGTCGCTGTGCTTCCAGGTCCCGGCGCTGCTGCGCGAGGGGCTGACCGTGGTGGTCTCGCCGCTGATCGCGCTGATGGAAGACCAGGTCGCCACCCTCGACGAGCTGGGCGTGCCGGTCGCCGCGCTGAACTCCTCGCTCAGCCCCGAGGCGCAGCGGGACATCGCCGCGCGCCTGCAGCGTGGCGAGATCAAGCTGCTCTACCTGGCCCCGGAACGCCTGGTGCAGCCGCGCATGTTGGACTTCCTGCAGCGCCTGAACGTCGGCCTGTTCGCCATCGACGAGGCGCACTGCGTATCGCAGTGGGGCCACGACTTCCGCCCCGAATACCTGCAGCTGGGCCAGCTCGCCGAGCTGTTCCCGCACGTGCCGCGCATCGCCCTGACCGCCACCGCGGACATGCGCACCCGCGAGGAGATGATCCAGCGCCTGCACCTGCAGAACGCCGAGCAGTTCCTCTCCAGCTTCGACCGGCCGAACATCTTCTACCGCATCGTGCCCAAGGAGCAGCCGCGCAAGCAGCTGCTCGGCTTCCTCACCGAGCGCCGTGGCGATGCCGGCATCGTCTACTGCCTGTCGCGCAAGAAAGTCGAGGAAGTCGCCGAGTTCCTTTCCAACCAGGGCTTCCCGGCGCTGCCTTACCACGCCGGGCTGTCCAACGAGTTGCGCGCCTTCAACCAGAAGCGCTTCCTCAACGAGGAAGGCCTGATCATGGTCGCGACCATCGCCTTCGGCATGGGCATCGACAAGCCCAACGTGCGTTTCGTCGCCCACCTCGACCTGCCCAAGAGCCTCGAGGCCTACTACCAGGAAACCGGCCGCGCCGGCCGTGACGGCCTGCCGGCGGACGCCTGGATGGCCTACGGCCTGCAGGACGTGCTGCTGCTGCGGCAGATGATGCAGAACTCCGAGGGCGACGAGCGCCACAAGCGAGTGGAGCGGCACAAGCTCGAAGCCATGCTGGCGCTGTGCGAGGAGACCCGCTGCCGGCGCCAGGCGCTGCTGGCCTACTTCGACGAGGTGATGCCCAACCCTTGTGGGCATTGCGACATCTGCGTCGATGGGGTGGAAACCTGGGACGCCACCGAACCCGCGCGCCAAGCCCTGTCGGCGATCTACCGCAGCGGCCAGCGCTACGGCGTCGGCCATCTGGTGGACATCCTCCTCGGCAAGGAGACCGAGAAGGTACGCAGCGTCGGGCACCAGCACCTTGCGGTGTTCGGCATCGGCAAGGCGCGCGGTGAGGAGGAGTGGCGCACGCTGTTCCGCCAGTTGGTCGCCCGTGGCTTCGCCGATGTGGACGTCGACGGCTTCAACGGCTTGCGCCTGACCGAAGCCTGCCGCCCGCTGCTGCGTGGCGAGGAGACGCTGGCCCTGCGCCGCGATCCCAAGCCGCAGCGCAGCAAGTCCTCGTCCTCCGGCGGCGCCAGCCCGGCCAGCCAGTTGGTGCGCCAGGAAGAGCGCGAGATGTGGGAGGCCCTGCGCACCCTGCGGCGCAAGCTGGCGCAGGAGCATTCGGTGCCGCCCTACGTCATCTTCCCCGACGCCACCCTGCTGGAAATGCTGCGCAGCCAGCCGACCACGCTCACCGCCATGGCCCAGGTCAGCGGCGTCGGCGCGCGCAAGCTGGAGCGCTACGGCCAGGCCTTCCTCGACGTGCTCACCGAATCCGAGGCGGCGCCCGCCACGCCGGCGCCGGTGGTCGACCTCAGCCACGAACTGGTCAGCCTGGCCCGCGCCGGCATGACCCCGGCGCAGATCGCCCGCCAGCTCGACTGCACCGAGAAGAACGTCTACAACCTGCTGGCCGAGGCCATCGCCGCGCAGCAGCTGAGCCTGGAACAGGCCCTGGACCTGCCCGAGGAGCTGCTTGCCGAAGTGCAGGACGCCTTCCTCGACGAGGAGGGCGAGTTGCCGCCGGTGGCGGCTCTGGCCGAGCGCTTCGAGGGCCGCGTGCCGCAGGGCGTGCTGCATTGCGTGCGCGCCGCGCTGCAGACCGAACTGGAAGTCTGAGAGAAGGGCTTTCGGATTCGTCCCATTTCCCCGTACGGCGGCGGCTTGCAAGCTGGACGTACTAAGGAAGGGAGGAATCGTTGCCATGTGGCGTCTGGTTGCCGTACCCGTGGTGCTCGCCGGCTTGTGCGGGTTGCTCGCCCTGGAGCTTCCGGAAGGGCGCGCAGGGCCGGCTGCGCTGCTGCGCGGGCTGGGCTTCGTCGCCCTGTGCGAAATCCTGCTGTTGCTGCTGACGGCGGAAAGAACGCCGCAGGCGAGCGCGCCGCCCCTCCGGCTCGCCGCTCGTGGAAGCGGTGATGGCCCTGTGATAGCTGACAAGGAAATGGCGCAGGAAAGCGACAAACTTGTGACGCGCGTCGCTAACGGCTAAGGTGTGGCCAAGACCTCCACCAGAAGAGGCGAACGTGCCCCACCATGCCTGGCTCGACGACGTGCGCGCCAACCCCTATGCCGAACAGCTCGCCCGCGGCTTCCGCCGCCTGCGCTTCGACGCGCCGCTGGAGGGCGAGTACCGCGCCTACCTGCTGGAAGACAACTTCGCCCTCAAGTGCAGCGCCCTGGGCTTCGCCGTGCTGGCCTGGCTGGCGCTGGCGGCCATCGACCTGCTGCTGATCCCCGCCCCGCAGCACTGGGACCTGCTCGCCGTGCGCGGCGCGGTGCTGGTGCTGCTGGTGATCTGCGGCGGGCTGATCCTGCAGCGCCGCTTCGTGCGGCTGATGGTGCCGTTGAGCATCGCCTGCATACTCGCCGTGGGCATCGGCGCAGCCGTGGTGGTGGGCATCGCCCACCGCGTCGACCCGGGCTACCCCTACGAGGGCCTGCTGCTGGTGAGCATGGCCGCCTACTTCCTGGTCGGCCTGCGTTTTTCCGAGGCGCTAGGCTCGGCCTCGCTGATCCTCCTGGCCTACCTGGGCTGCGAGCTGTACGCCGGCCTGGCGCCGGCCAAGCTGCTGAACAACCTGGTGTTCCTGCTGCTGGGCAACCTGGTCGGCGCGGTGGGCTGCTACCTGCTGGAGTACAAGTCCCGCGAGCACTTCCTGATCAGCCGGCTGATGCGCCAGATGGCCGACCACGACGCCCTGACCGGCCTGCACAACAGGCGCAGCTTCGACCGCCAGCTGGAGCGCCTGTGGCGCCAGGCCCAGCGCGATGGCACGCCGCTGTCGCTGCTGCTCTGCGACGTCGACCACTTCAAGGCCTACAACGACCGCTACGGCCACCAGGCCGGCGACGAGGTGCTGCGCAGCATAGGCGCGGCTCTGGCGGCCAGCGCGCGGCGGCCGCTGGACATGGCCGTGCGCCTGGGCGGCGAGGAGTTCGCCGTGCTGCTCTACGGCACCGACCTGGACGAGGCCCGGCAGCGCGCCGAGGTGCTGCGCCAGGCGGTGCAGGGCCTGGGCATCAGCCACGAGGATTCGAGCACGGCGGCGGAGGTGACGCTGTCCATCGGTGTCTCCTGCCTGCAGCCCGGCGCGCCCTCGGCCCTGCAGGCGATCTACGCCCATGCCGACCGCGCCCTCTACGAAGCCAAGGCGTTCGGCCGCAACCAGGTGGTGGCCTGACCCATTCGGTCCCTCGCCCTGGCGCCGCCGGTGACTGCGTGCCCTGGCACGCCGGTGCTAGGATGCCGCCGACCCCGCAGCCGAGCGTTTCCCCATGGAGCGACTGATCCAGGCCAACGGCCAGCCCCACTACGGGGTGTTCGCCGAAACCCCGCAGGCCATCAACCACCGCGACTTCGACTACCGCTCGCCCATGGGGCGCAAGCTGGGGGCGCTGAGCAAGTGGCGCAACTTCCACCAGTTCCAGTACTTCGGCCTGATCAGCCCGCAGCTGATCGGCGGCTGCGCCCTGGCCGAGCTGAGCCTGGTGGCCGTCGGCTTCGTCTACCTCTACGAGCCGCGCAGCGGGCGCATGCTCGAACGCCGCTTCAAGTGCCCGCTGGGCATCGGCACGCACTTCTCGCAACGCCCGGACGACGGCGCCTGCGAGCTGCGCCAGGGGCGCAACCGGCTGCGCCTGGAGAACGCCGCCGGGCCGCTGCGCAAGCGCCTGCTGGTGGAGCTGGACGACGGCACGCGCATCGATGCGAGCTTCGATGAACAGCAGCCGGCCTTCCAGCCCATGAGCCTGTGCACGCCCACGGCGGTGAACGGTTGGGTGTACGCGCGCAAGGTCGCCGGGGTGCGCTGCGAGGGCCAGGTGCGCAGCGCGCTGGGCGACTTCGACCTGGGCGCCATCGACGCCTTCGCCCACCACGACTGGTCGGCCGGCTACATGCGCCGCGAGACCTTCTGGAACTGGGCCTGCCTGTCCGGCGAGGCGCAGGGCCGGCGGGTGGGGCTGAACCTGTCGTGCGGGGTCAACGAGACCAGCTTCACCGAGAACTGCTTCTGGCTCGACGGCGAACTGTGCAAGGTCGACAGCGTGCGCTTCGCGTTCGACCGCGACCAGGAACTGGGGCTCTGGCGCATCAGCTCCTTCGACGGCCAGGTGGACCTGGCCTTCGAGGCCCGCGGCCTGCACCGCGAGCGCCTGAACCTGGGCCTGCTGGCGAGCAACTTCAAGCAGATCTTCGGGCGCTTCCGCGGCGAGCTGCGCCCCCATGGGCGTGCGCCGGTGGTCATCGACGATCTCTGGGGGTTCGTCGAGGACCAGTACGCCAAATGGTGAACTGGCAAAGCCCTGCGACAAAATGTCATTGTACGGCCTTGATTAGCCGACTAATAATTAGCCAAATCAATTAGCCTGAAACTGCTGCAGCACAATGACAGATAAAGACAAGCACTACTTCGGCACCCAGCTGGCCCAGGCCTCGCGTGCATGGCGCGCCGAACTCGACCGCCGCCTCAGCCACCTGGGGCTTTCCCAGGCCCGCTGGCTGGTGCTCCTGCACCTGGCGCGCAATTCCGGCATCCCCACCCAGCGCGAACTCGCGCAATCGGTCGGCGTCGAGGGCCCGACCCTGGCGCGCCTGCTCGACGGCCTCGAAGCCCAGGGCCTGGTGCGCCGCCAGGCGGTGGCCGAGGACCGCCGCGCCAAGCGCATCTGCCTGACGCCCAAGGCCGACGTGCTGATCGCCGACATCGAGAGCATCGCCGCCAGCGTGCGCAACGACGTCCTGGCCGGCATCGACGAGGCGGACATTGCAACCTGTCAGAAACTCCTCTCCCGCATCCTCTCCAACCTGGAAAAGAACTGAGCGATTCTTCACACTTTTTCGAGTAGAATTGCCAAACTTCTGACGGCTCCTGCGGGGGCCGTCATTCATTCAGGGGTGCATTCAGGCATTTCGCCAGCTTTCCGACGAATTGTCTTGACCTAGAACGGGCCTGTATCTAATCGTGATGGCAACGGGCCGCCATGGCATCGCCCGGCAACCCCACGCTCCGGATGGGCGTCTATATTGCATGGACAGCATGACCGACTGCACCGCTGGGTCACGGATGGCCTGCAGACCTGGACACAACTGGGATGGGACCTATGGCTCGACTCACTCGCTTGCCGCTGGCAATGGCCGTTCTCTCGGCTCTCATGACTTCCCAGGCCCACGCGCTGGGGCTCGGGGACATCACCCTGCACTCGGCGCTGAACCAGCCGCTGGATGCGGAGATCGAGCTGCTGCAGCCCGGTGACCTGGGCAGCGACGAACTCATCGCCCGCCTGGCCGACGTGGCGACCTTCGAGCGCATGGGCGTGGACCGCACCACCTTCCTGCAGAGCCTGCGCTTCACCCCGGTGATCCGCAACGGCCGCGGCTACATCCACGTGGTGTCCACCCAGCCGATCCACGAGCCCTACCTGAACTTCCTCCTCGAGCTGGAGCGCCCCAACGGCCGCCTGCTGCGCGAGTACACGCTGCTGATCGACCCGCCGGGCTACACCGGCGGCACCTATGCCCAGCGCACCCCCGCACGCGGCGCCGACAGCGGGCCGGCGGCCAGCCGC
>NZ_QGSL01000029.1:907461-911679 GCF_003176655.1 Pseudomonas sp. RW407 | reverse complement strand
CATGCGTGTGCTCATCGTGCGACTGAACGCCATGGTCAGGGACGGTACCTGCTGGAGAACAGATACCGCGCAGCAGTAAAAGACAGTTGCTCCTACGGCTGCATGGGCAACGCCACCGCAGGATGGCGTGGAGCGAAGCGATACCCATCTTCCCCCACGCATAACCAGCCCTGCGCCATTGGGTTTTCTATCTGCCTGTTGATCAGCGTGATGTATTGCATCACACTTCGTCGGATGATCGTCAGCTTCCAGCACAAGGGCCTGGCTCTGTTCTTCAGGACCGGCTCCACCCGGGGAATCCGCGCCGACCACGCCAAGCGCCTGGCGCGTATGCTGCCGTTCCTCGATCGAGCGGCCGCGCCGGACGACCTCAACCTGCCAGGCTGGCGTCTGCACCCCTTGAAAGGGGAACTGGAAGGCTACTGGTCACTCACCGTCAGCGGCAACTGGCGGGTGATCTTCCGCTTCATCGGCAACGACGTGGAACTCGTCGACTATCTTGATTACCACTGAACAGGAGGGGGCGCCCATGGTCATGTTCAATCCACCACATCCTGGCGAAACCCTGCGCGAAGACGTGCTGCCGGCACTTGCCATCAGCGTCACCGAACTGGCCCGCCGCCTGGGCTTCGCACGTGAAACCCTGTCGCGCGTCCTGCACGGCCGCGCACCCATCAGCCCGGACCTGGCCGTGCGCCTGGAGCTGGCCGGCATCGGCACGGCGCGGACCTGGCTCGGCGTGCAGGCCGACTATGACATCTGGCAGGCCAGGCACCGCGAGCAGCCACATATCGAGCGCTTCGCCGATATCGCCTGAAGCTCGAAAGCCCTGCCGCGATGCGGGGCTTTCCATTTCTGCAGCGTCCGGCGCGCGACTTCGCAGGATGGCGTGAAGCGATACCCATCGCCATGGCCAGATAGGTATCGCAAGCTCGACCCATCCTATGGAGATCGCTTCGGATCAACCCTCGAAAGTCACCGGCCGCAGCGGTGCGGTATTCACCTTCAGCTCGAACACATCCGGCCTTGCATAGTGGCCGCAGGCGTCGAAGTCGAGGTTGCCTTTGCTCAGCAGTGTCATGTCGAGGTCGGCGTACAGCTCCGTCTCGCAATCGAATACCGGCCCGGCCAGCACTTCGCCCAAGGGGCTGACGATCATGCTGCCGCCGCGCATCACGTACTCGTCCTCCTGGAAGTCCAGGCCGAACGCCTTGCGGTGTTGTTGCGGGTACTCGCCCAGGCGGATCGCCTGGCAGGCCGAGAGCACGAACACCCGGCCCTCCAGGGCGATGTGGACCATGGAGCTGGCCCAGGAAGGGCGGTCGTCGGCGGTAGGTGCGCAGTACAGCTGCACGCCCTGGGCGTACATGGCCTGGCGTAGCGCCGGCATGTAGTTCTCCCAGCAGATAACGCTGCCCAGCACGCCGAACCCGGTGTCCACCGGCTCTATCGTGGAGCCGTCACCGAAGCCCCAGATCAGCCGCTCCTGCCCGGTGGGCATCAGCTTGCGGTGGTAGCCGGCGATGCCGTGCTCTGGCGTGAGGGTCACCGCGGTGCAGTACAGGGTGCGGCCGAAGCGCTCGATGATGCCCACCACCACGGTCACCCCGGTCTGTTCCACGCTTTCGGCGAGTCGCGCCAGTTCTGGCCCCGCCAGTTCGACGGCGCCCTCTACGTAGCGTTGGTAAAGTTCGCGCCCGGCGGCGCTACGGTTGCCCACCACGCTGCCGAAGGCCGCGCCTTTCGGGTAGCCGCCGATGAAGGCCTCGGGGAATACCGCCAGCTTCGCACCCTGTTCCGCCACGCGGCGCAGGATGGCGCAGGCCTTCTCGACGCTGGCCATTGGCTCGTAGGGAACGGAGGCGGCCTGGATGATCGCTACACGGGTCATGGGAACTCCTGACAGCTGGTGAAAAGGTCTAGAAACGGCTGATGTCGTTGTCACGGGTTTCCGGCAGCGTCTTCCACAGCACCACCAGGCATGCCAGGGAGACTGCCGCCAGGTAGGCCGCTGGAAGATTCGCATCGCCGGTCTGGCGGATCAGCGCGGTGGCGATGAAGGGGCCGGGGCCGGCGAGGATCGCCAGCGCCAGGTTGTGGCCCAGGGCCGCTCCGGTGGAGCGGATCGAGGCCGGGAAGACTTCCACCAACAGCACCACGTCCATGACTGCTGTGACCGCCACCAGCACACCCATCACCACCAGCCCGGCAAGGATTGCCAGCGGGTTGCCGCTGTTGAGCAACAGGAAGATCGGGTAGGCCAGCAGCGTGAGCGCAGCGGCGGCGCCCAGCAGCAGTTTGCGCCGGCCGATGCGGTCGCTGAGGCGGCCGATCAAGGGGTTGACGATCACGTAGACCACCAGCGCCAGGCTGCACAGCCACAGCGCGCTGCTGCGTGGCAGGCCGACGGTGGAGACCAGGTGGTTGTTGGCGTAGGTGATGAAGTAGTAGAGCGAGACGCCGAACAGCGCGGAAAACGCGAACGTGGTGATGAAAGCACGGCGGCGCACGGCACGGCTCGGTACGTGGGCCTGGTGCGAGCCGCGCTGGCGGACCATTTCTTCGTACACCGGGGTGTCGCCCAGCTTGCGGCGGATGAACACGGCGATGCCGGTCATCACGATGGAGGCCACGAACGGCAGGCGCCAGCCCCAGGCCGCCAACTGCTGGTCATCCAGCGCCGAGGAAATGCTCGCGGCGGTGAAGGTGCCGAACAGGAAGGCGAGCCCTGCCGTACCGGTGATCACGCTGGCGGCGGTGGCCCGGCGGTTGGACGGCGCGCTCTCGACGATGTAGATGCCGGCGCTGGACCACTCGCCGCCGACCATCATGCCCTGGATGAAGCGCATGGCGATGAGCAGGATGGGCGCGGTTATGCCGATCGCCTCGTAGGAAGGCAACAGGCCGATGATAGTGGTACAGACACCCATGCCGAACACCGTGATGATCAGCACCGAACGGCGGCCGAAGCGATCGCCGATGGGCCCGAGGATCAGGGCGCCGAAGGGCCGCGAGAGGAAGCCGACGGCGAATACCGCCAGCGACGAAAGCAGCGATACGCCCGATGCGCTGGACGGGAAGAACAGCATGCCGATCACCGCGGCGAAGTAACCGTAGATCGCGAAGTCGAACCACTCCATGAAGTTGCCGATGCCGACCGCGATGGCCCGCTTGCGGATGTCCGACTGCCCACGCTTGGTATGGATGCTGCTTGCACCCAGGCTTTGCTGAATCGCGTCCACAGGACTCTCCATCCCTTGTTATGTTGTTGTGGACGCCAGACTAGGAATCTCCCTGGGCACGGGGCAAACGATTAGGAAATATGAGCCGGATTAACGTACGTAATATCTCGCGGATCGACCTCAACCTTCTGCTCACCTTCCACTGCCTGATGACCGAGCGCAGCGCCACCCGGGCCTCGGCGATGCTGCACGTGACCCAGGGGGCGGTGAGCGCCGCGCTGCGCCGGTTGCGCGAGCATTTCGGTGACGAACTGTTCATCCGCACCGCCTCCGGCATGCAGCCCACGCGCAGGGCCATGGAACTGGCACCGAAGATCGCCGAGGCGCTGACCTCCATTTCCGGCGTGCTCGGCGCTGAGCCGGAGTTCTCCCCGCGCGATTCCAGTTACGTGTTCAACATCGGCCTGTCCGACGATATCGAGTCCTACCTGGCACCGCGCATCGTGAACACGGCGGCGGAGCTGGGGCTGGGCGTGAGCTTCGCCTTCCACCAGAGCAACAGCTCGCTATGGAAACAGTCGCTGCAGGACCCGGACATGGACCTGGTGATCTGCAGCGAACCGAAGGACTTCAACACCAGCTATTCCTCCCAGGTCCTGTTCTCTTCCTCCTACTCCTGCCTGTTTCGCCCACATGGGCGCGCGGCGGACCGGCCCATCGGCCTGGAGGAGTACTTCGCGGCGGACCATGTGCGCATCTCCTACGACGGCCGACGCGGCTTCATCGACGACATGTTCGAGGCCGCCGGCTATGCACGGCGTGTCATCGCCTCCTTCACCCACTTCAGCGGCGCATTGACGACGCTGATGAACAGCGAAGCGATAGCCACCATCCCGACATTCGCCGCCGAGAGCTATGCGGCCATGACCCACCTGAGCGTAAGCCCGGCGCCGCTACCGGTGCCGTCCTTCCGCTGCTTCATGGTCTGGGACATCACCAGGCACAGCAAACCCCACCACGAATGGCTGCGTCAGTT
>NZ_QGSL01000029.1:880351-907451 GCF_003176655.1 Pseudomonas sp. RW407 | reverse complement strand
GGGGCTGCTCATCGGGAGGTTTCCTTGCGGCAGTGGGGGATGGGCGCATCCTCCGCTCTTTCGTTGCGAAGAAAAACCGCGTAGGAAGAAAGTCTCTTTCAAAGGAATTTTGAAAATGCTGCGCTTCGACGACCTCCGCCTGTTCGTCCGTACCGCCGAGCGGGGCAGCCTGTCCGCCGCGGCCCGCGAGCTGGAAACCTCGCCGGCGGTGGCCAGCGCCGCCCTCAAGCGCCTGGAGGCGGCCCTGCAGGCGCGCCTGTTCGCCCGTTCCACCCGCAGCCTGCGGCTGACCGCCGAGGGCGAGCTGTTCCTGGCCCATGCGCGGGCCTCGCTGCAGAGCCTGGAGGAGGGCCGCCAACTGCTGGCCGGCGGGCGCAGCGAGATCGCCGGGCCGCTGCAGGTCTCGGCGCCCTCGGACCTGGGGCGCAACGTGCTGCTGCCCTGGCTCGACGAGTTCCAGGCGCTGCACCCGCGGCTGAGCCTGCGCCTGCTGATCAGCGACCGCCAGGCCGACCTCTACCGCCAGCCGGTGGACGTGGCCATCCGCCTCGGCCTGCCGCCGGACTCCAGCCTGGTGGCGCTGCCGCTGGCGGCGGACAACCGCCGCGTGCTGTGCGGCGCGCCGGCCTACTTCGCGCGCCGCGGCCGGCCGCGCCAGCCGCAGGACCTGGCGCGGCACAACTGCCTGCTGTACATGCTCGGCGGCCGGGTGCACGAGCGCTGGAGCTTCGGCGAGGAGACGGTGGAGGTGGGCGGCGACCGTGTCTGCGACGATGCCGACGTGGTGCGGCGCTGGGCCGTGGCCGGCTGCGGGCTGGTCTACAAGTCCTGGCTGGACGTGGCCGCCGACGTGCGCGCCGGGCGCCTGGAAGTGGCCCTGGGCGACTACCCGGGCGAGGCGGCGCCGCTGAACCTGTTCTGCACCCACCGCGCGCAGCTGAGCCCGCCGGTGACCCTGCTGCGCGAGTTCATCCAGCAGCGCTGCGCCGAGCACATGCGCGGCGCGCCCTGGCGTTGAGGCTCAGAGCGGACGGTAGCGCGCCACCGCGTGGCTCAGGTCCCAGCCGACCGACACCGAGAACACCAGCAGCAGGGCCGGCACCAGGCACCACCAGACGCGCCTGGGCAGGGCCGGCAGCGGCTGGCGCAGCTGGCTGGCCCAGAGCGCGGCGGCGCACACGGCGGCGGCCAGCAGGGCGCCGGCGATCACGTCGCTGGGCCAGTGCGCGCCCAGGTACAGGCGCGAGCCGGCGATCCAGGCGGCCGGCAGCATGGCCAGCAGCAGCCAGGTCAGGCGCACCCGCGGCGAGCCCTCGCGGCTGGCCAGCACGCCCAGCACCAGGAAGCAGGCGAAGGAGGCCGAGCTGTGCCCGCTGGGCATGCTGAAGGCGCTCAGCGGGTCGGCGATCACCTCCGGGCGGGCGCGGCCGAAGAAATGCTTGAGGGTGGTGTTGAGCAGCGCCGTGGCCAGCAGGCTGCCGCCGGCGAACAGGGCATGCCGCCACTTGCCCAGGCCCAGCAGCAGGCCGCTGACGACCACGCCGACGATCACCTGGGTGCGGAAGTCGCCCAGGCGCGTCACCGCCACCATGACGTGGTTCAGCAGCGGGCTGCGCTCCTGCTGGATCAGCGTCATCAGGCCGTGGTCGAGGGCGTCCAGGTGCGGCCAGCCGACCAGGATGCCCAGCAGCAGGGCGGCGCTCAGGCCCGCGGCGATCAGCGCGGTGCCGTGGCGCCGCCTGAGGCAGGCGTGGATCAGCGCCCCGCCGAGCACCGCCAGGCCGCCGGCGATCACCGCCATTTCCGGCCAGAAGCCTTCGGGCAGCGGCAGGCGCAGGGCCGCGCCGGTGGTCCAGCCGGGCAGCAGGTAGGCCACCGACCAGCCGGCGGCGGCCAGGATGGACACCGCCAGGAAGCGCCCGAAAGGCATGTCGAGCATGCCCGCCACCAGCGGCAGAAAGGGCCGCAGGGCGCCGATGAAGCGGCCCACCAGCAGGCTGGCGACGCCGTAGCGGGCGACGAAGCCCTCGGCGCCGGCCAGCCATTCCGGGTGGTGACGCAGCAGCGGCAGGCGGCGGATGTCCTGGTGGAAGCGGCGGCCGAGGCCGTACGAGCAGAGGTCGCCCAGCAGCCCGCCGGCGAAGGCCAGCAGCAGCGTCTGCCCCAGGCCCAGGGCGCCGCCGCCGGCCAGCACGGCGATGGCGAAGAGCATCACCACGCCGGGCAGCACCAGGCCGACCACCGCCGCGCATTCGAGGAAGGCCACGAGGAAGACGATCAGGCCCAGCCATTGCGGGTGGCTGGCGATCCATTGGTTGAAGAGTTCCAGGCTCATGTGCGGTGGGCTTCCGAGCTGTCCAGCAGGTAGTAGTCGCGTCCTTCGACCTGGCCGCGGCGCAGCGGGTTTCGCGTGCAGAAGGGCGCGAAGGCGGCGTCGACGAAGCGGTACATCAGGTGCTCGTCGCGGCCGTGGGGGATGCCCAGGCGGGTGGTCTGGATGACCTGGGCCGGGGTGTCGCCGAGGTCGTCGACGAACAGCCGCTGCAGGTCGAACTGGCGGGCGTCCCAGTCCGGCACCTTGAGGCCCATGGCCTTGCACAGCAGGGTCTGGCCGGCGCAGAGCTTGCCCAGCGGGCGCTCGCTGCCATCGGCGGCGGGGTTGAGCTGGCGCATGCGGGCCAGGGCCGCGTCGCCGCTGACGCGGTCCAGCCACGGGTGGCCGGACTTGATCAGCACCGCGTTGCCGGCGCCGCCGGCGCTGAAGTTCAGCGAGTCGCCGCCGCGCGCGTAGTACATGTAGATGTGCCCGCCGTCGAGGAACAGGGCCTTTCGTTTCTCGGTGTAACCGAGGGACGCGTGGCTGCCTTTCTCGGCCAGGTAATAGGCTTCGGTCTCGATGATCCGGGCGGACAGCCAGAGGTCGCCGACGCGGTGGCGGATCACCTTGCCCAGCAGCTGGCGTGCCACCAGCAGGGCGTCGCGGTCGAAGAAGGCGTGGGGCAGCGGCCGTGCTTCGGGCCAGGGCAAACCAAGGATGGGATCGGCAGGCATGGGATTGTCGTGGGTACCAGGGCGCTCTTAGGCTGGAGGATGATAACAACAAGAGACTGAATCATGACTGAACGCGTCCGCAGCGACAGCGCGCACATCACCCCCAGTGCGCACTACACCGGTTATGTCTGGTTCCGTCACAAGCTCGCCGAGCCGGCCTTCGCCACCACCTTCGGGCGCTGGGTGCACGGCTGCGTGGCGCCGATCAACTGGGGCGCGCGCCTGGGCTTCGGGCTGAACATCGAGGACTTCCTGCTGCAGCGCCACCTGCTGATAGACGCGCGCCTGCGCCAGGCCATCGAGCAGCGCGGCGTCACCCAGGTGGTGGAGATCGCCTGCGGCCTGTCGCCGCGGGGGAGGCGCTTCCGCCAGCGTTATCCACAGCTGGACTACCTGGAGGCTGACCTGCCGCCCATGGCCGCGCGCAAGTCGGCGCTGCTGCATCAGCAGGGCTGGCTGGATGAACGGCACCGGGTGCACCCCGTGGACATCCTCGCCGAGGACGGCCCGCACACCCTGGCCGCGCTCTTCGCCCAGCTCGACCGCCAGCGCCCGCTGGTGGTGATCACCGAAGGCCTGGTGAACTACTTCCAGCGCCCGCTGATCGAGGGCTTCTGGACGCGCCTGGCGGCGGCCCTGGCCGACTTCCCGGCGGCCACCTACCTCACCGAACTCTACCCCGACCTGCGCGAGCACCCGCGCTACCGGCAGATCCGCTGGGGCGTCGGCCTGATCGGCCGGCTGACCCGCGGCGGCTACCCGCTGCACTACCGCAGCGAGGCGGAAATAGCCGCGGCCTTCCGCGGCTGCGGCTTCAGCGGCGTGGAGGTGCTCGACCCGCAGGTGCACGGCGCCGAGCTGTGCCTGCCGCGCGGGCGCATGCCGAGCCTGGTGCGCGTCATCGAAGCCCGCACCTGAGTCGCCCCCGCTTTTCGTAGGAGCGAGCTTGCTCGCGAACCTGCCGGGCCTGGTGCCAAGCGGTTCGCGAGCAAGCTCGCTCCTACAGGGGGACGACGTTTTTCGGGCCGGGCGTAGGGCGTATAACCGTTCGCGGTTATCCGCCGTTCCGTCGTGTCAGGCTGCGCAGGCGCCTTGCTGCAACGGCACCACCATCCCCGCCAGGCTGGCGCTGGCCCGGGGATCGCCGTGGGGGAAGATGAAGGCCATGCCCTCCGTGGTGCGGCGCAGCGGCAGGATGTCCAGTTCCTCCACGCCCGGGATGGCCAGGCGCCAGCCGCGTTGCGGCAGTTCGGCCGGCAGGCCGGCGTGGACCAGGCCGCCGAAGTAGCCGACTTCCGCCAGTTCGGCGCGCCATTGGCCGCCGTCGGCGTGGCTGAGCAGGGCGCGCGGTTGCGGTGGCGCCAGGCGCGGTTCGAAGCGGCGTTCCAGGTGCGGCAGTTGCGCGCGTTGGAAGCGCGTGCTGCCGGCGGCGTTGCGCGGCAGTGCCTGGCCTTCGAGGAACGGGGCGTACAGCCGGGCGCAGGCGCCGCGGCGTTCGAACTGGGCCAGGTGATCGGCGTCGTGGATCAGGGCGAACTCGGCGTCCGTGCAGGCCAGGGCGAACTCGGCGTGTTCCCAGGGCTGGGTGAAGTGGTCGTATTCGCCGGCCAGCACCAGTGTCGGGCACTGCGGGTGGCGCTGGAAACCGCCGAAGGCCAGCAGGCGCCGGCTGTTCTGCCGGTAGCGCTCGACCTCCGCCGGCGTCAGGCGTTGCAGCTGGCGCAGCAGGGCCTTGCGGAACACCGGGGAGACGCCGGTATCGGCCAGGCGCAGCGGGTTGACCAGGCCGGTCAGCACGCCGTTGGCGAAGGGCTCGTGCTGGCCCAGGTCCAGGCGCGCCAGGGCTTCCTCCAGCAGGGCGCGGGCGCCGGGGCGGCCGAAGGCGGTGATGCCGGCCAGCAGCAGGCGCGCGCAGCGCCCTGGGTGGCGGGCGGCGAAGAGGGCGGCCAGGGCCGAGCCGTAGGACAGGCCGATGGGCATCAGCGGTGGCAGGCGCAGGGCCTCGGCGAAGGCGGCGATCAGGTCGGCCAGGTCCTCCAGGCTCAGCTCCGGCGCCAGTTGCAGGTTGCCGCCCTGGCTGGGCAGGTCGAGGAGGATCACTGGGTGCCCGGCGAGCAGCTCGCTGACCTCGCTGGCGAAGGAGCGGAAGCTCTGGAAGGCGCCGCCGAGCAGCAGCACCGGCGGACGCGGGTCGTCCGCGCGGTGGGCGAAGGCCTGGTAGTGGAGTTGCCAGCCGTCCAGTTCGAGCACCGCCGGGGCGGCGCTGAGCGTCTGGGCGCTGTAGTCGGTGCGGTAGCGCATGGCGAACCTCCGGCGGTGTTCCGCCTGTTGTCGTTCTTCCCTGGCGTGCCGGATGGCGAAAGGCTGGCGTGGTGCGGCCGGGTGGCTCCAAGGTAGACAGAGGCCGGCCTTTTGTTTACCCAACCTTCGGGCGGGCGAAATCGCAACGCGCTGTTGCGGGTGTCACCGTTCCGCGGCCGGGGCGCGGCCCGCGGTGCCCGGGCGGCGTTACCGGCGCCGTGGCGGGACGCCCTGTCTACCGGCTGGCTGCTGTGGCTGGGCGGGCGCAGGCGGGGCCGCTATAATCGCGCATTTCCCTCACGCAGACGCGTACGAACCATGACCGAGTCCGTCCTCGACTATATGAGCCGCCTGGGCCGCGCCGCCCGCGAAGCCTCGCGCGTCCTCGCGCGGGCTTCCACTGCGCAGAAGAACGCCGCCCTGCTGGCCGCCGCCGATGCCCTGGACGCTGCCCGCGAGCAGCTCGCCCACGCCAACGAGCAGGACCTGGCCGCTGGCCGGGCCAATGGCCTGGAGCCCGCCATGCTCGACCGCCTGGCGCTGAGCCCGGCGCGCATCGACGACATGATCGAGGGCCTGCGCCAGGTGGCCAAGCTGCCGGACCCGATCGGCGAGATCCGCGACATGCGCTTCGTCCCCTCGGGCATCCAGATCGGCAAGATGCGCGTGCCCCTGGGCGTGATCGGCATCATCTACGAGTCGCGGCCGAACGTGACCATCGACGCCGCCAGCCTGTGCCTGAAGTCGGGCAACGCCACCATCCTGCGCGGCGGCTCCGAGGCCATCCACTCCAACCAGGCCATCGCCCGCTGCATCCAGCAGGGCCTGGCCGCGGCCGGCCTGCCGGCGGCCGCCGTGCAGGTGGTGGAAACCACCGACCGCGCCGCCGTGGGCGCGCTGATCAGCATGCCGGAGTACGTCGACGTGATAGTCCCGCGCGGCGGCAAGGGCCTGATCGAGCGCATCAGCCGCGAGGCCAAGGTGCCGGTGATCAAGCACCTGGACGGCGTCTGCCACGTGTTCATCGACGAGTCGGCCGACCTCGACAAGGCCATCCGCATCGCCGACAACGCCAAGACCCAGCGCTACGCGCCGTGCAACACCATGGAAACCCTGCTGGTGCACAAGGCCATCGCCGAGCGCGTGCTGCCGCCGCTGGCCGCCATCTACCGCGACAAGGGCGTGGAGCTGCGCGGCGACGCCGCCACCCGCGCGCTGCTGGGCGCCGGCGTGCTGGAAGCCACCGAGGAAGACTGGCGCACCGA
The DNA here is from genome assembly GCF_003176655.1 of Pseudomonas sp. RW407. NCBI lineage: Bacteria > Pseudomonadati > Pseudomonadota > Gammaproteobacteria > Pseudomonadales > Pseudomonadaceae > Pseudomonas > Pseudomonas sp. RW407. Next base: position 900,834 of record NZ_QGSL01000029.1, on the reverse strand, counting down.
GTACAACGCGCCCATCCTGTCGATCCGCATCGTCGACGACCTGGACAGCGCCATCGAGCACATCAACACCTACGGCTCGCAGCACACCGACGCCATCGTCAGCGAGAACTTCAGCAATGCCCGGCGCTTCCTCGCCGAGGTGGACTCGGCTTCGGTCATGGTCAACGCCTCTACGCGCTTCGCCGACGGCTTCGAGTACGGCCTGGGGGCGGAGATCGGCATCTCCACCGACAAGCTGCACGCCCGCGGCCCGGTCGGCCTGGAAGGCCTGACCAGCGAGAAGTACGTGGTCTTCGGCGACGGGCACGTGCGTACCTGATGGGCAAGCAACGCCCGCGGCGGATCGGCCTCTTCGGCGGCACCTTCGATCCGGTGCACATCGGTCACCTGCGCAGTGCGCTGGAGACCGCCGAGCTGCTGGGGCTGGACGAGCTGCGTCTGCTGCCGGCGGCGCGCCCGCCGCACCGCGGGGCGCCGCAGGTCTCGGCGCAGCAGCGCCTGGCCATGGTCGAGCTGGCGGTGGCCGGCGTCGCGCCCCTGACGGTGGACGCCCGCGAGCTGGCCCGGGACAAGCCGTCCTACACCATCGACACCCTGGAATCGCTGCGCGCGGAACTGGGGAACGAGGTGCAGCTGTTCCTGATGGTCGGCTGGGATGCCTTCTGCGGCCTGCCCGGCTGGCACCGCTGGGACGAACTGCTGCAGCACTGCCACATGCTGGTGCTGCAGCGCCCGGATGCCGACGTGGAGGCGCCGGAAGCCCTGCGCGACCTGCTGGCGGCGCGCAGCGTGGCCGACCCCAACGCCCTGTCCGGCGCGGCTGGGCAGGTCACTTTCATCTGGCAGACGCCCCTGGCGGTGTCGGCCACCCAGATCCGCGCCCTGCTGGCGCAGGGGCGCTCGCCGCGCTTCCTGGTGCCGGACGCGGTATTGAACTACATCGAGGCGCACGGGCTGTACCGCGCGTCCCTGGCAAACTAGAGAGTCATTCAATGCAAACCGAACAACTGGTCGAGCTGGCCGTCGCCGCTCTGGAAGACATGAAAGCGCAGGACATCACCGTCCTCGACGTGCGCGACAAGACCAGCATCACCGACGTCATGGTCATCGCCTCCGGCTCCTCCAGCCGCCAGGTCAAGTCGCTGGCCGACAACGTCCTGGAGAAGGTCAAGGAACAGGGCGTCAAGCCCATCGGCAGCGAAGGCCAGGAAGGCGGCGAGTGGGTGCTGATCGACCTGGGCAACGTGGTGGTCCACGTCATGCAGCCGGCCACCCGCCAGTTCTATGACCTGGAGCGCCTCTGGCTCGGCGCCGAACAGAGCCGCGCCCACCACAGCGGCGAGTAAGCGCCCTTGCGCCTGCGTCTGATCGCGGTCGGCTCGCGCATGCCGCGCTGGGTCGAGGAGGGCTGGCAGGAGTACGTCAAGCGCCTGCCGTCCGAGCTGTCCCTGGAGCTGGTGGAGATCCCGCTGAACACGCGCGGCAAGAACGCCGACGTGGCCCGGCTGATCCGCCAGGAGGGCGAAGCCATGCTGGCCAAGGTGCAGCCCGGTGAACGGGTGGTGACCCTGGAAGTCGAAGGCAAGCCCTGGAGCACCCCGCAGCTGGCCGCCGAACTGGACCGCTGGCGTCTCGACGCGCGCACCGTCAACCTCATGGTCGGCGGCCCGGAAGGGCTGGCGCCGGAGGTCTGTGCGCGCAGCGAACAGCGCTGGTCGCTGTCGCCGCTGACCTTGCCGCACCCGCTGGTGCGCATCCTGGTGGGCGAGCAGATCTACCGCGCCTGGACGGTGCTGTCCGGGCACCCCTACCACAAGTAGTCGTAGCCGTACTCGATGCCGCAGCCGATACAACTCAAGGACCACGAGAAGGACGCCCGCCTGGTGCGCCGCCGGGTCGTCGTCGGCGCGGTGGCGATCTTCCTCCTGGCCCTGGTGCTGGTGGCGCGCATGTACCACCTGCAGGTCACCCAGTACGAGTACCACTCGACGCTGTCGGAGAACAACCGCGTCCACGTCCAGCCGATCCCGCCGAACCGCGGCCTGATCTACGACCGCAATGGCGTGCTGATCGCCGACAACCGCCCCAGCTTCAGCCTCACGGTCACCCGCGAGCGCACCGAGAACCTGCAGCAGGAGCTGCAGGCGCTGGTGGAGATCCTCGGCCTGACCGAGGAGGACAAGGCGATCTTCGAGAAGCGCATGAAGCAGGGCCGGCGGCCGTTCGAGCCGGTGCCGATCATGTTCGAGCTGTCCGAGGAGCAGATCGCCCGCATCGCCGTGAACCAGTACCGCCTGCCGGGCATCGACGTCACCGCGCAGTTCGTCCGCCACTACCCGCTGGGCGAGCACTTCGCCCACTCGGTGGGCTACGTCGGGCGGATCAACGAGGCCGAGCTGAAGGTGCTCGACCCGGTCAACTATTCCGGCACCCACCACATCGGCAAGACCGGCGTGGAGAAGTTCTACGAGGCCGAGCTGCACGGCACCGTGGGCTACGAGGAGGTCGAGACCAACGCCCGCGGCCGCGTGCTGCGCGTGCTCAAGCGCACCGACCCGGTGCCGGGCAAGGACATCGTCCTGAGCATCGACAGCAAGCTGCAGGCCAAGGCCGAGGAGGCCCTGGGCGGGCGCCGCGGCGCCATCGTGGCGATCCAGCCGGCCACCGGCGAGGTGCTGGCGATGGTCAGCCAGCCGAGCTACGACCCCAACCTGTTCGTCACCGGCATCAGCTTCAAGGACTACTCGGCGCTGCGCGACTCCATCGACCGCCCGCTGTACAACCGCGTGCTGCGCGGCCTGTACCCGCCGGGCTCGACGGTGAAGCCGGCGGTGGCCCTGGCCGGCCTCGACTCCGGGGTGGTCACGCCTGGCTCGCGGGTCTTCGACCCCGGCTACTACCAGTTGCCCAACTACGACCACAAGTACCGCAACTGGAACCGTTCCGGCGAGGGCTGGGTGAACCTGGAGACGGCGATCATGCGCTCCAACGACACCTACTTCTACGACCTCGCCCACAAGCTGGGCATCGACAGGCTGCACGACTACATGAGCCGCTTCGGCTTCGGCCAGCGCGTGTCCCTGGACATGTACGGCGAATCCCCCGGGCTGATGCCCTCGCGCGAGTGGAAGCGCGCCACCCGCCGCCAGGTCTGGTTCCCCGGCGAGACGCTGATCCTCGGCATCGGCCAGGGCTACATGCAGTCCACGCCGCTGCAGCTGGCGCAGATGACCGCGCTGATCGCCAACCACGGCAAGTGGATCCGCCCGCACCTGGCCAGGACCGTCGACGGCCAGCCGCCGGTCGACCCCGAGCCGATGCCCGACATCGACCTGCGCGAGCCGGGCAACTGGGAACTGATCGACTCCGACATGCAGCAGGTGGTGCACAATGCCCGCGGTACCGCGCACAAGGTCGGCGCCGCCTCGGTCTACCGCATCGCCGGCAAGTCCGGTACCGCGCAGGTGGTGGCGATCAAGCAGAACGAGCGCTACGACCGTTCCAAGCTCAACGAGCGCAACCGTGACCACGCGCTGTTCATCGGCTTCGCCCCGGCGGACAACCCGCAGATCGCGGTGTCGGTGATGGTGGAGAACGGCGAGTCCGGCTCCGGCGTCGCGGCGCCGGTGCTCAAGCAGGTGATGGACGCCTGGCTGCTGGACGAGAACGGCAAGCTCAAGCCCGAATTCGCGCCACAGGTGGCGGAGGCGCCGAAGCCATGAGCATGAACATGAACCCGAACTTCGACCGAACGCTGTCCAACGAGGACGTGATGAAGCGGCGTGCCAGCCTGCTGCAGCGGCTGCACATCGACGGGCTGCTGCTGCTGCTCCTGCTGGTGCTGGGCGCGGCCGGCCTGTTCGTCCTCTATTCGGCCAGCGGCAAGAGCTGGGACCTGCTGCTCAAGCAGGCCTCGTCCTTCGGCCTGGGCCTGGTGATGATGTTCGTCATCGCCCAGATCGAGCCGCGCTTCCTGGCCCGCTGGGTGCCGCTGGGCTACCTGATCGGGGTGCTGCTGCTGGTGGTGGTGGACGTCATGGGCCACAACGCCATGGGCGCCACGCGCTGGATCAACATCCCCGGGGTGATCCGCTTCCAGCCCGCCGAGTTCATGAAGCTGTTCATGCCCATGACGCTGGCCTGGTACATGTCCAAGCGCAACCTGCCGCCCAACCTCAAGCACCTGGTGATCAGCCTGGCGCTGATCGGCGTGCCCTTCGTGCTGATCCTCAAGCAGCCGGACCTGGGCACCGCCATGCTGGTGCTGGCCTCCGGCGCCTTCGTGCTGTTCGTCGGTGGCCTGCAGTGGCGCTGGATCCTCGGTGCGGTGACCGCGGCGGTGCCGGTGGCGGTGGCCATGTGGTTCTTCGTCATGCACGATTACCAGAAGCAGCGCGTGCTGACCTTCCTCGACCCGGAAAGCGACCCGCTGGGCACCGGCTGGAACATCATCCAGTCAAAAGCGGCCATCGGTTCCGGCGGTGTTTTCGGCAAGGGCTGGCTGCTGGGCACCCAGTCGCACCTGGATTTTTTGCCCGAAAGCCATACGGACTTTATCATTGCCGTGCTCGGCGAAGAGTTCGGCCTGGTGGGGGTCTGCCTGCTGCTGGCCCTGTACCTGATGGTGATCTACCGCGGGCTGGTGATCACGGCGCAGGCGCAGACGCTGTATGGCAAGCTGCTGGCTGGCAGCATCACCATGACCTTCTTCGTGTACGTGTTCGTCAACATTGGTATGGTCAGCGGGTTGCTGCCGGTCGTGGGGGTACCGCTTCCCTTTATCAGCTACGGCGGAACTTCGCTGGTGACGCTGATGTCAGGGTTCGGGGTTTTGATGTCGATTCATACGCACCGGAAATGGATCGCCCAGGTTTGAAGAAGAAACGTTGAGACCAGAGTGAAGAAAGGAATGCAGATACTGCGCGAGTGGGCCGTCAGGGGTGTCCATTGGGTGGGGTTGGCCGGGGCCATCGGCTTCGGCGGCGCCGCCCAGGCGGGCGACTACGACGGCTCGCCCCAGGTCGCCCAGTTCGTCGGGGAAATGACCCGCGACTACGGCTTCGCCGACGAGCAGTTGCTCTCGCTGTTCCAGGACGTCGAGCGCAAGCAGTCGATCCTCGACGCCATCTCCCGGCCCGCCGAGCGCGTCAAGCCGTGGAAGGACTACCGGCCGATCTTCCTCACCGACGCGCGCATCAAGCGCGGCGTGGAGTTCTGGAACCAGAACGCCGAGGCCCTGGCCCGCGCGGAGAGGGACTACGGCGTGCCGGCCCAGTACATAGTGGCGATCATCGGCGTCGAGACCTTCTTCGGCCGCAACACCGGCAACTACCGGGTGATGGACGCGCTGTCCACCCTGGCCTTCGACTACCCGCCGCGCGCCGACTTCTTCCGCAAGGAGCTCAAGCAGTTCCTCCTGCTGGCCCGCGAGCAGCAGGTCGACCCGCTCGGCCTGAACGGCTCCTACGCCGGCGCCATGGGCCTGCCGCAGTTCATGCCCAGCAGCTTCCGCGCCTACGCCGTGGACTTCGACGGCGATGGCCACATCAACATCTGGACCGACCCGACCGACGCTATCGGCAGCGTCGCCAGCTACTTCAAGCAGCACGGCTGGCAGGCCGGCGAGCCCGTGGTATCGCAGGCCGAGCTGAGCATGGACAGCGCCCAGGACGCCATTACCCAGGGCCTGGAGCCGCAGATGAACCTCGGCCAGCTGCGCGCGGCGGGCTGGCGCACCCATGACGTGCTGCGCGACGACCTCAAGGTCACCGCCATCCGCTTCGAAGGCGCGGACGGCCCCGAGTACTGGGTCGGGCTGCCCAACTTCTACGTGATCACCCGCTACAACCGCAGCGCCATGTACGCCATGGCGGTCCATCAGCTGGCCGGCGAGATCGTCCGGGCGCGAGGTGTCCAGTGAACCAGCGACTGAAGCGACCGGGCTTCTGGCCGGCGGCGGCGTGCTTTGGCCTGAGTGCCGTGCTGCTCGCCAGCTGCACCAGTTCCCGGGCTCCGCAACCGGCCAGCAGCGGCGGCCTTTCCGGGCCGATGGACTACAGCCGGCCGCACCGTGACGGCGCCCCCTGGTGGGACGTCGACGTGTCGCGCATCCCCGATGCCGTGCCGATGCCGCACAACGGCCCGTTCAAGAACAACCCCTACACCGTGCTGGGCAAGACCTACTACCCGCTGAACGACGCACGCGCCTACAGCGTGACCGGCACGGCGTCCTGGTACGGCACCAAGTTCCACGGCCAGGCCACCGCCAACGGCGAGATGTACGACCTCTACGGCATGACCGCGGCGCACAAGACGCTGCCGCTGCCCAGCTACGTGCGGGTGACCAACCTGGACAACGGCAAGAGCGTCATCGTCCGCGTCAACGACCGCGGCCCGTTCTATTCCGACCGCGTCATCGACCTGTCCTTCGCCGCCGCCAAGAAGCTCGGCTACGCCGAGACCGGCACCGCGCGGGTCAAGGTCGAGGGCATCGACCCGCAGCGCTGGTGGGCCGCCCAGGGCCGCCCGGTGCCCATGGTCCTGGCGCAGCCGAAGATGGCGCCGGTGCAAAGCGCGCCGGCTGCCAGCGCGCAGCCGCAGGCGGTGGCCATGGCCCAGCCGATCGAGGTCTACACCCCGCCGCCGGCGCAGCACGCCGCGCCCGTGGCGCCGGTGCAGATCGACTCAAAAAAAAACGCTTCATTACCAGCCGCTGGCCTGTATCTCCAGGTGGGTGCCTTCGCCAACCCGGACGCTGCGGAACTCCTCAGGGACAAGATCAGCGGCATGACCTCGGCCCAGGTGTTTATCAGCTCGGTCGTGGTCAACAAGCAGACCTTGCACCGGGTGCGCCTGGGGCCGATCGGAACGCAGGATGAAGCGGCGCGGATGCAGGACAGCATCCGCCTGGCCAACCTCGGCCAACCCAAGCTGGTGCGCCCGGACTGAACGCGGCGCACCGACGAAGCGGCACGCCAGAGGCCGCCCGGGAATTCCCCCAAGGGATTGTTTGACCATTAGTGAACCCCAGAGAGACGGATGAACATCAACACCATCGCCAAACGCCTGTCCATGCTCGTGTTGCTCAGCGCCCCCGTGGCCGGCTGGGCGGCTGAATCCGTTGTCCCCGCCGCGCCGCAGCTGGCGGCCAAGGCCTGGGTGCTGATGGACGGCGCCAGCGGCCAGGTCCTGGTGGAGAACAACGCCGACGAGCGCCTGCCCCCGGCCAGCCTGACCAAGCTGATGACCGCCTACATCGCCACCAAGGAGATCGAGGGCGGGCGCATCGCCGAAACCGACCAGGTGACCGTCAGCGAGCACGCCTGGCGCACCGGCGGTTCGCGCATGTTCATCAAGCTGGGCTCGCAGGTGTCGGTCAGCGACCTGCTGCACGGCATCATCATCCAGTCGGGCAACGACGCCTCCGTCGCCCTGGCCGAGCACATCGCCGGCAGCGAGGACGCCTTCGCCGACATGATGAACAACACCGCGCAGAAGCTGGGCATGACCAATTCCCACTTCATGGACGCCACCGGCCTGCCGAACCCGGAGCACTACTCCTCGGCCCACGACATGGCGGTCCTGGCCCGCGCCATCATCTACGGCGAGCCGACTCACTACGCCATCTACGCCCAGAAGGAATTCCTCTGGAACAACATCAAGCAGCCCAACCGCAACCTGCTGCTGTGGCGCGACAAGACCGTCGACGGCCTGAAGACCGGCCACACCGACGAAGCCGGCTACTGCCTGGTGGCCTCGGCCGTGCGTGACGGCCAGCGCATGATCGCCGTGGTGTTCGGCACCAACAGCGAGCAGGCCCGCGCCGCCGAGACGCAGAAGCTGCTGACCTACGGCTTCCGCTTCTTCGAATCGCAGACCTTCTACAAGAAGGGTGCCGAACTGACCAAGGCCCTGGTCTGGAAGGGCTCCGAGCATGAAGTGAAGGCCGGCCTGTCCGAAGACCTGACCATGACCGTGCCGCGCGGCCAGCTCAAGCAGCTGCAGGCCAACATGGTGCTGCAGCCGCAGCTGATGGCCCCGATCCAGCAGGGCCAGGTGATCGGCAAGGTGGAAGTGAAACTGGGTGACAAGGTCGTGCGCACCTCCGACCTGGTGGCCCTGAACGCCGTGGAGGAGGGGGGTATCTTCCGCCGCCTGTGGGATAGCATCCGCCTGTTCTTCTACGGCCTGTTCAACTGACCGACGGTTCCCGGGCTCGTACTTTTGTATACAAGCCCGGGAATTTCTGCGCATGCGCGCGCCCGACTCAGGTAAAATGCGCGCCTGCGCCTGATCGACCTCCCCGTGGCGTCGGCAGCCGTCAGGTCCGATCCATCCGGAACCTCCCGACCCGGGAGCTTCGTACGGAGGCGGGCTACCCGCCCGCGACAGCCATGACTGAAACCACTGATACCAGCACTCCCCCCGCGCCCAAGATCGAGTTCCCCTGCGAGCGCTACCCGATCAAGGTGATCGGCGACGCCGGCGATGGCTTCGCCGACCTGGTCGTGGAGATCATCCAGCGCCACGCGCCGGACCTCGACGTCACCACCCTGGTGACCCGCGACAGCCGCAACGGTCGCTTCCTCTCGGTGCAGGTGCTGATCACCGCCACCGGCGTCGACCAACTGCAGAACATCCACAGCGACCTGCGCGCCAGCGGCCGCGTGCACATGGTGCTGTGATGCCCGGGGCCGGTCCTTCCCTGGGCTTCCGCGAACTCGGCGTGCTGCCCTACGAGCCGACCTGGCACGCCATGCAGCGCTTCACCGCCGAGCGCGACGAGAGCACGCCCGACGAAGTCTGGCTGCTGGAGCACGAACGGGTGTTCACCCAGGGCCAGGCCGGCAAGGCCGAGCACCTGCTGCTGCCCGGCGACATCCCGGTGGTCCAGGTGGACCGCGGCGGCCAGGTGACCTACCACGGCCCCGGCCAACTGGTGGCCTACCTGCTGCTCGACGTGCGCCGCTCGCACCTGGGCGTGCGCGAACTGGTCACCCGCATCGAACAGAGCCTGATCGGCCTGCTCGAGGGCTTCGGCGTCAACGCTGTGTCCAAACCCGACGCCCCGGGCGTCTACGTGGACGGCGCGAAGATCGCCTCCCTCGGCCTGCGCATCCGCAATGGCCGGTCCTTCCATGGCCTGGCGCTGAACGTCGACATGGACCTGGAGCCTTTCCGTCGTATCAATCCCTGCGGCTACGCAGGCATGGCCATGACCCAGCTGCGCGAGCTGGCCGGCCCCATCACCCTGGCCGAGGTGCGCGAACGCCTGCGCGGCGAACTCACCGAGCGTCTTGGCTACGCTGAACAGAAGACCCTAACGGGCGGGATCGAACTGAGATGAGCACTGTTGTGGAGACCCCGGGCCAAGGCAAGCCGGGCAAGGTGGAGGTCGGCGTCAAACTGCGTGGCGCCGAGAAGGTGGCACGCATCCCGGTGAAGATCATTCCCACCGAGGAACTGCCGAAGAAGCCCGACTGGATCCGCGTGCGCATCCCGGTCTCCCCGGAAGTCGACCGCATCAAGCAGCTGCTGCGCAAGCACAAGCTGCACAGCGTCTGCGAGGAAGCCTCCTGCCCGAACCTGGGCGAGTGCTTCTCCGGCGGCACCGCGACCTTCATGATCATGGGCGACATCTGCACCCGCCGCTGCCCGTTCTGCGACGTCGGCCACGGCCGGCCGAAGCCGCTGGACGCGGACGAGCCGGCTAACCTGGCCATCGCCATCGCCGACCTGCGCCTGAAGTACGTGGTGATCACCTCGGTGGACCGCGACGACCTGCGCGACGGCGGCGCCCAGCACTTCGCCGACTGCCTGCGGGAAATCCGCAAGCTGTCCCCCGGCATCCAGCTGGAAACCCTGGTCCCGGACTACCGCGGACGCATGGACATCGCCCTGGAAATCACCGCCGCCGAGCCGCCGGACGTGTTCAACCACAACCTGGAAACCGTGCCGCGGCTGTACAAGTCCTCGCGTCCGGGTTCGGACTTCGAGTGGTCGCTGGACCTGCTGCAGAAGTTCAAGCAGCTGGTGCCCCAGGTGCCGACCAAGTCCGGCCTGATGCTCGGCCTGGGCGAGACCGACGACGAGGTCATCGAGGTCATGCAGCGCATGCGCGAGCACGAGATCGACATGCTGACCCTCGGCCAGTACCTGCAGCCCTCGCGCAACCACCTGCCGGTGCAGCGCTTCGTCCACCCGGACACCTTCGCCTGGTTCGCCGAGGAAGGCGCGAAGATGGGCTTCAAGAATGTCGCCTCCGGCCCGCTGGTGCGTTCCTCGTACCACGCCGACCAGCAGGCCCACGGCGGCAAGATCGGCTGACCGCTCCCGTCGCGATGAAAAGGCCGGCCCGGCAACGGGCCGGCCTTTTTCATGGGCGCATGTCTTAGCTCCGTGCCCATCCGTCTCCCGCCGCCACCCCCTCTACCGCGCCGCCTCCGGGGGAGCGCAGCGGTGCGTGATGGCACTTTGCCAGAAAACCCTATGGGCTCCGGGAACCCCGGCTGACCGCCGGGGAGGCCGGGTTCGCCGTTCTTAATTGCCATTTCCTACGATTTATAGGGGGTTTCTTACCTTAATCCATTTTCTCATTTGCCCGACCATTTGTTCGGGGCCCCAGAGGCCCCGGATAACCAACGTGTGAAGCCCGGCAAGGGCAGACACCGCATTGACCTGGAGTTCGAACAAATGAGCAAGAAGCTGATAGCCGCCCTGGCCAGCCTTTCACTCGCCGGCCTGTCCGGTACGGCGCTGGCTGTCGACGGCACCCTCACCTTCGAGGGGGTGATCAATAGCAAGACCTGCACCCTGGACCCCGGCAGCGCCAGCCAGACCGTCAACCTGCCGCCGGTGAGGGCCTCGGAATTCCAGAACGCCGGCCAGGCGCTCGGCGCGCAGGCCTTCTCCCTCAAGGCCAGCGGTTGCGACGCCGACGCCATGGTCGCGGCGGTGTTCGTCAGCGGCGGCAACGTCGATCCGGCCACCGGCAACCTGAACAACACCATCGCCACCAGCGCCGGCGGCACCGATGCGCAGGTCGCCCTGTACCAGAGCGACGGCAGCACCAAGCTCGACCTGAGCGACCCGGCCAGCTCCGGCGGCTACCAGACCCAGACCGATGGCTCGGGCAACGCCACCCTGGGGTTCGTCGCCAAGTACATGTCGAAGAACGCCACCACCGCCGCCGGTGTGCTCAAGACCAACCTGCAATACACCATGAGCTACCAGTAAGCCCGCCACCCCGGGGGGGCACCTCCCCGGGGGTACCATCGAGGTCTTCATGAGTATCCCCAAGCGTGCTGTCGCAATGACGGCAGGGCTGGCCTTTGCCGCCAGCCTGAGTTCCGCCACCTGGGCCGCCGTCAGTGTCCAGGGCACTCGCCTGGTCTATCCGGCCAGCGAGCGCGAGATCACCGTCCGCCTGAGCAACGACGGCCAGGTGCCCGCGCTGATGCAGGTGTGGATCGACCGTGGCGACATCCAGGCCCAGCCCCAGGATGCCGACGCGCCCTTCGTCGTCACCCCGCCGATCTTCCGCCTGGACCCGGGCAAGGGCCAGTCGGTGCGGGTCGCCTTCAGCGGCGAGAACCTGCCCGCCGACCGCGAGTCGCTGTTCTGGTTCAACGCCCTGGAAATCCCGCCGATGCCCGAGGCCAGCGAGCGCAGCTACATGCAGATCGCCGTGCGCTCGCGGCTGAAGCTGTTCTACCGCCCGCCGGCGCTGGCCGGCAACGCCGCGGCGGCGGCCCGCGCGGTGCGCTGGCAGGTGCTGGAGCAGGGCGGCAAGCGGGTGCTGCGTGGCGACAACCCCTCGCCCTACCACGTCTCCTTCGCCAGCCTGGGGCTGCGGCAGGGCGGGCGTAGCCACGACCTCGGCCCGGGCATGATCGAGCCCTTCGCCAAGGGCGATTTCGCCCTGCCCGCTGGCGTGCGCTCCGACGGGCTCATGCTGGAGTACCGCTGGATGAGCGACTACGGCGTGGCCACCGAAGAGCGGGTGAAGGTGCCGTGAACGGGCAACGACCCCGCGCCGAGCTGATCCGCTACTGGAGCGGCCGCCGCGGCAGCGCCGTCGCCCTCGGCACGCTCGCCGCCCTGCTGGCCGGCCTGCCGAGCCTGGCCGGCTGGGCGAACGAGCAGCCGCTGCGCTTCGATACCGACTTCCTGCGCAACGCCCCGGGGCAGGACATCGACCTGTCGCGCTTCGAGCAGGGCAACCCGGTGCAGCCCGGCCGCTACACCCTGGACCTGTACCTCAACGGCAACTGGATGGGCCGCCAGCGCCTGGAGGTCGACGCGGACGCCGGGGTGTGCTTCAGCCGCGAACAACTGCGCGAACTCGGCCTGGCCGAGGAACGCCTGCCAGCGGCGAGCCGCGCCGCGCTGGAGGCCGCCGAGCCGGGCTGCGTCGACATCCAGCGCCTGCTGCCGGACAGCCGCGCCACTCCCGACCTGGCCGACATGCGCCTGGCGCTGAGCATTCCCCAGGCCTACCTGCGCCGGGTGCGCGCCGACCAGGTCGATCCGGCCGACTGGGACAGCGGCGTAACCGCGGCCTTCGTCGACTACAACGCCAACGCCTACCGCAACGAGGTCAACGGCCGCAGCTCCGAGCAGTACTACGCCGGCCTCAACAGCGGGCTGAACCTGGGCGACTGGCGCCTGCGCCACAACGGCAGCTACAGCCGCGTCGACGGGCGTTCGGACTACAACTCGGTCAGCAGCTACGTCCAGCGCGACATGGCCGGCCTGAAGTCGCAGTTGACCCTGGGCGAGTACTACACCCCGGCGGACCTGTTCGACAGCGTGCCCTTCACGGGCGTGCAGCTGGCTTCCGACGAGCGCATGCTGCCCGACTCGCAACGCGGCTTCGCCCCGGCCATCCGCGGCGTGGCCGAGAGCAATGCGCGGGTCACGGTGCGCCAGGGCGGCAACATCCTCTACGAAACCACGGTGGCGCCCGGCCCCTTCGTCATCGACGACCTCTACGGCACCGGCTATGCCGGCGACCTGGAGGTCACCGTCAGCGAGGCCGACGGCCGCGAGCGACGCTTCACCGTACCCTTCGCCAGCGTGGCGCAGCTGCTGCGCCCCGGGGTGTCGCGCTACAGCGTCAGTGCCGGCAAGTACCGCGACGAGCGCCTGGACAGCACGCCGAACTTCGTCCAGGGCACCTACCAGCGCGGCCTGTCGAACCTGTGGACCGGCTACACCGGCAGCCTGGTCGCCGACAACTACCTGGCGTTGCAGGGCGGCCTGGCGCTGAGCACCTCGCTGGGCGCCTTCGCCTTCGACGTCACCCGTTCCCGCGCCTCCGGCCTGGACCCGTCGCACGGCCTGGGCGGCAGCGCCAGCGGCGAGAGCTACCGGCTGAGCTACAGCAAGCTGGTGGAAACCACCGGCACCAACTTCATGGTCGCCGCCTACCGCTTCTCCAGCGAGGGCTACCTGGGCCTGAGCGAGTTCGCCGAGCTCAGCGAAGGTTCCGGCGGCCTGGGGCGCTTCCGCCAGCGCAACCGCTTCCAGGCCAATATCAGCCAGCCGCTGGGCGAGGGCTGGGGCAACTTCTACCTCAGCGGCTCGGCGCAGAACTACTGGAACGCCGGCGCCGGCAGCGACGTCAGCTACCAGGCCGGGTACACCAACGGCTGGCGCTGGGGCAGCCTGAACCTGTCGGCGAGCCGCACCCGCTCGCTGACCGGCGAGAGCCAGAACCAGTACCTGCTCAGCCTCTCGCTGCCCCTGGGCTACACGCCCGGCGCGCCGTTCCTGAGCAGTTCGTACAGCCGCACCGACAACGGCACCAGCGACGCCCAGCTGGGCCTGTCCGGCGCCCTGGGCGAGGCGGGCAGCTTCAACTACGGCCTCTACGCGTCGCGCAGTCGCAGCGAGGGTGGCAGCAGCGCCAGCAGCGGCGCCAACGCCCAGTATCGCTCCGTGGCCGCCACCCTCTCGGCCAGTGCCAGCGATGGCGATGGCTACCGGCAGTTGGGCGTGGGCGCCAGCGGCAGCCTGATGGTGCATGGCGGCGGGGTGAACTTCAGCCCCGACCAGGGCGAGACCAAGGTGCTGGTCGAGGCCAGCGGCGCCGCCGGCGCCCGCCTGCTGAACAGCTATGGCGCGCGGGTGGCCGGCAACGGCTATGCCTTCGCCAGCGGCCTGATGCCCTATCGGCGCAACCAGGTGGCGCTGGACCCACGGGGCCTGGCCGAGGACGTCGAGCTGGAAGCCACCGAGCAGACGGTGGTGCCGACCTTCGGCGCGGTGGCCCTGCTCAGGTATCCGACGCGCAATGGCCAGCCGTTGCTGCTGACGTTGCGCGACGCGGCCGGCGGCAAGCTGCCGGTGGGCGCCGAGGTACTCGATGTCGCCGGCACCAGCCTGACCCTGGTGGGCCAGGGCAGCCGGGTGTTCCTGCGGGCCGACCAGGCGCAGGGCGAACTGCTTGTGCGCTGGGGCGCCAGCGCCGACCGCCAGTGCCGCGCCAGCTACCAGTTGCCCGAAGGCAAGCCCGAGGGCCAGCCGTTCTTCCTGGTCGAGTCGCTATGCCGTTCTTCCACCTGATGCACGGGGCCGCACGTTGCCCTGGAGGCTCCGTATGCCGAGAGTGATGCTATTGCCACTGCTGTTGCTGTTCCTCGCGCCGTCGGCCTGGGGGTTCAGCTGCTCCTTCGTGGATGGCTACCAGAAGTCCAGGTTCCCCATCTCCATCGACAAGGTCGTTTCCTCGCCGCGGGACAAGCCGATCGGCAGCGTTCTGCATGACTTCACCTGGCAAACGGCGACTGGGGTGACCATCGACTGCGGGGGTTGGCCCTGGGAGCGGGGCACCGTGCAGGGGCGGCTCGCCGGCGGGTTTGGCGCGCCGGTGCAGGGTATCCCCGGCTACCCCAATGGCGACCTGATGGAGAGCGGCATCCCGGGCGTGGGCATCCTGGTCTGGTGGTGCAACTATGCATCCGACTGCCCGAGCCCGCCTGCGGCCAACCGCAGCACCTCGCTGGTGCAAAGGTTGAACTGGGGTTTCCGCGGCGGTACCTATGTGCCGCGGAACATCTGGTGGGTGCGGCTGGTGAAGACCGGTGAGATACAGGCCGGGGCCCATGGCTTCAACGGCATGGCCACGGTGCGCTATGCCGACCTGGATATCGCCGAACTGACCGTCCACGGCACCGTCAGCACCGCAGTCCCGGCCTGCCGTATGCAGACGCGCGATCTGGTGGTGCGCATGCCCACGGTCCACGTCGGCGTCTTCCAGCGGCCGGAGGAAACGGGCGCCGTCGAGCGGCCCTTCGACATCGTCCTGGACTGCGACGCGGGCATCCGCCTGAGCTACCGGATCGACCCGCTGCACGGCATGGAAACCCCCTTCATCATGCGCAACCGCCCGGGTGCCGGCATGGCGAACGTCGGCATCCAGGTCCTGAGGGCCAACACCGCCACACCCGAGACGGTGCAGCTTGCCGTCAAGCATGCCTACCTGGACGCCACCGAAGTGGGCCTGCTGCGCATGCCGTTCCTGGCCAGGTATGTAGCCATGTCGCCAGGGGCCACGCCGGGGCTGGTCTCCACCTCGGCCATGCTCACCCTGAGCTACGAGTGATGCGCTGCACGATCGAGGCCGCGATGCTCGTCAGGCAGGTGGATGCCGTTTCGGTGGGGTAGGCGTTCCGGCAGACGCTAGTAGTCCGTAATCCATGGCTGACGCTGCCGGGCACCGCTTCCCACTCTTTCCTCTTGCAGGACTCAGGGGCAATTCGCCTGGGCTGTCAGGGGGCTGCTTATTCGGAGCCATCCTGCGCTTCATCATGGGGGCAGGTGGGAGCCGGGACGATAGGCGAACGCCGTCACTTTCACCCCAGGATCCGCTGAAGCTCGGGTTGACCGACGATCGCACCTGGTCGGAAGTCTCGGTGCGGCGGCACGGTGAGGGCTTCGGCGTTGTTCATCTTGTTCTACGAGTGAGGGGGGGATGCCGGTGCGAGCCGGCGCCTCCGGCTCGCACGGTGGGCTTCAGTCGCCCTGCTGCAGGCGCGCCAGCAGCGCCGGCGTGGGGTAGCCGTCGGCCGGCAGGCCCTGGCTCTGCTGGAAGGCGCGGATGGCCGCACGGGTATTGGCGCCGATGATGCCGTCCGGGTTGCCCGGCTGGTAGCCGCGGGCGGCCAGGCCTTGCTGCAGGGCGATGCGCTCGCTGCGGCTGAGCGGGCGGTCTTCCACCGGCCAGCCGGCCTCGATGCGGCCCAGGCCCTTGAAGCTGTCCGACAGCAGCCCGACGGCCAGGGCGTAGGCGGTGGAGTTGTTGTACCTGAGGATGGCGCGGAAGTTGTCCAGCACCAGGAAGGCCGGCCCGCGGTAGCCGGCCGGCAGCAGCAGCGAGGCCGTGGCCTGGGGGTTGCCCGGCAGGCGCCCGCCCACCGGCTGCACGCCCATGCGCAGCCATTCGCTGATCGGCTTGCGGATGCCCATGTCGGCCTGGGCGTAGTCGAAGCCCTGGGCCAGGCGCACCTCGAAGCCCCAGCTCTGGCCGGGCTTCCAGCCCGAGGCCTGGAGGTAGTTGGCGGTGGAGGCCAGGGCATCGTCGGCCGAGCGCCAGATGTCGCGGCGGCCGTCGCCGTCGAAGTCCACCGCGTACTGGTCGTAGGTGGTGGGGACGAACTGCGTCTGGCCCATGGCGCCGGCCCAGGAGCCGACCATGTCGGTGGCCGGCACGTCGCCGTGCTGGATGATCCGCAGGGCGCTCAGCAGTTGGCCGTGGGCATACTCCGGGCGGCGCCCCTCGTAGGCCAGGGTGGCCAGGGAGCGGATCACGTTGCGCTCGCCCATGTTGCTGCCGAAGTTGCTTTCCATGCCCCAGATCGCCACCACGGCCTCGGCATCCACCGCGTAGCGGCTGTCGATGCGCTGCAGCACCGCGGCGTTCTGCGTCAGCTTGCCCTGGCCGTTGCGGATGCGCGCCGGCGACACGGCGCCGGCCAGGTACTCCCACACCGGCCGGGTGAACTCCGGCTGGCTGCGGTCGGCGGTGAGCACCGCCGGGTCGGGCTCGAGGCCGGCGAAGGCCTGGTCGAAGGTCTGCGGGCTGATGCCGGCGGCCAGGGCCTGCTGGCGGAAGCCGTCGCGCCAGGCCTCGAAACTGATGGAAGGCAGCGGCTGGCCATCGGCGCCCTGCAGCGCGGTGGCCGCGGACGGCGGCGAATTCGCCGCCGGCGCGTCGGCGCAGGCGGAGAGCACGCAGGCACTGAGGAGGGTCAGGCAGAGGGGGAACAGGCGGAAGGGTGAAGCGGGTGTGCGCATTGCGCTCCTCGGCGGGTTCTTCAGGCAGCGGCCACCTTAGCATGCGGACGGCGGGGCGTCTGCCGCCGGGCCGGGTGCCACGATGACAGGCTGTTGCAGGTTCAGGGGGAGGACTTGGCCTTGGCGGCGCTCTGTTCCAGTTCCTTGAGCATCTGCTCGTAGGCCGCGCAGTCGTCCGGGCGTTCCTTGCTGGAGCGGCTCTTCTTCATGGCGGCGAGCTGTTCGTTGAGGCGCTTGGCGGTTTGCGGGTCGCGCTGGGTGATGGAGGCGACCTTTTCCGCCACCTGGCGCCCCTTGGCCTCGGCTTCCTGGTCGGAACAGAAGGCCCAGGCCGAATTGGCCACGGGCAGCAGGGCCAGCACCAGGCCGGCGGCGAGTGTCCTGGTGTTCATCGTGCATCTCCGGGTGTCGTGTCTATTCCATGGAGGCCGCACGGGGGCAGGAGTTCCATCGATCTTGCCGGAGGGCGGGCAGCGGCCATGCTCGCCTGCACGCCCGGCTCCGTTCGTCGGGGAAGCCTCCGTGCCGCCCCGGCGGATGGCCGCCGCATCGCCTGCCCCGGCGGGCAGGCCGGGCCTCAGAAGTAGTAGCCGATGTTGCTGTACAGCTGGTTTTCCCAGTGGCCGGTGCCGCCGGCGCCCAGGCTCTGGGTGTAGTCGCTGCCGCCGATGTACGGGTCGTTCCTGCCGTGCAGCCATTCCAGGGCTATCCACAGCGGGCCGAGGCTGAACGAGCTGCCCAGGATGAGGCGCTGGGAGTCGCTGAAGGCGCTTTCGTCCTTGTCGAACAGGCTGTAGTTGCCGTAGAGCTTGATTCCGGAGAGCCAGCCGTAGCGGCCGGGGATGTCGTAGCTGAGGTCGGCGACGTAGAGGTTGCCCTTGGCCGCGACGTTGAAGGTGCCGTCGAAGCTGCCGAAGCTGACCAGTTCGTCGGTCCCCGGGTTCTTCGCGTTCATCTGCTGGCGCGTCGCCTGCGCCTGGATGCCCCAGGGGCCGCGCTTGCCGCTGTAGTGCAGGGCGAAGGCGTAGCGGCTGCCGTTCTCGTCGGTGTCCCGGTTGTCGAGGGTCGAGCCCAGCACGGAAGCGCCGATCTCCGAATTCCAGCCGCCGGCTTCGAACTTGCGGGCCAGCCGGCCGACCAGGATGTTGCGTTCATGGTTGTCGCTGCCGTCGGCCACGTAGTCGTCGGCCGTGGCCACGCTGGTGCCGTAGGTGCGCCCGCCGCGGCTGGTGCCGCGCCCCTGTTCCGCCGGGATGGGGTAGTAGGCGGCCTGCAGGTCCCAGCCATCGGTGTTCTGCAGGTATTTCACGCCGATGTCCTGGGTGTCTTCCAGGCCTATCACATTGCCCAGGGTCTCGAAGAAGGTGCTGCCGAAATACGGCAGCAGGCCGAACGGGATGGGCGTCTGGCCGACCTGCACCTGGCGCTGCGCGGAGAACCTGTAGCCGACCCAGGCGTACTCGGCGAAGGCGATGTCGCCGACCCGGTCGGTGTATTCGTAGGGGTAGGCATCGCCGTAGAAGCGGTACTTGGCCGCGGCTATCCAGGTGTCGGAATGGTAGTCGGCGGTGAGGAAGAAGGTGTCGAAGCTGAACTTGGAAATATCCCGGTCCGGATCGTAGTCCAGGCGGCCGCGCAGGGCGCCGCCGAGGTCGAGGTCGTCGGTGATGGATACCGCGTTGGCCGGGTGGGCCAGCAGGGTCAGCGGCAAAATGCAGGCGATAAGCCGGAGATGCAGTTGCATCGTGGACTGCTCCAATGTTTGTCGGTTCTTGTTGTCGGGAGCGGGCGGCGCCGGGCCGCCCGTGGCCTGGGCCCGGTCAGCCGATGTCGCTTCCGGCCAGCGGGCGGCGGGCGAGGGAGGGCGCCCACAGGTAGCCGAGGAAGGCCAGGCAGAAGGAGGCCGGCGCGGAGAAGCTGGACAGCTCGGCATGGCCGAGCAGGGCGATGCCCACTGCGGCGGAGATGAACCAGGTCAGCAGGCCGCGGGCATTGAAGGCGGGCAGTTGCGCGGGATAGCCGCCCGGCTGGCCGCGCGTCCTGCGGATCTGCGCGAGGGCGATCGCCACCCAGGAGACGATGAAGATGCTCTGGTACGACAGCGCCTGGAGGATGTAGCCGAAGACGTCCAGCAGCATCAGCAGGTAGACCAGTGTCCCGGTCAGCAGCGCCCAGGCCGCGTAGGGCACCCGGCCCAGGCCCAGGCGGGCGAAGAAGGCCTGCATGTTGGTCGCGGCGAGGAAGAAGTTGCCGGTGTTGATGCGCGTCTGGGTGATCCAGACGAACAGCAGGCCGCCCAGCCCCATCAGCTTGATGATCGCCAGCACCACCGAGACCTCGCTCAGGCCGCCGTCGCTGGGGATGGTGGCGGCGAGGAAGATGCCGACCGTGCCGTTGAGCAGGAAGGTGACCACGTAGAAGGGCATGCCGAAGTTCACCCGCGCGTGGTAGTCGCTATCCTCGGGCCGGCCGTAGCGGGCGTAGTCCCAGGTGTACATCATCAGCACCCAGACGCCCATGAAGTAGGTGAAGCAGTTCCACCAGCCGTGCGCCACCGGGCCGCCCGGCGGGGCCAGCTCCAGCCAGGCCGTGGAATAGCCGTATTCGGCGATGCTCATGCCGACCAGGGCGAACAGGCCGATGAGGTAGAGCGGCAGCAGCAGGCCGTTGAGCTTGTCCAGCCGGCGCATGGCGTTGCCGAAGATCATCAGCACGCTGTAGATCACGACCACCAGCGCCGAGGCGTGGGTGCCCAGCGCGGGGAAGCTGTGCTGCAGCGCCACGGCCATCACCGAGCCCTCGAACACGCTGTAGTAGACCGCCGTGGCGCAGAAGATCAGCGTGGCCAGGGCCGCGCCGGCCTTGCCGAACAGCACCTGGGAGAAGAGCGCCACCGACAGCCCGCTGGCGATGGCGTAGCGGCTGATGATTGCGTTGATCGCCCCGTAGCTGAGTACCGACAGCAGCAGGCCGATGAGTGCGTTGAGGGTGCCGTAGCCCATTGCCAGCGCCGCGGCGACCACCAGGTAGAACATCGCGCTGCAGATGCCCCACCAGGCCATCGTCAGCGAGCCGCGGCCGAGCCGCTGGGCCTCGGGAATCACTCCCGCGGCGAGTTCCGTGGATGAAGCCGAATTCGAGATTGCTCCTGCCATGACCGTCCCCTTGTTGTTGTTGAAATGAGC
>NZ_QGSL01000029.1:857381-880341 GCF_003176655.1 Pseudomonas sp. RW407 | reverse complement strand
TGCGCATGAACCCACCGGCCTTCTACGGTGCGGCGGCGCTGATCCTGCTGTTCGTCGTCCTGGTCATCGGCTTCCCCGTCGAGGCCGGCCAATGGCTGCTCGACGCCCAGGCCTGGGCCGCCGCCAACGTCGGCTGGTACTACCTGCTGGCGATGACGCTGTACCTGATCTTCGTGGTGGTCACCGCGCTTTCCGGCTACGGGAAGATCAAGCTCGGTGCCGACCACGACGAGCCGGAATTCAGCTACCTGTCCTGGGCCGGCATGCTGTTCGCCGCGGGCATCAGCATCACCCTGTTCTTCTTCTGCGTGTCCGAGCCGCTGACGCACTTCCTGCAGCCGCCCCAGGGCGCGGCCGGCACCGCCGAGGCGGCGCGCCAGGCCATGCAGCTGCTGTTCCTGCACTGGGGTCTGCACGGCTGGGGCGTGTTCGCCCTGGTGGCCATGGCCCTGGCCTACTTCGCCTACCGCCACAACCTGCCGCTGGCGTTGCGCTCGGCGCTGTACCCGCTGATCGGCAAGCGCATCAACGGGCCCATCGGCTACACCGTGGACTGCTTCGGCATAGTCGCCACCGTGTTCGGCCTGGGCGCCGACATGGGCTTCGGCGTGCTGCAGCTCAACGCCGGGCTCGACTACCTGTTCGGCGTCGCCCACAGCCACCCGGTGCAGATGACCCTGATCGCCCTGATGATGGGCGCGGCCATCGCCGTGGCGGTGTCCGGCGTGGACAAGGGCATCCGCCTGCTCTCCGACATCAACATGCTGCTGGCCTGCGCCCTGCTGCTGTTCGTGCTGTTCACCGGGCCCA
Source organism: Pseudomonas sp. RW407 (assembly GCF_003176655.1). Taxonomy (NCBI): domain Bacteria; kingdom Pseudomonadati; phylum Pseudomonadota; class Gammaproteobacteria; order Pseudomonadales; family Pseudomonadaceae; genus Pseudomonas; species Pseudomonas sp. RW407. The sequence goes on along the minus strand of NZ_QGSL01000029.1, from coordinate 879,531 downwards.
CCCAGCACCTGCTCAACACCCTGGTGCAGAACATCGGCGACTACCTCGGCGCGCTGCCGACCAAGAGCTTCGACCTCTACGCCTATGGCGAGGGCGGTGACTGGCTGGGCGGCTGGACGGTGTTCTACTGGGCCTGGTGGATCGCCTGGGCGCCCTTCGTCGGCCTGTTCATCGCGCGCATCTCCCGCGGGCGGACCATCCGCGAATTCGTCTTCGGCGTGCTGTTCATCCCCCTGGGCTTCACCCTGGCGTGGATGTCCATCTTCGGCAACAGCGCCCTGGAGCAGGTGCTGAACCATGGCGCCGTCGAACTGGGCCGGGTGGCCGTGGCGGAGCCGTCGATGGCGCTCTACCAACTGCTGCAGGGCTACCCCGGCAGTCGCGCGCTGATCGCCGTGACCGTGCTGGTCAGCTTCGTGTTCTTCGTCACCTCGGCGGATTCCGGCACCGTGGTGCTCTCCACCCTCTCCGCCCGCGGCGGCAGCGCCGACGACGACGGCCCGAAGTGGCTGCGGGTGTTCTGGGGCCTGGCCACCGCGCTGGTCACCGGCGGCCTGCTGTTCGCCGGCAGCATCGACGCGCTGAAGTCGGCGGTGGTGCTGACCTCGCTGCCCTTCTCGCTGATCCTGCTGCTGATGATGTGGGGCCTGCACAAGGCCTTCTACCTGGAATCCCAGCGCCAGCGCGCGCGCAGCCACTCCCTGGCGCCGCCGCTGGCGGCCAAGGCCGGCGGCTGGAAGCGGCGTATCTCCCAGGCGGTGCACTTCCCCACCCGCGACGAGGTCTACCGCTTCCTGGCGGACGTGGTCGGCCCGGCCATGGCCGAGGTGGCGGAAGTGTTCCGCGACAAGGGCCTGCAGGTAGACGCCGACCTCGACCCGGGCAACCTGGAGCTGAGCCTGGAGATCGGCCACGGCGAGCAGCACCCGTTCTACTACCAGGTATCGATGCGCGGCTACTTCACGCCGTCCTTCGCCCGCGCCGGCATGGGCGGCCTGCACCTGAAGAACCGCCGCTACTTCCGCGCCGAGGTGCACCTGGCCGAGGGCAGCCAGGACTACGACCTGATGGGCTACGGCAGGGAGCAGATCATCAACGACATGCTCGACCAGTACGAGCGCCACCTGCAGTTCCTGCACCTGGTGCGTTGAACGGCGCGCCGGTGACGAGGGGCCTGGCAATTGTCAATTGATAGTGATTATCATTGGCATACCTTCCTTCAGGCCCTTCCCATGCCGGCGACCGCTCTCGACCCGCAGCACGCCCTGCACCATCTCTACAACGAACACCACGGCTGGCTGCACGGCTGGCTGCGGCGCCGCCTGGGCAACGCCTGCGATGCCGCCGACCTGGCCCAGGACACCTTCGTCCGCGTGCTGCGCGCGCGCAACGCCGGCGAGATCCGCGAGCCACGGGACTACCTGGCGACCATCGCCAAGGGCCTGATGATCGACCACTTCCGCCGCCGCTCGCTGGAGCAGGCCTACCTGGAGGCCCTGGCCAGCCTGCCGGAAGACGAGCAGCCCTCGCCGGAAACCCAGGCCCTGCTGTTCGAGGCATTGATGGAGATCGACCGCCTGCTCGACGGCCTGGGCGCCAAGGTCAAGCGCAGCTTCCTGCTGGCCCAGGTCGAGGGCCTGACCTACGCCGAGATCGCCGAGCGCCAGGGCATTTCCCTGCGCACGGTGAACAACCACATGGCCAAGGCCATGGAACACTGCTGCCTGATGCTGCCATGAGCGCCCCCAGCGAGGCCGAACGCCAGGCCATCCGCGCCGCCGCCCAGTGGTACGCGCGCCTCTACTCCGGCCACGCCAACGACGCCGACCAGAGCGCCTGGCAGCACTGGTACGCCGCCAGCGCCGAGCACCAGCGCGCCTGGGCCCGGGTGGAACAGGTGCGCCAGCAGTTCGCCCGGGTGCCGGGCCAGTTGGCCGGGCCGACCCTGGGCGCCCGCGGGCTGTCGCGCCGCCAGCTGCTCGGCGGCCTGGGCAGCCTCGGGCTGGGCCTGCCGCTGGCCTGGCTGGCCTGGCGCGACACACCCTGGCAGGCCTGGCTGGCCGACTACCGCAGCGCGGTGGGCGAGCGCCGCGAAGTCACCCTGGCCGACGGCTCCTCGCTGACGCTGAACACCGACAGCGCGGTGGACGTGCTCTTCGACCCCGAACAACGCCTGTTGCGCCTGCTGCGCGGGGAAATCTTCGTCAGCACCGCGCCGGACCCCAGCGGCAGCGCCCGCCCCTTCCGCGTGGAGACGCCCCAGGGCCGCATCCTCGCCCTGGGCACCCGCTTCAGCGTGCGCCTGCTCGACGACCGCACCCGCGTCGCCGTGCTCGACAAGGCCGTGGAAGTCCGCCCCCGGGCCGCGCCGCAGCGCAGCCGCATCCTCCACGGCGGCGAGCAGCTCGACCTCGGCGCGCTGGACCTCGGCCCGTTGCGGCGCAACGACGCCAACACCGCCGCCTGGCTCGCCGGCAGCCTGATCGCCGTGGACCGCCCGCTGGGCGAACTGCTGGAGGAACTGGGCCGCTACCGCAGCGGCGTGCTGCACTGCGATCCGCGGATCGCCGGGCTGAAGGTCTCCGGCAACTTCCCCATCGGCGATACCGAGCTGGCCCTGGCCGCCCTGGAATCCGCCTTCGGGCTGCGCATCGTGCGCCACTCACGCTTCTGGGTCAGCGTGCAGCCGCAGGCCTGAGACCAGGGCCGGAAAAAATTTTCCCCGCCCTTGCACTTTTTTCCGCCCTCGCCCGGCCCCCTCGTATTCCGGGCCATCTGGCCCAACTTGGGGGAGTCCACATGAACCGCAACACCGTCGACCCGGCACCGGCCACCGCCAGCCGTTCACTCCACAAACCGCTGGCCCTGGCCATCGCCCTGGCCCTGGGCGCCGGCGCGCTCGCCGCCGCTAGCGCCCAGGCCGCCGAAGCCGTGCGCTACGACATCGCCGGCGGGCCCCTGGCGGAAGTGCTCGGGCGCTTCGCCAGCGCCGCCGGGGTGGCCCTGTCGTTCGACGCCACGCAACTGCGCGGCCGCCAGTCCGCCGGGTTGCACGGCAGCTACGACGTCACCGGCGGCTTCGGTGCGCTGCTCGTCGGCAGCGGCCTGCAGGCCGAGCCCCAGGCCAACGGCAGCTACGTGCTGCGCCCGCTGCCCACCGACGGCGCCGTGGCCCTGTCGGCCAGCACCATCACCGCCAGCCTCGGCGCCGAGGCCCTGCCCCCCGCCTACGCCGGCGGCCAGGTGGCCAGCGGCGCGCGCCTGGGCATGCTGGGCAACGCCGACCTGATGGACACGCCCTTCAGCGTCACCAGCTACACCGCGCAGACCATCGAGGCGCAGCAGGCGCGCAGCGTCGCCGACCTGCTGGTGGCCAACGACCCGTCGGTGCGCGTCATCGGCGGCCGCGGCGACCTGGTGGATACCTACGTCATCCGCGGCTTCGGGGTGAACAACGCCGACGTCGCCTTCAACGGCCTGTACGGCGTGCTGCCCTACTGGCGGGTGCCGATCGAGTTCGCCGAGCGCGTGGAGGTGCTCAAGGGCCCCACCGCCCTGCTCGGCGGCATGTCCCCCGGCGGCAGCGTCGGCGGCACCATCAACCTGGTGCCCAAGCGCGCCGAGGACCAGCCGCTGACCCGCGTCAGCCTGGACTGGACCGACCGCTCGCAGGTCGGCACGCACCTGGACATCGGCCGCCGCTTCGGCGAGGGCAACGCCTTCGGCGTGCGCTTCAACGGCGTGTACCGCAACGGCGACACCGCCATCGACCACCAGAGCCGCGAGTTCCCGCTGCTGGCCCTGGGCCTGGATTTCCGCGGCGAGCGCCTGCGCCTGTCCAGCGACCTGCTGTACCAGAAGGAAAGTCTGGAGGGCGTGGTGCGCCCGGTGATCACCGGCACCGCCACCAGCATCCCTCACGCACCGGACTCCAAGACCCGCTTCGGCCTGCGCGATTCCTACCTGGACCAGGAGGACTACTCGATCGTCAACCGCGGCGAGTACGACCTCAGCGACCACCTCACCGCCTTCGCCAGCGTCGGCGGACGCCAGAGCGACTACGAGACCATCGCCGCCAACAGCATCCTCAACGGCAACCAGGGCGACGTCATCAACAGCCTGGCGCGCCAACGCGCCGACCGCCGCACCTACTCCGGCGAGGCCGGGGTGCGCGGCGACTTCGACACCGGCCCCGTGCGCCACGACTGGACCCTCAGCGCCAACCGCCTGCACGAGCGCGTGGGCATGGTCTACGTGTTCACCGGCATGCAGCCGGGCAGCCTCTACGAGACCTCGCCGCACACGCCGATCCCGGACTTCTCCAGCCTCGACGGCAACATCCCGAAGACCAACGAAACCGACCTCTCCGGCGTGGCCCTGGCCGACAAGCTGTCGATCCTCGACGAGCGCGTGCAGTTCACCGCCGGCGTGCGCCGGCAGACGGTGCAGTCGAAGAACTACGCGCCGTCCAGCGGCGAGCGCACCAACAAGTACGACGAACACGCCTGGACACCGATGTTCAGCCTGCTGGTCAAGCCGCTGGACGAGCTGTCGCTGTACGCCAACTACATCCAGGGCCTGAGCCAGGGCGACACCCCGCCCTCCACCGCGGCCAACGCCGGCCAGGCGCTCGCACCGTACAAGGCCGAGCAGTACGAGGTCGGCGCCAAGTACGACCTGGGCGGCTTCACCACCACCCTGGCGCTGTTCGAGATCAAGAAGCCCAACGCCTTCCTCGACGCCGACAACGTGTTCCGCGCCGACGGCGAGCAACGCAACCGCGGCATCGAGCTGAGCCTGTTCGGCGAACTGACCGACGACCTGCGCGTGCTGGCCGGCGCCAGCTACATCAAGGCCGAGCAGAGCAAGACCGCCAGCCCAACCAGCGAAGGCAAGGACGCCCCCGGCGTGCCGCGGCGCCAGGCCAACCTGGGGCTGAGCTGGGACACCCCATTCGTCCAGGGGCTGACCCTCGACGGCCGCTGGATCTACACCGGCGAGGCCTACCTGGACACCACCAACGACCTCAAGGTGCCGCACTGGAACCGCGTCGACGTGGGCGCCAGCTATGCCTTCCAGGTCGCCGGCAAGCCACTGGTGGCGCGGGCCAACCTGGAGAACCTGCTGGCCAAGGACTACTGGACCGCGTCCAACGGCTACATGACCGTCAGCTCGCCGCGCACCCTGTCGCTGTCGCTGACCGCGGACTTCTGAGGCGCCCATGACCGCGAAAGCCCTGCGCACCTGGTACCTGGTGCACAAGTGGACCAGCCTGGTGTCCACGCTGTTCCTGCTGCTGCTGTGCCTGACCGGCCTGCCGCTGATCTTCCACGAGGAGATCGAGCACACCCTGGAACCGCACCCCGAGCTGAAACCGCTGACCGCCGAGTCGCCGCGCATCGACTACGACGACGTGGTGGCCCGCGCCCTGGCCGCGCGCCCGGGCGAGGTGGTGCGTTTCGTGGTGTTCGACCCCGACGAGCCGCTGGGCGCGGTGATCACCGCGCCCACCCTGGTGCCGCCGCCGGACATCGGCCACGTGCAGCCGTTCGACGCGCGCACCGGCGAGTTCTTCGACCCGGAGCCGCCGCCCGGCGGCTTCATGTACCTGATGCTCAAGCTGCACACCGACCTGTTCATGGGCCTGCCCGGCTACCTGTTCCTCGGCTTCATGGGGCTGCTGCTGTTGGCCTCGCTGGTGTCCGGGGTGGTGGTCTACACGCCCTTCATGCGCAAGCTCGACTTCGCCGCGGTGCGCACCAGACGCAGCCGCCGGGTGAAGTGGCTGGACCTGCACAACATGCTGGGCATCGTCACCCTGGCCTGGGTGCTGGTGGTGGGGGCCACCGGGGTGATCAACACCCTGGCGCTGCCGATCCTCATGCTCTGGCGCAGCGACCAGCTGGCCGAGATGACCGCGCCCTACCGCGACGCGCCGCCCATGGCCGACAACGGCTCGCTGCACAAGGCGCTGCAGACCGCCCAGGCGGCGGCGCCGGACATGACCATGAGCTTCATCGGCTTCCCCGGCACCCAGTTCAGCAGCCAGCACCACTACGCGGTGTTCATGCACGGCGCCACGCCGCTGACCAAGCGCCTGCTCAAGCCCGCCCTGGTGGACGCGCAGACCGGCGAGCTGACCGACATCCGCGAGATGCCGCTGTACGTGAAGACGCTGTTCCTCTCGCAGCCGCTGCACTTCGGCGACTACGGCGGGCTGCCGCTGAAGATCGTCTGGACGCTGCTCGACCTGGTGGCCATCGTCGTGCTCGGCAGCGGCCTGTACCTGTGGTTCGCGCGGCGCAAGACCATGGAGAAACGCCTGGCCGACCTGCGGGCCGGGCACCTGGCCGCGGAGGGCGAGGCATGAAGCGCAACTTGTGGATAGTGTTCCGCTGGCCCCTGGCGCTGGCCGTGCTGAGCCTGGTGGGGCTGGTTTCCGCGCTGGTCGGCGACGGCCCCTGGGACGCGCTGTCCTGGTTCGCCCTGGGCATTCCCCTGCTGGTGATCCTGGCGGCGCTGGCCCGCGCCCGCAGGCCGTCGCCATGAACCCGATCTACAGCGACCGCGCCCTGCGCCTGTGCGGCTACGCCGGGTTGCTGGCCGCGGTGTTCTGGATGATCGGCGACGCCGGCCTGCTCGGCGCCCGGGCCAACCTCGCCGACTACCCGCCGCTGCAGGACTACCTGTCGCGGATCAGCTTCGAAGGCCTGGACTACATGCTGCCCAACAGCGAGCCGCGCCTGGCCTTCGGCGCCCTGGTGGCGGTGCTGGCCATGCCGCTCTACCTGCTCGGCGCCTGGCACTGGTTCCTGGTCGCCCGCGGCCAGGGCTGGATGGCCTGGACGCTGTTCGCCCTGCTGGTCTGCGGCAACGCCTACTCGCCGCTGGGGCACGCCGCCTTCTACCACCTGGGGATGGTCTACAAGACCCTGCTGCTGGTGCCGGCGGACGCCCACCCGGCGCTGCTGGCGCTGGGCGAGCAGTTCCATCGCCTGCTGATGATCGCCTGGGTGGCGGCGGTGGGCGGCCTGGTGGCCGGGCTGGGCGTGCTCACCCTGGCCATCGCCTGTGGGCGCACGCGCCTGCCGCGCAGCAGCGCGCTGCTGCTCAACCCGCTGAGCCTGGGCGCACTGGGCCACTTCGCCCCCGCCGTGCTGGCGGAGCCGCTGGGCACCTGGCTGCGCGGCGCCGGCATCAACATCGGCTGGTTCGTCGCCTACGCCTTCTCCAGCCTGTGGTTCGCCCGGCGCGGGGCTCAGAGGCTGTAGGGCAGGCGCACGCCGACGTCGTCGGCGGGGAAATCCCGGGTGTTGCGGGTGACCAGCAGGCGCCCCTGCACCTCGGCGCTGGCCTTGATGATGGCGTCCGGCAGCTTCACCCGCAGGGCCTGGCGCACCGCCACGGCACGCTCGGCGACGGACGCGTCGAGCGGCACCAGGGCGAAGCTGTCGAGGAAGGCACGGGTGGCCGCGGCGGTGGCGGGCGTTGCGCCGATCATCACCTCCATCCAGGTGACGATGCTGATGGCCGGGTCATCGTGGCGGCGCAACTCGTCGCGGGCCTGTTCGTGGCCGTTGAGGTAGTCGATGAGGATGTTGGTATCGAACAGCGCCTTCACCATTCCTCGCGCACCTTCCGCTGGTAGGCCAGGCCGTCGCCGGCGCTGCCGTTCCACAGGCCGAAGGCGGCCTCGGCATCCTGCCGGCGGTGCCGGACCAGGTACTCGGCGACCGCCTCGCGGATCAGCGCGGCGCGCGATTGCTGCTGTTGCTCGCCCAGGGCATTGAGCGCTTCGAGGTGTTCGGCGGGGATGTCGACGAGGGTGCGCATGGCGTCCTCCATATGTGATATCGATAACATATATCACACATCCCCGATCGACCAAGCCTCCGTTTGTATCAGCGTTTGCCCAGCACCTGGCGGTGGAACAGCACGCAGACCACCACGAACACCAGCAGCCCCAGCCACTGCGCGGTGTCCTCGAAACCGGCGCCGACCAGCGCCAGGGGCGCGTCCTTGCCGCTGGTGCCGATCAGCGCGGCGAGCAGGATGCCCATCAGGCTCTCGCCGACGATCAGCCCCGAAGCCAGCAGCACGCCGCGGCGGCGCGGCAGCTCGGCGTACTTCTCCTCGTTCACCCCGGCGGCCTGGGCGCGCTTCTTCAGAGCGCTCTCCAGCAGCCAGGCGAGCACCGCGCCCACCACCAGGGTCATGCCGATGGTCGGCGGCAGGTAGATGCCCAGGCCCACGGCGAGCACCGGCAGGCTGGCCTTGCCGGTGCGGCGCAGGAGCACGTCGACGAGGATCAGGGCGATGCCCAGGGCCACGCCGATGAGGATCATGTTCCAGTTCAGCGCGTCGTGGAAAATCCCGCTGGCGATGGCGGTCATCAGCGTCGCCTGGGGCGCGGCCAGGGCTGCGCCGGGGTCCATGCCCGCGCGCGGCAGGGCGTTGGGGAAGCCGTAGGCGTTGTACAGCAGCTCCAGCACCGGCGGGATCACCAGCGCGCCCACCAGGCAGCCGACGATCAGCGCCACCTGCTGGCGCCAGGGCGTGGCGCCGACCAGGTAGCCGGTCTTGAGATCCTGCAGGTTGTCGTTGGAGATGGCGGCGATGGCCAGCACCACCGCGGTGGTGAACAGCGCCAGGGCGATCGCCAGCTTGCCGCCCTCGCGGTCGAGGAAGTCGGCCTCCAGCGAGCCGACGCCGAGGATCAGCAGCGACACCAGGATCACCGCGATGATGCCGATGCCGGAGATCGGGCTGCTGGAGGAGCCCACCAGGCCGGCCATGTAGCCGCAGGCGGCGGCGATCAGGAAGCCGAAGAAGAAGGCGAACACCACGCAGGTGGCCACCAGGCCCCAGAAGGCGAAGCCGGCGAGGTCCGGCGCGGCCTGGCCGAGGAAGTAGGCGAAGACCACGAACAGCGCCACCAGCAGGACCGCGGCGATGGCCAGGATCCAGGCCGCCGGCATGTCGCGCTCGGTGCGCAGGTCGCTGGCCTCGGCGCGCCCGCTGATGGCGCTGAGCGAGGCCCAGACGCCCTGCACCATGGGCTTGAACAGGGTGGCCAGGGTCCAGAGCGCGGCCACGCCTATGGTGCCGGCGCCGAGGAAGCGCACCTGGCTGCTCCACAGCTTGCTGGCCAGCTCCGGCAGGCCCTGCCCGGCGGCCAGGGTGCTGTTCACGGTGAGCAGCGGCACCGCCACGCCCCAGGCGATCACCACGCCGATGAGAATGGCGATGCCGGCGGTGATGCCCATCAGGTAGCCGGCGCCCACCAGCGCCAGGGAGAAGCCGGTGGACAGGCGGAACGCCGCCTGGCCCGCGGTGAGCCAGAAGCTGAAGCCCTCGGCCAGCAGCTTGAAGCCACTGCTGAACAGGCTGAACAGCGCCGCCACCACGCCGCCGGCGAGGATGTCGCGCAGGCCCGGCTTGCCGGCGTCGCCCGCCTGCGGGTGCTCCTCCTCATGACTGCCGACGCGGAGAATCTCCGCCGCCGCCACGCCTTCGGGGTACGGCAGGCTGCTCTGCACCACCATCACCCGGCGCAGCGGGATGGTGTAGAGCACCCCGAGGATGCCGCCGATGGAGCAGATGGCCGCCGTCTGCCAGAACGGGAAGCCGGCCCAGTAGCCGATCATCAGCAGGCCGGGGAGGATGAAGATGATCGAGGACAGGGTGCCGGCGGCCGAGGCCTGGGTCTGCACCATGTTGTTCTCGAGGATGTTCGAGCCCGAGAAGTAGCGCAGCACCGCCATGGAGATCACCGCGGCGGGGATCGACGAGGCGAACGTCAGCCCGACCTTCAGGCCCAGGTAGACGTTGGAGGCGGTGAAGACGACGGTGATGAGGGCGCCGAGGATGAGCCCGCGCAGGGTCAGTTCGGCCAGGTTCGATTCGTCCGGAATCCGTTCGAGCATGGAAGGCAGTCTCTGGAAGTCAACCTGCCAAGCTTAGGCCAGAGCGGCGCGCGCGCCCACGTCGCGGAATGTCGCCCAGGCGACGGAGCCCGTTTTTCGTAGGAGCGAGCTTGCTCGCGAACCGCCCTGGCACGAGGCGGTTCACGCCCACCACGCCGAATGCCGCCCACGCAACGGCCCCCGCTTTTCGTAGGAGCGAGCTTGCTCGCGAACAGCTTCGGCATGAGGCGGTTCGCGAGCAAGCTCGCTCCTACAAGGGCAAGGGTTGGCGTGCGGGGGTCAGAACGGCTTGTCTCCAAGGATGGTCGCGCGGTGCATCACCCGGCGCTGCGGGCGGTAGTCGTCCACCGCGTAGTGCTGGGTCACGCGGTTGTCCCAGAAGGCCACGTCGTTCTCGCGCCAGCGCCAGCGCACGGTGAACTCCGGGCGGGCGACGTGGGCGAACAGCAGGTCGAGGATGGCCCGGCTCTCGGCCGCCGACAGTTCGTTGATGCGGGTGGTGAAGCCGTCGCTGACGAACAGCGCCTTGCGCCCGGTGACCGGGTGGGTGCGGACCACCGGGTGCGAGCGCGGCGGGTTCTTCGCCCGCGCCTCTTCCAGGCGCGCCAGGTCGGCGTCGGTGGCGCCGAAGCGCTCCTGGGGGAAGGACTTGCTGATGTCGTGGGTGGCGGTCAGCCCGTCGAGCAGCGCCCGCAGCGGCCTGGACAGCGCCTCGAAGGCGGCGATGCCGCTGGCCCAGAGGGTGTCGCCGCCGTAGGGTGGCAACTGCTTGGCGGCCAGCACCGCGCCCAGCGCCGGGGTTTCCAGGAAGGTCACGTCGGTGTGCCAGATGGCGTTGTCGCGCACGTCGGTGACGGCGGTGTCGAGCACGATCACCTCGCGCTGCTCGGGCACACTGGGGTAGATCGGGTGGATGTGCAGGTCGCCGAAGCGCGCGGCGAAAGCGGCCTGCTGCTGCGGCGTCAGGGGCTGGTCGCGGAAGAACAGCACCTGGTGGGTGAGCAGGGCCTGCTCGATGGCCTGTTGCTGGGCGTCGTCCAGGCTCTGGCGCAGGTCGATGCCGGAGACCACGGCGCCGAGGGCGGGGCTGAGGGGTTCCAGGGTCAGGGTGGTCATTTCTTTTCTCTCTCGTGTTCTGTGTGGGAAGAGCACCCTCTCCCCAGCCCTCTCCCTGAAGGGAGAGGGGGCCGTTCGGTGTATCCGTCGAGCGCCGAGCTAGCCGGCGACTCCGATCAGTCCCCTCTCCCGCTTGCGGGAGAGGGTTAGGGAGAGGGGCTCTTGCTCTGGCTCTACAGCCCTACTCCCAGGAAGCGAACCGCCGCTGCAACCAGCGCAGGCTCACCTCGAACGCCAGCGCGATCCCAGCAATCAGCAAAATCCCCAGCACCACCACATCGGTCGCCAGGAACTGCGCCGCCGACTGCACCATGAAGCCCAGGCCGCGGTTGGCGGCGATCAGCTCGGCGGCCACCAGGGTCGACCAGCCCACGCCCAGGGCGATGCGCAGGCCGGTGAGGACTTCCGGCAGGGCGCTGGGCAGCACCACGTGGCGCACCACCTGCCAGCGGTTGGCGCCCAGGCAGCGCACCGCCTGGATGCGCGACTTGTCCACGCGGCGCACGCCGGCGGCGGTGGCGATCAGCAGCGGGGCGAACAGCGCCAGGTAGATCAGCAGCACCTTGGACAGCTCGCCGATGCCGAACCAGATGACGATCAGCGGCAGGTAGGCCAGCGGCGGGATCGGCCGGTAGAACTCCACCAGCGGGTCCAGCGCAGCGCCCACCAGCGGGTTGAGGCCCATGAGGATGCCCAGGGGGATGGCGGTGAGCACCGCCGCGCCCAGGGCCAGCAGCACGCGCAGCAGGCTGGTGCCGATGTGCTGCCACAGCGTGGCGTCGACGTAGCCTTCGGCGAGCACCCGCTGCAGCGCTTCGTAGAGCTGCTCGGGGGCCGGCAGGAACAGGGTGTCGACCCAGCCGAAATGGGTGGCGAACCACCAGAGCGCGGCCAGCGCGGCTATGCTCCCGGCGGCGGCCCAGCGCCTCGCGTCGCGCGGGCGGGCAGGCTTGGCGCGACGGCTGGCAGGCAGCTTGGCGCTGAGGGTGTCAGTGGGCATGTTCGGCCTCCGGTTCTTCCAGGAACTCATCCAGCAGCGCCTGGCGCAGGCGGCCGAATTCAGGGTCGGCCTTGATCGAGCGCACCGGCTCGCCGGCCGCGTAACGCCGCGCGAAGTCCGGGCGCAGGCGCTTGACGATGCGCGCCGGCGGGCCGTCCATGACCACCAGGTCGGTAGCCAGGAACAGCGCCTCGTCGACGCTGTGGGTGATCAGGAACAGGCCCTTGCCGGTCTTGCGCCACAGCTCCAGGGTCAGCACCTGCATGCGCTCGCGGGTCAGCGCGTCGAGGGCGCCGAAGGGCTCGTCGAGCAGCAGGAAGTCCGGCTCCACCGCCAGGGCGCGGGCCAGGCCGAGGCGCTGGCGCTGGCCGCCGGAAAGCTGCGAGACGCGGTAATGCGCATGCTCCTGCAGGCCGACCAGGGCCAGCACCTCGCGTGCGCGGGCCTCGCGCTCGGCGCGGCCCAGGCCGCGGATGCGCAGGCCCAGGGCGACGTTGTCGAGGGCATCCAGCCAGGGCATCAGGGCGTCGTCCTGGAACACCACGCCGCGTTCGCCACCGGGGCCTTCGAGGGTCCGCCCGTCGATCTGCACGCGGCCACGGTCGGGCTTCTGGAAACCGGCGAGGACATTGAGCAGGGTGGACTTGCCGCAGCCCGAAGGGCCGAGCACCACCAGGGACTCGCCCTTGGCCACGTCCAGGGTCAGTTCATGCAGCACGCGCCGGGTCTGGCCATGCTGCTCGAAGGAGAGGCTCACCGCCTCGGCCGTCAAACGGCTCATGTTTCTGCCCTCCGTAGGGTAAGAAGGAATGCTGGGCGCTTCGCACGTTGCGCTCTTCGCTCTTCGTAGGAGCGAGCTTGCTCGCGAACCCGCTTCACACCACACCTTCCCCGTCATCCCCGCGAACGCGGGGATCCAGAGTCTCTGGGTTCCCGCGTTCGCGGGAATGACGAGGTGGAGGAAGGTGCCGGGCTGTTCGCGAGCAAGCTCGCTCCTACAGGGAGATCGAGCAGGCCGGCGCGATCAGCGCTGCCCCACCTGCACGCTCTCCGCCTGGCGCACGTACTCCGCGCTGACGTAGGGCGAGTAGTCCTTGAGCACCGAAGGCACGCGCTTCTGTTCTTTCAGGAAGGCCGCGGTCCCGGCGATGTCCTTGGCGGTGCCGCCACCGAGCAGGGCGCTGGAGAGCTGTTCCTTCGTCTCCGGGAAGGCGCTGCCGGCCAGCAGCTCGGGCACGTCCTCGGGGGCGGCGCCGGTCAGCCGGGCGATCTTCTTCGCCTGTTCGGAGTCGGCGGTCCACTGGGCCTTGTGGGCGTTGTAGTCGGCGAAGGAGTCGAGGGTCACGCGGGCGAACTTGGCCAGCACCTCCGGGTGCTTCTCGGCGAAGTCCTTGCGGGCCACCCAGACCTCGAAGGTCGGCGCGCCCCACTTGCCCACTTCCGCGGCGTCGGTCAGCACCTTGCCGCTCTTCTTGATCTCGCCCAGGGCCGGGGACCAGACGAAGGCCCCGTCGATGTCGCCGCGACGCCAGGCGGCGGCGATCTCGGTGGGGTTGAGGTTGACGATCTTCACCTTGGTGGGGTCGATCTTCCAGTGCTTGAGCGCGCCCAGCAGGCTGTAGTGCGAGGTGGACACGAAGGGCGTGGCGATGGTCTTGCCGACCAGGTCCTCGGGCTTCTCGATCTTGCTGCCGTTGCGCACCACCAGGGCTTCCGCCGCATTGATCTGCGCGGTGACGATGAAGGCCACGATCGGCAGGCCGCGGGAGGTGGCGGCGGCCAGCGGGCTGGAACCGAGGTTGCCCAGCTGCACGTCGCCGGAGGCGATGGCGGCGACCACTTCCGGGCCGCTGTTGAAGCGGCGCCAGTCGAGCTTCTCGCCGATGGCTTTCTCGTAGGTGCCGTCGGCCTGCGGGACCTTGGTCGGGTCCACGCCGGTCTGGTAGCCGAGGGTGATGTCGGCCTGGGCGATGCCGGCGACGCCGGCCAGGGCGAGCGCGGCCAGCAGGCGGCGCGGGGCGAAGGTGCGTTTCATGGGGTGCTCCTGGAAATGCATTCGGGGCGGCCGGCCGGGCCGTGACGGGCCGCCCCTCGCGGGGCGGCGGGAAATTCGGCTCAGTTGCGCGCCAGGTCCGGCTGCCAGACCTGCACCGCATGGGCGTCCACCGGCTTGGGCAGCAGGCCCTGGGCGTAGAAGGCGTCGGCGATGCGCTGCTGCTCGTCGAGGCCGTCGGCGCGCACCGGCTGCACGTCGTAGCTGCGGCGGGTGTTGGCCTGCTCCACGGTGGCGGCGTCGAGGTTGCCCCACAGCGGGCCGAGCACCTTGGCCGCGTCGGCCGGGTGTTCCTTCACCCAGCGCCCGGTCTTCTGCAACTCGGCGAAGACCTGCTTGAGCACTTCCGGGTGGGCCTTGGCATAGTCGCTGGAGGCCAGGTAGTAGCGCTGGTAACTGGCCAGGCCCTGGCCGTCGGCGAGCACGCGGGCGTGCTGCTGGCGCTGGGCGCTGGCGACGTACGGGTCCCAGGTCACCCAGGCGTCGACCTTGTGGTTCTCGAAGGCGGCGCGGCCGTCGGCGGGGGTCAGGTAGGCCGGCTGGATGTCGGAAAATTTCAGGCCGGCCTTGGCCAGCGCGGCGATCAGCAGGTAGTGGCTGCCGGCGGCCTTGGTCACGGCCACGCGCTTGCCTTTCAGGTCGGCCAGGGATTTCAGCGGCGAATCCTCCGGCACCAGGATCGACTGTGCGGTGGGCGAGGGGGTTTCGCGGGCGAAGTAGGTCAGCTGCGCGCCGGCGGCCTGGGCGAACACCGGCACGGTGTCGGCGACGTCGGCGGACAGGTCGACGTTGCCGACGTTGAGCGATTCGAGCAGCGGCAGGCCGCTGGGGAACTCATGCCAGCTCACCTTGATGCCCTGCTTGCCCAGCTCGCGCTCCAGGGTGCCCTGGGCCTTGACGATGGTCAGCAGGGTGGAGGACTTCTGGAAACCGATGCGCAGGGTACCTTCGGCGTGCGCGCCCAGGGCGCCCAGCAGGGCGGCGGAGGCGGCGAGGCCGACGGCGAAACGGCGCAGGAACGGGCTGCGGGACATGGGTACGGCTCCTCGGGTACGGGGCGGCCGCCTGCAGAGCGAGGACGGACCACGGGACTGGGGTCAGGTGTTCTAGATGAGTCCGGTGGTCCGGTGAAGTGAAGATTACAGCTATAAAAAATCAGAAATAAATAATTTTTAGTTCTTAACTAATATCGCCCGGATTCATCCCGCCATCAGTGCGCAGCCCCCAGCAGCCGGGCCCTCACGCCTTCCGCACGGAGGCTCGCCTGGGCCGCCTGGCGGGCCACCGCCAGGGCCTGGGCGGCGAGGTTGGCGAAGTGGCTGGCGCGGCCGAAGGCCAGCGCCGCGCCCGCCTCGATGCCCTCGTCCAGTTGCAGGGCGGCCTGCTCGCTGAGCACCAGGCCCAGGCCGAGCAGCCGCGACAGTTCCGAGGCCTCGGGCAGGTCCAGGCTGTCCGCGGCCTGCAGCGCCAGGCCCAGGGCGACGTTGGCCTGCAGCAGTTGCGCCAGGCCGTCGCAGAGCACGCGCCTGGGCGTGGCCGCCAGGCCCGGCGGCAGCAGGATGTCTTCCGGGTGCAGTCGCAGGCCCTGGCAGAGGGCGCCGGCGCGCAGCGCAAGGCCCGCCCGGGCGCTGGGCAGCGCAGCCAGCAGGAAGTCGCCGCTGGGCGCGTGCCAGGCGCGCAGCAGCAGCCAGTCGGCCGCCTCGGCGGTGAAGGCGTCCCACTGCGCGCCGTTGACGCGGAAGCCGCCGCGCACGTGTTCTTCCGCCCGCAGCCGCTGGCCGTCGTCCTCGCCCAGCGCGCCCCATAGCGGCTCGCGCAGCAGGCTCAGGTGCAGCAGGCGTTGCAGTTGCTCGCGGCTGCCGAGCAGGCGCACGCGGGTCAGCTGCAGGTGGTGCACGGCGAACAGCCGGGCCAGGCCGCCGTCGCGTTCGCAGAGGTCACGCAGAACCTGCAGGACCTCGCGCCAGGGGCTGCCGCCGCCCCCCAGCTGGGCCGGCAGCGACAGCCGCAGCAGCCCGGATTCGCGCAGGGCGCGGGCCCAGGCGGCGGGGCCGGCGACGGCGCGCTGGAGGAACGGCTCGGCGGGGGCCAGCCGGGACGGGGCGACGCTCATGGGCACCTCGGGACGACGGGATCAGTGCCTGGGCGAATGGCGCGCGGGGAGACTGAAGCGAAGGGGTTCGGCGGCGCCCCGTTGCGCCGCGCGCGAGGCGCGGCCGGGGCGGTACTTAGAACCATATCCAAGCGGTACGGCAAGGTTAAATAACCTTTTTGCCTTAGCTGAGAACCGTCAGGGCTGCCTTTGGCCGACGGTGAGGTCGGCGGGCAGGTGGCGGGCCACTTCGGCGGCGCCGCCGGACAGGCTGAAGTCGAACGCCGGGGTGACGTTCAGCGCCTTGGGCAGCACGCCTTCGCCATGGAAGAAGTCGGCGGCCTTCTGCAGGGTGGCGGCGATGCGCTCGTCGAACACGATGGGGCTGATGCGCGCCTCGCCCACCCAGCGGCGGGTGACTTCCCGGGGCATGTTCAGGTCCTTGGCCAGGGCCGCGGCGAACTCGTCCGGGTGCTGCAGCGCCCAGACCTGGGCGCGCGCCAGGCGCGTCAGCAGGTCGGTGATGGCGGCCTTCTTGGCGGCGATGGCGGCGTCGCTGGCCAGGGCATAGGAATAGCCGGTCATGATGCCCTCGCCGTTGTCGATCACCCGCGCCTGGTCGAGCAGCACTGCGCTGGAGGTGTAGGGCTCCCAGGGCACCCAGGCGTCCACCGAGCCGCGCACCAGGGCGGCGCGGCCGTCCACCGGGCCGAGGAAGGAAAAGGTCACGTCTTCCGGCTTGAGCCCGGCACGGCGCAGCGCACCCAGGGCCATGAAGTGGCCCCAGCCGCCGCGGTTGACGGCGATGCGCTTGCCCTTGAGCTCGGCCACCGAGTGGATGGGCGAGTCCTTGCCCACCACCAGCGCCACGGTCGCCGGGTTGAAGTGCCAGGCGCCGACGGCCTTGAGCGGCGCGCCGGCGGCGTAGACGAAGAGGAACGGGATGTCGCCGGTGAAGCCGATGTCCAGGGCGCCGGCGTTCAGTGCTTCGAGCACCGGGGCGCCGGAGGGGAAGGCGGACAGCTCCAGCTTGTACGGCAGGTTCTCCAGCTCGCCGGAGGCGCGTAGCGAGGCGTAGCGGTCGCCCTTCACGTCGCCCAGGCGCAGGGTGACGGGTTCGGCGGCGCTGGCGGCACCGGCCAGCAGGGTCGCGGCCAGCAGGCCGGCGAGGACACGCAGGGGGGTCTTCATGGGGCAATCTCCAGGCGGCTCCGCACGGAAGCCGGGGGTGGTCTTGGGCTATCCGTTCCGCCGGTGCGGTCGCCGATATTGCCGTCGTTTCCTTCAGGTAATCCCGGGGTTCAGGGGCTCAGCACCGCCCTCCCCGCCGCGATCCAGACGCTGTCTTTCTGCGGTGTGTGCACGCGCCCGCAGAGCACGTCGCGGTAATGCCGCTGCAAGGGGTTGTGGCGGCTGAGGCCGTGGTTGCCGGTCAGCTCCAGGGCTTTCTCGACCACCGCCACCGCGTTGTCGGTGACGCCGACCTTGATCAGCCCCGACTCGCTGGCAGTCAGGCGGTCGCGGCAGGCGGCGTCGAGCAGCAGGCGGTTCTGCAGCAGCAGGCCGTCGATGGCGCCGACCGCCTCCTGCACCCGCGGCAGGCTCGCCAGGGGCGCGCCGAGGCTGGCCGGCACGCGCTCGCCCAGCCACTGCACGAGCCAGTCGCGGGCGGCCCCGGCGATGCCGTCGTAGAGCGCACCCAGCAGCGCCGCGCTGGCCTGGGCGAAGTCGCGCAGCACGGCCTCGTCCGGCACCGGCGGCTGGTCGTGGGGATAGAGGCCGACGGCGTTTTCCAGTGGCACCGGCACGTCCTCGAAAATCACTTCATGACTGCCGGTGGCGCGCATGCCCAGGTGGTCCCAGCTTTCCACGATGCGAATACCGGGGCTGTCGCGGCGCACCAGCCAGGTGCCCACGCGCGGCGTCGGCTCGTCGCTGCGCGCCCACACCGCCAGCCAGGTCAGGCCGGGAATGCCGGTGGTGTAGAGCTTGTGCCCGGACAGCCGCCAGCCGTCGCCCTCGCGGCGGGCCACGGTCTGCGGCAGGCCACCGCGCGAGGGCGAGCCCAGCTCCGGCTCCACCCGCAGGCTGTTGATCAGCGCACCCTGTTCCAGCGCCTCGCGGGCTACGCGGCGCTTCAGCGCTTCCGGCCAGTCGGGGTTGTCGGCCAGGCGCCGCAGGTGCAGGTACTGCATGCACAGCACCAGCGCGGTGGAAGGCTCGCCACGGGCCACGGCGCCGACCACCCGGCGCAGTTCGCCGAGGCTGGCGCCGGGGCCGCCGAGCGCTTGCGGCAGGGCCAGGCCGAGCAGGCCGTGGCGTTGCAGCAGGGCGAGGTTGGCGTGGGGGAAGTCGCCGCTGCGGTCGTAGGCCTCGGCGCTTTCCGCCAGTTGCCGGGTGAGCGCCGGCAGCAGGTCGTTGAGCGCCAGCGGCGGGGTCTGCGGAACGGTCATGGGCTCAGGCCGTGGCACGCCGGCGCTCGCGCTCGGCGACCTTGGCGCGGGTCAGCGGGATCAGCTCGCGGCCGTATTCCACGGCGTCGTTGAGCGGGTCGAAACCACGGATGAGGATGCTGCGCACGCCCAGGTCGTAGTAGGCCAGCAGCGCATCGGCGACCTGCTCCGGGGTGCCGACCAGGGCGGTGGAGTTGTGCCCGCCGCCGACCAGCTTGGCGATGCCGGTCCACAGCCGCTCGTCGATGCGGTCGCCCTGCTCCACCGCCTTGAGCAGGCGCTGGGCGCCGACGCTCTGCGGCTTGCCCTTGGGAAAACCGGCCTCGCCCAGGCGCTCGCCGGCGGTGGCGCGGATCGCCTCGGCCTTGGCCCAGGCCTCTTCCTCGGTGCGCCCGAGGATCGGCCGGAACGACAGGCTGAACTCCACCTCGCGGCCATGCTGCCGCGCCTGCTCGCGCACCGCGGCGATGGTCTCGGCGGCCTGGGCCAGGGGTTCGCCCCAGAGCATGAACACGTCGGCCTGCTTGCCGGCGACCTTCAGCGCGGCCTCCGAAGAGCCGCCGAAGTACACCGGGATGTGCGGCTTCTGCTGCGGGCGGATGGCCGAGAAGGCCTGTTCCACGCGGTAGTGCTCGCCGTGGAAGTCGAAGGGCTCGGCGCTGGTCCAGGTGCGCTTGAGCACCTCGATGAATTCCTCGCTGCGGGCGTAGCGCTGGTCGTGGTCGAGGTAGTCGCCGTCCTTGCGCTGGTCGGCGTCGCTGCCGCCGCTGATGATGTGCACCGCCAGGCGCCCGTCGAGCAGGTGCTCCAGGGTGGCCAGCTTGCGCGCGGCCAGGGTCGGCGCGACGAAGCCGGGGCGGTGCGCCAGCAGGAAGTTGATCCTGGAGGTGGCCAGGCCGGCGGTGGCGGCCACCAGGAAGCCGTCCGGCTGGTCCGACCAGTAGCCGACCAGGATGCGGTCGAAGCCAGCCTCCTCGTGGGCGCGGGCGAAGGCGGCGATGTACTGCTTGTCGAGGATCGGGCCGGCCGGGGCGAGGGTTTCCGAGGCCAGGCGGTGGCCGATCATGCCGAGGAACTGGATGCTCATGGTCTGTGCTCCGTGCTCAGTGGAAGGCTTTGGCGAAGGAGGTGTCGATCACGCTGGCGGTGTCGAAGGCCTTGGGCAGCGCGCCGGTCTGCACCAGGAAGTCGGCGGTGCCCTGATAGTCGGCGGCGGCCTGGCTGTCCACCGGGCCGACGCTCATGCCGGCCTGGCCGATCCAGTGGCGCGACACCGCCTGGTCGAGGTTGGCCTTCTTCGCCCAGATGTCGGCGTACTGCTCCTTGTGCGCCTCGACCCAGGCCCGGGCCTTCTGCAGGCGGCCGAGGAAGTCGGCTATCTGCGCACGCTTGGGCTCGATGGAGTCGGCGTTGGCGGCGATGCTCGACAGCCCCGGCATCAGGTCGCGGGCGGTGAGGATCGGCCGCGCGCCGGAGAACACGATCTGCTGCGAGATGTACGGCTCCCACACCGGGAAGGCGTCGATGCTGCCGCGCGGCAGGGCGGCGGCGGCGTCGATCGGCATCAGTTTCACGAAGTCCACGTAGTCCTTCGGCAGGCCGGCCTTCTCCAGCGCCCGCAGGGTCAGCTGCTGGCTCCAGGCGCCGGGCCAGTAGGCGACCTTCTTGCCCTTGAGGTCGGCGATGGTCTTCACCGGCGAGTCCTTGGGCACCAGCAGGGCGATGGTGTCGGGGTTCTGCCGCGACACGCCGATCAGCTTCACCGGCGCGCCCTTGGCGGCCAGGAAGATGAACCCGGAATCGCCGAGGAAGCCCAGGTCCAGCGCGCCGGCCTGCAGCCCTTCGGCCACCGGCGCGGCGGACTGGAAGTGCTTCCAGTCGACCGTGTAGGGCGCGCCTTCGAGCACGCCCGAGGCCTCCATGGAGGCGCGCACGTTGTAGTAGTTCTGGTCGCCCACGCGCAGCGTCGGCAGGTCGGCGGCCTGGGCCAGGGGCGCGCCCAGCAGCAGCGCGGCGAAGGTGGCGCGCAGGCGTCGTTTCAGGTTCATCGGTGGGGCTCCTCAGCCGGCGCGGCGCAGTTGCGGCAGGCGGGCGACGTGGTCGTGGATGGCGGGAATCAGGCCCTGGCCGTAGCGCACGGCGTCGCCGAGCGGGTCGAAGCCACGGATCAGGAAAGTGGAAACGCCCAGGCGGTAGTACTCGCCGAGGGCGGCGGCGACCTGCTCGGGGGTGCCGACCAGGGCGGTGGAGTTCCAGCGCGCGCCGGTCAGCCGGGCCACGCCGGTCCACAGCCGGGTGTCGAGCACCTCGCCCTGTTGCGCGGCGGCCAGCAGGCGCTGCGAGCCGACGTTCTCGGGCTGGTGGTCGTTGAGCGGCAGGCCCAGGCGGGTGCGGTTCTCGCGCACCTGTTCGAGCACCTCGGCGGCGCGCTTCCAGGCGGCTTCCTCGGTGTCCGCGACTATCGGCCGGAACGACACCGAGAAGCGCGGCTCGCGGCCCTGGGCCTGGGCGGCGGCGCGCACGCGGCGGATATGGCCATCGACCGCGGCCAGCGGCTCGCCCCAGAGCATGTAGGTGTCGGCGTGCTTGGCGGCGACCTCGATGGCGGCATCGGAGGAGCCACTGAAGTAGATCGGGATGTGCGGTTTCTGCCGCGGACGCACGGCCGGCGAGGCGCCCTGGAAGCGGTAGAACTCGCCGGCGAAGTCCACCGGGCCGGTGGCGGTCCAGATGCGCCGCAGGGCAGCGAGGTACTCGTCGGTGCGGGCGTAGCGGCGGTCGTGGTCGAGGTAGTCGCCGTCGCGGGCCAGGTCCTCGTCGTTGCCGCCGCTGACCACGTTGAGGGCCAGGCGGCCGTCGCTGAACTGGTCGAGGGTGGCCAGCTGGCGCGCGGCCAGCGGCGGCGCGATCACCCCGGGGCGGTAGGCCAGGAGGATGCCCAGGCGCTGGGTGGCGGCGGCGACGAAAGAGCTGACCACGGCGCCCTCGGCGGCATTGCTGAAGTAGCCCACCAGCACGCGGTCGAAACCGGCGTCCTCATGAGCCTGGGCGAAGCGCCGGACGAAACCGGCGTCCACCGCGTCACCCAGCGGCTGATCCACCTCGGAACTCGGGGTGGCGGTGATCATGCCGAGAATTTCCACGCTCACTGTGTTGCCCTCGCCTGGGCCGCTGCATAAGGTCGGCGGCTTTCGTTATAAGAAAAACGTCTTGGTGGACGTTGTTCTTAGAAGCTATAGGCAAGCACTTCATGATGGAAATTCATTTTTTGCATATCCTAATATGCTAATTACGCATATTCAGGGTTGAGCAAGTTGCGCGAGGGGGTTTTCGCTTTTGTAGGAGCGAGCTTGCTCGCGAACGGAGTTTTCCGGTCATGCCGGTGTCAGGCATGAGAGCACCCTCTCCCTAACCCTCTCCCTGAAGGGAGAGGGGACCGTTCGGCGTGCTCGGGTATTTCGGCGTTAGCCGGCTACTACAAGGTTCCCGACTGACGCCAAATCCTTTCTC
>NZ_QGSL01000029.1:836816-857371 GCF_003176655.1 Pseudomonas sp. RW407 | reverse complement strand
TTTTCGCAGCAGCAGCTGCAACGTCTTCCAGGCCAGTTTCTTCTCGCGGAACATCAGAAGCTGCTTGATCAGGCGCAGTGGCAGGTGGCGCCGGTAACTGGCGAAGAGCTCGGTGCGGTACTGGCTGTAGTAGCGATACTCCGACTCGTAGATGCTTTCGTAGCGGGCCCGGGAAACCTGGTTGCGGTTGCTGATCGAGAGGTTCTGCCGGACCCGGGCGGCCATGACGTAGACTTGCTGGCCGTCGGACAGTGCGCGGTGGAAGGCCCAGTGGTCCAGGTAGTCCAGCGGGAAGTCGGGGTTGAAGCCGCCGATCCGGGCCAGCCAGGCCGTGCGCCAGCAGGCGCCGGAATTGATCGCGGTCACCTGGTGCCTGCGATAGCCGGCCTCGATGCCTTCCGCGCTGGCGCGCACGCGGCTGTTGTCCATGGGCGAGACCTGGCGCTGGCCATCGCTGACTTGTGGCACCAGGCAGACGCAATCGACGGCCAGGCCATCGGCCTGCTCGGTCAGCTCCTGGAAGTACGCCTCCGGTAGCCGGGTGTCCTGGTCGAGCAGCAGCAGCCAGTCGCTGCCGCGCTCGCGGGCATCGCGCAGCGCCAGGTTGTAGGCCGCGGCAAGGCCCGGGTTGCTCGGGTCATGCCTGTAGTGCACGGCGATGGGATATTCGCCGGGCGGTAGCGCCTGGGGCGTGGGGCTGTTGTCGTGGATGACCAGGCTGAAGTCATGGGCGGCCAGCAGGGCCTGGTTCTGCAGAAGGCTGCGGAAGCTCTGCGAATCGCTGAGCTTTTCCTTGTAGATCACCAGGACGATGGTCGCTCGCATGCCGCGCGCTGGCCTCAGGGCAGGAACTGCTGCAGCAGGTCGTTGAGGAACAGCTGGCCGCGCTCGGTCGGCCGCAGGCGCTCGTCGTCCTCGGCCAGCAGGCCCTGGGCGCGGGCTTCGCGGCAGGCTTCGGCGATGGCTTGCAGGGGCTGGCCGGTGCGTTGCTCGAACAGCGTCGCGGGGACGCCGTCCACCAGGCGCAGGGCGTTCATCATGAACTCGAAGGGCAGGTCGGCCGCTTCCAGTTCGCGCTCGCCGGCCTGGAAGGCCTTGGCCGGGTTCAGGTAGTCCTTCGGCAGGCGCGTCTTCCAGGTGCGCAGGATGCGGCCTTGCGGGCTGCTCAGCTTGGCGTGGGCGCCGGCGCCTAGGCCGAGGAAGTCGCCGAAGGTCCAGTAGTTGAGGTTGTGCCGGGCGCGCAGGCCGTCGCGGGCGTAGGCCGAGGTCTCGTACTGCCGGTAGCCCGCCTGCGCCAGGCGGGCCTGGCCGGCTTCCTGGATTTCCCACAGGGCGTCGTCTTCCGGCAGTTCCGGCGGCTGGCTCCAGAACACCGTGTTCGGCTCCATGGTCAACTGGTACCAGGACAGGTGCGTCGGGGCCAGGGCGATGGCCTGTTCCAGGTCGGCCAGGGCGTCGGCCACGCTCTGCTGCGGCAGGCCGTGCATCAGGTCCAGGTTGAAGTTGTCGAAGCCGGCGCGGCGCGCCATGTCCGCCGCGCGCACGGCTTCGCCGCCGTCGTGGATGCGGCCCAGGGCCTTGAGCTTGTCGGCCTGGAAGCTCTGCACGCCGATGGACAGGCGATTGATGCCCAGGGCCCGGTAGTCGGCGAACTTGGCTTGTTCGAAGGTGCCGGGGTTGGCTTCCAGGGTGATCTCGATGCCTGGCTCGAAACCGACTTCGCGCTCCAGGCCTTCGAGGATGCGGCCCAGGGCCTGGGCGGAGAACAGGCTGGGGGTGCCGCCGCCGAAGAAGATCGAGGTCAGCTTGCGCCCGTGGACGTGCCGCCGGTCAGCCGCCAGGTCGGCCAGCAGCGCCTGGACGTAGGCGTCCTCGGGCAGCTCCGGGCCGGCGGCGTGGGAGTTGAAGTCGCAGTACGGGCATTTGCGCACGCACCAGGGGATATGGACATAAGCCGCCAGGGGCGGCAGCTGCAGGCCGCAGGCTGCAGGCTGCAGGTCGTGGCTTTTGCCTGGGGCCTGGAGCCTGGAGCCTGTCGCCTTGTTCATAACCCCAACCGCTGCTTCAGCAGGGCCATGGCGCGGGCGCGGTGGCTCAGGCGGTTCTTCTGCTCGGGGGGCAGTTCGGCGCTGGAGCAGCCGCTTTCGGGCACCCAGAACAGCGGGTCGTAGCCGAAGCCGTGCTCGCCGCGGGCCTCGCGCAGGATGCTGCCTTCCCAGATGCCTTCGCAGAGGATCGGCAGCGGGTCGTCGGCGTGCCGCACCAGGGCCAGGACGCTGACGAACTGCGCGCCGCGCTCTTCGTCCGGCACCTCGCGCAGGGCGTCCAGCAGCTTGGCGTTGTTCGCCGCATCACCCTTGCCGTCGGCGTAGCGCGCGGAGTAGATGCCCGGCGCGCCGCCGAGATGGTCCACCGCCAGGCCCGAGTCGTCGGCCAGCGCCGGCAGCCCGGAGATGCGCGCGGCGTTGCGCGCTTTGAGGATGGCGTTCTCGACGAAGGAGAGGCCGGTTTCCTCCGGCTCCACGTCGCTGAACTCGCCGATGGAGCGCACCTTCACGTGGGCGCCCAGCATGGCCTGGAGCTCCTTGAGTTTGCCGGCGTTGTGACTGGCCAGCACCAGTTGGTCGAGCTTGATCATTCGTCTGGGTAGATTTCCTGCATGAACTCGAAGCTTTGCGGGGCTTCGGAGCCCTTTTGTACCTGGATGTCGAAGGTCAGGGTGTCACGGCCTTCGATGGGGAACTGGGCGATGTGGTAGACCGCGCCTTCCTCGACCACCCGCTTGAAGGTCAGCGGGGTCGACTGGCCCATGAGGTTCTTGGCGGTGCCGGAGACGGTGACCTGGGCCGGCTTGCCGCTGGCGTCCAGCGGCACGATGTTGATCACGCCCTGGGCCTTGCTGCGCACCACGCCGACGGCCGCGGCGACCTTGGGCTGGAGGAAGCTGGAGTTGTAGACGCTGTAGTGGACCTTGAGGTCCCCCAGCGTGGTGGCCTGCTCGGCGAAGGCCGGCAGGGCCAGGAACAGGCAGAACAGCAGGGAGGCTAGGCGGCGCATGGTTTTCTTCTCCTGGGTTTCGGGGCCCCGGGCGGTTCAGACGGCGATGCGGTGGTCCGGCAGGCTTGGACCGCTGACCCGGTAGATACCGATTTCACCCAACAGATTAGGCCAAACTCGGCAGGACCAGCGATGACGGTGGTCACGGTCCACCGCCAGGCGGTCGAGCACCCGCAGGCGCTGCTCGCGGCACAGCGCCTCGAAGTCCTTGAAGGTGCAGAAGTGGATGTTCGGCGTGTTGTACCAGGTGTAGGGAAGGAATTCCGACACCGGCATGCGGCCATTGCGCGCCAGGTACCAGCGGCAGCGCCAGTGGCCGAAGTTGGGGAAGGTGATGATGCAGGTGCGGCCGACGCGGAGCATTTCCTCGAGGATCCTGTCCGGATAGTGCACGGCCTGCAGGGCCTGGGTCATGACCACCACGTCGAAGCTGTTGCTGGCGAAGCTGCCGAGGCCCTTGTCCAGGTCCTGCTCGATGACGTTCACCCCGCGTTCGACGCATTTGGCGATGTTCTCGCTGTCGATCTCCAGGCCATAGCCGGTCACCTGCTTGTGTTCGGCCAGCCAGGCGAGCAGTTCGCCGTCGCCGCAGCCCAGGTCGAGCACCCGGCTGCCGGCGGGGATCCAGTCTTGGATGATTTCCAGGTCGGCGCGCATGGGGCTTCCTTATACGCTGATGCGGTTCATGTAGGCGCTGAAGGCCTGCAGGTAGCGGGGGATCGGCATGAGGAAGGCGTCGTGGCCCTGGGGCGCGTCGATCTCCAGGTAGCAGACGTTCTTCTTCGCCGCGATCAGGGCGTCGACGATCTCCCGCGAGCGCGCCGGGGAGAAGCGCCAGTCGGTGGTGAAGGACATCACGCAGAAGTCCGCCTTCACTCCGGCCAGGGTGCGCACCAGGTCGCCGTCGTGGGCGGAGGCCGGGTCGAAGTAGTCCAGCGCCTTGGTCATCAGCAGGTAGGTGTTGGCGTCGAAGCGGGTGGAGAACTCCTCGCCCTGGTAGCGCAGGTAGCTCTCGACCTGGAACTCGACGTTGTAGAGGTCGTAGTTGAGCTTCTCGGCCTTGCGGTCTCGGCCGAACTTCTCGCCCATGGCGTCATCGGACAGGTAGGTGATGTGCCCGACCATGCGCGCCAGGCGCAGGCCGTGGCGCGGTATCACGCCCTGTTCCTGGAAGTGCCCGCCGAGGAACTCCGGGTCGGAGAGGATGGCCTGGCGCGCCACTTCGTTGAAGGCGATGTTCTGCGCCGAGAGCTTGGGCGCGCTGGCGATGCACAGGCAGTGGCGCACGCGCTCGGGGTAGCTGATGGTCCACTGCAGCGCCTGCATGCCGCCGAGGCTGCCGCCGACGATCGCGGCCCATTGCGCAATGCCCAGGCGGTCGGCCAGGCGCGCCTGGCTGTTGACCCAGTCTTCCACGGTGACCACCGGGAAATCGGAGCCGTAGACGCGGCCGGTGGCCGGGTCGAGGTTGGTGGGGCCGGTGGAGCCGTTGCAGCCGCCGAGGTTGTTCAGCGCGACCACGAAGAACTTGCGGGTGTCGATGGCCTTGCCCGGGCCGATGCAGCTGTCCCACCAGCCCGGCTTGCGCTCGTCGGGGCTGTGGTAGCCGGCGGCGTGGTGGTGGCCGGAAAGCGCATGGCAGATCAGCACGGCGTTACTCGCCGTGGCGTTCAGCTCGCCGTAGGTCTCGATCACCAGCTGGTATTCGGGCAGCGTCCTGCCGCTGGCCAGGGCCAGGGGTTCGCTGAAGTGCAGCGTCTGGGGAGAGACCAGACCGACGGAATCTTCGGGGAAGACTGTTGGCATCGACCCAGCTCATGAATAAAAGGAGGGCGCCAGTCTAAAGAGCACCGCCCCCTGCGGCAAGGCCGGGCCTGCCGCAGGCGTTCAGGCGCGCTGCGAGCCGGGCAGGGCGACCACGCGGGCCTGGCGTTGCAGCGGCGAGGGGCGGCGCAGCAGGCGGAGGATGTCCGAGGCTTCGGCCAGCTGTTTCTCCAGCTCTTCCTGGTAGCGCGCCATGAGCAGCGCGCGCTGGCGCACCTGCTGGGTTTCCTGGGCCAGGGCCTTCAGGCGCAGCATGTGGGTTTCCAGCAGTTGCTTGTTCTCCAGGGTGTACTGCATCAGCGGCATCAGGGCGTCGGTGGCCCAGCGCTCGACTTCCTCGCGCACGCGCTGGTGCAGCAGGATCACCTCCTGGGCCAGGGTGGCGATGAAGCGCCGCGTCAGCAGGCGCTGTTCGGTGAGCAGGGTCTTGAGCTGCAGGCGGAAGCGGTCGGCCTGGTCGCGCAGCCGGGCCAGTTCGCGCTGGTAGCCGGCGACGTCGAAGCGCGGGGCGTCCAGGGCGTTCAGCGGGTTTTCCTGGTTGTGCCGCAGGTAGATGGCCTCGACCATGCGGTTGCCCAGCTCGGCCTCGTGCTGCAGGCTGTGCAGGTCGCCCTCCACGGCCTGGAAGAAGTTCAGGATGGCCTGGTTGATGCCCAGGGTGGTCCAGCTGCCGCGCAGTTTCTCGTGGACCTTGGCCAGGTGCTGCTGCAGGCGTTCGGCGCGCACGGTCTGGCCGAGCAGTTCGCCCTGGCGGCGCAGCAGGCGCTGGTTGGTCTTCAGGTTGAGCAGGCGGCGGTGATGGCGGCCGTGGTCCTCCTTGGTCCGCGCGGTCAGCTCGAACAGCAGCTGGCCGCTGTCCTGCTGCTGGCCCTCGAGCAGCGCCTGCTGCTCGCGCAGGCGCTCCAGGCGGGCGCGCAGGCTGTGCTGGCTGTTGTTCAGCAGGGCCAGCACCTGGCCGAGCACGGCGCCCTCCAGCAGGCGCTCCTTGTCCGCCACTATGCGTTCGCAGAGCAGGTTCTCCAGGCTTTCCAGCTGGCTGCGGGCGAGCAGTTCGCCGTCCTTGCGCACCTTGGCCAGCAGCGCCTGCTTGGCCGACAGCGGCAGCACCGCGTCGCGGGCGATGCCCAGCTGCCGCGCGGTGGCGTCGCGCACGCGCTGGATGGCGTTCTGCACGAAGGCCTCGCCGGCCAGGTCGTCCCAGAGCACGTCGATCTTGTTCAGCACCGCGTACAGGGTGCACTGGCCGTCTTCCACCAGGTGCCGCACGTGCTCCTGCCAGACCGCCAGGTCCGAGGCGGTGACGCCGGTGTCGGCGGCCAGCAGGAAGACCACCGCCTGGGCGCTGGGCAGCATCGACAGGGTCAGTTCCGGCTCGCTGCCCAGGGCGTTCAGCCCGGGGGTGTCGAGGATGCGCAGGCCCTGGCGCAGCAGCGGGTGGTCGAAGTTGACCAGGGCGTGGCGCCAGGCCGGCACGTGCACGTGGCCGGGGCGTTCGGCGGCTTCGAGCATGTCCGGGAGGAAGCCGAGCTGGATCGCCTGCTCCACCGGCAGGCTCTTGGTCCGGGCGATCTGCGCGAAGGCCTGGGCCATGTTGGCCGGGTCGGAGGTGTCCAGGGGGATGTTCACCCAGTGCCGCGGCACCTGCTTGAAGCGGGCGATGCTGGCGTCGGCCACCCGCGTCTCGATGGGCAGCAGGCGGATGTAGGGGCGTTCGGAGCGCGGGTCGAAGAAGATCTCGGTGGGGCACATGGTGGTGCGCCCGGCCTGGGACGGCAGCATGCGCTGGCCGTACTCGGAGAAGAACAGGCTGTTGATCAGCTCTGTCTTGCCGCGGGAGAACTCGCCGACGAAGGCCAGGGTGATGTGGTCCAGGCGCAGCAGGCGCAGGGCGCGCTCCAGGCGCGCGTCTATGTCCGCGCTGTTCAGCCGGCTCTGCTCCAGCCAGCTGCGGTAGCGGATGATGTCCCGGACCAGTTCCCGCTTCCAGGTGACGTAGGCGTCGATCTGCTGACTGAGTCGCTCCATGCTCATCCAGGCGGTCCTGTGGCTTGCGCGTCCTGCGCGAGAGAAGAATGCCTGGATTATGAAGCGCGGCGAGGTGGCGTCAATTGGCCTTCATCACATTCCTACATGTAAGGTCGGTCAAGCCGACCCAGCGGTTATCCCCAGCTCCGCCGGCAGCCGCGTCGGCCGGGGGATGCGCACGCGCTTCTGGCGGTTCAGCTCGCCGCTCTCGAGTATTACCGCGCTTTTCGGCACGCCGAAGGCCTTGCCGAGGAAGGCCAGCAGGTGGGCGTTGGCCTTGCCCTCCACCGGCGGGGCGGTGAGGCGGATTTTCAGGCGCTCGCCGTGCAGCCCGGCGAACTCGTCGCGGCTCGCCTTGGGCTGCAGGTGGCAATCGAGGATCAGGTCCTCGCCGTCCCAGCGGTAGAAGCTCATTACATGAACGGGCTCAGTATCTGCGGCATCCCGGTCATGGCGGCGAGATTGCCGATCACCAGCATGTCGAGCAGTTTCAGTGCGATGAACGCGAAGATCGGCGAGATGTCCAGCCCGCCCAGGTTCGGCAGCAGCTTGCGGAAGGGCGCCAGCAGCGGCTCGCAGATCTGGTTCACCAGCTGGGCGCCGGGGTTGTAGCTGCCCGGGGCGACCCAGGAGAGGATCACGCTGATGATCAGGGCGAAGAAGAACACCTTGAGGAACAGCGAGGTCACCGCGATCACCGACCACACCAGCAACTGCAGAACATAGCCGCCGACGCCGTAGCCCATCAGCGTCAGGGTGACGATCATCAGCACCAGTTGGACCAGGATGGCCAGCACCAGGGACGCCAGGTCGACGCCGCCGAAGCCCGGGACCACCCGGCGCAGCGGGTTCAGCAGCGGCTTGGTGGCGCGCACGATGAACTGGCTGAGCGGGTTGTAGAAGTCGGCGCGCACCAGCTGCAGGATGAAACGCAGCAGGACGATCAGCAGGTAGAGGCTGCCCAGTGTCTGGATGACGTAGATGGCAGCGGTGGAAAGTCCGGTCATTTAAGGCTCCTCATTGCCCCAGTTGTTCGGCCAGTTCGGCGGAACGGTGGTCGGCGGCGGCCAGGGCGCGCTCGACCAGTGCTTCGAATCCATTGCCCTGGAAGGCGTTGATGGCGGCTTCGGTGGTGCCCTTGGGCGAGGTCACGCGGCGGCGCAGCTCGGCCGGGCCGACGTCGCTGCCGGTGGCCATGCGCGCGGCGCCCAGGGCGGTCTGCAGAGTCAGGCGGGTGGCCACCTCGGGGCTCAGGCCGAGCTTTTGGCCGGCGGCGATCATGGCTTCCATCAGCAGGAAGAAGTAGGCCGGGCCGCTGCCGGAGACGGCGGTGACGGCGTCGATCTGCTTCTCCTCGTCCAGCCACAGGGCGATGCCCACTGCCCCCAGCAACTGTTCGGCCTGCTGGCGCTGGGCCGCGCTGACCTGGGCGGTGGCGTACAGGCCGCTGGCGCCTTCGCCCAGCAGCGCCGGGGTGTTGGGCATGCAGCGTACCAGCAGCTCGCTGCCCAGCCAGCGCGACAGGCTGGCGCAAGGGATGCCGGCGGCGATGGAGACGACCAGTTGGCCGGGTTCGAGCAGCGCGGCCAGCGGCTCGCAGACCTGCTTCATGACCTGCGGCTTGACCGCCAGGACCACCACGTCGGCGCCGGCAATGGCGCTGGCATTGTCCTCGAACACTTCGATGCCATGCTCGGCGGCGATCTTCGCGCGCTGCTCGGCGCCCGGGTCGCTGGCGCGGATGTGGCTGGCGGGCACGCCCTGGGCGCGCAGGCCGCCGATCAGGCTGGCGGCCATGTTGCCGGCGCCGATGAAAGCGATGCGGGTGGTGCTCATGGGTTGCGTTCCTTGATCAAGAATGGGGACCGTAGTCGCGCGCGCCGAACAGCGCGGTGCCGATGCGCACGCAGGTGGCGCCTTCGGCGATGGCGGCTTCGAGGTCGTGGCTCATGCCCATGGACAGGGTGTCCAGGCCGAGGTTCAGGGCAGTCAGGAGTTCGCGCAGGCGGGCGAAGGCGGCGCGCTGGGCGGCGACATCCTCGGTGGGTTCGGGGATGGCCATCAGCCCGCGCAGCTTCAGGTTCGGCAGGGCGGCCACGGCGGCGGCCAGGGCCGGCAGCTCCTCCGGGGCGCAGCCGGACTTGCTGGCCTCGCCGCTGACGTTCACCTGCAGGCAGACGTTGAGCGGCGGCAACTGCGCCGGGCGCTGAGCGGACAGGCGCTCGGCGACCTTCAGGCGGTCCACCGAGTGCACCCAGTGGAAGTGCTCGGCGATGGGCCGCGTCTTGTTCGACTGGATGGGGCCGATGAAGTGCCAGGTGAGCGCCAGGTCGGCCAGTTCGGCCTGCTTGCCCAGGGCTTCCTGCAGGTAGTTCTCGCCGAAGTCGACGAGGCCGGCGGCATGGGCCTCGCGGATGGCGGCGGCGGGTTTGGTCTTGCTCACCGCCAGCAGCGCAACGCCGCCGGAAGGCCGCCCGCAAGCTTGCTCCGCCTCACGGATACGCTCGCGAACCTTTGCAATATTCTCTGCTATCGTGGACATTACCTGCGCTCTGAGGCCCGGCTGCTGCAAGTTCAGCGGCATTCTACCTGCTTGCATTGGATTGGGGAGTCCCATGGATATTACCGAGTTGCTCGCCTTCAGCGCCAAGCAAGGCGCTTCGGACCTGCACCTCTCGGCCGGCCTGCCGCCGATGATCCGCGTCGACGGCGACGTGCGCCGCATCAACCTGCCGCCGCTGGAACACAAGCAGGTGCACGCGCTGATCTACGACATCATGAACGACAAGCAGCGCAAGGATTTCGAGGAATTCCTGGAAACCGACTTCTCCTTCGAAGTGCCGGGCGTGGCGCGTTTCCGCGTCAACGCCTTCAACCAGAACCGCGGCGCCGGCGCGGTGTTCCGGACCATTCCCTCCAAGGTACTGACCATGGAGGACCTGGGCATGGGCGAAGTGTTCAAGCGTGTTTCCGACGTGCCGCGCGGGCTGGTGCTGGTGACCGGGCCGACCGGTTCGGGCAAGTCCACCTCGCTGGCGGCGATGCTCGACTACCTGAACAACACCAAGTACAGCCACATCCTCACCGTCGAGGACCCGATCGAGTTCGTCCACGAGTCGAAGAAGTGCCTGGTCAACCAGCGCGAGGTGCACCGCGACACCCTAGGCTTCAACGAGGCGCTGCGCTCGGCCCTGCGTGAGGACCCGGACATCATCCTGGTCGGCGAGATGCGCGACCTGGAGACCATCCGCCTGGCGCTGACCGCCGCGGAAACCGGCCACCTGGTGTTCGGCACCCTGCACACCACCTCCGCGGCCAAGACCATCGACCGTATCGTCGACGTGTTCCCCGCCGAGGAGAAGGCCATGGTCCGTTCCATGCTCTCCGAATCGCTGCAGGCGGTGATTTCCCAGACCCTGCTGAAGAAGATCGGCGGCGGCCGGGTGGCGGCCCACGAGATCATGATCGGCACCCCGGCGATCCGCAACCTGATCCGCGAGGACAAGGTGGCGCAGATGTACTCGGCCATCCAGACCGGCGGCGCGCTGGGCATGCAGACCCTCGACATGTGCCTGAAGTCCCTGGTGGCCAAGGGCCTGGTGACCCGCGACGCCGCCAAGGAAAAGGCCAAGATCCCGGAAAACTTCTGACCTCCCGGGCCTTGCGCCCGGCCAGGCGGCGCGGCACACGCACGGGCGGCCTGGGCGACAGTCTAATCGCACAGTGCGTGAACGAATCAGGTTGGATCGATCATGGAATTCGAGAAACTGCTGCGGCTGATGGTGGAGAAGGGCGCCTCTGACCTCTTCGTCACCGCCGGCGTGCCCCCGTCGATGAAGGTCAACGGCAAGGTGCTGCCGGTGACCAAGACCCCGCTGTCCCCCGAGCAGACCCGCGAGACGGTGCTGGCGGTGATGAACGAGCAGCAGCGCCGCGACTTCGCCGAGCACCACGAGTGCAACTTCGCCATCAGCGCCCGCGGCATCGGGCGCTTCCGCGTCAGCGCCTTCTACCAGCGCAACCTGGTGGGCATGGTGCTGCGCCGCATCGAGACCAACATCCCGACCATCGAGGACCTCAAACTGCCGGAGATCCTCAAGAAGCTGGCCATGACCAAGCGCGGCCTGGTGATCTTCGTCGGCGCCACCGGCACCGGCAAGTCCACCTCGCTGGCGGCGATGATCGGCTACCGCAACAAGAACTCCACCGGGCACATCATCTCCATCGAGGACCCGATCGAGTACATCCACCAGCACCAGGGCTGCATCGTCACCCAGCGCGAGGTGGGGCTGGACACCGACACCTTCGAGGTGGCGTTGAAGAACACCCTGCGCCAGGCGCCGGACGTGATCATGATCGGCGAGGTGCGCTCGCGCGAGACCATGGAGCACGCCGTGGCCTTCGCCGAGACCGGCCACCTGTGCCTGGCCACCCTGCACGCCAACAACGCCAACCAGGCGCTGGAGAGGATCATCCACTTCTTCCCGGCCGACCGGCACCAGCAGATCTGGATGGACCTGTCGCTGAACCTCAAGGCCATCGTCGCCCAGCAACTGGTGCCTACGCCTGACGGCAAGGGCCGCCGCGCGGTGATCGAGGTGCTGCTGAACACCCCGCTGGCCGCCGACCTGATCCGCAAGGGCGAGGTGCACGAGCTCAAGCCGCTGATGAAGCGCTCTACCGAGCAGGGCATGCAGACCTTCGACCAGGCGCTGTACCAGCTCTACTCCCAGGGCGAGATCACCTACGAGGACGCCCTGGCCTACGCCGACTCGGCCAACGACCTGCGCCTGATGATCAAGCTCGGCTCGGAAACCGACGCCGACCACCTGTCCAGCATGACCCAGGGCCTGACCCTGGAGCTGAGCGACGACGACCCCAACCGCCGCTTCCGCTGAGCCGCCGCCCCGAAAAGCCCGCCCCAAGGCGTAATGCTGTTCACTTAAGCATTTGAGCCACGGCAGGTGTTCCCCAAGAATCCGGTGCCAGACTTCTGGCATCGGATTTTTTATGTCTTTCCAACAGCACCTGCTCGATCTGGGCGACCTGTTCAACTTCTCCGACCTGAGCACCTTCACCCAGAACATTCCAATCGAGTGGGTGGAGTCGGCACTGCATCTTTCCTCACAGGCCAGCATTCGGCGGCGGCGTCTGCCTACCGATCAGGTGCTCTGGCTGGTACTGGGCATGGCGTTGTTCCGCGATGAGCCCGTCCATGAAGTGGCCAGGCGCCTGAATATCTGCGCTCAGGGCCTGGCTTCCGACCACCTGCTGGCGAGAAGTGGTATCAGCCAAGCCCGTAAGCGGCTCGGCGCCGATCCGGTCGAGTGGTTGTTCCGCAAAACCGGCAAGCAGTGGGGGTGCGAACGCTATGACGGAGACAACTGGCAGGATCTGCGGGTCCTGGCGGTGGATGGCGCACTCCTGCGCACCCCGGACAGCACTGAACTGCGCAAGCATTTCGGTTCCGGCAACACCGCCACCGACCGCCAGACGCCGTTTCCCATGATGCGCCTGGTTGCGTTGATGAACGTACGCTCGCACGTGATCCTGGATGCCCAGTTGAGCCCCTACCGGCGCAGTGAAATGCGTTTGGCCGACGAGTTTCTTCAGCAAATCCCCGATCACTCGGTAACCCTGTTCGACAAGGGCTTCTGGAGTGCCGATTTGCTGTTGGGCGTCGCCACGACGGGGGCGAACCGCCACTGGTTGATCCCGGCTCGCAAGGGCCTGGTCGGTGAAGAACTGGTCCGTTACGGCAAGCGTGATCGCCTGCTGCGCATGAAGGTGTCGGCACAGGCTCGAAAGCGTAACCCGGCGCTGCCGGCCTACTGGGAGGTACGTGAAGTCAGCTACGAACGTCAGGGCAAGCTGAAAACCGTGCTGACCTCTCTGCCAGCCGAGCGCTACAGCGCCAAGGCCGTTGCCGATCTGTACCAGGAGCGCTGGGAGATCGAACTGGGCTTCCGAGATATCAAGAGTTCCCTGCAACAGAACGCGGTCACCCTGCGCAGCAAGAAGGTTGAGCTGATCTATCAGGAAGTCTGGGGGTTGCTGCTGAGCTACAACGTCATTCGCCGTGAGGCGAGCCAGGCGGCGGTAGCGTTCGGCCGTTCCGCATCCGAGATACGCTTCAAGCCGGTGGCTCATTACATCGCCGTTCAACTGATCGTGATGGCAGCAGCCAATCCGATTTCCGCCACTGGAAGGCGCCTGGCGGAGTTGCGGGCCGGGATCGGCGGGCTATTCCTGGATCGCCGCCCAAGGCCGGCAAGACCAAGGGCGGTGAAGATTTCGAAGACCCGCTATCCGGTGAACCGCAATGCTGCTCCGCTTAAGTGAACAGCATTACGCCAGGTGGCGGGCTTGAGTTGATGGCCTGGCCGGCAGGCTCAGACCTCGAAGTCGTACTGCGGCAGGTCCGGGGCCGGGCCGGTGACCTGGCCGTCGACCAGGAATGCGTTCTGGCCGGCAGCCACCGAGGTGCCGCGGGCGAGCACCCGGGTGCCGGTGCGCAGCTCCACCACGCTCGTGCCGGCCGCGGCGTCGACGCTGATCACCTCGCCCACGGTCCTGTACCCGCCCGGCAGCAGGCCAATGAAGCGTTTCCAGGGGTTCACCGTGGCCATCAGCTGCCGCTCCCGTAGTGCCGCTCGATCCGCAGCGTCTGCCAGACGCGCGAGGCGCCCACGCCCTCGGCGGTGATATCGACGCCCAGGCACAGGCCGCGCCAGGTGACGTCCGGGTCGCGGAACTCCACGATCATGCCCGGCTGCACCAGCCCCGGGGTGTTGTCGCCATCCGCGAACAGCGGGATTCGCCGCGTCTCGATGGCCTGGCTGCCGCCCTTCGACAGTTCGCAGATGCCGCGGGCCCGGGCAACGTCGGTGCCGGTCATCCAGTCCTCCATGACGTCCGCCGCCGGCTCGTCGCCGGCCGTGCCGGCGCGCCGCACCTGCACGCTCACGCCGTAGTTGGTGCCGCTGACGTAGACGAAATTCCACTCCGGCTGTGGCGACCATTCGCTGCCCCACTCTGCGACGATCTCCGCCGGCACGATGCAGTCGGGAATCGCGCTGTTCCAGTACCAGGTCGCTTCGCGGTAGCGCGGCAGGATGGTGAAGGCGTCACCGGCCAGCGCCGGGCGCACGATGCCGCCGGCGACCTCGGCCAGGCGGTGGATCACCTCCATCGGCGCCATCTCGGTATAGCTGAACGCGCCGGCCGGCAGCGTCCAGTCCGGCGGCCCCATCGACACCGTGTCCCAGGTCGCCGCGAAGCCGGTGAACTCCAGCTGGTCGTCAACGATGTTGCGGGCGTTGATGGGGCTGGTGTTCATGCCGCTGCGCTTCGGCGCATAGGGTGCGGCGAGGAGCTGGGTGCGGCTGCTGCCGCTGATCGTGTAGCGCTCCTCCGGGAACTTGCCGGTGCCGCTATAGCGCTCGACCAGGAAGCGCCAGGTCCAGCCGTTGACCACCAGCTCGACCGTCTTCGGCCCGTCGGCATCCTGCAGCACCAGGTTGAGCGAGGTGCGGCCGAACAGGTCGGCGCTGAACGTCCAGGCGAACGAGTCGATGTCCAGGCCGATGCGGATATTGGTGGCGTCCAGCGGCGTGCCGCCGGCCAGCTCAACCAGGGTGACCGTGTTGGCGATCATGTAGGTCTCCAGAATGGTCGGCTCCTCGGGCGGGTCGACGACGACCACAGGCCCCGGGTAGTCCGGGTAAACGATGCCCGTCGGGCGCGGATCGGTCGGCGTACCCCAGCCCCAGGGCATGGTCCGCATCTGGTCGATGATGCGCGCCGGGGTGAAGCGCACCACCGCACCACTGTCCACCGGCTGGATGGCATGCGGCTGCGGGCTGTAGCTGAAGTCGAAGAACACGATTGCCGACGTGCTGGGCACGTAGCGCTCCCCACCGAAGCTGAAGTCCACCAGGCCCGGCGTGGGCACGTAGAGACTGGCAGCGCGCTCGGCCGCGGCGTCGAAGCGCTGGCCGAACTCATCGCAGCGGAACCAGGCCTGGCCGGTCACCGTGTCCTTGCGCGTCGGCTTGGGGTTGTAGAGCAGGCGCAGGCGGGTGTCCTGCGGCTTGACCGAGCGGTCCCAGCCCAGGCGCTGCGCCAGGTCTTTTTGCGCGACGGTGTCCCAGCGGCTGGCGGCGTCGGCCTCCAGCGCCAAGCCCTGCCTCCAGCGCCCACCATGGCCCTGGTCAGCCTGCGCCACCGTGTCCCAGCGGCCCGCCAAGGAGGCGCTTTGCGCCTCGCCTTCGCCCCAGGGCGCCGAGGTGGCCACCTCCCTGGCGGCGACCGTCCCCCACGCCGAACGGCGCGCAGGATCGAACTGGTGGCGGGCCTTTCTCCAGCCCGCCACCGCATCATGGGTCAGCATCAGATCAACTCCACGGGTTGCGGGCCGTGCGCCTGCGGGCGGTAGTAGCGCACCACCTCGGCCCGAGCTGTACCAAGCGGTTGCGGCCCCTGCAGGCTCTCGTCCCACCAAGCAGGTTCAACGGCAGGCAGTTGGCCGGACTGCGTCACCCGGTACAGCCACCCCAGCATCACGGTGGGGCGGATCACCTGCCCCTCGGCGACGCTCAGGTTCGGCTGAAACACCGTCCCCCAGTCATCCAGCGCGACGGCGTAGACCAGACCATCCGTGACCTTCAGCTCAACGACCGACTCACCGTCCTGGGCAGGCCCGTAGCCGGCAATGCGGAACTGGCCGTTGGACGGCTTTTCCACGAACACCACCTCGCGCTCAGCAAGCACACCATCGACGCGCACGCGCGCCGTGATCTCGGCCGAGGCACCTCCGCCCGAGCCCTCGCCGCTGGTGATGTTGTAGGTCAGTACGCCCGAGTCACTGATGGTCAGGTAGACAGCCCGCGTCTTGCGCGGCGGGGCATCGTCGACGCCACAGGCCAGCCACTCGCCCTGGGCCAGCAGCGTGGCGACATCGACGTTGTACGCCTGGGTGAGGTCGTTCGTTCCTCGCCCATCGCCCTCCCCTGTACAAAAGGCCATCGCCACCTGACTGATCGTCAGCCAACTGCGGTAGAGCCGGACGAACTTCGGGCCGCTCGTAACCTCCCCCTCCCGCAACACCCGAAACTGGATTCGGACCTTCGGTGGCGGGGTGTAGCTGAGCGGCAACGCTAGAACAGGCGCAATCGTCGTCATCACCAGAAGCTCGGGTTGTTGGTTGCCAGGCGGAAGGCCGACAGGTAGGTGCAGCCCATCAGGTAGGTATTGGAGTCGCCCAGGTTCAACGCTTCGCTGATCCGCGAAACGGTGAGCGTTCCAGACATCCCCAGCGCAGGGGCGGACTTGTCGACGGTGACTGCCATCAGCGCTGGCACCTGGGCCAGGCCACGCAATCGACCAGCCTCAACCCCACCCCCATACCAGCGCACAGGGACCAGCTCCGCTACGCTGAGCGCTGGCATTGCAGGAGAACCCATGGTCAACGAAAGGCTTGGCGTGATGACCGCAAGGCTTGCGACATCCACCAGCAGCCCCGTTGCGGGATCACGTAGAGAGGTGAATCCCGAGGCACTGAAATAGTTGTTGGCATTGACTACGCCGTTGTTCTGGCCGCCGACCGCAATGAAGTTGCCCGCCGAGTCCTCCCCCCCGTAGAGCATCACCTGGGAGCTTCCATCCCACAGCACATTCGCGCTGGCGTTGTAGAAGCCAGCCATCTGGAACACGAAGCTGCGCTCGTCCGCGATCACATACCAGTCGTGATAGGACGCGCTGTAGGCCATGTATTGGAAGGCGATCGCCTGAGGACTGGCGTTATTCGCGGCCAACCCGGTCTTCACCCCATCGCCGGTAATGATGTTATTGGACACGCCAGTGTAGGTCTCGGCCAGCGTGACCTGGGCGCGAAACTGGTTTGTATCGCGCCAACTGAGGCACAGGTAGCCAGACTGAGTGCCGTTACGCAGGATGAGGTATTGAGCCCCCTCCGCGACCAAGGTCCACCCAGCGCCCGGCTTGTTGTTGTAGCCGTTAACCAGGCAGCCCTTGAGCACCTCCTTGATGGCATTGAAGTAGTACTGGTAGCCGGAGGCGAGCGAGTAGCTGGGGCTACCCGTGTCGCTCCGTCGATAGACGGTTGGCATTAGTCAGCATCTCCTCGAATCTGCAGACGGAACTCGTCGTCCTCGACAGTGCCCTGGCCGCTCAGTACCGTGCGAGCGAGCCACACCGGCCCCAGCGCTGAATCGGTGTTGAAGCGCACAGCATTCGCCGCCGCCCAGCCGGAGCCCCACCCTTCCTTGCGGATGGTGAAATAGGGCGTCCCAGTCTGCGGGTTGATCGGCGCACAGTCGGAAGCGGTCGTCCCGGTGGAGATCACCCCCAGCTTTTCCTCGACCACTTGGAACGCGGTCGCCGAGGTGAACACCAGGGCCCATTTCCCATCAATCGCCCCCATGTTGGTGATGATTGGCGGGTAGCTGAGCTGGTCGTAGTTGGCCGTGGTGGTCTCGCCGATAGGCGCGTCCGTCCAGTTCGGCGCCCCGGTGTTCCAGGCCTTCTGGGTGAACCAGTGGTGGTAGCGCGCCTGCAGGTCGCCCCAGCTGAGCGCGCTCGACACCGTGGCCTCGTTCGCTGGCATGTCCCACGGCACCGGCGAGGCCAGGCCGATCTCGCCGCTGATCTGCACCTCGGTGCACAGCGTCATATGCTCGATGCGGTCGTGCACCACCAGCGGCAGCGTCAGCGGGTTGCCGGCCTCGTCCTGCAGCACCAGCGGGTTGGCCCACGTCACCGTTCCCGCGGCACGGTTCGCCGTGAAGCTGGCGGCGCGCAGGGCGGTGCCGTTGGCGTCGAACACCTCGATCTCGGCCTGCTGCTGCCGCGCCAAGGCCAGGGTGCCGCCGGCTACAGGCGAGGCGACTACGGTCTCCGCCACGTGGCGGATCACCAGCACGTCAGCCTCACGGAACTGCGGCACCCGGCCATCTGCCGGCAGGCGCACCGGATCGAGGCCGATCAGGTTGGCGTCCAGCGGCAGCGTCGAGTAGACCACCGCGTTGTAGCGCAGCAGGATCGGGATCACCGGGATGTCGCTGGCCCCGGTCTGGTCGTCCAGGTTCGAGGTGAACCGCAGCCTGACGATACCCGTCGCGATGTCCACCGTGCCCTTGATCACCGCCCCGTTCAGCACGCCGTTGGCGTCGGCCGTGGCCGTCACCACCTGAGCGTTGTCGACGCGCACCGCGGTGACCTGCAGGCTCGCCGGCCGCAGCGGCGCCCCCGGCGTGCGGAAGGTCATTGCGTTGACCGCGAACCCAGAGTTCGTGGTCAGGCACGCCAGCAGCGTGACGGCCGCCGCGGCGCCGGCCGGGTAGGTGCTGAGCGTGGCCGCGCGGCCCGCGTAATCCACCGAGCCGACTGCCACCCCGGCGTTCGTGGTGCTGCTGACGTTCTTGTAGAGCACGCCGGAGCGGTCAACGTAGGTCTCGCCGGCGTAGGTGAACACCAGCGAGCCCGGCAGGATCGACTCCGACACGCCAGGCAGCAGGTCCAGGGTGACCGGGACCACGGCCTGGGTGTCGGTCTGGTCGCCGTAGCTCTGGCTGTTCGACTGCGCGCGAATAGTCAGCGTGCCGCCGAAGGCCTCCATCTCGCTGCGGTCGGTGCTGACCAGCTCGATGGTGTCCGGGTTGAAGCCGTTCTTCTGGGTCGCGTAGGTGAACTCCTTGTAGGTGTAGGTCCGCGCCACCTGCAGGCTGCAGGCGCCGGTCGAGTAGTTGATGCTCCCGGCCCGGCCGCCGCCCCAGCCGCCGGCGGTGTTGTCGCTGACGGCGTTGTTGACCAGTACCTCGGACTCGTACACCGGCAGGCTGTTGCCGCTCTCCAGCACGCCGTGGTCGATAGCCGGCACGGCCTGCCTCTGCTTCGTGATCCAACTGATCTGCACCGAACCCGGCTTCAGCGGCGCGCCCGGGATGGTGAACGTGGTCATGCCGGTGCCGTCCGAGGTCACCGCCAGCGGGGTGTCGGTGAACGCCCCCTGCTGGTAGGTGTGGGTGATCGCCGTCCCGGCATCCGGGGTGGCGGTCAGCTCCATCGACACGGTGCCGGCGGCGTAGTTGATGACGCCGCTGCCGCCAGTGCCGGACAGGGTGCCGTTGCCGGCGTCGACGATGGTCTTGGTTACCCCGCCGACCTTGAAGCTGGCGACGTAGGAACCCGGCAGCAGCCCCTGGTGGGGCAGCGTGCGGTTGACCTTCGCCCGGGCCTGCACGCTCACGCCGGTGCGCTGGGTGAACGCGGCGCTGTTCTGCCCCACGTAGGCCCAGATCACCGAGCTGCCAACGTCCGGCAGGGCGTTCAGCGTCAGCGACACCGAACCGGTGTTGAACTGGATGGTCCCGGTGCCCTCCCCGGCCAGCTCGCCGTTGCCCTGGTCGCGCAAGATCTGCCACTTGCCCAAGGCCATGTAGGAGATCTCGAGCGTGCCCGGCATGGGTGGCGCGTCGGACAGGCTCAGCGTGTACACGTAGCCACGGTTCGACAGGTCGACCGGGATCTCCCCGGTGACGGTCTCGCCGGTCGCCGCGGCGCCGGGCTGGTGGCTGGCGGTGGCCGCGCCGGTGTAGCCGGCGCCGGTGCGCACCAGGTTGATTTCGCCGGTCTCATAGTCGACGGTGCCGCTGGTGATCCAGTTGCTGCCCGACACGTAGCGCAGGCCGCCTTTGCTGTCGTCGGCGAAGGTGCCGCCGTTGACCACCAGGGACAGCGTGCCCG
The DNA here is from genome assembly GCF_003176655.1 of Pseudomonas sp. RW407. Classification (NCBI taxonomy): domain Bacteria; kingdom Pseudomonadati; phylum Pseudomonadota; class Gammaproteobacteria; order Pseudomonadales; family Pseudomonadaceae; genus Pseudomonas; species Pseudomonas sp. RW407. Next base: position 837,700 of record NZ_QGSL01000029.1, on the reverse strand, counting down.
GGGCGCAGCCGGTCCCGAGGAAGGTCCGCGACTGGCCGCCGCTGACCAGGGCGAACGTCAGGTTGACCGAGCGCGCCGGACCGGTGGCCAGCACGATGCGCCGCTGGTAGCCGCCGAGCTGGTCGATCAGTGCGTTCTCGCGGGTGCTCGACGGCACCAGCTGGGCGTAGACGGATTTCACCCGCAGGCTCAGTGCGCCCTCGGCGACGGCCTGGGCCAGCGGGCTGATACCGTAGTAGTGCGCGGCATCCGCCACTTGGGTGGTCAGGATCTGGCTCTTGGTGCCGCTGGAGCCCGACGGCATCGCCGTGCCGGCCGGCGTCGGCTGACCGCCGGGGAAGGTGCTCAGCAGCGGCGAGCTGATCGACAGGTCGAGGCGGCGCCGGGTGAAGTTCACGAAGTTCCCGTTTCCGTAGTCGTACGTGAAGCTCTCCAGGCGGGCCTGCACGTCGGTGATCCGTACGTACTGCGACAGCGAGCCGTTCACCAGCTGGTAGACCTGGCCGATTTCCGGCTGCCGCTGCTCCTCCCGCTGGATGCAGGCGATGGCGCGCTGGCCCTGCAGTTGGTTGCCCAGCAGGTCGAACGGCGCGATCACCGCCGGCACGACGTAGGACTCGATGGCGTTGCGGGCGTCGGCGCGCTCGTCGGTCTGGGTGCCGCCGAACAGCAGCACCGACACGCGCGGATCGGCCGGGGCCTGGGTGAGGATGGCGTGGGCACCCAGGTAGCTGTCGCTGTTGGTCGACTGGACGCCCGCGAAGGCCTTGCGCAGGTTGATGCGCCCGATGGTGCGGTCCAGGCGCGAGATGTCCGGGAACAAGTTGTTCACTTCGGCATCCACCACGGCCTGCCCGGTGGCGCGGCCGCCGCCGTCCGACTCG
>NZ_QGSL01000029.1:824433-836806 GCF_003176655.1 Pseudomonas sp. RW407 | reverse complement strand
AGCCTGCGCCATGTCCGACTCCCGCTATATCGGCCGTTTCGCCCCCACCCCCAGCGGCTACCTGCACTTCGGCTCGCTGGTCGCTGCCGTCGCCTCCTACCTGGACGCCCGTGCCGCCGGCGGCCGCTGGCTGGTGCGCATGGAAGACCTCGACCCGCCGCGGGAAATGCCCGGGGCCCAGGCCGCCATCCTGCAGACGCTGGAGCGCTACGGCTTCGAGTGGGATGGCCCTGTCGTACGCCAGAGCGAGCGTGGCGATGCCTACGCGGCGGTGGTCCAGCAGTGGCTGCGCAGCGGCCTGGCCTACGCCTGCACCTGCTCGCGCAAGCAGCTCGAAGGCAGCGGCGGCATCTACCCCGGCACCTGCCGCGACGCCGGGCACGACTGGCACGGCGACGTCGCCATCCGCATCCGCGTGCCGGAACTGGAATACGCCTTCGTCGACCGCGTCCAGGGCGAGTTCCGCCAGCACCTGGGCCGCGAGGTCGGCGACTTCGTCATCCGCCGCCGCGACGGCCTCTACGCCTACCAGCTGGCGGTGGTGCTGGACGACGCCTGGCAGGGCATGACCGACATCGTCCGCGGCGCCGACCTGCTGGACAACACCCCGCGCCAGCTGTACCTGCAGGAGCTGCTCGGGGTGGCCCACCCGCGCTACCTGCACGTGCCGCTGATCGTCCAGCCCGACGGCCACAAGCTGGGCAAGTCCTACCGCTCGCCGCCGCTGGCCGCCGAGCAGGCCGCACCGCTGCTGCTGCGTGCCCTCGGGGCCCTGGGCCTCGCCGCGCCGGCGGAGCTGGCCGGCGCCACCCCGGCCGAGGTGCTGGCCTGGGGCGTGGCGCACTGGGACGCCACGCGCATCCCCCGCGTGCTGACGCTGGAAGACGCCCGGCTCTAAGATGGAGGGTGGGGTCATGCGCCCCGGCTTGCAGGCGCCCATCGGCTGCCTGTAGCCTGCCGTCCGCACAACGAGAGGCATGACATGTACATCTACCGACTGGTGCTGCTCCTGGTCGTGGGCATCTACCTGTTCTCGCCCGCCATCATGGACTGGTGGATCGACCCCAACGGCGCCTGGTATCGCCCTTACCTGCTGTGGCTGATTCTCATAGTCGTGACCTTCATCCTGCAGAGCCAGCGCGATGCTGACGAGCTTTAGCCTCACCCAGCTGATCCTGATCAGCGCCGCCTACCTGACCACCCTGTTCGGTGTCGCCTGGATCACCGAGCGCGGCTACGTGCCGCGCCGCCTGGTGCGCCACCCGCTGGTGTACACCCTGTCGCTGGGCGTCTATGCCAGCGCCTGGGCCTTCTACGGCACCGTCGGCCTGGCCTACCAGTACGGCTACGGCTTCCTGGCCATCTACCTGGGTGTGTCCGGGGCCTTCCTGCTGGCCCCGGTGCTGCTCTACCCGATCCTGCGCATCACCCGCGCCTACCAGCTGTCGTCGCTGGCCGACCTGTTCGCCTTCCGCTTCCGCAGCACCTGGGCCGGCGCGCTGACCACTCTGTTCATGCTGATCGGCGTGCTGCCGATGCTGGCCCTGCAGATCGAGGCGGTGACCAACTCGATCAGCCTGCTGACCCACGGCGCCGACGCCAACAGCGCGGCGCTGGCGTTCTGCGCGCTGATCACCCTGTTCGCCATCCTCTTCGGCGCCCGCCACATCGCCACCCGCGAACGCCACGAGGGGCTGGTGATGGCCATCGCCTTCGAGTCGCTGGTCAAGCTGGTCGCCCTGGGCTCCATCGGCCTGTTCGCCCTCTACGGCGTGTTCGGCGGCCCCGACGGCCTGGAGGTCTGGCTGCTGCAGAACCAGGAGGCCCTGAGCACCCTGCACACGCCGCTGGCCGAGGGCCCCTGGCGCACCCTGCTGCTGGTGTTCTTCGCCTCGGCCATCGTCATGCCGCACATGTACCACATGACCTTCACCGAGAACCTCAACCCGCGCGCCCTGCTCAGCGCCAGCTGGGGCCTGCCGCTGTTCCTACTGCCGATGAGCCTGGCGGTGCCGCCGATCCTCTGGGCCGGCCTGCACCTGGGCGCCTCGACCAACCCGGAATACTTCACCCTCGGCCTGGGCATGGCGGTGGACAGCCCGGCCCTGGCGCTGGCCGCCTTCATCGGCGGCATCTCGGCGGCCAGCGGGCTGATCATCGTGATGACCCTGGCGCTGTCGGGCATGGTCCTCAACCACCTGGTGCTACCGCTGTACCAGCCGCCGGCCGAGGGCAACATCTACCGCTGGCTGAAATGGACGCGGCGGGCGCTGATCGCCACCATCATCCTGCTGGGCTACGGCTTCTACCTGCTGCTGGGCTCCGAGCAGGAACTGTCGAACCTGGGCATCGTCTCCTTCGTCGCCACCCTGCAGTTCCTCCCCGGCGCGCTCTCGGTGCTCTACTGGCCGGCCGCCAACCGCCGCGGCTTCATCGCCGGCCTGGTCGCCGGCATGCTGGTGTGGGGCGCCACCATGCTGGTGCCGCTGATGGGCAACGTGCAGAGCCTGCACATCCCGCTGTTCGACTCGCTGTATGTGCTCGACGAGGCCAGCTGGCACCTGGCCGCCCTCGCCTCGCTGGCGGCCAACGTGCTGGTGTTCACCCTGGTGTCGCTGTTCAGCGAGCCCAGCGACGAGGAGAAGGGCGCCGCCGAAGCCTGCGCGGTGGACAACGTGCGCCGCCCGCAGCGCCGCGAACTGCTCGCCGTCTCGCCCCAGGAATTCGCCAGCCAGCTGGCCAGGCCGCTGGGCGCCAAGACCGCGCAGAAGGAAGTGGAGCAGGCCCTGCGCGACCTGCACCTGCCCTTCGACGAGCGCCGCCCCTACGCCCTGCGCCGCCTGCGCGACCGCATCGAGGCCAACCTCTCCGGGCTGATGGGCCCAAGCGTGGCCCAGGACATGGTCGAGACCTTCCTGCCCTACAAGGCCAACAGCGAGAGCTACGTCACCGAGGACATCCACTTCATCGAGAGCCGCCTGGAGGACTACCACTCGCGGCTCACCGGCCTGGCCGCCGAGCTGGACGCCCTGCGCCGCTACCACCGCCAGACCCTGCAGGACCTGCCGATGGGCGTGTGCTCGCTGGCCAAGGACCAGGAAGTGCTGATGTGGAACCGCGCCATCGAGGAACTCACCGGGGTGCCCGCGCAGCGCGTGGTGGGCTCGCGCCTGTCGGCCCTGCCGGAACCCTGGAAGGGCCTGCTGGAAGGCTTCATCGAGGCCCCCGACCAGCACCTGCACAAGCAGCGCCTGGCGATCGACGGCCAGACGCGCTGGCTGAACCTGCACAAGGCAGCCATCGAGGAACCCCTGGCGCCGGGCAACAGCGGCCTGGTCCTGCTGGTCGAGGACCTCACCGAGACGCAGTCCCTGGAAGACAAGCTGATCCACTCCGAGCGCCTGGCCTCCATCGGCCGCCTGGCCGCCGGCGTGGCCCACGAGATCGGCAACCCCATCACCGGCATCGCCTGCCTTGCGCAGAACCTGCGCGAGGAACGCGAGGGCGACGGCGAGCTGACCGAGATCAGCGGGCAGATCCTCGAGCAGACCAAGCGCGTCTCGCGCATCGTCCAGTCGCTGATGAGCTTCGCCCACGCCGGCGGCAAGCAGGTGGCCGCCGAGCCGGTGTGCCTGGCCGACGTCGCCCGCGAAGCCATCAGTTTGCTATCGTTGAACCGGCGCAGCGTCGAAGTGCAGTTCTTCAACCTGTGCGACCCGGACCACTGGGTGGAAGGCGATGCCCAGCGCCTCGCCCAGGTACTCATCAACCTGCTGTCCAACGCCCGCGACGCCTCCCCCCCCGGTGGCGCCATACGGGTGCGCAGCGAAGCCTCGGAGAACACCGTCGATCTCATCGTCGAAGATGAAGGCAGCGGCATTCCCAAGTCCATCATCGACCGCCTGTTCGAGCCCTTCTTCACCACCAAGGACCCCGGCAAGGGGACTGGCCTGGGCCTCGCACTGGTCTATTCGATCGTGGAAGAGCATTATGGGCAGATCACCATCGACAGCCCGGCCGATCCGGAACGCGAATGCGGCACCCGCATCCGCGTGACCTTGCCGCGGCATCCTGGCCCGACGGCCGAGCAGTAGACGAGCACGTCGAGAGAGCTGAATACATGGCACATATCCTCATCGTCGAAGACGAAACCATCATCCGTTCCGCCCTGCGACGGTTGCTCGAGCGCAACCAGTACCAGGTCAGCGAGGCCGGCTCGGTCCAGGAGGCCCAGGAGCGCTACAGCATCCCGTCCTTCGACATGATCGTCAGCGACCTGCGCCTGCCCGGCGCCCCCGGCACCGAACTGATCAAGCTGGCCCAGGGCACCCCGGTGCTGATCATGACCAGCTACGCCAGCCTGCGCTCGGCGGTCGACTCGATGAAGATGGGCGCGGTGGACTACATCGCCAAGCCCTTCGACCACGACGAGATGCTCCAGGCCGTGGCGCGTATCCTCAAGGACCGCCAGGAAGGCCGCGGCGCCACTGCCGAGGCACGCGGTAACGCCCGCCCCGCGGGCGAGCGCGGTAACGGTAACGCCGCCCCGGCCGACGGCGAGATCGGCATCATCGGCTCCTGCCCGCCGATGCTCGAGCTCTATTCGAAGATCCGCAAGGTCGCCCCCACCGACTCCAACGTCCTCATCCAGGGCGAGTCGGGCACCGGCAAGGAACTGGTGGCGCGCGCCCTGCACAACCTGTCCAAGCGCACCAAGGCGCCGCTGATCTCGGTGAACTGCGCGGCCATCCCGGAAACCCTGATCGAATCCGAACTGTTCGGCCACGAGAAGGGCGCCTTCACCGGCGCCAGCGCCGGCCGCGCCGGCCTGGTGGAAGCCGCCGACGGCGGCACCCTGTTCCTCGACGAGATCGGCGAACTGCCGCTGGAGGCCCAGGCCCGCCTGCTGCGCGTGCTGCAGGAAGGCGAGATCCGCCGCGTCGGCTCGGTGCAGTCGCAGAAGGTCGACGTGCGCCTGATCGCCGCCACCCACCGCGACCTGAAGATGCTGGCCAAGACCGGCCAGTTCCGCGAAGACCTCTATTACCGCCTGCACGTCATCTCGCTGAAACTGCCGCCGCTGCGTGAGCGCGGTACCGACGTGATGGAGATCGCCCGCGCCTTCCTGGCGCGTCAGTGCTCGCAGATGGGGCGCGCCCCGCTGAGCTTCTCCCACGAGGCCGAGCAGGCCATCCGCCACTACCCGTGGCCGGGTAACGTGCGCGAGCTGGAGAATGCCATCGAGCGCGCGGTGATCCTCAGCGAGGGCCAGGAAATCCCCGCCGACCTGCTGGGCATCGACATCGAGCTGGACGACCTGGAGGACGACTTCGTCGACGAGGCGGAGATGCGCAGCGCCGTGGCGGCCAACAACCACGAGCCCACCGAGGACCTGTCGCTGGAGGACTACTTCCAGCATTTCGTCCTCGAGCACCAGGACCACATGACCGAGACCGAACTGGCCCGCAAGCTGGGCATCAGCCGCAAATGCCTGTGGGAACGGCGCCAGCGCCTGGGCATTCCGCGGCGCAAATCGGGGGCCTCGGCCGACTCCTGAGTGGGGCGCGGCTGTTACCGCGGACATCCCGCGTAACAAAAGCCGGGTTCATCGGTAACGATAACCCGGCTTTTTTGTGCCTACCCGAAACCCCTTCCTACAGCTAAACCCTTGAAAAATAAGGATTCTCAAAAGTTGGCACGGCATCTGCTTTGTTATTGGTACAACAACAATAACAAGCACGAAACCACAGAACAAAAACAACACGTAACGACTCCAGCACAACAAAAACAAAATCGCGGAGGCGCAGCTAACTGATTCTTTTGGAGGAGAGTAGCTGGTGGGAGAAATCCCGCAACCGATCGAAGAACAATAAAACTGCCTCGAGGCAGCGGCGGAATCGGTTGGATCGAAAGATCACTGCTCACTCAGCGACCAAAGCAATCCGTTTGCTCTTGTCGATCCCGAATGGGAATACCTCGAAGCGACTGGCCTCGAGGACGGGTCTACAAACAAAAACAACAAGCCCGGCATCATAACAAGAACAAAGCACGCACCTACTTGGGGGGGAGCTTCGGCTCCCCCAGTAGCTTTCCTCGCTCTCCCCTGCTCCCTTCGCTGTTCCCCGTTCCCTATCTCCCGCCCCCCGATGCTAGAATCCGAGCCCATTCGGACACACAACGCATCAGATTTACTGACGATTGTTTCCGCTGACCATGCTTTTCAAGCATGATGGGCTGCCCGCCGACTGCGATCGCCGGCCAGGGCATGCTGCGTTGCGCGACGCAATCCACCCCAACCGGTTAATAGTGCCTCCATGCTGAAAAAGCTGATCTCCTCCCTTCGCTCTCCCTTGCGCCGCAAGCGCGCAATCCGCACCACCCCGGAAATCGTCGGCAGCAACCAGCATCCGCTGCGTCGCGAGCAGTTCAGCCGGCATGCGGTGAGCGTGGTGGACCGGCTGCAGAAGGCGGGATACCAGGCCTACATCGTCGGTGGCGGCGTGCGTGACCAACTGCTGGGCATCACCCCCAAGGACTTCGACGTGGCCACCAGCGCCACCCCCGAGCAGGTCCGTGCCGAATTCCGCAACGCGCGGGTCATCGGCCGGCGCTTCAAGCTGGTGCACGTGCATTTCGGCCGCGAGATCATCGAGGTGGCCACCTTCCGTGCCCACCACCCCCAGGAAGAAGGCGAAGGCGACAGCAACCAGGCCTCGCGCAACGAAGCCGGGCGCATCCTGCGCGACAACGTCTACGGCACCCTGGAAGACGACGCCCAGCGCCGCGACTTCACCATCAACGCCCTGTACTTCGACTGCAGCGACGAGCGCATCCTCGACTACGCCCACGGCGTGCACGACATCCGCAACCGCCTGGTGCGCCTGATCGGCGACCCCGAGCAGCGCTACCTCGAAGACCCGGTGCGCATGCTGCGCGCGGTGCGCTTCGCCGCCAAGCTGGACTTCGAGATCGAGAAACACAGCGCCGCGCCCATCCGCAAGCTGGCGCCGGCGCTGCGCGAGATTCCCTCGGCGCGGCTGTTCGACGAAGTGCTCAAGCTGTTCCTCAGCGGCCGCGGCGAGCGCACCTTCGAGCTGCTGCTCGAATACGAGCTGTTCGCCCCGCTGTTCCCGGCCAGCGCCAAGGCCCTGGCCCGCGACCCGGACTACACCGGCAAGCTGATCCGCCAGGCCCTGGCCAACACCGACGCGCGCATCCACCAGGGCAAGCCGGTCACCCCCGCCTTCCTCTTCGCCGCCCTGCTCTGGCCGGCCCTGCCGGCGCGCGTGGCGCAACTGCAGGACCGCGGCATGCCGCCGATCCCGGCGATGCAGGAAGCCGCCCACGAACTGATCAGCGAGCAGTGCCAGCGCACCGCCGTGCCCAAGCGCTTCACCATCCCGATCCGCGAGATCTGGGACATGCAGGAACGCCTGCCGCGACGCCAGGGCAAGCGCGCCGACCTGCTGCTGGAAAACCCGCGCTTCCGCGCCGGCTACGACTTCCTGCTGCTGCGCGAGAGCGCCGGCGAGGAAACCGGCGGCCTCGGCGACTGGTGGACGGACTACCAGGACGCCAGCGACGGCGAACGCCGCGGCATGATCCGTAACCTGGCGGCCAGCCAGGACGATGGCGGCGCCGCCCCGCGCAAGCGTCGCCGCGGCGGTGGCAACCGCCGGCGCCGTGGTCCGCGCAGCGAGGGGGCGGGCAACGAGTGAGCGAGCGCGTCTATCTCGGCCTGGGCAGCAACCTCTCCGATCCCCTGGGCCAGCTGCGCGCCGCCATCGAGGCCCTGCGGGCCATCCCGCAGACCACGGTGGCCGCGGTCTCGCCCTTCTACATCAGCGACCCGCTGGGCCCGCCGGACCAGCCGCGCTACGTCAACGCCGTCGCCGCGCTGGACACCGACCTCGCCCCCCTCGCCCTGCTCGACGCCCTGCAGGCCATCGAGCTGGAACAGGGCCGCGTGCGCAAGGACGAGCGCTGGGGCCCACGCACCCTCGACCTGGACATCCTGCTGTTCGGCGAGCGCCAGCTCGACGAGCCGCGCCTGACCGTGCCGCACTACCACATGCACGCCCGCGCCTTCGTCCTCTACCCCCTGGCGGACCTGGCGCCGCAGCTGCGCCTGCCCGACGGCCGCAGCCTGTCGGAACTGCTGGCGGATTGCCCATTCACGGGCCTCGAACGGCTATCCTGATCGTCACCCCAGTTGGCGGTAACGCCGTAACAGTCCGGTAACACCTGCGATTGACTTCGCTTCCCCCCATACGGACTATAGGTGCCCCGCGCCGGCGCCAGCCGGCCCAACGAGGACCGTTTTCATGCCTGATGTCACCCTGACCACCCTGCAAGGCCTGAAGCAAAGCGGCGAGAAGATCGCGATGCTCACAGCCTACGATGCCACCTTCGCCCAGGCGGCCAGTGCCGCGGGAGCGGAGATGCTGCTGATCGGCGACTCCCTCGGCATGGTGCTGCAAGGCCACGACAGCACGCTGCCGGTCACGGTCGAGGAAATGGCCTATCACACCGCCTGCGTGAAACGCGGCAACCAGGGCGCGATGATCGTCACCGACCTGCCCTTCGCCTCCGGCACCTCGCTGCAGCGCCTGCTGGACGACGCGGTCAAGGTCATGCAGGCCGGCGCCCACATGGTCAAGCTCGAAGGCGGCGCCTGGCTGGCCGAGCCCATCGTGCGCCTGGCGCAGATGGGCGTGCCGGTGTGCGCGCACCTGGGCCTCACCCCGCAGTCGGTCAACCTGTTCGGCGGCTTCAAGGTGCAGGGCCGCCAGGAAACCCAGGCCCGCCAGCTGCGCGCCGATGCCATCGCCCTGGAGCAGGCCGGCGCCGCCATGCTGCTGCTGGAATGCGTGCCCAGTGCCCTGGGCCAGGAAATCAGCGAGGCGGTGAAGATCCCGGTGATCGGCATAGGCGCAGGCCCCGGCACCGACGGCCAGGTACTGGTGATGCACGACATGCTCGGCCTGTCGCTGTCCGGCCGCGCGCCCAAGTTCGTGAAGAACTTCATGCAGGGCCAGGACAGCATCCAGGGCGCCTTCGCCGCCTACGTCAAGGCCGTGAAAGACGGCTCCTTCCCCGGCCCCGAACACGGATTCTCCGCATGAACACCGTCAAGACCGTCCGCGAACTGCGCGCCGCCGTCGCCCGTGCCCGCGGCGAAGGCAAGCGCATCGCCCTGGTGCCGACCATGGGCAACCTGCACGCCGGCCACGCCGCCCTGGTGGCCAAGGCCGGCCAGCGTGCCGACTTCGTGGTCGCCAGCATCTTCGTCAACCCGCTACAGTTCGGCCCCAGCGAGGACTTGGACAAGTACCCGCGCACCCTCGCCGCCGACCAGGCCAAGCTGCTGGAAGCCGGCTGCCACCTGCTGTTCGCCCCGGGCGTGGAAGAGATGTACCCCGACGGCATGGAAGGCCAGACCAAGGTCAGCGTGCCCGGCGTTTCCGAGGGGCTGTGCGGCGGCAGCCGCCCGGGCCACTTCGACGGCGTCGCCACCGTGGTCTGCAAGCTGCTGAACATGGTGCAGCCAGACATGGCGCTGTTCGGCGAGAAGGACTTCCAGCAACTGGCGGTGATCCGCAAGCTGGTGCGCGACCTGAACATCCCCGTGCAGATCTTCGGCGAACCCACCGTGCGCGCCGAGGACGGCCTGGCGCTGTCCTCGCGCAACGGCTACCTGAACGAGGACGAGCGCGCCCGGGCGCCGGTCATCCAGCGCACCCTCCGGCAGCTCGCCGACGCCCTGCGCGGCGGCTCGCGCGATTTCCCGGCGCTGATCGACGAAGCCCGCCGGCAGATCGAGGCCGCCGGCCTGCGCGTGGACTACCTGGAGATCCGCGAGGCCCTGGGCCTGCGCCCGGCCAATGCCGGCGACAAGCAGGTGGTGGTCCTGGCCGCCGCCTTCCTCGGCAACACCCGCCTGATCGACAACCTGCCGCTGCAGCTCGACTGACCCGCCGCTGCCCGCCCAGGCCGCGCCGCACGCGGCTTGAGGCCGGGTAACAGGTTGGGCATACTCTGCCGCCGTTCGCGCCAAGCCCCACCACAACAGGAGCGCCCGCCATGCACAGCATCATGCTCAAGGCCAAGCTGCACCGCGCCGAAGTCACCCACGCCGTCCTCGACTACGAAGGCTCCTGCGCCATCGATGGCGAGTGGCTGGACCTCGCCGGTATCCGCGAGTACGAACAGATCCAGATCTACAACGTCGACAACGGCGAGCGCTTCACCACCTACGCCATCCGCGGCGAGGAAGGCTCGCGGATGATCTCGGTCAACGGCGCCGCCGCGCACAAGGCCAAGGTGGGTGACCGGGTGATCATCTGCGCTTATGCTCAATACAGCGACGCCGAGCTCGCCAACTATCAGCCGCGCATGCTCTACATGGCCCCGGGCAACCAGCTCAGCCACACCAGCAACGCCATCCCGGTGCAGCTCGCCTGACCCGTCAAAGCCCGGAACCCCCGGGCTTTTTCACGCTCCAACGCACGTCACACCCCCGAAGGTAAAGCATGGAACACCACCTCACCCCGCTGGATGCCACCCGCCTGCAGAGCTGGCAGGCACTGGCCGAGCACCGCAAGGATCTGCAGAACTTCAGCATGCGCCAGGCATTCGCCAGCGATCCGAAGCGTTTCGAGCGCTTCTCCCTGAGCGCCTGCGGCCTGTTCCTCGACTTCTCGAAGAACCTGATCCGCGAGGACACCCTCGGCCTGCTGGTCAAGCTGGCGGAAGAGGCGCAGCTGGGCGAAGCCATCCAGTCGATGTTCCGCGGCGAGGTGATCAACGCCTCCGAGCGCCGCCCGGTGCTGCACACCGCGCTGCGCCGGCCGATCGGCGACAAGGTGCTGGTGGACGGCGTGGACGTGATGCCGGAAGTGCACCGCGTGCTGCACCAGATGACCGAGCTGGTCGCCTACGTGCACAACGGGCTGTGGCGCGGCTACACCGAGAAGCCCATCACCGACGTGGTGAACATCGGCATCGGCGGCTCCTTCCTCGGCCCGCAACTGGTCTCCGAGGCCCTGCTGCCCTTCGCCCAGAAAGGCGTGCGCTGCCACTACCTGGCGAACATCGACGGCAGCGAGTTCCGCGAGCTGACCAGCAAGCTGAACGCCGAGACCACCCTGTTCATCGTCTCCTCCAAGTCCTTCGGCACCCTGGAGACGCTGAAGAACGCCCAGGCCGCGCGCGCCTGGTACCTGGCCCAGGGCGGCAACGAGGCGGAGCTGTACCGCCACTTCATCGCGGTTTCCAGCAACAAGGAAGCGGCGGTGGCCTTCGGCATCCGCGAAGAGAACGTCTTCCCCATGTGGGACTGGGTCGGTGGGCGCTATTCGCTGTGGTCGGCCATCGGCCTGCCGATCGCCATGTCGGTGGGCATCAACAACTTCAAGGAACTGCTGTCCGGCGCCCACAGCATGGACCAGCACTTCCAGAGCGCGCCCTTCGCCCGCAACATCCCGGTGCTGCTGGGCCTGCTCGGCGTCTGGTACGGCGACTTCTGGGGCGCCCACAGCCACGCCATCCTGCCCTACGACTACTACCTGCGGAACATCACCGACCACCTGCAGCAGCTGGACATGGAGTCCAACGGCAAGAGCGTGCGCCAGGACGGCACCCCGGTCAGCGCCGGCACCGGCCCGGTGATCTGGGGCGGCGTCGGCTGCAACGGCCAGCACGCCTACCACCAGTTGCTGCACCAGGGCACCCAGCTGATCCCGGCGGACTTCATCGTCCCGGTGTCCAGCTACAACCCGCTGGCCGACCACCACCAGTGGCTGTACGCCAACTGCCTGTCGCAGAGCCAGGCGCTGATGCAAGGCAAGACCCGCGCCGAGGCCGAGGCCGAGCTGCGCGCCAAGGGCCTGGACGAGGCCGAGGTGCAGCGCCTGGCGCCGCACAAGGTGATCCCCGGCAACCGCCCGAGCAACACCCTGGTGCTGGAACGCATCAGCGCCCGCCGCCTGGGCGCGCTGATCGCCATGTACGAGCACAAGGTCTACGTGCAGAGCATCCTCTGGGGCATCAACGCCTTCGACCAATGGGGCGTGGAACTGGGCAAGGAGCTGGGCAAGGCCGTCTACGGGCGCCTGGTCGGCAGCGAGGAGAGCCCCGCCGAGGACGCCTCCACCCAGGGCCTGATCGACTACTTCCGCGGCCGTCACCGCGGCTGAGTTCCCGCCTTGGGAAAAGCGCCGTTTCCTCCGCAAGGGGAAACGGCGTTTTCATTTCCGCCGCGGATCGCGGACGGAGTCCGCTCCTACGCCCGTGCCTCCTGGAACCGTAGGAGCGGACCTTGTCCGCGATCATGGCGGATAACGCCATAGGCGTTATCCGCCCTACGGGGAGC
>NZ_QGSL01000029.1:805448-824423 GCF_003176655.1 Pseudomonas sp. RW407 | reverse complement strand
GTGGCCGGGCTGTCGACGTCGGTGATGGTCAGTTGGCCGCCGGTGCTGACCGGGGTGTCGGTCTCGTTGACGTTGACCTGGGCGCCGGTGATGACGGCGGCGTCGTTGGTGCCCTGGATGGTCACGGTGACGCTGGAGGTAGTGCCGTCGGCGCTCGTCACGGTGAAGGTGTCGGTCAGGGACTGGCTGGCGCTGAGTTCGTTATAGGCCGAATCGGCGGTGTAGCTCCAGGTGCCGTCGGCGGTCAGGCTGAAGTGGCCGTACTGGCCGGCGACGTTGGTTTGCTCGACGAAAGTGGCCGGGCTGTCGACGTCGGTGATGCTCAGTTGGCCGCCGGTGCTGACCGGGGTGTCGGTCTCGTTGACGCTGACCTGGGCGCCGGTGATGACGGCGGCGTCGTTGGTGCCTGTGACAGTGATGGTGATGGTTTGCGGGGGGCTCAGCGCACCGCTGTCATCCTTGGCCTGGTAGGTGAAGGTGACATCGCGGCTGACGTTGGCCGGCAGGCTGTCGAAGTCCTGGCCCGGATCGAAGCGGTAGCTGCCATCGGCGTTGAAGGTGAGGGTGCCGTTGCCGGTGCCGACGTCGCTGGTCAGCTGGTAACTGGCGATGCTGCCATCGACATCGCTGGCAGCCGGTACCTGGCCGTTTAGGACGGTGTTTTCTTCGGTGGTGGCGGCACCGGCCTGGGCCACTGGCGCGTCGTTGGTACCGATGACGGTAATGGTGATGGTCTGCGCAGCACTTAGCGCACCGCTGTCATCCTTGGCCTGGTAGGTGAAGGTGACATCGCGGCTGACGTTGGCCGGCAGGCTGTCGAAATCCTGGCCCGGATCGAAGGTATAGCTGCCATTGGCGTTGAAGGTCAGCGTGCCGTTGCCGGTGCCGACATCGGTAGTCAGTTGGTAGCTGGCGATGGTGCCGTCGACATCGCTCGCGGCCGGGACCTGCCCGTTGAGGATGGTGTTCTCTTCAGTCGTAGCGCTGCCAGCCTGGGCGACCGGTGCGTCGTTGGTACCGGTAATGGTCAGAGTCAGGGTGCTGGAGCTGGTGGCGCCCTGATCGTCGGTGACGATTACCGGGATGCTGATGACCTGGGTTTCGTCATTGGCCAGGTGCTGGTAGGCCGGGTCCTTGCCATCGAAGGTCCAGCTGCCGTCGGATTGCAGGGTGAAGCCTGCGGGCGCATTGCCGTCGATGCTGAAGGTCAGGACCGCGCCGTCATCGGCGTCGGTGGCCGTCAGTTGGCCGGTGCTCACCTGGTCTTCGTCGACCGCTGCGCTGGCGGCTTGGGCGACAGGGGCGTCGTTGGTGCCGGTGACGGTGATGGTCAGGGTGCTGCCACTGGTAGCGCCCTGGTCATCGGTGACGACCACCGGAATGCTGATGACCTGGGTTTTTCCCTCAGCCAGATGCTGGTAGGCGGGATTGCTGGCGTCGAAGGTCCATTTGCCGTCCTGATCCAGGGTGAAGCCGGCGGGAAGCGGGCTGTCCGAGCCGAATTGCAGTTGGGCTCCTTGGTCGGCATCGGTGGCCTGCAACTGGCCGTTGATCTGGCTGTCCTCGTTGACCACTGCAGTGGCCGCCTGAGCTACCGGCGCGTCGTTGGTGCCGGTGACGGTAATGGTGATGGTCTGCGGGGCACTCAGTGCGCCGCTGTCGTCCTTGGCCTGGTAGGTGAAGGTGACGTCGCGGCTGACACCAGCCGGCAGGCTGTCGAAGTCGTGGCCCGGATCGAAGGTATAGCCACCATTGGAGTTGAAGGTCAGTGTGCCGTTGCCGGTGCCGACATCGGTGGCCAGCTGGTAGCTGGCAATGGTGCCGTCGATATCGCTGGCGGCCGGGACTTGGCCATTGAGGGTGGTGTTCTCTTCGGTCGTTGCGCTGCCAGCCTGGGCAACCGGCGTATCGTTGGTACCCGTGACCGTGATGGTGATGGTTTGCGGGGCGCTCAGCGCACCGCTGTCATCCTCGGCTTGGTAAGTGAAGGTGACATCGCGGCTGACACCGGCAGGCAGGCTGTCGAAGTCGTGGCCCGGATCGAAGGTATAGCCACCATTGGAGTTGAAGGTCAGTGTGCCGTTGCCGGTGCCGACATCGGTAGTCAGCTGGTAGCTGGCAATGGTGCCGTCGACATCGCTGGCGGCCGGGACTTGGCCATTGAGGATGGTGTTCTCTTCGGTCGCGGCGCTGCCAGCCTGAGCCACCGGCGCGTCGTTGGTGCCAGTGACGGTAATAGTCAGAGTGCTGGTGTTGGTGGCGCCCTGGTCGTCAGTGACGATCACCGGAATGCTGATGACCTGCGTCTCGCCATCCGCCAGATGCTGGTAGGCCGAGTCCTTGCCGTCGAAGGTCCAGCTGCCATCGGCCTTCAGGATGAAACCGGCGGGCGCATTGCCGTCGATGCTGAAGGTCAGGACCGCGCCGTCATCGGCGTCTGTGGCCACCAACTGGCCGGTGCTTACCTGGTCTTCGTCGGCCGCCGCGCTGGCAGCCTGAGCGACGGGGATGTCATTGGTGCCGGTGACGGTAATGGTCAGGGTGCTGCCGCTGGTAGCGCCTTGGTCATCGGTGACGACCACCGGGATGCTGATGACCTGCGTCTGACCGGCAGCCAGGTGCTGGTAGACGGCATTGCTGGCGTCGAAGCTCCACTTGCCGTCCTGATCCAGCGTGAAGCCAGCGGGCAAGGGGCTGTCCGAACTGAACTGCAGTTGGGCTCCTTGGTCGGCATCGGTGGCCTGCAACTGGCCATTGATCTGGCTGTCTTCGTTGACCGCGGCAGTGGCGGCCTGAGTTACCGGCACGTCGTTGGTGCCGGTGACCGTGATGGTGATGGTCTGCGGATCGCTCAGCGCGCCGCTGTCATCCTTGGCCTGGTAGGTAAAGGTAACATCGCGGCTGACGTTGGCCGGCAGGCTGTCGAAGTCCTGGCCCGGGTCGAAGCGATAGCTA
Source organism: Pseudomonas sp. RW407 (assembly GCF_003176655.1). Taxonomy (NCBI): domain Bacteria; kingdom Pseudomonadati; phylum Pseudomonadota; class Gammaproteobacteria; order Pseudomonadales; family Pseudomonadaceae; genus Pseudomonas; species Pseudomonas sp. RW407. The sequence goes on along the minus strand of NZ_QGSL01000029.1, from coordinate 821,468 downwards.
CCGTCGCTGTTGAAGGTGAGGGTGCCGTTGCCGGTGCCGACGTCGCTGGTCAGTTGGTAACTGGTGATGCTGCCATCGACATCGCTGGCAACCGGGACCTGGCCATTGAGGACGGTATTTTCACCGGTGGTGGCGCTGCCTGCCTGGGCCACCGGTGCGTCGTTGGTGCCGGTCACCGTGATGGTCAGCGTGCTGCTACTGGTAGCGCCTTGATCATCGGTGACGATCACCGGAACGCTGATCACCTGGGTTTCACCAGCGGCCAGGTGTTGGTAGGCCGCATCCTTGCCGTCGAGGCTCCAGCTGCCGTTGGGCTGTAGGGTGAAGCCGGCGGGGGCATTGCCATCGATGCTGAAGCTCAGGACGGCGCCGTCGTCGGCATCGGTGGCTACCAGTTGACCGGTGCTCACCTGGTCTTCATCAACGGCAGCGCTGGCGGCCTGGGCAACGGGGATGTCGTTGGTGCCGGTGACGGTAATAGTCAGGGTGCTGCCGCTGGTAGCCCCCTGGTCATCGGTGACGACGACCGGGATGCTGATGGTTTGAATCTCGCCTTCAGCCAGATGCTGGTAGGCAGGATTGCTGGCGTCGAAGCTCCATTTGCCGTCCTGCCCCAGCGTGAAGCCGGCGGGCAGCGGGCTGTCCGAGCCGAACTGCAACTGGGCGCCCTGGTCGGCATCGGTGGCCTGCAACTGGCCGTTGATCTGGCTGTCCTCGTCGACCACTGCAGTGGCAGCCTGGGCCACCGGTGCATCGTTGGTGCCGGTGACGGTGATGGTGACCGTCTGCGGAGCACTCAATGCGCCACTGTCATCCTTGGCCTGGTAGGTGAAGGTAACGTCGCGGCTGGCACCGGCCGGCAGGTTGTCGAAGTCCTGGCCCGGGGCGAAGCGGTAGCTGCCGTCGGCGTTGAAGGTGAGGGTACCGTTGCCGGTGCCCACACCGCTGGTCAGCTGGTAACCGGCGATGCTGCCATCGACGTCGCTGGCAGCCGGAACCTGGCCGTCGAGCACGGTGTTCTCGTCGGTCGTGGCGCTGGCAGCCTGGGCGACTGGGATGTCATTGGTGCCGGTCACCGTGATGGTGATGGTCTGCGGATCGCTCAGCGCGCCACTGTCATCCTTGGCCTGGTAGGTGAAGGTAACGTCACGGCTGGCACCAGCCGGCAGGTTGTCGAAGTCCTGGCCCGGATCGAAGCGGTAGCTGCCGTCGCTGTTGAAGGTCAGCGAACCGTTGCCATTCCCTACATCGCTGGTCAACTGGTAGCCGACGATGCCGCCGTCGACGTCAGTGGCCGCCGGAACCTGGCCATTCAGAACGCCGTTCTCGCCGGTAGTCGCACTGCCAGCCTGAGCGACCGGTGCGTCGTTGGTACCGGTGACCGTGATGGTCAGCGTGCTGCTACTGGTAGCGCCCTGATCATCGGTGACGATCACCGGAACGCTGATCACCTGGGTTTCGCCAGCGGCCAGGTGTTGGTAGGCCGCATCCTTGCCATCGAAGCTCCAGCTGCCGTTGGGCTGTAGGGTGAAGCCGGCGGGCGCATTGCCATCGATGCCATAGGTCAGGACGGCGCCATCGTCGGCATCGGTGGCCACCAGTTGACCGGTGCTCACCTGGTCCTCGTCGGCCGCCGCAGTGGCGGCCTGGGCCATAGGCGCATCGTTGGTACCGGTGACGGTAATGGTCAGGGTGCTGCTGGTGCTGGCGCCCTGGTCATCGACAACGAAGTAGGGGACGTTGATGACCTGCGTCTGTCCTGCCGCCAGATGCTGGTAGGCGGCATCGCTGGCGTCGAAGCTCCACTTGCCATCCTGGCCCAGGGTGAAGCCGGCGGGCAGCGGGCTGTCCGAGCCGAATTGCAGTTGGGCGCCCTGGTCGGCATCAGTGGCCTGCAATTGGCCATTGATCTGGCTGTCTTCATCGACCGCCGCAGTGGCGGCCTGGGCTACCGGCGCATCGTTGCTGCCGGTAATGGTGATGGTGATGGTCTGCGGATCGCTCAGCGCGCCGCTGTCATCCTTGGCCTGGTAGGTGAAGGTGACGTCGCGGCTGGCACCGGCCGGCAGGCTGTCGAAGTCCTGGCCCGGGTCGAAGCGGTAGCTGCCGTCGCTGTTGAAGGTCAGCGAACCGTTGCCGGTGCCGACATCGCTGGTCAGCTGGTAGCCGGCGATGCTGCCGTCGACGTCAGTGGCCGGCGGAACCTGGCCATTCAGGACGCCGTTCTCGCCGGTAGTCGCAGTGCCGGCCTGGGCCACGGGCGCATCGTTGGTACCGGTGACGGTAATGGTCAGGGTGCTGGTGCTGCTGGCGCCCTGGTCGTCGGTTACCACCACCGGGATGCTGATCACCTGGGTCTGGCCTTCGCCCAGGTGCTGGTAGGCCGGGTCCTTGCCGTCGAAGCTCCAGCTGCCGTCGGGCTGCAGGGTGAAGCCGGCGGGGGCCTTGCCGTCGACGGTGAAGGTCAGGCTGCTGCCGGTGTCGGGGTCGCTGGCGGCGATCTGGCCGGTGAGCTGCCCGTCCTCGGTGGCCTGGGCCTGGGCGTTGCTGGCCTGGGGCGTGTCGTTGGCGCCCTGGATGTCGATGTCGATCACCCGGGTGTCGCTGGCCCCGGACGGATCGCGCACGGTGACGGTGAAGCTGTCCTGCGGGTGCTGGCCGGCGGGCAGGGCATTCACCGCGGCGGCGTCGACCACGTAGACGTAGCTGCCGTCGGGGTTGACCGTGAGCTGGCCGAATGCGCCCTTGGCGCTGCCGCTCCAGGTCAGTTGGTCGCCGTCGACGTCGCTGGCCTGCAGCTGGCCCCTGATGTCGGCGAAGCTGTCGTTGGCCGAGGTGTCGACGAGGGTTGCGCCGTAGCTGCCGCTGGCCACCGGGGCGTCGTTGACCGCGCTCACGCCGATGTCGACGGTCAGGCTGCTGGACGCGCCGCGGTTGTCGGTGACCGTCACCACGAAGCTGTCGGCGCCGTTGTAGTCGGGGTTGGGCAGGTACTGCCAGGTGCCGTCGGCGTTGACGATCAGGCTGCCGTTGGCCGGGCCCCGGGCGAGGGAGTAGGTAAGGCTGTCACCGTTCGGGTCGCGGGCCTGGAAGGCGCCCTGCAGCAGGGTATCTTCGGCGGTGCTCAGTTGCAGGCCGGCGAGGGCGTTGCCCTGGTCGTCGACGAAGCTGGGCGCGAGGTTCGGCGCCTGCTCCTGCTGGCGTTCGCCGTCGCCCTGGCCGGCAGCGCCCGGGCCGCTGGTGGTGTAGCCGATGCTCGGGTCGACGTGGCCGCCGGTTTCCTCCAGCAGCACGAAGCTGTGGCCGCCGCCGGCCGGGCCGCTGCCACCGGCGCTGGCGCTCGGGCCGGCCGCGGTGGGGGCGAGGGTCTGGGTCGGGTCGGCGCCGGCGGCGATGGCCTTCTGCAGCTCCTCGGTGCTGCCCGCTGCGGCAGCCGGGGACGGCGCCTGGGGTGCCAGTTCGTTGGCGCTGAGCTGGCTGTCGCGGCCCAGGTCGAGCACGCGGCCGTCGGGCAGCTTCAGGGCCACCGCACCGGCGTCGCCGGTCTGCACCAGGTCGCCCAGGAAGATCCGGTCGCCCTCGACCAGCACCCTGCGCTGCCCCTCGGCGGATACCGCCAGCACTTGCCCGATGACGCTTTTCACCACTGCGACGACGCTGCTCATTGCACTTCTCCCCTGAGGCGGATGCTGGCGTGCCGGCCGGGTCGCGGCCCTGATGGCGGCGCCAGGTGGCATTCCCTTGTCGGCTGAAGCTGGAAAACTGGCGTCAACTAATTGGCTTAATATGTTTTCGCGATTAGGTTTATGCCAATCTATTGACCATTTCCGAGGCATCCTAAACAATTGGCAAAACGATGTCACTGTGATGTCAAAGAGCCTCGCGAAAAAATTTTCCACGGGGTTCCGGGCGCCAATGACCTCCTCACGTGCAGCGCATTCGCCGGTCCTCCGATGCCACCCCTGGGTACACGAATCGCTGTCCATATCCCTGCGATAAGGATGTTCAAACCATGCGTTTGCGTTTCGTGCCCCTGTTGCCCCTCGCGCTGGCCTGCGCGGCTCCGGCCCATGCCACTACCCTGAACGAAGCCATGCAGCGCGCCATGGACGTGCACCCGGAGATCCAGGCCGGGGTGAACAGCCGCCTGGCCGCCGACCAGCAGCTGCGTGCCGCCCAGGGCGGCTACCTGCCTTCGGTCGACCTCACCGCCGGCTATGGCCGCGAGGGCGCCGACAACCCCACCACCCGTGGCGAGGGCGACCACTGGCGGACCATGAACCGCGGCGAGTCGGCGCTGAGCCTGCGGCAGATGGTGTTCGACGGTTTCGCCACCTCCAGCGAGGTGGGCCGCCAGAAGGCCACGGTGAACTCCCGCGCCTACGCGCTGCTGGGCACCGCCGAGCGCACCGCGCTGGAAGTCGCCCAGGTCTATACCGACGTGCTGCGCCGCCAGGAGATGGTCCGCCTGGCCGAGGAGAACCTGAAGAGCCACCAGCGCATCTACGACCAGATCAGCCTGCGCAGCGCCCGCGGCGTCGGCCGCCTGGCCGACCAGGACCAGGCCGAGGCGCGCCTGGCCCAGGCGCGCAACAACCTGCTCACCGAGCAGACCAACCTGGCCGATGCGCGCACCAACTACCTGAGCGTGGTCGGCGCCGAGCCGCTGGAGCTGAGCGAGCCGGCCGGCCTGCCGGGCCTGTTGCCGCAGGACCTGCAGGACGCGCGCCGGCAGTTGCTGGAGAACAGCCCCATCCTGCGTTCGGCCGAGTCCGACGTGGCCGCCGCCGAGAAGCAGTACGAGGCGGCCAAGGCGCCGTTCTACCCGCGCTTCGACGCCGAGCTGTCGCGCAACGCCGACAACAACCTCTCCGGCGACCCGGGCCACAACAACGATTGGCAGGCCATGCTGCGCATGCGCTACAACCTGTTCGCCGGCGGCAGCAACAAGGCCGAGCTGCAGTCCAAGTCCTACCAGGCCAACCAGGCCCTGGACATCCGCAACAACGCCCTGCGCCAGCTCAACGAAGAACTCGGCCTGGCCTGGAACGCCCTGGCCAACGCCCGCGACCAACTGCCCATCGCCCGCCAGTACGTGGACTACAGCACCCGCGTGCGCGAGGCCTACCAGAAGCAGTTCAGCATCGGCGAACGCACCCTGCTGGACCTGCTGGACAGCGAGAACGAACTGTTCAACGCCTCGCGCCGCCTGGTCGACCTGCGCTACACCGAGCTGTTCACCCAGTACCGGGTGAAGGCCACCCTGGGCGAGCTGCTCAAGAGCCAGGGCGTGGTCGCGCCCCTGGCCAGCGTGGCCAGCGAAGACGTCAAACCCCAGGTGCAGCTGCCCGGCCTCAACTGAGCCGGCCCCGCACCCAACCCCGGAGTAGAGCCGCGTGGATCAGGAAACCAGCCGAGTCCCCTTGAGTCGTGATCCGCGCGTCCTGCTGGACGACCCCCTGCTGGACAGCCTGCTGAGCCTGTGCGCGTTGCACCGCAAGCCGGCCAGCCGGGCCATGCTCACCAGCGGCCTGCCGCTGCCCGGGCAGCGCCTGTCCGCCGAGCTGCTGCCGCGCGCGGCGGCCCGCGCCGGGTTGCAGGGGCGCCTGCTGCGGCGGCCGCTGGAGCAGATCCCGGCCATCGCGCTGCCGGCCATGCTGCTGCTGCGCGAAGGCCGCTGCGCCGTGCTGCTGGGCTGGGAGGCCGGCGGCGAGGCTCGCCTGCTGCTCAGCGAGAGCGACGGCGGCGAGGTGCGCGTGGCCCGCGAGCTGCTGGCCGAGGACTACGCCGGCCAGGCCTTCTTCGCCCAGCCGCAGCACCAGTACGACCTGCAGCACGGCGAGATGATCCCCCGGGCGCGGCGCTGGTTCCGCGACACCCTCATGCGTTCGCGCTGGCTGTACGTCGATGCGGTGGCGGCGAGCCTGCTGATCAACCTCATCGCCCTGGCCGCGCCGCTGTTCGTGATGAACGTCTACGACCGCGTGGTGCCCAACCAGGCCGCCGCCACCCTCTGGGTGCTGGCCATCGGCATCAGCGGCGCCTACCTGTTCGACCTGCTGCTCAAGACCCTGCGCGGCCTGTGCCTGGACCTGGCCGGCAAGAAGACCGACCTGATCATCAGCGCGACCCTCTTCGAGCGCATCGTCGGCATGGACCTGAAGCAGCGCCCGGCGCGGGTCGGCAGCTTCGCCCAGAACATCCACGAGTTCCAGACGCTGCGCGACTTCCTCGCCTCGCTGACGCTGACCAGCCTGATCGACCTGCCGTTCACCCTGCTGATCCTGCTGGTGATCGGCATCATCGGCGGGCCCCTGGTGTTCGTCCCGCTGCTGGCCTTCCCGCTGGCCGCCGGCATCGGCTGGCTGCTGCAGAAGCCGCTGGTGGAGACCATGAACCGCACCATGGCCCTGGCCGCCGAGCGCCAGTCGAGCCTGATCGAGACCCTTGCCGGGCTCGACGCGGTCAAGGTCAACAATGCCGAGAGCGAGCGCCAGTACCTCTGGGAGCAGACCATCGGCACCCTCGGCCGCCTGGAGCTGCGGGTCAAGCTGCTGTCCAGCCTGGCGATGAACCTGACGCTGCTGATCCAGGCCCTGGCCGGGGTGGTGATGATCATCGGCGGCGTCTACCTGATCATCGCCGGCGACCTCAGCATGGGCGGCCTGATCGCCTGCTACATGCTCAACGGCCGCGCCCTCGGTCCGCTGACCCAGCTTTCCGGGCTGATCCAGCGCTACCAGCAGGCGCGCCTGACCATGCACAGCACCGACCAGATGATGGCCCTGGAGCAGGAGCGCAACAGCAGCGAGCGCCCGCTGAGCCGCCAGCAGCTGCAGGGCGGCATCGAGCTGCGCCAGCTGAACTTCGCCTACCCCAACCAGCAGGTCGAGGCGCTGCACGACATCAACCTGGCGATCCGCCCCGGCGAGAAGGTCGGCATCATCGGCCGCAGCGGCTCGGGCAAGAGCTCCCTGGCCAAGCTGATCGTCGGCCTGCACCGCGCCGACAGCGGCAGCCTCCTGGTGGACGGCGTCGACACCCGGCAGCTGGACGTCAGCGACCTGCGCCACAACATCGGCTACCTGCCCCAGGACATCAACCTGTTCAGCGGCAGCCTGCGCGACAACCTGGTGGCCGGTGCGCGCTACGTCGACGACGAGACGGTGCTGCGCGCCGCCGAACTGGCCGGCGTGCACGAGTTCGCCCGGCTGCACCCGCAGGGCTACGAGCTGCAGGTGGGCGAGCGCGGGCTGAACCTCTCCGGCGGCCAGCGGCAGAACGTCGCCCTGGCCCGCGCAATGCTGCTGGACCCGCCGATCCTGCTGCTCGACGAGCCCACCAGCTCCATGGACAACGCCGGCGAGGAACGCCTGAAGCAGCGCCTGCAGCCGCTCATCGCCGACAAGACGCTGCTGCTGGTCACCCACCGCGCCTCCATGCTCAGCCTGGTGGAGCGCCTGGTGATCGTCGACCGCGGGCGGATCATCGCCGACGGCCCCAAGGACGTGGTGCTGGACGCATTGAAGAAGGGGCAGATCAGTGTCGCTTAATCCGTTCGGCCTCTTCGGCCAGTCCATCCGCGGCTACTTCCGCGGCAGCGAGGACCTTTCCGGGCAGCCGTTGCCGGAAGTCAGCAAGGCCCTGGTGGAAGACGCCCCGCGGGTGGTGCGCCTGACCATCTGGACGCTGGTCGGCTTCGCCCTGTTCCTCGGCCTGTGGGCGCACTTCGCCGAGATAGACGAGGTGACCCGCGGCGAAGGCAAGGCGATTCCCTCGTCCAAGGTGCAGAAGATCCAGAACCTGGAGGGCGGCATCGTCTCGCAGATATTCGTCCACGAGGGCCAGGTGGTGCAGGCCGGCGAGTCGCTGATGCGCCTGGACCCGACGCGTTTCGAATCCAACGTCGGCGAGACCGAGGCCGACCGCCTGGCCATGTTCCTGCGCGTGGAGCGCCTGTCCGCCGAGGTGGAGGACCGCGAGCTGCGCATCCCCGACGATGTCCGCGCCAAGGTCCCGGGCCAGGCCGGCAGCGAGGAGGCGCTGTTCCACAGCCGCCAGCAGCAGCTCAAGGACGAGGTCGCCGGCCTGGAGCAGCAGCTGGTGCAGAAGCAGCAGGAGCTGCGCGAGTTCGTCTCCAAGCAGGCGCAGTACCGCAACAGCCTGGAGCTGCTGCGCCAGGAAATCGCCATGTCCGCGCCGCTGGTGGGGCAGGGCGCCATGTCCCAGGTGGAGCTGCTGCGCCTCAAGCGCGCCGAGGTGGAGAACCGCGGCCAGCTGGACGCCACCAGCCTGGCCATTCCCCGCGCCGAGGCGGCGATCAAGGAAGTCGAGCGCAAGGTCGCCGAGACCCGCTCGCGCTTCCGCAGCGACGCGCTCAAGGAACTCAACGAGGCGCGCACCGACCTGAGCAAGGCCGAGGCCACCGGCAAGGCCCTGGAGGACAGGGTCAACCGCACCCTGGTCACCTCGCCGGTGCGCGGCATCGTCAAGCAACTGCTGGTCAACACCATCGGCGGGGTGATCCAGCCGGGCAGCGACCTGGTGGAAATCGTCCCGCTGGACGACACCCTGCTGGTGGAGGCGCGCATCCGCCCGCAGGACATCGCCTTCCTGCACCCCGGGCAGAAGGCCATGGTCAAGTTCACCGCCTACGACTACACCATCTACGGCGGGCTGCCGGCGGAGCTGGAGCAGATAGGCGCCGACACCGTCACCGACGAGGACGGCAACAGCTTCTACCTGATCAAGCTGCGCACCCGCAAAAGCCACCTGGGCAGCGACGAGAAGCCGCTGCTGATCATCCCCGGCATGATCGCCAGCGTGGACATCATGACCGGCAAGAAGAGCATCCTCAGCTACCTGCTCAAGCCCATCCTGCGCGCCCGCGCCGAGGCCCTGCGCGAGCGTTGAGGTGAGCCAGCGGGGCGCCCGGCGTGGCCGATGCCAATCGCGGACTCTGTCCGCGATCATGGCGGATAACGCCGTAGGCGTTATGCGCCCTACGCCAAGCCCTCCCATACCGTGGGGCGCATAACCGTTCGCGGTTATCCGCCGTTGGCCGTGCCACCGGGGTGTCCGGCGTGGCCGATGCCAATCGCGGACGGGGTCCTCCTACGACCGTGCTTCCTGGAACCGTAGGAGCGGACTCTGTCCGCGATCATGGCGGATAACGCCGTAGGCGTTATGCGCCCTACGCCAAGCCCTCCCATACCGTAGGGCGCATAACCGTTCGCGGTTATCCGCCACTGGCCGTGCCACCGGGGCGTCCGGCGTGGATGATGCCAATCGCGGACGGAGTCTCCTACGACCGTGTTTCCCGGAACCGTAGGAGCGGACTGCCGATGCATCGAAGGCCCGACGATTCTCAGGCGCGCTTGTTCAGCCAGCGCGCCAGCCGATCGCCGCCGAACTGGATCAACGCCACCAGCAGCACCAGGACGATGATCACCGTCAGCATCACCTGGGTATCGAAACGCTGGTAGCCATAGCGGTAGGCCAGGTCGCCGAGGCCGCCGGCGCCGATGGCGCCGGCCATGGCCGAGGAGTTGATCAGGGTCACCAGGGTGATGGTGAAGCCGCCGACGATGCCCGGCCGCGCCTCCGGCAGCAGTACGTGCCAGACGATGTGGCGGCGCTCGCAGCCCATGGCCTGGGCGGCCTCGATCAACCCCTGGTCCACCTCGCGCAGGCTCACCTCGGCGATGCGCGCGAAGAAAGGCGTGGCGGCGATGGTCAGCGGCACCACCGCGGCCCAGACGCCGTAGCTGGTGCCGACGATCAGGCGGGTGAAGGGGATCAGCGCCACCATCAGGATCAGGAAGGGGATCGAGCGCAGCACGTTGACCGCAAGACCCAGGCCGCGGTGCAGCGCCGGCGCCCGGAAGATGCCGTCGGGGCCGCTGGTGACCAGCACCAGCGCCAGGGCGACGCCCACCGGCAGGACGATGGCCGAGGACACGCCGATCATCAGCAGGGTGTCCAGCAGGCCCTGGAGCAGGCGTTCAGGCATGGCCGAGCACCTCCAGGCGGTCGGCCACGCCGGCGGCGCGTTGCAGCAGCGCCGGCAGCTCGTCGGCGCTGGCGCCCACCCCCAGCAGCAGGCGCCCGAGGCTGCGGCCCTGGATGCGCTCGATGCCGCCGTGCAGCAGGTTCACCGGGCGCCCCAGGGCCTGGGCGATGGCCTGCAGGTCGGGCTCGCGGCCCTGCTCGCCGCTGTAGTGCAGGCCCAGCACCAGCTCCCCGGCGCCGGGCTGGCACAGGCGCGCCTGCAGGTCGGCGGGCAGGTGCTGCTGCAGGCCGCCGAGCAGGGTGCGGGTGACCTCGTGGCGTGGCGCGCCGAACACCCGCCAGACCTCGCCCTGCTCGACGATGCGGCCGTGTTCCAGCACCACCACGCGGTGGCAGATTTCGCGGATCACCGCCATCTCGTGGGTGATCAGCACTATGGTCAGGCCCAGGCGCTGGTTGATGTCGCGCAGCAGGGCGAGGATGGCCTGGGTGCTTTCCGGGTCCAGCGCCGAGGTGGCTTCGTCGCACAGCAGCAACTGCGGCTGGTGCGCCAGGGCGCGGGCGATGCCCACGCGCTGCTTCTGCCCGCCGGAAAGCTGCGCCGGGTAGGCGTCGCGCTTGTCCGGCAGGCCCACCAGCTGCAGCAGTTCGTCGACGCGCCGGGCGATGCGGGCCTTGTCGAGGCCGGCCACCTGCAGCGGCAGGCCGATGTTCTGCGCCACCGTCTTGGCCGACATCAGGTTGAAGTGCTGGAAGATCATGCCCACCCGCCGGCGCAGGCCGACCAGCTGGCGGGCGTCGTAGCCGGCGATGTCCTCGCCGTCGATCAGCACCTGGCCGGCGCTGGGCTGCTCCAGGCGGTTGAGGGTGCGGATCAGCGACGACTTGCCGGCGCCGCTGCGGCCGATGATGCCGAAGATTTCGCCGCGCTGGACGCTCAGGTCGATATCCGCCAGGGCCTGCACCGGGCCGTTGGCGCCCGGGTAGGTCTTGGCCAGGGACTTGAGCTGAATGTGCTGGGTGGCGAGTTCCAGGTTGTGGTTGAAGCTGGCCATGGCTTGGGTCTCTATGGCGGAGAGTGGTGCGGTGGTTGGGCGCCTTTCCATCCCTGAAGGGAGAGGAAACCGTTCGGAGCGATCGGGACGTGTGGCGTCAGCCGGTGATTTCCGGCTGGCACGCAAGGCAGGGCAGGCACGGACAGCCCCCTCTCCCGCTTGCGGGAGAGGGCGGGGGGAGAGGGCAGCCACAGGCTGCGCCCTATCACCACCCCGGCTGATAGAGCTTCCCATGCGCCTGGTCCAAAGCCGCCCGCACCGCCGGCGAGTGCTGGTAGATGTCGACGAACTTCCTCAGCTTGCCCTCCGGATCGGCGTAGTCGGCGCGGGTGACGAACTGGATCACGTACTCCTTGTTCTCGATGCCGTCGAACAGCAGCGCGCCGTTCGGGTCCAGGGTGCCGGCCAGGCGGATGTAGTGCGGGTAGCCCTGGGCCAGGTCGACGTCGTCCAGCGCGCGCACCAGCTGCACCGCTTCCAGCTCGATGATCTGCAGGTGCCTGGGGTTGGCCACGATGTCGTCCAGGGTGGCCTTGTAGCCCACGCCGTCCTTCAGGCGGATCAGCCCGGCCTTCTGCAGCAGCTGCAGGCCGCGGCCGCCGTTGACCGGGTCGTTGGCGATGGCCACCTTGGCGCCGTCGGGCAGCTCGGCGATGGCCTTGTACTTCTTCGAGTAGAGGCCGACGTTGTTGATGATGCCGGGGGCGAACGGCTTGAGCCTGAAGCCGCCTTCCCGGTTGGCGTTCTCCAGGAATGGGATGTGCTGGAAGTAGTTGGCGTCGATGTCGCCGTTGGCCAGGGTGATGTTCGGCGCGTTCCAGTCGGTGAACTCCACCAGCTCCACCTCCAGCCCCTGGCGGGCGGCTTCCTTCACCGCCACCTCCAGCGGCGGGGCGAAGGCGGCGGTGGTGCCGAGCTTGAGCGTCTGCGCGGCCTGGGCGAGGCCGGCGGCGAGCAGGGAGAGGGACAGGCCCAGGGCCAGTCGGGCGGTCTTGGTCATTGCGGCTATTCCTTGTGCGGCTCAGTGGGTGGGGGCCGGAGTCGCTCCAGTGGCGGTTGCCGGGCGCGCGCGGTGGCGCGCCCCGGTGTGGCGGGCGGGCAGGCGCGGCTGGCCGAACAGCTTGTCGCGCAGGGTGCCCGGCGCGTAGGCGGTCTTGTAGGCGCCGCGGCTCTGCAGTTCGGGGATCACCAGGTCGATGAAGTCGGCGTAGGACTCCGGCGTCACCGTGCGCGTGAGGTTGAAACCGTCCAGGCCGGTATCGGCGATCCAGCCCTGCAGCTCGTCGGCCACCTGCAGCGGGTCGCCCACCAGGGTGACGTAGCGCCCGCCCAGGGCCAGCTGCTCCAGCAGTCCGCGCACGGTGGCGTCGGTGCGGGCCACGGTGAGCGCCTTGGTCGCCGACTCGATGGCGTTGTTCTTCTCGTAGCGGATGGGTTCGTCCAGGCCGTAGCGCGAGAAGTCGATGCCGGTGCTGCTGGCGAAGTGCGCCAGGCCCGCCTCGGCGCTGGCGTAGCGGCGGTACTCGGCCTCCTTGTCGCGGGCCTCGGCGGCGGTGGGCGCGACTATCACGCTGATGCCCATGAACACCTTGATGTCCTCGGCGCTGCGCCCGGCGCCCATGGCGGCCTCGCGGATGCGCCGGACCAGGTCGCGGGTGGCCTCGCGGTTCTGCCCGGAGACAAACACGCATTCGGCGTGGCGCGCGGCGAAGGCCAGGCCGCGGCTGGAGGCGCCGGCCTGGAACAGCAGCGGGGTGCGCTGCGGCGAGGGCTCGCAGAGGTGGTAGCCCTCGACGTCGAAGAACTCGCCGTGGTGGCGCACCTTGTGCACCTTGCCCGGCCGGGCGTAGACGCGGCCCTGGCGGTCGCGGGCCACGGCGTCGTCTTCCCAGCTGCCTTCCCAGAGCTTGTAGAGCACCTCCAGGTACTCGTCGGCGCGGTCGTAGCGGCGGTCGTGGTCGATCTGCCGCTGCTGGCCCATGGCCCTGGCGGTGCTCTCCAGGTAGCCGGTGACGATGTTCCAGCCGACGCGCCCGTCGCTCAGGTGGTCGAGGGTCGACAGCCGCCGGGCGAAGGGGTAGGGCGGCTCGTAGGTGAGGTTGGCGGTAACGCCGAAGCCCAGGTGCTCGGTGACCCCGGCCATGGCCGAGACCAGCATCAGCGGGTCGTTGACCGGCAGCTGGATGGCCTCCTTGAGCGTCAGGTCGATGCCGCCCTGGTACACGTCGTATACACCGAGGATGTCGGCCAGGAACAGGCCGTCGAACAGGCCGCGCTCCAGCAGCCTGGCCAGGTCGGTCCAGTAGCGCAGCTTGTTGAAGTCGCTGGAGTCGTCCCGCGGGTGCGTCCACAGGCCGTGGTTGATGTGCCCCACGCAGTTCATGTTGAAGGCGTTGAGGAGGATCTGCTTCTGGCTCATGCCTTTCTCCTGTAGGAGCGAGCTTGCTCGCGAACAGCCACGTGCCTGGAAGGTTCGCGAGCAAGCTCGCTCCTACGAAAAACGCTGGGTGGGAGGCTCATATGGTTCCCCGCAGCGGTGGCCGGCGGCCGTTGAGGTGGTAGTCGCCGATGGCGAAGTACTTCCAGCGCACCGGGTCGTGCAGGGTGTGCACCCGGGCGTTGCGCCAGTGCCGGTCCAGGCCCAGTTCGGCCAGGCTGGCGCGGCTGCCGCCCAGTTCGATCAGCTTGCTGCCGGCCAGCAGCGAGACCTCGGTGCTGATGGCGCGGGCCTCGGCCACGGCGATGGAGGCGGCGGCCACGGTTTCGGCGTCCGGCCCGGCGGTGGCGGCATCGAGCGCGCGGCCGGCGCGGTCCAGCAGGGCCTCGGCGGCATGCAGGCGGATGGCCAGGCGGCCGACTTCCTGGATCGCCAGCGGATCGTCGCTGGCCTTGTCCACGCCCGCGTCGATCCAGGGCCTGGCGCGCTTGCGCAGGAACTCCAGGGTGTCCTCGTAGGCGGCGCGGGCGATGCCGGTGTCGATGGCGGCGTGGAGGATCTGTGCCAGCGGGCCCACCGTGGTCGGCCGCTCGAAGGCGGCCTGGAAGGGCACCACGTCCTCGGTGCGCACCGGCACGCCGTCGAACACCACCGAGCCGCTGCCGGTGGTGCGCTGGCCGAAGCCGGACCAGTCGTCGATGATCTCAAGCCCCGCGCTGTGGCGCGGCACGAAGGCCAGTTGCTGCACGCCATTGTCATCCACCACCAGGGTGGGGATGCGCTGGGCGTAGAGGGCGCCGGTGCAATAGAACTTGCGGCCGTCGATACGCAGGCCGTCGCCGTCGCGGCGCAGCCGGGTGGTGCGCTCGTGGGCGCTGCGGGTGCCGATCTCGGCCAGGGCGTTGCCGAAGCGCACGCCGCCCAGGGCCTCGGCGAACAGCCGGCGTTTCTGCGCCTCGCTGCCGTTCACCCGCAGCACTTCCAGGGCATAGAAGTGGTTCTGCGGAATCTGCCCGAGGGAGGCGTCGGCGGCGGCGAGGATGGCGATCACCCGCGCCAGGGTGACCCGCGAGACGCCGGCGCCGCCGTATTCCCGCGGCACGCTGATGCCCCACAGGCCGGAACGGCTCAGCCGCTCCAGCTCGTCCCAGGGCAGGTGCCGCTGCAGGTCGCGCTCGATGCTGCCGGCGCGCAGGCCGGCGGCCAGGTCGCGGGCGGTTTCCAGCGCTTCGTCGTCGCTGGCGATGAGGTGTACGGGGGCTTCGCTGATTTCGGCCAGGCTCATGGGCGCGCTCCTCAGATCCAGGAATGGCGCGCCGGACGGGCGCCGTTGAGGTGGTAGGCACCGACCGCCTGGACCTTCCAGCGCACCGGGTCGTGCAGGGTGTGCACGCGGGCGTTGCGCCAGTGGCGGTCCAGGTTGAACTCGGCGAGGGTGGCGCGGCTGCCGGCCAGCTCGAACAGCTTCTCGCTGGCGGCCAGGCTGATCTCGGTGGTCAGCACCTTGGCCTCGGCCACGGCGATGGAGGCGCGGGCGGCGGACTCGTCGTCGATCGGCCGCGCGCTGACCTCGTCCAGCACGCGCCCGGCGCGCTCCAGCAGGGCCTCGGCGGCGTGCAGCTCGACCTGCAGGCGGCCGATCTCGGCGATGGCGAAGGGCTCGTCGCTGGCCCGCTCGGCGCCGGCCTCGAGGGCGTCGATCCAGGGCCGCGAGCGCTCGCGCAGGAACGCCTGGCAGTCCTCCAGGGCGCTGGCGGCGATGCCGGCGTCTATGGCGGCCTGGATCAGCTGGGATACCGCGCCCTGGATGTTCGGCACCTGGGCCAGGCGGCCGTTGTGGATCAGCATGTCGGCGGCCACCGGGGCGTTGTCCAGCAGCACCGTGCCACTGGCGGTGGTGCGCTGGCCGAAGCCGGACCAGTCGTCGACGATGCGCAGCCCGTCGACGCCGCGCTCGACGAAGGCCATCACCGCGCGGCCGTCCTCGTCCAGGGCCTTGACCGCCACCCAGTGGGCGAAGAGGGCGCCGGTGGAATAGAACTTCTCGCCGCTGACGCGATAGCCCTCGCCCTCGCGCCAGATGCGCGCGCGCAGTTCCAGGGTGTCGCGGGTGTTGCGTTCCGGGCCTGCGTTGCCGATGCGCCGGCCGGCCAGCACGCCGCCGAACAGCGCACGCTTCTGCGCCTCGCTGGCGACGCTGTCGATGACGTTGAGCAGGCCGAACTGGTTCTGCGGGATCTGCCCCAGGGCCGGGTCGGCGGCGCAGATCACCCGGAACACCTCGGCGAGGGTCACGTAGGACACCTGGGCCCCGCCGTAGGCGCGGGGAATGCCGATGCCGCCCAGGCCGAGGCGGGTGAAGGCTTCCAGCTCGGTCCAGGGCAGCTGCCGCTCGCGGTCGCGTGCGGCGGCGCCGGGGCGCGCCAGGCGGGCCACCTCGTGGGCGGCCTCCAGGGCCTGGGCGTCGTTGTCGATGCGGCGCGCCGGGAGTAGCCGGGGCGCCTGGTCACGAAGGTC
>NZ_QGSL01000029.1:792647-805438 GCF_003176655.1 Pseudomonas sp. RW407 | reverse complement strand
TTCAGAAGGCCGAGCGAAACCGGCGCTCAGGAGGTCATGCGACATGGATGTCGCGAGAGCCCCGATGGGCTACAGGGACGTACCCTCGGGGCGGGCCTTCGTGGCGGGGGAGTTCGTGAGGGTAGCCCGGCTTCATCGGGCCCGTATGCGGGGCAAGCCTTTTTGGTTCCTTTTGTGGCGTTTGACAAAAGGGACTCGCCCGAGGGGGCGAAACAAGAGACGTCCGAACACTCGGAGCGGCGCGCTACACCCACACCCGACGTCTTTTCAATGACAAAGGGGTGGAGATCGGAGCACAGGCCCAGGGTTCGCGAGCAAGCTCGCTCCTACGAGGCCCGGGGGTTCAGACCCCCGAACACAGCAACCAGGCCACCGCCAGCAGGTAGAACAGCAGCGACCCATCCTCGCCCAGCGGCGAGTGGCGGAAAGTCCGTGCGTTCATGCCTTGACCTCCGCCGACCAGTAGCCCTGGGCGTTGCGGAAGGGCTGCCGGGCCATCTGCTCCGGGCGGGTGATGCCGGCGGCGAGCAGGGCGTTGACCAGGGCCGAGAAGGATTTCGCGGTATAGCTCATGGCGGGCTCCTTGCGTTCCGTCAGTGGGATGACGCTTATGAAAGCGCAACGGCCACCCCCGGCGGAAATGGAACTTCCTGCTTTCGACTATTGATGAAATCGATGAAAGGCCCGGCTCACCAGTCCAGTTGCAACTGGCTGTCGAACTGTCGTGGCTGGCCCGTCAGCGGGTCGTCGAAGGCCAGGTGGCGGGCCAGCAGCTGCAGCGGGCGGCTGTAGTCGTCGCTGCGCCGCTGCTCTTCCGGCAGCAGCTGTGGATAAAGCGGATCGTTGCGCAGCGCGGCGCCCAGGGCGGCCATGTGCACGCGCAGCTGGTGGCGCTTGCCGCTCACCGGGTAGAGCGCGTAGCGCCACCAGTGCTCGCGGCGCTCCAGCACCTCGATGCGGGTTTCGCTGTTGACCGTGCCCTCGGCCTCGCGCATGAGGATGAAGGGTTCGCCGTCCACCAGGCGGCTGCGCCGCACGTGGGGGAATTCCAGCTGCGGCAGCGGCGGGGCGATGGCCTCGTAGCGCTTGTGCATGCGCCGCTCGCGGAACAGCGCCTGGTAGGCGGCGCGGCTGGCCGGGTTGGCGGAGAACAGCACCAGCCCGGCGGTGGGCCGGTCGATGCGGTGCAGCGGCACCAGCAGCGGGTTGTCCAGGCGCCGGGCCAGGCGCGCCAGCAGGGTCTGCTCGACGTACTGGCCGGAGGGCGTCACCGGCAGGAAGTGCGGCTTGTCGGCCACCACCAGGTGCTCGTCGACGTGCAGGATGCGCTCCTCGAAGGGGATCGGCGTTTCCGCCTCCACCTCGCGGAAGTAGTGCACGCGCAAGCCCTCGCGGTAGGGCGTTGTGGCATCCAGGGCGCGGCCCTCGGCATCCAGCACGCGGCCGCGGGCCAGGCGCTGCAGCCAGGTCTCGCGGGGGATCGCCGGGAAGCGCGCGCACAGGCAGTCGAGCACCGTCGACCAGGGGCCGGCCGGCAGGTGCAGGGTGCTGGCGCGGTGCTGGGCGGCGGAAAACGGCTTCTCGGACATGGGCGGCGGCGACGGTCGGGGGCGTGCATTAGGCCGCAGATGGCCGCTATCGTCAAAGGCCGCCCGGCGCCTCAGGCGGGGTTCACTTCGACGGTCACATGGGCCAGCTCCTCGTGCACCCCCAGCAGCGCCTTGAAGTCTTCCGGCCGCGCCGGGCTGGCGGTGCTGAGGCTGAGGATGCAGGCGTACTTGCGCTTGCCCACCCGCCACAGGTGCAGGTCGGTGATGCACGCCGGGTAGGGGCCAGCGGCGATGGCCTGGCGCACTTCCTCCAGCACCGGCGCGTCCATCTCCGCGTCGAGCAGCACGCGGCTGCTCTGGCGCAGCAGGCCACGGGCCCAGATCGCCACCAGCACGGCGCCGACGATGCCCATCAGCGGGTCGAGCCAGGCCGCGCCCCAGAGCATGCCGCCGAGCAGCGCGACTATGGCCAGCACCGAAGTGGCGGCGTCGGCCAGCACGTGCAGGTAGGCGGCGCGCAGGTTGAGGTCGTGACCATGGGCGTTCCCGTGGTCGTGGTGATGATCGTGGTCATGGTCATGGTCATGGTCATGGTCGTGCCCGTGCTCATGCTCGTGGTGGTCGCGCAGCAGCCAGGCGCAGGCCAGGTTGACCAGCAGGCCGAGCGCGGCGATGACGATGGCCTGGACGTAGTGGATGGGCGAGGGATTGATCAGCCGCGCCAGCGACTCGAACAGCATCAACGCCGCCACGGCGAGCAGCAGCAGGGCGCTGCTGTAGCTGGCCAGCACCTCGATCTTCCAGGTGCCGAAGGCGAAACGCCCGTCGCCCTTCAGGCGCCGCGCCGCGACGTAGGCGAAGAACGCCAGGCCCAGGGCCATGGCGTGGGAACTCATGTGCCAGCCGTCGGCGAGCAGGGCCATGGAGTTGAAGTACCAGCCGCCGGCGATCTCCAGCACCATCATCAGCGCGGTGAGCACCACCGCGCGCAGGGTGTCGCGCTCGGCCAGCGGGTTGCTTTCGTGGAAGTCGTGCGGGTGCGAGGGAGCGAAGGCGGGGGCTGGCATGGGAGAATGTCCCGGAATCCGTTTCATATACTATACCCCAGTATACTTTGAGGACGTCAGCCCATGGCCCACACCATCCGCGACAAACGCAAGCTGCTCACCCGCATACGCCGCATCAGGGGGCAAAGCGAGGCGCTGGAGCGCGCGCTGGAGAAGGAGGAGGGCGACTGCGCCGCGGTGCTGCAGCAGATCGCGGCGATCCGTGGCGCGGTCAACGGCCTGATGGCCGAGGTGCTGGAAGGGCACCTGCGCGAGCACCTGGCGGCCGAGGCGCGCACGCCGCAGCAGCGCGCGGAAGACCTCGACCAGGTGATGGGCGTGCTGCGTTCCTACCTGAAGTAGCTCAGTGGGACAGCCGCGCGGCCAGTTCGTCGACTTCCTCGGCCCAGTCCGAGTCCTCTTCCAGGGCCTCGCGGATGAACGTCGCCTGGGCTTCGTTCCAGAAGGGCGCATCGGCCAGGGCCTGGCCTTCGGGCAGGCGGTGCGCGGCGAGGAAGGCGTCGATCTCCTGGCGGCCGCTGGGCAGGCCCAGTTGCTTGAACAGCTCGGCGAAGGTGTGTGGGGTGGTGTCCATGGTGGGCCTCCGGTGGTCGGTCGTGCATCAACTATAGGCGTTCGGCGCCGGCCGGTCGGCCGCGGAATCGATAGGTGGCTTTCAATTTTCCCGGCATCGGGCAATGATGGCGCAGTCCCTGACATCCCCTCGCGCCAGGCCCGTTCATGAGCTCTCCCGAGCAGCGTCCGCACGCCGTCACCCTGCAGATCGTCTCGATCGTCGTCTTCACCTTCCTGCTGTTCCTGTGCATCGGCTTCCTGCTGCCGGTGCTGCCCGGCTTCGTCCACCACGACCTGGGCTTCGACGCCACCACCGCCGGCGTGGTGATAGGCGCGCAGTACCTGGCGACCCTCGCCTCGCGGCCGCTGGCCGGGCGCCTGACCGACACCCTGGGGGCCAAGCGCGCGGTGATCTACGGCCTGCTGGCGCTGGCCGGCGGCGGCGCGCTGGTGCTGCTGGCCACCAGCCTGCAGGCTTTGGCCTGGCCGAGCCTGGCGCTGCTGCTGGGCAGCCGCCTGCTGATCGGCTTCGCCCAGGGCCTGATGGGCATCGGCACGGCGAGCTGGGGCATCGCCCGGGTCGGCGCGCAGAACACCGCGCGGGTGATCTCCTGGAACGGCATCGTCTGCTACGGCGGCATCGCCCTGGGCGCGCCGCTGGGCGTGGGCATGGCCGCGCACCTGGGGCTGTGGAGCCTGGGCGCCGGCATCCTGGCGCTGGCCGGCCTGGGCCTGCTGCTGGCCCGCGGCAGGGCGCCGGCGCCGATCATCGCCGGCACGCGCATGGCCTTCTTCGCCGTGCTCGGCCGGGTACTCCCCTACGGTATGTGCGTGGCCCTGGGCTCCATCGGCTTCGGCAGCCTGGCCACCTTCATCACCCTTTACTACGGCAGCCGCGGCTGGGCCGACCCGGCCTGGTGCCTGAGCCTGTTCGGCATCAGCTTCGTCGGCGCGCGGCTGCTGCTGTCCTGGACCATCAACCGCTTCGGCGGCTTCAACGTGGCGGTGCTCTGCCTGCTGGTGGAAAGCGCCGGCCTGCTGTTGCTGTGGCAGGCGCCGAGCCCGGCCTTCGCCCTGCTCGGCACGGCGCTGACCGGCGCCGGGCTGTCGCTGGTGTACCCGGCGCTGGGCGTCGAGGCGGTGCTGCGCATCCCCGCCGCCAGCCGCAGTTCGGCGCTGGGCGCCTACGCGCTGTTCTTCGACCTGGCCCTGGGCCTGGCCGGCCCGCTGATGGGCGCGGTGGCCGCGCACTCGGACTACGCCAGCATCTTCCTGGTGGCCGCGGCGCTGGCCGCCTGCGGCTTCCTCATCTGCCTCTGGCTGCTGCGCTTCACCCGCCAGCGCCACGAGGAACTGGAGTTCGACTAGACTGCGGCATCCTTCGCCGCAAGCCCATCCCATGGACATCGACCTGGCGCGCACCTTCCTGGAAATCGCCCGTGGCGGCAGCTTCGTCGCCGCCGCGCAGCGCCTGCACGTGACCCAGACCACGGTCACCGCGCGGGTGCAGAACCTCGAGGCGCAGCTGGGCTGCCGGCTGTTCCAGCGCAGCCGCGCCGGCGCCCGGCTGACCGCCGACGGCGAGCGCTTCCTCGGCTACGCCAACCAGCTGGTGCAGACCTGGGACGCGGCGCGGCGCGACCTGCCGCTGCCGGCGGGCTACCGCGAGGCGCTGAGCATCGGCGGCGAGCTGAGCCTGAGCAACCCGCTGATGCTCGGCTGGACGGTGCGCCTGCGCCAGCGCATGCCGGCCCTGGCCCTGCACGCCGAGGTCGGCAGCGGCGAGCAGTTGCAGAAGCAGCTGGAGCTGGGCGTGCTCGACGCCGCGCTGGTCTACCGCCCGGACTACTGGCCGGGCATGCAGGTGGAGCAGTTGCTGGAGGAGAAGCTGATCCTGGTGCGCTCGACGCAGCAGCCGGAGCCCTACATCTACATCGACTGGGGCGAGGAGTTCCGCCGCCAGCACGACGCCGCGCTGCCGGACCGGGCCCACGCCGCCACCCGCTTCAGCCTCGGCCCGCTGGCCCTGCAGCACCTGCTGCAATGCGGCGGCAGCGGCTACTTCCGCACGCGGGTGGTGCACAGCTACCTGCAGGCCGGGGTGCTGGAGCGGGTGCCGCTGGCGCCGGAATTCATCTACCCGACCTACCTGGTGTACTCCCGCGAGAAGGACTCGCCGGCGCTGCAGAACGCCCTGGCCATCCTCCGCGAAGTGGTGGCCGAGGACATAGACTGGTCGCAGCGCTGGGACTACGAGGCCTAGACCGCCAGCTGCAGGGCCCGCTCGGCCTGCACCTGCGGCTGCAGCCAGAGGTGGCGGAAGGCGGCGATCAGGTCGGTCTGGCTGAGCATGCCCACCAGCCGGCCGGCGTCGTCGACCACCGGCAGGCAGTGCCGGCCCTGGTCGGAAAGCAGCTGGATCAGCTCCGGCAGCTGGGCGTCCTCGCGCAGCGATTGCACGCGGTGCGTCATCAGGTTGCCGACGCGCTGGCCGAAGGGCGAGCGCAGGCGGCGCTGGCCGCGGAACAGGTCGCTCAAGGTGAGGATGCCCACCAGGTGGCCGCGGTCGAGCACCGGCAGGGCCTTGAGGTGGTGCTTGTCGAGCAGGCCCCAGGCCTCCTCGATGCGCGCGTCCGGGCTGACCGAGCGGATGTCCCGGGACATGATGTCGCGCGCGCGGATGCCGCCCAGCAGGCGTTCGCTGGCGTGCTTTTCGGCGGCCAACAGCAGGCGTTCGAGGTCCTCGGGGGTGACGTCGACGAAGCCGCCGGCGCTGGCCAGGGCGCTTTCCAGGTCGTCGGCGTGCAGGCCCAGGCGCTCGCCGGGCAGCGGGTCGGCGGTCAGGTGCGGGTTGCTGGCCGGGGTGGCGAGCTTGCGCGGGTAGGGCGCGCGGGTGAGGTTGTTGTAGAGCAGGGCCACGCCGATCAGCGCCAGCGAGGCCACGCCCACCGGCAGCAGCAGGTGCAGCAGTTGCTGGTCCACCAGCGGCCCGCCCAGGGCCAGGCTGAAGGCCATGGCCGTGCTCGGCGGGTGCAGGCAGCGCAGGCCGAGCATCAGCAGCACCGCCACGGCCATGGCCAGCGACGCCTGCGGCCAGCTGTGGCCCAGCCAGTGGCCGAGCAGCAGGCCCACCAGCGCGGCCACCAGGTTGCCGCCCAGCAGCGACCAGGGCTGCGCCAGCGGGCTGGAGGGCACGGCGATGGCCAGCAGGGCGGAGGCGGCCAGCGGCGGGCCGATGCGCAGCACGGTGTCGATGCCGAACAGCCAGGTGCACAAGGGCATGCTCAGGCCCAGGGCCAGGCCGCAGCCGAGCACGGCGCGCAGCCAGTCGCGGTTGGACGAGGGCCCGGCGCAGGGCGCCAGGCGGTGCAGCCAGGCGCCGAAGGCAGCGGCTTTCATCGCGGCACCTCGCAAGAGGCGCCGGGAAGGGGGGCAGTCAATGGATGCATGTCACGCAGGCACCGCGCATCACGGATCCGGCCTGGGGCCGGTCGGGCGGGCGCTTCCTTATGGTTGGTCGAGCGGCGATTCGCCGCAGGGGCGAAGGCTGGAGGCCATCCTAGATAGCGCGACGATGCATATCCAATGAATGTTATTGCTGTTTGACTGCAATAACGATGAAGTGTGGGCGAGCCGCCGGGTTCGCCCGCGCAGGGCTCACACCGGCGGGAAGGCCTTGAAGGCTTCCTGCGTCTCGGCGAACGCCGTCCAGTCGCGCAGCGCCGGGTAGTCGCCGGCGGCCACGCGCTCGGCATGCACCAGCTGGATGAAGGTCCAGGCCACGGCGGCGGTCAGGCCGGCCTGGTCCAGGCTGCCGTCGCGTAGCAGCGGCTGGGTCAGCAGCTCCAGCTCCAGGCCGGCGCAGGCGGCGCGCAGCTGCTGGTCCACCCGGGCGTACCAGGCGGGGTCGCGCCGGGCCTCGTCCCGCTGCAGCTCGTAGTACAGCTGCACGGCCTTCTCGCAGGCCGCCAGGCCCAGGCCCAGCAGGCGCGTGGCGCGCACCCGCGCGGCCGGCTCGGCGGGCATCAGGCTGCGCCCGGCCTGGTGTTCGGCCAGGTCGACGATCAGGCTGGAGTCCATCAGCACCTGGCCGTCGTCCAGCACCAGGCTGGGCGCCTTGACCACCGGGTTGATGGCGCGGAATTCCTCGACGTGGCGGAACACCGAGAGCGAGCGGTGACTGAAGTCGACGTCCAGCAGACGCAGGCTGATGGCCACGCGGCGGACGTAGGGCGAATCGAGCATTCCGATCAGTTGCATGGAGGCATCCTGTTATTGGAGATTACATGGGGTGGCCGGCCGAAGGGGCCATGCGTCAGCGCTGTTGTCGCCCAATCTAGCGGCTCGCAAGGGCGGAAAAAATCGACGATTTATAACTGCAAGGGTTAGCAGAACTTACATGAGCGCCTATCCACCCCTGTCCGCGCTGCGCAGCTTCGAGGCCGTGGCCCGGCTCGGCAGCGTGACCCAGGCCGCCGCCGAGCTGCACGTCACCCACTCGGCGGTGAGCCAGCAGGTGCGCCAGCTGGAGGAACTGCTCGGCGTCACCCTGCTGCAGCGCGAGGGCCGCGGCCTGCGCCTGAGCGAGGAGGGCCGGCTCTACGCCTTGCAGGTGCGCCGCGCCCTGCGCGACATCGCCGAGGCCACGCGCCTGGCGCGGGCGCGGCCCAGCGAAGGCGAACTGGTGGTGGCGGTGCTGCCGTCCTTCGCCCAGCAATGGCTGCTGCCGCGCCTGCCGGGCTTCCGCCGGCGCCACCCGCAGTATCGCCTGCGCCTGCTGGCCAGCCTGGAGGTGATCGACCTGCGCCAGGGCCTGGCCGACGTGGCCATCCGCATCGGCCAGGGGCACTGGGAGGGCCTGGCCCAGCAGCGCCTGTTCGACGACGAGCTGGTGGCGGTGTGCGCCCCGCACTTCAATGGCGGGCGCCTGCCGCGCACGCCGCAGCAGATCCTCGCCGGCCCGCTGATCCACGGCTTCGAGTCCTGGCTGCCCTGGTGCCAGGCGGCGGGCGTGGCGCTGCCCGAAGGCGACGGCCTGTTCACCGTCAACGACTCCAACCTGGTGGTGGAGGCCCTGCGCCTGGGCCTGGGTGTGAGCGTCGAACGCCGCAGCCTGGTGGCCGGCGCCCTGGCCCGCGGCGAGCTGGTGCAACTGGGCGAGGTCAGCGCGCCCTATGCCTACCCCTACTGGCTGGTGTGGCCGCAGCGGGAGGAGACCCGGGCCAAGGTGGCGGTGTTCGCCGAGTGGCTGGCGGAGGAGGTGGAGGGGTACCTGGCGTAGGGCGAATGACCGTTCGCGGTTATCCGCCGTTGGCCGTGCCACCGGGGTGTCCGGCGTGGGCGGTGAGACCAATCGCGGACGGAGTCCGCTCCTACGCGGGCCGAGCCATGCCATTCCCCTGTAGGAGCGCGCCCTGCGCGCGATTCGCGGGCAGGGCCCTACGCCCGTGCGTCCTGGAACCGTAGGAGCGGACTCTGTCCGCGATCATGGCGGATAACGCCGTAGGCGTTATGCGCCCTACGAGTTATCGCGAACGTGGGGAGTCAGGGTTCGCGAGCAAGCTCGCTCCTACGAAAAGCAAAAGCGCGTCAGCTCTGGCTCTGGCTTTTGGACTTCCAGAGAAATATCCGAGCGCACCGGAACGCCCCTTCAGAAGGCCGAGCGAAACCGGCGCTCAGGAGGTCATGCGACATGGATGTCGCGAGAGCCCCGATCAGCACAGGGACGTGCTGTCGGGGCGGGCCTCCGTGGCGGGGGAATTCGCGAGGGTAGCCCGGCTCCATCGGGCCCGTATGTCGGGGCAAGCCTTTTTGGTTCCTTTTTGCGGGGGTGGCCTTCCACCGTTTGACAAAAGTGACTCGCCCGAGGGGGCGAAACAAAAAACATCCGAGCACTCGGAGCGGCGCGCTACACCCAAACCCGACATCTCTGGGCTCCCGCGTTCGCGGTTATCCGCCGTTTCCAATGACAAAAATCGCGGACGGAGTCCGCTCCTACGATCGTGCTTCCCTGGCACCCGTAGGAGCGGACTCCGTCCGCGATTGGACCCGCAGGCCACGCCGGACCATCCGCTGGCCCGGACAGCCGGCTCAACGACCGCTGCGCAGCATTTCCTTGGGCACGTACTTGCCGATCTCGTACTTGCCGATGGCCATGCGGTGCACTTCGTCCGGGCCGTCGGCCAGGCGCAGGGTGCGCTGCATGGCGTACCAGTAGGCCAGCGGGAAGTCGTTGGAGACGCCGGCGCCGCCGTGGATCTGGATGGCGCGGTCGATCACCTGCAGGGCGACGTTGGGCGCCACCACCTTGATCTGGGCGATCTCGCTCTGGGCGATCTTGTTGCCCACGGTGTCCATCATGTACGCGGCGTTGAGGGTCAGCAGGCGGGCCTGGTTGATCTCGATGCGCGAGTTGGCGATGTGGTCGATGTTGCCACCCAGGCGCGCCAGCGGCTTGCCGAAGGCGGTGCGGCTGGCGGCGCGCTTGCACATCAGTTCCAGGGCGCGCTCGGCCATGCCGATGGAGCGCATGCAGTGGTGGATGCGGCCCGGGCCGAGGCGGCCCTGGGCGATCTCGAAGCCGCGGCCCTCGCCCAGCAGCACGTTCTCGTAGGGAACGCGGACGTTCTCGAAGAGCACCTCGGCATGGCCGTGGGGCGCGTCGTCGTAGCCGAACACCGGCAGCGGGCGGAGGATCTTCACCCCGGGGGCGTCGGTGGGCACCAGGATCATCGAGTGCTGCTGGTGGCGCGGCGCGTCCGGGTTGGTCAGGCCCATGAAGATCATGACCTTGCAGCGCGGGTCGCAGGCGCCGGAGGTCCACCACTTGCGGCCGTTGATGACCCACTCGTCACCGTCGCGCACGGCATTGGCCTGCATGTTGGTGGCGTCGGAGGAGGCCACTCCCGGCTCGGTCATGGCGAAGGCCGAACGAATCTCGCCGCGCAGCAGCGGCTCCAGCCAGGTGCGCTTCTGCTCCTCGCTGCCGTAGCGGACGATGGTCTCCATGTTGCCGGTGTCCGGGGCCGAGCAGTTGAACGGCTCGGCGCCGATCAGCGAGCGACCCATGATTTCCGCCAGCGGGGCGTATTCCATGTTGGTCAGGCCGGCGCCGTATTCGGACTCGGGCAGGAACAGGTTCCACAGGCCCTCGGCCTTGGCGCGGGCCTTGAGGTCCTCCATGACCTGGGTCGGCTGCCAGCGGTCGCCTTCGGCCACCTGTTGCTCGAAGACGCTCTCGGCGGGATATACATAGGCTTCCATGAACGCGGTGACGCGCTCACGCAGGTCCTGGACCTTGGCGGAATAGGCGAAATCCATGGGGGCTACCTTCTGGCAGGGGTTTGTCTTGTGTCGAGGAAGATGCTAGAACAGGCAGCACGATTTACCTAGCCTATTATCCGAATCAATGAACATTCATAACCCGCATGATGGTCCGCCATCCCGGGTATGATCCGGCCACAACAATGACAAGCGGAGCCACGGGATGAACCTGAACAAGGTCGACCTGAATCTGTTCATCGTCTTCGATGCCATCTACACCGAAGCCAACCTCACCCGCGCCGGGCAGATCGTCGGCATCACCCAGCCCGCGGTGTCCAACGCCCTGGCCCGCCTGCGCGAAACCTTCAACGACCCGCTGTTCGTGCGCACCGCCCAGGGCATGGTGCCCACGCCCATGGCGCAGAACATCATCGGCCCGGTGCGCAACGCCCTGCAGCTGCTGCGGGTGTCGGTGCAGGAGAGCCGCACCTTCAGCCCGCAGCAGGCGAGCAAGACCTACCGCATCAGCATGACCGACCTCACCGAGGCCATCATCCTGCCGCCGCTGTTCCAGCGCCTGCGCCGCCAGGCGCCCAACGTGCACATCGAGAGCTTCCTCTCCAAGCGCCGCGAGACCACCAAGGAGCTGGCCGCCGGGCGCCTGGACTTCGCCGTGGACGCACCGCTGAACACCGACCCGCAGGTGCGCCACGTCAAGCTGATGGAAGACCGCTACGTCTGCGCCATGCGCCACGGCCACCCGCTGGCCAAGCCGAAGCTGAGCCTGGAGGAGTACCTGTCGCTGACGCACATCCAGATTTCCAGCCGCCGCAGCGGCCTGGGCTACATCGACCTGTCCCTGGGCAAGATGGGCCTGCAGCGCAAGATCGCCCTGCGCTCGCAGCACTACCTGATGGCCTCCAACGTGGTGCAGCAGACCGACATGGCGGTGACCGTGCCCGAGCGCTTCGCCCGCCACCACAGCCTGCACTACGTGGAGCTGCCGGTGAGCGACGTGCCCAGGCTGGAGACCCACCTGTACTGGCACGAGAGCACCGACCAGGACCCGGCCAACCGCTGGATGCGCGAGCAGCTGATCGAGCTCTGCCAGCAGGTCACCGCCCGCGAGGCGCGCGAAGCACAGCAAGGCTGATTCACCACAGGCGCTTCACGGCAATAGCCGGGGTTGCCGGCTGACTCCATTCTCCCCACAGACACCGAACGGCCCCCTCTCCCTTCAGGGAGAGGGCTGGGGAAAGGGGCCGAGTCAACCCGATATACCGCAGCTGCCGGTAAACACCGTTCGCGAGCCAGCTCGCTCCTACACCCTCCCCCTATCCAAGGTCGGGCCGGCCCCTCCTTGGCCGCAAATAACCCTTCCATGGCCGGATCGGACCTCTCCTTTGTCCGACAATCCTTCCAACAATTACATCAACCAATGACACATTCACCGTGTCAGGCCCTCCGCCCCGCCGGCGCCGCTGTCTGCCCAAATCGCCGCCGGGGCTCGTCGAACAACAACAAGGAGTTGCCCATGAACGCCCAGACCGAACCGCTCCGCGCCCACTTCTCCGTCCGGCGCATGGATTTCAGCTTCACCGAGACGCCGAAGTACTGGTGGGATGATCAACCCTTCATGTCGCACTTCATGAACAACCTGTCCTCGCTGTTCCCCTACGGCGAGAAGTTCTTCGTCGACAGCGTGCGCGCCGTGCGCGACCGCATCCAGGACCCGCAACTGCAGAAGGACGTGTCCGCCTTCATCGGCCAGGAGGCCATGCACTCCAAGGAGCACGCGGCCTACAACGAGTACGCCGAGGAACACGGCATCGACCTGGAGCGCCTGGAGCTGCGCATCAAGCACCTGCTCGGCGCCATCGGCAAGGTCACCACCAAGAAGCAGGACCTGGCCATCACCTGCGCCCTGGAACACTTCACCGCGACCATGGCCGAGCGCCTGCTGCGCCGCGAGGACCTGAGCACCCAGATGCGCTCGCCGAAGATGTACAAGCTGTGGATGTGGCACGCCATCGAGGAGAACGAGCACAAGGCGGTGGCCTACGACGTCTACCAGCAGGTCTACGGCGGCTACTTCACCCGTACCGCGGTGATGCTGCTGACCACCGTGATCTTCCTCGGCGTGATCGGCGGCTTCCAGATCCACCTGCTGCGCCGCGACCGCCAGCTGTTCAACTGGCGCAGCTGGAAGCACGGCCTGGTCACCCTGTTCGGCCTGCGCAACGGCTACTTCACCCAGCTCGTGCTGCCCTGGCTGGACTACTTCCGCCCCGGCTTCCATCCCTTCGACCACGACACCAAGGCGCTGGAGACCTACTGGAAGGACAAGCTCGACTTC
>NZ_QGSL01000029.1:771548-792637 GCF_003176655.1 Pseudomonas sp. RW407 | reverse complement strand
CGCCTGACGCGGAGACATCCATGACCGAGGTCGACTTCCTGATCATCGGCGCCGGCATCGCCGGCGCCTCCACCGGCTACTTCCTCGCGCCCCACGGCAAGGTCGCCGTGCTCGAGCGCGAATCCCATGCCGGCTACCATTCCACCGGCCGCTCGGCGGCGCTGTACACCGTGGCCTACGGCACGCCCCAGGTGCGCGCGCTGACCGCCGCCAGCCGGGCCTTCTTCGACGCCCCGCCCGAGGGCTTCGCCGAGCACCCCATCCTCACCCCGCGCGGCGAGCTGACCGTGGACTTCGAAGGGGCCCCCGAGGAACTGCGACGCCAGTTCGACAGCGCCCGCGCCAGCGTGCCGGAGACGCGCCTGCTGGACGCCGACGAGGCCTGCGCCATGGTCCCGGTGCTGCGCCGCGAGAAGGTCCATGGCGCGATGTTCGACCCCACCGCCGCCGACATCGACACCGACGCCCTGCTGCAGGGCTACCTGCGGGGCATTCGCCGCAACGGCGGCAGCGTGCAGTTCGACAGCGAGGTACTCGCCGCGGCCTACGTCGACGGCCAGTGGGAGGTGCGCACGGCCCAGCAGAGCTACCGCGCGCCAGTGCTGGTCAACGCCGCCGGCGCCTGGTGCGACCGCCTGGCGGCACTCGCCGGGGTCGCCCCGCTGGGCCTGCAGCCCAAGCGCCGCGCGGCCTTCCTCTTCGCCCCGCCCGAAGGTGTGGACAGCCACGCCTGGCCGGTGCTGGTGAGCCTGGACGAATCCTTCTACTTCAAGCCCGACGCCGGCCTGCTGCTCGGCTCGCCGGCCAACGCCGACGCGGTGGAGCCCCACGACGTGCAGCCCGAGGAACTGGACATCGCCCTGGGCATCCACCGCATCGAGGAACACACAACGCTCAGCATCCGCCGACCCAGCCACACCTGGGCCGGGCTGCGCTCGTTCGTCGCCGACGGCGACCTGGTGTCCGGCTACGACCCGCAGGTGCCCGGCTTCTACTGGGTCACCGGCCAGGGCGGCTACGGCATCCAGACCTCGGCGGCCATGGGCCAGGCCAGCGCCGCGCTGATCCGTGCTGATGAGCTGCCCGAGGTGCTGGTGCGCCATGGGCTGAGTGCGGATGGGCTGGCTCCGGCGCGGCTCAAGCCGAGGTCAAGCGGCGGATAACCGCGAACGGTTATCCGCCCTACGCCACACCAGCCGCGGCATTCCCCTGCGCGCGATTCGCGGGCAGGGCCCGCTCCTACAGGTTGACGCCGAACTTCCCGCCCACGCCGAACGGCCCCCTCTCCCTTCAGGGAGAGGGCTGGGGAGAGGGGACGGAGTCAACCTGACACACAGCCGCCACCGGCAAGCACCATTCGCGAGCAAGCTCGCTCCTGCAGGTTGACGCCAGACTCCCCGCCGACGCCGGGCGGCCCCCTCTCCCTCTGGGAGAGGGCCGGGGTGAGGGAGCGGAGCCAGCCTGGCACACACAGCCGCCGGCAAGCACCGTACGCGGGCACGCGAAGACAGTCCCTTCCGCGTGGCCATGTCCGCGCACACCGGACGTTTCCCACCGTCCGGCGCGCCCATCCCGAATAGCCCGCCTGCGCGGTGGCCGGGAGAATGCGGGTCGGCCCATCCCGGGCCGATCCCTTTCCTGCTTGCGAGAAACAGCCATGAATGATCTGAAAGTACTCAACGAAAACGAAATCGACCAGGTAGCCGGCGGCTTCCTCTTCGGCATGCTGGGCGACCTGTTCGGCACTTCCGGCTCGCAGTCCGGCGGCCTGCTGGGCGGCGTGTTCAACGTGCTGCAGAACCTGCCGATCGTCGGTGGCCTGTTCGGCCTGGTCAACAGCATCTTCGGCGGCCTGTTCGGCGGCGGCTCCTCCAGCAACCCGCGCTGAACGCCAGGCGGCGGATAACGCCGCCGCACTCTCTTTCGCCCCGGGCGGACTACCCCCTACGAGGGATGCAAGTGCCCCGGCGCTGGCCTAGTCTGACTTGCAACGACAGCCATATGGAGGGACCGCCAGACGAGATGATCTGCCTTTCCAACCACGGTATCCAGCGCAGACATGCGCCCAGGCCCCAGCGAACCGCTCATTTCGCCGGGGCCTTTTCTTTGGGGGACGGAAAAGTACGACCGTAGGATGGGTTGAGCTTGCGATACCCATCTGGCCGGGGTGATGGGTATCGCTTCGCTCAACCCATCCTACGAAGAGGTCGTACCTTGGCTCAGCCGCCGCTGAGGTTCATGAAGCGCAGTACCTGTACCTCGCCGCCGGCGCTGAACTCATGGCGGGCAGGCTTGCGCTGCAGGGCGGCGTGCAGGGCGTCGAGGATCGGCCCATCGTGCAGCGGGTGGCGGCGCAGCAGACCGCGCAGGTCCAGGGAGTTCTCGTGGCCCAGGCACAGCAGCAGGCGACCCTCGGCGGTCAGACGCAGGCGGTTGCAGGTGGCGCAGAAGTTGTGCGAGTGCGGCGAGATGAAGCCGATGCGCGTGCGCGGGTGCTGCGCCAGGCGCACGTAGCGGGCCGGGCCGCCGCTGTGCTCGGCGCTGTCCAGCAGTTCGTGGCGTTCGGCGATCAGCGCGCGCACCTCGTCGCTGGAGCAGAAGCTCTCCTCGCGGTCGCGGCCGACCTGGCCCAGGGGCATTTCCTCGATGAAGCTGATGTCCAGTTCGTGGGCGATGGCGTAGTCCACCAGGGCCGGCACCTCGTCGGCGTTGCGGCCCTTCATCACCACGCAGTTGAGCTTGATGCCGGCGAAGCCCGCCGCCTGCGCCGCATCTATGCCGCGCAGCACCTGGTCGAGGCGGCCGGTGCGGGTGATGGCCTGGAAGCGCTGCGCGTCCAGGGTGTCGAGGCTGATGTTCAGGCGCGCCAGGCCCGCAGCGCGCAGGTCGCGGGCGTAGCGGCCGAGCTGCGAGCCGTTGCTGGTCATGCACAGCTCGCGCAGGCCCGGCAGCGCGGCCAGGCGTTCGCAGTGGCCGACGATGCCGGGGCGCACCAGCGGCTCGCCGCCGGTGAGGCGCAGCTTGCGCACGCCGCCGGCAACGAACAGCCGGGCCACGCGCTCGATCTCCTCCAGGGTCAGCACCTGCTGGCGCGGCAGGAAGCGCATGTTCTCGGCCATGCAGTAGACGCAGCGGAAGTCGCAGCGGTCGGTCACCGACAGGCGCAGGTAGTCGATCTTGCGGCCTTGGCCGTCGATCCAGTCGGGCATGTGGGTGCTCCGGTTGATGCTTTGGCGAAGGCGGATGATCCGGCCCTCTCCCCAACCCTCTCCCTGAAGGGAGAGGGGGCTGTCCAGTGCGGCGATAAACTCCGCCGCCTCACTGCACCAGCGGCGAATCCGCGCCCTCGAAGGCGAAGCCCTCGATGTGCGCCTCGCCGGCCAGCACGGCGATGTACTGGCTGACCGCGCGCTGCAGCACCTGGGCGCGCAGGTAGGCGGCGATGCGCGGGCGGGCCTCGGCGAAGGGCAGCGGCTCGCCGCCTTCGCGCGCCAGCAGTTCCACCACGTGCAGGCCGTAGCGGCTTTCCAGGGGCTGGGCCAGCAGGCCGGGGGTTTCGCGCAGCAGGCGCTTCTCGAACTCGGGCACGGTCTGGCCGGGCTCGATCCAGCCCAGGTCGCCGCCTTCGTCCTTCGACGGGCAGGCGGAGAAGCGCATGGCTTTCTCGGCGAAGCGCTCGGGGTGTTCGCGCAGCCCGGCCAGCAGCGCCAGCGCCTGTTCGCGGGCCTTGGCGCGGCCTTCCAGGTCGTCCGGGGCGCAGGCCAGCAGGACGTGGCGCAGGCTCATGCGCCAGGGGCTGGTCAGGCGGCCGGGGTTGGCCTCGTACCATTGCCGGCAGCTGGCTTCGTCGGCCTCGGGTGTGCCGACCTCACGGTCGACCAGGGCGCGGATGCGGGCTTCCTCGGGCGCCTCGCCCTCCTCCGCCTCGGCGCTCAGGCCCAGCGCGTCGGCACGCTGCAGCAGCAGCTGGCGCACCACCAGCGCGCGGCAGGCGCCCTGCAGCGCCTCGGCGTGGCTGGTGGCGGGGTGGTACTGGAGTTCGCGGGCCAGTTCGCTTTCGTCGATGGCGACGCCGTTGACCGCGAGCTTCGGCAGTTCGACGTGTTCGACACGGTTCTCGTAGTGGGAGCAACTCATCTGGATCACCTTCGGGGGCGGCGGATGACCGCGAACGGCCATCCGCCCTAAGGGTTGGCGCGGCGGTCAGGCCACGCGGCGCTTCTGGCGGACCACCTGGTAGCGGCGGCCCAGGTACCACACCGGGGCGCTGACGATGTGCACCAGGCGGGTGAAGGGGAACAGCACGAACAGCGTCAGGCCGAGCATCACGTGCAGCTTGTAGACCAGCGACACCGGGGCGATGGCCTCGGCCGCGGCCAGCGGCTGCAGGGTGACGACGGACTGCGCCCAGTCGGCCAGCATGACCATCACCGAGCCGTCCAGGTGGTGGGTGGAGGCGACTATGGTGGAAAGGCCGAGGATCAGCTGGGCGTAGAGCACCAGCAGGATCATCAGGTCCGAGGCATTGCCGGTGGCGCGCACCCGCGCGTCGGTCAGGCGGCGCAGGATCAGCCCGGTCAGGCCGATGAAGCAGAGCACGCCGAAGAAGCCGCCGGAGACCATCGCCAGCAGTTGCTTGTGCTCGGTGCTGATGAGGTGCTCGTAGACGGCGTGGGGGGTCAGCAGGCCGACGAAGTGGCCGGCGAGGATGAACAGCACGCCCACGTGGAACAGGTTGCTGTACACGCGCATGCCCTTCTTGCTCAGCATCTGGCTGGAGCCGGCCTTCCAGGTGTATTGCGAGAGGTCGAAGCGCGCCCAGCTGCCCACCAGGCAGATGAGCAGGGCGACGTAGGGGTAGACCCCGAACAGCAGGGTATTCAACGACATGATCAGGCTCCTTGGCTGGCCACCCGGCGCGGCGGCACCGGCTGGGCGACCCATTGCAGGGGTTGTTCGAGGGCGCTGGAGGGCTGCCGCGGGTTCGACGGGCAGCCGGCGGCGGGCTCACTGAAGCTCACCTGGGTTTCCTCCCAGGCCTTGTCCAGCGCCTCCAGGCTGTCGTCGCGAGCCTCCTGCTCGCAGTCGCGGTGCAGAGCGGCCAGGTCCGGGCGCTCGCCGGAAAGCTCCAGCAGGCCATGGAACACCGCCGCGTAGGCACTGCCGCGCTCGTCCAGGCGAGCCGCCAGCAGGGCGAGGATGTGCGCCACCTCGGCCAGGCCGGCGCGGGCCGCCGGCGCGTCCTGCAGGGCGAGGAACTCCAGGTACAGCGGCAGGTAGTCCGGCAGCTCGTTGACGTGGATGGCCAGGCCCGCGGCGTTGTAGCGGTGCAGCAGGTCGACCATGGCCTGGCCGCGGTCGCGGGACTCGCCGTGGACATGCTCGAAGAGCAGCAGCGAGACCGAGCGGCCGCGTTCGAACAGGCCGTCGTAGCACGCCTGCACGTCCAGCAGGTCGCCCTGGCAGAGTTCGTTGAGCAGCGCGGCGAGGCCGTCGCGCTGCGCCTCGGGCAGGTCGCAGGTGCGGATCAGCGCGTGCAGCGCCAGGTTTTCCTCGCGCACTTCCGGCCGCGGGTAGTCCAGCAGCAGTGCGCAGAGCTTGAGCAGTTGGCTATGGCTGTCCATGGTCGTCACTCCTGGATCTGTACGGTCTGGATGACGTCGCGGCGGTCCACCGGCTTGCCGCCGAACAGGTTCACGCCGGAGTTGCCCGAGCAGCCGCTGCCGAAGCTGAAGCCGCAGCCGCTGCGCTCGGCGAAGGCGTCGGAGAGCGCCTCCTCGCGGTGCGCGGTGGGGATGACGAAGCGGTCCTCGTAGTTGGCGATGGCCAGGTAGCGGTACATCTCTTCCACCTGCTGCACCGAGAGCCCGACCTTGGCCAGCACCTCCAGGTCCTGCCGGCCTTCCACGTGCTCGGCGCGCTTGTAGGCGCGCATCGCCAGCAGGCGCTTGAGGGCACGCAGCACCGGCGCGGTGTCGCCGGCGGTGAGCAGGTTGGCCAGGTACTGCACGGGGATGCGCAGGGACTCGACGTCCGGGATCACCCCGTCGCTGCCGATATGGCCCTCGGCGGCGGCGTTCTGGATCGGCGACAGCGGCGGCACGTACCAGACCATGGGCAGGGTGCGGTATTCCGGGTGCAGCGGCAGGGCCAGCTGCCAGTCCATGGCCAGCTTGTACACCGGCGACTTCTGCGCGGCCTCGATGACGCTGTCCGGCACCCCGTCCTTGCGGGCCTGGGCGATGATCTTCGGGTCGAAGGGGTCGAGGAAGATCTCCAGCTGCTTCTGGTACAGCTCGCGCTCGTCGGCGCAGCTGGCCACTTCATGGATGCGGTCGGCGTCGTAGAGCAGCACGCCCAGGTAGCGGATGCGGCCCACGCAGGTTTCCGAGCACACGGTCGGCTGGCCGGCCTCGATGCGCGGGTAGCAGAAGATGCACTTCTCGGACTTGCCGCTCTTCCAGTTGAAGTAGATCTTCTTGTACGGGCAGCCGCTGATGCACATGCGCCAGCCGCGGCACTTGTCCTGGTCGATCAGGACGATGCCGTCCTCCTCGCGCTTGTAGATCGCGCCACTCGGGCACGAAGCCACGCACGCCGGGTTCAGGCAGTGCTCGCACAGGCGCGGCAGGTACATCATGAAGGTGTTTTCGTACTCGCCGTAGATGTCCGCCTGGACCTGGTCGAAGTTCTTGTCGTGGCGGCGCTTGGCGAATTCGGTGCCGAGGATTTCCTCCCAGTTCGGGCCCCACTCGATCTTCTGCATGCGCTGCCCGCTGATCAGCGAGCGCGGCCGCGCCACCGGCTGGTGCTGCGCCTTGGGCGCGGTGTGCAGGTGCTGGTAGTCGAAGTCGAAGGGTTCGTAATAGTCGTCGATCTCCGGCAGGTCGGGGTTGGCGAAGATGTTCGCCAGCACCCGGAACTTGCCGCCGATGCGCGGGACGATGGAGCCGTCGGCGTTGCGCA
Source organism: Pseudomonas sp. RW407 (assembly GCF_003176655.1). NCBI lineage: Bacteria > Pseudomonadati > Pseudomonadota > Gammaproteobacteria > Pseudomonadales > Pseudomonadaceae > Pseudomonas > Pseudomonas sp. RW407. The sequence continues at coordinate 785,671 of NZ_QGSL01000029.1, read as the reverse complement.
CCCAGCCGCCCTTCCACTTCTGCTGGTTCTCCCACTCCTTCGGGTAGCCGATGCCGGGCTTGGTCTCGACGTTGTTGAACCAGGCGTATTCCATGCCTTCGCGGCTGGTCCAGACGTTCTTGCAGGTGATGGAGCAGGTGTGGCAGCCGATGCATTTGTCGAGGTTCAGCACCATGCCGACTTGCGAACGAATTTTCATGGCGTCTCTCCTCAAATGTCCCGGGGCAGCGGCTGCGGCAGGGCGTCGCCGCCCAGGCCACCGTGTTCCGGCTCGTCGAGCCAGTCGACCTTGTTCATCTTGCGCACCACCACGAACTCGTCGCGGTTGCAGCCCACGGTGCCGTAGTAGTTGAAGCCCCAGGCCTGCTGGGCGTAGCCGCCGATCATGTGGGTGGGCTTGAGCACCACGCGGGTCACCGAGTTGTGGTGGCCGCCGCGGGTCTTGGTGGTCTCGCTGCCGGGCACGTTCACGATGCGTTCCTGGGCGTGGTACATCAGCACCATGCCGTCCTTCACCCGCTGGCTGACCACCGCGCGGCAGGTGGCGGCGCCGTTGGCGTTGAAGACTTCCACCCAGTCGTTGTCCTCGATGCCGGCGCGCTTGGCGTCATGCTCGCTGAGCCAGATGATCGGCCCACCACGGGATAGGGTGAGCATCAGCAGGTTGTCGCTGTAGGTGGAGTGGATGCCCCACTTCTGGTGCGGGGTGATCCAGTTCAGGGTGATCTCGGTGTTGCCGTTGGGCTTCTTGTTGAACAGCTTGTCGGTGCTGCGGGTGTTGACCGGCGGCCGGTAGCTGACGAAGCCCTCGCCGAAGGCCTGCATCCACGGGTGGTCCTGGTAGAACTGCTGGCGGCCGGTGATGGTGCGCCACGGGATCAGCTCGTGGACGTTGGTGTAGCAGGCGTTGTAGCTCACGTGCTCGTCTTCCAGGCCCGACCAGGTGGGGCTGGAGATGATCTTGCGCGGCTGCGCCTGGATGTCGCGGAAGCGGATTTTCTCCTCTTCCTTGGGCAGCGCCAGGTGCGCGTGCTCGCGGCCGGTGAACTTCGACAGCGCGTTCCACGCCTTGACCGCCACCTGGCCGTTGGTTTCCGGGGCCAGGGCGAGGATCACCTCGGCGGCGTCGATGGCGCTCTCGATGCGCGGCCGGCCCTGGCTGACGCCCGGCTCCAGCACGCGGTGGTTGAGCTCGCCGATCAGCTTCACTTCCTTCTCGGTGTTCCAGCCGATGCCCTTGCCACCGTTGCCTAGCTTGTCCAGCAGCGGGCCGAGGGAGGTGAACTTCCTGTAGGTGTTGGGGTAGTCGCGCTCCACCAGGTGCAGGGTGGGCATGGTGCGCCCCGGCAGCGGCTCGCACTCGCCTTTCTTCCAGTCAGTGCCGCCGAAGGGCTGGGCCAGTTCGTTGGCGGTGTCGTGCAGCAGCGGCACGGTGACCAGGTCCTTCTCCACGCCCAGGTGGCCGACCGAGACCTCGGAGAACTTCCTGGCGATGGCCTTGTAGATTTCCCAGTCGCTTTTCGCTTCCCAGGCCGGGTCGGTGGCGGCCGACAGCGGGTGGATGAAGGGGTGCATGTCGGAGGTGTTGAGGTCGTCCTTCTCGTACCAGGTGGCGGTGGGCAGGACGATGTCCGAGTACATGCAGGTGGAGGACATGCGGAAGTCCAGGGTGGTGACCAGGTCGAGCTTGCCCTCGGCGCCCTGCTCCACCCAGTCCACCTCGGTGGGGCGCGGGCCGCCGGCCTTGCCCAGGTCCTCGTTCATCACGCCGTTCTTGGCGCCCAGCAGGTACTTGAGCATGTACTCGTGGCCCTTGCCCGAGCTGCCCAGCAGGTTGGAGCGCCAGACGAACAGGTTGCGCGGGAAGTTCTGCGCATCGTCCGGCTTCTCGCTGGCGAAGCGCAGGGTGCCGGCCTTGAGTTCGCGCACCACGTAGTCCTGCACCGGCAGCCCGGCCTTCTCGGCGTCGGCGGCGATGCGCAGCGGGTTGCGGTCCAGCTGCGGCGCGGAGGGCAGCCAGCCCATGCGCTCGGCGCGGATGTTGTAGTCCACGGCGTGCTCGGGGAACTGCTTGCTGTCGGCCAGGGGCGAGAGCACCTCGTGCATCGACAGCTTTTCATGCCGCCACTGCGAGCTGTGCAGGTAGAAGAAGCTGGTGCCGTTCATCTGCCGCGGCGGGCGGCTCCAGTCGGTGCCGAAGGCCAGGGGCACCCAGCCGGTCTGCGGGCGCAGCTTCTCCTGGCCGACGTAGTGGGCCCAGCCGCCGCCGCTCTGGCCGATGCAGCCGCACATCATCAGCATGTTGATGACCGCGCGGTAGTTCATGTCCATGTGGTACCAGTGGTTCATCGCCGCGCCGATGATCACCATGGCCTTGCCGTGGGTCTTGTCGGCGCTGTCGGCGAACTCGCGGGCCACCTGGATGGCGCGGGCGGCCGGCACGCCGGTGATGCGTTCCTGCCAGGCCGGGGTGTAGGGGGTGTCGGCGTCGTCGAAGCCGCGGGCCACGTTGGCCCCGCCCAGGCCGCGGTCGACGCTGTAGTTGGCCATCTGCAGGTCGTAGACGGTCGCCACGCGCAGGGTCTTGCCGTCGGCGCCCTGGATGTCGCGGAAGGGCACGCGGCGCAGCAGCACCTCGTCGTTGTCCACGCCCTTGAAGTGCGGGTGCAGCTGGCCGGCGAAGTACGGGAAGCCCACCTCGCAGGCGTGTTCCGGGCCGTCGATCAGGCTCAGGCTCAGGCGCGTCTCGCGGCCCTCGCCGCCCTCCTTCTCCTCGATGTTCCACTTGCCCGACTCGCCCCAGCGGTAGCCGATGGAACCGGTGGGCGAGACCAGCTGGCCGCTGCTTTCATCGAAGGCGATGGTCTTCCACTCGGGGTTGTTGTCCTGGCCCAGCCGGCCGTCGAGGTCGGCGGCGCGCAGGTAGCGGGTCGGCTTGAAGGCGCCCTCGCCGTGCGGCTCCAGCAGCACCAGCATGGGCATGTCGGTGTACTGCCGGCAGTAGTCGACGAAGTAGGCGCGCGGCTTGTCGAGGTGGAATTCCCTGAGGATGACGTGGCCGAAGGCCATGCCCAGGGCGGCGTCGGTGCCCTGCTTGGGGTTGAGCCAGAGGTCGGTGAGCTTGGCCACCTCGGAGTAGTCCGGGGTGACGGCCACGGTCTTGGTGCCCTTGTAGCGCACCTCGGTGAAGAAGTGCGCATCCGGGGTGCGCGTCTGCGGGACGTTGGAGCCCCAGGCGATGATGTAGCTGGAGTTGTACCAGTCGGCCGACTCCGGCACGTCGGTCTGCTCGCCCCATATTTGTGGCGACGCGGGAGGAAGGTCGCAGTACCAGTCGTAGAAGGACAGGCACACCCCGCCGATCAGCGACAGGTAGCGGGCGCCGGCGGCGTAGCTGACCATGGACATGGCCGGGATCGGCGAGAAGCCGATGACGCGGTCGGGGCCGTAGGTCTTCACCGTGTAGACGTTGGCCGCGGCGATGATCTCGGTGACCTCGTCCCAGCTGGAGCGCACGAAGCCGCCCAGGCCGCGCTCGCTCTTGTAGCTCTTCGCCTTGGCGGCGTCCTCGACGATGCTGGCCCAGGCGTCCACCGCGTCCTTGTGCGCGGCGCGCGCCTCGCGCCACAGCTTGAGCAGCGGCTTGCGCACCTTGGGGTACTTCAGGCGGTTGGCGCTGTAGATGTACCAGGAGTAGCTGGCCCCGCGCGGGCAGCCGCGCGGCTCGTGGTTGGGCAGGTCCGGGCGGGTGCGCGGGTAGTCGGTCTGCTGGGTCTCCCAGGTGATCAGGCCGTTCTTCACGTAGATCTTCCAGGAGCAGGAGCCGGTGCAGTTCACCCCGTGGGTGGAACGCACGATCTTGTCGTGCTGCCAGCGCTGGCGGTAGCCGTTCTCCCAGGCGCGGCTCTCGTTGGAGACCTCGCCATGGCCGTCGGCGAATTCGCCCTGTTTCTTCTTGAAGAACTGCAGGCGGTCGAGCAGGTAACTCATCTGTATCTCCTCACCCGGTCTACGCCGGGCGTTCAAACGCTAATCAGGCTCGCGAAACGGGTCTCAACAAGGGCTCTCGGCGCCCTTGCGCGCATACCACCACCAGGTCGCGACTATGCAGCTGAGGTAGTAGGCGACGAAGACGTAGAGGGCGCCCTCGGCGCTGCCGGTCATGTGCAGCGAGGTGCCGAAGGCCTTGGGAATGAAGAAGCCGCCGAAGGCGCCGATGGCGGCGGAGAAGCCGATCACCGCGGCCGACTCCATGCTCGCGCCCCTGGCCGCCTCGGCCTCGCTGTAGCCACCGCGCTTGAAGCGCGCGGCCCACTCGTTGCGGAAGATCACCGGGATCATGCGGAAGGTGGAGCCGTTGCCGATGCCGGCGAAGAAGAACAGGCCGATGAAGGCGCCGAGGAAGCCGAAGAAGCTGCCCGCGCCGCCCTCGCCGGGCAGGAAGGCGATCACCGCGAACACCCCGGCGATCATCGCCGCGTAGTTCCACAGGGTGATGCGCGCGCCGCCGAACTTGTCCGCCAGCCAGCCGCCCAGGGGCCGGCTCAGGGCGCCCACCAGCGGGCCGAGGAAGGCGTACTGCAGCGGGTTGATGTCCGGGAACTGGGTCTTGCTGAGCATGGCGAAGCCGGCCGAGAAGCCGATGAAGCTGCCGAAGGTGGCCACGTACAGCCAGCACATCAGCCAGTTGTGCTTGCGCTTGAAGATCACCGACTGCTCGCGGAACGAGGCCTTGGCGTCGGCGATGTCGTTCATCCCGAACCAGGCGGCGATGGCCACCACGGCGATGAACGGCACCCAGATCCAGCCGGCGTTCTGCAGCCACAGGCGGCCGCCGTCGGAGAGCGGCTGCGGCTCGCCGCCGAAGCTGCCGAACAGCCCGCCGGCCACCGCCAGGGGCACGGCGAACTGCATCACCGAGACGCCCAGGTTGCCCAGCCCGGCGTTCAGGCCCAGGGCCGTGCCCTGCTGGCTCTTGGGATAGAAGAAGCTGATGTTGGACATGCTGGAGGCGAAGTTGCCGCCGCCGAAGCCGCACAGCAGCGCGATGGTGGCGAACACCCAGTAGGGCGTCTGCGCATCCTGCACGGCGAAGCCCAGCCAGATGCACGGGATCAGCAGCGAGGCGGTGGACAGCGCGGTCCAGCGGCGGCCGCCGAACACCGGCACCATGAAGGAGTAGAACACCCGCAGGGTGGCGCCGGAGATCGACGGCAGCGCGGCCAGCAGGAACAACTGGTCGTTGCTGAAGGCGAAGCCCACGGCGTTCAGGCGCACGGTGACGGTGCTCCAGATCATCCACACGGAGAAGGCCAGCAGCAGCGCGGGGATGGAAATCCACAGGTTGCGCGTGGCGATGCGCTTGCCGGACTGCGCCCAGAACTGCGAGTCCTCGGGGCGCCAGTCGACCAGCAAGGGCCCCCGCGCGGCTTTGAGTTGGGAATTGGCGATCATGCCCATGTCGGCACTCCGTCAGGATTGGCTGGAAGTCAGAGGGGAAAGGTCGACGTCGGCCGCCTGGGCCTGGCCGTCGAGGCGGCGCTGCTGCTTGATCGCGTAGTGCATCCAGACCATGCAGACGATGGTCAGGCCGAACAGCAGCATGAAGCAGGAGGAACGCACGCCGATGTGGTCGGCGGCGTAGCCGAACAGGATGGGCAGGCAGAAGCCGCCGAGGCCGCCGATGACGCCGACCATGCCGCCGACGGTGCCCATGTTCTGCGGGTAGTAGTCGTGGATGATGCGGTACACGCTGGCCTTGCCGAAGCCCTGGGCGATGCCCACCACGAACACCAGGAAGGTGAACAGCCAGACGTTCAGGCCGATGCCCAGGCTCAGGTCGCCGTTGATGCCGTGGACGGTCATGGTGGTCTGCGGGTAGGAGAGGAAGAACAGGCACACCAGGCACACCCAGAACACGCCCCAGTTCACCGCGCGGGCGCCGTAGCTGTCGCTGAACCAGCCGCCCAGGGCGCGGATCAGGCCCGACGGCAGGGTGAACAGCATGGTGATGAAGGACGCGGTCTTCAGGTCCAGGCCGTACTCGGCGATGTAGTACTTGGGCAGCCACAGGGCCAGGGCGACGAAGCCGCCGAAGACGAAGAAGTAGTACAGGCCGAAGCGCCACACCCGCAGCTCGGCCAGCGGCGCCAGCTGCTGGGCCAGGCTCGGCCGCGCGCGGGCGGGGTCGGCGTCGCCGCCCCTGGCGTGGGCCGGGTCGTTCCAGGTGCAGCACCAGAACAGCACCGCGGTCACCAGCATGGCCACCGAGTACACCTGCGGCACCATGCGCCAGCCGAAGGCGACCACGATCAGCGGCGCCACCAGGTTGGTGATGGCGGCGCCCGCGTTGCCGGCGCCGAAGATGCCCATGGCGGTGCCCTGGCGCTCCTTCTCGAACCAGGCCGAGGTGTAGGCGATGCCCACCGCGAAGGAGCCGCCGGCCAGGCCGACGAACAGGCCCAGCACCAGGTACTGCCAGTACTGGTCGGCGAAGGCCAGGCCGTAGATGGGGATGGCCACCAGCAGCATGTGGATGAAGAACACGATACGCCCGCCGAAGCGGTCGGTGATCAGCCCCAGGGGCAGGCGCACCAGCGAACCGGTGAGGATCGGCAGCGCCACCAGCAGGCCGAACTGCGCCTCGGACAGGCCCAGCTCCGCCTTGATGCGGATACCGATGATCGAGAACATCGTCCAGACCGCGAAATTCACGGCGAACGCCAGTGTGCTCATGCCGAGTACGGAGTACTGTTTCTGTCGATGCGAAGCCATGGCCACCACTCATTTGCCGATGCCGTTGGCCGCACGTTAGGCAGAGCCCATTTCGCTTCCGTTGATCGCGATCAATGGCCCCGAGGGCGTTTCATGGGCAGATGTGCGCCGCTACCTCCAAGGGGGTATCGCTGAAAAATACGCACATCACCTTGATTTCAAAGGCATTTTTAATGGAAACAGGTACGCGCTCGACACCTGAACCAGCCGACCGGCTCTTTGGAGGTACGGCCCCCGCCGGCCGCCAGACCCTGCGCCGGTCCATCGTCCTGCGCTTCGGCTGCTACCTCACCCTGCTGGTCTCCCTGGCCCTGGCGGGCATGTTCAGCGCCCTGCTGTTCGCCGACTACTCGCACCAGGACGCGGCGGTGATCAACCAGGCCGGCTCGCTGCGCATGCTCAGCTACCGCATGGCCCTGGAGCCGTCGGCCGAAGGCCGCCAGGCGCTGCGCCGCACCCTCGGCGAACGCCTGGAAAGCAGCGAGATCGGGCGCCTGCTGCAACGCGCCGACAGCGACGACCCGCTGCGCCACCAGCACCAGTTGCTGCGCCAGGAACTGGCCGGCCTGGACGTCGCCCAGACCCCGGCCGTGGCGACCCTGGACACCCTGGTCGGGCACATCGACGCCTTCGTCGGCACCCTGCAGCGCAACGCCGAGCAGCGCTCGCAGATGCTCAGCACGGTGCAGGGCCTGTGCCTGTTCCTCAGCCTGCTGGTGGTGTTCGTCAGCCTCTACGACCTCAGCTACCACGTGGTCGGCCCCCTGCGCGAGCTGACGCAGACCGCCCGCCGCCTGGGCCGCGGCCAGCTGGAAGCGCGCGTCAGCTACAGCGGCGAGGACGAGCTGAGCCAGCTGGGCGAACGCTTCAACCAGATGGCCGAGGAACTGCAGGGCATCTACGGCGAGCTGGAGGCGCGGGTGGCGGACAAGACCCGCGCCCTCTCCCACAGCCATCAGCGCCTGGAGCTGCTCTACGCCAGCGCCCGCCGCCTCGGCCAGGACCCGTACGACGAACGCAGCCTGCGGCCGCTGCTGGGGCAGCTGGAGCAGGTGCTGCAGGCCGGCAAGGTGACCCTCTGCCTGAACAAGGACGGCGTCGAGCGCGCCTACAACTCGCTGACCGCCAGTGGCGCCATCGCCGACTTCTGCCTGCAGGGCGACTGCGGCACCTGCCGCACGCGGGCCGACACCTGCGGCCAGGGCGGCGGCCTGCAACCGCTGCTGATGTTCCCCCTGGCCAGCGGCGAGCACCGCTTCGGCGAGCTGTTCGTGGAAACCACCGGGCGCCTGGAAGACTGGCAGGCGCAGTGCATCGAGGCCTTCTGCGACAACATCGCGCGGACCTTCGCCCTGGCCCTGCAGCAGGAACAGGAAAGCCGCCTGGCGCTGTTCGCCGAGCGCAGCACCATCGCCCGCGAACTGCACGACTCGCTGGCGCAGTCGCTGTCCTACCTGAAGATCCAGGTCAGCCGCCTGGGCACCCTGCTCAAGCGCGAGGCGCCGGCGCAGAAGATCGACGAGACACTGGACGAGCTGCGCGAGGGCCTCAACAGCGCCTACCGCCAGTTGCGCGAGCTGCTCACCACCTTCCGCCTCAGCCTGGAGCGCTCCAGCCTGGCGGTGGCGCTGGAGGACACGGTGAGCGAGTTCGCCGAGCGTGGCGAACTGACCATCGAGCTGGACAACCGCCTGGCGCACATCCCGCTCAACCCCAACGATGAGATCCACCTGCTGCAGATCGTCCGCGAGGCGCTGTCCAACGTGGTCCGTCACGCCCATGCCGACTGCGCGCGGGTGGTGCTGGCCGAGCGCGACGACGGCCAGGTGCTGGTCAGCATCGAGGACGACGGCGTGGGCCTTGACCCAACGCAGAACCGCAGCGGCCACTACGGGCTTAGTATCATGCGCGAGCGCAGCCAGACCCTCGGCGCCGAACTGCGCATCGCCCCGCGCGAGCCGCGCGGCACCTGCGTCAGCCTGAGCTTCCAGCCGCAACCCCTGTCCCACCGCCAGCGCGAGGAGTCCGCCCCATGACCGCCAGCCCCACCGACGATCGAGCCCGCATCCTGCTGGTGGACGACCACCCGATGATGCGCCGCGGGGTGATCCAGCTGCTGGAGTTCGAGGACGACCTGTGCGTGGTCGGCGAGGCCGGCAGCGGCGAGGAAGCCCTGCAGCTGGCCGCCGAGCTGGACCCGGACATGATCCTGCTGGACCTGAACATGAAGGGCATGAACGGCCTGGAAACCCTGCGCGCCCTGCGCGAGCGGGGGGTGGACGCGCGCATCGTGGTGTTCACCGTGTCCGACGACCGCGGCGACGTGATCAGCGTGCTGCGCGCCGGCGCCGACGGCTACCTGCTCAAGGACATGGAGCCCGAGCGCCTGCTGGAGCACATCCGCCAGGCCGCCACCGGCCAGCTCAGCATCAGCCCGCAGCTGGCCCAGGTGCTGGCCCAGGCCCTGCGCGGCGGCGACGAGCAGCCCAAGCGCCTGGAGGACCTGACCGACCGCGAGCGGCAGATCCTGCGCCAGCTGGCCCAGGGCTTCAGCAACAAGATGATCGCCCGCAAGCTGGACATCACCGAAGGCACGGTGAAGGTCCACGTCAAGCGCGTGCTGCACAAGCTGGGCATGCGCTCGCGGGTGGAAGCGGCGGTCTGGGCGGTGGAGAACCGGCTGGGTTGAGGCACGCCCCCACGCCCGGCCAACGGCGGATAACCGCGAACGGTTATTCGCCCTACGCCATTCCCGTAGGGCGCATAACGCCTACGGCGTTATCCGCCGTTGCCCCCGCGACAGGTTGCCCATACGCCGTGCCCTTGTAGGAGCGCGCCCTGCGCGCGAATCGCGGGCAGGGCCCGCTCCTACGAATGTGCCTCCCTGGAACCGTAGGAGCGGACTTTGTCCGCGGTTGGATTCACCGGCCACGCCGGACCGGCCAACGGCGGATAACCGCGAACGGTTATTCGCCCTACGCCATCCCGTAGGGCGGATAACGCCTACGGCGTTATCCGCCGTTGCCCCCGCGACACGCCGCGCCCTTGTAGGAGCGCGCCCTGCGCGCGAATCGCGGGCAGGGCCCGCTCCTACGAATGTGCCTCCCTGGAACCGTAGGAGCGGACCTTGTCCGCGATTGGATTCACCGGCCACGCCGGACCGGCCAACGGCGGATAGCCGCGAACGGTTATTCGCCCTACGCCATCCCGTAGGGCGCATAACGCCTACGGCGTTATCCGCCGTTGCCCCCGCGACAGGTTGCCCATACGCCGTGCCCTTGTAGGATCGCGCCCTGCGCGCGAATCGCGGGCAGGGCCCGCTCCTACGAATGTGCCTCCCTGGAACCGTAGGACCTTGTCCGCGATTGGATTCACCGGCCACGCCGGACCGGCCAACGGCGGATAACCGCGAACGGTTATTCGCCCCACGCCATCCCGTAGGGCGCAGAACGCCTACGGCGTTATCCGCCGTTGCCCCCGCGACAGGTTGCCCATACGCCGTGCCCTTGTAGGAGCGCGCCCTGCGCGCGAATCGCGGGCAGAGCCCGCTCCTACATCACCAGTTGGCGGCGCTCCTACAGAAAACCCTTATACCTCCACGGGAGTAGCCGTCAGCACGAATTGACGCAGGTCATGTCGCCGCGCCTGGCCGCCGCCCGACACTGCGCATTCATCGCGCGGAGGTCGCCATGCACCCGAAGTCCCAGTTGCCCCTCGTGTATTCCTGTTCCGGCTGTTCCAACCTGGCCCAGCTGGCCAACGACCTGGCCCTGCGCCTGGACCGTGACGGCCTGGCCGAGATGTCCTGCATCGCCGGCGTCGGCGGCGACGTGCCGCCGCTGGTGAAGAAGGCCTGCTCCGGCCGGCCGATCCTCGCCCTGGACGGCTGCCACCTGCACTGCGTGCGCGGCTGCCTGGCGCGCCATGGGGTGATCCCGGCGCACGCGCTCACCCTCACCGAGTACGGGCTGCGCAAACGCTACGGCGAAAGCAGTTCGCTCGACGATTTCGAAATGCTCTACGAGGAACTGCAGTTCCTCCTGCTCAGTAGCGCCTGAGCGCCGCCTCAGGCCTGCTGCGCCTGCACGCTGCGCGCGGCGCGCTGCAGGCCGTTCCACAGCCAGGCTGGGAGGCTCTCGGGGTCTAGGCTGTCGATCAGGTTCTTCAGCGCCAGCCCCAGTTCGGTGTCGCCCTCGATCACCAGGCGGCGGCGGAAGAACAGGGTGTCGGGGTCCTCCTGGCGCCCGGCCAGCAACAGGAAATCACGCCAGCCGCCGCGGATGGTCACGCTGGGCACGGGGCCTTCCGCCAGTTGCAGGCCGTCGCGGCCGCGGGTGAGGTTCCAGCCCAGGCCCAGGTCGCTGACTTCCAGGCGTAGCCAATGGCCTTCGAGCAGGTCGAAGTCGCCGGCCGCCAGCGGCGCGGCGAACAGGCGGTTGGCGGCGCGTTGCAGCACCGCCCGCTGCAGCGGCGCAGGCACCCGCGCGGCCAGCGGCAGCAGGCGTTCGGCGGCGCGCAGGGCGCCGGTTTCGAGATTCAGCACAGGTTCACCTCATCGCTGCGCAGCATGCCGGGGCGGCCATGCCAGTAGCCGTTGCAACCTTCCACCGCCAGCGGCGGCGCGGCGCCACGGCGCACCTGGTCGAAGGCCTGGATGACCTCCACCATGCCCTGCGCCCGCGGGCTCAGGCGCAGCATGTCGGTGCCGCAGTCGCACAGCGAAGCATAGTCGGCCAGCAGGTTGCCCGGCTCGCCGGACATCGTCTGGATGCCGTTGAGGGTGAACAGCGGCGCGCCTTCCTGGCTGAGCATCGACATCCCCTCCGGGTAGTTCTGGCAACAGAACTGGCAGTCGTCCTTGGGCCGGTTCTCCGCACGGGCGGTGAAGCAGCGCGCGGAGTACGCCAGGGGCAGGTGGCCGTAGGCGAACACCTCGGTTTCCAGGTCCTCCAGGCCCAGCTCCCGGGCCTGTTCCAGCACCGCCAGCACCTGCTCGCCGGAGCATTCCACCGGCGGCACCCAGCGGCGCAGGCCGCAGCCGTGCAGCTCGGCCAGGGCGTGGCCGTTGTACAGGTTCAGCGCCGGGCCGCCGACGAATTCCACGCCCAGGCCATGCAGTATCTGCACCGCGCCCATGTCGTTGGCCTCCACCCGCAGCTCGCCGTTGGCGCACAGCCGGCGCAGCGACGACAGCTCGGAGGACGCCTCGATCAGCGCCAGCCCGGAGAGGAGGATTTCCGCCCCGCTCTGCTGCGCCAGCTCGCGGCCCAGGCCCAGCCAGTCGTCCAGCGACAGGGCGCGGCGCTTGGAGCACACGGTCTCGCCGATATAGATGGCGTCCAGCGGCTGTTCGGCCATCTGCGCGTAGAAGTCCAGGAGTGTCCGGCGGTCCCAGTAGAACAGCACCGGCCCCAGGCTGAGTTTCATCAGGCGTTACCTCACTGCCAGGAACGATGGTAGGCGCCCAGGGTGGTCTGGTGCCCTTCGGAAAGTTTCTCCAGCGCAGCCTGCCACTGCGCCTGCGGCTGGTAGCGCTCCGGCGCGCGGCGCCAGCTGTCCAGGGCCTGGCGCCAGACGCGGGTGACCTGCTCGACGTAGGCCGGGCTGCGCTGGCGGCCCTCGATCTTCACCGCCGCCACGCCGATCTGCGCCAGCTGCGGGATCAGGTCGATGGTGTTGAGGCTGGTGGGCTCTTCCAGGGCGTGGAAGCGCTGGCCGTCGACCACGAAGCGGCCCTTGCACAGGGTCGGGTAGCCGGCCGGCTCGCCCGGCGCGTAGCGGTCGATCAGCACGTCGTTCAGGCGCGAGGTCAGCCCCTCGGGCTCCTCGCTCCAGCGCACCGCCTTGGCCGGCGAGCAAACGCCGCAGAGGTTGGGAGACTCGCCGGTGACGTAGGACGACAGGTGGCAGCGGCCCTCGGCCATGATGCACAGGCTGCCGAAGGCGAAGACTTCCACCGGCACCGGGCTGTTCGCCGCCACCTGGCGCACCTGGGCCAGCGACAGCACCCGCGGCAGCACCGCGCGGCGGATGCCGTAGCGCTCATGGTAGAAGGCCAGCGCCGCGACGTTGGTCGCCGAACCCTGCACCGACAGGTGCAGGGCGAGTTGCGGATGGCGCCGCGCGGCATAGCCGAGCACCGCGCAGTCGGCGGCGATCAGCGCGTCCACGCCCAGCTCGGCGGCGTGGTCCACGGCGCGCTGCCAGCGCGGCCAGCCGGCGGCGCCGGGGTAGGTGTTGACCGCCAGGTAGAGCTGCCGGCCGGCCGCACGGATCAGTTGCAGGCCCTCCTGCAGTTGCCGGTCGTCGAGGTTCAGCCCGGCGAAGTGGCGGGCGTTGGTGTCGTCGCGGAATCCCACGTAGATGGCGTCGGCGCCTTCGCGCAGCGCCGACTTGAGGGCGGGCAGGCTGCCCGCCGGACATACCAGTTGCATGCTTCCCCCTTGCATGGAACGGCCGCCGCGCCTCGGCGAGGCCGGCGGCCAGGGCTGACGTCAGCTGTACAGTTCGCTGAACGGCAGGTAAGCCACGGGCTCGCCGGCGGCGAGGGTACGCCCCGCCTCCACCACCGCCAGGCCGTCGGCCCAGCTGGCGGCCAGCAGCATGGCCGAGCCCTGCTGCGGGTGGATTTCCACCCGGCTGGCGCCGCTGGCGTCGGTGGCCAGGCGCGCCCGCAGGTACTGGCGGCGCTTGTTCGGCTGCGGCCAGGCGAAGCCCGCCGGCAGGTTCAGCGGCGTCACCGCGGTCTCGGCCAGCCCCTGGGCCCTGCGCAGAAAGGGCCGCGCCGCCACCAGGGCGGTGACCAGCGCCGCCGCCGGGTTGCCCGGCAGGCCGAGCCAGGGCTTGCCGGCCACGCTGCCGAAGGCCAGCGGCTTGCCCGGCTGCATCGCCAGGCGCCACAGGTGCAACTCGCCGAGGGCGCCGACCGCCTGCTTGAGGTGGTCGCGCTCGCCCACCGAGACGCCGCCGCTGCTGATCAGCACGTCGCACTCGGCGGCGGCCAGCTCCAGGGCGTCGCGGCTGGCGGCCAGGGTGTCGACCAGCACTTCGTATTCCTGTACGTCCAGGCCCCACTGGCGCAGCAGGGCGCCGAGGCTGAAGCGGTTGGCGTTGTAGATCTGCCCCGGCGCCAGCGCCTGGCCCGGCTCGCGCAGCTCGTCGCCGCTGCTCAGCAGGCAGACGCGCAGGCGCCGGTACACCGGCACCCAGGCCAGGCCCACGGCGGCCAGCAGGCCCAGCTCCTGGGGCCGCAGGCGGCACCCGGCGCGCAACAGCGGCGCGCCCTGGCGCAGTTCCTCGCCACGGCGGCGCACGTGGCTGCCCGCCGTCACCGGCGGCAGCCACACGCG
>NZ_QGSL01000029.1:760403-771538 GCF_003176655.1 Pseudomonas sp. RW407 | reverse complement strand
CGCCGAACTGGGCGCCCGCGGCCGCCCCAGCCCGACCACCGACCGGGCCCTGACCCAGCGCCTGGAGCGGCTGGAGAAGGTCCTGCCCGCGGAGCATCCGGCGGACCAGGCGGTGGCGACCCTGGCCACCCTGGTCGGCGCCCTGCTGCTGTCGCGCAGCGTGGCCGACCCGGCATTGTCCGAACGCATCCTGGAAAGCACCCGGCGCTATCTCAAGCGCGATGTCGCGGGCGAACTGTAGGAGCGGGCCCTGCCCGCGATTTCGCGCGCAGGGCGCGCTCCTACAGGGGAATAGCGTGGGTGGGGCGACGTAGGGCGAATAACCGTTCGCGGTTATCCGCCGTTGGTCGCACCACCGGGATGTCCGGCGCGGCCGGTGAATCGCGGACTCCGTCCGCGATTTGGCGGATAACGCCGTAGGCGTTATGCGCCCTACGGGGTCGATTCCACCTGCACGCCGTAGCGCTCCGCCGGCAGGCGGCCGGAGAGGAAGGGCGCCAGGTTCTGCCGCGCGCGGGTGTAGGCCTCGAAGTCCCGCATGTCGGGCAGCGCCGGGATGGTGATGAGCTCGCCCAGGTCCAGCCCGGCCAGGGCAGCGTCGACCATGTGGCCGACTTCCATGAGGATGTCTTCCGGGACGTCGGTGCCCGAGCGGTCCCAGATTTCCGTGCGGGTGGCGCCCGGCAGCACCGCCTGCACGCGCACGCCCAGGGGCGCCAGTTCCTGCTGCAGCGAGATGCTCAGGTTGAGCAGGAAGGCCTTGGTGCCGCTGTACACGCCGTTGAACTGCTCCGGCGCCAGGGCCAGGATCGAGGTGAGGTTGACGATGGTGCCCCGCCCCTGCGCGGCGAAGGCCTTGGCCGCGCAGCCGGCCAGGCGTGCCGAGGCCAGCACGTTGAGGGTGATCATCTGCTCCAGCTGGTCCAGCCCCGCCTCCACCATGCTGCCCTTGACCGCCATCCCGGCGTTGTTCACCAGCATGTCGATGCCGGCGTCCCCGGCCAGGCGCGCTTCCACCCGGGCGCGCTCCTTCGGTTCGGTCAGGTCCGCCGGCAGTATGTCGACGTCCACCCCGTACTCGGCCTGCAGGCAGGCGGCCAGGGCCGTCAGCCGCTCCCGGTCGCGGGCCACCAGCAGCAGGTCGTGGCCCCGCTCCGCCAGGCGCTGGGCGTAGGCCGCGCCTATACCGGCGGAAGCGCCGGTCACCAGTGCGCGGCCTTTGCTGTTCTTGCTCATCTCGTCACCCCGGGCCCTCGTGGCCCCCATCGTTCGAAACCTGGCGCGCACACCGGGCGCGCAGCCGCCGTCACCCCCGGATGCTAGGGATATGCCCCGGCGGGTCAATCGCCCGAAAAGACGACGGCAGTTGGAGCGACAGGCCCCGCCCCACGGGCCCCGCGTCGATTAGATTGCCCATTCTAGAGTGCCGGGCGGATGCTGGCCGCGACCGTCGCCAGACAAGAACAAGCCGGGGCGATCCGAACCCACTCTGCCTGTTCTGCGGTCGGGAGCCGCTCCCGACGGGAGGTCTCATGCGATTACGCTGCTTTTTCCTGGGCTGCCGCTGGAGCGAGGGCGTGCCCACCCGCGTGGGCGAGGTGCTGATGCTCCACCAGCGCTGCAGCCATTGCGGCGCACAACGCTACCTGAGCACGGAGGAAGCGGAGCCGGAGGTCGTCGACCCCGGCGCCTGAAAAAAAGCCCGACCGGGCGCCGCCAGCAGGCGGCGCCCGGCGTTTTCAGCGGATGAAGGCCTGGCTGGTGGTGATCGCCATGTCGCCGCCGGGCAGCTTCAGGTCGCCGATGCGTTCCAGGCTGTCGGCGTCGAAGATCGCCACGTCGTTCAGGGTGCCGGTCAGGTACAGCTTGGTGCCGGCCTTGTTGGCGGTCAGGCAGTAGTAGGAGTGGTCGAGGTTGGCCGCCTTCTCCAGCTTCTGCGCCTTGATGTCGTACTTGACCAGGCGGTTGAGCACGCCGTACATCACGTTGCGGTCCTTCGGCGAGCGGATGCCGCTGAAGTACACCTCGGTGACCGGGCCGAAGTCGACGGTCTCGGTCTTGCCGGTGGCCAGGTCGATGTTGAAGAAGCCGTACAGGTAGTCGGCGGTGGCCGGGTCCTGCTTGGCGTCCTTGAACTTCGCGGTGGTGTACAGCAGCGAGAAGTCGCGCGGGTAGGTCTGCTGGTTCCACACGTAGAGCACGTCCGGCGCCGCGTAGTTCGGGCGCTTCCAGTTGCGGCTGGGGATCAGCACGTCGAACTTGCCGGTCTTCACGTCCACCTTGTAGATGTCCGGGCCGGCCACGTACAGGGTGCCATCGTCGCCGGTCTGCATGATGGTCAGCTGGCGCGGTGCCGGGAAGGTGCGGATCGGCTTGGCGTCCATGCCGCCATCGGCGGCGTAGACCTGCAGGCGCGGCTGCTGCACCTCGTAGTGCTCGGCGAGGATCAGCGTCGGGTTGGCGATGGCGTAGACCTCCTTGCCGTCGTGGCTGACGGTCATGGAGAACATCGAGCGCGCGTTCTCGCCCGCCTTCTGCGCGATGGTGGCATGGAACACCGGCTTGCAGTCGTCCAGTTGCAGGCCGTAGATGTCCGCGTAGTGGTTGCTCAGCACGTAGGCGATCTTGCGGTCCGGCGACAGCTGGATCATGCCCGGGCCGTAGGCGCCGGGAACGGTACAGGTCTTGTAGAGCTTGTCGGTCTGCATGTCGATGACGTGCAGGTTGTTCGGGTAGTTGGTGGACACCAGGTACTCGTGGCCACTTTCCAGGGCCTTGTCCTCGTTGGCGGCGGCTGCGGCGTGCAGCGCGCAGGCCAGCGAGAGGCCACCGAGGACGGCGGCGAATGCTTTTCTGGACATGCAGTGCTTCCTCTTGTTCTTCTGTCCGCTCATTTGTCGTCCGGGAATACGGTGCCGAGGTTGCGCCAGTTCTCCGCGGAGGCCTGGGCGTCCTTGTTCCAGTCGGGGTAGGTGCTCATCATGTCCGGCACCTGGGCCGGCCACCAGCAGGGGTCGGAGCAGCCGTAGAGGTCGGCCTCCATCGGCTGGCACAGCGAGGAGACGCCGCCGAACACGTCGATCTCCCAGCCCGGGTCGGTGGTGGAGGCGCAGCCGGCGACCGAGTTCATCGCCACCACGTCCTCGATGCGGTCCTCGGCGGCAGCCTGCTCCAGCTGCTGTGCCTTGTTGTTGATCGCTTTGAGATGTTTCATGTCAGTGCGCCTTCCGCGGAGTGATGTGGCGGTCGATGAAGCTGGGGTTCGAGGCCATGATCCGGCTGTAGACCTCGATGCCGAAGTCCACCCAGTCCCTCATCAGTTCGCAGTAGTGGTAGGTGGGGTGCGCCGGGTCGCCGTAGCGCGCGTAGCTCTCGTGGTAGCAGCCGCCGGAACACAGGTTGCGGATGCGGCAGCTGGCGCAGCCGGTGTCGGTGCGGTCCAGGCGTTGCGAGAGGAAGTCGTTCAGCTCGGCCTGCTTGACCCCGGCGTGCACGTTGCCGAAGGTCGGCAGCGAGGAGCCGGTGAAGCGGTGGCACAGGTTCAGCTCGCCCTTGTGGTCCACCGCCAGCATCTTCAGCCCGGCGCCGCACGGCAGGGCCTTCTTCTGGCCCTCGTGGATGTCGGTGATCAGCTGGTGCAGGTTGGAGAAGCCGATGTTGCGCCCCTCCAGCGCCTCCGCCAGGTAGCGGCGGCCCAGGGCCTTCATGTTGGCGAAGACCTGCTTGAGCTCCTCGCCGGTCAGGTTGAAGCTGCTGATGTCGCCCGAGGTCACCGGGGCGAAGCCGACCTCGGCGAAGCCCAGTTCGTTGAACAGGTGGTCCCAGATGGTCTCGACGTCGGTGACGCCGGTGGTCAGGGTCACCCGCGCGCCCACCGGGCGGCTGTTGTAGCGCGACAGCAGCATGTCGGCCTTGCGCCGCACCACGTCGTAGGTGCCCTGCCCGCCCACGGTGATGCGGTTGCGGTCGTGCACGGTCTTGGGCCCGTCGATGCTGACGGACAGGCCGAAGCGGTGGGCGTTGAGCCAGTCGACGATCTCTTCGGTGAGCAGCGTGGCGTTGGTGGTCATGACGAAGTCCACCACCTTGCCCAGCTCGCCGAAGCGGCGCTCGCAGTAGGCCACCATGTGCTCGATCAGCGGCCGGTTGGACAGCGGCTCACCACCGAAGAACACCACGGTGTAGCGCTTCTCGTCGGGCGATTCCCTGAGCAGCATCTCCACCGAGGCCTCGGCGGTTTCCGCGCCCATCTTCTTGCCGGCGGAGGGCTTGTCCAGGTCTTCCTTGTAGCAGTAGGTGCAGCTGAGGTTGCAGCCGGTGTTGACGTTCAGCACCACGGTGTTGAGCGCGGTGCGGTCGACTTTCTTGATGCCGATTTCAGGGGTGAGCGGCGAGCCGTCGCTGACCAGCTCCAGCGCGATCAGCTCGCGCAGGGTCTCGTCGATCTCGCTGGCCTCGAAGCGCCCGCCCAGGCGCTGCGTCAGCTCGTCCGGCGAGCAGGCGTGCCCGCGCAGGGCATCGATGATCCCGCCGGTCAGCTCGTCGCTGGCGAACAGCGAGGAGCTGGGGATGTGGAACAACAGGCGGTCGGCATCCACCCGCACTTCGTGCAGGTTGCGCTCGACCAGATTCAAGATGGCGCCCATGGCGACCTCCCGGAACTTGCTTGGTACGCCCCGCCCGCGGGCGGGGGTTCATGCGTTCAGTTCATCCGAACCCGTGTGACGCGGTGGATCACGGGATCGGCGGGTTGTTCCAGCGCTGCACGGTGACGATCATGTGGCCTTCGCCCTGGTGCGTCTTGCCGGCGTCGTCCACGGCGGCGATCACCTTCAGGTTGCCGGCGTTGTTGGTCATCATCTTGCGCTCGGGGTTGGGGCCGGCGTCGCCCGGGGTGAACACGCCGCTGGCGGCGTCCATCACACCGGCGAACTTGACGTCCTGGTCCTCTTTCGCACGGTCGTCGAAGGGCTCCACCGACCACGTGGCCGGGAACACGCCGATGCGGAACGGCTTGCCGTCGGCGCCCTTGCCCCAGGCCTCGGCGTCGAAGCTGCCCTGCACCTTGGGCGTGGAGCCGCCGTTGCCGCCGATGCGCGAGACGGAGAACTCCGGCACCACCTTGACCTCGGCGATGTCCTTGTAGACCGCCAGGCTGCCACCCTTGGCAGTGCCGACGCTGACCTCGCGCTCGCCGGCCGCGGCCGCGGCGTCGGCCTTGACCTTCACGGTCACGCGTTCGGGGGTTTCGGACACCACCGAGACCACCTCCACGCCCTTGCCGAACGACGGCTTGCCCTTCAGCCCGCTGCCGATGACGCTGACCTCGGTCTCGCTGCCGGCCTTCAGGTACGCCGGCTGCACGCCCAGCACGTGGCTGGTGCCGTTCTGCGCGGCGACGAAGTCCAGGCCGAGTTCGTCATGGGCCTTGTCGAACATGCGGCCCTGCATCTGGCCCTTCAGCGCGGCGAACACCTGGCGCATGGTCACGTCGCCCACGGTGACGTTGCCGCGCCATTCGAAGCCGTTGTACAGCACCGCGCTGCCCTCGCCGTTGAACGGGGTGCCGTCGGCGTACTGGCCCTTGACGCTGAGCTTGAACTGGTCGTCGGCGCCGCCGCTGACATTCATGGTGCCGGCCACGTCGCCCTTGCCCGGCATGTGCCCGGCGAAGCTCCATTCCCCGGCCAGGGACTCGGCCTTCGGCCGGTTCTTCTGCCAGTCGCTCCAGGCCTTGCTGTCCAGTGGGAAGCGCTTGGCCAGTTCCGGGACCATCTCCTTCTTCGCCAGGTCGAACCAGTCGCGGTCGCGGGACAGCGCCTGGTATTCCAGCGAAGGCCAGCGGCCCAGGTGGAAGTTCACCAGCTTCTCCCATTCCGCCGCCGGGCGGCGCTGCAGGGCGATGCGCGCGGCCGAGTGGCAGCGGGCGCACATCTGCTCGAAGTTGCTATCGAAGTGCTCGACGGTGTTCAGCCGGCGCTCCAGGGCGTAGCGCACGCCATCGGTCTCGCTGGGCGCCAGGCCCTGCTTGTCGGCGAGGAACTTGACCACCGCGCGGCGATCCTCGTCGCTGATCTTCAGGCCGTACATCACCTGCATCCGCGCGATGCTCATCAGCCAGCCCTCCGGCGTCTTGCGCTGGTGGCTGATGCGGCTCAGGGAATTGTTGCCCTCTGGGGTGTGGCACGCCATGCACTTGGCGTTGATGATGGTCTGGCCATCGGCGGCGTGGGCCGGCTGCTGCAGGGCCATGGCCATTGCGGCCAGGGTTCCGGCGCCCAGGTAGTGCCGAAGTCGTGTCATCTTCAAGATCAGGCCTCCTCGGTGTTTCTTGTTGAAATTGTTCTGTGCCCACCGCTGGGCGAACAGCTGGTTCCGTCTAGCTCTCCAGCTGTTTAGCAGGTTGTGTGCCACTACTGCGCAAGCCCCGCCGAATCAGGCCTTCGACGGGTTTTCGGGCCACCCTGCGACAAGTTGGCACGTCTAATTTCGCGATTGCTGTCTAACTCTGAGACAAGCCCTCGGGACGCGCCTGGGATGCAGTATGGACGCGCTTGCGCGATGTGCCCGTGCCGGGCAGCAGCAAGGCGCCGAGCAGCATGCAGGCCAGCCCGGTCCAGACGAACGACAGCAGCGGGTAGCGGCGGATCACCACCAGGCTCTCGATGGCGTCGCCGGCCTGCCCCATCAGCCGCGGCGAGGCCGGCACCCACACCTGCAGGTCGCCCAGCCAGCCGCGGATGATGAAGGGGTGCAGCACGTAGCCGCGGTCCGAGGCGAAGCGCGCGTAGTGGTAGTCGAGGATCTCGCACAATTGCCGCACCGGGCCCTGGTAGGCCGGCGGGTTGCCGCGGCTGTCCTGGAACAGCGCATGGCCCTCCAGCTGGCGGCCGCCGTCGCGCAGCTCCACCCGCGCCACCGAATGGTAGCCGGCGCGATCCGCCCGGGTGCTGTCGGGCAGCACCCGCAGCTGCATGCCGTTGGCCAGCGCCTGCCATTGCTCGAAGGAGGCCCCCGGCGGGATGGTCACCTGCAGGTAGGTGTTCAGCGCCGTGGCGGCCAGCCCGCCGACCAGGGCGACCACCGCGCCGCCATGGATCAGCGCCACCCCGCCGCTGTAGCGCAGGTTGCCCAGGCGCCGGCTGCGCCACAGGGCGAGCACGCACCAGAAGGCGCAGGACGCCAGCAGGAAGGCCCCGCCCAGCAACGCCGCGTCCAGCCAGGGCAGCACCACCACGACGTTCTGCGAAAGCATGCCCTGGCCGCTGTAGCCGGCGCTCAGCCAGCCGCCGTGCCAGCCCACCAGCAGCATGGCCACGGCCATCGCCAGGCTCGCCGCCAGCGCCAGCCTGGGCCAGCCGCTGCGGCGCAGGAAGCTGTAGCCGCCGATCAGCCCGAGCAGGCCCAGCAGTGGCAGCAGCCAGCGCACCAGGCCGTAGCCGTCCACGTCCCACTGGCCGAAGGCGCGGCGCAGGCCGTTCATCTCGTCGGTGGTGGCCCAGGCGGTGAGCGTCTCGAAGAACGGCTTGAGGTCGCCCGGGCGCTCCAGCCCCAGCCATTCGTAGAGGTGCGCCTGCAGCAGCGCGCCCAGGGCCAGCAGCGCGCTGCCGGCGAACAGGTAGATGGCCACGTCCAGGGTCCAGTCCGAGCGGGCCTTGCGCCCTGCCCCGCGGCGCGCCCGCAGCGTCGCCCAGCCGGCCAGCGCCAGCAGTGCCACGGCCAGGCCCAGGTGGGCCAGCCAGGAGGTGGTGCCTATGTAGCGGTGCGAGCTGGCCAGCACCGTGCTGCGCGTCACCGCCATGGCGCCGCAGGCCATGGCCGCCGCCAGCAGGCTGAGCCATGGCAGCAGGCGCCGGTTGGCCCCGTCCGGGCGCCAGCGCCGCGCGCCGTGCAGCACCGCGCCGAGCAACGCCCAGACCACGAAGGCCGAGGTCTGCACCGGGTCCCAGTGCCACAGTTGGCCGAAGGTGAAGTCCTCCATGGCCCAGGCCATGCCCGCGCCTATGCCGGCGCTGAGCACCAGCCAGGCGCGCCGGCCGTAGCGCAGGGCCACCGCGCCATAGGCCTCGCCGCCACCGCCCAGGGCATCCAGCGCCGCCCCGGCCGGCGCCAGGGCCCAGGCGTAGGCGGCCAGCACCAGGGGCGCGTGGAAGGCCATCCAGAAGGTCTGCAGGTGGGCGTTCATGCCCTGGTTGGGCTGCGCCGCCAGCCAGTCCGCCGGGGTGGCGGAAAAGGGCCCGAGCCAGGCCGCGGTGGCTGCGTACCAGGCGGCCACCAGCGCCCCGCAACGCCCGGCCCAGCCGGCCTGGCGCGCCTGGCCGGCGGCAATGGCCGTGCAGAAGGTGGCCAGCAACAGCACGGTGCCCTCGTCGCCGCCCCAGAGGTTGGCCATCTTCAGGTAGCCGGGCAAGGCGGCGCTGCTGTAGAGCCAGGCGTAGCGCAGCTGGAAATGGTCGGCCAGCAGGTGCAGGGCCAGCGCCAGGCAGGCGCCGCACAGCGCCCCCAGGGCCAGCGGCCAGGCCAGGGCGCGCCACCGGGGCCGCGCGGCGCCCAGGGCGATGAGCGCGGCGCTGGCCCACAGCCAGGCATTGCCCAGCAACGGCAGGAACCACAGCAGCAGGCAGGTGGCGACAAAGGCGCCAAGCCCGGGGAACACGGGCGATGGGGTGAACGTCCTCTTCAAATCGGGCCTCCTTGGAATGCTTCCCGCCTGTGTTCGCGGGAATGCGCCTCCGGGCCTCTACATATTGTGTGCCAGCAGCGAAAAGACCTTGCATGACAGTCGCTTGGCGCAAGGCCAGGGGCCACGCGGCGTTGCAATTCGCGACAGCCATTGCAGCCTGAGACAGCACTCTTAGTTCTAGCCGATCCGCCGCGGCTGGATATCTGGAAGATGGCGTTTATGCTTCTAGATGGCCCGCACGCCTTGCCGGGCCAGCCTGAAGCCTGTCTGCAGTCTCGCTTCGACTATCCGTGTTCCGCTGCATCAACCCCATGGCCCGAGTGCGGCAACGGTGGTTAGGACTCCGGCCCATCACAAGAACAAGACGGAGAAGAACATGGCGCAGACCTACAGCCCGGCCGCGGGCAACACACCCCACAACGGCATCACCCGGGAGGAGCGCAAGGTCATCTTCGCCTCCTCCCTGGGCACCGTCTTCGAGTGGTACGACTTCTACCTCTACGGCTCGCTCGCAGCGATCATCGCGAAGCACTTCTTCGCCGGGGTCAACGAGACGACGGCCTTCATCTTCGCCCTGCTGGCCTTCGCCGCCGGCTTCGCGGTGCGCCCCTTCGGCGCCATCGTGTTCGGCCGCCTGGGCGATCTGGTGGGGCGCAAGTACACCTTCCTCATCACCATCGTCATCATGGGCATCTCCACCGCCGTGGTGGGCATGCTGCCCAGCTATGCCAGCATAGGCGTGGCGGCGCCGGTCATCCTGATCAGCCTGCGCCTGCTGCAGGGCCTGGCGCTGGGCGGCGAGTACGGCGGCGCGGCGACCTACGTGGCCGAGCACGCGCCCCAGGGCAAGCGTGGCTTCTTCACCTCGTGGATCCAGACCACCGCCACTCTCGGCCTGTTCCTCTCGCTGCTGGTGATCATGGCCTGCCGCACCGCCCTGGGCAACGAGGCCTTCGAGGCCTGGGGCTGGCGCATCCCCTTCCTGCTCTCCATCGTGCTGCTGGCCATCTCGGTGTACATCCGCCTGCAACTCTCCGAGTCGCCGGTGTTCAAGCGCATGAAGGAGGAAGGCAAGGCGTCCAAGGCGCCGCTGACCGAGTCCTTCGCCCGCTGGGACAACCTCAAGGTGGTGATCATGTCGCTGCTCGGCGGCACCGCCGGCCAGGCGGTGGTCTGGTACACCGGGCAGTTCTACGCGCTGTTCTTCCTGCTGCAGACGCTGAAGATAGACGCGCAGACCGCCAACCTGCTGATCGCCGGCTCGCTGTTGCTGGGCACGCCCTTCTTCGTGTTCTTCGGCAGCCTGTCCGACCGCATCGGGCGCAAGAAGATCGTCATGGCCGGCTGCATCCTCGCCGCCCTGACCTACTTCCCGATCTTCAAGGGCCTGACCGAGTTCGGCAACCCCGACGTGTTCGCCGCCCAGGAGAAGAACCCGGTCACCGTGGTCGCCGACCCGTCCGCCTGCGCCTTCCAGTTCGACCCGG
The DNA here is from genome assembly GCF_003176655.1 of Pseudomonas sp. RW407. NCBI lineage: Bacteria > Pseudomonadati > Pseudomonadota > Gammaproteobacteria > Pseudomonadales > Pseudomonadaceae > Pseudomonas > Pseudomonas sp. RW407. Next base: position 761,368 of record NZ_QGSL01000029.1, on the reverse strand, counting down.
TGGGCAAGGCCAGATTCACCAGCTCCTGCGACCAGGCCAAGAGCCTGCTGGCGAAGAAGGCCATTCCCTACCAGAACGTCAAGGCCGAGAGCGGCGCCGTGGCCCAGGTGCACATCGGCGACAAGGTGATCGCCAGCTTCGAGGGCCGCGGCCTGGCGGCGGCGGACTTCAAGGCGCAGTCCGAGGCCTTCACCGCGCAGATGGGCACCGCCCTCAAGGACGCGGGCTACCCCGAGAAGGCCGACCCGGCCAAGACCAACCACCTGGCGGTCCTGCTGCTGCTCACCGTGCTGGTGATCTACGTGACCATGGTCTACGGCCCCATCGCCGCCTGGCTGGTGGAACTCTTCCCGGCGCGCATCCGCTATACCTCCATGTCGCTGCCCTACCACATCGGCAACGGCTGGTTCGGCGGCTTCCTGCCCACCGTGGCCTTCGCCATGGTGGCGGCAACCGGGGACATCTACTACGGCCTCTGGTACCCCATCGTCATCGCGGTGATGACGGCCATCCTCGGCACCTTCTTCCTGCCGGAAACCAAGGACCGCGAAATCCACCACGCCTGAGCCGCACCCCTGCCTCGAAACAGCCCGCCCCGTGCGGGCTGTTTCGTTCGGGGCTGCTACCTGTTCCAGCGATGCTGACAGCCGATTCCAGCGATTGTGATCCGCCTCGCTGATGTTTACCCAAGGCTTTCCGGACTCCTCCTATTTACTTGTGATGCCAAGACCATCGAGCCTCGGGCCAGGCACATTGCTCAGCACCAGTCTGCTGCTACATCAGTGCCTCACATCATCAAGAGAGGTGCTTCAATGGCCATCGGATACTTCATTCGTTGCGGGGACAAGACCAGCTGTGGTGGTGTGGTGCTGGAAGCCGATACGCGCGTCATGATGTTCGGCGTTGCCCGTGCGCGTGAGGGCGATCGTGTTTCCTGTGGCGAGGACGGCAAGACCTACCGGATA
>NZ_QGSL01000029.1:751490-760393 GCF_003176655.1 Pseudomonas sp. RW407 | reverse complement strand
GTGGGCTTGGCCCCGGCAGCGGCCAGGCCGGCGGAAGAAGCCCCCGCCGCGGCCAAGCCCACCGACGATACCCTGTGGATCCACGACGATCTCGACCTGGACAGCCTCAATCTCGACGAAGAACTGGCCAAGCTCGACGAATTCGAGCTGTCCCAGGAATTCCGCGAGCTGCAGTCCGCGCCCAAGCCGGCCGAGGCCCTGCTGGGCAACCGCCCGGTGGTGCGCGACCCGCATGACGAACGCTGGGCCGAGGCCCTGCTGCGGGACGAGGAACGCCAGGCCGGCGAAGGCGGCCGCCAGGAACCGAGCCTGGGCCGCATCGACGCAGAACCCGAACAACCGCCGGTCGCGCAGCCCCAGACGCAGCCGGCGCCAGCCGACGAGCCGGCCGTGGCCGCCGCGGCCGAAGAGGAAGACGACGACCTGCCGAGTTTCAGCGCCCGCCGCGACGACGAGCCGCTGGAAGAACCGGAGGCAGAAGCCGCCGGGCAGGACCAAGCGCCCGAGGCCGAGCCCCCGCTGGAGCTACGCGAAACGCCGCGCCTGGACACGCCGCTGGACGAGGAAGAGGACGACAGGGAACTGCGCCGTCCCGACCCGGGCCTGGGCGAGGCCGCCCTGCACGACCTCAGCGACGAACCCCTGCAGCTGGACTGGCAGAAGCCCAAGGGCCGCTGGGGCCGCCGCCTGCTCTGGCTGCTGCTGACCCTCCTGGCCCTGGCCGGCCTGGGCGGCCAGTACGTGGCCTACCACTTCGACGAACTGGCCCGCGAGGACGCCTACCGCCCCTGGTTCGCCGAACTCTGCCCGCAGCTGGGCTGCACCCTGCCCTCGAAGGTCGACGTCGAGCAGATCCGCAGCAGCAACCTGGTGGTGCGCAGCCACCCGGACTTCAGCGGCGCCCTGGTGGTGGACGCGATCATCTACAACCGCGCCAGCTTCTCGCAGCCCTTCCCGCTGCTGGAGCTGCGCTTCGCCGACCTCAACGGCCAGCTGATCGCCAGCCGCAGCTTCAAGCCCAGCGAGTACCTGGGCGGCGAGCTGGCCGGGCAGAGCGAGATGCCGCCGCAGACGCCCATCCACGTGTCGCTGGACATCCTCGACCCGGGCCCCAAGGCGGTCAACTACAGCCTCAGCTTCCATTCCCCGGAGTGACCCCCGCATAGCGCAGAACCCCGCGCGACGCCAGTTCCGCTCGTCTTCCAACCCCAGGCAATAAGCCGGCGGCTGTTCAGAATTTATCCAAAATCGCCTTTATCCGGTCATCGAGAGCGGGTATCATGCCCTCCCTTTTTTGCAAGCACCGGTGGCCTCTCGCCGACCCTCCCCGAGTCCTCGACCCGCGGGAGCGTTCAGCGATTACGCCCCATAACAGGGAAGCGATGTCGGTGGTTCGCATCGGCTCTTACACACTGCCCAACAGACTGATCCTGGCTCCCATGGCCGGCGTCACCGATCGCCCGTTCCGCCAGCTGTGCCGCCGCCTCGGCGCCGGCATGGTGGTCTCGGAGATGGTCACCAGCGACGTGCGCCTGTGGAACAGCCGCAAGTCGCGCCTGCGCCTGGTGCACGACAGCGAGGATCAGCCGCGTTCGGTGCAGATAGCCGGCGGCGACCCGCAGATGCTCGCCGAGGCCGCCCGCGCCAACGTCGAGCTGGGCGCGCAGATCATCGACATCAACATGGGCTGCCCGGCCAAGAAGGTGTGCAACAAGGCCGCCGGCTCCGCGCTGCTGCGCGACGAGAAGCTGGTGGCCGAGATCCTCGAGGCCGTGGTGGCCGCCGTCGAAGTGCCGGTGACGCTGAAGATCCGCACCGGCTGGGACCGCGACAACCGCAACGGCGTGAACGTCGCGCGCATCGCCGAGCAGTCGGGCATCCAGGCCCTGGCGGTGCACGGCCGCACCCGCGCCGACCTGTACACCGGCGAGGCCGAGTACGAAACCATCGCCGCGATCAAGCAGGCGGTGTCCATCCCGGTGTTCGCCAACGGCGACATCACCTCGCCGCAGAAGGCCCGCCAGGTGCTCCGGCACACCGGCGCCGACGCCTTGCTGATCGGCCGCGCCGCCCAGGGCCGGCCGTGGATATTCCGTGAGATCGAGCACTACCTGAGCACCGGCGAGACCTTGCCGGCGCCGTCCCTGGTCGAGGTCGAAAGCATCCTGCTGGAGCACCTCGCCGCCTTGCATGCCTTCTATGGGGAAGAGCTGGGTGTCCGCATCGCCCGCAAGCACGTGGGCTGGTACCTGGCGACGTTACCGGGGGCGGCGGAGTTCCGCGCCCAGTTCAATCGTTTGCAGAACACGGATGCACAGAGCGCCAGCGTCAGGCAGTTCTTCGCCGAGCGCCACGACAACGGAAAAGGGGTGGCCGCATGACAACGATGACCGAGACTTTAGTGAGTGGAATGACACCCGTGAGCGACAACGCGAACCTCAAGCAGCACCTGAACACGCCGACGCAGGAAGGCCATACCCTGCGCGACAGCGTCGAGAAGGCACTGCGCAACTATTTCGCCCATCTCGATGGGCAGCCGGTCACGGACGTGTACAACATGGTGCTCTGCGAAGTGGAAGCACCGCTGCTGGAGACCGTGATGGACCACGTGAAGGGTAACCAGACCAAGGCCTCCGAGCTGCTCGGCCTGAACCGCGGCACCCTGCGCAAGAAACTCAAGCAGTACGACCTCCTTTAAGCGGCGGCAGGCTACAGGCCGCCGGCGGCAGGCAAGCCGCCCGGACCTGAAGCCTGCAGCTTGCAGCCTGCAGCCCTAGGAACCTGTAATGACCGACCAAACCACCCGTCTGCCCATCCGCCGCGCGCTGATCAGCGTCTCCGACAAGACCGGCGTCGTCGATTTCGCCCGCGAGCTGGTCGCCCTCGGCGTGGAGATCCTCTCCACCGGCGGCACCTACAAGCTGCTCAAGGACAACGCCATCGCCGCCGTGGAAGTGGCCGACTACACCGGCTTCCCGGAAATGATGGACGGCCGCGTCAAGACCCTGCACCCGAAGGTGCACGGCGGCATCCTCGGCCGTCGCGACATCGACGGCGCGGTGATGGCCGAGCACGGCATCAAGCCGATCGACCTGGTGGCGGTCAACCTGTACCCCTTCGAGGCCACCGTGGCCAAGCCCGACTGCGACCTGCCGACCGCCATCGAGAACATCGACATCGGCGGCCCGACCATGGTCCGCAGCGCGGCGAAGAACCACAAGGACGTCGCCATCGTGGTCAACGCCGGTGACTACGCCGGCGTGGTCGAGGCCCTGAAGGCCGGCGGCCTGACCTACGCGCAGCGCTTCGACCTGGCCCTGAAGGCCTTCGAGCACACCGCCGCCTACGACGGCATGATCGCCAACTACCTGGGCACCATCGACCAGGCCCGCGACAGCCTCTCCACCGAGGGCCGCGGCGCCTTCCCGCGCACCTTCAACAGCCAGTTCATCAAGGCCCAGGAGATGCGCTACGGCGAGAACCCGCACCAGAGCGCGGCCTTCTACGTCGAGGCGAAGAAGGGCGAGGCCAGCGTTTCCACCGCCGTGCAGCTGCAGGGCAAGGAACTGTCGTTCAACAACGTGGCCGACACCGACGCCGCGCTGGAATGCGTGAAGAGCTTCGTCAAGCCGGCCTGTGTCATCGTCAAGCACGCCAACCCGTGCGGCGTGGCCGTGGTCCCCGAGGACGAGGGCGGCATCCGCAAGGCCTATGACCTGGCCTACGCCACCGACACCGAGTCGGCCTTCGGCGGCATCATCGCCTTCAACCGCGAGCTGGACGGCGACACCGCCCAGGCCATTGTCGAGCGCCAGTTCGTCGAAGTCATCATCGCCCCGAAAGTCTCCGCCGCCGCCCGCGCGGTGGTCGCCGCCAAGGCCAACGTGCGCCTGCTGGAATGCGGCGAGTGGCCGGCCGAGCGCGCCCCGGGCTGGGACTTCAAGCGCGTCAACGGCGGCCTGCTGGTGCAGAGCCGCGACATCGGCATGATCACCGAGGCCGACCTGAAGATCGTCACCCAGCGCGCGCCCAGCGAGCAGGAAATCCACGACCTGATCTTCGCCTGGAAAGTGGCCAAGTTCGTCAAGTCCAACGCCATCGTCTACGCCAAGCACCGCCAGACCGTGGGCGTCGGCGCCGGCCAGATGAGCCGCGTGAACTCCGCGCGCATCGCCGCGATCAAGGCCGAGCACGCCGGCCTGGAAGTCAAAGGCGCGGTCATGGCCTCGGACGCCTTCTTCCCGTTCCGCGACGGCATCGACAACGCGGCCAAGGCCGGCATCACCGCGGTGATCCAGCCGGGCGGCTCGATGCGTGACAACGAAGTCATCGCGGCGGCCGACGAAGCCGGAATCGCGATGGTGTTCACCGGCATGCGCCATTTCAGGCACTAACAGCGGCGGCAGGCTGCAGGCGTCAGGCTGCAGGCAAGAGCGCTCTTGCCTGCAGCCTACGGCCTGTAGCCTGCAGCCTCTCCGAAGGAGAGATTGATGAATGTTTTGATCATCGGCAGCGGCGGCCGTGAACACGCCCTGGCCTGGAAGGTCGCCCAGGACCCGCGGGTGGAGAAGGTCTTCGTCGCGCCGGGCAATGCCGGTACCGCCACCGAGCCCAAGTGCGAGAACGTCGCCATCGACGTGCTGGCCCTGGAGCAACTGGCCGACTTCGCCGCGAAGAACGTGCAGCTGACCATCGTCGGCCCCGAGGCGCCGCTGGTCAAAGGGGTGGTCGACCTGTTCCGCTCGCGCGGCCTGGACATCTTCGGCCCGACCGCCGGCGCAGCGCAGCTGGAAGGCTCCAAGGCCTTCACCAAGGACTTCCTCGCGCGCCACAAGATCCCCACCGCCGCCTACCAGAACTTCACCGAGGTCGAGCCGGCCCTGGCCTACCTGCGCGAGCAGGGTGCGCCCATCGTGATCAAGGCCGACGGCCTGGCCGCGGGCAAGGGCGTGATCGTCGCCATGACCCTGGCCGAGGCCGAGGAAGCCGTGCGCGACATGCTCGCCGGCAACGCCTTCGGCGACGCCGGTTCGCGCGTGGTGATCGAGGAGTTCCTCGACGGCGAGGAAGCCAGCTTCATCGTCATGGTCGACGGCCACAACGTGCTGCCCATGGCCACCAGCCAGGACCACAAGCGCGTCGGCGACGGCGACAGCGGCCCCAACACCGGCGGCATGGGCGCCTACTCCCCGGCCCCGGTGGTCACCCCCGAGGTGCACCAGCGGGTGATGGACGAAGTGATCTACCCGACCGTGCGCGGCATGGCCGAGGAAGGCAACGTCTACACCGGCTTCCTCTACGCCGGGCTGATGATCGACAAGAGCGGCGCGCCCAAGGTCATCGAGTTCAACTGCCGCTTCGGCGACCCCGAGACGCAGCCGATCATGGTGCGCCTGGAAAGCTCCCTGGTCCTGCTGGTCGAGGCCGCCCTGGCCAAGGCGCTGGACAAGGTCGAAGCCACCTGGGACCCGCGCCCCACCGTGGGCGTGGTACTGGCCGCCGGCGGCTACCCGGGCGACTACGCCAAGGGTGACGTCATCGAAGGCCTGGCCGAAGCCGCCAAGCTCGACGGCAAGGTGTTCCACGCCGGCACCGCGCTGAAGGACGGCCAGGTGGTCACCGCCGGCGGCCGCGTGCTCTGCGCCACCGCCATCGGCCCGAGCGTGTCCTCGGCGCAGCAGCAGGCCTACCGCCTGGCGGAGCAGATCCGCTGGAACGGCTGCTTCTACCGCAAGGACATCGGCTACCGCGCCATTGCCCGCGAACGCGGCGAAGGCTGAGCGGCCGGCGGGCGCGGGGCCTGAGCTGCCTTTGCGCCCGCTTTTCCGACCTGCGGTCGGCAGGCGGCCATGCGCGGGCCCGGGTGGATTCCGGGCCCGTCGGCACTTGGCTATAATCCGGCCACTCTCCACCGAAGGGAATTCGCCGTGCGCCGGCTCTGGAACGCCACAGGACTCCTAGTCTGCCTGCTGCTGACCGCCCTGCTCGCAGGCCCCGGCCTCGCCCAGGCGCAGGATGCCGGCGGCTGGTCGCAGCTGCACGACGGCGAAGGCCGCCTGCAGTTGCAGGACGTCCTCTCCGCACGCCTGCGCCCGCTGTTCAGCCCCCTCGACATCGAAGACCTGCACGCCCCCGCCGGCCCCGGCGCCATCTGGCTGCACTACCGCCTGCCGGCCAGCGACGCGCCGCGCCAGCTGCGCCTGTTCTCGCCGAGCCTGGACAGCCTGCAGCTCTACCTGCTGCACGGCCCGCAGCTGCTGGAAGAACGCCAGGCCGGCAACCTCTACCCCGGCCAGCGCCCGCTGCTCAACAGCGACATCCTGCTGCCGCTGCGCAGCAGCCCGGAAGTCCTCGACCTCTACCTGCGCCTGAGCTCCAGCCAGAGCCTGCGCCCCACCATCAGCCTGGAAAGCGCCGAATACCCCGCCGGCCAGCAGCGCCCGCTGCAGTTCGGCATCCTGCTCGGCTGCCTGGGCATGCTGCTGCTGTACAACCTGGTGCGCTTCGCCTACAACCGCGTGCGCAGCGGCCTGTGGCTGGCCGGCGTGCACGCCGGGCTGCTGCTGGCCTGCCTGACGCTGTTCGGCCTGCTCAGCCCCTGGTACGGCACGCACCAGACCTGGCAGCCGCTGACCGCCCAGTTGGCCCTGCTGCTGGTGCTGTCCTGCGCCCTGGGCTACACCGCCAGCTTCTTCCACGGCCAGCCGCCGCGCCGGCCGCTGGGCCGCCTGCTGGCGCTGGGCAGCCTCGGCCTGCTGGGCTTCGGCGCGCTGCTGCACCTGGCCTTGGAGATTCCCACCAGCGACCTGCTCTACGGCCTGGTGGCGATCACCAGCCTGGGCATGTTCCTCGTCGCCGCCTACTACATGCGCCACGGCTACCGCCCGGCCCGCCTGTTCGTCATCGCCATGGGCGTGTTCGTCAGCGCCTGGCTGCTGAGCCTGCCGGCGCTGCTCGGCTACGTGCCGACGCACAGCGACTGGCTGGGCAGCGGCCTGCTCGGGCTGACCGCGGCGGTGGGCTTCCTGCTCAGCCTGGCCCTGGCCGAGCGCCAGCGCCAGTTGCAGCAGGAAAGCTTCGACGCCAGCCGCAAGCGCGCCGCCAGCAGCGCCGAACTCAAGGCCAAGGGCGAGTTCCTGGCGAAGATCAGCCACGAGATCCGCACCCCCATGAACGGCGTGCTGGGCATGACCGAGCTGCTGCTCGGCACCCCGCTGTCGGCCAAGCAGCGCGACTACGTGCAGACCATCCACAGCGCCGGCAACGAGCTGCTGGCGCTGATCAACGAGATCCTCGACATCTCCAAGCTGGAGTCCGGGCAGATCGAGCTGGACGAGGTGCAGTTCGACCTTGGCGCGCTGATCGAGGACTGCTTGGCGATCTTCCGGGTGCGCGCCGAGCAGCAGAAGATCGAACTGATCAGCTTCACCCAGCCGCAGGTGCCGCGGGTCATCAGCGGCGACCCCACGCGCCTGCGCCAGGTGCTGCTGAGCCTGCTGGACAACGCCTTCAAGCAGACCGAGGAAGGCGAGATCCTCCTGGTGGTGGCCCTCGACGGCCCGCCGGGCAAGACGCGCCTGCGCATCGCCGTGCAGGACAGCGGCCGCCCGCTGGACCCGAACGACCGCCAGGCGCTGCTCACCGCCGAGCTGCACAGCCGCGACTTCCTCTCCGCCACCCGCCTGAGCAGCCGCCTGGGCCTGGTGATCGCGCGCCAGCTGATCCAGCTGATGTCCGGCCAGCTGGGCATCGAGAGCGGCCTGGACAGCGGCGGCGACAGCGGCAACACCCTGTGGCTGAGCCTGCCGCTGGACCAGCAGATGCTCGAACACCCCACCGCCGACCTCGACAGCCCGCTGCAGGGCGCGCGCCTGCTGGTGGTGGACGACAACCAGACCTGCCGCAAGGTGGTGGTGCAGCAGTGCAGCGCCTGGGGCATGAACGTCAGCGCGGTCGCGTCCGGCAAGGAGGCCCTGGCCCTGCTGCGCACCAAGGCGCACCTGCGCGAGTACTTCGACGTGGTCCTGCTGGACCAGGACATGCCCGGCATGACCGGCATGCAACTGGCGACCAAGATCCAGGAAGACCCCAACCTCAACCACGACATCCTGCTGATCATGCTCACCGGCATCAGCAACGCGCCGAGCAAGATCATCGCCCGCAACGCCGGGATCAAGCGTATCCTGGCCAAGCCGGTGGCCGGCTACACGCTCAAGGCCACCCTCGCCGACGAACTGGCCCAGCGCGGCCCCAGCGGCGTGACCAACTACCTGCCGGCAGCCACCGAACCCGCTCCGCTGAGCCCGCCCAGCGACTTCCGCGTGCTGGTGGCCGAGGACAACAGCATCTCCACCAAGGTCATCCGCGGCATGCTCGGCAAGCTCGACCTGCACCCGGACACCGCCAGCAACGGCGAGGAAGCCCTGGCCGCGATGAAGGCCACCCAGTACGACCTGGTGCTGATGGACTGCGAGATGCCGGTGCTCGACGGCTTCTCCGCCACCGAGCGCCTGCGTGCCTGGGAAGCCAGCGAACACCGCCCGCACACCCCGGTGGTGGCGCTCACCGCGCACATCCTCAGCGAACACAAGGAACGCGCCCGCCTGGTAGGCATGGACGGGCACATGGCCAAGCCGGTGGAACTATCGCAACTGCGCGAGCTGGTGGCCTACTGGGTAGCCGAACGCGAACGCCGCCTGCGCCAGCAGAGCGACGCGGCACTACCGTCCTGACACCGGAATACCCCGTAGGGCGCATAACGCCTACGGCGTTATCCGCCATCGACCGCCCGCGCCCGGCCCATCGGCGGATAACCGCGAACGGTTATTCGCCCTACGGCTCCGTAGCATCACCCGACGCCAATCGCGGACAGAGTCCGCTCCTACAGCTCCAGGAACGCACGT
>NZ_QGSL01000029.1:746282-751480 GCF_003176655.1 Pseudomonas sp. RW407 | reverse complement strand
CCATCACCAACCCCCCCAGCGAACACCCCCATGCCCCCAATCCTGATCCTCGGCGCCGGCCCCGCCGGAACCGCCACCGCCATCGGCCTGCGCCGTCTCGGCTACCCCGTCACCGTCATCAGCGAATGGCGCCGCTTCGCCGCCGTCGAAGGCGTCTCCCAACGCGTGCTCGACGGCCTGCGCCACGCCGGCCTCAACCACGCTCTGGCCTGCGCCGCGCCGCCTTCGCAACGGCGGGTGAACTGGAACGGCGCCGAGAGCGCGCAGAACGTCGAATTCATCCTCGACCGCCCGCTGTTCGACCAGGGCCTGCGCCAGGACCTGCATGAGGCCGGCATCCAAGTGCAGGAAGACCGCGTGCTCGGCGTAGACTCCGACGCCACGGGCCACCACGTGCGCCTGGAAAGTGGCCAGCAACTGCAAACCCCATTTCTGGTGGAAGCCCGCGGCCGCCAGGCGCCGCTGAACCAGAAGGCCGGCAAGGCCCGCCGCGGCCCGGAAACCCTCAGCCTGCTCAGTCGCTGGCAGGGTGCGCCGGGGCCGGTGGCCAGCGCGGTGCAGAGCCTGGCCGATGGCTGGGCGTGGATGGCGCGGTTGGCCGATGGGCGCTGCTACTGGCAGCTGACCCTGGACGTGGCCAGCAGCGCGCTGCCACCCAAGGAGCAGCTACTCGACTACTGCCGCGAACGCCGCCAGCGCGCCGAACTCAGCCAGGCATTCTTCGGCGGCCACCCCGAGCAGGACCTGGAGCTGCATGCCCGCAGCAGCACGCCGATCCTCTGCCTGGAGGCCTGCGGCGAGGACTGGATCCGCGTGGGCGATGCGGCCATGGCGGTGGACCCGCTGTCCGGCAACGGCATCTTCCAGTCGCTGTCCTCGGCGCTGCAGGCCCCTGCGGTCATCAACACGCTGTTGCGCGCGCCGGCGCGCGGCGACCTGGCCAGGCGCTTCCACCAGCGCCGGGTGGAGCAGCTGTTCCTGCGCTTCGCCCGCGTCGGCCGCGACTTCTACGCCGAGGAACAGCAGTGGGCAGACCAGCCGTTCTGGCAGGCCCGCCGCGCCTGGCCGGACGCGGTGCCCAGCCATGCCCCGGCGGATTTCGACGCACTGCGCATCGAGCGCGCCCCGGTGCTGCGCGACGGCCTGGTGGACGAGGCCGAGGTGGTGGTCAGCCCCGACCAGCCCCTGGGCATCTGGCACCTGCAGGGCCTGGAGCTGGCGCCCTGGCTGCGGCGCCTGCGCAGCGAGCCGCAGGACCGGGTGCTGGCCGCGCTGCCGGCGGAGCAGCGGCGCATCTTCCAGGGCTGGCTGCTGAGCCAGGGCTACCGCCCGCGCTGATCAGGCCTTGAACTGCTGCACCAGGCGGTGCTGCTGCTCGGCGCTCTGGTTCAGCTGCTGGCTCAGGTGCGCCGAGCGCTCGGCCTGGTCCGACAGGGCCTGGGTGACGTCGCGGATGGTGCCGATGTTGCGGCCGATCTCCTCGGCCACGCTGCTCTGCTCCTCGGCGGCGCTGGCGATCTGCAGGTTCATGTCGCTGATCAGGTTCACCGCGCCGGTGATGCGCTGCAGCGCGTCTATGGCCTGGCGCGCCTGCTCGACGTTGTCCTGGGCCTGGCGGTAGCTGGCGTGCATGGCGTCGGCCACCGACAGGCTGCGCGCCTGCAGGTTCTCGATCACCTGGCGGATTTCCTCCACCGAGTCCTGGGTGCGCCGCGCCAGGCCGCGCACCTCGTCGGCGACCACGGCGAAGCCGCGCCCGGATTCGCCGGCGCGCGCCGCCTCGATGGCGGCGTTGAGGGCCAGCAGGTTGGTCTGCGCGGCGATGCTCTGGATCACCTCCAGGATCGCGCCTATCTGCTCGTTGCTGCGCGCCAGGTTCTGCAGCTCGCCCATGGCCTGGTTCATGTCGCCGGCCAGGGCGTCGATGCCGGCGCTGGTGGCCGCGATGGTGGCGTAGCCGTCCTGGCTGGCGCGCTCGGCCTCGCCGGCGGCCTGGGCGGCGCTGGCCGCGCTCTGGGCCGAGGCGTTGGCGGTGGCGGACATCTCCTGCAGGGCGGTGGCGACCATGTCGATCTCGCGGAACTGCTGCTGGATGCCGTCGCTGGTCCGGCGGGCGATGACCGCGGTCTGGTCGGCGCCGGCGCGGGCCTCGCCGCTGGCCGCCTGTACCGCGGCGATGCTCGGCTGGAGCTTGTCGAGGAAGCGGTTGAAGGCCAGGGCCAGGCGGCCCAGCTCGTCGTGGCGCGGATGGTTCAGGCGGCGGGTGAGGTCGCCTTCGCCGTCGGCGATGTCTTCCAGCATGCGTGCCAGGCCCAGGATCGGCCGGCTGATGCCGCGCGCGGTGAGGGTGATGACGCCCATGCCCAGCAGCGCCACCAGCACGCCCAGGCCGACCTCCAGCCAGGTGCTGCGCGCGCGCAGGGCGTCCAGGGTGTTCTTCAGCGACTGCGCCGGGGCCAGTAGCACCTGGCGCGGCACGCTGAGCAGGATGCCCCAGGGCTTGGCCCCGGGCAGCGGCGCCAGGCTGCTGAGCACGGAAACGTCGGCGCTCTGGTCGTAGGTCAATGAGCGGCCCCGGGCCATGTCGCCCAGCACCTGGGGCAGCGCCGTGTCCTTGAACGGCTGGCCGAGGCCGGCGGCGTTGGCGCTGTCGCTGGCCAGCAGGCCGTTGGGGCTGAGGATGCGGATGCGGCCCTGGCCGTCGAACAGCTGGCGGCTGCCGGCCACGCTGCTCTGCTGCAGCGCGGCGAGGTCGATGTCGAAGCCCACGGCGGCGACGAACTTGCCGTTCTCCAGCAGCGGCAGGGTGATGCTGGTGACCAGCCGGCGCTGCCCGGAGGCATCGTCGAAGTAGGGGTCGAGCACGCAGGGCGCCAGGCTCTCCCGCGGGCAGGTGAAGAAGGCGTTGTACGGCTGGCCGCTGGGGCCGGGGGTGGTATCGGCCAGCACCTGCTCGGTGCCGACCACGCTCTGCTGCTGGCCGCCGCTGCGCAGCAGGTAGAGGGTGAAGCGGCCGTTCTCGTTGCTGCCCAGCTCGTCGCGGCCCTTGAAGCTGGCGTCGGCGCCGTCCAGGGTGTCGACGCCGAACACCACGAAGAGCCCGAGCAGCTCCGGGTGCGCGCCCAGGGTGCCGCCCATTTCCGCCACCAGCTTGCGCCGCAGTGCCTCGGCGCCGAGGTTGCCCTGGCGGTTCTGCTCGCGCAGCGCCAGCAGGGTGCGCGACAGCCCTTCGCCGAGCAGCAGCTTGTCCTGCAGCTGGCGTTGCAGCTGCAGGGCCTGCACCTGGCCCTGGGTCTGCAGGCTGGCGCGGGCGGCGTCGGCGAACAGCTTGCCGCTGTCGTCCTTGATCACCTGGCTGTCCTGGCGCGCCTGGTACAGCGACAGGCCGATCAGGGTGGCGGCGACGCCCAGCAGGCACAGGCCGGCCAGGCAGGTGATGCGGCCCTGGAGGGTGGACAGGATGCTACGCATGCAAAGGCCTCCATGAAAACCGCGAAACCCGCCGCCGCGCCACGGCCGGGATGAGGGCCGGCGGTGGCGCGGGGCGGGCTTGCGGTGCGTGGCTTAGAAGGTGGTGGTGAAAATCAGCTGGCTGTACAGGTTGCTGTCGTTGCTGCCGATCTGCACGCCGCCGTCCTCGGTGCTCTTCTTCGGCTTGTACAGGCCGATCAGCGGGGTGATGGTCAGGTTCGGGGTGACCATCCAGTCGGCGTACAGGTCCAGCTCGCGGCCGCTGAAGTTGCCCAGGTCGTTGTCCAGGGTATGGAAGTCGAACCATTGCAGGCCGACGTCGAAGCTCTCCGACGGGGTGATCTTGGCGCCGATGTTGTGGACCCGGGTGTTGCTGTTGAAGGGGCCGGAGTAGTTGCCCGCCACCTCGCCCTGGAACCAGGTGCCGAAGCCGCGGCTGAAGCCGTAGAACAGCGGGTCGAAGCCTTCCGAGAAGCGGCTGAAGCGGTAGCTGAGGTAGGGCTTCCAGGGCACGTCGGCGAAGGTCCAGCCGGCTTCCAGGTACCAGGCGTTCTCGTCGTCGGCGTGGCGCTTGTCCTGCCAGGCGTACTCGCCGGAGAGGAACAGGTTCTCGACGCCGGCGTTGCCCTGTCCGCGCACGCTCCAGGTCTTCATGTCCTTGCGGTCGAGCTGGGCGGGGGAGGCGTACTGCTCGTCGATGTCGGTGATGTCGATGTAGGTCAGGCCCAGGGTGCCGGCCTCGTCGACGTGCTCCAGGGTGCCGACGTACAGCTCGGGCTTGGCCTGGGCCGGGTTGTCGGACTTCAGGCGCATGATGTCGCCGCGCCAGCCTTCCTTGCCGCCGATGCGCAGCACCGCGGTCTCGTCGAAGCTACGGCGGCCGGCCAGGTAGTAGGCGCCGCCGCGGTCGAACATGCCGTCGGCCAGGCCGTTGCCGAAGTTGAGGGCGTCGCCGTTGATCAGGAAGCCGTCGCCGACCACGATGTTCTGGCGGCCGAAGGACAGGTCGATGCCGTCCTCGCCCAGCACCGGGAACAGCTTGCCGGAGCGCCAGCCCAGGTAGGCGTCCTCGATCTTGGTGGTGCGCTCGGAGCCGTCGGTGAAGCCGGCGGCGTCGCCGTCGCCCCAGGTCGCCGAGCTGAGCAGGGCGAAGGCGCCATAGGCCGTGCCGGCCTCGCCCAGGCGCTGGTCGCCGCTCAGGCCGTACTTGATGAAGCCTTCCTGCCAGGAGGACGAGCCCTTGTCCTTGGTGCCGCTCTGCGCATAGTTCTCCTGGCTGTGGAACAGCGCGTAGACCGCGGTGAGGTCGGCGTTGAGGTGGGTATCGTCGGTGGAATACAGCGAGTAGGCGCTGGCCTGGCCCGCGCCGGCGAGCAGCAGGGCGAGCAGCGTCGGGCGCAGGACGGTGGGTCTGGTCATGGCGTGCATCCGTATCGTTATTGTTGGCAGGGGACGAAACTGCCTGGGATGCTAAGGCCACGGGCGCTGCTGGCCTTGTGCCTGTCTGCCAAGTGCTTGGATGTGCTTGCCAGATGTCTGCGGGATCGCGGACGGAGTCCGCTCCTACGGTGGGACAGGTGCCTCACGGAAACCTGTAGGAGCAGGCCCTGCCTGCGATTCGCGCGCAGGGCGCGCTCCTACATGGGAATGGCGTGAGTGGCGCAGCGTAGGAGCGGATCTCATCCGCGAACCGCGCCGGAATTCCCGGCTATCGCGGACAAGGTCCG
>NZ_QGSL01000029.1:741904-746272 GCF_003176655.1 Pseudomonas sp. RW407 | reverse complement strand
GTGGTGGGGCAGCGTAGGAGCGGATCTTATCCGCGAATCGCGCCTGAACCTCCGGCTATCGCGGACAAGGTCCGCTCCTACGGGTGGGTAACTGTAGGAGCGGACTCCGTCCGCGATGGCCTCCGGCCGCACGAGCCATTGGGCATCATGGCGCTGTATCCCAATGTATCCAGCCAGCCCCTGCGCGAGGCAGGCATACAAACCCGGCCACCCTCCGATACGTCGCCGATACATGGCGCGGGCCAAATGGCCACACCCGGACGAGAGACCCGGCGGGCTTCGAAAGCCGGCCCCCCGCTCGTCCGGGTTCGACCAGAACCCAGACCCGCGCGCCAAGCGCCCAGCATCGGAGAAACACCCATGTCCCGTAACCCGATCCAGACCAAGACCCGCCTCGGCCTGCTCGCCATCGCCCTGGTGGGCGGCGCCAACCTGGCCACCTCGGCCTTCGCCGTCGAGGCGCTGCCCCAGGGCTACCAGCTCGCCGCCGCCGAAAAGGCCGGGGAGGGCAAGTGTGGCGAAGGCAAGTGCGGCGCCGGCAAGGCCAAGGCGACCCAGGCCGAAGGCAAGTGCGGGGAGGGCAAGTGCGGCGACGCCTCCTTCTCGCGTACCGACAGCGACCACGACGGCAAGGTTTCGCGCGACGAGTTCCTGGCCGTGGCCAGGGACCGCGCCGGCGACTTCGACAGGATCGACGCCGACCACGACGGCTTCATCTCCGAGGCCGAGGCCTACCAGCACCTGAAGAGCGTCTTCGAGGCCCACGGCAAGCCGATGCCGGCCGGCCTGTTCGCCAGGCTCCAGGGCGACCGCCACTGAGTCATCCGCCAATCCGGCCCTCCCTGCGGGGAGGGCATTCCTCCCCCGTGGAGCCTTGCCATGAATGCCCATTCCCTACCGCGCGGGGCCGGCCTCGGCCTGCGCCGCGCGCTGCTGCCCGAGCTGCTGGCGATGCCCGCCGCGGCCGTGGACTTCCTCGAATGCGCGCCGGACAACTGGATCGGCGTCGGCGGTGCCTACGGCGATGGCCTGGCGCAGCTCGCCGAGCGCTTCCCGCTGGCCTGCCACGGCCTGTCGCTGTCCCTCGGCGGCCCCGGGCCGCTGGACCTCGAGTTGCTGCGGCGTACGCGGCAGTTCCTCGACCGCCACCGCGTCGGCCTGTTCAGCGAGCACCTGAGCTACTGCTCCGACGACGGCCAGCTCTACGACCTGCTGCCGCTGCCCTTCACCGACGAGGCGGTGCACCACGTCGCCGCGCGCATCCGCCAGGCCCAGGACGTGCTGGGGCGGCGCATCGCGGTAGAGAACATTTCCTACTACGCCGCGCCCTACCAGGCGCTGAGCGAGATCGATTTCCTCCGGGCCGTGCTGGCGGAAGCCGACTGCGACCTGCTGCTGGACGTCAACAACCTGGTGGTCAACGCCTGCAACCACGGCTACGACGCCGCCGCCTTCCTGGCCCGGGTGCCCGCCGAGCGGGTGGCCTGCATCCACGTGGCGGGGCACTACGACGAGGCGCCGGACCTGAAGATCGATACCCACGGCGCCAGCGTGCAGCAGCCGGTCTGGCACCTGTTGGCGCAGGCCTACGCCCGCTGTGGCGTGGTGCCGACGCTGCTGGAGCGCGACTTCAACTTCCCGCCGCTGGCCGAGCTGCTGGCGGAGGTGGACTGCATCCGCACCCTGCAGCAGGCCGCCGCGCCGCGGGAGGTGAGCCATGGCTGAGACCCTGCGCGAGCAGCAACTGCAACTGGCCCGGCACATCCGCGACCCGCAGCGCAACGCGCCGCCGCCGGGCATCGAGGCACGGCGCCTGGCGGTGTATCGCCAGCTGTTCCTGGGCAATGTGCAGTCGTTGCTGGCCGGCAGCTTCCCGGTGCTGCGCGCCAGCCTGGCCGACAGCCAGTGGCATGCGCTGACGGAGCGCTTCTACGCTGACTACCGTTGCCGGACGCCGCTGTTCACCGAGCTGGCCGGCGAGTTCATCGCCTTCCTCGAACAGCGCGGGATCGACGCGCCGGCCTGGGCCGCCGAGCTGGCGCACTACGAATGGGTGGAGACCGCCCTGTCGCTCAGCGACAGCCGGGAGCCGGCCCACGACCCGCAGGGCGACCTGCTGGAGGGCGTGCCGCTGCTGTCGTCCCTGGCCTGGCCGCTGGCCTACGCCTGGCCGGTGAGCGACCTGGGCCCCGGCCACCTGCCCGGGCAGCCGCCGGAGCAGCCGACGCTGCTGCTGGCCCGCCGCGGCGACGACCAGCAGGTGCATTTCGCCCGCCTGGCGCCGCTGGCCCACGCGTTGCTGGAGTCCGTGCGCGACCGCCAGCTGAGCGGCCGGGAACACCTGCAGGCGCTGGCCGAGGCCATTGGCGCCGACCCCGAACCCATCCTGCGGCAGGGCCTGGCCCTGTTGCAGGCCCTCCACGCACAGGGCGTGGTGCTCGGCACGCGCAACCTGTGCGCCACCCACCGTCGACAGCATTCCTCAGCCCCCAGGGTGACACCGCGATGACCGACATACCGGACAGCACCATTCCGTGATGCAGTGAGGTGATGTTCGAGAAGCCCGCATGCCTGGCCAGGTGCGCGGGCTTTTTCGTTGAGGAAGCAGTGCACGATGGCGAACGGATGGGCAATCGGTGCGGGTGGGGCAGCGTAGGGCGAATAACCGTTCGCGGTTATCCGCCGCCGGCCGGAGCGCCGGTGTTCGGGGGCGATGGCGGATAACGCCGTAGGCGTTATGCGCCCTATGGGACCAATCGCGGACGGAGTCCGCTCCTACCATGCCGGTGGACATGGCTTCTCGTAGGAGCGAGCTTGCTCGCGAACACACTTCGCTGCGGGGCTCATTCGCGAGCAAGCTCGCTCCTACGAAGAGCACCCTGGCGCGGCCTGCAAGACAGTTGCTCCTACGCACGCGCCCAACGTGGGGCGGAGCGCCGGTGTTCGGGGCGATGACGGAGAGCGCCATACAGGTTGGCCTGGAGGATGGCTCCTGATCTCGACGCCGCTCAGGACGGCCCCCTCTCCCGCTTGCGGGAGAGGGTTGGGGAGAGGGGACGGATTCAAGCCAAGGCAGCGGAGGGGCAGGCGATATCTGTTCGCGAGCAAGCTCGCTCCTACGTAATAAACAAGCCGAAGCACCGGTGTTCGGGGCGACGGCGGATAACGCCGTAGGCGTTATGCGCCCTACGGGACCAAGCGCGGACGGAGTCCGCTCCTGCGCACGTGCCCAACGTGGGCCAGGGCGCCTGTGTTCGAGGGGGACGAAAAAGAAGAACCCGCCATGCGGCGGGTTCGTCAGGACGGTGCACTTACCTACGCAAAGCGCCGCCGCAGCAGCGCATCCAGGCTCAGCCGCCCGGCGCCCTTGAGCAGCAGCGGCACCAGCGCCACCAGGTAGATCAGCGGCAGCTTGTAGTTGCCGAAGCCGTTGTCGCTGATGGAATAGCCCATGGCCAGTTCGCCCAGGCTCGACCAGTGCGCCGGCCAGTGCACGGCGGCGATGGCTACCACCGTCAGTACCATCAGCACCGCCGAGGCGAAGCGGGTGCCCAGGCCCAGCAGCAGGAGCAGCGGGGCTATCAGTTCGGCCCACATGGAGACCTGCCAGTCCAGGCTCGCCGGCAGGCGGTCGAAGGGGAAGGGGAAGGCGCCGTGGATCTGCGCGAACCAGTTCTCGCCGTTCCATTTCTCCAGGCCGGATTCGAGGAATTCCCAGGCCAGGAACAGCCGCAGGGGGATGTCGGCGCCCCAGGCGCCGAGGCGGTCGAGGGGACGCAGGGTGGTTGCGAGGGTGCTTTGCATGGCGGTGTCTCCTGGGGGCGTTCAGCGGGTGGCGCCGCGCAGGGCCGGGGTGGCGCGGCGTTGGCGGGTGGCGAGCTTGGCGGTGAGTTTCAGGACGATGGCGCTGAAGATCAGCGCGAAGCCCAGGACGTACCAGGGCCCCATGGGGATGCGCTTGAAGAACGACAGGCAGAAGATGCCGGCGATCACCCAGGTGCCGGTGCCATGCAGCAGCTTCCAGGTGCGGGCGCCCAGGGCCTTCACCGCGGCCGGGAAGCTGGTCAAGGCCAGCGCCAGGATGAACAGGTAGCCCACTGAGCCCGGGATGTTCGCCGCCGCGGTGCGGCCGGCCCAGAAGGTCTCCGGGAACAGCTTGGCGTAGGCGATGATCAGCACGCCGTGCACCAGGTGCGAGAAGGCGAAGGCCAGGCCGAGGAAGCGCCGCTCGCGCAGCAGGGCTCGGCTGCCGGGGCTGGGCACCAGGGTGGCCAGGGAAGAGGCGAGGAAGGTCGCCAGGAACAGGGCGAAGGAGGTCCGCGCGGTGGCGCGGATGGCGCTGCGCAGGGCCTCCACCAGCTGCGGCTG
>NZ_QGSL01000029.1:733314-741894 GCF_003176655.1 Pseudomonas sp. RW407 | reverse complement strand
TCCCCGCCGCGCCTGGTCACCCGGACGACCATCCATCGCGAACTACAGGCCTCCGCGCCTGCGTCACGGCAGCGCACCCGCGGCAGGGAAAGCGAATGCCTCCCCGGGCCTCGCTTTCCACCCAAAGGGTTCGAAAAAAGCGGCCATCACGGCTTTCAGCCTCTATCCCATGCAAAAAAGCAATGGCCCGCGGGCCTGGAACACCCGTTCCATTTGCTTTTCTTCATGCCGATTGCGCATGGGGTAGCCGTTTCCGGCATTAGACGCGAAGGAGGGGCGTGGGAATCATGCGCCCTTTTTTCGCCCGCCCCGGCCAACCCGGCGGTGGGCGGACCCCGACTTCCACAAGAACCAAGGGTGAACACACTATGGGCAAAGCCAAGCTCAGCCTCGCCTGGCAGATCGTCATCGGTCTGGTACTGGGCATAGCCATGGGTACCGTGCTGAACCACTTCAGCGCGGAGAAGGCCTGGTGGATCAGCAACATCCTGCAGCCGGCGGGCGACATCTTCATCCGCCTGATCAAGATGATCGTGGTACCGATCGTCATCTCCTCGCTGATCGTCGGCATCGCCGGCATGGGCGACGCCAAGAAGCTCGGCCGCATCGGCCTGAAGACCATCGTCTACTTCGAGATCATCACCACGGTGGCCATCGTCGTCGGCCTGGTGCTGGCCAACCTGTTCCAGCCCGGCGCCGGCATCGACATGAGCACCCTGGGCACGGTGGACATCTCCAGGTACGCGCAGACCGCCAAGGAAGTGGAACACCACCACGCGTTCATCGAAACCATCCTCAACCTGATCCCGTCGAACATCTTCGCCGCCATGGCCCGCGGCGAGATGCTGCCGATCATCTTCTTCTCGGTGCTGTTCGGCCTGGGCCTGTCCTCGTTGCCGGCGCCCACCCGCGAGCCGCTGGTGAAAATGTTCCAGGGCGTGGCCGAGGCCATGTTCCGCGTCACCCACATGATCATGCTCTACGCGCCGGTCGGCGTGTTCGCGCTGATCGCCGTGACCGTGGCCAGCTTCGGCTTCGCCTCGCTGCTGCCGCTGGCCAAGCTGGTGCTGCTGGTGTACTTCGCCATCGCGTTCTTCGCCTTCATGGTGCTGGGCCTGGTGGCGCGGCTGTTCGGCTTCTCGATCATCAAGCTGATGCGCATCTTCAAGGACGAGCTGGTGCTGGCCTATTCCACCGCCAGTTCCGAGACCGTGCTGCCGCGCATCATCGAGAAGATGGAAGCCTACGGCGCGCCCAAGGCGGTGAGCAGCTTCGTGGTGCCCACCGGCTACTCCTTCAACCTCGACGGCTCGACCCTCTACCAGAGCATCGCGGCGATCTTCATCGCCCAGCTCTACGGCATCGACCTGTCCATCGGCCAGCAACTGATGCTGGTGCTGACGCTGATGGTCACCTCCAAGGGCATCGCCGGCGTGCCGGGCGTGTCCTTCGTGGTCCTGCTGGCCACCCTGGGCAGCGTCGGCATCCCCCTGGAAGGCCTGGCCTTCATCGCCGGCGTCGACCGCATCATGGACATGGCGCGCACCGCGCTGAACGTCATCGGCAACGCCCTGGCGGTGCTGGTGATCTCCAGGTGGGAAGGCATCTACGACGGCAAGCAGGGCGCGCTCTACTGGCAGGCGGTGGAACAGGGCCGCGGCGAGGAGCTGCTCAGCGACGCCCGGCAGAGCACTGCGCACTAACTCTGCGCCGCCCCTGTAGGAGCGAGCTTGCTCGCGAACCCGCCCCGCCGCGGAGCCGTTCGCGAGCAAGCTCGCTCCTACGAAAAGCCGTACCAGCAAGGCCCCGGCAATGTCCGGGGCCTTGGCGTTTCTGGCCCCGGCGCGCCCGCGCCGCTATCATCGCGGCCAACGTCCTTGGGGGGATACTCATGCTCAACGGCCTCTGGCTCGGCTTTTTCCTGGTCGCGGCGGTCACCGCGCTGTCGCGCTGGCTGCTCGGCGGCGATGCCGGGGTGTTCGCCGCCATGGTCGAGAGCCTGTTCGCCATGGCCAAGCTGTCGGTGGAGGTCATGGTCCTGCTGTTCGGCACCCTGACGCTCTGGCTGGGCTTCCTGCGCATCGCCGAGAAGGCCGGCCTGGTGGAGCGCCTGGCGTGGCTGCTGGGGCCGCTGTTCCGCCGGCTGATGCCCGAGGTGCCGGCCGGCCACCCGGCGATCGGCCTGATCACCCTGAACTTCGCCGCCAACGGCCTGGGCCTGGACAACGCCGCCACCCCCATCGGCCTCAAGGCGATGAAGGCGCTGCAGGAACTCAACCCCAGCAGCACCACGGCGAGCAACGCGCAGATCCTCTTCCTGGTGCTCAACGCCTCCTCGCTGACGCTGCTGCCGGTGACCATCTTCATGTACCGCGCGCAGCAGGGCGCGGCCGACCCCACCCTGGTGTTCCTGCCGATCCTCCTGGCCACCAGCGCCTCGACCCTGGTCGGCCTGCTCTCGGTGGCGCTGGTGCAGCGCCTGCGCCTGTGGGACCCGGTCGTGCTCGCCTACCTGGTCCCCGGCGCGCTCGGCCTGGGTGCCTTCATGGCGCTGCTCGCCGGGCTTTCCGCCACCGCGCTGGCGCAGCTCTCCTCGCTATTGGGCAACCTCACGCTGTTCGGCCTGATCGTGCTGTTCCTGGTGCTCGGCTGGCTGAAGAAGGTGCCGGTCTACGAAACCTTCGTCGAAGGCGCCAAGGAAGGCTTCGACGTGGCGAAGAACCTGCTGCCCTACCTGGTGGCGATGCTTTGCGCCGTCGGCGTGCTGCGGGCCTCCGGGGCCCTGGAACTGGTGCTGGACGGCATCCGCTGGACGGTGCTGCAGCTGGGCTGGGACACCCGTTTCGTCGACGCCCTGCCCACCGCGCTGGTCAAGCCGTTCTCCGGCAGCGCGGCACGCGCCATGCTGCTGGAGACCATGCAGAGCCAGGGTGTGGACAGCTTCGCCGCGCGTCTGGCGGCCACCGTGCAGGGCAGCACCGAGACCACCTTCTACGTGCTGGCGGTGTACTTTGGCTCGGTGGGTATCCAGCGCGCCCGCCACGCCGTGGGCTGCGCCCTGCTGGCGGACCTGGCCGGGGTGCTGGCGTCGATCGGGGTGTGCTACTGGTTCTTCGGCTGAGCGGCCGCGCAATTAATAAAACCGGAAAATATTTGAATATCCTTATTCTTCTGAAAGTTCTTTCAGATACAATTGGGTAATTGAATTTTTAAGTGGGCTGTTTCGCGAATCAATACGGTTAATTTTCCATAAGAACTTTCCATTGATCGAATTTAGATTTTCCTCAAACAAAATTAAGGAAAATCGCAATGAGAGGGAAAGTTAGCTGTATTGCGCTGTGCGCCCTGCTGGCCGGCTGCAATGGCTGGGTGAAGCCGGAGGCCGATGGCCAGCTCAATTCGAACTATTTCACGGTACTGTCCGGCCTGCCGGCGCCGGGCCTGATGGTGGCTTCGGCGGTGCAGTGGAATGCCGACTACGCGGTGACCGCGGCCCACGTGCCCTACCTGTCGGGCCTGGCCTATTCCTGCAGCACCCGCTGCGACCTGGTATTCATCCGCCGTAAGGCGTCCGGGCCGCTGCCCCACTGGCGCGCGCCGCGCAACGGCGAGGCGGTGACGGCGCTGGGCAGCAGCAGCCTGCTGGTGCCGGTGAGCTCCCGCGGGCGGGTGTGGCCGGTGCCCTACCGCAACCTCAGGGAGCCCAACCAGGAGCTGTACGGCATCCATGACGCGGCACTGGCCCAGGGCATGTCCGGCGGGCCGCTGGTGGGGGCCGACGGCAGCGTGCTGGGCATGAACATCGGCTACCAGGCCACCGGCTGGGGTGGCGTGCAGCACCCGGGGCTCAAGGGCGCCAAGCGTGTCAGCGTGTTCGTGCCCTACGCGGTGATCGAGCGCGAATGGCAGCTGTTCCAGGCCAGGCTGGCGCGGGAACGGGAGGCGGCGGCGGGGCGTCGGTTGCAGGCGAGCAATCCCTAGCCGGGGGTGATGCCCGCCATGCCTGTCTATTTTTTGGGATTTTTCCGACGAGCTGTCGCGAAGCTTTCACTAGCCTTTCAAACCCTTGAAATTCGGGCCTTCCAGCCATTTTTCATTTGATCTCGGGCAACTTTTACACATAGGGTTACAAATATCTTCCCGGCCGCTGCCTGCCTCCTCGCGTCCCGGGAAGGCCCCGTGATCGTTTGAAATGGTGTTCCCATGGCTTCCAAGAATTCCAAGGCCAAGGCCGTGTTCCGCGTGGTCAGCGGCAACTTCCTCGAGATGTACGACTTCATGGTGTATGGCTTCTACGCCACCGCCATCGCCAAGACCTTCTTCCCCGGCGACGACCCCTTCGCCTCGCTGATGCTGTCGCTGGCCACCTTCGGCGCCGGCTTCCTGATGCGCCCGCTGGGGGCGATCTTCCTCGGCGCCTACATCGACCGCCATGGCCGCCGCCAGGGCCTGATCATCACCCTGGCGCTGATGGCCATGGGCACCCTGCTGATCGCCTTCGTCCCCGGCTACTCCACCCTCGGTGCGCTGGCGCCGGCGCTGGTGCTGGTCGGCCGCCTGCTGCAGGGCTTCTCCGCCGGGGTCGAGCTGGGCGGCGTGTCGGTGTACCTGGCGGAGATCGCCACGCCCGGCAAGCGCGGCTTCTTCGTCAGCTGGCAGTCGGCCAGCCAGCAGGTGGCGGTGGTCTTCGCCGGGCTGCTGGGGGTGATCCTCAACCACTGGCTGAGCCCCGAGCAGATGGGCGAATGGGGCTGGCGCGTGCCCTTCTTCGTCGGCTGCATGATAGTCCCGGCGCTGTTCGTCATCCGCCGCTCCCTGGAGGAGACCGAAGCCTTCCAGAAGCGCAAGCACCACCCGCGCCTGGGCGAGGTGCTGCGCTCCATCGGGCAGAACTTCGGCCTGGTGCTGGCCGGCACCGCCATGGTGGTGATGACCACCGTGTCCTTCTACCTGATCACCGCCTACACCCCGACCTTCGGCAGGAACGAGCTGCACCTGTCGGACTTCGACGCCTTGCTGGTGACCATGTGCATCGGCCTGTCGAACTTCTTCTGGCTGCCGGTGATGGGCGCGCTGTCCGACCGCGTCGGCCGCCGCCCGCTGCTCATCGCTGCCACCGTGCTGGCGCTGCTGACCGCCTACCCGACGCTGTCCTGGCTGGTGGCCGAGCCCAGCTTCGCCCGCCTGCTGACGGTGGAGCTGTGGCTGTCGTTCATCTACGGCAGCTACAACGGCGCCATGGTGGTGGCGCTGACCGAGGTGATGCCGGCGGACGTGCGCACCACCGGCTTCTCCCTGGCCTACAGCCTGGCCACCGCCACCTTCGGCGGCTTCACCCCGGCGGCCTGCACCTGGCTCATCCACGCCCTGGACAACAAGGCCGCCCCCGGCCTGTGGCTGAGCGGCGCGGCACTGCTGGGCCTGGTAGCCACCCTGGTGCTGTTCCGCCGCCGCGGCCGCGCGGCCTCCTCGGGCGGGGCGCTGGCCGGCGCCTGACGGCCTGCGGCGGTTTGCCACTGGCCAACCCCGGCCGGCCTTGACCTCGATCAAGGGTGGCCGGGGGCGGGCGGAGAAGGATAGGTCAATGACATTTCCTTCTTCTCCCCTGGAGACAACGCCATGCCCACCCCCCTGCACCAGCAAGCCGCGGCGCTCGCCGCCGGCGGCCATGATCACTGGATCGAGACCCTCGACGACGGCAGCCACGTGCTGATCCGCCCGCTGCGCGCCGAAGACCGCGAGCTGGAGCGGACCTTCCTCGAACGCCTGTCGCCGATGACCCGCAAGCTGCGTTTCCACGGCGAAGTGAAGATCAGCGACGCCCTGCTCGACAGCCTGATGGACGTGGACTACCAGGACAACATGGCTTTCGTCGCCCTGGTGCATGACGACGGCGAACTGCGCGAAGTCGGCATCAGCCGCTATGCCAAGGTGGACGACAACCAGTGCGAATGCGCCCTGACCACCGCCGACGACTGGAAGCGCCGGGGCCTGGGCAAGGCGCTGATGCGCCACCTGATCGACGTGGCGCGGCGCAATGGCTTCGCCCAGATGTACAGCATCGACCAGGCCATCGACCGTGACATGCGCGACCTCGCCGTCGAACTGGGCTTCCGCGCCCTGCGCGACCCGGACGACGCCACCCGGGTGATCCGCCGCCTGGCGCTGTAAGGCTCAGCCGCTGCGCCGGCGGCGCCAGAGCAACAGCGCTGCCGGCGGCAGCAGCACCAGCAGCACCGCGCCGCCGCCCAGCGGGTAGGCCATGTCGTCGTCGAGCAGCGGTTTCTCGATGCGCAGGTAGCCGTCGTCCTTGAACAGCTGGCGCGCCGTGTCGCTGGCCAGTTTCAGGCTGACCTTGGCCAGGCGTCGGTCCTCGTTGGGGAACTGGCTGCCGTCGTAGTCGCCCAGCGCGCCCCAGTAGTAGTCGGCGAGGCTGGCGTTGCTCGGCGTGCTCCAGGCCAGCTGCGCCCGCTGCACGCGCTGGATGCGGGCGAAGCGCTGGGCGTCCAGGCCGTGCTGGCGGATGTTTTCCACCACCTCGCCCAGGGCCTTCAGGGTGGCCTCCTGGTCCTCCCGGGCGATGTCCGCGTTGAGGCTGAGGAAGCCCTGGTTGGCGTAGGACGTGCGCTCGCTCCAGGGCCCGTAGGACAGCTCGCGGTGTACCCGCAGGTCGGCATAGAGGGCGTCGCTCAGGTAGGCCTGCAACAGGTCGAGGGCGGCGCCGTCGGCTTCGGCCGGCTCGGGGAAGATCCAGTGCACCACCGCGCCCTCGCCGAACAACCCGCTGTTCAGCGTCCGCTGGCGTGCCGCCGGGCCCTGCATTTCCGGCAGTTCGCGGCGTTCCGGCGTGGCCCGGTCGGGCAGGCTGCCGAAGGTGCGGCTGAGGTAGGCGGGCAGGCGCGGGTCGAGGTCGCCGACCACGATCAGCGTCATGTTGGCCGGCACGTACCAGTCGCTGCGCAGCTTCTCCAGCTGGGCCTGGGTCAGGTGCGCAACCTGCGGGCGCTCGGCGCAGGCCAGGCCGAGCTCCACGGCGAGCTGCTCCTGGCCCGGGCGGCTGATGTTCTGGTGGTCGAGGAAGCGCTGCAGGTGCGAGTAGTGGCCGCCATCCTCGCGGATCAGCACCTGCTTGGTGGCTTCCACCCGGGCCTTGTCCAGCTGCGTGCGGGTGAGCACTTCCAGCAGCAGGTCGAGCACCTGGCGCTGGGTGGCCGCCGGCGCCTCGATGACGAAGGTGGTGTCGCCCTCGCTGGTGTAGGCGTTCCACTGGCCGCCCAGGGCCTGCATGCGCGCCTCCAGGTCGGCCTCGTCGCCGCCGTCCAGGCCGCTGAAGAACAGGTGCTCCAGCAGGTGCGGCAACTGCCGGTCATGGCAGCTGAAATCGGAAAAGCCGACGCCCACCACCAGGCGGATGGACACCGAGCCGCGCTGGCTGGTCGGCTTGAACAGCACGCCCATGCCGTTCTGCAGCTGGTAGCCCTCCACCGTCGAACGCGAATCGGCGAACGACCAGCCGCCGCCGAGCAGGAAGAGGAGGGGGAGGAACAACCAACGCATGGGCCAGGCCTGGAAAAGCAAAGCCAGGAGAATAGCGGATTGCCGCCGATCCACCTACCCATGGGCGGCACCCGTGGCGACGGGCTGCGACCTGCGCTGGCCCGGTCTATCATCAGGCGTGGCACCCGGGGCCACTGCTGGCCTTTCGCTGGCATGCTCCCTCATCGCCCATTGCGGAGGCCGTACGCATGCGCGTCCTGATCACCGGCGCGGCCGGCCACATCGGCCAGAACCTGCTCAACGAACTGGCGATCCAGCACCGCGACTGGACGCTGGTGGCCGCCGACGTGCGCAGCCTGCCGGCGCAGCACCTGCGGCCGAACGTCGAGCCGGTGCAACTGGACATCGGCCACCCCCGGCAGGTGCGCGACTGCGTGCGGCAGTGGCGCCCGCAGGCCATCGTGCACCTGGCCTCGGTGGTCAACCCGCCGCCGCAGATGTCCGCCACCCGCCTGCACACCATCGAGGTCGGCGGCAGCCGCGCGCTGTTCGAGGCGGCGGTGGAGCACGACGTGCGCCAGCTGGTGGTGGCCAGTTCCGCCGCGGCCTACGGCTTCCACCCGGACAACGCCGAGCTGATCGACGAGAACCACCCCCTGCGCGGCCAGTCGCAGTTCCCCTACGCCCGCCACAAGCACGAGATCGAGCAACTGCTGGCCGGCCTGCGGCAGAGTTGTCCACAGCTGCGCCAGCTGGTCCTGCGCCCCGGCACCATCCTCGGCCGGGGTGTGCACAACCCGGTCACCGACCTGTTCATGGGGCGCTCGGTGCTGGGGATAAGTGGGCGCTGCAGCCGCTTCGTGTTCATCTGGGACCAGGACGTGGTGAACATCATCCGCCAGGGCCTGGAACGCGGCAGCGAGGGCATCTACAACCTGGCCGGCGACGGCGCGCTGAGCCTGCGCGAGATCGCCGGACTGCTGCGCAAGCCCTACCGCGCCCTGCCGGCGCCGCTGCTGCGCAGTGCGCTGGCGCTGCTGCGGCCGGTGGGGCTGGCGCCCTTCGGCCCGGAACAGGTGGACT
>NZ_QGSL01000029.1:714961-733304 GCF_003176655.1 Pseudomonas sp. RW407 | reverse complement strand
CCCCGGTACGGCCCTGGCTGCTGTTGCTCGGCCTGGTGCTGGTGGCGCTGAACCTGCGCCCGGCGCTGTCGAGCCTGGCGCCGCTGCTGAACATGGTGCGCGAGCACACCGGCCTGTCGGCCGCCGCCGCGGGCCTGCTGACCACCCTGCCGGTGCTCTGCCTGGGCCTGTTCGCCCCGCTGGCGCCCCGCCTGGCGCGGCGCCTGGGTGCCGAGCGGGCGGTGCTGGCGATCCTCCTGCTGCTGGCCGCCGGCATCGTCCTGCGCAGCCTGTTCCCGATCGCCGGGCTGTTCCTCGGCAGCCTGGTGGCCGGCGCCAGCATCGGCGTCATCGGCGTGCTGCTGCCGGGCATCGTCAAGCGCGACTTCCCGCATATCGCCGGGACCATGACCGGCGTCTATACCATGGCCCTGTGCCTGGGCGCGGCGCTGGCCGCCGGGGCCAGCGTGCCCCTGGCCGGGCTGTTCGGCGGCAGCTGGCAGCCGGCCCTGGCCGCCTGGGCCCTGCCGGCGGTGCTGGCCGCGCTGGTCTGGCTGCCGCAGACGCGCCAGGTCCACCACGCCCACCGCCAGGCGTTCCAGGTCAAGGGCCTGTGGCGCGACCCGCTGGCCTGGCAGGTGACCCTGTACATGGGCCTGCAGTCGTCGCTGGCGTACATCGTGTTCGGCTGGCTGCCGTCGATCCTCATCGACCGCGGCCTGAGCCCGACGGCCGCCGGGCTGATGATGTCCGGCTCGGTGATGGTGCAGCTGCTCAGCGCCCTGGGCGCGCCCTGGTTCGGCACCCGCGGCCGCGACCAGCGCCTGGTGGTGTTCCTGGTCCTGGCGCTGACCCTCGCCGGCCTGCTCGGCCTGCTCTACGCGTCCACCGGCAGCCTTTGGCTGTGGGCGGTGGTACTCGGCCTGGGCCAGGGCGGCACCTTCAGCATCGGCCTGGCGCTGATCGTGCTGCGCTCGCCCGACGCCCACGTCGCCTCGCACCTGTCCGGCATGGCCCAGGGCGTGGGCTATACCCTGGCTGCCCTGGGGCCCTTCCTGGTCGGCCTGGTGCACGACCTGAGCGACGGCTGGGACGCGGTCGGCGCCATCTTCGTGGCCATCAGCCTGGGCGCGCTGATCGCCGGCCTCGGCGCCGGCCGCGACCGAATGGTGGGCGTACGCAGCGAGGCGCTCCAGTAAGCGGCGCGTCCCCGTAGGGCGCATAACGCCCAAGGCGTTATCCGCCGTCGTCGCCGGGTTCCGCGCATGGGCCAGCGGCGGATAACCGCGAACGGTTATTCGCCCTACGGTTCTGTAGGAGCGCGCCCTGCGCGCGAAACCGGCCTAGGGCGCCTTGTCCCCCGGCCCGCCCGGCGGCAGGGCGCCGCGCTTGGGGCTCTCGATCCAGTCGTTGACCAGGTTGTAGACCACCGCCAGCAGCACCGGGCCGAGGAACAGGCCGATGAAGCCGAAGCTGAGCAGCCCGCCCAGCACCCCGAGCAGCACCACCACCAGCGGCAGGTTGCCGCCGCGGCTGATCAGGTAGGGCTTGAGGATGTTGTCCACGCCGCTGATGACGAAGAAGCCCCAGATGCCCAGGAACACGCCATAGCCGTAGCTGCCCTCGAAGAACAGCCAGACGGTGGCCGGGCCCCAGACCAGCGGCGGGACCATCAGCAGGCTGCAGACGAAGGTCAGCAGGCCCAGCAGCAGCGCCCCCGGCACCCCGGCGATGAGGAAGCCGACGAAGGCCAGCACCGCCTGGGCCGCCGCGGTGCCGATCACACCGTTGACCACCCGCTGCACGGTGCCGGCGATCAGCTCCATGTAGTGTTCGGCGCGCGGGCCGATCAGGCGCTCCAGCATCTGGTAGGCGAAGGCCTCCAGGCGCTTGCCGTCGCGGTAGAAGAAGAAGATCAGCACCAGGCTCAGGACCAGCTCGAAGATGCCCCCGGCCAGCTTGGCCGAGCGCGCCAGCAGCCAGTTGCCCACCTCGCCCATGTAGGGCTTGAGCGCGGAGAAGATGGCCACCCCCTGCTGGTCGATGGAGTACCACCAGCCGATCAGCCGGTCGCCGATCAGCGGTGTGCGCGCCAGCCAGGTCGGCGGCGGCGGCAGCCCGGAGACCTGCAGGTTCTTCACCAGCTCGACGCCGGCGCGCAGCTTGTCCGCCATGCCGAAGCCCAGCCACAGCAGCGGCAGGGCCACCAGGACGATCCAGAAGGCGGTCAGCACGCCCGCCGCCAGCGCCTCGCGGCCGCCGGTCAGGCGCGTCAGCAGGCGCATCAGCGGCCAGCTGGCGAAGGCCAGCACGGCGGCCCAGAACAATGCCGTCCAGAACGGCGCCAGCACCCACAGGCTGGCGACTAGGAGGGTCACCAGGAGGATGCGCAACAGCAGGTTATCGAACATCGGGGCCGGACTCCTTCTCGGTACGGCGACGGCAGCCGGGCGCTCGCTGCGCCCAGCTTCAGCGTAGGCGAATCAGCGCAGCCAGGTCAGGTGCAGCCCGTCCCCTTCGCTGCCGCCCAGTTCCAGGCGGGCATCGCGCACGCCCTGGGCGGTGAGCGCGCTGCGCCAGTCGGCGGCATGGGCCCCGGCCAGC
Source organism: Pseudomonas sp. RW407 (assembly GCF_003176655.1). NCBI lineage: Bacteria > Pseudomonadati > Pseudomonadota > Gammaproteobacteria > Pseudomonadales > Pseudomonadaceae > Pseudomonas > Pseudomonas sp. RW407. The sequence continues at coordinate 730,721 of NZ_QGSL01000029.1, read as the reverse complement.
TCGACGCGCACGCCGGTGTCCTGGCGCAGGGTGCGCACCAGCAGGTCGAGCCAGGCGCCGCCGGGCTCGGCGGGCACGTGGCTGAGGGTCAGCTCGCCGTTGGCCTTGAGCAGGCGCATCAGGGTCGCGGCGCTGGGCAGCAGTTCGCCCAGTGCGCTGCCGGCGTCCAGCTGCTCAGCATGCAGGTAGGCACGGCGGTTGCCGCGGGTGATGGAGTAGACCGCCAGCAGGCTGTCCTGCTGCGGCGCGGCCAGGCGCACCAGCAGGTAGGCCTGCTGGTCGTCCGGGCCGTAGAGGCTGGATTTGCCGAACACGGCGTTGGCCAGCAGGCTGCTGGAGCCACAATCGCGGCCCTCGCACCAGAACAGCGGGGTGGCATCGGCCTTGAGCAGGTCCTTGCGCGCGGCGGCGAAGGCGTTGGCGCTGGAATCCTCGTCGGGCAGGCGGTAGGTCAGCGCGGTGAGCTGGCCGAGGGCGCGCACCTCGCCTTCCATGCGCAGGCGCCCGCTGATGCGGCTGATCGGCCCCAGCGGGTAGACCCGCTCGGTGCCGGGGGCGCTGCTGAAGTCGACGATTTCCGCCCTCGGGAAACGGGGCAGCAGGCTCAGGTCGTGGCTGTCGGGAACGTCGGCGGCGAAAACGCTGGCCGCGAACAGCGTGCCCACCAGGGGCAGCAGGGAGAGACGAGGCATGTCAGGCGTCGCACCTCCGTTGCGCACGCTGCGGGGCGTGCGCGCCCGGGCCGCTGGAATCCTTGGGGCCGCCCGGCGTGGCGGTGGCGAAGAGCTCGATCATGCAGAATCTCCCGACTGCGATCCATGCAGCGTCGTGGCAAGCCCTGCTTTAGTCAAGCGGGGTGCGGCAACGGGGTGTTTCCCCGCGACCAATCCCCCAGGAACGGCTGGAAGATCGCCGCCACCGCCTGCGCGCCCCCTTCGTCGTCCAGGTGCAGGTGATGGCCGCCAGGCAGCTCGTGGATTGCGAAGGGGCGCCCGTCGAGCAACTGGCGGATGCTCGGCTCGGCGGCGAGCATGCCACCCTGGGCCAGTACCAGGCTGACCGGGCACTGCACCGCCTGGACGAAGCTCGCGGAGTGGGCGCGGGTGAAACGCAGCGGCGAGGGCAGCGTCAGGCGCGCATCGCTGCGCCAGGTGAAGCCGCCGGGCACCGGCATCAATCCGCGCCGGGCCAGCAGTTCGGCGGCCTCGCGGCTGACCGCGCCGACGCCCTTCATGCGTGCCTCCACCGCGCGGTCGATGGCTTCGTACACCGGCTTGCGCTTGTTCGGCAGCGCCAGTTGCGCCTTCAGCGCCTCGCCCAGCTTGGCCGGCGCAGTGTCGGCCTCGCCGGTGTAGGGCACCAGGCCGTCGATCAGCGCCAGGCGCTCGATACGCTCGGGCATGGCGCCGGCCAGCAGCACCGAGACGATGGCGCCCATGGAATGCCCGAGCAGCGAGAAGCGCTCCCAGCCCAGTTGCTCGGCCACCGCCAGCACGTCGTAGGCGTAGTCCCACAGCAGGTAGCTGGCCCCGGCGGCGCGGTGCGCCGAGTGGCCATGGCCGGCGAAGTCCAGGGCGACGATGCGCAGCCCGTCCAGTTTCGGCGCCAGGCGCGCGAAGCTCATGGCGTTGTCCAGCCAGCCGTGCAGGGCCAGCACCGGCTTGCCGTCCTCGGGGCCGAACAGGTGCGCGGCCAGTTCGATGTGCGGAAGGTTCAGGCGGATCTCTTCGACCTGGGCGCTCATGGGCGGGCATTCTCCTGTTCGGCGCGGCGCTGCCAGCGCTCGACGACCTGCTTGATCAGTTCGGCGGTGTCGCGCGGGCGCTCCAGCGGGAACATGTGCCCGCCGGGCAACGACAGGGATTCGCCCCAGGGCGCGCGGCGCACCGCGCGGGCATGGTGCGGCAGCACCACCCGGCTGTGGCGGCCGCGCACCAGCGCCAGCGGCACCGCCAGGCGCCGCGGGCTGCCCGGTGCGGCGTGGGGCACGTTGCGGTAGATGCTGATCTCGGTGGCCGGGTCGAACTTCAGGCGCAGGCCCTGGCCGCTGGCGGCCAGGCCGTGGCGCACATAGTCCGCCAGGCAGTCCGGGTCGAAGCGGCGGAACAGCGACTTGCCGCCGAAGTAGCGCAGCGCCTCGTCGAAGTCGGCGAAGTCCTCGCGCCGCCCCAGGGTGCGCCCGGCCGGGGTGATGCGATCGATGAAGCCGAAGCGCTTGGCGGCGCGGATCACCCACTGGTCGGCGAAGGTCAGGGTCGGCGAGTCGAGCATCAGCACGCCGCGGTACAGCTCCGGGCGGCGCAGCGCCGCATGGTAATGCAGCAGGCCGCCGAGGGAATGGCCGACGCCCCACACCGGCGCGCCCTGCGCTTCCAGGTGGAACAGCAGCTCGTCCACCAGGTTCGCCCAGTTGGCGTTCACCGGAAAGCGCGGGTCGTGGCCGTGCATGTCCAGGTGGCGCACCTCGAATTCCGGCGCCAGGGCCTGGAACAGCTTGCCGTAGGTGGCCGAGGGGAAGCCGTTGGCGTGGGCGAAGAAAAGCGCTTGGGACATGCCGGTGACCGCGTGCTGGAGACGGCAGGATTTTCCCCCAGGCGGCAGCGGGCGACAATGGCCGGGCCCACCGCCGGCCAGGGCAGTCCGGCCAAAAGCCAGGCCTCAGCGTTGGCGCAGGCGCGCCGGCGGCAATCCGTAGGTGCGGCGGAACAGGCGGCTGAAGTGCGCCTGGTCGTAGAAGCCCAGGCTCAGCGCCACCTCGCTCAGCGGCTGGCCGGCGAGCACCCGCGGCAGGGCACGCTCCAGGCGCAGCTGGGTCAGCCACTGGTGCGGCGGCAGCCCGCAGTGGTTGCGGAAGCGCCGCAGCACCTGCCAGGGGCTGAGGTCGCAGAAGGCCGCCAGTTCGTCCAGCGTCGGCGGGTTTTCCAGGCGCGACTCCAGCCACTCGCGCAGGCGCCGCCAGGCCTGGGCGTCGAAGCCCTGACGCGGCTCGCGGATGCGCAGGCTGGAAGCATGCCCGAGCAGCGTGGCCAGGCCCTGCCAGAGCCGGCCCTCCTGTTCCAGCCGCTCGCCCCCGGCCAGCACCTGGTGCAGGCCGTGCAGTTGCTGCCGCAGCTGTTCGTCGCGCACCTGGCTGGCCAGCAGCCGCGGCGTGCCCTGGCGGCCGTCGCTGAGGCTGCGCGCGGCCTGCTCCAGCCACTGCGGCTCGATGGACAGCACGCGGATGCGATAGCCGTCCTCCCCCTCGCTGGCGCCGTCGTGAATGCTTTCCGGACTCATCAGCAGGATGTCGCCACCACCGGCCAGGCAGCGTTCGCCCGCGTGCACGTAGCGCTGGCGACCGTCGAGCATCAGCCCGATGTGATAGTCCAGGTGGAAGTGCCGGGGGAAGGCGAAACGGTGGTACTCGGCGTCGATGTAACGCACGCCGGGCAGCCCGCTGCGGTGGTGTTCGATGCGTTCCATGGGCCTACTCTAGCGCCGCGGCGCGGGCAGGTCTTGGATAAAATTGCGGGCTGGGGAATCCCATGGGGACGAATCGCGGACGGAGTCCGCTCCTACGTCCGTGCTTCCTGGAACCGTAGGAGCGGACTCTGTCCGCGATCATCCGTCGTTGAAAACGGCGGATAACGCCGTAGGCGTTATGCGCCCTACGAACTATCGCGAACACGGGAAACCGAGGTTCGCGAGCAAGCTCGCTCCTACGAAGAGCCAAAGCGGCTCTTGATTTTGGATTTCCAGAGAAATATCCGAGCGCACCGGAACGCCCCTTCAGAAGGCCGAGCGAAACCCGCGCTCAGGAGGTCATGCGACATGGATGTCGCTAGAGCCCCGATCAGCACAGGGACGTGCTGTCGGGGCGGGCCTCCGTGGCGGGGGAGTTCGTGAGGGTAGCCCGGCTCCATCGGGCCCGTATGCGGGGCAAGCCTTTTTGGTTCCTTTTGTGGCGTTTGACAAAAGGGACTCGCCCGAGGGGGCGAAACGAGGGATATCAACGCACTCGGAGCGGCGCGCTACACCAAGCCCTCAAGCCATTGGGGCCCGCGTTCGTGGGAGTGACGGGCTGGAGACCGGAGCGCAGGGCCATAACCGCAAACGAAGCCCCCTATGAAAAATGCCGTTTCTCCCATGGGAAGAAACGGCATTCTTTAAGGGAACAGCATCAGGGCATCTGCCCGGCCTCTCCCTGTGCGCCCGCGCCTATCAGAAGCGATAGGTGACTTGCGCAGTCAGGCCGTTGGCGCTGTTGTCGTACTTGGCGCTGTAGGCCGGTTGCAGACCGATGCCGGTGCCGTCCTTGACGTCGACGCTGGTACGGGTTTCCCATAGGTAGGCGTAGGCCACGTCCACGGTCAGGTCCGGGTTCGGCGACCAGCCGGCACCGAAGGTGACGATCTTGCGGTCGCCCACCGGGATGCGTACATTGCGGTACTCGTTGTCGGTTGGCGACGGGTCGTAGGCAAAGCCGGTCCGCAGCACCCATTCCGGGTTCAGCTGGTAGGAGGCGCCGATGGAGGCCGACCAGGTGTCGTGCCACTTCAGGTCCTCGCCGATAGTGCCGAAGCCCAGCGCCTGGCCCAGGGCCGGTACGCCGCTGTTGCGCACTTCGATGGCTTCCAGGCGGCTCCAGCGGGTCCACACGGCGCCGACGTAGCCGGTCCACTTGTCGTCGAACTTGTGGGTGATGGAGGTATCCACGGACTCGGGCAGGGTGATGTCCAGCTTGGCGTCGTAGCTGCCGTTCAGGCCGAAGGCGGCCGGGGAGTTCTTGACCTTGGTGCGGCCGCCCAGGTGGTAGTCGACCTTGGAGTGGTAGGTCAGGCCCCAGGTGGTGTCGTCGGTCAGGTCGACCATCACGCCGATGTTGTAGCCCAGCGCGGTGTCGTCGCCCTTGATGTCGATGTGGGTGTCGCCACCGCCGCCGTTCAGCGCATTGGTCGCCAGGTCGTTCTTCAGTTGGCCGTCGATGCGGTTGATGGTCGGGCCGAAGCCGACGGAGACCTTGTCGTTGATCTTGTAGGCGATGGTCGGCTGCAGGGTGATGACCTGGACCTTGCTGTAGGAACCGTGGTAGCTGCCCTGGAAGCCGTTCTCGTAGTCGTTGATGATGCCGTAGGGCACGTACATGCCCAGGCCGAAGGTGAAGTCCTCGTTGATCGGTGTGGAGATGTAGCCGAACGGGACAGCGGCCAGGGGTACGGAGTCGCCCTTGTTGGAGCCCGGGCCGGGGGCCTGGCTGATGTCGTCCTTGGCGTCGACGATGGCCAGGCCGCCGCTGACTTCGGTGCGCTTGAGCTTGGACAGGCCGGCCGGGTTACCGTAGATGGTGCTGGCGTCGAGTGCCGAGGAAGCGCGGCCCGCGTAGGCGGTGCCGGCGCCGCTGGCGCTCTGTTCGTTGATCGCGATGCCGTTGGCCAGGGCCTGGGCAGAGGCAGCGCTGATGGTCAGAGCGAGGGTGGTTTTGAGCCATGTTGTTTTCATTGTAAGAGCAACTCCTGTGGTCAACGGCGCGCAAGCTACCAAGATTCCCAGGCCTTTGGTAGTACCCCAAAGGGGCTCTACGTCGGGCTTTTGCGCGCAAAGGGCCGCCGTTGGGCGAGCCTTTAGCTTCGTTAATGTATGTAAATGAAAGCTGACTGATCGGTCATTGATCGAGGTCAGGCCGCGAGCAGCGGATCGCCGATGTATGCCTGCCAGGCGTCGAGGAAATCACGCAGGTGGCCATGGGGCCGGAACACCCGGCGCCAGACCCTGGCCTGGCCGAGGTGGTCGGTGGGGGCGGGCAGTGGCAGGCGCTGGGCCTCCACCAGCATCCAGGCGATGGCGGTGCTGTAGCGCAGGTTCACGGTCAGTTCCAGGTGCGGGGCGTCGAGGAAGGCGTGCTGGCTGGCCAGGCCGCGCACGCGGCTGGCGAGGTTCGGGTCCAGGGCCAGGTAGCGATCCCAGAGCTGTTGGTGGCGGTATTCGTCGATGCGGAACAGGCCGTGTCCGTGGCCGTTGTCCAGGCTGCTGCCAAGCGCCGATTGACAGGCCGCCGCTCCCAGCAACAGCGCCTCGGCCTCCCCGCTGTGACGTTCCAGGTACAGCAGGGTGGGCCGGATGACGTGCTGTCGCAGGTCGCAGGCGGCGATTCCCATGGTCTTGTCCCTCAATGAACGGCGGGGCTGGGCGTCTTGGCAGCTTCTGATGTTCTCCTGGGCCCCGCCGTAAGCGGACTTAGCCGCTCGATTTGAAGTGTAGTGCGACAAATCCGCTGTAAAGGACTGTTTTTAAATTGTTTTGACTTTCTGCAGCGCAGGCATATTCCTCGATGTGATTAACCGGGAATGGGTTACCGCGTCGGGAAAGGAGCCCCGGGCCGCGCCAGATGCGGCCTGGGGCGGGGCGTCAGGCGCCGGTGGCCACCGGGTGCCGCGGGTCGGTGATCCATTCGCTCCAGGAGCCGGCGTAGAGGCGGCCCAGGGGGTAGCCGGCCAGGCTCAGGGCGAACAGGTTGTGGCAGGCGGTGACGCCGGAGCCGCAGTAGGCCACCAGCTCCTGGGCCGGGCGGCCGCGCAGCAGGTGGGCGAAGCGCTGGTGCAGCTGCGCCGGCGGCAGGAAGCGGCCGTCGCTGCCGAGGTTGTCGGTGAAGGCCGCGCACTGGGCGCCGGGGATGTGGCCTGCGACCGGGTCGATGGGCTCCACCTCGCCGCGGAAGCGCGGCTCGGCGCGGGCGTCGATCAGCGGCAGCTGCGGGTCGGCGAGCAGCGCCGAGAGTTCGCCGGCGTCGATCAGCAGGCCGTTGTCCGGCTCGCCGTGGAACGCGCCCCGGGGCACCGCCGGCTCGGCGGTGGTCAGCGGCAGGCCGGCGGCGCGCCAGGCGTTCATGCCGCCGTCGAGCAGGTACACGCCGTCGCGCTTGCCCAGCCACAGCAGCAGCCACCAGGCGCGGGCGGCGAAGGCGCCGGGGCCGTCGTCGTAGAGCACCACCTCGTCGCTGTTGTCCAGGCCCCAGGCGCGCAGGCGCTGGATCAGCGCATCGGCGTCGGGCAGCGGGTGGCGGCCGGTCACGCCCTTGACCACCGGCGCGGAGAGGTCGCGCTCGAGGTCGGCGTACTGGGCGCCGGGGATGTGGTTCTCGGCGAACACGCGGGCGCCGTAGCCCGGGTCGTCCAGGGCGAAGCGGCAGTCGAGGATCAGCAGGCCGGGTTCGTCCAGGCGGGCTGCCAGTTGTTGCGGGCTGAGCAGGCGGGCGAGTGACATCGTGCGGGTTCCTGTGTCGTGACGGTTTCCTCGCGCATCATAAGGCTTGTGCAATGGAAAACGCCGGTCTGCGGCGGCTTTCTTCGATCCGATGGAGTTTTTGCCCATGTCCAGTCTGCAACCGGCGACCCAGGCGGCCTCGCGGGCGCGCGTCTGCGCCATCGCCCTGGCGACCGGCCTGATCACCCTCTACTACAGCCTGCTGGTGCTGTCCCTGGCCGCCATCGGCCGCCTGCGCCGCGAGCGCGTGGACCGCTACACCCGCCAGTGGTCCGGCCTGCTGCTGCGCCTGGTGCGCATGCGCCTGAGCGTGCACGGGGCCATGCCGGACTTCGGCGACGGGCGGCGCTACATGATCCTCTGCAACCACTCCAGCCACTACGACATCCCGGCCAGCTTCGCTGCGCTGCCCGGCTCGATCCGCATGCTGGCCAAGCGCGAGCTGTACCGCATCCCGGTGCTCGGCCGGGCCATGCGCGCCGCCGAGTTCCCTTCCATTGACCGGCACAACGGCCAGCGCGCCCGCGACGACCTGCAGCGTGCGCGGCAAATGATGGAGAGCGGCATCGTGCTGTGGGCGGCGCCGGAGGGCACCCGCTCGGACGACGGGCGCCTGCTGCCGTTCAAGAAGGGCTGCTTCCGCCTGGCGCTGGACACCGACGCGGTGATCGTCCCGGTGGCCATCCGCGGCATCCACCGGGTGCTGCCGGCGCGCACCTTCGACCTCAACCTGGGCCAGCCGGTGGACCTGCTGGTGGGCCGCCCGGTGGATGCCGCGGCCTTCCGCGGGCAGGGCCTGGACGTCCTGATGGGCGAAGTCCGCGGGCGCATGCAGGAACTGCTGGAGCCGGGCGCCGCGAAGTGCGCCGAAGCGGCCCGCGAGGAGCCGCTGGCGCTGGGCTGAGGCGCCTCAGCGGAGCTTCAGGCGGCCGATGCGGTCGTTTTCCAGACTGCCGAAGTACAGGTAGTCGCCCACCGGCTTGGCCGAGGTGATCATGCGCAGGTGCTGGCCGCTGGTGTCGTGCAGGCTGCGCACTATCTGGCCGTTCTCGTCCAGGGCGATGACCAGCCCGTAGGGCACCGGCTTGGGCAGCAGCGCGCGCGGCAGCTTGGTCAACTGGCGCTTGAGCCAGGGCTGGCCGAGGATGAAGTCGGCGTCGGCCTTGCGCGGCGTCGGCAGGGCCACCCAGAAGGTGCCCTTGCGGTCGCCCTGGAGGTTGTCCGGCAGCCCCGGCAGGTTGTCGATGAAGATGTCCTGCTGCCCGGCCTTGGGGCCTTTCAGCCAGTAGCGGGCGATGCGGTAGCGGTAGGTCTCGTTGACCAGCACGAAGTCCTCGTTGGCCGATAGCGCCACGCCGTTGGCGAAGTACAGGTCCTTGAGCAGCGTCTCGGTCTTGCCGGTCGCCGGGTCGTAGCGCAGCAGGCGGCCGTGGGGGCGGGTCTCCAGGTAGTCGAGGATGTAGTCGGGCTGACGGAAGCGGCTGGAGGCGTCGCTGAAGTAGATGCGCCCGTCGCTGGCGATGTCCAGGTCGTCGGTGAAGGCGAAGGGCACGCCGTCGGCCTCGGTGGCCAGCACGCTGACCTGGCCCCGGGGGTCGATCTTCAGCAGGCCCTTCCAGGCGTCGGCGACGATCAGGTTGCCCTGGGCGTCGAAATCCATGCCCAGCGGGCGGCCGCCGGTCTCGGCGAAGGTGCTGACCTGGCCGTTGTCCAGGCGCACCACGCGGCCGTCGTCCAGGCCGGCGTAGAGGCGGCCCTGGGCGTCCACCGCGGTGTCTTCCGGGCCCTTCACCTGGCCCAGGCCGAGCAGCTCGGCCTTCATCAGGGTGTCGTTGGGCTCCAGCACGCCGGTCATCGGCGGCGCCGGCGGCGGGTTCCAGGCCACGGGGTCGATGGGGCAGGGGGTGATGGCGAGGTAGACCGCGGCGGCAGCGATCAGCAATACCAGCAGGGTTGCGAGTTTCTTCATCATGAAGGCTTCTTGTCGGGGATCCTGGGGCGGGAAAGATAAGCCTTCGTCCGCATCTGTACAGCCTTGTAGGCAAAAGCGGAATGCTCGTACATCATCCGGCCCGATATAATGCGCCCTACGTGAAGCAAGGAGATGTTCGTGAGCGCCCTCGATATCCGGTGGATCCGCGACGATGCCAGCCTGGCGCAGCAATGCCGGGACTGGAAACAACGGCCGTACCTGGCACTCGATACCGAGTTCATGCGCGTCGATACCTTTTACCCCGGAGCCGGCCTGGTGCAGGTCGGCGACGGCGAGCGGGCGTGGCTGATCGACCCGCTGCTGATCCGCGACTGGTCGCCCTTCGCCAAGGTGCTGGAGGCGCCCTCGGTGGTCAAGGTGTTCCATGCCTGCGGCGAGGACCTGGAAGTCTTCCAGCGCCTGACCGGCAGCCTGCCGCAGCCGCTGTTCGACACCCAGCTGGCCGCCGCCTACCTGGGCATGGCGCATTCCATGGGCTATTCCAAGCTGGTGCTGGAGATGCTCGGCCTGGACCTGCCCAAGGACGAGACGCGTTCGGACTGGCTGCAGCGCCCGCTGACCGAGATGCAGGTGCGCTATGCCGCCGAGGACGTGCAGCACCTGGCCGAGGTCTACGTGAAGCTGGCGCCGCGCCTGCCCGAGCACAAGCTGGCCTGGCTGCTGGCCGATGGCGCCGACCTGGTCGCCAACCAGACCCGCGTCAGCGACCCGCGCGAGGCCTGGCGCGACGTCAAGCTGGCCTGGAAGCTGGCCCCGCAGCAGCTCGCGGTGCTGCGCGAGGTCTGCGCCTGGCGCGAGGAGCAGGCGCGCCTGCGCAACCAGCCGCGCAACCGCATCCTGCGCGAGCAGACGCTGTGGCCGCTGGCGCGCCTGCAGCCGAAGGACAAGCAGGCACTGGCGCGCATCGACGAGATGCACCCGCGCACCGTGCGCCAGGATGGCGACACCCTGCTGGCGCTGCTCGCCCATGCCGCCGCGCTGCCCGCCGAGCAATGGCCCGAGCCTCTGCCCGAGCCGCTGCCGCGCGAGGTGACGCCGCTGCTCAAGCGGCTGCGCGAGGTCGGCCAGCGCGAGGCCGAGCGCCAGGGCATGGCCCCGGAGCTGATGCTGCGCAAGAAGATTCTCGAGGCGCTGCTCAAGAGCGGCTACCCCGACGGCCCCTACCGCCTGCCCGATTCCCTGCAGGGCTGGCGCCGTGAACTGATGGGCCAGGCCCTGCTGGATTGCCTGGCCACCCCGGAGAACCCATGAAACGCATCTGCTCCATCTACAAGAGCCCGCGCAAGAACGAGATGTACCTGTACGTCGACAAGCGCGAGGCCCTGAGCCGCGTGCCCGAGGCCCTGCTGGCGGCGTTCGGCGCGCCGCAGCACGCCTTCGACCTGGTGCTCAGCCCCGAGCGCAAGCTGGCCCGCGAAGATATCCACAAGGTGCTGGAGAACATCGAGAAGCAGGGTTTCCACCTGCAGATGCCGCCGGCGGAGGAGGAGTACATCGAGCACCTGCCCGAAGAGCTGCTGCGGATGAATGATCCTCTTTGAGGCGTCGAAAAGCCGACGCCTACGCGAATTGGTGCGAAATTGCTGTGCAAGTTGTGGGTGCAAGAGCATTATTGCGTCAGAAAATGCCTGGTTAAGCGGAACGCCTAGGCTTCCAGCCGGTCTACAGGCCCTCCGTTCAACTCGCACAGAATCGCCGCTGCACGCAGGGACGATAACGACAATGCCAACCAACGTGCCTCCGCCTTGCCCCACGGGTGCGATTTAAACCATGCGCCTGCTCATCCTCGATCGCGAACATACCCTCTACGCCGCGCTGACCATGGCTGCCGAGCCCAGCCTCAGCGTGGTATCCGGCGACAAACCCGACAACCTCGTCGAGGCCGCCGCCGAATGCCCGGTGTGGCTGGGCGAGCCCGACCTGGTGGCGCAACTGCTGCGCAAGGGCGTGCACCCCGTCTGGGTGCAGTCCACCTGGGCCGGCATCACCCCGCTGCTGGCCGACGACCTGCCCAAGGACTACGCCCTGAGCCGCGCGGTGGGCATCTTCGGCCAGGTGATGAGCGAATACCTGCTGACCTACATGCTGGCCCACGAGCGCCAGTTCCTCGGGCGCCTGGCCAGCCAGGTGGGCAGCCAGTGGGACGACCGCGCGCCCGGCAGCCTGCGTGGCCGCCACGTGCTGCTGGTGGGCACCGGCGAGATCGGCCTGGCCGTGGCGCACATGCTGGCCGCCTTCGGCGTCGAGCTGACCGGCGTGGCGCGCACCCCGCGGCCGCTGCAGCCGTTCCAGCGGGTGGGCTCGCTGGCCGAGCTGCCGCGCCTGGTGGAGACCGCCGACTACGTGGTCAACCTGCTGCCCGACACCCCGGACACCCAGGACATCTTCGACCTGGCGCTGTTCCAGCGGATGAAGCCCTCGACGCTGTTCATCAACGCCGGGCGCGGTGTCGCGGTGGTCGATGCCGACCTGATCAGCGCCCTGGAAAGCAACCGCCTGGCCGGCGCCGTCATCGACGTCTGCCGCCAGGAGCCGCTGCCGCCGCAGCACCCGTTCTGGAGTGCGCCGCGCCTGCTGCTCACCGGCCACACCGCCGCGCCGACGCTGCCGGGGCCGATGGTGGAGCTGTTCCGCGAGAACCTGTCGCGCTTCTGGGCCGGGCAGCCCATGCGCGGCGAAGTGGACTTCACCCGCGGCTACTGACGTCGGGCGCCCCGCGCGGGGCGCCCTGTCCCTTACAGGCTGAAATCGCCCTCGGCGGCCAACTGCTCCAGCGGCCGGCGCGGGCTGGGCGTTTCGCGCGCCTGCAGGCTTTCCGGGAGGATCGCCTTGTCGCCGAGCTTGCCGATGGCGATGGCGGCGTGGATCTCGTGGTCGTCCGGCACCTTCAGCTCGACGCGGGTGGCCTCGCGGTCGAAGCCGGCCATGCCGTGGCTGTGCCAGCCGGCCAGGCTCGTCTGCAGGGCCAGGAAGCCCCAGGCAGCGCCGGTGTCGAAGGTGTGCCAGAGCGCCGGTTTCTCCTCGCTGGAGCCGGGCGGGGCGAAGGTGGTCTTGGACAGCACTATCACCAGCGCCGCGGCGTTCTGCGCCCAGCCGCGGTTGAATTCGCCCAGCAGGTCCAGGTAGCGCTGCCAGTTCGGCGTGTCGCGGCGCGCGTAGAGGAAGCGCCAGGGCTGCGAGTTGAACGAGGAGGGCGCCCAGCGCGCGGCTTCGAGGAAGCCCAGCAGGGTTTCCTCGGGGATGCTCTCGCCACTGAAGGCGCGGGGCGACCAGCGATTGATGAACTGCGGGTCGATGGGATAGTCGGCAACGCGGGGATTGGCGCTCATGGCGGCTCCTGCTGGCAAGGGGGGATGGTGCCGTGGACGGCTGGGCATCGCGGATCATGGGTGAGGCGGCGGCCCGCTCGGGCCTGATGGTGGAGGAAAGCTACCCAGCCGCGCGGCCCCTGGCAAGCGCTCCGGTGGTCACCTGCGCTTGGCCGGCGCGGCGCCTGGGCATAGACTTGGCGCCCCGTGAAAAGCCCCACCTAGAAAAACGATGGCCGCCAAAGTCGAACCCTTCTGGAAACGCAAGACCCTCGAACAGCTCGATCAGCAGGAATGGGAGTCGCTGTGCGACGGCTGCGGTTTGTGCTGCCTGCAGAAACTCGAGGACGAGGACGACGGCACCGTCTACTACACGCGCATCGCCTGCAAGCTGCTGGACCTGAAGACCTGCCGCTGCACCGACTACGCCAACCGCCGCGCCAGCGTGCCCGACTGCATCCAGCTCACCCCGGCCCAGGCCGACGAGTTCCGCTGGCTGCCGCCGACCTGCGGCTACCGCCTGGTGGCCGAGGGCAAGGACCTGCCGCTGTGGCACCACCTGGTCTGCGGCGACCCCGACGCGGTGCACCACGAGCGCATCTCGCAGTCCGGGCGGATGCTCAGCGAGACCGCGGTGGCCGAGGACGACTGGGAAGAGCACCTGATCTTCCGGGCGGGGTGATATCGCCTGGGAGAATCGCGGACGGAGTCCGCTCCTACGCCGCCCCACCCACGTCATTCCCCTGTAGGAGCGGACTCCGTCCGCGATCGACCCGGCGCAGGCCGTAGGGCGCATAACCGTTCGCGGTTATCCGCCGCTGGCCGCAACGCCTGTGCCCGCGAGTGGTGGCGGATAACGCCGTAGGCGTTATGCGCCCTACGGTTATGGCTTGGCCGTAGCGCCGTAGGGCGAATAACCGTTCGCGGTTATCCGCCGCTGGCCGCAACGCCGGTGCCCGCGAGTGGTGGCGGATAACGCCGTAGGCGTTATGCGCCCTACGGTTATGGCTCGGCCGTGGCGCCGTAGGGCGCATAACCGTTCGCGGTTATCCGCCGCTGGCCGCAACGCCGGTGCCCGCGAATGACGGCGGATAACGCCGTAGGCGTTATGCGCCCTACGGTTATGGCCCGGCCGTAGCGCCGTAGGGCGAATAACCGTTCGCGGTTATCCGCCGATGGCTGGAACACCGATGTCCGCGGATGACGGCGGATAACGCCGCAGGCGTTATGCGCCCTACGGTTATGACAGGCCCAGCACCTTGAACACGAAGGCGTATTCCAGGGCCACGTCCTTGAGTCCCTGGTAGCGCCCGCTCATGCCGCCGTGGCCGGCGCCCAGGTCGGTCTTGAGCAGCAGCAGGTTGTCGTCGGTCTTGCTGGCGCGCAGCTTGGCCACCCACTTGGCCGCTTCCCAGTACTGCACGCGGCTGTCGTTGTAGCCGGCCACCACCAGCAGCGCCGGGTAGTCCTGGGCGCAGACGTTCTCGTAGGGCGCGTAGGCGCGGATACGCTCGTAGACCTCGTGCTCCTGCGGGTTGCCCCATTCGTCGTACTCGGTGACGGTCAGCGGCAGGTCCGGGTCGAGCATGGTGTTGAGCACGTCGACGAAGGGCACCTCGGCGATGCAGGCGGCGAACTGCTGCGGGCGCTGGTTGAGCACCGCGCCCATCAGCAGGCCACCGGCGCTGCCGCCGCTGATCACGGTCTGCGCCGGGGTGCTGTAGCCCTCGGCGCAGAGGTGCTCGGCGCAGGCGATGAAGTCGCTGAAGCTGTTCTGCTTGTGCGCCAGCTTGCCGGCGCGGTACCAGGCCTCGCCCAGCTCGCCGCCGCCGCGCACGTGGGCGATGGCGAAGACGAAGCCGCGCTCCAGCAGGCTCAGGCGGGCGTGGGAGAACCAGGGATCGAGGCTCGCCCCGTAGGCGCCGTAGCCGTACAGGTACAGCGGCGCCGGGCGGCCGGCGGCGATGCCTTGCAGTACCTCGCGGCGCGCCACCAGGCTGATCGGCACCTGCACGCCATCCACGCTGCCGGCCCAGAGCCGGCGGCTCTCGTAGGCGTCGGCGTCGAAGGGGCCTTCCACCGGGGTTTCCTTGAGCACCTGCTGGGCGCCGTCGAGCAGGCCCAGCTGGCGGATCTGCGCCGGGCGGTTGAGCGCCTCGTAGCGCAGGCGGATGACCGGGCTGTGGAATTCCAGGCTGTCCTGCACGTACAGGTTGTAGGCCGCGTCCGGCAGCTCCACGCGGCGCGGCGCCTGGCCTGCGGCGTGGACCTCGACGATCGGCAGGCCGCCCTCGCGCAGGCTGAGGGTGAAGGCATCCTGGTTGAGGGTGACGTCGTCGAGCATCACGCTGTCGCGGTGGGCGATCAGTTCGCGCCAGTGCTCGCGGTCGGGCTGCGCTTCGCTGGCGCTGTAGAGGGCGAAGTTGATGCCGGCCTGGTTGCTGCGCACGAACCAGGTCCACTCGCCGTCCAGGCGACCGTGGTCGACGTGGTATTCGTGGTCTTCCTGGCGTGGCGCCAGGCAGCGGAAGTCGCCGCGCGGCTGTTCGGCGTCGAGCACCCAGGCCTCGCTGGTGGTCTTGCTGCCCAGCAGCAGCACCAGCTGGCGCTCGGAGCTGGCGCGGTAGCAGTGCAGGAAGAAGCGCCCGTCGGGCTCCTCGAACACCAGTTCGGCGCCGGGCTCGCCCAGGGTGTGGTGGTACAGCTTGTGCGGGCGGTGGGTCTCGTCCAGCTCGCCGAAGAACAGGGTGCGGCTGTCATTGGCCCAGGTCATGCTGCCGTCGCAGTCGTCGAAGGGCAGTTCTTCCACGGCGCCGCTGGCCAGGTCCTTGACGTACAGGCTGTAGATCTCGTCGCCGCTGGTGTCCAGGCTGTAGGCCAGGCGCGAATGGTCGGGGCTGATGCTGAAGGCGCCGAGGGAGAGGAAGCCGCCGGCGGCCAGTTCGTTGGGGTCGAGCAGCAACTGCTCGGCGCTTTCGTCCACGACCAGCGAGTCGCCGGCCGGGCGCGGGCAGCGGTAGTGGCGCGGGTACTCGTCGCCGGCGGTGGTGCGCTGGTAATACAGCCACGGGCCCCAGGGCGAGGGCAGCGACAGGTCGGTCTCGCGGATGCGGCCCTTGATCTCCTGGAACAGTTGTTCGCGCAGTTCGGCCTGCCCGGCCAGCTCGGTTTCGAGGTAGGCGTTCTCCGCCTTGAGGTAGTCGAGCACTTCGGCGCTGTC
>NZ_QGSL01000029.1:687371-714951 GCF_003176655.1 Pseudomonas sp. RW407 | reverse complement strand
CCCCTGACCCGACCTGGGGGCGGTGGCCGGCACCTCCCGACAGCATTCCCGGAGCAGCCCATGTCCACACCCGCCCCCTTCGACCTCGGCGGCAAGGTCGCCTTCGTCTCCGGCGCCAGCCGCGGCATCGGCGAGGCCATCGCCCACCTGCTGGCCCGCCAGGGCGCCCAGGTCATCGTCTCCAGCCGCAGGCTGGAGGGCTGCCAGGCGGTGGCCGAGGCCATCCAGGCCGCCGGCGGCAAGGCCTCTGCCGTGGCCTGCCACATCGGCGAGCCGGAGCAGGTCCGGGCCACCTTCGACTGGATCCGCGAGCGTTTCGGGCGCCTCGACATCCTGGTCAACAACGCCGCCACCAACCCGCAGTACGGCAACGTGCTGGACACCGACGTCGCCGCCTTCCAGAAGACCGTGGACGTCAACATCCGCGGCTACTTCTACATGTCGGTGGAAGCCGGCAGGCTGATGCAGGAACAGGGAGGCGGCAGCATCGTCAACGTCGCTTCGGTGAACGGCGTCAGCCCCGGCGAGCTGCAGGGCATCTACTCGGTGACCAAGGCCGCGGTGATCAGCATGACCAAGGTCTTCGCCCGCGAGTGCGCGCCCTTTGGCGTGCGCTGCAACGCGCTGCTGCCAGGGCCCACCGACACCAGGTTCGCCGCCGCCCTGGTGCAGAACCCGGCGGTGCTCGACGGCATCCTGCAGCGGGTACCGCTCAAGCGCGTGGCCAACCCCGAGGAGATGGCCGGCGCCGTGCTCTACCTGGCCAGCGACGCCTCCAGCTACACCATCGGCATCAGCCTGGCGGTGGACGGCGGCTATCTCATCTGATCCGCGCGCCCGCGGCGCCCTCCTGACCTCCGAACGCACCGGGTACTGGCCCGGTGCGCGCGTTGCCATGGGTGAATTCCTTCGGACAATTCCCACGTCTGACCGAGCCAGTGAATGAAGGACCATTCATCGCATTGCTGAACCCCGCTGAAACCCGCGCCACAGCACGACTCATACCTTCTTCCGACACGCCACTCGTACTTTCGCGCGCTTATCCGCGCCCGGCGCTCCACATAGGTTGTGCCTGCAGTCTTCCAACCGAGCACCGGAGCACTACATGAAAACAATAACAAGACCTGGCTTCTTCCAACCGCAGCTGCTGGCCCTGGCGGTGGCCCTGGGCGTCGCGGCCCCGGCCAAGGCCGTCAACTTCAGCATCGGCGAGATCGAGGGGCAGTTCGACTCCTCCCTGTCGATCGGCGCCAGCTGGAGTACCCAGAGCCCCCACCAGGACTTCATCGGCTACAACAACGGCGGCAACACCGCCACCCACACCACCGACGACGGCCGCCTGAACTTCAAGAAGGGCGAGACCTTCTCCAAGCTGTTCAAGGGCATCCACGACCTGGAGCTGAAGTACGGCGACACCGGCCTGTTCGTCCGTGGCAAGTACTGGTACGACTTCGAACTCAAGGACGAGAGCCGGCCGTTCAAGGACATCAGCGACGAGGGCCGCGACAAGGGCGCCCGCTCCTCCGGCACACAGCTGCTCGATGCCTTCGTCTACCACAACTACGACATTTCCAACCTGCCGGGCAGCGTGCGCCTGGGCAAGCAGGTGGTGAGCTGGGGCGAGAGCACCTTCATCCCCAACAGCATCAACAGCATCAACCCCATCGACGTTTCCGCCCTGCGCCGCCCCGGCGCCGAGATCAAGGAAGCGCTGCTGCCGGTGAACATGTTCTACCTGTCGCAGAGCATCACCGACAGCTTCTCCGCCGAGGGCTTCTACCAGCTGGGCTGGGACAAGACGGTGCTGGACAACTGCGGCACCTTCTTCGGCACCGACGTTGTGCCCCACGGCTGCAACCTGAACAACGCCAACAACGCCGCGCCCGGCTTCGGCGCGCTGATGGCGCAGTTCGAGCCCATCGCCGCGGCCAACGGCCAGGGCTTCATCGCCAACGACGAAGGGGTGATCCTGCCCCGCAGCGGCGACCGCGACCCGCGCGACAGCGGCCAGTGGGGCCTGGCCCTGCGCTGGATGACCGATGACGTGGAGTACGGCGCCTATGCGATGAACTACCACAGCCGCAACCCCTACTACAGCAGCCAGACCGCCGGCGCCGACACCCTGGCCTCGCTGGGGCGCATCCTGGCCGCCACCGGCGCCGCCTGCGGCGGCCGCCCGGGCTGCTCCTCGGTGGTCCAGGGCATGGCCCTGAGCACCGTGCTGGGCAACAGCAACTACTTCATCGAGTACCCCGAGGACATCCGCCTCTACGGCCTGAGCTTCGCCACCACGCTGCCCACCGGCACCGCCTGGCAGGGCGAGGTCAGCTACCGGCCGAACATGCCGCTGCAGATCAACACCCCGGACATCTCCCTGGCGGTGCTCAACCCCATCGCGCCGACCACCTCGCCGACCATGCCCACCGCCCCCGGTGCCGACAACCATGGTTACGAGCGCAAGCCGATGACCCAGTTGCAGACCACCTTCACCCACTTCTTCGAACAGGTGATGGGCGCCGACCGCCTGACCCTGGTGGGCGAACTGGGCCTGACCCACCTGAGCGACCTGGAACCCACCAGTTCCATGCGCTACGGCCGCACCCCCGAGTACGGCCAGTGGGCGCCGGGCAACACCCACGGCTTCTACACCAACACCTCCTGGGGCTACCGCACCCGCGCCATCCTCGACTACGGCAACGCCATCGCCGGCATCAACCTCAAGCCGAACATCGCCTGGTCCCACGACGTGGAAGGCTACGGCCCGACCTTCAACGAAGGCGCCAAGGCCATCAGCCTGGGCCTGGATGCCGACTACCGCAGCACCTACACCGCCAGCCTGTCGTACACCAACTTCTTCGGTGGCGACTACAACACCCTGATCGATCGCGATTTCCTCGCGTTCAGCGTCGGCGTGAACTTCTAATCCGCGAGGACTCAACGATGAACAAAGCACTACGAGTGATCGGCGTCTTCACCCTGTCCCTGCTGGCCGGCAGCGTACTGGCCGCGGTCTCCCCGGACGAGGCCGCCAAGCTGGGCGCCAGCCTCACCCCGCTGGGCGCCGAGAAGGCCGGCAACGCCGACGGCAGCATCCCCGCCTGGACCGGCGGCCTGGCCCAGAACGCCGCCCCGGTGGACGCCAAGGGCTTCCCCGGCAACCCCTTCGCCGGCGAGAAGCCGCTGTTCACCATCACCGCGCAGAACCTCGAGCAGTACAAGGCGAAGCTGTCCGAGGGCCAGCTGGCGCTGTTCAAGCGCTACCCGGACTACAAGATGAACGTCTACCCGAGCCACCGCACCACCGTGGTCCCGGAGTTCATCAACCAGGCCGCCAAAACCAGCGCCCTGAAGACCAGCCTGGTGGAAGGCGGCAACGGCCTGCAGGGCTTCGCCGACAGCCGCTGGGTGGCCTTCCCGATCCCGAAGGACGGCCTGGAGGTGGTGTGGAACCACATCACCCGCTTCCGCGGCGTGAACATCCTGCGCTCCTCGGTCACCGCGGCGCCGCAGACCAACGGCGCCTTCACCGCCATCCGCTACGAGGAGGACCTGGCGGTGCCCAAGGGCATGGCCGACCTGGACGCCAAGGACGCGGAAAACCTCCTGTACTACTACAAGTCGCGCGTCACCGAGCCGGCACGCCTGGCCGGCAACGTGCTGCTGGTGCACGACTCCCTGGACCAGGTGAAGGAACCGCGCATGGCCTGGCAGTACAACGCCGGCCAGCGCCGCGTGCGCCGCGCCCCGCAGGTGGCCTATGACAGCCCGACCACGGAAGTCGACGGCCTGCGCACCTCCGACGGCCTGGACATGTACAACGGCGCGCCCAACCGCTACGACTGGAAGCTGGTGGGCAAGAAGGAAATCTACATCCCCTACAACAACTACGAGCTGGCCTCGCCGAAGCACAAGTACGAGGACCTCCTCAAGGCCGGCCACGTCAACCAGGATCTGGCGCGCTACGAGCTGCACCGCGTCTGGGTGGTGGAAGCGAGCCTGAAGCCGGGCGAGCGGCACATCTACGCCAAGCGCCGCTTCTACGTCGACGAGGACTCCTGGAGCATCGCCCTGTCCGACCAGTACGACGGCCGCGGCCAGCTGTGGCGCGTGGGCGAGGCCATGCTGACCCAGGACTACAGGCAGCAGGTGCCCTGGTATGCCCTGGAAAGCCTGTACGACCTGATCTCCGGCCGTTACGCGGTCAGCGGCATGATGAACGAGGAGAAGAGCTGGATCCGCTTCGGCGAACCCTCCTCCGCCGCCAAATTCACCCCCGCGGCCTTGCGCAGCGACGGGGTGCGCTGAGCAGCAGCACCTGTGGTTTTGGGCGACCTTCGGGTCGCCATTTTTTTTGCGCGCCCCGCGCGAACGGTTATCCGCCCTACGAGTTTGCCGGCTGACGCCCCGCTATCCGCTTGCTCGGGACAGCCCCCTCTCCCTTCAGGGAGAGGGCTGGGGAGAGGGGACGGACTTCGCCCAGGCACCTCTGCCAAACCCTGACTCCGCCCCCTCCCTAACCCTCCCCCGCAAGCGGGAGAGGGGACCGTTCAGCGCGATGCGAAACCACGAAGCTCCCGGGCTCCCCGTAGGGCGCATAACGCCTACGGCGTTATCCGCCGTTTGCGTCGTGTATCGGCGCATCGGCCAACGGCGGATAACCGCGAACGGTTATCCGCCCTACGAGTTTGCCGGCTGACGCTGCGCTATCCGCTTGCTCGGGACAGCCCCCTCTCCCTTCAGGGAGAGGGTTGGGGAGAGGGTGACGGACTTCGCCCACGCACCTCTGCCAAACCCTGACTCCGCACCCCCTCCCTAACCCTCCCCCGCAAGCGGGAGAGGGGACCGTTCGGTGTGGTGCGGACCCACGAAGCTCGGGCTCCCCGTAGGGCGCATAACGCCTACGGCGTTATCCGCCAAATCGCGGACAGAGTCCGCTCCTACGGTTCCGGGAAGCACCGACGTAGGACTCCGTCCGCGATTGGCATCCGCCACGCCGGACGCTCCGGTGGCACGACCAGCGGCGGATAACCGCGAACGGTTATCCGCCCTACCCAATCGTCTGGTCCCTGCTCCGCTACTGGACGCGGCTCACCTGCGGCAGCGCGTAGCGGCCGTCGAGGATCGCGGCATCCGGCTGGTACAGGCGCAGCAGCAGGTAGAACCCGCCCTTGGGCGCCGGCAGCCAGTTGGCCTTGTCTTCGCCCCTGGGCTGGGCGTGCTGAATCGGGATGCTGACGGAGCCATCGGCCGCCACCTGCAGGCCGGGGGTGTCCGAGCCGATCTTGTAGCGGCCGATGGGGTTGTCCACCAGCATCTTGTCGCCGGCGTTGTAGAGCGTCAGCGACCAGAAGGCCCCGACCGGCGGCGCCTTGGCGAAGGTCAGGCGGTACGGGTGCTGGCCGTCGAGCGGCTTGCCGCGGTCGTCCGTGAAGCGGATCGGGTAGACCGCCTCCTCCGCCAGGTTGCCGCCCAGGTAGGCGCCGGCCATGACCGAGCGCCCGGGGTAGTCGTAGCCGAACTCGTTGACCATGGCCACGTTCCAGCCGTTGCGCAGCACGGTGGAGGTCATGGTGGCCTTGCCGGCCACCAGCGGGCCGTCCGCCAGGGCGCGCTTGAGCCCGCGCAGTTGCTCGGCGGTGAGTCTGGAACGGTCGAAACCGTGCTCCGCGCTCAGCCCGATGCGCTGCAGTTGCCCCGCCAGCGCCGCGTCCACGGTCTTGATGCGGTTGTGCTGCATGGCATACCCCAGGTGCGTGAAGAAGCCCAGGTCGTCGCCCTCGATCGACGGCAGCGGCGGCAGTTCTTCCTTCGGCGCCTGGTAGCCGGCCTTGCCCAGCTGGCTCAGCGGGCGCAGGTCGAACCCTTCCTGCAGCGCCAGTACCGGCGCCAGGTCCTCGCCCTGGCGGATGTGCAGGCGCCCCCACAGCCAGAGCTTGTCGGTGCTCACCGGCAGGGCCTTGACGCCCTCCGGCAGGGTCCCCTGCCAGCCCGGCGGCACCAGGGCGAAGCGCCCCGCGCCGGTACCGGTGGCGCGGCGGCCGATGTAGTGCTCCAGGTCGTGGTACATGTCGAAGACGTTGATCACGTAGTAGCGGTCGGCGGTGTCCGGCACGCTCAGCACGTAGGGCTCGCTCAACCTGACCACCGCGCTCATGTACAGGGTGTCGTTGTTGGCCGTGGGCATGTCCTTGTCCGCCGGGGTGGACAGCGCCGTGGCCCAGCCAATGCGGTTCAGCGGCGCGCGGTAGCTGGTCGGCGGCTTGTTCGCCGGCACCTGGGTGTAGGTGCGCAGGACGCGTTCCAGGCGCACCAGCGGGTAGCCCCAGGTGTAGGCCATCACCCCCAGGGTGTAGGCATCGATCTCCTGGGCCTGGGCGACCTTCTGCGGGTTCATCACCAGGCTGATCTGCGGGTCCGCGAAGGCTTCCGCCCCCTGGCTGGGGCCAGCGCCCAGGGCGACGGCCAGGGCCAGTGCGGAAAGGAACGGACGTGAACGGTTCATCGTGTACTCCTTGGTCTGGGTTGGAACGATGGATGACCGCCGGCCGGGCCGGACAGGTATCACAGGGAAGACAGGGGGACGGACAGGCTGAGGAACACCGAGTGGCCTTCCAGGCGGTTGTAGGCCGCCTGTTCCTTGAAGGCCTTCAGCCGCAGCGACCAGGGCCGCGCGCCGGGGAAGTTCCAGGCCAGGGTCGCGCCCAGGGCCCGCGTGCGCCCGCGGAACGGCCCGAGGCTGGCGCCGCGGCCGCTGTCATCGCTGACCTGGCGGTAGTGGTAGCCGAGCAGGCCGGCGGAAAAGCGCGGGCCGAAGTGCTGTTCGGCGCTCCATTCCAGGTGCGCCTCGTTGCCGCTGCGGTAGTCGGTGGCCGGGTTGGCGGCGTTGAAGGTCACGCCGGCGGCCACGGACAGGTCCAGGCCGATGGTCGGGTCGAACCAGGTCAGCGCGGCGAAGGGGTCGGCGCCCCAGCGGTGGAAGGCGATGTTCGCCAGGGCGTCCTCGTCGTAGTCGCCCGCCGGGACGTTCAGCGCCACCCCGCCCTGCCAGTGGAAGTTGCCGCGGTGCCAGCCGAGCATCGCCGCCAGCACCGGGTCGCCGTAGGTGTAGTTCGAGGCGTGCACGTCGGTGCCCAGGCGCTGGCCATGGGGCCCGGTCAGTTCGGCGTCGACGTCCAGGGCCGGGCCGCCCAGGGGCTGGCTCCAGGACAGCCCCAGGTTGCCGCCCGCCAGTTGCCAGGGCGTGGACCAGAGCAGGGTCGGCATCGCCAGCCGGGTTTCGAGCTGGATGCCGGCCATCACCCGGCCGCCGACGGGGAAGTCCTTGGCCGCCCCGGCACTGCCCGCATAGCGGTAGAGGTCGTTCTGCAGGTACAGCCCCGGCGGCGGCAGCGCGCCGGCCATGGGGCCGCGGGAGCCCAGCAGGTAGAAGCCTACGCCGTTCTCGGCGGCCTGCGCCTGGCTGGCCGCCAGCAACAGGCAGCCGGCCAGGAGCTTGCGCCCGCCACGGTTCATGGCAGCAGGTGGCTGCCCATGGCCAGGCCCGCCGGTATGACGCCCGGCTGGCCGAGGCTAGCCGCGGCGGGCTCGTCCACCCGCTCGAAGTCGGGCATCTTGAAGCGCTTGTCGAACAGCGCGTCGGTGGCGCCGTAGAAGCGCAGGGCCGGCAGCGGGCGCTTGCCGCCGGTGGGAATCCAGTTGGCTTCCAGGCCCTTGGGCGCCTGCGGGCCGACGTAGAGGGTGACGCTGCCGTCGGCGTTCTTCTTCATCTTGTCCAGGCCGTAGGAGTCCAGCGTGGTGCGCCCCTCCCGGGTGTAGATGAAAGCCATGGTGGCGCGGTCGTAGAGGGTCAGCGACCAGAACTGCTTCACCGGCATGTCCGCCGGCACCACCAGCCTGTAGGTGGCCCCCGCCTCCAGCGGCCGCCCCTGGTTGTCGGCCATGGCCATCAGGTAGTAGGCCGCGGGCCGCTCGGGCACCTGCCGGGGCACCAGGGTGCACCAGAAGAACGCCAGGGCGCGGCCGTCGATGTCGATGCGCCCGGGGTATTCGAAGCTGAAGCCGCGGTTGGCGTCGGGCAGCAGCAGCGGCACGTACTGGCGGTCGGGCCAGTAGTAGTAATCCTTGGGCAGCTGGTCGAAGCGCTGCTGCAGGTAGAACCAGACGTCCACCACCGCCTGGCGCATGGCCCGGCGGGTCTTCTCGTCCGGCTGGTAGGGCTTGCCCTGCTCGATGCCCAGCGAAGCCAGCAGGCCGAGCATGTGCCTGTCCTGGGGGCGCGCCGGCTCGTAGGCGATGGTGTCGTGGAGCAGCCGGAAGTAGCGCTCGTCCTGGGGCAGCAGTGACGAGAAGCGCTGATCCACGGCGTCGACGAAGCGCTGCTGTGGTGGGTTGGCCGCCTGCGACAGGTAGTACATCTTCAGGCGCTTCGAGTAGGCATAGGCGTCCGCGGCGCTCTTGCCCGGCGCGCGCACCGAGCGGAAGGCGAAGACGATCCGCCGGGTCGGCGACACCACCTGGCGGTAGCCGGCCGGCACCGTGCCCTTGAAGTCGGGGCCGGTGAGCAGCAGCTTGCCGCCCTTGCCGGCGTCGATGCCCGAAGGCCCGATGTCGGCGATGGTCATCTGCCAGGCGTCCGTCACCTGGCCGTAGAGGCTGCCGTCGGGCCCTGCCGGCGGCACCTCCAGCACCACCGGCTCGCGCGCCAGGTCCGAGTAGGCGAAGACGTAGGGCGTGGAGCTGTTGGCGGTCCAGGTCTCGAACCTGGGCGTGGCCGGGCCGGACATGGCGACTATGTCGTTGTCCCTGGCGCCCAGGCCACCGAGGGTGGCCTCGCGGCCGCTCTGGGCCTGCACCGAGGGCAGCGACCAGAGCACCGCCTCGAAGGCGCGCTGGTACTTCACCTGGTAGTCGAAGTCGCTCACCGAGGGCCGCGCCCCCGCGGCGGGCTGCCCGCCGACCGGCTCCGCCGTGGCCGACTCCGCGGCCTGGCCCTGCAGCGCCATCGCCAGCAGCAACGGCATCATCAGTGTTCTACGTGGCATACGGGTCTCCCATGCAAATGCCTGTCGGTTTGCCGGCCGCGACTCCCGCCGCGGCCGGCGCGGGTTCAGCGGCGCTCGGCGCGCAGCGCCTTGGCGAGGGTCTGGTCGGTGATCCAGCGCAGCAGGCCGCTGGTCTTGCGCGCCATCGCCCGCAGCAGCCTGGCCCGCAGGCCCGGGGTGATCATGAACTGGCGCCGGCGCAGGCCATCGAGGATGCCGGCCACCGCCTCCTCCACCGTCAGCACCCCGGCGGTGGCATTGAGCGCTTCGGTGACCTTGCTGCCATGCTGGCGCTCGTAGGTCAGCAGGGGCGTGGCGATCTCCCCGGGGCACACCACCGACACGTCGATGCCGCGCGGCTTCTGCTCCAGGCGCAGGACCTCGGCCAGGCCCACCACGCCGAACTTGGAGGCGCTGTAGGCGGCCTGGGTGTAGCCGCCGATGATCCCGGCCAGCGAAGCCACCAGCACCAGGTGGCCGCCGCGGGGCATGTGCCGCAGCACGCCGGCGGCGAAGTTGCGGCTGCCGATCAGGTTGATGCGCACCACCAGCTCGAAGGTCTCCGCCGGCAGTTCGGTGAACAGCGCGGTGCGCAGGATGCCCGCCGAGTTGAAGGCGAAGTCCGGCACGCCCAGCCTGGCCACGGCGGCCTCCACCGCCGTGTCGACCTCCACGGCCTGGGTGATGTCGACGACGAACGCCTCCACCCGCTGCTGCGGCTGCCGGCACAGGGCGCGCAGCTCATCGAGCACCCGCGGCTCCAGGCGCAGGTCGAACAGCGCCAGGCTCGCGCCGTCAGCCGCCAGGGCCTTGGCGATCTGCAGGCCGATGCCGCTGCCGGCGCCGGAGACGAAGGCGACCCGCGGGGCGCCGTGGTTCCACTGGCTCATGCTCGACTCTCCAGCCTTGCCGTTGCGCTTGTGGCGCCCGCCGGCGCCTGTTGCTGTGTGCGGAAGTGTTCGGCCAGCTCGGCCATGGCCGCCTCGAAGCTCACCGGCGGCCGGTAGCCCAGCAGGCGCCTGGCCTTGTCGGTGGCGAACTCGTTGGGCCCGCCCATCAGGCGGAAGGTCTGGCGCGTCAGGTGCGGGCGCTGCGCCTGCTTGCGCAGGTGCCCCCACCATTCCAGGGCGCTGGCCATGAAGCGCGCCAGCCAGTTCGGCAGGCTTTTCGGCGGCGGCGTGCCGGCGGCCCTGGCCAGGGCCTCCAGGTAGGTCTTCCAGGTCACGCCGAAGCCGTCGGCGGCGATGAACACCTCGCCGTGCACGTACTCCGAGCGCGCGCAAGCGAGCAGGATCTCCACCAGGTTGTCGACGTGCACCAGGCCGGCGTCCCACTTGCCGGAGCCCAGCAGGCAGGGCGCGCCTTCGCGCAGCACCTGCACCAGCGAATTCACCCAGGGCAGGCTGCCGACGCCGAAGACGTTGGCCGGCCGCACGATGGTGGCCTTGAGCCCGCGCCTGACGCCCTCGCGGGTGACGCGCTCCTGCTCCTGCTTGCAGAACTCGTAGGCCGACGAGGGCACGCCCACCGGGCTGTCCTCGTCCAGCCGGCCCCTGGCCAGGGCGCTGGCGAAGGCGCAGACGCTGGTGGTCACCACGAAGTGCGCGCCCCAGCCCAGAGCCAGCTCGATGGCATGCTCGGTGCCCTTGACGGTCACCTCCACGTGGGACTGGGTGCTACCCCAGTCGCTGACCACCGCGGCCAGGTGGAAGACGGCATCCACCGGCCCGATCTGCTCGCGCAGCGCCAGCAGCCGGCGCACGTCGCCGACCACCACCCGCACCCTGTCGCCCCACTCCGCCGGCACCGGCTCGCCCGGCATCATCAGGGCCACCACGGCGACCTGCTCGGCCAGCAGCCGGCGCACCAGGTGGCGGCCGATGAAGCCGCCGGCGCCGGTCACGAACGCACTGTTCAGCGCTGCCATGTCACTCACCGAGGACGATCAGCTTGTCGCAGCTCTTGCCCTCGGCCGCGCACAGGGCGCGGTAGACGGTCAGGGCCGTCTTGGCGTCGAGGATGCGTACCACGTCGCCCTTCTCGTCGATGTCGACGTTGCTGCCGAAGATGGCGAACCAGACGTCGGCGACCTCGGTGGCGTCCTCGGCCACGCACAGGGTGTGCAGCGAGTGCGCCGGCTCGTAGAGGTAGGAGCCGGCCTTGTTCACCTTGTCCGGGTATTCCCGGTAGAACCATTCGCCCTGCAGGGTGACCGCGAACACCGGGCCGGTGTGGTAGTGGGTGTCGACGCCGAAGCCGGGGTTCATGCGGGTGCGGTTGATCCACAGGTTCTGGTTCAGGTCCACGTGCAGCAGCTGGATGGTGGAACCGTCGGGCAGGCTGACCCAGGGCAGGTCGTCCTCCAGCAGCAGGATCGCCTCGCGGGCATGGTCGCGGGACACCACGGGGGCGTTCTGCATGGCGGCGAAGACCTGCATCGCGGCGGGGCTGAGCTGACTCATCGGGAAACTCCAATCTTGTTGTTCTGGGCGCGGCGGGCGCGCGGGGGATGCGGCGGCCGGGCGTCCGGCCGCCGCAGGGTTCACTTCTCGGCCTGTCTGAGGATCTGTTCCTTGAGCTGGTCGAAGCTCAGCGACACGCCCTTCTGCGCCGGCGGGAAGTCCTTGAAGGTCCGCAGGTGCGCGACTATCGCGTCGGTCATCTGGTGGAACACGTAGCTCTTCTTCTGCAGCAGGTTGGCGCGCGGGCCCGGCGCCTGTTCGTAGCTCTCGAAGGGGTCCTGGCGGATGTTGAACAGCCAGGGCATCTCCAGGGTGGTGGTGGCGCCGTAGTAGCCGTCGCGGGTGTAGAAGTGGGCCTTCCACTGGTTCAGGCGCACGGCCTGCAGGCGGCTCTCGGCGTAGTAGAAGATTTCGTGGCGCGCCGACTGCCCGGCCTTGCCTTCCCAGTAGGCCAGGTTGTCGACGCCGTCGATGTAGTTCTTCTTCACCACGCCGGTGCCGAAGTCGTCGCCCTTGGCCAGGCGCTCGCGCACGTCGGTGGCGCCGGCGGCCACCGCCAGGGTGGTGAACAGGTCCTCGTGGGACTGGATGCCGTTGAGCTCCTCGCCCGCCGGAATGTGCCCCGGCCAGCGGACCATCATCGGCACGCGCACGCCGCCTTCCCAGGTGGTCATCTTGGTGCTGCGGTACGGCGTGGTGGCGCCGAAGGGATAGGTCTCGTGCTCCGGGCCGTTGTCGGTGGTGTAGATGACGATGGTGTCGTCGGCGATGCCCAGGTCGTCGAGCTTCTTCAGCACGCTGCCGACGTCCTCGTCGTGCTGCAGCATGCCGGCGCAGTGCTCGTCCTCGCCGCTGGTGAACTGCTTGCACTGCTGCAGGTACTTGTCGGGCGTGTGGGTGAACACGTGCATGCGCGTGGTGTTGATCCAGGCGAAGAACGGCTTCTTCTCGGCCACGGCCTTGTCCATGAACCTGAACGAGGCCTGGATCAGCTCCTGGTCGACGGTCTCCATGCGCTTGCGCGTCAGCGGGCCGGTGTCCTCGCAGCGCTGCCGGCCCCACTTGCCGAAGCGCGGGTCGTCCCCAGGCTGCTCGGCGCCGGTGGCAAAGCAGTGCAGCACGCCGCGCGGGCCATAGCGCTTCTTGAAGTCGGGGTCGGCGGGGTAGTCGATGTCCTCCGGCTCTTCCTCGGTGTTGAGGTGGTAGAGGTTGCCGAAGAACTCGTCGAAACCGTGCACCGTCGGCAGGTGTTCGTTGCGGTCGCCCAGGTGGTTCTTGCCGAACTGGCCACTGGTGTAGCCCTGGGGCTTGAGCACCTCGGCCAGGGTCACGGTCTGCGGCTTCAGGCCGAGCATGCCGCCGGGCTGGCCGACCGTGGTCATCCCCGAGCGGATAGGCAGCTGGCCGGTGATGAAGGCCGCGCGCCCGGCGGTGCAACTGGGCTGGGCGTAGTGGTCGCTGAAGATGGCGCCACCCTTGGCGATGCTGTCGATGTTCGGCGTGCGGTAGCCCATGGCGCCGCGGCTGTAGGCGCTGAGGTTCCACAGGCCGACGTCGTCGCCGAAGATCACCACGATGTTCGGCTTGTCCGCCGCGGCCGCCGGCAGTGCAGGCAGCAGAGCGGACAGCGCCAGGCCCAGCAGCGCCCGCACCAGCGGGCGGCGGCGCCTGGCCGGGGACGAGGGCGCGGCCCCCTGTTGCGGGCGAGTAGGCATCTCGGTCATTGCGTGGTTCTCGTTATATGATCGGGCGATCGACGGCGCCGCGTCTCGGCACGGCTCTGTCGGGCACATGAAACGGCAACAGGGGCCAGGCGAGACATGTCCGAAAGGGACAAAAATCAGACAAAAGTGGCCAGCGCTGCCGTCCGCAAACGCCACCGCGGCGCCATGGGCCGAGTGCTGGCGCGCTTTCTCGGCGAGCAATGCGACGTGCTGGAATTCGACCTGCCCGGGCTGGAACAGCTGTGGGAGCGCGCGAGCCGCGTCGACCCGGCCATAGGCCTGCACCTGTTCGGCCGGTTCGCCCCGGGCGATCGCTTCGTGCTGGTCCACCTCGCCCTGTGCAGCGCCACCGTCGGCGAGGCCCTGCGCCACTGGCAGCGTTTCGCCCGGCTGGGCTCGGACCTGGACCGCCTGCACATCCGCGAGGAAGACGGCCAACTGATCCTCGAAGTGCGCATCGAGGGCTCCGAACGCCTGCGCCGGCCCTACTGCGAGCACGCGCTGGTGATGACCATGACGCAGCTGCGCGAAGGCTGCGTGGAGCCGGTGCTGCCGCTACGCGCCGAGTTCGACTACCCGCGGCCGCCCTACCACGCCGAGTACCGCGAGTGGTTCGGGCCCCACCTGCGCTTCGCCAGCGAGCACAGCCGCCTGGTGTTCGACAGGCGCGTGCTCGACATCCCCATGCGCGGCCACCACCCGGTGGTGGCGGAGCTGATCGTCAGCGGCCTGGAACAGCGCCTGGCGCGCCTGCAGCAGTTCAGCGGGCCCGCCGCCAGGGTCGCGCAGCACATCCGCCACGAGCTGGAAAGCGGCATGCCGCCCAGCCTGGAAAGCGCCGCCGCGGCCCTGCACCTGACCCCGCGGACCCTGCGCCGGCACCTGCAGGAACAGGACCTGGGCTACCGCCAGGTGCTGGCCGCGGTGCGCCTGGAACAGGAGCAGTACCTGGAGCTGCAGGGCCTGGGCCGCGAACAGATCGCCGAGCACCTGGGCTACGCCGACAGCGCCGCGTACCTGCGCGCGCGCAAGCGCTGGCAGGAACACAAGGGCAGCTGAGGCCCCGCCCCTGCCCGCCGGGCGGCGGCGCACCGATCACCCAGCGTCAAGAGGGTTGGCCAGCGGTCCCCTGGAGCAGCCTTCCCGGTACCCCGAAAGGGGTAGCCACGCCTGCCTCTTCCGCGCCTTCGCAGCGCAAATCCCGGACAGTCCCCCACGACATCCCGCTCCACCATCTTCCGTGATCGTGACGTGAGCCGGCGCCGCGCGAACGCCTTCGCAGCGGCTACGAGCAGCACCGAAACGAAAGGGAAGCGACAGAACAAGAATAAGCAGGAGTCCTGATGAACGCCCCTCTACCCCACCAGAGCGTCACGCTCGACGACAAGTTCGAAACCCGGGAAGGCTGGATCTACCTCACCGGCACCCAGGCCCTGGCCCGCCTGCCATTGCAGCAGCGCTGGCGCGACCAGGCCGCGGGCCTGAACACCGGCGGCTTCATCTCCGGCTACCGCGGCTCGCCGCTGGGCCGCTACGACATGGAGCTGTGGGCCCAGCAGGCACGCCTGGAAGCCAACAACATCCACTTCATGCCGGGGGTCAACGAGGACCTGGCGGCCACCGCGGTCTGGGGCTCGCAGTACGTGGGCCTGCTGCCCGGCTCGAAGGTGGACGGGGTGTTCGGCATCTGGTACGGCAAGGGGCCGGGCACCGACCGCAGCGCCGACGCCATGCGTCACCTGGGCAGCGCGGGCACCAACAGGCACGGCGGCGTGCTGGCCATCGCCGGCGACGACCACGGTGTCAAGTCCTCGTCGGTGATCAACTTCTCCGACCCGATCTTCATCGCCGCCGGCCTGCCGATACTCTACCCGTCCAACACCCAGGAGCTGCTCGACCTGGGCCTGCACGGCTTCGCCATGAGCCGCTTCTGCGGCTGCGCCGTGGGCTTCAAGGTGCACAACGACGTGGTCGAGGGCGGCGGCTCGGTGCGCGTCGGCCCCGACTCGCCGCGCATCGTCCTGCCCGAGCTACAGGTCGCCCCGCACCTGGGGCCCCAGGGCCTGAACATCCGCACCTTCGACATCCCGCTGATGGGCGAGGAGCGCCTGGTCAACCACCGGCTGCCGGCGGCCGTGGCCTACGCCCGCGCCAACCGGCTCAACCATCTGCTGCAGGAGGTGCCCGGCGCCCGGCTCGGCGTGCTGTCGGCCGGCAAGTCGTACCAGGACGTGCTGCAGGCCCTGGCCGGGATGGGCCTGGACGAGGCGCGCCAGCGCGAACTGGGCCTGCGCATCGGCAAGGCCGGGCTGATCTGGCCGCTGGACCCGCAGTTCGTGCGCGAATTCGCCGACGGGCTGGACGCCATCCTGGTGGTCGAGGAAAAGCGCGGCATCCTCGAAGACCAGGTCAAGGGCATCCTCTACGACCTGGCGCTGCCCAACCACCCGCGCGTGGCCGGCAAGTACGAGGCGGCCCAGGCCTTCGCGCCCGGGCATGGCGAGGCGGTGCTGCAGGGCTGGGGCGAGCTGTCGCCGACGCAGATCATGCACGCCATCCACGCCCGGCTGCGCAAGCTGCACCCCGACCTTCCCGATATGGCGCTGCCGCCGGCCACCCACAAGCTGCCGGGCCTGCCCGAGCCGGCCTCGCCCAACCGCAACCCCGGCTTCTGCTCGGGCTGCCCGCACAACCGCTCGACCCAGGTGCCCGACGGCTCGCGGGCCATGGTCGGCATCGGCTGCCACGCCATGGCCGTGCTGCACGACCCGCTCAAGACGCCGCCGATGTTCACCCAGATGGGCGGCGAAGGCATGCACTGGCTCGGCCAGCACCGCTTCACCGGGGAGAAGCACGTATTCGTCAACATCGGCGACGGCACCTACTTCCACTCGGGCTTCCTGGCCATCCGCCAGGCCATCGCGGCCAAGGCCAACATGACCTACAAGGTGCTGTTCAACGGCTTCGTCTCCATGACCGGCGGCCAGCCCATCGACGGCGAGCTATCGGTGCCGCAGGTGGTCACCGAGCTGATGGCCGAGGGTGTCCGGCACATCTTCGTGCTGACCGACGACCTGGCCAAGCACCCCGCCGGCAGCCTGCCGGCCGGCGTGCCGTTGCTGCCGCGCACCGAGCTCGACGCGGTGATGCTGCGCTGCCGCGGCATCGAAGGGGTGTCGGTGATCGTCTACGACCAGCCCTGCGCCACCGAGCGCCGGCGCCTGCGCAAGCGCGGCAAGTGGGCCGACCCGGACAAGCGCACCTTCATCAACGCGGCCGTGTGCGAGGGCTGCGGCGACTGCTCCAAGGCCTCCAACTGCCTGTCCATCGAACCGCTGGAAACCCCGTTCGGGCGCAAGCGCAGGATCAACCAGAGCTCGTGCAACAAGGACTACTCCTGCGTCGAGGGCTTCTGCCCGAGCTTCGTCACCGTGCACGGCGGCAAGCTGCGCAAGGCCAGGACCTCGGGCGTGGGCGCGGCGGACTTCCCGGCCATCCCGGACCCGGCGCTGCCGGCGCTCACCGGTGATTTCTCGCTGCTGATCACCGGCGTCGGCGGCACCGGCGTGGTCACCATCGGCCAGGTGCTCGGCATGGCCGCGCATATAGAGGGGCTGGCGGTCTCGGTGCTGGATGTCACGGGGCTGGCGCAGAAGTACGGCGCCGTGATGTCCCACGTGCGCATCGCCACCGATGCGCAGCGGCTGCATGCCACCCGCATCGCCACCGCCGAGGCCGACACCATTGTGGGCTGCGACCTGGTGGTGACCGCCGGCGACGAGGCGCTGCTGCGCATACGCCCGGGCCGCACGCGGGTGATAGTGGCGAGCGACCTGGTGCCCACCAGCGACTTCGCGCGCAACCCCGACTGGCAGATGGATGCCGGCGCGCTGCTCGAACGCATCCGCCAGCGCTGTGGCGACGGCCAGCTGCTCGCCATGGAAGGCCTGCGCATCGCCGCGCAGCTGATGGGCGACAGCATCGCCGCCAACATGTTCATGCTCGGCGCGGCCTGGCAGCTGGGCAGCGTGCCGCTGTCCCACGCGGCCATCCTGCGCGCGCTGGAACTCAACGCCGTGCAGGTCGACTTCAACAAGGCGAGCTTCCTCTGGGGCCGCCGCGCGGCGGTCGACCTGCAGGCGGTGGAAAAGACCGCCTGCGCCGGCAGCCCGGTTGCGCCCGCGCCGCGCATCGACATGTCGCTCGAAGCCATCGTCCAGCGCTCCATGGCCTACCTGGCCGACTACCAGAACCAGGCCTATGCCCGCCGCTACAAGGCACTGGTGGACCGGGCCCGCGCCGCCGAGCGCGAGCGCAACCTGGGCGAGCGCTTCAGCACGGCGGTGGCGCGCTACTACTTCAAGCTGCTGGCGATCAAGGACGAATACGAGGTCGCGCGCCTGTACGCATCCGACAGCTTCAGGCAGGAACTCGATGCGGTGTTCGAAGGCGACTACAAGGTCCACTTCAACGTCGGCGCCTGGCCCTTCGGCGGCCTGGACAAGGACGGCAAGCCGTACAAGAAGGAAGTCGGGCCCTGGCTGCTGAAGGCCTTCGGCCTGCTCAAGCACTGCAAGGGCCTGCGCGGCACCCTCCTCGACCCCTTCCGCAACGGCGCCGAACGCCGGCTGGCGTTGCGCCTGCTGGCCGAGTACGAGCGGGAGATCGACGGGCTGATCGCCAGGCTCGACGCCGGCAACCTCGACGCCGCGGTCGCCCTGGCCTCGCTGCCGGAGAAGATCCGTGGCTATGGCCACGTGCGCCAGCGCCACGTCGAGCAGGTGGAAAAGGAACGCGCGCAGCTCGAGGCCTCGCTGCGCGACATCGCCCGAGCGCCAGCCGCTCCCCGCTAGCAGAGGATTGCATATGGACCCCATCGTCGAGGCGCTGCGCGCCATCGTCGGCGACAACGGCGTGCTCTGCGCGGCCGATCTCGCCAGCCGTTCAGCCGGCGCCTTGCGCGCCGACAACCTGCGGGCGCGGGCGCTGGTGCGCCCGGCCAGCACCGAGGAAGTCGCCGCCGTGCTGCGCTGGTGCCACCAGCGACGCCTGCCGGTGGTGCCCCAGGGTGGCCTGACCGGCCTGGTGCGCGGCGCCGATGCCGGGCCCGGCGAGATCATCCTGTCGCTGGAGCGCATGCGCGCCATCGAGGCCATCGACCCGCAACAGCGCACCGCCACGGTACAGGCCGGCGTCACCCTGCAGGCCCTGCAGGAAGCCGTGGAGGCACAGGGCCTGGTCTATCCGCTGGACCTTGGGGCGCGCGGCAGCGCCACGCTGGGCGGCACCGCTGCCACCAACGCCGGCGGCACCCGTGTGCTGCGCTACGGCATGACCCGCGACATGGTGCTGGGGCTGGAGGCCGTGCTGGCCGACGGCACCGTGGTGTCCGCCCTGCACCCGCTGATCAAGAACAACACCGGCTACGACCTCAAGCAGCTGTTCATCGGCAGCGAAGGCACCCTGGGGGTGATCACCCGCCTGGAGCTGCGCCTGCGCGAGAAGCCGCTGGCCACTCACACCGCGCTGCTGGCGGCGCCGGACTTCGACGCCGTGGCCGGCCTGCTGCGCCACCTGGACCGCGCGCTGGGCGGCGCGCTGTCGTCGTTCGAGGTGATGTGGCAGTCCTTCTACCGGCTGGTGACCACGCCGCCGGCCAGGAGCCTGCCGCCGCTGGGCCAGGAACATCCCTTCTACGTGCTGGTCGAGGCCCAGGGGACCCACCGCGAAGCCGATGGCCAGCGCTTCGAGGCCGCGCTCGAGGCGGCCCTGGCGCAAGGGCTGCTGAGCGACGCGGTGCTCGCCCGCTCCGATGCCGACGCGCAGGCCTTCTGGGCGCTGCGCGACGACGTGGAGCAGGTGATGCGGCACGGCACGCCGCTGGGCTTCGACATCTCGCTGCCGATCGCCGCGATGGACGGCTACGTGTGCCAGGTGCAGCAGCTGTTGCTCGCGGAAACCCGGGCGCACCGGCTCTACGTGTTCGGCCACCTGGGCGACGGCAACCTGCACCTGGTCGTCACCCTGCCCCACGCCGACCTGGCGCGGCTCAAGCCGCGCATCGAGGCGCTGGTCTACGCGGAACTGCGGGCCCGCGGCGGCTCGGTGTCGGCCGAGCACGGCATCGGGCTGGAGAAGAAACCCTGGCTGTCGATCACCCGCAGCCCGCAGGAACGCGCGCTGATGGGCGCGATCAAGCGCACGCTGGACCCCGCCGGCATCCTCAACCCGGGCAAGCTGCTCGATGGCGGTGCGCCATGACCTGCATCACCTGCATCGAGGACCTGCGGGCCCTGGCGCAGCGCCGCGTGCCACGCATGTTCTACGACTACGCCGACTCGGGCTCGTGGACCGAGAGCACCTACCGCGCCAACGAGGCCGACCTGCGGCAGTTGCTGCTGCGCCAGCGCGTGGCCATCGACATCGACCGGCGCAGCACCGCCACCACGCTGCTCGGCCAGCGCCTGGCCATGCCGGTCGCGCTCGCCCCGGTGGGCGCGCTGGGCATGCAGCACGCCGACGGCGAAATCCTCGCGGCCCGTGCGGCGCGGACCTTCGGCATCCCCTTCACGCTGTCCACCATGGCCATCTGCTCCATAGAGGACGTGGCCGAACACGCCGGCCCCGGCTTCTGGTTCCAGCTCTACGTGATGCGCGACCGCGCCTTCGCCCGGCGCCTGGTCGAGCGCGCCAAGGCGGCCGGCTGCACGGCGCTGGTGCTGACCCTGGACCTATCGCTGGTGGGCCAGCGCCACAAGGACCTGAAGAACGGCCTGACCGACCCCTCGCGCATGAACCTGCGCCAGTTGCTCGACGTGGCCATGCACCCGCGCTGGGCGCTGGGCATGGCCGGCACGCCGCGGCGGGCGTTCGGCAACGTGGTCGGCCACGCGCCCGGCATCGACAGCATGGCCGACATGGCGCGCTGGCGCGGCGGCGAACTCGACCCCTCGCTGAACTGGGCCGACGTCGCCGAAATCCGTCGCTGGTGGGATGGCCCGCTGCTGCTCAAGGGCATCCAGGACGTGGACGACGCCCGCAGCGCCGTGGCCCACGGCGCCGACGCCATCGTGGTCAGCAACCACGGCGGACGCCAGCTCGACGGCACCCAGTCGAGCATCCGCGCGCTGCCGCCGATCGTCGACGCGGTCGGCGCCCAGACCGAAGTCTGGATGGACGGCGGCATCCGCAGCGGCCAGGACGTGCTCCGCGCGCGTGCCCTGGGCGCGCGCGGCTGCCTGCTCGGCCGCGCCTTCGTCTACGGCCTGGGCGCGCTCGGCGAGGCCGGCGTGACCCGCGCGCTGGAGATCATCCACAACGAACTGAGCCTGAGCATGGCCTTCTGCGGCCATACCGACATCGAATCCGTCGGCCCGAGCATATTGCTGCCCCCCTTCCCCTGGCCGGGGGCCAGCGCCCATCCGCACGGCCCGGTCCGTCCAGGGCGGGACGCGCGGCTACCCACTGGAGACCTATCATGAACACGCAAACCCCCATCCAGCGCCTGGAGCGCCTGTTCGCGCTGCAGAAGGCGGCCTTCGCCCAGGACATGTTCCCCAGCGCCGAGACGCGCATCGAGCGCATGTCGCGCATCGTGCCGATGCTGTACCAGTACCGCGCCAGGATCCACGAGGCGCTGGCGGCGGACTTCGGCAGCCATCCGGGCGCGGCGGCGGACCTCACCGAAATCCTGCCGATGATCGAGCGCGTGCGCTTCGACTGCGCCCACGTCCATGAATGGATGAAGCCCATCGCCAAGCCCGTCGACCCCGCCACCCAGGGCGAGTCGCTGGCCTACGTGCAGTACAGCCCCAAGGGCGTGGTCTGCAACATGGCGGCGTGGAACTTCCCGTTCGATGTCGGCATCGGCCCGCTCGTCGACATGCTGGGCGCCGGCAACCGGGTGATCCTCAAGCCCTCGGACCTCACGCCCCACAGCGGCGCCCTGCTGCAGGAAATGTTCGCGGCCTACTTCGCCGAGGACGAGGTCGCCGTGGTCAACGGCGACCTGGCGCTGGCCCGGCACTGCGCCACGCTGCCCTGGGACCACCTGCTGTTCACCGGCGGCACGGCGGTGGGCCGCGAGATCATGAAGCGCTGCGCCGAGAACCTGGTGCCGGTCACCCTCGAACTGGGCGGGCGCAACCCCACCATCGTCGGCCGCGACAAGCTCGACGACGCGCAGACGCTGGCGACCATCGCCGGCATCAAGGCCATCAAGCGCGGCCAGCTGTGCATCACCGTCGACCACCTGCTGGTGCCCGAGGACGGCCTGCAGGACTTCGTGAACGCCCTTGGCGAGGCGATGCACAACAGCTTCGGCCACGACAACGGCGCCAGCAGCGCCAGCGGCATCATCAGCCAGCGCCACGTCGAGCGCCTGCAACGCCTGCTGGAGGACGCGCAGGGCAAGAGCGACCGGGTGATCCGCATTGGCCGCAAGATGGATGCCGGCGCCCGCGACATGCCCTTCCACATCGTGGTCAACCCGCGCGACGACGCCCAGGTGGTGCGCGAGGAAATCTTCGGCCCGATCCTGCCGGTGCAGACCTACAGGGACACCGACGACCTGGTCGCGCGCATCAACCGGGGCGACACGCCGCTGGGCATCTACCTGTTCAGCGACGACCCGGCGCTGCGCCAGGCGATCGCCACGCGCACCCGCTCCGGCGGCGTGTGCTTCAACATCGCCGTGATGCAGGGCGCGCTGGCTTCCATGGGCTTCGGCGGGGTGGGCGCCAGCGGCATGGGCCGGCACCACGGCGAGGAAGGCTTCCGCGAGTTCTCCAACCCACGCGGCTTCTACGAGCGCCGCGTGGGCGGCAGCTTCGAGCTGATCACACCGCCCTACGGCGCCGCCACGCGCCAGTTGATCGACACGGTGGCCTACCCGCAGGTGGCGGCCGCGCTGGGGCTCGAACCCTGACCCGCGCTTCGCGCCCTGCCTGACGGCCGGTGCCCTGGCGGCCTGCCGCCGGGGCACTGTCCTGCATGGCGAGCCTCGCCCGAAACGCGCCGCCAATGGCGGCACCATGGGGGAACCAACCATGAAAGCACCTTGGAATACCGGGGCTGTGCTCCTGCTGCTCGCGGCGCCGCTGGCCTGGCCGGCCGGCCCGGCGGCGGTCGATGCCCGGCGCCTGAATGCCGCCGACAGCGAGCCCGGCAACTGGATGAGCACCGGCCGCACCTACGGCGAGCAGCGCTATTCGCCGCTGGAGCAGGTCAACGAGGGGAACGTGGGGCAGCTCGGCCTGGCCTGGGACTACGGCTTCGGGCTGGACCGCGTCGTCGAGGCCACGCCCCTGGTGGTGGACGGCGTGATGTACACCACCAGCGCCTACAGCATCGTCCACGCGCTGGACGCGCGCACCGGCGAGCTGCTGTGGAAGTACGACCCCGGGGTCTATCGCGGCATCCAGGGCTCGGGTTGCTGCGACGCGGCCAACCGCGGCGTGGCGGTGTGGAGCGGCAAGGTCTACGTGGGCGTGTACGACGGCCGGCTGGAGGCCCTGGACGCCCGCGACGGGCAACGCCTGTGGTCGGTGGACACCGTGCTCGACCACGGGCGCAACTACACCATCACCGGCGCCCCGCGCATCATCAAGGGCAAGGTGGTGATCGGCAACGGCGGCGGCGAGTTCGGCGTGCGCGGCTACGTCACCGCCTACGATGCCGAGACCGGCGCGCAGGCCTGGCGCTTCTTCACCGTGCCGGGCGACCCGGCCAAGGGCGACGAGACCGACACCATCGGCATGATCCGCAAGACCTGGTTCGGCGACCAGTACTGGAAACAGGGCGGCGGCGGCACCGTGTGGGACTCGATGGCCTACGACGCCGAGCTCGACCTGCTCTACCTCGGCGTCGGCAACGGCGCCTTCTGGAACTACGGCCAGCGCTCCCAGGGCAAGGGCGACAACCTGTTCCTCTCCTCCATCGTCGCGGTCCGCCCCGACAGCGGGCGCTACGTCTGGCACTACCAGACCACGCCGGGCGACGCCTGGGACTATACCGCCACGCAACACATCGTCGTCGCCACCCTGCCCATCGACGGCAAGCCGCGCAAGGTGGTGATGCAGGCGCCGAAGAACGGCTTCTTCTACGTGCTGGACGCGGCCACGGGCAAGCTGCTCTCGGCCGCCCAGTACGCCCCCAGGGTCAACTGGGCCAAGGGCGTGGACAGGGACAGCGGCCGGCCGATCATCGACCTGGAGGCGGCCGACTACTGGAGCAAGGGCGAAGCCAGGCTGGTGTTCCCCGGCTCCCAGGGCGGGCACAACTGGCAGCCGATGAGCTACAGCCCGAAGACCGGCCTGGTCTACATCCCCACGCAATCGACGGCCGACATCCATCACCCGAAGGCGAAGACCGATACGCCCGCCAAGGGCCAGTGGAACACCGGCCTGGAGTTCCCGCCGATGCCCAGGGACAGCAGGAGCATCGACGAATTCGCACGGATCTACACCGGCAAGCTGCAGGCCTGGGACCCCGTGCGGCAGCAGGAAGCCTGGGCGGTGCCCTACGCGCAGATCGCCAACGGCGGCACCCTGGCCACCGCCGGCAACCTGGTGTTCCAGGGCACCCACGATGGCCGCCTGCTGGCCTACGCGGCCGACAGCGGCAAGCTGCTGTGGCAGCGCGAGGTCAGCAGCGGCGTGGTGGCCGCGCCTGTCACCTACAGCGTGGACGGCGAGCAGTACGTGACCTTCAGCAGCGGCTGGGGCGGCTCCTACCCGATCACCTTCGGCGCCCTGTCCGAACGCACGCGCACCGTGCCCGACGCCCGGGTGTTCACCTTCAGGCTCGGCGGCACCGCGCCCATGCCCCAGGTCAGGCGGCGCGCCATACAGCTGCCCGGGCCACCGCCGATGACCGCCGACGCGGCCACGGTGGCGGCCGGCGACCAGCTGTTCCGCGAACACTGCGGGGTGTGCCACGGCCTGGGCGCCTTCAGTGCGAACGTCATTCCCGACCTGCGCTACATGACGGCGCAGACGCACGAGGACTTCCAGGGCATCGTCGCCGGCGCACGGGCCGGCCGGGGCATGCCGCCGTTCGCCGGCCGGCTGACGCCGGAGCAGGTGGAGCAGATCCGCGCCTACCTGATCGAGCGCGCCCACGACCGGCGCGCCGAACTGCAGGCCGCGGGCCAGCCGCCGTCGGGCACCTAGGCTTGGTGGGCTAGCGGTCCGGCCGCTCCTGGGTCAGGGTTTGCAGGGCGTCCGGGCGCAGCAGCAGGAGCTGGCCATAGCGCTGCCGGATCAGGCCCTGCTGCTCCCACTGCTTGAGCACCTGGTTGACACGCTGGCGGGTGGCGCCGATGAGCTGCGCCATGGACTCCTGGGATAGCCGCAGGTCCAGGCTCACCCCCTCCTCCGCCTTCGCCCCGAAGGATTCGCTCAGGCCCAGCAGGCGCCCGGCCAGGCGCTGCTCCAGCGATTGCGTGGAGAAGGCGGAGAAGGCCACCAGCATGGTGCGCAGGCGCGACACCTCCAGGTCCAGCAGCATGCGCACCAGCGCCGGGTGGCGGTCGCACAGCTCGCCCAGGGCCAGCGGGCTGATGTGCAGCACCTGGGAGGGCACGTGGGCATGGGCGTCGTGCAGGCGCGTGCTGTGGTCGAGCATCGACACCTCGCCCAGCCAGCTGCCCGGTTCGTAGAAGTTCAGCACCGCCTCCTGGCCGTCGCGGGTGGTGTTGCTGAGGCGGATGATGCCCTGCAGCACGATGTACAGGCCGTCCGGCGGCTCGCCGCAGCGGAACAGCTGCTGCCCGCTGTTCAGCGCGCGGACGCCGGCGCGGGCCAGCATGTCGTCGCGCACTGGCGCCGGCAGGCCGCCGAACCAGGGGCTGGCCATCAGCACGGCCAGATGCGACTCGGACAACATCGAGGGGAAGGTCACGCCTGCAGGCTCCATGGATACGGGACGGTGCCGCTCATTATTCGGCCGCCCGGCGAGCCGCACAAGGCGTGCCGGCAGCTTCCCCCGTCGACGAGTGCCTGCGGGCTAACGCCACCGTCCAGGCGTCAAATTCAGGACAGTTGCCGGGCCGCGCCAGGACGTAGCCTGCGGTGCTCCACCACAACACCGACAAGAAGGAAGCACCATGCCCCACGAACTCGCCCTCCCCCATGTGCGCGACCAGGTGAGCGACGAAGAATGGCGACTGCGCGTCGACCTGGCCGCCTGCTACCGGCTGGTGGCGCTGTACGGCTGGACCGACCTGGTCTTCACCCACATCAGCGCGCGCATCCCCGGCCCCGAGCATCACTTCCTGATCAACCCCTACGGCCTGCTGTTCGACGAGATCACCGCCTCCAACCTGGTGAAGATCGACCAGAACGGCGACAAGGTCATCGACGGCCCCTACAACGCCAACCGCGCCGGCTTCGTCATCCATAGCGCCATCCACGCCGCGCGCCATGACATCCAGTGCGTGCTGCACACCCACACCAAGGCCGGCGTGGCGGTCAGCACCCAGGAATGCGGCATCCTGCCGATCAGCCAGCAGTCCACCTTCGTGCTCTCCTCGCTGGGCTACCACGACTACGAGGGCGTGGCCCTGCGCGACGACGAGAAGCCGCGCCTGCAGGCCGACCTCGGCGACAAGCTGTTCTTCATGCTGCGCAACCATGGCCTGCTCACCGTCGGCCGCAGCATCGCCGACGCCTTCCTCAACATGTACACCTTCGAGACCACCTGCCAGATCCAGCTGGCGGCCCAGGCCGGCGGCAAGCTGATCGAGGTAGACCCGCGGATCATCGAGGGCGTCGCCGAGGTGGTCGACAAGCAGACCGGCGGCCAGGGCGGCGACTTCGTCTGGCCGGCGCTGCTGCGCAAGCTCGACCGCGTCGATACCAGCTATCGCGACTGAAGGAACGAGCGATGAACGAAAAACCCTGCATCGCCCTGTCGCGCCAGGTGCCCGATGCGCTGTTGGGCAACCTGCGCGCCCATGCCGACATCCGCATGCCGGACCAGGGCATCCCCGAGGACC
Organism: Pseudomonas sp. RW407; assembly: GCF_003176655.1. Lineage (NCBI taxonomy): Bacteria > Pseudomonadati > Pseudomonadota > Gammaproteobacteria > Pseudomonadales > Pseudomonadaceae > Pseudomonas > Pseudomonas sp. RW407. The sequence goes on along the minus strand of NZ_QGSL01000029.1, from coordinate 688,727 downwards.
TCGCCGGGCTGCTGGGCGAGGCCGACTACGCCCTGGTGGTGCCCGGCGACCGCATCGACGCCGCGCTGCTGGCGCGCTGCCCGCGGCTGAAGGTGCTGAGCACCGTCAGCGCCGGCTTCGACCACATCGACGTGGCCGCCTGCACCGCCCACGGCACCCGCGTCTGCAACACGCCCAAGGCCGTCGCCGCGGCCACCGCCGACCTCGCCTTCGGCCTGCTGCTGGCCGCGGCCAGGCGCATCGTCGAGGCCGACACCTTCGTCCGCGGCGGCGGTTGGCGCGCCGACTCCTCGCCGCTGTTCGGCCAGGACGTGCACCACAAGCAGTTGGGCATCCTCGGCCTGGGCGGCATCGGCAGGGAGCTGGCCAAGCGCGCCCGCGGCTTCGACATGGACGTCGCCTACTGCAACCGGCGCCGCCTGCCGGAAGCGGAGGAGGCCCGGCTGGGCGTGCGCTACCTGGACTTCGACAACCTGCTGGAACAGAGCGACGCGCTCATCCTGCAACTGCCCTACAACGCCGCCACCCACCACATCATCGACGCGAAAGCGCTGGCGCGGATGAAGCCCCAGGCCATCCTGATCAACACCGCCCGCGGCGGCCTGGTGGACGAGAACGCACTGGCCACGGCCCTGCGCGAAGGCCGCCTGGCGGCAGCCGGGCTGGACGTCGCCGAGGACGAACCGGCGGTGAACCCGGCGCTGCTGCCCCTGAGCAACCTGGTGCTGTCGCCGCACAACGGCGCCTCCACCCGCGAGACCCACCGGCGCATGACCCTCGAGGCCTTCGACAACCTGCTCGACGCCCTGCGCGGCGAACCGCTGCGCAACTGCATCAACCCCCTGCCAAAGGAACATTGCGCATGAGCGTGCAGAGCGTAGTCATCACCTGGCTGAAGGAGCCGGGCAACCTCGAACACATCGCCCGGCTGACCGCCGCCTGCGAAAGCCTGCGGCAGATCCCGGGGGTGCGCGAGGTCCGCTTCGGCCCCCGCGCCAGCCTGGGCCGCAACGGGCCGGACGAGAGCTTCGACTTCGGCACCATAGTCACCTTCGAGTCACTGCAGGCGGCCCAGGACTACGGCCCCCATCCCATGCACCTGCAGGCGGCGCAGCTCACCCTGCAACTGGCCGAGCGCTTCCAGAGCTTCTATTTCGAGACCTGAGTGGCGGTTGGCCAATCGCGGACGGAGTCCGCTCCTACGCCGCCACCGCTGTCCCACCTGTAGGAGCGCGCCCTGCGCGCGATTCGCGGGCAGGGCCCGCTTCTACAATGGGGCGACATGGGAGACGCGAATTTCGATCTAGTCACTCCCGCGAACGACGGAGCCCAGAAGACAGTTGCTCCTACGTCCGC
>NZ_QGSL01000029.1:675937-687361 GCF_003176655.1 Pseudomonas sp. RW407 | reverse complement strand
CCGCCGACCTGCGCGACCGGCGAGCCGTGGACGAGCTGGCTGGGCAGGCCCTGGCGCGTCTCGGTGGTCTCGACGCGCTGGTCTGCAATGCCGGCGTGGCGCCCCACATGGGCCCCATCGCCAAGGCCAGCGACACCGACTGGGAGCTGACCCTCACCGTCAACCTGCGCAGCGCCCTCTGGCTGGCCAACGCGCTGCTGCCGGCCATGGCCGCGCGCGGCGGCGGCAGCGTGGTGCTGATGGCCAGCATCGCCGGCGTGCGCGGCAACCGGGGCCTGGGCCTGTACGGCCTGTCCAAGGCCGGCCTGGCCCAGCTGGCGCGCAACCTGGCGGTGGAGTGGGGGCCGGCGAACATCCGCGTCAACGCCATCAGCCCGGGGGTGATCCACACCGAGTTCGCCCGCCCGCTCACCGACAACCCCGAAGTCATGCAGCGCCGCCTGGCGCTGACGCCGCTGCGCCGCGTCGGCCGCCCCGAGGAAGTGGCCGCCCTGGCGCTGCTGCTGGCGGCGCCCGGGGGTGCCTTCATCAGCGGCCAGAACCTCATCGTCGACGGTGGCACCACCATCGGCGACGGCAATTGAAAGGAGATACCATGCACCCGCTTCCCGAATTCAAACGCATCGTTACCGGGCACGACGCCCAGGGCCGGGCGATGGTCGCCAGCTGCGGCCCGACACCCAACGTCTTCCCGCTCAAGGCTGTGCCCGGCACTGTCTTCCATGAGATATGGAACAGCGCCACCAGCCCGGCGCCGCTGGACGACGGCGACGACCCGACCGACCAGCCGCTGCAGCTGAGCCCCGGCCCGCTGGGCAGCGTGATCCGCGTGGTGGACATCCCGCCGGACAGCGTGCAGAACCAGGTCAGCGCCGAAGAGGCCGCGGCCGCCTTCGCCGAGATCGGCCAGGCCCATGCCGGCACCGGCAAGGCCGATTCGAGGCACAGGCTGATGCACCGCACCCGGACCCTCGACTACGGCATCGTCACCGAAGGCGAGGTGTGGCTGGTGCTCGATGACGGCGAGGTGCACCTCAAGCGTGGCGACATCGTGGTCCAGCGCGGCACCAACCACGCCTGGAGCAACCGCACCGAGCAGATGGCGCGGATGGTCTTCGTCCTTCTCGACGGCCGCTACGCCGAAGCGCTGGAGGCGCTGCTGCCATGAAGCTCGCGACCCTCGACGACGGCAGCCGCGACGGCCGCCTGCTGGTGGTTTCCCGCGACCTGCAACGGGCGGTGGAGGCCGGCGGCATCGCCGCCACCCTGCAGGCGGGGCTGGAACACTGGGAGGCCGTCGAACCCGGCCTGCAACGCCTCTACCAGCGCCTGAACGCCAACGAACTGGCCGACGCCTTCGCCCTCGATCCCACCCGCCTGGCCGCGCCGCTGCCCCGTGCCTGGCAGTGGCTGGACGGCTCCTGCTTCCTCAGCCACGGCGAGCTGATGCAGAAGGCCTTCAATCTCGAACCCATCGCCGGCGCCGACAGCATCCCGCTGATGTACCAGGGCGCCGGCGACGACTTCCTCGGCTCGTGCGCGGACATCCCGCTGCCCAGCGAGGCCCACGGCATCGATTTCGAAGGCGAATTCGCCGTGCTGGTGGACGCGGTGCCCATGGGCTGCCCGGCCGAATGCGCCCTGGCCCACGTACGCCTGGTCCTGCAGCTCAACGATGTCAGCCTGCGCGCCCTGGCGCCGCGGGAGATGAAGACCGGCTTCGGCTTCCTCCAGGCCAAGCCCGCCAGCAGCTTCGCCCCGGTGGCGGTGACCCCGGACGAGCTGGGCGAGGCCTGGCGCGACGGCCGCGTGCACCTGCCGCTGCAGGTGGAATGGAACGGCGAATGGTTCGGCCACCCCCATGGCGGGGCCATGCATTTCGGCTTCCACCAGTTGATCGCCCACGCGGCTCTGACGCGACGGTTGAGCGCCGGCACCCTGGTCGGCTCGGGCACCGTCTCCAACGCCGACCGCAGCGTCGGCTCGGCCTGCATCGCCGAGCGCCGCGCCATCGAGACCATCGCCCAGGGCGCACCGCGCACCGGCTTCATGCGCTTCGGCGACCGCGTGCGCATGGAGGCCCGTGGCCCGGACGGCGAGGTGCTGTTCGGCGCCATCGACCAGCGCGTGGTGCAGGGGGGCTGGCCATGCGCGTGATGGTCAGCGGGGCCAACGGCTTCGTCGGCCGCGAGCTGGTCGGGCGCCTGCTGGCGCAGGGCGAACTGCGCGGGCAGCGAATAGAGGCGCTGCTGCTGCTCGACCAACAGCTGGACGGCTTGCCGGACGACCGCCGCCTGCGCCGCCACTTTGGCAGCATCACCGATCCGGCGCTGCTGCGCCGGGTGCTGGCCGACGGCATCGACGTGGTCTTCCACCTGGTCAGCGTGCCCGGTGGCGCCGCCGAGGCGCAGTACGAGCTGGGCTACCAGGTCAACCTGCAGGCCAGCCTGGAGCTGCTGCAGCAACTGCGCAACCGCGAACGCCCGCCGGTGCTGGTGTACGCCAGCAGCGTGGCGGTATACGGCGGCGAGCTGCCGGCGCGCATGGACGAGGCGCAGCCGGCCCGCCCGCAGCTGTCCTACGCGGCGCACAAGCTGATGGTCGAGACTGCCCTGGAGGACCTGGCCCGCCGCAGCGAGGTGGACGGCCGCGCCCTGCGCCTGCCCGGCATAGTCGCCCGGCCGCGGCAGCCCAACGGCCTGCGCTCGGCGTTCATGAGCGACCTGCTGCACGCCTATGCGGCAGGGGAGCCCTACACCTGCCCGGTGTCGCCGCAGGCCACGGCCTGGTGGATGTCGGCGCGCTGCTGCGTGGACAACCTGCTGCACGCCGCCGAGCTGGAGAGCCCCGGCGAGCGGCGGGTATGGCAGCTGCCGGTGCTGCAGCTGTCCATCGCCCAGGTGCTCGACGCCCTGGCCGCCAGCTTCGGCGAGGCCCACCGCGAGCGCATCGCCTTCGAGCCCGACGCGCAGCTGGAGGCCCTGTTCGGCCGCTTCCCGCCGCTGCGCACGCCCCACGCCCGCGCCCTGGGCTTCCGCCACGACGGCACGGCCGCCGCGCTGCTGCGCAATGCCCTCGACCTCACGCCGCGCCGCAGCCGCGCGGCTGCCCGCAAAGGAGTTTCCGCATGAACCTGAGCAAGCGCCGCCTGCTCGACCTCTCGGTGAGCCTGGACAACAACCCCTACAGCGACCCGCCGCCGCTGCTGCCGAGGATCGACTACATGGACCACCAGCAGGGCTGGGCGGAAATGGCCGCGATGTTCCCCGGCCTGCGCAAGGAAGACCTGCCGGGCAACGAGGCCTGGGCCGCCGAGCGCCTGCAGGTCACCACCCACAGCGGCACCCACATGGACGCGCCCTGGCACTACGCCTCCACCACCGACGGCGGCAAGCCGGCCTTCGGCATCGACGAGCTGCCGCTGGAATGGTGCCTGCAGCCGGGGGTGAAGCTGGACTTCCGCCACCTGCCCGACGGCCACGTGGTGACGGCGGCGCAGGTGGAGGCGGAACTGGCTCGCATCGGCCACACCCTGCAGCCACTGGACATCGTGCTGGTGAACACCCGCGCCGGCAGCCTGTTCGGCCAGCCGGGCTATCTCGACGCCGGCATCGGCATGGGCCGCGAGGCCACGCTCTACCTGCTGGAGCGCGGCGTGCGGGTGGTGGGCACCGACGCCTGGAGCTGGGACGCGCCTTTCACGTACACCCGCGAGCGCTTCGCCGCCAACGGCGACGCCTCAATCATCTGGGAAGGCCACAAGGCCGGGCGCGACATCGGCTACGGGCAGATGGAGAAGCTGGCCAACCTGGAGCAGCTGCCGGCCCATGGCTTCCTGGTCAGCTGCTTCCCCTACAAGATCCGCCACGCTTCGGCGGGCTTCGTCCGCGCGGTGGCGATTTTCGAGGGCTGAGGGCCCGCATCAGCGGATGCCCAGCAGGCGGTCCAGCGACAGCCTGCCGCCGCCGCGGGCGACCAGCAGCAGGAGCAGCCCGGCCCAGGACAGGTGGGTGGGCCAGGCGTCGGGGTAGACGAAGACCTCGATCACCGTGGTCATGCCCAGCAGCGCCAGGGCCGAGAGACGGGTGCCCAGGCCCAGCACCAGCAGCAGCGGGAACAGGTGTTCGGCGTAGGTGGCCAGGTGCGCGGCCAGGTACGGCGAAACCAGCGGCAGCGCGTATTCGCTGCGGAACAGCTCGTAGGTGCCCGGGGTGATGCTGAGGAAGCCCTCGACCTTGGTGCGCCCGGAAAGGAAGAAGATCGAGGCGATGCCCAGCCGCGCCACCAGGCACAGGAAGCTGTCGCCGAGCAGGCGCTGCAGGGTGTCGGCCAGCCGGCTCCAGTGGTGCAGCAGGCCGTGGCGGCTGGCCGGGGAATGGGTGATGTCCATGGCGGGTTCCTCAGTGGGGCAGGATGAGCGGGGCGAAGGCCGCGGCGGCCAGCAGGCGGCCGAGCAGGGCGGTGAAGTCCAGGTCGGGCTGGGCCTGCAAGGCCAGGTTCGATGCCAGGTCGAGGTCGTGCCCGGCAGCGCAGGCGTCGAGGAGGGCGCAGCCGCCGATCTCCAGCGGCTGCCAGGCCACGCCCGCGGCGCTGCCCACCAGCAGGGCGCCTTCGCCGTGCCAGGGGAGTTCCTCGGGCAGGGCCAGGGCCTGGCGGTTATGGCGCCACAGGCTGTAGATCGGCTGCCCGGCGAACCAGCGCCAGCGCACGCAGGCCCGCGGGCGCAGGCGGCAGCGGGCGAGGTCGCTGGCGGTCATGCCGGCCAGTTCGGCCAGGCCGAGGGCGGGCTCCTGCTCGGCGGCGAAGGCCTCCAGCCAGAGCCGGTCCAGGCGCGCCACCTCGGCCAGGTAGGGCAGTGGGCGGGCCGGCTCGAAAGCGCCGAGGAAGTCGGCGAAACCTTCGCCATAGAGAACCAGCCGCGCATCGGTTGGCGGGGCCTGCCGGGCATACAGCGCCGCGGCGCCTTCCAGCCAGTCGCGGCCGACCAGGCGCTCGACGGCGGGGAAGTTGTCGCACAGGGCGTCGACGCAGCCCTTGAGCACGGTGTTGCGGTAGACCGCGAAGCCGGGCTGGGCGGCCAGCGCCGCCAGGTCGCCCGCCGGGCGCTGGTGGAGCGCTTCGACGAAGGCGTCCTGGAAGCGTCCGAGGGAGCTGTTCATGGGACCCTCCGTTGCAGGTCGAGGATGGCCTGGGCGCGTTCGCGTTCGGCGAGCAGCGTGTCGAATGCGGGGATCTGGCCGTCGCGCTCGATCAGCGTCGGCCGCGGGCCGATGCGCCGGACCAGGCGCTGGTAGAGCGTCCAGACCGCATCGGCGACGGGGGCGTCGTGGGAGTCCACCAGCAACTCGCCACCGTCGTCGCGGCTGTGCCCGGCGAGGTGGATCTCGACCACGGCCTCGGCGGGAAAACGGTCCAGGTAGGCGCCGGCGTCGAAGCCGAGGTTGTGGGCGCTGACGTGCACGTTGCTGACGTCCAGCAACAGGCCGCAGCCGGTGCGCCGCGCCAGTTCGGCGAGGAAGTCGATCTCGTCCCGCTCATGGCCGACCAGGTGCAGGTAGTGGCTGGGGTTCTCCACGGCGATGCGCCGGCCCAGCGCGTCCTGGGTACGCTGGATGTTGTCGGCGATGCGCGCCAGGGCCTCGTCGCTGCGCGGGAAGGGCAGCAGGTCGGGGTGGTAGTGGCCGCGCCAGGCGGACCAGGCCAGGTGCTCCGAGACCAGCACCGGCCGTACGCGCTCGGCCAGGGCGCGCAGGCGCTGCAGGTGCGCCGTGTCGGGCGGGGCGTCCGCCGCCAGGGACAACGAGACCCCATGCAGCGACAGCGGATGGCGCTCGGCGATGCGCTCCAACCAGGCGAGGCGCGGGCCGCCGACCATGTAGTTCTCCGGGTGGACTTCGAACCAGAGCCCTTCGGCGCCGCAGCCCAGGGCCTGGGCATAGTGCTCGGCCTTCAGGCCCAGGCCGGCGCCTGGTGCGTGGGTGGCTTTCATGGTCGGCGGCCTTGGCTCAGGACTTCATCGGGGTCAGCGAGCCCATGCCGTGGGGCGTCTTGATCGAGGTGCAGGTGCCGGCCGGGACGTTCTTCCAGTGCATGGCGTCATAGTCCTTCTTGGCGCTGCCGGCGCAGGTGGTGCCGGCGCCGGCCTTGCAGTCGTTCTTGCCGGCCAGGGCCACGCCGTAGCATTTCTCCAGGGCGGCGCCTGCGCCGGCCTGGGTGTTCATGTCGTCGGCCAGGGCGGCGCCGGCGAGGGAGGCGAGGGCCAGGGCGGCGCTGGCGAGGGCGATGCTTTTCATGGTGCGGTCTCCGAAAGGTTGGGATGGCCGGCGGAGGGTTACCGTCGGCTCATGAACCAGTTCGCCGCCTGCGGCCGTCCGGTTACAGCGCCGCGAAAATTTTTTTGAGGTTTCGCGCCCGCCGCCCTAACGTATTGAACGACGGCCGTTTTTTTTCAGGCGGCCGGGGGCGTGTTCGGCGCGGGCCGGCCCTGGGGAAAATTTCATCCGCGGTGTAACCAGGGCGACCGATGCAACGAACTACCAGCCAGGAGCAATTGAACGCACGCGAGGCGCAGCTCCAGGCCTTGCTGTTGCGTGGCCTGGCCGGCGACGCCGCGGCCTACCGCGATTTCCTCGGCGCCCTCGGCGCGCACCTGCGGGCGTTCCTGCGCCGGCGCCTGGCGCAGCGCCCGGCGGAGGTCGAGGACCTGCTGCAGGAAGTGCTGCTGGCGGTGCACAACGCCCGCCACACCTACCGCGCCGGGCAGCCGCTGACCGCCTGGGTGCAGGCAATCGCGCGCTACAAGCTGGCCGACCATTTCCGCGCCTTCGCCCGCCGCGAGGCCCTGCAGCAGCCCCTGGAGGAGGACGACGGGGAGCTGTTCGCTGGCGAGGACGACGAACCGGCCCAGGCCAGCCGCGACCTGGGCCGGCTGCTGCAGCAACTGCCCGAGCGGCAGCGCCTGCCGATCATCCATGTGAAGCTGGAGGGCCTGTCGGTGGAAGAGACCGCGCGGCTCACCGGGCTCTCCAGCTCCGCGGTGAAGGTCGGCATCCACCGCGGGCTCAAGGCCCTGGCGGGCATGATTCGAGGTAAGCGCAACGATGAAGACCGATGAACTGATCGACCTGCTCGCCGCCGGCGAAACGGCGGTGGACCGGCACGCCCTGGCGCGGCGCTTCGCCCTGGCCCTGCTGGGCGGCGGCCTGGGCGCGCTGCTGCTGGTGGCGGCGCTCTACGGCGTGCGCGCGGACCTCGCCGAGGTGGCGCGCACGCCGCTGTTCTGGGCCAAGCTGGCGCTGCCGGGCAGCCTGGCGCCGCTGGCGCTGTGGCTGTGCGGCCGCCTGGCGCGCCCCGGTGTGCGTGGCGGCGCGGCCTGGGCCGCGCTGTGCCTGCCGGTGCTGCTGGTATGGCTGGGCGGCGCCCTGGCGCTGGCCGGTGCGCCGCTGGAAGCGCGCGCCGACCTGGTGTTCGGCCGCACCTGGCGCACCTGCCCGCTGAACATCGCGCTGCTCTCGCTGCCAGCCTTCGTCGGCGTGTTCTGGGCCCTGCGCGGCCTGGCGCCGACATGCCTGCGCCAGGCCGGCGCTGCCGGCGGCCTGCTGGCCGGGGCCATCGCCACCCTGGCCTACTGCCTGCACTGCCCGGAAATGGGTGTGCCGTTCTGGGGCATCTGGTACCTGCTGGGCATGCTCCTGCCGACACTGCTGGGCGCCATGCTGGGCCCGCGCCTGCTGCGCTGGTGAGGCCGGAGCCGGCAATAGTCACCTGGGCCCCTGTCGCCAGGGCCCAGGCGTGTCGTGATTGGCGAAGTCCGGGCACTGCCGGTTGTCGGCTCGTCCGCTGGCCGGGCGAAATCGGAGCTATTCCTGCACTGCTCCAGCCGACGATGGAGGAGGAAATGGAACGACTAAGGAAGGTGTTGCTGGCCTCTGCCATCAACGAGACTTCCGCCGTGCAGGTCTTGCGGCAGGCCGCGGCGGAGATCGCTTCGCCCGATACCGCCGCGGCCCTGCTCACCGCCGCGAAACGCCTCGAGGAGAGTGCCGATGCGCTGCTGCAGGCCGCGCACCGGATCGAACTGACATTGCACCCCGACGCCCGGGAGGAGAGTGGGGTCGGACTTGCGCCACTGGAATGAGCCCGCCTGGGCGGGGAGGGCGGCGGTGGCGCTGTTCAGGCGGCCGTCGTCGAGGTTCCCCGGCCACGGACCATCACCCGGTTCCGGCCGGCCTGCTTCGCCTGGTAGAGCAACTCGTCCGCCTCCTTGAGCGTGGCGGCGACATCCGGCCGGTCCGCCGTCCAGCAGGCGACCCCCGCCGACAGGGTGACCTGCCCGGCCGGGGGGACGACGGCTTCGGCCATCGAGCGGCGGATCCGTTCCGCCACTTCCGTCGCGTCGGCCAGGCCCGTCAGCGGCAGCAGCAGGATGAATTCCTCGCCGCCCACCCGGCAGGGCACGTCGCCGTCGCGGCAGTTCTGCCGCAGCAGGTCGGCGAAGGCCTGCAGCACCTTGTCGCCGACGTCGTGGCCGAACGCGTCGTTGACCCGCTTGAAGTGGTCGATGTCCATGCTGATCACAGCGAAAGGCTTCTCCAGCAGCGCCCAGTCGTGCAGGCAGTCCTCCAGCATGCGCCGGTTCGCCAGGCCGGTCAGCGGGTCGCTGAGCACCTGGTGGTTGAGCTTACCGATGCGCTCCTGGGTCAGCAGCGCGCCCTGGACCAGGGCACGGCGGATGCGCCAGGCCTCGTAGTACCAGGCGCGCACCTTGCCGATGCCCTGGGAGTCGTCCAGCTGCTCGGCGTAGTCGGCCAGCCGGCTCAGGGGGTGGCTGATCCGCGAGGCAGCCCACCAGAGCAGGATGAACCCCAGCAGGGCCATGGGCACTATGCCTTGCACCACCTCCAGCATCAGCGCCCGCAGGGCGGCGAGGGGAACGCTCAGCGGTTGCTGGGAAACCACGCCCCAGCCGCTGCTGGACACCGGCGCGAAGCCCGCCAGCATCTCCACCCCTTCGTCGTCGGTGACCGGCATGGCGCCGCTCTCGCCGCGCAGCACGGCGTCCACCGCCGCGTTCGGGCCCACGGCCTTGCCGATGCGGTCGGCATCGGGGTGGAACAGCAGGTGGCGGTTGCCGTCCACCAGGTAGAGGTAGGAGGCGTCGGTCTGGAAGTGCTTGCTGACGATCTCGTTGAGCGCGTTGTTCTTGCGCAGGTAGATGGTGCCCCCGACCAGCCCCAGGTACTCGCCCTGGGGGCTGTGGATGGGGTGGGAGACGAACACGATCAGGTTGCCCACCAGTGAATGGAAGGCCGGGCTGATCATCGCCTGCTTGCGCTCCAGCGGTTCCCGCGAGCGCAGGCTCTGGCCGGCCAGGCTGAGCGCCGGCGGGTAGGAGGCCAGTATGCGGCCCTGGGCATTGGCCACCACCAGGGTGTTGAAGCTCTGGTCCTGCTCCGCCAGGCGCCGGGTTTCCGCTTCCAGCGTCGCCCGGGAAGCGAAGTCCCCGCCCATCACCTGGGCGCTGTAGCGCAGCCGGCCCAGGTCGGCGTCCAGGCTCTGGCCGAGGGTCAGGGCGACTTTCGCCGCGTAGGCGCGGTTGGTTTCCAGCGAGTTGCGCACCAGCGTCTCGCGCTGGATCCGGTAGGTGGCATAGAGGTCGTTCAGCAGGGTGGCGAGGATGGCCACCGAGGTGAACAGCAGGATCAGCGTGCGCAGGTTGAGCTTGGGGATGGCCCCGGCTGGCATGGGTGTATTCCAGTGGCACGTGGTAGTTGGCGGCCCGCGACGGCCGGGCCGCCGGCTTCCGGCAGGCAGCGACCTGTCAACGGTCGGTCCTTCGGTGCTGCATCGGCATATCCTGCCAAGGTTCATGGTAGGTGAAAATTTGGTGGCATATGGCCATTATTTGACCAGTGGTGCGCGACGGCTTGCCTGGCCCTGGCCTGGGGCGGTTTCCTTGTCCGCCTGCAGGTTGACTATTTCTCGATAATCCCTGGCTGACCCTTCTGGCGTTTCCTGCTGACCGTCGCCTTCGCCAAGGTCGCCCGCTACTGCGTGCTCTACACGATGACACTGGTCTGGGCCTCAGCCGATCAGGAAAGTTGAGTACCGCCCGGCATGAGCTTAGAACCGGCAGCGATTTGTCGGCGGGCCCGGGAAACCTCAGGATAGACCGGCGAGGGTGACGAAGGCTCCCCAGCCGGCCTACGCTTGGAAAGAACCACGGCATTGGAAGTAGCGATACATGCACGAGATCGGCAAACAAAACGAAAACAACCCGGTGAGCTGGCAACTGGAGCGCATCGTCGAAGAACTGCGCGCGGCGCGCAGCGAGTGGCGTAGCCGCAGCGGCCGGCCGCGCGAGCAGGGAGGGCGCGAACTACCCTCGCGGCGTTCCATCGAGGAAATCGTCGAGCGCCTGGCCAGCGCGCTCTTCCCCATGCGCCTGGGGCCCAACGACCTGCGCGAGGAGAGCGAGGACTTTTTCGTCGGGCGTACCCTGGATAGCGCCCTCAACGCGCTGTTGGTCCAGGCGCGCCTGGAACTGCGTTATGGCGCACGCCAGCGCGGCGAGTCGGACGACGGTATCGAGGCGCGGGCGCAGGACATCGTCCGCGACTTCGCCCTGGCCTTGCCGCTGCTGCGCCAACTGCTGGATTCCGACGTGCTGGCCGCCTATCAGGGCGACCCGGCGGCGCGCAGCGTCGACGAGGTGCTGCTGTGCTACCCGGGCGTGCTCGCCATCATCCACCACCGCATGGCGCACCATCTGTACCGCGCCGGCCTGCCGCTGGTGGCGCGGATCATCTCGGAGCTGGCGCACTCGGCCACCGGCATCGACATCCACCCCGGCGCGCAGATCGGCGGCAGCTTCTTCATCGACCACGGCACCGGCGTGGTGATCGGCGAAACGGCGATCATCGGCGAGCAGGTGCGCATCTACCAGGCGGTCACCCTCGGGGCCAAGCGCTTCACCGCGGACGAGACCGGCCAGTTGCACAAGGGCCAGCCGCGCCACCCCATCGTCGAGGACGAGGTGGTGATCTATGCCGGCGCCACCATCCTGGGGCGCGTCACCATCGGCAAGGGCTCCACCATCGGCGGCAACGTCTGGCTGACGCGCAGCGTGCCGCCGGGCAGCCAGATCAGCCAGGCCAGCCTGCAGCAGCAGGCCGGCGACGCGGGGCTGGACTAGGTATCCGCCGTTTCCAGCGGCGGATGATCGCGGACGGAGTCCGCTCCTACGGTTCCAGGGAAACACGGCCGTAGGAGCAACTGTCTATTGGGTTTAGGTGTAACGCGCCGCTCCGAGTGTTCGGATGTCTCTTGTTTCGCCCCCTCGGGCGAGTCACTTCTTTCAAACGTCGGGAAGCCGAACCTCAAAGAAGTAACCAAGAAGGCTTGCCCCGACATACGGGCCCGATA
>NZ_QGSL01000029.1:646113-675927 GCF_003176655.1 Pseudomonas sp. RW407 | reverse complement strand
TTGTAGCGACACGCCCGCCAAAACAACAAGAGGCCCCTCATGCGCCAATTCCCCCCGTGCCACGCCCCGCGCACGCTTTCGCCCGCCCCTGGCGGATTCCTGCCGGACACGCCCATAGCGGCGCAAGAGGAGCGGAACCCATGAACACCCAGGCCAAGACCCCGGCGCAGCTGCGCCCCAGGCGCTACGCCTACGAGTGGTACGTCGTCAGCCTGTGCATGGTGGCGTACATCTTCTCCTTCGTGGACCGGCAGATCCTGGCGTTGATGATCGAGCCCATCAAGGCCGACCTGCAGCTCAGCGACACCCAGTTCAGCCTGCTGCACGGGCTGGCGTTCTCGCTGTTCTACGCGGTGATGGGCTGGCCCATCGCCTACCTGGCCGACCGCTTCTCGCGGCCGCGGATCATCGCCATCGGCGTGGTCTTCTGGAGCCTGGCCACCGCCGCCTGCGGGCTGTCGAAGAACTTCCTGCAGATGTTCCTGGCGCGCATCGGCGTCGGCGTGGGGGAGGCGGCGCTGTCGCCGGCGGCCTACTCGATGTTCAGCGACCTGTTCCCCAGGGAAAAACTGGGACGCGCGGTGGGCATCTACTCCATCGGCTCCTTCGTCGGCGGCGGCCTGGCCTTCCTGGTCGGCGGCTACGTCATCGACCTGCTCAAGGACACCCACGCCGTGGTGCTGCCGCTGCTGGGCGAGGTCAAGGCCTGGCAGCTGACCTTCTTCATCGTCGGCCTGCCCGGGGTGCTGGTGGGCCTGCTGATCTGGCTGACCGTGCGCGACCCGCAGCGCAAGGGCCTGAGCCGCGACGCCAGCGGCCAGGCCAGGGCCGTGGCGCCGGGCGACGGCGTGCGCTTCCTCGGCCGCCACCGGCTGACCTTCACCTGCCTGTACCTGGGCTTCTCCTGCTACGCCATGGCCCTGTACGCCATGCTTAGCTGGACCCCGGCGCTGTACATGCGCAAGCACGGCCTGGACCCGGTGAGCACCGGCTACACCCTGGGCGTGGTACTGCTGCTGGCGAACACCGCCGGCGTGTACTGCGGCGGCTGGCTGACCGACGTGCTGGCCCGCCGCGGCCACGGCGACGCGGCCATGCGCACTGGCGTGATCGGCGCCATCGGCATGCTCGTGCCGGTGGCCCTGTTTGCCCTGGTGGAGCCGCTGTGGCTGTCCCTGGCGCTGCTGGTGCCGGCGATGTTCTTCGCCTCCTTCCCCCTGCCGACCTCCACCACGGCCATGCAGAACCTGGCGCCGAACCAGGTGCGCGCGCAGGTCTCGGCGATCTTCCTGCTGGTCAGCAACCTGCTGGCGGTGGGCCTGGGCACCACCCTGGTGGCGCTGATCACCGACCGGGTGTTCGGCGACCCGGCGGCGGTGGGGGCGTCCATCGCCATCGTCTCCGCGGTGGCCACGCTGCTGACCATAGGGCTGTTGTGGAAAGGCTGCGGCAGCTACCGCGCGAGCCTGGTTCGTGAACAGGCGGAGCGTGCCTGAGCGGACTCCGTCCGCGATTCGTGCCACAGGGAATGGCGTGGGTGGGGCAGCGTAGGAGCGGATCTTATCCGCGAACCGCTCCGGTGGTTCCGGCTATCGCGGACAAGGTCCGCTCCGGGGGGGACATGCCGTGCCTCCCGGAAACCTGTAGGAGCGGGCCCTGCCCGCGAAATCGCGTGCAGGGCGCGCTCCTACAGGGGAATGGCGTGGGTGGATTCATCCGCGCTACGCCGGTACCACTTCGCGGCCCGGCAGGAAGCGTCCGAAGCCGCGTTCCTTGCCCAGCTCCTCGGCAAAGCCGCTTTCCCGCCGGTACGCCACGCGCCCGTTGATGACGGTGGCCTCCACCGCCGCGTCGTTGCGCTTGACCAGGCGCACCAGCCCGAGGTTTTCCATGGGCGCCTCGCTCACCTCGTCCAGCTCGTCGGTCAGGCCTTCGGGGTTGACGATCACCAGGTCGGCGCGGTCGCCCACGCGGAGGTAGCCGGCGTCCAGCCCGGCGAAGTCGGCCAGTTCGCCGGTCAGGCGCCGCACCGCGCGGCCGACGTCCATGAACGGCTGGCCGGCCAGCTCGGCGTCGCGCACGTACTTGAGCAGGCGCAGCGGGAAGTTGTACTGCGCGTGGGACGCCAGGTGCGCGCCGGAGTCGGCGAAGCCCGGCTGCGTCCAGGGGCTGGCCAGCAGCCTGGCCATCACCTGCGGGCGGTGGTTGCCGTAGCAGGTGGTCCACTTCAGCGCGTTGCGGTACTGGCTGGCCAGGTCGAAGAAGGCGTCCACTGCGTCCTTGCCCTGCTGCTGGCCGATCTCCTCGAAGTTGCGCCCGACGAGGCTCGCGTCCGGGCATTCGCGCACCCAGCAGTCGGACAGCCGGCGGTGCCACAGGCCAAGGCTGAGGGTGGCCTTGATGTCCTTGCGGAAACGCTCGCGGAAGGCCGGGTCCTGGATGCGCGCGTAGAGTTCTTCCGGGTCCTTGATGTCGCGCAGCACTTCGCCGGCGCCGAACTCCTCGAAGCCGTTCATGTTCAACCCCTCGATGCGCACCACGAAGGGCGCCGGCAGCGTCTGCCAGCGGAAGCGCCCGCGCAGCACGCGGTTGGCCAGCCAGCCGGAGGCGCGGGTGATGCGGTGCATGAAGGGCTGCGACTTGAGGTCCAGGGCGGTGAGCATGCTGCACTTGAGCGGCCGGCGGAACCAGCCGTGGGCCTGCCAGAGGAAGGCGAACACGTTGATCTTGGTCACCGCGTTGGGCGCGCCCTGCATCAGCGCGCCGCGCCGGCGCAGCACGGCGAACAGGCGGGCGAACTCCTTCCAGCTGGCGAAGGTGGAGGGCAGCGGGCTGGACCAGGCGCGCTCGCCGTCCATCTTGTCCAGCCGCGTGGTCATCACCGACAGGCCGAAGCAGCCGGCGTCCAGCGCTTCGTCGAGCAGTTGCTCCATGCGCCGCAGCTCGGCCTCGGTGGGCCTGGCGCCGCTGGTGGCGCGTTCCAGGCCCATCACCGCCACGCGCAGTTCGGAGTGGCCGAGGAAGGAACACAGGTTCGGGCCCAGCGGCAGTTGCTCGTAGAAGGCGCGGTAGCCGGCGGCGTCGCGCCAGGTGCGCTTCTCCCGCAGGATCGGCAGCACCACCTCGCGGGGCACCGCCTCGACGCGGGTGAACAGGTCGGAGCAGTCCTCCGCCTCGCCCAGCACCATGCTGATGGAGCAGGAGCCCAGGGCCACCGTGGTCACGCCGTGGCGCACCGATTCCTTCAGCGCCGGCGCGGCTATCACCTCGGCGTCGTAGTGCGAGTGGATTTCCAGGAAGCCCGGGGTCACCCAGCTGCCGGCGGCGTCCAGCACCTGCGGGCAGCCGGCCTCGTCCAGCGGCGAGGCGCTGAGGGTATCGATGCGCCCGGCGCGGATGCCCAGGTGGCGCAGGGCGCCGGGGGCGCCGCTGCCGTCGAAGTAGAGGCCGTTCTTGACGATGATGTCGTAGCTCACAGGAGGCTCCAGGGAGACAGCAGCAGGACCCCGCTGACCAGCAGCAGGAGGTGGATGGCCAGGCGGAAGTGGCGTTCCGCGCAGCGCCGGTGCAGGTGCTCGCCCAGCCACAGGCCCAGCGGCAGCAGCGGCGCGTAGGCCAGCACCTGGGGCAGGGCCGGGCGCAGCCGGCCGTCGAGCAGGAAGGCCAGGGTGAGCAGGCCGTTCAGGGTGAACCAGACGCACACCAGGGTGGCGCGCAGGCGCGACTTGTCCAGCTGCTGGCCGGCCAGGGCGTAGACCAGCAGCGGCCCACCGGAGGCGAACAGGCCCTGGCAGACGCCGGCGGCGCCGGTGGCCAGGCGCATCGCCCAGCCGGGCACCCGGCCGCGCGGCGTGCCCTTGGCGCTGCGCTGCAGCTCGCGGGCGGCGAACCAGAGGATGAGCAGGCCGAGGCCGCGCTTGAGCAGTTGCGGGTCCAGCCAGGGCAGCAGCAGGTAGCCGGCCACCATGCCCAGCAGCATGCCCGGCAGCAGGGTGGCCAGCAGCAGCCGCCACTGCACCAGGCGGCGGTGGCGCCAGGCCAGGTAGCTGGTCAGGCCGACGTTCAGTGGCACCAGCACCGGCAGCAGTTGTTCGATGGGCAGCAGCAGCGCGCCGAGGGACAGCGCCAGCACCACGCTGCCGAAGCCGGTGACCGCTTCCAGGGTGTAGGCCAGCAGGATGAAGCTGCCCAGGGCCGGCGCCACGTAGCTCATGGCGCTCTTCCCGCCGAGGCGGCCAGGCCCGGCAATGGCGCGCGGCGCGACCAGAACAGCGCCAGGCCCAGCCCGGTGAGCAGTTGCCAGCAGCCCCAGAAGGCGGCGATCAGCAGCATGCCGCCGGCCTCGGGGAAGAAGGTCAGGATCAGCGCCATGCCCAGCGCCGAATTGTGGATGCCGCTTTCCAGCGTCACTGCGCGCACGTCGGCCTCGGCCAGCCGACAGGCCCGCGCGCACAGGTAGCCCAGGCCCAGGGCCACGCCGTTGAGCAGCGCCACCAGCCAGAAGAACAGGTGGAAGTAGGCGACGAACTGCGCGTAGTTCTTGACGAAGGCCATGACCACGAAGGCCGCCAGCACCAGCAGCGAGAACACCCGCATGGGCTTCTCCAGGCGCCGCGCCAGTTGCGGGCGGCGCCGGCCCAGGGCCATGCCGGCGAGCATCGGCGCCACCAGCACCAGCAGCACCGTGGCCAGCAGCTCCAGCGGGTCGATGCGGATCTGCGTGAGCAGCGCGCGGGTCTCCGGCGCAAGGCTGGCGTAGAGGGCGAAGTTGAACGGCGTGAAGAACCCGGCGGACAGCCCGGACACCGCGGTGACGCTGGCCGACACCGCGACGTTGCCGCGCGCCAGCCAGGTCATGACGTTGGAGAAGCTGCCGCTGGGGCAGGTGGCCACCAGCAGCATGCCCAGGGCCAGCTGCGGGTCGATCGGCAGCAGGTTGGCCAGCAGGCAGGCGCCGGCCGGCAGCAGCAGGAACTGGATGAGCATGCCGATCAGCGGCGCCTTGGGCGTGCGGACGATGCGGGCGAAGTCCTCGCGGCGCAGTTCCAGGGAGACGCCGAACATCATCAGCGCGATGATCGCGTTCAGGGCCAGCATCGAGGCGCCGGCGAATTCCAGGTGGACGGTGGGCATCAGCGCGCCTCCCGAAGGGGCGCGGGGCAGGGGGTGCAAGGCATGCGCGGCTCGTTTGTGTTTCTCGTTGTAATGGGCAAGGATACCCGCCCCACGCCGCGCTTTGATGGCTCAATCAGGACTTTTTCCGGTTATTTCGGGACCATGCCCAACAGCCCCTCGATCACCGTCCACTACGCCCAGGGCATCCTCCAGGCCGCCGCGCGCCTGGGCCTGCAGCTGCCCGCCGAACTGCGCGAACTGGGCCGCGAGGCGCGCATCCCGCTGGCGCGCCAGGACGAGCTGTGGGAGGGCCTGTGCGCGGCCAGCGCCGACCCGCTGCTCGGCCTGCGCCTGGGCAGCGCCCTGCAGGTCGGCCACCTGGACATGGTCGGCGCCCTGCTGATGAGCTGCGAGACCTTCGGCGAGGCCCTGGAGGCGCTGCTGGAGTACTACCCGATCATCGCCGAGGGCAGCGCGTTCAGCCTGCGCCACCAAGCCGGCGGCGTGGCCCTGGCCTACCAGCCAAGCTACAGCGTGCGCCGCGAGGCGCGGGTGGAAGCGGTGCTGGCCAGCCTGGTGCGCTTGAGCGCCTGGATCACCGGCGAGCGCGTGCGCCCGCAGGCGGTGCGCATCGGCCACGGGGCCCGCGGCGAGGCGGGCAGCTACCGCGAGTTGCTGGGCCTGCTGCCCGGGTTCGGCGCAGGCGAAGATGGCTTGGTGTTCGCCGATAGCGACCTGCAAGTGCCACTGATCCAGGCCAACGCGCCCATGCGCGAGCACCTGCGCCAGTTGGCCGACGCCCAGTTGCAGCGCCTGGGCGCGCAGAGTCTGGCGGCCCAGGTGCAGGGGTTGCTGCGCGAGCACCCGCAGTGGGGCAAGGAGCGTGTCGCCGAACGCCTGGGCCTCAGCGGCCGGCACCTGAACCGGCGCCTGGCCGAGGAGGGCAGCAGCTTCAAGCTGTTGCGCGAGCGGGTGCTGCACGCCATGGCCGAGCAGCTGCTGCAGGGCCCCGCGCGGCTGGCGGACGTGGCCGAGCGCCTGGGCTTCTCCGACGAGAGCGCCTTCGCCAAGGCCTTCCGCCGCTGGAGCGGGACCACCCCCGGGCAGTTCCGCCAGGGCGCGGACTGACTCAGGCGTTGGCCGCCAGGGCGCGCAGGCGCTCGCCGGCCACCACGATCTTGCGCTGGCGGTGGCAGCCCTGGCCGGGGTTGAAGGTCTGCAGTTCGATGCGCTTGCGGAAGCAGTCCACCTGGTCTTCCTGCAGGGGCTGGCCCTCGGCGGTCAGCAGGTCGCGGCGGATGCGTTCGATGAAGTTGTTCAGGCGCGTCGGGTCACGCCATTCGCTGGCCGGGATGGCCCAGGTGGTCAGCAGGCGCCGGCTTTCGTTGTCGCGCAGCCTCAGCAGCAGGCCGCCATCCGGGCGTTGCTGGAGGTCGATGCGATAGTCGCTGAACTGTTCGCCGAGAAGTCGCGGGGCCTGGCTACGGTCGTTGTGCATGACGCTCTCCCTTGGTATCCGTGAAGCCGATGGGAGAGCTGTTGCAGCATGCGTTCCAGCTTCGCTTGAAAATTTTCTCTTTTCAAATCAGCAGGTTGATGGAGGGAAGCGAAGACGTGAGCGTGCATTGCGCACGATCGCACAAAGCCTGCACGGCAGAATGCAAGGTCCCGGGCGCTCAGTGCTGCTCGTCGATCACGCCTTCCTGGTGGGCGGCGGACAGGTGCGGCTCCTGGCCGCTGTCGACCGGGTCCAGCTCCACCAGCTCCTCCAGTTCATCGGCTTCGCGGGTCACCACCGGATCGGGGTGCGGGGTATCCACGGGGCTTTTCATGGGCATTCCTCCAGCGGGCATCGTGGCCCGTACCTCTGTTCAGACCCCACCTGCGCGGGCGCGTGCGATCCATTCATGCGCACGGTCTCATGCACACAGTGTCGCGCGAAAACCCGCCTGCGGGAGGCTAAGCGAGGAACGGCAGGGAAAAGGGGCGGCTGCTAGAAGCCGCTGGCTCGTCGGTGCCCCGGCTCGTCCAGGTGCATGCCGAAGGCCAGCTGGAAGAACTCGGCGAGCTGTTCGTCGAGCACCTCGCCGTCCAGCGAGTCCAGGTGCGCGCCCAGGCGGCGCGTGCGCTGGCCATGGGCGGCGTACTGCTCGTGGACCAGGCCCTGGAGTTCGGTATCGGCGACGATGCGGTAGAAGCTCGGCTGCTGGCTGCTGCCCAGGCGGGCGAACAGGCACAATTGCAGGTGGTCGTCCTCGTCCACGAGCAGCTCGACCTGGCAGTCCAGGCCGCGGTCGCGGGCGAAGCGGCTGGCTTCCTCGAAGGCGGGCAGGGCCTTCTGCAGGACGTGGGTCTCGAAGGTGAAGAGGAAATCCTCCTCCGCGGGCCCCGAGGCCCTGGGTGCAGAGTCGTACATGCCGGCGGCTCCTGTGCGGGGGATAAGGAAACACGCAAACGGACCACGTAATCCCGGCGCCACACCTCGACCGCGCCGGACGACAACGCCCATGACACTTGTCTGGCGCCAATCTGTCAATGAGTTCCCCGGCATATGCGCGGCGCTGCAAATAGCCGGAGGTTAGAAGGCCCGTTCAGGGCGCCGGCGCGCCGGCCAGCGCCGGGAAGTCCTCCGGGGTGAGGGTTTCCCGCTCCAGCAGCAGGCGCGCGCCTTCCTCCAGGTCGGCGCGGCGTTGCTCCAGCAGGGCCCGGGCGCGGCGGAAGGCTTCGTCGATCAGCTCGCGCACGCACAGGTCCACCTCGCGGGCGGTCTGCTCCGAGTAGTCCTTCTCGCGCAGCCCCGCCAGGTGGCCGTTGTCGCCCGCCAGGTAGGGCGCGCTCTGCCGCTCCAGCACGGCCTGGCCGAGCTGCTCGCTCATGCCGAAGCGCGTCACCAGCTGGCGGGCGATGTCGGTGGCCTTGGCCAGGTCGTCGGCGGCGCCGGTGGAAATCTCCTCGAACACCAGGGCCTCGGCGGCGCGCCCGGCCAGCAGCACCACCATGCGGTCCTTGAGTTCCTGGCGG
Source organism: Pseudomonas sp. RW407 (assembly GCF_003176655.1). Classification (NCBI taxonomy): domain Bacteria; kingdom Pseudomonadati; phylum Pseudomonadota; class Gammaproteobacteria; order Pseudomonadales; family Pseudomonadaceae; genus Pseudomonas; species Pseudomonas sp. RW407. The sequence continues at coordinate 667,791 of NZ_QGSL01000029.1, read as the reverse complement.
CCGATCAGGAAGCGGTCCTCGGTGGGCCGCTGCAGGGTGAAGCCCAGGGCGCCGATGGCATGGGGCACGATGGAGACCTTGTGCACCGGGTCCATGCGCGGCAGCGAGGCGGCGGCCAGCGCGTGGCCCATCTCGTGGTAGGCCACCACCTTGCGCTCCTGCGGCTGCAGCAGCCGGCTGCGGCGCTCGGCGCCGGCGACGATGCGCTCCACCGCGGCGGTGAAGTCGGCCATGCTCACCGCCTCGGCGCCGCGCCGGGTGGCGCCGATGGCGGCCTCGTTGACCAGGTTGGCGAGGTCCGCGCCGGTGAAGCCGGTGGTGATGGCGGCGATCTGCGTGCAGTCCAGGTCGCGGGCGGCGCTGATGCGCTTCAGGTGCACCCGCAGGATGGCCTCGCGGCCGCGGCGGTCCGGGCGGTCGATGAGGATCTGGCGGTCGAAGCGTCCGGCGCGCAGCAGGGCCGGGTCCAGCACTTCCGGGCGGTTGGTGGCGGCCAGCAGCACCACGCCTTCGCGCGGGTCGAAGCCGTCCAGCTCGGCGAGCAGCTGGTTGAGCGTCTGCTCCTTCTCGTCGTTGCCGCCGAAGGCGCCCAGCCCGCGCATCTTGCCCAGGGCGTCCAGCTCGTCGATGAAAATGATGCAGGGCGCGGCCTTGCGCGCCTGCTCGAAGAGGTCGCGCACCCGCGCGGCGCCCACACCGACGAACAGCTCGACGAACTCCGAGCCGGAAATGGAGAAGAACGGTACCCCGGCCTCGCCGGCCACGGCCTTGGCCACCAGCGTCTTGCCGGTGCCGGGCGGACCCACCAGCAGGATGCCCTTGGGAATGCGCGCGCCCAGGCGGCTGTAGGTGGGGCGGTCCTTGAGGAAGGACACCACCTCCTGCAGCTCGGCCTTGGCCTCGTCGATGCCGGCGACGTCGTCGAAGCTGACCCCGGTGTCGCGCTCGACGAACACCCGCGCCTTCGACTTGCCGACGTTGACCATGCCGCCGAAGCCCTGCTTCTCGGCCAGGCCGCGGAAGAAGAACACCCACAGGGCGAAGATCAGCAGGAACGGCAGCAGCCAGCCCAGCAGCTTGGCCAGGCCGCTCTGGGTGACGCCGGAGAAGTCCACCTCGGCCTTCTCCAGCTGCGCCGCCAACCGCGGCTCGACGCGGTTGGTGGTGAAGCGCGTGCGGCCCTGGATCGGCTCCTTGAGGGTGCCGCTGATGCGCTCCTGGTCGATGCGCAGGTCGCTGACCTTGCCGGCGTCCAGCAGGCGCTGGAACTCGCTGTAGGGAATCGGCGCCTCGGCCGAGTATTCACCCAGCCAGTTCTGCAACAGCAGCATGGCCACGAAGGCCACGAGGAAATACCCGAGGTTCCATTGGTGGTGCTTTTCCATGGCCATGCTCGCTCCCGTGCCGGCAGGGGGGATGGATGCACGCCGGGCTCCGGCGTCGGCACCATTCAGGCACGAACCGCGGCGCGGGGCCTTGGCCGGGATCAAACAAAGGCGGAGGCGGCGTGTCCGAAGGATAGCCGCCGTTGGGGTCAGTGGCCGGTGAGTTCGGCGAGCAACTCGTCGCGCAGCTGCGGCATCCCCGCCTCAACCGGCGTGCTTTCCGGCCGCCCGTTCGAAGACGCTTTCCGCCCACTGGTTGAGGCTCTTGCCTTCGGCTTGTGCGGCGAGGCTGGCGGCGGCATGGACCTCGGGGCGGATGCGCAGCATGACCTTGCCCGAGGCCGGTTTCTCCGGCGTCACGCCCCGTTCGGCGCAGTCGGCCAGGTAATCCTCGACGGCCGTGTGAAAAGCCGTGTGCAGCTCGGCCACGTTGTCGGCATGGAAGCTGATGATGTCGCGGACACCGAGCAGGCGGCCGACGAAGATGTCGTCGCGGTCGTCGAATTCTACGCGCGCCGCGTAGCCCTTGTAGGTCATGCAGTTCATGGTTCAACTCCGGCCCGGCGGAGAAATTCGCGGGCCTCTTCGACTTGGTACTTCTTCGCTTCCTTGCCCGGATGGGGGCGATGGCATCGCCAGATGCAAGCGCCCAGCGTCAACCTCACCCTCGATCCTTCGCGCTCCTGAATCTCACCTCCCAGGTGGAGGACCAGCGCTTCGATGTCGGCGAAGGCCAACGACGCACTCGTAGGCGTGCGAAAGAGGGCTTCCAGTGTTCTGGCGTGGCGATTCTTCATCCGGTGAATGCTATCGCTGGATGATAGCATTTCATGCCGGCGAGATCGTGGAGCACCGTAGGATCCGGCCGGGCACGTAGGGCGAATAACCGTTCGCAACCTGCCCGAGCTGTACGAACACATCGAGGAAGCCGTGTTCCGCACCGCCTACCACTACTGCCACGGCAACCAGTTGCAGACCGCCCGCCTGCTGGGCATCAGCCGCAACATCGTGCGGGCGCGGCTGGAGAAGATCGGCGAGCTGGAGCCTTCCAGCCGGACCCTCGCCGCCCAGCGGGGCTAGCCGCCGCGCCGCAGCTGGAAGCGGCACACCTGGCCGCCGCGCAGCATGCACTCGCAGTGGTCGACGGCGGCGCCGCCGAGGCGGCCGAGCAGGGCCAGGTCCAGTTCGCAGACTTCCGGGTGGCGGCTGGCCAGGTGGTGGAACACGCAGTTGTGCGCGACTATCTCCGGTTCGCCGCCGCTGCGGGCGATCAGTTGCGCCTCGTAGCCGGCGGCGTTCATGTGTTCGACGATGCGCGCCTGGTCCACCGGGGCTGGTTCCAGTTCCGTGGCCATGCGCTCGCCCAGCTTGCGCATCAGCGCTACCAGGGCGTCGTGGCCGATGAGTTGCGCCACTTCGCCGATCAGCAGGTCGGCCAGCAGCTGGTATTGCCGGGGGAACAGCTCGCGGCCGCGGGGGCTCAGCTGGTACAGCTGCTCCGGGCGGCGCCCGGTGGGGCGCAGCGGGCCGCGCAGCACCAGGGCGTCGCGTTCCAGCGCCGCCAGGTGCTGGCGCACGGCGGTGCGCGTCACCGCCAACTGCTCGGCCAACTCGTCGATGCTCATGCCCTGCGCACGGTAGAGCAGGGCGCTGAGCAGGTCCTGCTGGGTGCGGCCCAATCCCTGAAGCATGCGTCTACCTCGCGGCGAACTTGTCGGGGAACTGCTTGACCAGGGCGCTGGCCAGGGCGTCGGAGAGCATCAGGATATGCCCGCGCATGGCTGCCCAGGTCCTGGCTTCGGCAGCGTAGTCGTGGGCGGCCAACTGGTCGATCTGGGCGATGTGCTGGGCGCCGTGGGTGCCGAGCATGGCCAGCAGGTCGTTCTCGGGCAGGTTGGGGTTGGCCCCGGCGAGGAAGCGGGCGATGGCCCCGGCGTTGCCCTGCAGCTCGCCGACGGCGGCCTTGCGGCCATTGGCATCCTTGGCCACGCTGGCATCGCTGTAGTGCTTCACCGCGCCCCAGTGCCCGGCCAGCAACTGCAGCAACTGGTCGGCGGCCGGCTGGCCGTACAGCGGGGCGATGCTGTTGGCGATGGCCGTGGCGTTGGCCACCACCTGTTCGCCGGCCACCTTGGCCTGGCGGCTGTCGCCGGCCTGGTTGGCCTGGACGTAGTCGCGGATCCAGAAGATGTGTTCCAGCCACAGGTCGCGCAGCGCCAGGCGCGTATCCAGCGCCGAGGCCGCGCTGGGCGTGTCGGCGGCAGTGGCCGGGGTGGGCAGGGCGGCGCTGGTGCAGAGTGCGGCGAGTCCGAGGAAAAGCAGTGTCCTGACGTTCATGGCGATAGCCTCTTGCAGGTCGATAACACTACAAGAGCAATTTCAGCATATTTAAATGCCGTTATTGTTTTTGCCGACCGGAGGTCATGCCCGCCCCCTTGGCGCAGGCGGGCCCCGGCGCAGTATCCTTCGCGCTCCCCCAGCGCCATGAGCCGACCATGATCGAATTCCACAACGTCACCGCCTTCCAGCAGCAGACCCGCGTGCTCGACGGCTTTTCCCTGCGCATCGAGGACGGCGAGAAGGTCGCCATCCTCGGGCCCAACGGCGCCGGCAAGAGCACCCTGCTCAAGCTGATCAGCCGCGAGCTGTACCCGGTGGAGCGCGAAGGCAGCCACCTGAAGCTGTTCGGCAGCGACACCGTCAACCTGTGGGACCTGCGCAGCCGCATCGGCTTCATCTCCCAGGACCTGCAGGACGACTACACGCCCTACACCCAGGCCCTGGACGTGGTGGTCTCCGGCTTCTTCGGCTCGATCGGCGCCCACGGCCACCTGCAGCCCAGCGAGGCGCAGTTGCAGCAGGCCCGCGAGCTGCTCGCGGTGGTGGAGATGGAAGGCCACGAGCGGACCATGTTCCAGCGCCTGTCCACCGGCCAGAAGCGCCGCCTGCTGCTGGCCCGCGCCCTAGTCCACGCGCCGCGCGCGCTGATCCTCGACGAGCCGGCCAACGGCTTGGACATGGGTGCCAGCCTGGGCATGCTGCGCCTGTTGCGGCGCTTCTGCGGCGCCGAGCACGCGATGATCATCACCACCCACCACATCGACGAGATCATCCCCGAGATCGAGCGCGTGGTGCTGCTGGACCGCGGCCGCATCGTCGCCGACGGGCCCAAGGCCGAGGTGCTGACCAGCGAGCGCCTGTCCGCGCTGTACCAGACGCAGCTGCGCATCAGTGAAGAGGACGGTTGGTATCGTTGCTGGCATGCCTAGCCCGTAGGGCGCCAGGTTTGAGGTTGGCGGCGGATAATCGCGAACGGTTATTCGCCCTACGGATTTGTTCATGCATCTCTGCCAACGCCTCTCCTCGGTGTGGGGCGGAATCCCGTTGGGCATTGGGAGTTGGGTTACGTAGGACTCCGTCCGCGATCAGGTTCCCGGTGGAGCGGGCGCTCCACCGGGAGGGCACTTGCCAGGTTAGCTGCGCCCGCCTCCATGGCTGTGCTGCCCGCCCTTGCGGCCGGCTTCGGAGGCTTTCTCACGGTCGTTGGCGAAGTTGCCGCCGCTTTGCTGACCGCCTTTCTTCCCTGCCTCGGAGGCTTTTTCGCGATCGTTGGCGAAGTTGCCGGGATTGGTGTTTTTGGAAGTCATGAAAGTGCTCCTCGGATGCTTCGCATCCATTGGGTGGGCCGCCAGTCGGCCCACACAGTTACTGGGAAGGCAGCGCCGGAGAATGGTTCGAAGAAGTTTCGCCAGTGGTTGAAGTTCCGGCGCAGCCCGGCTGGATCAGGCGCCCGAAGGCGTGCGCGAGGGGCCGAGCAGGTCGATGACTTCCTGGTCGTCGAGCTGGTGGAAGTCCCGGTAGTAGTGGCCGACGGAGTGGAAATCCTCCGGTGTCAGCAGGCATACCAGTTCGTCCACCAGCGGCCGCAGTTTCTCCACGGTGGCCGGCGGCCCCACGGGCACGGCGAGGATGATGCGCCGCGGGCCGTCCTCGCGCAGGGCCTGCAGCGCCGCACGCACGCTGTTGCCGGTGGCCAGGCCGTCGTCCACCAGGATCAGGTCGCGGCCACGGCGTGACGCCAGCGGCTGCCGCCCGCAGTAGCGGGCGCGGCGGCGCTCGATTTCCCGCAGCTGTTCGGCTAGGCGGCGCTCGAACCAGTCGGGCGCCACGCGCAGCTGGCGCAGCAGGTCCTCGTCCTTCACCCACCTGGGCGGGTCGCCTTCCACCACGGCGCCCACGGCGTATTCCTCGTGGCCGGGCGCGCCTATCTTGCGCACCAGCAGCAGTTCCAGGGGGTACTGCAGGGCCAGGGAGATCTCATAGGCCACCGGCACGCCGCCGCGGGGCAGGGCCAGCAGCAGGGGCTCGTGCATGGGCCGTTCGCGCAGCGCCTCGGCCAGGGCCTTGCCGGCGTGCCGCCGGTCGTCGAATGCGTTCATCGTCAGACTCCGAAGGGGAAGGTGTCCGCCGCGCCCGGCGCCGCCTCGCCGGTGCCGGGCTGCAGCGGGGTGACAGCGGTGGTCCGGGCGAACCACAGGTAGGCGTCGAACTGTTCGCCCAGCACCGCCTCGCAGGAATCCCCGTCGCCCCATTCCACCCGCGCGCCGTAGGCCGCCGGGTCGCCCTGCCAGGGCGTGAGGCAGGCATAGCGCTCGCGGGCCTCGCGTGCGCGGGGCGGGTCGTGCAGCTCCAGGTACTGCAGCACCGCGGCCATGGAGGCGCGCAGGCTGTAGATGTCCAGGCCGCGGAATTCCACGCGTTCGGCGATGGGCAGGCCGGCATTGTGGCGGCGCAGCCAGCGCACGAAGTCGAGCACCTCGCGGTTGCGCCACATCCAGCTGGGGAAACGGCTGAAGGCGGCGTCTTCGTCGGGCTGGCCGGGGTAGTCGCGGACGTGGCGGTCCAGGCGCGCCGTGTCCGGCCAGTCGCCCTCGATGGCGACTATGTTGAAGCCGTGCCGCTCGACCAGCTGGCGGGTGATGGCGGCCCGCGCCCGGTAGAACTCCGAGGTGCCGTGGCTGGCCTCGCCGATCAGCACCACCCGGCCGTCGGCGTAGCGCGAGAAGAAGCCGCCGAAGGTCGCCGCGTCCGGATCGGGCAGCGGTTCGGCGGCGTGGCGCAGGCGTTCGACCAGGCATTCGCGCTCGGCTTCGCTGGGGAAGGAAGACATGCTGCGTACCTCGTCCCGTGGCTCATTCTGGTTTTGAGAAGGCAGCGGGGCGGGCGTTCAGGTTTTCAGTGCGGCGGCAGGCGGCCAGGGCGCGGACGGGCCGGGGTTTGCTGGGAGCCGGCGGCCCCGGCGAGGTTCGGGAAATCCCTAGCTGGCCTCCTGGTGCATGGCCGAGGCCGGCCGGTCCTTCTGCAGTATCGCCAGGTCCAGCGTCTGGCGCAGCTCCAGGGCCAGCCTGGCCACGGCGCGCAGGCTGTTCCAGTCCTGCCGCGGGATCTTCGGCACGGTCAGTTCCACGTCCGTGGAATTGGGCGCGAGCAATTGCACGGTCATCGAACCGTCCGCCTCGAGCGTGCAGCGGCAGCCGTAGGGCGCGAAGCTGTCTTCGAGGATGCGTTTGGCCTGCAGGTAGGTTTGCATGGAAGGACTCCGGGTAGTCGATTCGCTCAGGCGTGTCCGCGCAGGGCCCGGGGCCTCTCGGCCCGCTCACGCCGAAAAGCCGACGCCAGGAAATGAACGATAGCCGGCTAGCGAACCGTTGTTATGACTTTTTCTTATAGCAATAACCGCATTCCGGCATGCCCATCCGCCGCAGCCGGTCGGCGACCGCGGCTGAACCCTGGACCTGCGCACCGGTCAGTCGGAGACCACGCACCACGGGCGGCGCCGCTGGCGCCGAGCCGCGGACAGCTCAAGCGTTTCGACGAATGGCCGCCGCCGGCGGCAGCCCACCCAGGAGGCACAGGACCATGGCGCACCCCCCGCGTTTCCGCATCCACTACGAGCTCGAAGGCCAGCCCTGCTCCCACGAGGTGGAGGCCCCCGGCGGCGACCTGACCCCGGACCAGGCGCGCTTCCAGCTGGAAAGCCTGCACTCGGACGCCAACCCGGCGGACATCACCGAGCTGCGCATCGTCCCGCTGACCCCCGGCGAGGGCGAGACCGGCCCCGGCGACGGCTGGCAGGCCGGCGCCCCCGATGGCGCGGCCTGAGCCTCAGAGCGGTTCGGCGAGGCTTTCCAGGTAGGCGCCGAAGCCGCCGTGGGCGCGGTAGTCGCGGCGGGCGCTGGTGGTCACGCAGGTCTGGTGCGTCCAGACGATGCGGGCGCCGCAGCGCTCCAGGTCGCGCACCAGGTGCAGGTCCTCGTCGCAGGGCAGCGGGCGGAAGCCGCCGGCGCGGCGATAGGCGAGGGCGCACACGCCCAGGTTGGCACCGTGCACGTGGCGGTGGCCCTCGCGGGGCTGGTAGTGGCGCAGGTAGCGCGCCCGCACTTCGGGGGCATGGGCCGACCAGTCGTCCAGGCGCACCGTGCCGCACACTGCCTCGGCGCCGAAGGCCAACTGGCGCACCAGCCAGTCGGGGCCGACGCAGCTGTCGGCGTCGGTGCAGGCCAGCCAGCGCGCGCCCAGGCCCAGCAGGTGCTGGGCTCCGGCGCGGCGGGCCTGGCCGACGTTGCGCGCCGCCAGCGGCAGCACCGCCACGCCCAGCTCGGTGGCGATGGCCGCGCTGCCGTCGGTGCAGCTGTCGAGCACCGCCAGCACGCGCACCGGCTCGCCGCCCAGGGCCGGGTGCCGGGCCGCTTCCAGCAACGACAGCAGGCAGCCGCGCAGGCGGCCTTCCTCGTTGTGCACCGGCACCAGCACGCCGATCACGGGGCGGCTCCGGCGCTGTCGTCGAACCACAGTTCCAGGCGGAAGTCCGGCTCCAGGTGGCGGACCCGCGCCGGCGCGCCCATGGCCTCGGCGAGCAGGGCATGGACGTCGTCGCCGGCCATCTCGCAGCCCGGGATCGGGTGGCGCCAGTGGCAGGCCACCAACGCGCCGCCGCGTTCCAGGCTGGCGGCAGCGCGTTCGCAGGCCAGGCGCCAGGCCGGCGGGGCGAGGTAGTAGCCCAGCTCGCCGAGCACCACCAGGTCGAAACGGCCGGCGGGCCAGTCCTGCGGCAGGCCGCCCTGGCGTACGCGGGCGTGGTCGCAGCTGGCCAGGCGCTGGCGCGCCAGGCCCACGGCGGTGGCGCTGGGGTCGCTGCACAGCAGCTGGTCGCAGCGCTGCGCCAGTTCGATGCTCAGCTCGCCGTTGGCGCAGGCCGGCTCGAAACCGCGGGCGAAGCGCGGGCGCGGCAGGCAGGCCAGCAGCAGCGAGCGCTTGCGCCGCTCGTACCAGCGGGTGCGGAAGGCCCAGGGGTCGGGATCGCCGGCGTACAGCGCCTCGAAATGGCTAGCGGGCAGGCTCACAGGAAGTACACCTCGAAGGGTTGGCTGAGGGTTTCCAGCAGGTGCGGGCCGAGGATGGGGCCGGCGCCGCGGCTGGGGTCCGCCTGCAGTTGGCTGGCATGGGCAGCGATGGCCCGGCGCTTGCGCCACAGGGCGCGCTCGTCCAGGTCCAGGCGCCGGGCCCGCGCCCAGGGCAGGCGCGGGTCGCCGGGCTCGGCCCAGTGCCAGGCCCAGATCGGCACTTCGCAATGGCGTGCGCCGCGGGCGGCGGCCGCCGCCGCGCAGGCCAGGCCGACCTGTTCGTGGTCCGGGTGGCCGTCGTGGCGCCAGGTGCTGACCAGCCTGTCGCCGGGGCGCAGCAGGCCGCGCAGGGCGGCGTCGAGGGTGGCCGCAGCGACCTGGCCATCGGCCATGCGCAGGCGTCGCCAGTGCAGGCGGGGCAGGTCCAGGCCGAGGCGGGCGAGGGCCTCGCGGCTCTCCTGCGGGCGCACTTCGCGCAGGCGCTCGCGGGGCCACAGGGGCGAGCCGGGGTGGCTGGCCTCGCCGTCGGTGACCGACACCAGCAGCGTCTCGCCGGCCAGGGCGCCCAGGCTGGCCAGCAGGCCGCCGCAGCCCAGCACCTCGTCGTCGGGGTGCGGCGCCACCAGCACCAGGCGCCCGCCGCCCAGCAGCGCCGGCGGGGTAATCCGCGGCAGGCGCTGCAGGCCCGGCCAGGTGCGCCAGGCACCGGGCGCGGTGCCGGCGCCGGCCGCGGCGATCGGGTCCTGTGCCGCGCTCATAGCGCCCAGGCCTCGGTGGCCTGGGCGGTCAAGCGCAGCCCCAGGCAGGCCAGGTCGCGCTCGCCATGGCTCTGGCGCAGGAACACCGGCAGGTCGGCGGCCAGTTGGGCGAAGTGGTGGTCGCGGCAGAAGGGCGTGGCGCCCAGGGCACGGCCGACGTGCCACTGCACCGCCTCCACGGCGCCCTCGACCTGGGCCCGCACCCGCCGTGCGCCGAGTTCGGCGCAGGCGCCGGGGTTGTCGTCGATCCAGCTGGCGCATTCGCGCAGCGCGCCGGCGGCGCCGGCCAGGGCAGCGTCCACCGCGCCCAGGTGGGCCATGGCGTGGGGATCGTCGGTATGCCCATGGTGCAGGTAGCTGGCCAGGCGGCTGGCGGCGCCGTACCAGCAGGCGGCGATGCCCGCCGCGCCGTGCCAGAAGCCCGGGCGCTCCAGGTAGGCCAGCGGCCCGCCGACGCAGCGCGCCTCGGCCGCCTCGAAGGTAACCTCGACGCTGGCGGTGGCGGCCATGCCCACGGCGTTCCAGCCGCCCTTGGCGACCCGCACGCCGGGCTGCGCCAGGTCCACCGCCACCAGCTGCGGGCGCTCGTCCTCGTCACGGACGCTGACCAGGGCGCGGTCGACCTGGGCGGCACCGGAGCACCAGGGCTTGACCCCGCTGATGCGCACCTCGTCGCCCCGGCGCGCCTGGATGCGCACCAGCCGGGCCGGTGGGTCGGCGGCCCACACCGCCCAGATGCCGGGGCGGCGCGGCACCTCGGGGGCCAGTTCGGCGAGGATCGCCAGGGCGTCGGTGTGGCCCTCGTACAGCTTGAGCAACGACAGGTCGCTGCCGGACACCGCCGCCAGCGCCTGCCAGCGCTGCAGGGTCAGGCCGCTGCCGGGGCGGGGCAGTTGGTCGAGGCCGGCGGCGCACAGCTCGCGCAGGCGGCTGCCCAGGGTGGCCGGCTGGCGGTTGAGGTCGCGGGGGAGTTCGAAGTCGGCGAGGGCCTGCAGCAGGCCGATGGGCAGGTCGTGGGGCATGACGGCTCCGGCGAAGGTCGTTTCCCAGCCGACTGCCACGCAGCGCCGCAGGTTCAAACCGAACGCCGAACGCGCCGCCTGCGCACCGCCGGGGAAAAAAGCCTGAACTCCGCCGCCGCGCCCGCCCCCAAGCAAGAGCCAGCGCGCGCCATGGGCGCCGCCCACCTGATCAGGAGATGGACAGATGACACAGAAGAAAGAGTCCGGCAAGCACAGCCAACTGGCGGGGACCCAGACCACCGACCGCGGCAACGGCAACGGCAACGAGAAGCTCGAACAACTGGAGCGCTACCGCGAGGACGCCACCGGGCAGCCCCTGACCACCAATACCGGCACGCGCATCGCCGACAACCAGAACACCTTGAGCGCCGGCCCGCGCGGCCCCTCGCTGCTCGAAGACTTCATCATGCGCGAGAAGATCACCCACTTCGACCACGAGCGCATTCCCGAGCGCGTGGTCCACGCCCGTGGCTCGGCGGCCCACGGCTACTTCGAGGCCTACGACGATTGCAGCGCGCTGACCAGGGCGGCGTTCCTCGGCAAGGCCGGCAAGCGCACCCCGGTGTTCGTGCGCTTCTCCACCGTGCAGGGGCCGCGCGGCTCGGCCGATACCGTGCGCGACGTGCGTGGCTTCGCGGTGAAGTTCTACACCGAGGAGGGCAATTTCGACCTGGTGGGCAACAACATGCCGGTGTTCTTCATCCAGGACGCGATCAAGTTCCCCGACTTCGTCCACGCGGTGAAGCCCGAGCCGCACAATGAGATCCCCACCGGCGCCTCGGCCCACGACACCTTCTGGGACTTCGTCTCGCTGCAGCCGGAGTCGGCGCACATGGTCATGTGGCTGATGTCCGACCGCGCCATCCCCATCGCCTACCGCAACATGCAGGGCTTCGGCGTGCACAGCTTCCGCCTGGTCAACGCCAATGGCCAGAGCACCCTGGTGAAGTTCCACTGGCGGCCGAAGTCCGGCACCTGCTCGCTGGTCTGGGACGAGGCGCAGAAGCTCGCCGGCAAGGACCCGGACTTCAACCGCCGCACGCTCTGGGAAGACATCGAGAAGGGCGACTACCCCGAATGGGAGCTGGGCGTGCAGCTGATCGCCGAGGACGACCAGGACAAGTTCGACTTCGACCTGCTCGACGCCACCAAGCTGGTGCCCGAGGAACAGGTGCCGGTGCAGGTGCTCGGGCGCATGGTGCTGGACCGAAACCCGGACAACTTCTTCGCCGAGACCGAGCAGGTGGCCTTCCACGTCGGCCACATAGTGCCGGGCATCGACTTCACCAACGACCCGCTGCTGCAGGGCCGGCTGTTCTCCTACACCGACACCCAGCTGCTGCGCCTGGGCGGGCCGAACTTCAACCAGATCCCCATCAACCAGCCGCTGTGCCCGTTCCACAATAACCAGCGCGACGCCTTCCACCAGCACACCCTGCATCGTGGGCGGGCCTCCTACGAGCCCGACTCCATCGACGCCGGCTGGCCCCGGGAGACGCCGCCGGCGGCGCGCCAGGGCGGCTTCGTCAGCTACCATGAACCCATGACCGGCACCAAGGTGCGCGAGCGCCCGGACTCCTTCGGCGACCATTTCAGCCAGGCCGCGCTGTTCTGGCACAGCCTGAGCGAGGCCGAGCAGAACCACGTGGTGGCGGCCTACGCCTTCGAGCTGGGCAAGGTGGAGCGCCAGGCCATCCGCGAACGCGAGGTCAACGAGGTGCTGGCGAACATCGACGCCCAGTTGGCCGCCCGGGTGGCCCAGCGCATCGGCGTGCAGGTCACCGCCCGGGCCCCGCGGCGCACGCCGCCGCAGCCCTCGCCGGCGCTGAGCCAGGTGAACCTGCTGCCCGGCGACATCCGCTCGCGCAAGGTGGCGATCCTGATCGCCGACGGCGCCAGCGAAGGCGAGGTCGGCGACATGCTCCAAGCCCTGGGCGCGGAGGGTGCCAGCGCCAAGCTGATCGCGCCCACGGCGGCGCCGGTCAAGGCCGACAGCGGCGCCACCCTGACGCCCCAGGGCACCTGGGACGGCCTGCCCTCGGTGGCTTTCGACGCGGTCTACGTGCCCGGCGGGGTGGCGGTCACCCTGGGCGTGGACGGCGCCGGCATGCACTACCTGCTGGAGGCCTACAAGCACCTCAAGCCGCTGGCCTTCAGCGGCGACGGACAGGCCCTGCCGGGGCAACTGGGCCTGCAGCCGGACGACGGCGTGGTGATGGGGGCGACGGTGGCGGACGTGTTCGGCGGGTTGAAGAACGCCTTGCTGCAGCATCGTATCTGGGCCAGGGAAGCGCAGGTGGGGGCGGTGCCGGCGTGAGGTGAGCCCGGGTGGGAGCGCGGTGTTTGGGCCAGCGGCGGATAACCGCGAACGGTTATTCGCCCTACAGGCCGGCTGACGCAGCGTTATCCGCCAACACCGCGAGGCGGTGGATGCGCCGCGCGAGGACGGGTTCCTCGCCCGCCAGGCGCGGCGGGAGAGGAAATGACCTCGCGCCGGGGCGCCATCCACTGCACCGGTCCACTGGCAGAGAGCCTCCGGAGGCGAGGATGAAAAGACGCTACAGCCTGCTCTTGTCGAGCGTCCTGGCGATCCTGGCGTTGCTGCTGGTCGCGCATGTCGCGTTGCCCTACGTGATCCGCGACTACCTCAACGGCAAGCTCGACCGGATGGGCGACTACCACGGCCAGCTCGCCGACGTCGATCTCGCGCTGTGGCGCGGGGCATACCGGATCAATGGCCTGAAGATCGTCAAGGTCAACGGCAAGGTGCCGGTGCCGCTGCTGGACGCGCCAGTGATCGATCTGTCGGTGAGCTGGCACGCGCTGTGGTACGACCACGGCATCGTGGCGCGGGTGGTCTTCCTGCGGCCGCAGCTGAACTTCGTCGACGGTGGCGACCGCCAGGGCTCCCAGAGCGGCGCCGGTACCGACTGGCGCGAGCAACTGGACAAGCTGCTGCCCACCACCCTGGACGAGGTGCGCATCGAGGACGGCCGCATCCACTTCCGCAATTACCGCTCCAGGCCGTCGGTGCATCTCACCGCCAGCGCGGTGCAGGCGAGCCTGTACAACCTGACCAACGTGGCGGACGAGAAGGGCAAGCGGGTGGCCCGCTTCGAAGGCCATGCCCGGCTGTTCGGCCAGGCGCCGCTGGAAGTGCAGGCGTCCTTCGACCCCTTCTCCGACTTCGAGGACTTCGTACTGCGCCTGCGGGCCAGCGACGTGGAGCTGCGGCGGGTGAACGACTTCGCCTCGGCCTACGGCAAGTTCGACTTCAACCAGGGCCACGCCACGCTGGTGATCGAGGCCACGGCGGACAAGGGGCGGCTCAGCGGCTACATCAAGCCGCTGCTGCGCGACGTCGACGTGTTCAACTGGCAGCAGGACGTGGAGGAGAAGGACAAGGGCCTGTTCCGCTCCATATGGGAAGCCCTGGTCGGCGGCGGCGAGACGCTGCTGAAGAACCAGCGCAAGGACCAGTTCGCTACCCGCGTCGACCTCAGCGGCAACATCCATGACCAGGACGTCAGCGCTTTCCAGGCCTTCCTCGGCATCCTGCGCAATGCCTTCATCCAGGCGTTCAATGCGCGCTACGAGCGTTCCGCGCCCGAGGACTGAAGCGCCCGCTCAATGGCTGGTGGAGTCCCGGCTGCCGCCTTGCGCCTGTGGGTGGGCGAAGGCAGCCGTCGACTGGCGTTCGGCGCTGCGCTGCGGCGTGGGCATTGCCTCGACGTTGCGCAGCTCGCGGACCGGGAAGGCGAAATCGACGCCCAGCTCCTTCACCCCGGCCAGCAGCCGGAGGTTGATCTGCTGCTGCACGTCCATGTAGCGGTTGTAGTCGGCCGTCTGCATGATGTAGACGACCTCGTAGAGCAGGCGGCTCTCGTCGAAGGCGAGGAAGTGGGCACGGTCGAACTTCGCCTCCGCCTGGGCGTCGATGATTTCCTTCACCAGCTCCGCCACCGCCTTCGCCTTGTCGGCCGAGGTCCGGTAGCTGATGCCGAACTGGAAGACGATTCGCCTGGTGTTCATCCGCTTGTAGTTATGCAGCGTCTGCTTGAGCAGTTCGGTGTTGGAGCAGACGATCTGCTCGCCACTGAGGCTGCGGATGCGCGTGGTCTTGAGCCCGATGTGCTCGATGGTGCCCGCCACGTCGCCGAACACGATGAAGTCGCCGATCTCGAAGGGCTTGTCGAAGCCGATCGAGAGTGACGCGAACACATCGCTCAACAGGGTCTGCACGGCGAGCGCCACCGCGATGCCGCCCACGCCCAGGCTGGCGACCAGGGCGGTGATGTCGACGCCCAGGTTCGCCAGGATGGAAAGCAGCATCACGGCCCAGACGACGATCAGGATCACCACCGAGAGGAGAGTCGTCATCACCGGGTTGCGGATGCCCCCGAAGCGCGAGCGGGCCAGCTCCCCGGTCCACAGGCGCACGCAGGCGTCGAGCCACAAGGCCACCTGCAGCGCCAGGACGACGAACCAGCCATGGGCCAGCGCCGCCTCCCAGTTGGCGGGGAAGGCGACGAACTTGAGGGCCAGCATCAGCGAGAAGACGAATAGCAGGAGGTTGCTGGTCCTGTTCGCGATGGCCGAGGCATAGCGGGCCCATTGGCTCGTCCGCGCCTCCAGGCGCTTTCTCAGGGACCCGAGGAGCAAGCGAAGCAGCCCGAATGCGACCAGGACGGCGACCGTCACCAGCAGCAGGTGGCCGAGAAAGGCCAGGTCGGGCCAGGCATTCAGCGGCGCCATGGTATTCCCCCTTGTCGACTCGTCTGAGTAGTTTTGTCGGGGCGTGGCGGGAGAAGTTCAGGAAAATGCCCCGCTGCGCCCCGGGCGGGGCGCCCGGCACCGCCGGGGAGATGTTCTGAACTCTCGGCCGCGGCGCTTTTCCACCGAGGGCGACACCAGAGAGGCTTTGGGGGCTCAGCCCCGGGAGAGAACGTGATGAGCAGCAAGAACACCATCGTGCAGAAACCCCGTCCCGGTCCGGTGGCCGAACATGACGACCCGCCGAAGGCGCCGGTGCGCGAGCGCCGTGGCGAGCCGCGCCGGCCCGGCCCGGTCATCGAGACGCCCGAGGAGGATGCCGACGACTCGGGCGACCCTTGCGCCAGCACCCCGGAATACGAACCGGACGACGTCGACATCCAGGGGATCGGCGATGAGAAGCGCCCCGGCTAGGGGGCAGGGGCGGGCCTCCCGGGCCGCGCGCGGCGGGGCCCGCCCCGGGGGCGCCGCCCAGGAGATGCCCAAGGCCCCGTCCTTTTCCCGCTTCGCCCAGTGGCTCTCGATATGGGCCGGACGCCCGCCGACCTTCGCCGTGGCCTGCGCCCTGCTGGTGGCCTGGGCCGTCAGCGGGCCCTTCTTCCACTTCAACGACACCTGGCAGCTGGTGATCAACACCTCGACCACCATCGTCACCTTCCTCATGGTGTTCCTCATCCAGAACACCCAGAACCGCGACACCGACGCCCTGCACATCAAGATCGACGAGTTGCTGCGCACCACCCGCGCGGCCCATGACGCCCTGATGGGGCTGGACGAGCTGGACGCCGAGCAGTTGCAGAAGCTGCGCGACACCTACCAGCGCATGGGCGAGGACGCCGGCGCCGGGGAAACGCCCCAGTGCGTGGCCGACGAGGAGCAGGCCGAAGGCGACGAACCGCCACCCCGCTGACAGCCACCGACACCCGCCGAGGACCACCGCCATGCCAAGCCTTCGCACCCTCCGTCTCTGCCGCGCCTTGCCGTGCCTGGAGGACGATGGCTGCGAGGCGCAGCCGTCGCCCGTCGACTGAGCGCCGGCCCATGGGCTTCAACCAGTGGCTGCTGGTGCTCGGCGGCATCCTGCTCACCCTCGGGCTGACTTCCGCCTACCTGCGCCTGCTGCCGGTCAGTTCCTCGCTGCTTTACCTGCTGTTCGGCCTGGCCATCGGCCCGCTGGGGCTGGACCTGTGGCAGGCGGACATCGGCCGCATCAGCCCCTGGCTGGAGCACCTGGCCGAGGCCACGCTGCTGATCTCGCTGTTCATCGGCGGGCTGCGCATGCGCCAGAGCCTGCGCTCGCCGGTGTGGACCGCGACCTGGCAACTGGCCGGGCCGGTGCTGCTGGGCTGCATCGCCGGCAGCGCGGCGCTGGCGCACTACCTGCTGGGCCTGGACTGGGGCCTGGCGCTGCTGGTGGCGGCGATCCTCTCGCCCACCGACCCGGTGCTGGCGAGCATCGTCCAGGTCGACGACGCCAGCGACGACGACGGCCTGCGCTATGGCCTGTCCGGCGAGGCCGGGCTGAACGACGGGGTGGCCTTTCCCTTCGTCGGCGCGGCCTTCCTGCTGGTCACCGAGCCCCCCGGCGGCGCCCCGGCGCTGCTCCGGCAACTGCCGCACTGGCTGCTGCTGGACGTGCTCTGGGCCATACCCGCCGGGCTGCTCACCGGCTACTGCCTGGGCTACGGGGTGGGGCGCCTGGCCATCCACCTGCGCGCCCGGCACACCGACACCAGCGTGTCGGCCAACGATTTCCTCGCCATGGCGCTGATCGCGCTGTCCTACGTGGGTGCGGAAAGCCTCGGCGGCTGGGGCTTCCTGGCGTGCTTCGCGGCTGGCATCGGCTTGCGCCACGCCGAGGTGGCCACCATCGGCAAGCGCGAGGACCCGGCCGAAGCCCAGGCCGAGGCCGCGCACATCCGCGAGGCGGGGCAGGCCCACGGCGCCATCGCCTTCGGCGAGGATCGCAGCGAACACCCCAGGGTCGCCGCCGGGGCGGTGATGCTCGACATCCTCTCCTTCGGCGACCTGCTGGAGCGCTCCCTGGCGTTGCTGCTGGTGACCCTGCTTGGCGCGCTGCTGGCCAACCACTGGGACTGGCGGGCGCTGCCCTTGGCGCTGGGGCTGTTCTGCCTGCTGCGCCCGGCGCTGGTCTGGCTGCTGGTCACCCGCCGCGCCCTGGCGCCCCGGCAGCGCTGGCTGCTGGGCTGGTTCGGCATCCGCGGCATCGGCAGCCTGTTCTACCTGTGCCACGTGCTCAACCAGGCCGACGCGCCCCGGGCGCTGGGCGCCGCCAGCGACCTGGTGCTGAGCGTGGTGGCGCTGAGCATCTGCCTGCACGGGCTGACCACCCAGCCGCTGCTCGACCGCTACGAGCGCGCCCAGCTCAGTTGCCGCCCTCGGGAATGATGGAGATCTTGCCGTTCTTCTCGAGGATGGCGAAGCGGGTCTGCTCCATGCGCTCCAGGCCCTGGGTCTGGCGCGCGGCGAGCAGGATGTCCTCCTCCCGCAGGCGGGCCTCGGCCAGGCGCGCGCGCAATGGCCGGCCGTACTCGACGATGAGCGTCGGCGAGCCCTCGATCAGCCGGTCCACCGCCGGGTGGCGCAGCTTGAGCAGCGACAGGCCGACGTCGATGACGATCAGCGTGACTATCACCAGCGCCGCGTTGATCAGCGAGAAGTCGTTGCCCAGCAGGGCCTGCTGGGTGGCCTCGCCGATGATCATCAACAGCAGCAGGTCGAAGGTGGTGATGTCAGCCAGCGACCGCCTGCCGGCGATGCGGAAGAGGATCAGCAACAGCAGGTAGATGGCCGCGGCGCGCAGGACGGACTCCATGGGGCACCTCCTCAGGGGTAGATCAGCTGGTTGAATTCCAGGGCCTGGCCGGCGCCTTCCACCCGGTAGCCGAGCAGGCCCGGCTCGTCGGGCAGCAGGGTCAGGAACAGGTGCCACTCGCCGCGCTCGTCGTGCCGCCCGCGCAGGGCCAGGCCGCCGCGCCAGCTGTCGCCGCGCAGCATCGGCTGCAGGCTCTGCACGCTCTGACGGGCGAGGAAGTCGCCGCCCAGGCGCAGCTCGGCCGGGCTGCCGGGGGCGCCCCGCAGGCGCACGTGCAGGTTGTGGCTGGCGCCGATGCGGCCGAAGCGCTCGTATTCGACCTGCAGCCGGCCGTCCTGGCTGGCCAGCTGGCGCGAACTCAGCGGGCCGCTGGCGAACAGGCCACTCAGGGCCACCAGCACGATGCCCAGCAGGACGACCAGCCCCAGGCGTTCCAGGCGCCAGGCGCGGCGTTGGCTGGCCATGTGCTCGTCGACCGGGTAGCTGCGTTCGCGGAACGCCTGCGCGGGCTCTGCCGGAGGGAGGCGGGGAGGCTCTGTCATGGCGGGTACCTTCGTTTGGCCGCTCTTTTGCTGCGACTGCGACGGCGCCGCTTGGTGCCGGCCAGCTTACCGGCGGAAGCGCTGGGCATTTTGCAGCGCGGCCGCGGGCGGGCAGCGCATTCTGCTGATGTCGCCCTGCCATGACCCGCGGCGCGGGTGCTCTGCGCCGGGGGCCGCGCCCGGCGCGGGGGTGGGCGTGGTTCTTGCTGGACTAGAGGAAGGAAGCATTCACCGACGGGGGACGAGCCATGAGCGAAACGGACAAGGTCGTACTGCTGCTCGCCGAGCAGGCCGACCAGTTGTGGCGCCTGGAGCAACTGCTGCTGGACCACGGCTACGCGGTGCTGAGCGCCGTGGACAGGATACAGGCGCTGGAGCACCTGTCCTCGTCGGTGGTGATCGACCTGATGCTGGTGGACGAGCCCTTCGCCGGGCCGCTCACCGGCGCCGCGCTGATCGAGTCCTGCCTGCCGCTGCGCCCGCTGATGCGGGTGCTGGTGCTGACGCAGAACACGGAGCGTTCCACGTTGCACGCCCAGGCCTACCCGGTGCTGCTCAAGCCGGTGGGCCTGGAAGAGCTGGGCCTGGCGATCGCCGTGGCGCTGCGCAGCCCGCCCGTGCAACCCTGGCTGTGAGGGGCGCGCCTGCCGCGGCGAACGGGCCTGAGCCCGGCCATTCCCTGCAACCGCCTTCGCGGAGGAGGACACCCATGGGCAACAGACCCCTGTACCTGGTCAGCTACATCCTCGACGACCAACCCACCACCCTGGCGCTGCACCGCGACGGCGAGCTCGATGCCGGCGCGGCACTGGACTTCCTGCAGGGGCTGCACGGCCCCGCCGCGCGCATCAGCGACGTGCAGGTGAGCCGGGTCAAGCGCAGCCAGGAGCGCGACACCACTCCCGGGCACTACCGCCAGCCCTGAGCCTTCAGGCCAGGCGGCGCAAGGTCAGCAGCACCGCGGCGATGCGCTCCACCTGCCGGTAGGCAGGCTGCTCCAGTTCCTCGCCGAACACGTCCGGGTCCAGTTCCTCGTAGCGCCATTCCCAGCCGGGGCGGGCTGCCAGCAGCCGGCTCGCCTGGCGCCACAGCTGCGCCTCGCCATCGATGACCGCGGCGCCCGTGTAGAGCAGCAGGCTGCCGCCGGGCGCCAGGCGGCCGAGGGCGCTTTCGAGGATGCGCAGCGACAGCTCCGCCCCCTGGGAACCGCCGCCGTGGCGGTAGGTACGCTGGGCTGGGTCGAGCATGTAGGGCGGGTTGGCCACCATCAGGTCGAAGTCGCCGGCCAGGCCCTCCAGCAGGTCGCTGCGGCGCACCTGCAGCTGCGGCGCCTCGGCCAGCAGCGCGTTGACGCGGGTGAAGGCCAGGGCGTGGGGGTTGATGTCCACGGCGTGCACTTCCGCCCGCGGGCAGGCCCCGGCGAGGAGGATGGCGCCGGGCCCGGCGCCGCAGCCGATGTCCACCGCACGGTGGACGTCGCGGCTGTCCAGTGCCTGCAGGTGCTGGCCGATGGCGCGGGCGAAGCGGTAGGTGTCGGGGCCGAAGAACACCGCCTCGGCCTCCTGGGTGGGGTAGGCCGAGTGCACGAACAGCTGGTCCTCCAGGCTCGACCAGCGCACCTTGCTGCGCCAGTGGCGGCCGTCCCAGTGCAGCAGGTCGGCGGCCGCCAGCAGGGAGAACAGCGGGCGCTCGAGCTGGCCGTCGGCGAAGGGCCGGCTCCAGCCGAAGATGTCGCGCAGGTCACGGGCCAGGGCGTTTTCCTCGCGGGCATCGACCCGCGCATGGGTGGCCGGGCTCACGGTGACGAAGGCGTAGCCTTCCCGGCGCAGGCGCAGCCCCAGCGCCAGCAGGGCCTCCAGGCGCGGTGGCAGCGCAGTCATGGGGCCACCCCCAGGTCCTGGCTGAACAGGCGGGTGGCCAGCAGGCCGAGGGGCGTCCAGTGGCGCTGCGGGGCCAGCAGCGGCAGCAGGTGCTGGCGACGCTGGTGCGGCACCAGCTGGGCCAGTTCGCGGCGCAGCCGGCGTTCCTCCTCGTCGAGGTCGGCCGGCGCCGGCTCCAGCGCCAGCGGTCGCGGCGGCGCGTGCCGGGCCGGGGCGGGCGAGGGCGCCCAGCTGCCGGCTATCCAGTCGTGCAGCAGCTGCTGCTCGTAGCCATCGAAGACGCCGAACATGGCGGCGTCGGGGCCGCTGACCAGGCGCCAGAAGCGGCTGCGCGCCGGGTCGGCGTCGCGCAGGATCCAGCCTTCCTGCTGCAGCGCCCGCAACAGGGCGGCCACGCCCCAGGGCTGGGCCAGCCACTGGTTGAGGGTGCGGCCCTGGATGCGCGCGCGGTCGCTGTGCTGGTGGCGGGCGAAGGGCTGCTTGCGCTCCAGCATGGCCAGCAGTTCGTGGTCCAGGTCGAAGCCGTCGATCACCTGGGTGCTGGACAGGCCGACGTCGTTCAGCCCCATGCCGGCCCGCACCCGGGCGAGGAAGGCCGCGCGCCGCGGCTTGTCCGGCAGGTGGTTGAACAGTGTCTGCAGGGCCCGCCGGGCATGGCCGCAGCTGGCGTTGTCGATGGTCACGTGGAGGCGGAAGTAGGTGGGGTCTATGCCCAGTTCCTGCAGTTCCCAGGTAGTCACCAGCAGGTGCAGCGGCGGTAGTTCGTAGCCCAGGTTGTAGCCGATCAGCTCGGGCAGGCGCTGCCCGGCCAGGCAGCCCAGCGCCAGTTGCACCGTGCCCTGCAGGTAGTGCTCGACGGACAGGTCGGACGTGCCGGCGCAGCCCAGGCTTTCCAGCAGGTGGCGGTAGATCAGCACATGGTTGCAGCCGGCCACGCCGCGGCCCAGCTCCTCCAGGTAGGTGTGCACCAGCGGCAGCAGCCGGGCGTCGCCGGCATGGGCCAGCACGCCGTACAGCCAGGCGCCGTCCACCAGCTTGGTGGGGGCCACGCCGCGCAGGAAGTGGAGCGCGTGGGCACG
>NZ_QGSL01000029.1:639406-646103 GCF_003176655.1 Pseudomonas sp. RW407 | reverse complement strand
CCTCGGCGCCGGCCTCGATGAAGCTCTGCACCGCCAGCCCCTCGCCGAACAGCTCCAGCGCTTCGTCGAGCACCGCCATGGGCGTGCCGGGCAGCTCGCCGGCCAGCAGCGCGTGGGCCTTGAGCACCAGCGCCTGGCCGACGCCGAAGCGGTTCTGCCGCTCGCGGGCCAGGCGCTCGAAGGCTTCCGCCGCCTCCAGCGCGCCGGCCATCTGGCCCTGGGCGGCCAGCAGCCAGTAGTGGGCCTGGGCGATGGCGACCAGTTCAGCCCAGAACAGCGGCCGCCCGTCCAGCACCTCCTGCCAGAGCCGCGCCAGGTTGATCTCCATCGCCAGCGCCAGGCCCGCCTCCACCTCGCGCTGGCGCAGGCGCAGCTCCACCAGGGTCGCGCCCACCGCGCGGCGCAGCGGGTATTCGAGGGTGTGCCCGGAACGCGCCGCCTCCAGGCTGGCCAGGGCCTGGGCGCTGTCGCCGAGGAAGAAGGCCGCCCGCGCCGCGCCTATCAGGCCCCGCTCCCAGACCTCGGCCAGGGAGGCGCCCAGGCGCGAGGCGCAATGGGAGAACGCCTGCCGCGCCTGCTCCAGGTCGCCGCGCACGTAGTGGACGTGGCCGAGCAGCGCGTGGACCATGTGGAACAGCAGGCTCGCCTGGGGCGCGGCCAGCGGCCCGTCCTTGGCCAGCAGGCCGGTCACCGTCTGCAGCACGTCGTCGTAGCGCGCCTGGGCGCTGTCGCTCAGGGCGCG
This sequence comes from Pseudomonas sp. RW407, assembly GCF_003176655.1. Classification (NCBI taxonomy): domain Bacteria; kingdom Pseudomonadati; phylum Pseudomonadota; class Gammaproteobacteria; order Pseudomonadales; family Pseudomonadaceae; genus Pseudomonas; species Pseudomonas sp. RW407. The sequence goes on along the minus strand of NZ_QGSL01000029.1, from coordinate 645,361 downwards.
GTAGACCAGCGACCAGGGCTGGTTCTCGCGAAAGCCCTCGCTGCGGTTGATGGCGATGAACTCCTCCAGGCGCAGGCGCGCCTCGTCGACGTTCCCGTAGCGCAGCAGCAGCATGATCTCGCTCGGCAGCACCAGGCACAGGTAGCGCGGGTCCTCGAAGAAGCGCGCGCGGGCGTCGACCATGGCCCGCCGCACCACTTCGCGGACGGCGCCGTCGCCGGCCCGCTGCACGTTGCCGATGACCATCATCGCCCGCACGTAGAGCAGGTCGGTGCGCGTCTCGGCGTCTTCCGGCGAGGCCACCTCGCCGCCGAACGCCGCCTCCAGCCGCGACAGGTCGAGGCTGTCCTGCAGCGTCTCGCCGCTGAGCATGTGCAGGCAGATGAGCATCAGGCGCAGGCGCGGCTCCCGGCGCACCAGGGTCAGGGGCAGCAGTTCGAGCAGCGCCCGGGTGCGCACCGCCCCCTCGCAGACCAGCAGGCGCACCGCGCCGGCGCCGAGGATGATGGACACCGCCTGGAAGTAGAGGCCGCCCTGGGCGGCGTGCTCGACGGCGCGGAACACCTGCTGGCGCCGGGCGTGGAATTCCGCGGCGCGCCCCTGCAGCCAGGCGAAGCGCTCCGGCTCGCGGCTTTCCAGGCGGCCGAGGAGGAATTCGCGCAGCAGCGGGTGCAGGCGCACCCGCTGCGGCTGCTCGGGCACCACGATGGGCACCAGGCGCGCCGCCTCGCGCAGCCAGCGCTCGGCGTCGTCGCGCCCGCGCAGGAAGTTGGCGCTCGGCACGTCCACGCTGTCGAGCACGCTGCAGTCCAGGAGGAACTCGCCCAGCTCGCTCGGCCAACTGGCGAGCACCTCCTCGGCCAGGTAGTCGAAGATGCCGCCCAGCGAGGCGTACTGGTCGGTTTCCGGCGGCCCTTCGCCGGCCGGGCTGCCCTGGCAGCGCAGGCGCAGCAGCTGCAGGGCGAAGGGCCAGCCCTCGGTGTAGTCCGCCCAGTAGCGGGTGCGCGCCTCGCCCAGCAGGGCGCCGAGCAGTTGCTGCGACTCTTCCCCGGTGAAGCGCAGGCTGTCGGCCTCCACCACCCGCAGCAGGCCGGCCAGCTGCAGCTGCGTGATCGGCAGCAGCGGTTGCCGGCGGCTGCCCAGCAACAGCCGGCAGCCGGACGGCAGGCGCCGGGCCAGTTGCTCCAGCAGGCGCTCGACCTCGGGGCTCAGGGCCAGCTCGACCTGGTCGAGGAACAGGTTGCAGTTCAGCGGGCAGGCCTCCAGCAGCCCGAGCAGCGCGCCCAGGCCGTTGTCCCCCGCCGGCTCCGCGATGCCCTCGCGCAGGCCCTGCAGCAGGCTGTCGAGAAAGAGCTCCGGCTGGTAGTCGCTGTCGCTGCAGTTCACCCAGAAGGTGCGCTCGCCGCGCCCGGCCAGCAGGCGTTCGGCCTGGGCCAGCAGGGTGGTCTTGCCGAAGCCCGCCGGTGCGCAGACCAGCACCAGGCGTGCATCGCTGGGCGCGGCGCCGAGCAGGGCGTCGAGCAGGCGTTGGCGGGTGAGCGAATCGCTGATGTCGACGATCGGGGCGAAGCGGCCATCGGCCAACGTATTCATGGTTGCTGCTCCCATACGTTCTCCAGGGGCGCCCGGCAGCCGGCGCGGGCTGGTAGTGGGCAGGGGCTGGTGGTCGGCGGGAAGGGCTGCGCTCGCGGGCCCGGGGAGGTCTACAGGGGGCCGTATCCTGCCGTGGGCCCGGCCAGCCGGCCGGGGCGAGTCCTGTCATGCGCCTGCTGGAGCCAGGCGGCCCGTGCCGCGGGCGCCCAGCCTTGAAAGTATGTGAAGCTCCCGGAAGCGGGCGCCGCTCAAAAACGGGGGATACCGGCCACCTGGATGGGGGAGTTCGGCGTCGTATCCGGCCGCCATCGGGCACTCAAGGGAAAGCATTAAGGGATTGCCACCAAGATCAGCCGGCCGGTTCCGATAGACGCGGGGAAAACGCCGTTTTGGTTGTGGGCAAATGCCCAACATCGCGTACCGCCATCCCCTGCCCTCGCCAGCCTTCCCCATGGCATGCTTCGGGCGGCGCAACGACGCAGATCAACATGCGCCCGCCGCCCTCCGGCTAGGCTGCGCGCCACCACAGGCCACCGTCCGCCAGGCCGGCTAGGCTGAGAACATGCGCCCGGGCCACCCCGGGCGCCCGCCCTTGCGAGGATTCCCCATGAGCGATGCCAGCGACAGCGCCCTGCCCGACGTCTTCAGCCAGTTGCACCTGCTGGCGCAGCACGCCGGTTCCGACATGTTCTTCAGCGTCGGCGCGGCGCCGCACATCAAGGTCGAGGGCGTCAGCCGCCCGGTCGGCGAACGCCGCCTGCGCGCCGGCGAGGTCAAGCTGCTGGCCTACCAGTTGATGTCGCCGCAGCAGATCGCCGACTTCGAGCGCGACCTGGAAATGAACCTGGCGGTGGCCGTGCCCGGCAGCGGGCGCTTCCGCGTCAACGTCTACCTGCAGCGCGGCGAGGTGGCCATGGTGGTGCGGCTGATCAGGCAGGTCATCCCCGACGCCGCCAGCCTCGGCCTGCCGACGATCCTGGAGAAGCTGGCGGTGCAGGACCGCGGGCTGATCCTGGTGGTGGGCGCGGCCGGTTCCGGCAAGTCCACCACCCTGGCCTCGATGCTCGACTTCCGCAACCGCCACCGCTCGGGGCACATCGTCTGCATCGAGGACCCCATCGAGTTCCTCCACCAGCACCAGCGCTCGATCATCGACCAGCGCGAGGTGGGCCTGGACACCCACAGCTTCGAGGACGCCCTGCGCAACGTGCTGCGCGAGGCGCCGGACGTGATCATGCTCGGCGAGATCCGCGACGCCGCCACCATGCAGCACGCCCTGCACTACGCCGAGACCGGCCACCTGTGCGTGGCCACCCTGCACGGCACCAGCGCCCGCCACGCCATCGAGCGCATCGCCCGCTTCTTCCCCGACGAGGCCCGCCCGCAGGTGCTGGCCGACCTGTCGCAGAACCTCCTGGCGCTGGTCGGCCAGCGCCTGGTGCCGGGCACCACCCAGCGCCGCGTGGTGGCGGTGGAACTGGTGCTGGGCACCCCGCACATCCGCGGGCTGATCCAGCGCGACGAGCTGCCGGAACTGCGCGGCGCCATCGAACGTGCCCTGGAGCAAGGCATGCAGAGCTTCGACCAGAGCCTGTACCAACTGCTCGAAGCCGGCCGCATCAGCGTCGCCGACGCCCTGAAATTCGCCGACTCGCGCACCGACCTGAGCCTGAAGATCAAGCTGGAACGAGGCTTCGACGGCGACGAGGGCGGAAGCGCCTTCGGCATCTGAGCGCGGATCGCGGACGGAGTCCCTCCTGCGGGGGAAATGCCATGCGTCACGGAAACCTGTAGGAGCAGATCTCATCCGCGAATCACGCCGATATGCCCGGTTATCGCGGATAAGGTCCTACATGACCGCATGGTGTTTCCCTTGCCCAACTACCCCGAAACATCCGTACGTATATCCAACTCGGCGGAGCACCCTGCGATTGCTAGGCTTCCCGGCTCACCTACGTCCCCGGAGGGAGCCGATGAATTTCCCGCGAGAGTTGCAGAGCCAACGCCTGATCCTGCGCCCCATGCATCTGGATGACGCCGACGCGCTGTTCTCGATGATGTCCGACCCGCAGGTGATGAGGTACTGGAACACCCCACCCTGGACCTCGCCGCAACAGGCCGTGGACAGCCTGCAGCGCGACCTGGCGGGCTATGCCGACGGCAGTTGCCTGACACTGGCCCTGACCCGCCGCGAAAACGCCGCATTCCTCGGCACCTGTACGCTACATACCTTCTCCGGCGACTCGCGCCGCGCCGAGCTGGGCTATTGCCTGGCCCGCCACGCCCAGGGACAGGGCTACATGAACGAAGCCCTGCGCACCCTGCTCGACCATGCCTTCGGCGACATGCGCCTGAATCGCCTGGAGGCGGACATCGACCCGCGCAACCAGGCCTCCGCCGCCACCCTGGAACGCCTGGGCTTCCAGCGCGAGGGGTTGCTGCGGCAACGCTGGATAGTCGCCGGGGAAGTGTCTGACTCGGCACTGTATGGGCTGCTCACCAAGGACTGGGCCCAAACGCGAGCGCAAAACCTGTAGGAACGGATTCCATCCGCGATCGTGCTCAGGCGCGGCCGGCCCATCGCAGACGGAGTCCTACGTCCGTGCTTCCTGGAACCGTAGGAGCGGACTTTGTCCGCGATCATGGCGGATAACGCTGTAGGCGTTATGCGCCCTACGAACTATCGCGAACGCGGAAACCCAGGGTTCGCGAGCAAGAACTAGGCGTCCCCCTCGATCCTACGAAGAGCAGTGCCGCTCTTGATTTTGGGTTTCCAGAGAAACAACCGAGCGCACCGGAACGCCCCTTCAGAAGGCCGAGCGAAACCGGCGCTCAGGAGGTCATGCGACATGGATGTCGCGAGAGCCCCGATGGGCTACAGGGACGTACCCTCGGGGCGGGCCTCCGTGGCGGGGGAGTTCGCGAGGGTAGCCCGGCTCCATCGGGCCCGTATGCGGGGCAAGCCTTTTTGGTTACTTTTGTGGCGTTTGACAAAAGTGACTCGCCCGAGGGGGCGAAACAAGAGACATCCACGCACTCGGAGCGGCGCGCTACACCAAGCCCCCAAGCCAATTGGGTTCCCGCGTTCGCGGGAATAGCGAAGGGGAGATCGGAGCACAGGCCCAAGGTTCGCGAGCAAGCTCGCTCCTACAGGATCACCCCCGCCCCGCCGGTCGCTTCACGCCACCGCGCTCCGCTCTTCCTCGTCCAGCTCCACCAACGTCTCGATCAGCGCCCGCGCCGCCGCCGAAAGGCGGTAGCCGGTACGGCTGACGATGCCGCAGCGCGCCTGCAGGCTGTCGATGTTGTGCGGCAGGTTGCGCAGGTGCAGGCGCGCCACCTCGCCGTTGGCCAGCGCCTGGCGCAGGCCGTCCTCGCTGCCCACGCCGATGGCGTCGGTCTGGCTGACGATGCGCACCAGCGAGCCCAGGTGCTCGCACTGGATGTTCGCCTGCAGGTCGCTCTTGCCACTGAGGTTGGCCAGCAGCTTGCGGATGCCCGGCGGCATCCGCGCGGAAGCCAGGGGATAGGCGAACAGGTCGTTGGTGGACAGGCTCTCCTTGGCCAGCAGCGGGTGCCCGGTGCGGCAGAAGAAGAAACCCCGGCGCGGGCTAAGCGGCCGCGTCTGGAAGCCGGGGTCGGCCTCGAAGTGGCGGATGTCGGCGATGAAGAACTCGATCTCGTCGCGCAGCAGGCTGCGCGACAGGCGCTCCCAGTTGTCCACCTGGAAGTCGATCTGCAGCCGCGGGTGCCGCCGGATCAGCCGCGCCACGGCGTCGGGCACCAGTTTCTGCGCCGGCGCCGGCCCGCAGCCGAAATGCAGTTCGCCGGCATCCAGCTTGTTCAGCTGGGTGATTTCCTGGGTCAGGTTGGCCGCGCCCTGCACCAGGCGCAGCGCGTGCTGCAGCACCACCTGGCCTTCGGGCGTGGGGCGCAGCTCCTTGCTGCCGCGGTCCACCAGCTGGCAGCCCAGCTCCTGCTCCAGGCCCTGGATGCTGCGGCTGAAGGCTGGCTGGGTGATGCCCATTGCATCGGCCGCGCGGACGAAACTGCGGTGTTCGGTGAGGGCGATGAAGTAACGCAGTTGGCGCAGATCCATGATGCTTTACCGGCATTGAAAATATTGGACAAAGGCATTTGCCGTGGGGGATGCGCTGGTTTTAAATGCAAGCTCTTATTCCGTCAACGAAGAATAAAACTTAAATTTATTCTTTTAAGAAATAAGAATATGCCCCTCGACCAGGAGCCCCCGATGGCCTTGCACCCTTTCGCCCCGCGCCTGCTGCCGGCACGAATGCTTCCGCCTCGCGGCTGTAGCCGCTGAATGCCCGGCGTCGCCCAGACGCCCACCGAATCGAAGAG
>NZ_QGSL01000029.1:632059-639396 GCF_003176655.1 Pseudomonas sp. RW407 | reverse complement strand
ACCACGGCGAAGCCGCGGCCCGCCTCGCCGGCGCGGGCGGCCTCGATGGCGGCGTTGAGCGCCAGCAGGTTGGTCTGCTCGGAGATGCCCTTGATGACCTCGAGAATCTGCCCGATGTTCACCGTGCGGCTGTTCAGCGACTCGATGTGGGTGCTGGCGTAGCTGATCTTCTCCGACAGCTGGTTCATCGCGCTGATGGTCTGCTCCACCACCTGGCGGCCGTCGCCGGCCTGGTGGCTGGCGTCGCTGGCATGGTGGCTGGCGTCGGCGGCGTTGCGGGCGATCTCCTGGGCGGCGGCGCCCAGTTCGTTGATCGCCGCGGCCACGCTGTTGGTGCGGTTGGCCTGCTCGTCGGAGTTGGCCATGGACGAGTTGGAGGCGTTGACCACCAGTTGCGAGACGTCATGCAGCTGGCGCGCGGTGCCGGCCACTTCGCGGATGGACTCGTGGATGCGTTCGACGAAGCGGTTGAAGGCCTCGGCCAGGGTGCCGAACTCGTCATGGCTGTGCACCGCCAGGCGCTTGGTCAGGTCGCCCTCGCCCTGGGCGATGTCCTGCATGGCGCGGCCCATGGCGGTGAGCGGCTGCATCAGCACGCGGATCAGCATGCCCAGCAGGAGGAGGATCGCGACGATGGCGACCAGCGCGGCTATCACCGCCGAGGTGCGGAAGGTACTGAGCATGGCGTAGGCCTTGTCCTTGTCGATGGACAGGCCGATGTACCAGTTCACCGAAGGCAGGCCCTTGACCGGGGCGAAGGCGAGGATGCGGGTGGCGCCGTTGAGCTCGCTCTCGCTGAAGCCGTTGCCGATCCGCGGGGTGTTCTGCGGGTAGATCTCGCTGAGGTTCTTCATCACCTGCTGCTTGTCCGGGGCGACCAGCACCTTGCCATCGCCGCTGACCAGGAAGGCGTAGCCCATGCCGCTGAAATCCAGCGAGTTGATGATCTGCACGATGGCCTGCAGGTTGAGGTCGCCGCCGACCACGCCCACCGTCTTGCCGGCGGCCTGGGCCGGGGTGGCGATGGTGATGATCAGCTGGCCGGTGGCGGCGTCGACGTAGGGTTCGGTCAGGGTGGTGCCGCCGGCGGCCAGAGCGTCCTTGTACCAGGGGCGGGTACGCGGGTCGTAGCCGTCGGGCATCTTGTCGTCCGGGCGCATGGTGAAGGTGCCGTCCGCCTGGCCGAGGTAGGTGAAGCTGAAGGTCGAGGTCAGCGCCTTCTGCTCCAGCAGGGCGCCGAGCGTGGCCGGCGAGCTGTCGCGGCCGATGCTCTGGGCGCTGTGCTCGACCAGCAGGATGCGCCCGCTGAGCCAGTTCTGGATGTTGCTGGCGGTCACTTCACCCATTTCCTGCAGGTAGGACTCCAGGTCCGCGCGGATGGCGTTGCGCTGCAGGTAGTCGTTGTACAGGGTGAAGAGCGCGAATGCGGCGAAAACCACCAAAGAAGCGGCCAGCAGTATTTTGTGGCTGAACTTCAGGTTCTTCATCATCTTGTTTTTGCATCCAGGGAGGGGGCCAGTGATTGGGGGCCCCGACGATGGTTCGGGGCTCCCGGACTACAGACCGCGCGCCGGGTAGGGCGGCGGTGGGGGCCGCTCGCGGATGGCGTGCGGCCCATGGCACTCCTGTGCCGGTAAGCCCTTGCCCGGGGCTGAAGCGCCGGCTGATGCGGCTTTCAGACATGAAGTCGGCATTTTCCGTAGGAAGCTTTAGCGAGGCGGACGAACGGTAGCGGTCGGCGGGTGAAAGGCAGAAAGAAGCGTGGGGCGCCGATGGGCCGGGCATGGGAACGGACCGCGAATGGAACGTAGGGCGCATAACGCCTACGGCGTTATCCGCCGTTTGGTCCTGGTTCCCAGGCACTCCGCTCTCGGCCGGGAGGTCGGGCATGAGGTCGGTGTATCGGCGTATAACCGCGAACGGTTATACGCCCTACGGGTGCCCATGCCTCGCACCCTTGTAGGAGCGCGCCCTGCGCGCGATTCGCGGGCAGGGCCCGCTCCTACAGGTGGCATCTTGCGAACATGAAAAAGGCGCCCGCAGGCGCCTTGTTCATGGATGGCGGATCAGATACGGAAGCTGTCCACCAGGTGCCGCAGGCGGCCGGCCTGGTTTTCCAGGTCGGCGCAGGCGCGCAGGGTGGCCTGCAGGTTCTCCACGCCTTCCTGGTTGAGGGTATTGATCTCGGTGATGTCCATGTTCAGCGAGTCCACCACCGCGGTCTGTTCCTCGGTGGCGGTGGCCACCGACTGGTTCATCGCATCGATTTCGCTGATCCGCCCGGTGACGCTGGCCAGGCGCTGGCCGGCGCGGTTGGCGATCTCCACGCTCTCCAGGCTGTAGCGCTGGCTTTCGCCCATGGTGTTGACCGCCTCGCGGGCGCCGACCTGCAGTTCCTCGATCATGCCCTGGATCTGCTGCGCCGATTCCTGGGCGCGGTGCGCCAGGTTGCGCACCTCGTCGGCCACCACGGCGAAGCCGCGGCCCGCCTCGCCGGCGCGGGCGGCCTCGATGGCGGCGTTGAGCGCCAGCAGGTTGGTCTGCTCGGAGATGCCCTTGATGACTTCGAGAATCTGCCCGATGTTCACCGTGCGGCTGTTCAGCGCCTCGATGTGGGTGCTGGCGTAGCTGATCTTCTCCGACAGCAGGTTCATCGCGGCGATGCTCTGTTCCACCACCTGGCGGCCATCGCCGGCCTGGTGGCTGGCGTCGCTGGCGTGGTGCGAGGCGTCGGCGGCGTTGCGGGCGATTTCCTGGGCGGCGGCGCCCAGCTCGTTGATCGCCGCGGCCACGCTGTTGGTGCGGGTGGCCTGCTCGTCGGAATTGGCCATGGAGGAGTTGGAGGCGTTGACCACCAGTTGCGACACGTCATGCAGCTGGCGCGCGGTGCCGGCCACCTCGCGGATGGATTCGTGGATGCGCTCGACGAAGCGGTTGAAGGCCTCGGCCAGCATGCCGAACTCGTCGCGGCTGTCGACCTTCAGGCGCTTGGTCAGGTCGCCCTCGCCCTGGGCGATGTCCTGCATGGCGCGGCCCATGGCGGTGAGCGGCTGCATCAGCACGCGGATGAGCATGCCGAGCAGGAAGATGATGGCGACGATGGCCACCAGGGTGGCGATGATGGCCGAGGTGCGGAAGTCGCTGAGCATGGCGTAGGCGGCGCTCTTGTCCAGCACCAGGGCGACGTACCAGGACACGCCCGGCAGGCCCTCGACGCGGGTCATGGAGACCAGCTGGGTGCGGCCGTCGACGTCGACCTCCTGGACCCCCGGGCGGACCTGCGGCGCGCCGTGCGGGTAGATTTCCGCGAGGTTCTTGAACACCTTGCCGGCGTCCGGATGCAACAGGACCTTGCCGGCGTCGCTGACCAGGAAGGCGTAGCCGTCGCCGTCGAACTTCAGCGAGTTGAGGATGGCGGTGATGGTCTCCAGCTTCATGTCGCCGGCAGCCACGCCGACCAACTGGCCGTTGCGCATGACCGGCACCGACATGGCGAGGATCTGCTCCTTGGTGCCGGCGTCGAGGAAGGGCTCGGTGACGATCAGCCGGCCGGCGGCCACGGCGTCCTTGTACCAGCCGCGCTGGCGCGGGTCGTAGCCGTCGGGCATGGGCGAGTAGGGGCGCATGGTGAAGACGCCGCTGGCGGCCTCGCCCAGGTACACCGATTCGAAGTTGCGCTGCAGCACTTGCTGCTCCAGCACGTGCTGGATGCGCTCGGCGGTCGGCTCGCCGTCGGCCAGTTGCGCGGCCTCCATCTCCACCAGGTGGATGCGGCCTTCCAGCCAGCTCTGGATGTTGCTGGCGGTGAGGCTGCCGATCTCGCGCAGGGAGGTCTCGGTGTCCTCCTGGATGGCGCGGCTCTGGCGGAAGTCGTTGAAGAGGATGAAGCAGGCGAAGGCGAAGATCACCACGAGGGAGGCTGCCAGAAGGATCTTCTTGGCGAAGGACAGCGAGCGAAGCATGGGTAGAGCATCCTGCGGGAACGACGGAGTGGGCAGGCTGTATCGGCGGCGCCGGGCAGAACTTTAGCCGGCGGCGCGGATGATTGGCGTCAGAGGAATGACAGTTGCAGCAGGTAGCCGCAGAAGATCGAGAAGATGAAGGGAAAGGACTTCGAGCGGCTCAGGTCGAAGGGTTTCAGGCAGCTTTCGAAGGCCTTCGGCAGCCGTTGCGACTCAAGGGAAAGCTTGCTCGCCAGCATCAGCGCCACCGTCACCAGGCAGGCCAGGGCCAGGCCGTAGAGCAGGCTGTAGGGATCGCTGGCCAGGCCCAGCGCGGCGAGCAGCTTGACGTCCGCGGCGCCCAGCTTGCCCAGCAGGTAGCCGGGCAGGCTCAGCAGCAGGCCCAGGCCGGCCGCGGCGAGGGCGGCGGCAGGGGCGTGCTGGGTCAGGCTGTGGCCGGTGAGGAGCAACTGGCCGGCGGCCATGGCCAGGCCGCCGAGGGTGAGCAGGTTGTCCACCTGGCGGCGGCGCAGGTCCTGGACGGCACAGGCGGCCAGCCAGGCGCACAGCGCCAGTGTCGTCAGCATCCCCTGGCTGTCAGTAGAAGCGCGACGCCAGCCAGAACATGCCGGCGGCCAGGGCCATGGACGTGGGCAGGGTGAGGATCCAGGCCATCAGGATGTTGCGCACGGTGCCGCCCTGCAGGCCGCTGCGGTTGGCGACCATGGTGCCGGCCACGCCGGAGGACAGCACGTGGGTGGTGGACACCGGCAGGCTGTAGAGGTTGGCCATGCCGATCGCCGCGGTGGCGGTGAGCTGGGCGCTGATGCCCTGGGCATAGGTCATGCCCTGCTTGCCGATCTTCTCGCCGACGGTGAGCACCACGCGCTTCCAGCCGACCATGGTGCCCACGCCCAGGGCCAGGGCCACCGCGATGATCACCCAGAAGGGCGCGTATTCGGTGGTGCTGGTCAGGTCCTTGCGCAGCTTCTCCAGGTCGGCCTTCTCGCGCGCCGGCAGGCTGTCGAGCTTGCCGACCTTCTTCGCGGTGTCGTCCAGGCACAGCAGGTAGCGGCGCACCTGCACGCGGCTGTCGGCGGACAGTTCGTTGTAGCTGGAGATGCCCTTGATGTCGCTCAGCAGGCCCTTGAGGGTGGACTCGGTCTGCTTCGGCTCGCAGCGGTACAGCTCGGGCATCTCGCCGTCGGCGCCCTTGCCCAGGGCCAGCATGTCGCCGAGCACGTCGGTGTGGCGCTGGTAGAACTGGCTGAGGTGGATGGCGGCGTCGCGGGTGCGTTCGATCTGGTAGGTGGTGCTGTTGAGGTCGAGGACGAACTTGGCCGGGACGATGCCGATCAGCACCAGCATGATCAGGCCGATGCCCTTCTGGCCGTCGTTGGAGCCGTGGACGAAGCTCACGGTCATGGCCGAGAGCACCAGCACCAGGCGGTTCCAGAACGGCGGGTGTTTCTTCTCGTCGACTTCGCGGCGGGTTTCCGGGGTCTTGTGCATCTTCGACAGCGGGTACATCCACTTCAGTCCGATCAGCACCAGGGCGGCGACGAAGAAGCCGGCCAGCGGCGAGAAGATCAGCGACATGGCGATGTCGATCGCCTTCTGCCAGTTCACCCCGTCGGCCAGCGGCACGCCGGTGATCACCGCATTGGCCAGGCCCACGCCGAGGATCGAGCCGATCAGGGTGTGCGAGCTGGAGGCGGGGATGCCGAAGTACCAGGTGCCCAGGTTCCAGGCGATGGCCGCGGCCAGCAGGGAGAACACCATGGCCAGGCCGTGGCCGCTGTTGACGTTGATCAGCAGTTCGACCGGCAACAGATGGACGATGGCATAGGCCACGCCGACGCCACCGAGCAGCACGCCGAGGAAGTTGAAGATGCCGGAGAGAATGACCGCGCGGTAGGGCGACATGGCTTTGGTGTAGATCACCGTGGCCACCGCGTTGGCGGTGTCATGGAAGCCGTTGATGAACTCGAAGGCCAGGACGAAGCCCAGCGCCAGCACCAGGCTGATGCCTACCCAGAGGTCGAGTCCGCTGAAGAGATCGAACATGAAGTTTCTGTGACCGGTCGGTGACGGGGCGGCGATTATGCCAGAAGCGATAGGATGTCGTCTGAAACCTGAAGCGATTCTCGGAATCTCGCGACACCCGGTCGCACGGGGCTTGCAGCGCTGCGGGCAATGCGCTGCAACGTTTTCGCGGGGCCGCCGCCGCTCAGGTCGCGTCCTGTTCGGCCTGGCGTTGTTGCGCCTTCTGCAGGTCGCTCTGCATCTTCTCCAGTTCCCGGTCGAAGGCCTTGTCCTGCACGGACGGGCGCTTGCGCCAGGGCTTCTTGTCGGGGTCGGGCTGGGCGGCGTAGAGGGTGACCTCGCCGCCGTAGACATCCTTGTAACGCTGTTCCTGGCGCTCCAGTTCGGCGCGCAGTTCGTCTTTCGTCACCTGTGTTCCTGATGGCGTGTGGCTGATGGATGGGGATATGCGGGAAAAGCATAGCAGGCGCGATTATAACCGCTGCCGGGGCGCTGTCAGCCGGGTAGCGCGCGCGGAGGTGGGCTCGCACAAATGTAACAGCAGGCTACGCTCAGGAAGCGATCATCATTCGAGGAGACCGCTCCATGATCAAGCTCCGCCTTCCCCTGCTGCTGTGCGCCCTGTTGTTCTCGGTGCAGGGTTTCGCCGCCAACACCGCCCAGCAGGAAAAGATGAAGACCTGCAACGCCGACGCCACCGCCAAGGCGCTCAAGGGCGACGAGCGCAAGTCCTTCATGAGCAACTGCCTGAAGGCCGGCGGCGGCGACACCGGCAAGAAACTCACCCCGCAGCAGGAGAAGATGGCCCAGTGCAACAAGGACGCCGCGGCCAAGGCGCTCAAGGGCGACGAGCGCAAGACGTTCATGAGTGGTTGCCTGAAGAAATAGCCCGGGGGCGGCCCCATGGGTTTCGCAGGCTCAACCCATTCTACGACAGCGTTTTCCTACCCCCGTAGGAGCGGACCTTGTCCGCGATTTGGCGGATAACGCCGTAGGCGTTATGCGCCCTACGGGGAGCCCGGGAGCTTCGGGGTTCCGCACCAGACCGAACGGTCCCCTCTCCCGCTTGCGGGGGAGGGTTAGGGAGGGGGAGCGGAGTCAAGGTTTGGCAGAGGTGCCAGAGCGAAGTCCGTCCCCTCTCCCCAACCCTCGCCTACGCGGCCCGCCCTGAAGGGAGAGGGGGCCGTTCGGCGTGGGCGGATAACGCAGAGTCAGCCGGCGAACTCGTAGGGCGAATAACCGTTCGCGGTTATCCGCCGTTGGCCGTGTCACCGGGGCGTCCGGCGTGGGCGATTCGGCGGATAACGGCGTAGGCGTTATGCGCCCCACGGACTTCCAAGAAACAACCGG
>NZ_QGSL01000029.1:588823-632049 GCF_003176655.1 Pseudomonas sp. RW407 | reverse complement strand
CGCCCCATCCCCCACGCTCATCGCCAGGTCGTGCAGCCGCGCCACCGCCGCCACCAGGCTCAGCCCCAGGCCGTTGCCCGGCGTGTGGCGGCTGCGCTCGGAGCGGTAGAAGCGCCGCAGCACCGCCTCGCGCTCGTGCTCCGGAATCCCCGGCCCGTCGTCGCGCACCTGCACCTCCACCCACTCCTCGCCCGCTTCCACCCGCACCTCGACGCGCCCCTCGGCCGGGGTGAACTTCAGGGCGTTGTCCACCAGGTTGCTCAGGGCATCGAACAGCAGGTGCGCGTCGCCCTGCAGCCAGGCCGGCTGCACCGGGCCGCTGTAGCTCAGGTGCAGGCCGCGCTCCTCGGCCAGGGGCTCGAACAGCTCGACCACGTCGGCCGCCACCTGGGTCAGGTCCACCGCGACGAAGCCGGTGCGCCGCGCGCTGTCCTCGATCTCGGAGATGCGCAGCAGCGCGCGGAAGGTCAGCAGCAGGCCGTGGGCGTCCTCGATGGCCTGGTCGATGGCGGCGGCGTACTCCTGCTGGCTGCAGTCGCGCCGCTGGGCGCGCTCAAGCCCGGCCAGCAGGCGCGTGAGCGGCGTGCGCAGGTCGTGGGCGACGTCGTCGCAGACACCCTTCACCTCGTGCATCAGCCGCTCGATCTCGTCGAGCATGCGGTTCACCACCACCGCCAGGCGGTCGACGTCGTCGGAGCTGCCGCGCACCGGCAGGCGCTCGCTGAGGTCACCCTTGACGATGCGCTCGATGGCCCCGGTCACCGCGTCCAGGCGCTGCTGCGAGGTGCGCCCGGCGATGATCGCGCCGGCCAGGCCGAGGATGAGGATCAGCACCCCGCCGGAAGCCATGGCGCTGACCAGCAGCTCGTCGAATTCCAGCAGGTCCTGGATGTCCTGGCCGATCACCAGCACCTCGCCCGAGGGCATGCGGTGGACGATGCCGCGCACGCGCCGCTCGCCGCCGGAGAGGCTGCGCCGGCTGAACTCGATGGGCGTGTCCAGCACCTGGGTCGGCGGCTGCTCGGCGAGGGTGCCGGCCAGGCGCCGGCCGCTGGCGTCGAACAGCGCCTGGGGGAAGTGCTGCTCGGGGTCCTTGGCGGCGTGCTCCTGCACCTCGCGCAGCAGCTCGGGCAGCTCCAGGCCGGCGCGGTTGTGGACCTGCCGCGTCAGGTTGGCCTGCACCTCGGCGCGCAGGTAGCCGGCGGTGCGCCAGTACACGTAGCCGAACAGCGCCAGCGAGGCCACGCCGAACAGCAGCAGGAACAGCAGCGCCACGCGGAAGCTGGTGGTGCGCGGAATCTCACTCAGGCGCCCGGAGAACATAGCCCGCCCCCCGCACGGTGTGGATCATCGGCGGCTCGCCGTCCACGTCGACCTTGCGCCGCAGGCGGCCGATGTGCACCTCGATGACGTTGGTACGCTCGTCGTAGCGGTAGTTCCACACCGCCTCGAAGAGCATGGTGCGGGTGACGATCTGCCCGGCGTGGCGCGCCAGGTATTCCAGCAGCTGGTACTCGCGCGGCACCAGGTCGATCTGCCGCTCGCCGCGGCGTACCGAGCGGCGCAGCAGGTCGATGTCCAGGTTGCCGATGCGCAGCCGGCTGTCGCGCGCCTCGCTGCCACGCGCGGCCCGGCGGGTCAGGGCGTCCAGGCGGGCGGTCAGCTCGATGAACTCGAAGGGCTTGGTCAGGTAGTCGTCGCCGCCGGCGCGCAGGCCGCGCACGCGCTCGTCGAGGTCGGACAAGGCGCTGAGGATCAGCACCGGCGTCTCCACCCCGGCCGAGCGCAGCGCGGTGAGCATGGCCAGGCCGTCCATGCCGCCGGGCAGCATGCGGTCCAGGACGATCACCGCGAAGCTCTCGCTCAGGGCCCGCACCAGGCCGTCGCGGCCGTTGCCGACCAGGCTGACCTGGTAGCCGTGGTCGTGCAGCGCGGCGCCGATCTCGGCGGCGGTGGCGGGGTCGTCTTCGACGACGAGAACCTGGGTCATGGGCAGCGGTCCGTGGCGGCGGCGGGAAGTGTCCGGCAGTATATTTCGCCAGGTGCGGGCGAACGCCAGCCTCGCGCCAAGATGAACAAAAGTTTAGGTGCGCCCTTGAGAATCCTGGTCATCGAAGACGAACCGCAGGCCGCCGGCTACCTGGTGCGCGGCCTGCGCGAGAGCGGGCACATAGTCGACGCCGCGAGCGATGGCATCCACGGCCTGGACCTGGCCCTGGAAAACCTCTACGACGCCCTGGTGCTGGACCGCCGCCTGCCCGGCCTGGACGGCCTGGAGCTGGTGCGCCGGCTGCGCGCCGCGGGCTCCGACACGCCGGTGCTGATGCTCAGCGCCCTGGCCTCCACCCACCACCGCGTCGAGGGCCTGCAGGCCGGCTGCGACGACTACCTGGCCAAGCCCTACGCCTTCGTCGAGGTGCACGCGCGCCTGGCCGCGCTGCTGCGCCGCCCCGGCCGCCAGCTGCTCGGCGCGCGCCTGCAGGTCGGCGATCTGCTGCTGGACTGCGAGGGCCGCGTGGCCCAGCGCCAGGGCCGCAGCATGGTGCTGCAGCAGCGCGAATTCCTGATCCTGGAAAAACTCATGCGCCACGCCGACCAGGTGGTGACCCGCGGCATGTTGCTGGAAAGCGCCTGGGACTACGACTTCGACCCGCGCGACAACGTCATCGACAAGCACATCCACCGCCTGCGGCAAAAGGTCGACCAGGGCTTCGAGCACCCGCTGATCCACACCGTGCCGGGCGCCGGCTACATGCTCAGCGAGACGCCGCCGGAATAGGCCGCGCCGAGGTGCTCTTCGTAGGAGCGAGCTTGCTCGCGAACCAGTTTCCAGGCTGGGCGTGGTGTGTGGCCTGAAGAGCACCCTCTCCCTAACCCTCTCCCTGAAGGGAGAGGGGACCATTGGGCAGAACTGGGTGTTCTGGAGTTAGCCGGCACCGAAGGTTTCCGGCTGAAACCATTCCTTCTCTCGGCACGGACAAGCCCCCTCTCCCTTCAGGGCGGGGCGCGCAGCCGAGGGCTGGGGAGAGGGAAAGGCGCCCCCCAACACACCGTAGCCACGGGTGAGCCCCATTCGCGAGCAAGCTCGCTCCTACGAAGAGCCCCGCGTCAAGCGGCCAGGCACCGCTTCAGGCCGGCTTCCAGGCGCTCGCGCGACCCGGCAGCGGCAGTTATACGCCCTACGCCGAGGCGCTTTTCGTAGGATGGGTTGAGCGAAGCGATACCCATCACCCCAACCGAACGCCGGCTCTGCCGACGGGATCGCGGACAGAGTCCGCTCCTACGCGTCTTCAGCCATGCCATTCCCGCTCCTACAATGGATTCCACACACCGGCTCGGATCACACCCACCGCGCCAAGCAGCATCGCCCCCAACCCCCACCTAAACTTTTATTCAGCTTGGGAAGAACCGCCCGGTAGCTGCCTGGCGCTAGGCTCGTCCTCCACAGCAGCCCGCAGCACGCGGGACGCAGAAGGACGTAGCCCATGCCCCCATCCACCGCCGGCGCCCTGCCCCGGCTGGCCGCCGCCCTCTCCCTGGCCCTGCTCGGGGCCTGTTCGCTGGTGCCGCCGTACCAGCGGCCCGGCGTCGCCGTCGCCAGCCACTGGGACAACGCCGCCGCCCCTGGTGCCCAGGTGCCGCAACAGTGGTGGAAGGACTACGCCAGCGCCGAACTGGACCAACTGATCCAGCGCGCCGGCAGCGACAGCCTGAGCCTGCAGGCGGCCATCGCGCGGGTCGACCAGGCCCGGGCCAATGCCCGCGTTGCCGGGGCCGCGCTCTACCCGGACCTGAGCCTGGGCGGCAGCTACGTCCACGACCATGACAGCAGCAAGAACGCCCACGACCTCTACGCCCAGGCCAGCTACGAGCTGGACTTCTGGGGCCGCAACCGCGCCCTGGCCGATTCCGCGACCGCGCAGGCCCAGGCCACGGCCTACGACCTGGAGACGGTGCGCATCGGCCTGCAGGCGGACATCGCCGACGCCTACTTCCAGGTGCTCTCGCTGGACGAGCGCCTGGCCGTGGCCCAGCGCATCGCCAGCGACGCCGAGAACATCCTGCAACTGGTGCAGACGCAGTCGCGCCTGGGCTCTTCCTCGGACCTCGAGGTGGAACAGCAGCGCAACGCCCTGCAGAACTTCCAGGCCAACGTCAGCGTCCTGGCCCAGCAGCGCGATGCCTCGCTCTACCAGTTGGCGGTACTGGTGGGCGCCGCACCCGAAGGCTTCGCCCTGCAGCACCGCGGCCTGGACGGCATCCAGCTGCCCGAGGCGCGCGCCGGGCTGCCGGCCAGCCTGCTGGGCCAGCGCCCGGACATCCAGGCCGCCGAGGCGCGGCTGGTGGCGGCCAACTTCGACGTCGGCGCGGCGCGGGCGGCCTTCCTGCCGAACATTTCCCTGGGCGCCCTCGCCGGCAGCGACGTGCACACCGGCGGCGGGCTCTGGCAACTGGCCGCCAGCCTCGGCCAGCCGCTGTTCGACGGCGGCCTGCTGGAGGGCCAGCTGCAGGCCGACCGCGCCCATGCCCGCGAGCTGGTCGCCGACTACCGGCAGAACGTGCTCCAGGCCCTGCAGGACGTGGAGACGCAGCTCAGCGCCAACGCCCGCCTGGCGCAGACCCAACGCCTCGACCAGGCCGCCGTGGACTCGGCGCGCAAGGCCGCCGACCTGGCCCAGGTGCGCTACCGCCTGGGCAGCACCGACTTCCTCACCCTGCTGACCGTGCAACGCACCCTGTACCAGGCCGAAGACAGCCTGTTGCAGGTGCGCCTGCAACGCCTGCAGGCCTCCGTAGGGCTGAACCGCGCCCTCGGCGGCGGCTTCCAGGCACCGCAGGCCCAGTTGGCCAGCAACCCACCTCCCGCACAGGCGACCCGACCGTGAGCCCGTCCCCCGCTTCCTCCCAGCGCCGCTACTGGCGCCTGGCATTCCTCTTCCTGGCCGTGGCGCTGGCCGCCTTCGCCTGGCGCCATTTCGAGGCCGCCAAGACGGCCAGGCCAGCCGAGGCGCCGGTGCCGGTCAGCCTGGGCGTGGCCGACCAGCGCGACCTGCCGATCTGGCTGCAGACCATCGGCACGGTGCAGGCGCTGAACGCGGTGGACATCAAGGTGCGGGTGGATGGCGAGCTGCAGCAGTTGCACTTCCAGGAGGGCCAGATGGTCAAGGCCGGGCAGTTGCTCGCCGAGATCGACCCGCGCCCCTATGCCGCCCAGGTGCTGCAGGCCAAGGCCAACAAGGCGCGCGACGAGGCGCAGCTGGCGGTGGCCAGGGTCAACCTCGAGCGCGCCGGCAAACTGGCCGCCGCCCATGCCGGGCCGAGCCAGGACGTGGACACCCTGCGCGGCCAGGTGGCCACCCTGCAGGCCACGATCCAGGCCGACCAGGCGGCGCTGGACACCGCCCAGCTGCAACTCGGCTACACCCGCATCGCCGCGCCCTTCGCCGGGCGCACCGGGCAGCGCCTGGTGGACGCCGGCAGCATCGTCCACGCCGGCGACAACACTGGCCTGCTGACCCTCACCCAGATGGCGCCCATCTCCCTGGCCTTCAGCCTGCCCCAGGAGGACCTGGCCGAAGTGCTGCAGGCCAGCGCCGGGCAGGCGCTGCAGGTCGAGGCGCTGAGCCGCGACGGCTGCCAGCACATCGCCACCGGCCGGCTGAGCTTCATCGACAGCCAGGTCTCCACCGGCAACGGGCAGATCCTGTTCAAGGCCGACTTCGACAACGCCGACGGCAAGCTCTGGCCCGGCGAGCTGCTCAGCGTGCGCCTGCTGCTGCGCACCGAGAAGGCCGCCACCGTGGTGCCAGCCAGCGCCGTGCAGCAGGGGCCGCAGGGCAGCTTCGTGTACGTGGTCGGGCGCGACCAGCAGGCCCAGGTGCGCGAGGTAAAGGCCGGCGCCGTGGTCGACGGCCTGCAGTGGATCCACCAGGGCCTGGCGCCCGGCGAGACCGTGGTCACCGGCGGCCAGTACCGCCTGGCTCCGGGGCTGAAGGTCGCGGCCCTGGCCGACGCCCGCCAGACCGCCAGCGCGGAGCAGCGGCCATGACGCTCTCCGAGCCCTTCATCCGCCGCCGGGTGGCCACCACCCTGCTGGCCCTGGGCGTGCTGCTGCTCGGCGGCGCCGCCTACTTCCTGCTGCCGGTGGCGCCGCTGCCGCAGGTGGACATGCCGACCATCCAGGTGCAGGCCACCCTGCCCGGGGCCAGCGCCGAGACCATGGCCTCGTCGGTGGCCACACCGCTGGAGCGGGCCTTCGCCAGCGTCCCCGGGGTCACCCAGATGACCTCCTCCAGCTCGCTGGGGCTGACGCAGATCACCCTGCAGTTCGACCTGGAGCGCAACATCGACGGCGCTGCCCAGGACGTGCAGACGGCGATCAACGCCGCCGGCGGCAACCTGCCGAAGAACCTGCCGGCGCCGCCGACCTTCCACAAGGTCAACCCGGCGGAGTTCACCTTCCTGTCCCTGGCCCTGACCTCGCCGACCCGCACCCTGCCGGAGCTGGACCACTACGCCGACGACTACCTCGGCCAGCAGCTGTCACAGATCCCCGGCGTCGGCCTGGTGGACTTCCACGGCGAGCAGCGCCCGGCGGTGCGCGTGCGCATCGACCCCGACGCCCTGGCCGCCCGCGGCCTGACCCTGGACGACGTGCGCGGCGTGCTGGGCAGCGCCACGGTGGACGCGCCCAAGGGCAACCTAGACGGCGCCGAGCGGGCCATCACCCTGGACACCACCGACCAGCTCACCCGCGCCGCGCAGTACGGTTCGCTGGTGATCGCCTACCGCAACGGCGTGCCGATCCGCATCAGCGACCTGGGCACGGTGATCGACGGCGCCGAGGACGTGCGCCAGGCCGCCGGCCTGCAGGGCCAGCCGACGGTGATCGTCGACATCCACAAGCAGCCCGGCTACAACGTGCTGGCGGTGACCCAGGCGATCAAGGACCGCCTGCCCTCGCTGCTGCTGCAGCTGCCGCGCGACGTGCAGGTGCACCTGGTGGGCGACCGCACCCAGACCATCAACGCCTCCATCGACGAGGTGCAGTTCAACCTGCTGCTGTCCATCGCCCTGGTGGTGGCTGTGGTCTTCGTGTTCCTGCGCAACGTCAGCGCCACGGTGATCCCGGCGCTGACCATCCCGCTGTCGCTGGTGGCCACCTTCGCGGTGATGTACGTGCTGGGCTACAGCCTGGACAACCTGTCGATCATGGCCCTGAGCATCGCCGTGGGCTTCGTGGTGGACGACGCCATCGTGGTCATGGAGAACATCATCCGCCACCTGGAGATGCACAAGCCGCCGCTGCAGGCGGCCATCGAGGGCACCGCCGAGGTGGCCTTCACCATCGTTTCCATGACCGTTTCGCTGGTGGCGGTGTTCATCCCCATCCTGTTCATGGGCGGGGTGATCGGCCGCCTGCTGCGCGAATTCGCGGTGACCGTGAGCGTGGCGGTGGTGATGTCCGGGGTGGTCTCGCTGACGGTCACGCCGATGCTCTGCGCCTGGTTCATCCGCCACGACCTGCACGGCGTGCAGAACCGCTTCCTGCAGTGGAGCGAGCGCACCTTCGAGGCCCTGCTCGACGGCTACCGGCGCAGCCTGCGGCGGGTGCTGCGGCACGAGCGCCTGACCCTGGCCGTGGCCCTGCTCACCCTGCTGGTCACCGCCGTGCTCTACGTCGAGGTGCCCAAGGGCTTCTTCCCGCAGCAGGACACCGGGGTGATCATGGGCGTGGCCGAGGCCAACGCGGACGTTTCCTTCGCCGCCATGCGCGAACGCATGGCCGCGCTCAGCGAGGTGATCCGGCGCGACCCGGACGTGGCCAACGTCTACTACTGGATCGGCCCCAACCCCACCCTCAGCCAGGGCCGGGTGATGATCAACCTCAAGCCCTACGAGCAGCGCGCGGCCAAGGCCGACCAGGTGGTGGCGCGGCTCAAGCGCGAGCTGGCCGCGGTGCCGGGCATCGCCCTGTACATGCAGGTGCGCCAGGACGTACAGATCGGCGGGCGGCCGAGCAAGACGCAGTTCCAGTACACCCTGCAGGACCCGGACAGCCACGAGCTGGACCACTGGGCCGGCGTGCTGCTGGCGCGCCTGAAGCAGTTGCCGCAGCTGCGCGACGTGGCCACCGACCAGCAGCAGGCGGCGCCACGCGCCACCCTGCACATCGACCGCGACAGCGCCGCGCGCCTGGGCGTGAACGTGCAGGCCATCGACGACGTGCTCTACGACGCCTTCGGCCAGCGCCAGGTGGCGACCCTGTTCACCGCGCTGGACCAGTACCACGTGATCCTCGAGCTGGACCCGCGCTGGCAGGTTTCAGAGGAAAGCCTCAGGCACCTCTATGCGCGCTCCAGCCTGACCGGCGACCTGGTGCCGCTGAGCGTGCTCGGCCGCCTGGAGCCGGACCTGGCGCCCATCACCATCAACCACCAGGGGCTGTTCCCGGCGGTCACCCTGTCGTTCAACCTGGCGCCGGGCTACGCGCTGGGCGATGCGGTGAGCGCCATCAACCAGGCCACCCGCCAGGCCGGCCTGCCGGACAGCGTCAGCGGCACCTTCCAGGGCACCGCCCAGGCCTTCCAGGATTCGCTGCGCAGCCAGCCGTGGCTGATCCTGGCGGCGGTGGTGACGGTGTACATCGTCCTCGGCGTGCTCTACGAGAGCCCGCTGCTGCCGCTGTCGATCCTCTCCACCCTGCCCTCGGCCGGCCTCGGCGCGCTGCTGGCCCTGCTGCTGTGCGGCCAGGACCTGTCGCTGATGGGGATGATCGGCATCATCCTGCTGATCGGCATCGTCAAGAAGAACGCCATCATGATGATCGACTTCGCCCTGGTGGCCGAACGCGGCGGCATGACGCCGGAACAGGCGACCATAGAGGGCAGCACCCTGCGCTTCCGGCCGATCCTCATGACCACCCTGGCAGCGCTGTTCGGCGCCCTGCCGCTGGCCCTGGGCACCGGCTCCGGCGCCGAGCTGCGCCAGCCGCTGGGCATCGCCATCGTCGGCGGCCTGCTGGTGTCGCAGGTGCTGACGCTGTACACCACGCCGGTGATCTACCTGTGGTTCTCGCGCCTGGCCGCCGGCTTCCGCGCCTGGCGCCAGGCCCGCGGCGGCCTGCTGGCGCCGCAGCAGCGCTGAGCATACTCAGGCGGTCGTCTCGAAGCTCCAGTACGGTTTCGACGAGCCCAGCGCCGCCGCCGGCAGGGCCCACTGCAACGGCGTGCCTTCCAGCAGCAGTGGCGGGCGCAGGCGCTGCGCCGGGCCCCAGGCGGTGGTCTCGATGGCCGGGTCGAGATCGGCCGGTGCCTCTTCGGCCAGGGCCGGCAAGGCGTCGGCCCGCATCCCCTGCTCCACCAGGAACTGCGCGGTGCGCGCCAGCGACAGGCGCCAGGTGCTGCCGCGCCCGCTGCCCAGGCGCCGGCCCAGGCCACAGAGCGCGGCGGCGGCCATCAGGTAGCCGGTGGCATGGTCCAGGGCCTGCACCGGCAGCGGCACCGGCTTGTCGGCCTGGCGCCAGCGCATGCCGGCCTCGGCGATGCCAGTGCTCATCTGCACCAGGCTGTCGAAGCCCCGGCGGTTGCGCCAGGGGCCGCTCCAGCCGTAGGCGTTCAGGCTCACGTCGACCAGCCCCGGCGCCAGGTCCTGGCGCACTTCGGCGTCGAAGCCGAGGTTCTCCAGGGCGTCGCCGCGGTAGCCGTGGATCAGCACGTCGGTGTGGCGCAGCAGTTCCTCGAAGCGCTCGCGCCCGGGCAGGTCCTTCAGGTCCAGGCGCGCGCAGCGCTTGCCCAGGCAGACCTCGGGGATCACCCCCGGCTCGTCCCAGCCCGGCGGGTCGATGCGCAGCACCTCGGCGCCCAGGCCGGCAAGGAAACGGCTGGCCACCGGCCCGGCGAGCACCCGGGTGAGGTCCAGCACCCGCACCCCGGCCAGCGGCCGGTCCGCCGCCAGCGCCCAGGCCGGCGCGGGGGCGATGGCCTGCTCCTGGCTCCAGATCAGGTCCTGCTCCGCCAGGGCCTGGCCCTGGGGGTGCGCCTTCCATTCGTCGATGGAGCGCATCTCCGCGGCGCAACCGCCGGTGGCCACCACCGCGTGCTCCAGTTCGGCCTTGTTCCAGGTGGCGACGCGGGCCGCCGCCTCTTCGCGGCTGGCCACCGGCCCCAGCACGCGCACGACCGCGGCGCGGTGGTGCGGGGCGTTGGTGTGCAGGCGGATCCAGCCGTCGCGGGTGGCGTAGTCGCCGGCGATGTCGCCCCACATGGGCGGCAGCGCCCAGCCCTGGGGCCGCAGCGTCCAGGCGAACCAGAAGGACGCCAGGCGGCGGTCCACCTGCAGCGCCCCCGGCGTCTGGCCGGCGCGCTTCAGCAAGGCCGCGGTGGCCAGGCCGGCAGCGGCGATGGAGGCACTGGCGAGGTCGGTGACGGCGAAGGTCGAGGGCAGCCCGCCCTCGGCCTGGAAGGACAGGGGCGCGGGCAGGGCCGCGTTCTCTTCCAGGGCCTGCCACAGGGCCCTGGTCATCTGGCTGGCGAGCATGCTGCACCTCGATCGAAGGAGTCCATGAAACGGACCCGCCAGGCAACCTTAGCCCGCCCGCCGCGCCGCCGCGAGCCGACCTTGCGCCGCAGGGGAATCGCGGGCAATAAAAAACCCGCCGGTGGCGGGTTCTTTACTGGGGCGCTAGTCCTTTAGCGATGTGCCTACCATCGCCCCCGAAGCGTGAAAATTTCGTGAAGAACCTTGAGTCAACCTGAATAATCCAATGCCGTCCAGGCACGGCTGAGGTCGTCGCGGATGCGACAGGCGGACAGGTCGCCGCCCTCCTCGCCCACGCTCAGCAGGCGGGTGGCGCCGGTGCCGTCGTCGTGCACCTCGGTCAGCGTCTGCAGGCGGCCGCAGTTGGGCGTGTCTATCACATAGCTGGCCACCACCGCCGAGCGCGAGCGCGGCACGCGGATGGCGTCGCGCACGATGCCGTGTTCCTCCACCCGCTTGCCGTCGGCCACCAGCACCGCCCAGGCCTCGCGGCCGTCGATCACCAGGTAGGCGCCATTGGCCTTGGGCCCCTCGGCCTGCGGCTGGGCGCAACCGGCGAGCAGGGCCAGGAGGGTGAGCACCAGCAGGGCTTTGACTTGCTTCATCACGCGTTCCTCTTCTTCGTCGTCGCCGCGGGGCGGGGCCCGGTTTCGCGGCGGCCATGGATTCAGTGAGCCAGCGGAAACCATGGTAGCCACAAAATACTGTTCATGCATACAGTATTTTTCGATTATCCTTCTGTCATCGACGAAAGGCACCCTGGCAACAGGTGGCAGGCAAGGACCCGAACAGGAGCGAAAGCGATGGTGGACATCCGCCAGATGAAATACACCGTGAACCACATGGGCGTGGAGGAAGTCAGCGAAGCGGTCGCCGAACTGCACCTCGAGGGCCTGGTCACCGAGGGCAAGACGCCCTTCTCCCGCACCCACTTCAACACCTGCTTCGCCGAGATCGAGGCACTGCTGCAGCGCGCCGGCTACCACCGCCCGCTGGACGTGGTGGGCTACCAGGGCCAGGCCTACGCCATGTTCGACCCCACGCGCTGGGATGCGGTGGAGGTGCTGCGCTGGCTGAAGGAATACGTGGAGGAGGCCCGCAGCGAGGCGGCGGGGGCCTGAACATTACCCCGCCGCGGGGATGGCAAAAGGCCGCAAAGGCTTGCCGCAGAGCGGCCGGACTTGCGCTGAAGGAGTTCGGCCACTAATGTCCTTGGGGCAGTTACGCACCACCACGCTGAATCAAGGACGAGTCCATGAGCAAGACGCTCCCCCAGGACTGGCTGTGGGCCTACCAGAAACTCCGCAGCCTCGCGGTCGGCCGCACCAGCTCCGCCTTCCTCGCCACCCTCTACCACCTGCGCGGCGATACCGGCCCCTTCTACTGCAAGGGCGGGCTGCGCAAGTCGCGCCTGGTGCGCAAGGAGTCCTGAGGCGGCTCATCGCGGACGGAGTCCGCTCCTACGGTTAGCGCCGCGCCCCTTGTAGGAGCGCGCCCTGCGCGCGATCGCGGGCAGGGCCCGCTCCTACAGGTTGACGTCGAGCTTCCCGCGCTCACGGAGCCAATCCGTAGGGCGCATAACGCCTACGGCGTTATCCGCCGCCGCCATCGGGCACCGGTGCCTCGGCCAACGGCGGATAACCGCGAACGGTTATTCGCCCTACGATTGAGCCCGAGCGTCGGCGAACGGCGCCCGTTCAGGGATACGACTGCCGCTGCCCGTTCGAGCGCGTCGTCCCCGGGGTGACGTCGAATTGCACGCCGTTGGGGTATTCGATGCTCTGGCGGATGCCACCGTTGGTACCACCGCCGCTGTTGTCGATGATCACCCGGCTGGAGCCCTGTTCGTAGCTGCGCGGAACCTGCACGCCACCGTAGCCGTCATAGCGCTGCACACTCGACGAGCTGCCGATGCTGCCACTGGCGCCGGGGCTGACGTAGATGCGCTCGATGCTGCGCACCGGCGGCTGGCCGGCCAGCGCCGCCCCGGCCAGCAGGCTGGCGAGCAGGCCGCAAAGCGCTCGGCTCTTCATGCTGGTCATGCTGGCTGAACCTCCGGTTAGGCTGGAAATGCCCCCAGTCTAACAACTCCAGTTTCCTACGCACTCTTTCCCTTGCTATTCGATTGCCACGATTGGCAGATCGTTTCATATCAGTAAGATGCGACGATTTCTGAAAGAAGTTTCTGATGAATATTCGTCGCACAGCCTTCCTCCTCTTGATTGCGGTCCTGCCCCTGGCCGCCTCCGCCGCCGCCCCGCGCACCTTCCAGGAAGCCAAGAAGATCGGCTGGAAGCTCTATGCCCGCCAGTCGGTGGAGTTCTATTGCGGCTGCCGCTACAAGGGCAACCGCGTCGACCTGGCCAGTTGCGGCTACGTGCCGCGCAAGAACGCCAAGCGCGCCGGGCGCATCGAGTGGGAGCACATAGTCCCGGCCTGGGTCATCGGCCACCAGCGCCAGTGCTGGCAGAGCGGCGGGCGCAGCAACTGCTCGCGGCACGACCCGGTGTACCAGCGCGCCGAGGCCGACCTGTTCAACCTGGTGCCGAGCATCGGCGAGGTCAACGGCGACCGCAACAACTTCGGCTACGGCTGGCTGCCGCAGCAGGCGCCGCAGTATGGCGCCTGCCCGATGGTCATCGACTTCAAGGCGAAGAAGGCCATGCCGCGCCCGCAGATCCGCGGGATGATCGCCCGCACCTACTTCTACATGAGCGACCGCTACGGCCTGAGGCTGTCCAGACAGGACCGCCAGCTGTACCAGGCCTGGAGCAAGCAGTACCCGGTGGAAGCCTGGGAGCGCCAGCGCAACCAGATGGTCGGCTGCGTGATGGGCTGGGGCAACCCGTACGTGGGCAAGATCGACCTGCAGGGCTGCGGCACCGCGGCCAGCGTCGCCGGGCGCTGAAAGCCAGGCGACGGCCGTCGCGCCTGGCAGTAGACTCAGCGGGCGCACCCTGTCGCGCAGGCCTCTTTTCCCCTGTCTGGAGTACCTCGCATGTCCCTGTCGATCTACCAGATTTCCGTTCCGGTGTTCATCCGCACGCTCGGCAACCTCTCGGCCATCCTGGCCAAGGCCGAAGCCTATGCCCAGGCCAGGTCCATCGACCCGACGGTGCTGCTGAACGCCCGCCTGGCCCCGGACATGTTCCCGCTGACGCGCCAGGTACAGATCGCCAGCGACGCCGCCAAGGGCTGCGCCGCCCGCCTGGCCGGCGTGGAGATTCCCAGCTACGCCGACGAGGAACAGAGCTTCGCCGACCTGCAGGCGCGCATCGCCAAGACCATCGACTACCTCAAGGGCTTCAAGCCCGAGCAGTTCGAAGGCGCCGAGAACCGCGAGATCCACATCAAGACGCCGAGCCGCGAGCTGCACTTCAAGGGCCTGGACTTCCTGCTCGGCTTCGCCAACGCCAACTTCTACTTCCACGTCACCACCACCTACGCCATCCTCCGCCACAACGGCGTGGAGCTGGGCAAGATGGACTTCCTCGGCGGCGCCTGAGCCCGCCCGGTGCCGGCCACGCCGGCACCCTTCCCTAGCGCCCGGGCAGCGGCAGGCTGGTGGTCGACTTGATCTCCGACAGCGCGACTATGGAGTTGATCTCCTGGATGCCCGGCACCTGCGACAGGCGCTCGAAGAAGAAGCGCTCGTAGGCCTCGATGTCCTCGGTGACGATGCGCAGCATGAAGTCCACCGCGCCCATCAGCACATGGCACTCCAGCACCTCGGGGAACTCGCGGATGGCCGCGGCGAACTCGGTGAGGTTGTTGCGCCCGTGGGTGTTCAGCTTCACCTGGGCGAAGATCTGCGTGTTCAGGCCGATCTTCTTGCGGTCCAGCAGGGTCACCTGGCGGCGGATCACCCCTTCTTCCTTCAGGCGCTGGATACGCCGCCAGCACGGCGACTGCGACAGGCCGATGCGCTCGGCGATCTCGGCGGTGGAGAGGGTCGCCTCCTCCTGCAGCAGGGCGAGGATGCGCTTGTCGTAGGCATCCAGCTCGATCGACATTATCTATTCTCCAATCCATGCGTTCACGCATAGTCTATTCGCAAACCATCTCCATCGCCGCTCATTTCGCAAAGCAAAACCCGGCCGGGCCACCGACAATGAGCCACCTCCCAGCCTTGCCGGTCACCGCCATGAACCAAGCCGTTTCCCTGCCCACCCGCACCGCCGTCCTGCCCGCCAGCCTGCTCGACGCCGGCCCCGGCGAGCGCCCCGACGGCTGGACCCGCCGCCCGGCCGACGCGGCGCGCCAGGCGCACTTCGCCATCCGCGCCGAGGCCGATGCCGACGTGCTGTGCAAGCTGCTGAACCTGTTCGCCCTGCAGGGCTGGCTGCCGGCCGAAGTGCATGCCGTGCAGGCGGGCGAATGGCTGCAGGTGGACCTGCGCGTACCGGGTATGCCGGAGCAGCGTGGCGAGGTGATGGCCGAGCGCATGCGCTCGCTGGTCAGCGTGGCGACGGTGGAATTGGCGTTCAGCAGCTTCTGACGGCGCAATCTGTCCGTTCAGCGATACAGGCTGGCTTTCTCGCGTTAGCCGGAAGGCCGGCACGGGCATAGAGTCGGAACCGTCATCCGTCCGTCAGAGGCGGCGACCGCATTCTTCGTACCTTGCCCGAGATGATCGCCATGGCTCGTCCACGTCTGCTCCCCGACAACTTCACCCTGGCCCTGGTCGCTACCGTGGCCATCGCCAGCCTGCTGCCCTGCCAGGGGCCGGTGGCCACCGCCTTCGGCTGGATCACCAACCTGGCCATCGGCCTGCTGTTCTTCCTGCACGGCGCCAAGCTGTCGCGCCAGGCCATCATCGCCGGCGCCACCCACTGGCGCCTGCACCTGCTGGTGTTCGCCTGCACCTTCATCCTCTTCCCGATCCTCGGCCTGGTGCTCAAGCCGGTACTCTCGCCGCTGGTGACCCCGGACCTGTACCTGGGCCTGCTGTACCTGTGCGCCCTGCCGGCCACCGTGCAGTCGTCCATCGCCTTCACCTCGCTGGCCCGCGGCAACATCCCGGCGGCGGTATGCAGCGCCTCGGCGTCCAGCCTGATCGGCATCTTCCTCACCCCGCTGCTGGTCCAGCTGCTGCTGGGCGTGCACGGCGACACCGGCGTCTCCACCCTGGACGCCATCGGCAAGATCACCCTGCAGCTGCTGGTGCCCTTCATCGCCGGCCAGGCCCTGCGCGGCGTGATCGGCGGCTGGGTGGACCGGCACAAGCCGGTGCTGCGCTACGTCGACCAGGGTTCGATCCTGCTGGTGGTCTACACCGCCTTCAGCGCCGCGGTGATCCAGGGCCTGTGGCACCAGGTGCCGCTGGCCGCGCTGGCCGGCCTGGTGGTGGTGTGCTGCATCCTGCTGGCGCTCGCCCTGTTCGCCACCAGCCAGCTCAGCCGGCGCCTGGGCTTCGACAAGGAGGACGAGATCACCATCGTCTTCTGCGGCTCGAAGAAGAGCCTGGCCACCGGCGTGCCCATGGCCCAGGTGCTGTTCGCCACCGGCAGCATCGGCGTGATCCTGCTGCCGCTGATGCTCTTCCACCAGATCCAGCTGATGGTCTGCGCGGTGCTGGCCCAGCGCTACGCCAAGCGCCAGCAGGAAGCGGCGGCCACGGCGCAGGTGGCGCAGTCGCGCTGAGCCGTTCGGTCCGATGTATCCGCAATAAGCCAGACGCCGGCCTTGCCGGCGTAATCGCGGATGAATCCGCTCCTACCGGTGAGAATGCCAGGCTTCACGGCAACCTGTAGGAGCGCGCCCTGCGCGCGAATCGCGGGCAGGGCCCGCTCCTATGTATGGACTCACCCCCACCGTCAACCCGCTTTTGAACAGAGGAACCCGATTGCATCTATGTATTAGGCCTGTTCGAGGAAGCCACGTCGGGCTTCTGGCCAACATTGGGTAAGCCCGCGGAATGCCGATTACAAAGAGGCCTCGAAGGCCAGTAGGAGCGTAGGCATCAATCCGCGACGGTCTGACCAGGGGTCAATGTTCTTCAGCAGGGGTTGGAGCGGCTTGGCGCCCCGGTGGCGGGAACTCGTTGGATCAGTGACTCATCTCAATCTCCTGGCAAGCGTTCGGCTTGCGCTGGTAGGTCTGCTCGCTGCGCAACAGTACCCAGGCGATCCGCAGGTTGCGGTTGGCCAGTCGCACGGCCGCCCCCTTGCGCCCCAGGCGCTGTAGCCAGCGTTGCAGGCGACGGTCGTCCGGGTGCTCGGAATCCGGCCGCAGTTGCTTCAATACCGCATGCGCGCCCACCACCATCAGGCTGCGCACATAGGCGTCGCCACGTTTAGTCATCTTGCCCAGTCGCACCTTCTGCCCGCTGCTGTGCTGGTCGGGCACGATACCGAAGTAGGCGGCGAACTGGCGCGCATTGGCGAAACGTTCCGGTTCGGTCTGCTTGGCCAGCAGCGCCGTGGCAGTGATCGGACCAATGCCACGCACCGTCATCAGCCGTTTCGCTGCCTGGTCCGCATCGGCACACGCTTCCAGACGCTCGGTCAGCGCTGCGATGCGCTCGCCCAGTCGCTTCCACTCGCTCAGCATCTCGTCGATCAGCTCACGCAGCAGATCCGGCAAGGGCTGGCTGGCGTCTTCCAGCACTCGGGGGACACCTTGGCTCAAGGCAGCCTCCCCCTGAGCCAGGGCGATGCCCTGCTCCAGCAGTAGCCCGCGTATCTGATTACCCGTGGCCGTACGCCGCCGCACATAGCCACGCCGAATCCGGTGGCAGGCCTGCATCGCCAGCGCCGCGACACTCTTCACCGGCACCGACGCGATGCTGCAATCCCGTCCCGCTCGCAAAATGGCATGGGCATCATTGCGATCATTCTTTGCCCCGCTACGATGCTCGGCCACACGCTGGGCCGGCAGGATACGCACCGGGTTGCCCTGCATCTGCAGCAACCGGGCCCAGGCTTGCGCACCCGGACCGGTTTCCACCAGCACCGTCACGCCCCTCGGCAGCTTCTGCAGGAACACCTGAAACGCTTCACGCGACTTGATCCGCTGCTCGTACACCAACTGGCCCTGGGCATCTTCCCCGGCCACCTGGAATACCTGCTTCGCCAAATCCACGGCGACTGTCGTGCAAGCCGACACATCCACTGCAGACATGGGCTTCGTCGTCGTCGTATGCTTTTTCATGGCCTCACCCTCACTGTCGCTGGCTTCTTAGAATGCCACCGTGGCGCTTCGACGCCTCGGTGAGGGTGAGTCCATCCAATTACGACCGTGCTTCCCGGGAACTGTTGGCGTTATGCGCCCTGCGGGGGGCCTGAGTTGTAGGAGCGGGCCCTGCCCGCGATTCGCGCGCAGGGCGCGCTCCTACGAAGAGCCCCGGCGTGGCCTGCAAGGCAGCCCCGTAGGATGGGTTGAGCGAAGCGATACCCATCGCCGCCCCACCCACGCCATTCCCCGCGCACAAAGAAAAACCCCCAGGCACATGGCCTGGGGGCGATTGGCATCGATGGGGGAGACGCCGTCCTTCAACTAGCGAGCGGCCACCTGGGCACGGATGCCGCTCTCTTCGGTTCGACCGTAGACGTCCTCCAGACGTTCGATGTCGTCTTCGCCCAGGTAGCTGCCGGACTGCACTTCGATGATCTCCAGCGGGATCTTGCCGGGGTTGGCCAGGCGGTGCACCGAGGCGATGGGGATGTAGGTGGACTGGTTCTCGGTGAGCAGGAACACCTTGTCGTCGCAGGTCACCTGGGCGGTGCCGGAGACCACGATCCAGTGCTCGGCGCGGTGGTGGTGCATCTGCAGCGAGAGCTGCGCGCCGGGCTTGACGGTGATGTGCTTGACCTGGAAGCGGCCGCCCATGTCCACCGAGTCGTAGCTGCCCCAGGGGCGGTAGACGGCGCAGTGGTTCTGGGTTTCGCTGCGGCCGGCGGCGTCCAGTTCGTTGACCACCTTCTTCACGTCCTGCACGTGGTCGCGGTGGGCGATCATCATGGCGTCCTTGGTTTCCACCACCACGATGTCGTCCAGGCCGACCACCGAGACCAGCTTGCCGTTGCCGTGCACCAGGCAGTTGCGGCTGTCGTGCACCAGCACGTCGCCCTTGGTGACGTTGCCGTTGGCGTCCTTGTCGTGCACTTCCCAGATCGACGACCAGCTGCCGACGTCGTTCCAGCCGGCGGCCAGGGGCACCACGCAGGCGCGCTGGGTCTTCTCCATCACCGCGTAGTCGATGGAGTTGTCCGGGCAGCACTCGAAGGTGGCCGGGTCGATGTTGACCAGGTCGCCCTCGTGCTGGCTGCGCTCCAGGGCCAGCAGGCAGGTGTCGTAGATGTCGGCGTCGTGGCGCTTGAGTTCTTCCAGGAAGCGGCTGGCGCGGAACAGGAACATGCCGCTGTTCCAGAAGTGCCCGCCTTGCTCGACGAACTGGCGGGCGCGGGCCTCGTCGGGTTTCTCGATGAAGCGCTCGACCCGCGAGACGCCGCCGGGCAGCTTGTCGTCGGCGCTGGCGCGGATGTAGCCGTAGCCGGTTTCCGGGCGGCTGGCCGGCACGCCGAAGAGCACCATCTCGCCCTTCTCGGCGGCGACGGTGGCCAGGGCCAGGGCGCGCTGGAAGGCGCGGGGGTCTTCCAGCACGTGGTCGGCCGGGAGCACCAGCAGCAGTTCGTCGCGGCCTTCGGCGACCAGCTTCATGGCGGCGATGGCCACGGCCGGGGCGGTGTTGCGGCCGAAGGGTTCGAGCAGGATGCCCTGGGTCTTGAGCTTCAGCTGCTCCAGCTGTTCCTGGAGGATGAAGCGGTGTTCCTTGTTGCTCACCACCAGCGGCGGCTCCATGCCTTCGAAAGCCAGGCGCTCGAGGGTCTGCTGGAACAAGGTGTGCTCGCCGGCCAGGGCCAGGAACTGCTTGGGATACAGCTTGCGGGAAAGGGGCCAGAGTCGCGAGCCGCTACCACCGGAAAGAATGACGGGGATCATGTGGGGTTTCTCCTTAAAGCGTTCATGCGTTCTGTGGGGCGCCGGGCGCCGTTACCGTTTCGGGTGACCTCTCCGTGCGGGCCGTCTTGGCAGCTCGCTGATTTTTGGGTGCCGGTGTGGCCGGTCTTCTTGTGGTGTTCTTTTTGGTGATTTTTTGTGGGGGGGTGGTTAAGAGCCCCTCTCCCCAGCCCTCTCCCTGAAGGGAGAGGGAGTTGTTCGGCGTGAAGGGGCGCCACCTCGCTCGCCGGCTTGCGCGGAGCTTTCCGCTTGCACGGATAGCTCCCTCTCCCTTCAGGGAGAGGGCGGGGGGAGAGGGCTAGGGCCTCGCGCCGGGGTGTCATGGAGTGAGCCTCAGTCCGCCTTCACCGGCCGCTTGACCCACACCGGCGACAGCTTGCCGCCCTCGCCGGTGACGTACAGGCACACCACTTCGCCGCGCTCCAGGGTGACGGGCTTGAGGTCGCTGACCTTCTTGCCGCCCTCGAACAGCGCCAGGTTCACTTTCACCGGGTTGATCTCGCGGTCGCCGTGGCTCTGCGGGGCGACGTTGCCGACCACCTCGGTCTTGCCGTCGGCGGTCTTCAGGGTCAGCGCCTGGCCGCTGAGGTTCTGCACGCGCACCAGGGCCTTCTGCTTGTTCTTGAAGGGCGGCTCGGGCACCAGCCTGGGCTGGCCGCCGGGCTGGCTGACCAGGGTGTAGTAGGCGTCCGGGTCGAGTTTCACCGGCAGGCTCTGGCTGCCGACCTTGGCGGTGTAGTTGCCCGGCGGCAGGAACTTGAAGTCGCTGGAGCCCAGGGGCGAGACGTCATTGAGCTGGGCGTTGCCGACGCTCACCGAGAGTTCGCCGCTGCCGGCGTTGTAGGCCCGCACGAAGGCCGAGCCCTTGGGCGCCTGCGGGCCGTAGAGGGCGGCTTCGCCGGCGTGGGCGCCGAAGGCGGCCAGGCCCAGGGCCAGTGCCAGGGCAGGGGACTTCCAGCCGAGGGTCTTGGAACGAGTCATGGGGTGTACCTCCGTCTTCACTGTTTTCATGGGGCGCGCTGGCGCCCTGTGCGTGGCGCTCAATGCGCCGCGGTCAGGCCCGGCGGGTTGGCCGCCAGGCGTTCGTCACGGTTGCCGGCCGCGCGCAGCTGGGCCAGCCAGTCGGCATCGAACTGGCTGAGGTCGCTGTGCATCGGCAGGTAGCGTTCGGGGAATTCCCACACCAGCAGGCGCGGCGGCTTCTGCTGGAAGCCCGGGTCCTTGAGCAGCTCGAGCATGGGCTCGAGGGGGCCCTTGCCTTCCTTGGCGTAGTTGATCAGGTCGGTGGACAGCGCCTGCTTGAGCGCGCCGGCGAAGTTCCAGTGCGGGTTGGCGCTGTAGCTGGTGCCCACCAGGGCCACCTGCGGCTCGGCGCCGTCGCCGAACAGGTCGCCGCCGGCCGCGGCGTCTTCGGCCGGGTGGGTCTGGCGCGCCTGCAACTGGTCCGGCGCCGGCAGCAGGTCGCTGAACAGCGGGTCCAGGGGCAGGAAGGTCAGCAGGTCGCCCTTGTGCGGCGCGGCCTTGCTGGCGTCGGTGATGAAGGTCTGCTGCGGCAGGTCGAGGTTCTGCCCCTCGCGGATGCTCTGGGCCAGGCGCTGGGCCACGGCCTCGGCGCCCAGCGGCGTCCAGTGGGTGTCGGTGCGCAGGAACACCTGGCCGTTGTCCTTGGCCTGCTCCAGGGTGTCCAGCAGCTTGGGCGCGGCCATGCCGGCCTGGCGGGCGCGCTGCAGGAACTCGTCGTAGAGGCCGACGTGCAGCTGCGCCGGCTGCTCCTTGCCGAGGTACTCGGGGTAGATGCGCGCCTTGGCCGGGATGATCGCCAGCACCAGCTTCACGCCGCGGCGCTCCAGCTCCTGCTGCACGCCGCGCACCAGGGCCCAGTTGTCGTCCAGCTGGGTCAGGCTGGGCGCCGGCTTGAACTCTTCGTCGGTATACAGCCAGCCGTCCTTGCCGATCACCACGCCCGGGCGGCCTTCGTCGAACAGGGCGTAGTCCAGCGCGGCCCAGAGGTTGGTGCCCAGGCGCTTGATGGGGAACTGGTCGTCGTAGTGGCCTTCGAAGGCGTGGGCCAGCTTGCCATTGAGCACGCTGGTGCCTTCGGCGGCGGCGAAGCTCGGGAAGGCCTTCAGCGACCCGCCGGCCAGGCCGACCAGCAGAGCGCCGAAGGCGGCGACGTAGGCGTATTGCAGAGGTCTGGAGATAGTCGGTTGCATGGTCCGGCCTCGCTCAGAACTGGAAGTAGAGGAAGGGCGAGTAGCTCTGCGCGGAGAGCTTCAGCACCGAGGCGGCGAACAGCGCCAGCAGTACCGCGCGGGTGGCCAGCACGGGCAGCTGGGTGAGCCAGTGCGGGCGGTACACCGCGGCGCCGCTGCGCGAGTAGGCGATGGCCGCCGGGTCGCCCTCGGCGTCCTGCGGGCTGCGCGGCTGGGCGCTGGCCGGGCCGTCGGCGGCGACTTCGTCGGCCTTGGCCGCGGCCTTCGGCGCCTTGGCCTGCAGCGGCTGGTTGTAGAACTGGCGCAGGCCGAAGATGGCCAGCACCACGTAGGCCACCACCAGGGTGCCGACCTGCAGGCCGGTGAGGCTGGCGCGGCTCTGCTCGGACAGGCTCCAGTCGCCGAAGCTGAACATGGCTTCGTACATGCGCCAGGCCACGTGCAGGTTCTCGGCGCGGAAGATCACCCAGCCGACGATCACCAGCAGGAAGGTGCAGGCCCACTTCAGCGGGTTGAGCGCGCGCGGCGCGGCGTTCACCCCCAGGGCGCGCTCGATGGCCAGCCACACGCCGTGCCAGGCGCCCCAGATGACGTAGGTGACGTTGGCGCCGTGCCACAGGCCGCCCAGCAGCATGGTCAGGATCAGGTTGCGGTAGGTCTGGAAGGTGCTGCCGCGGTTGCCGCCCAGGCTGATGTACAGGTAGTCGCGCAGCCAGGTGGACAGGCTGATGTGCCAGCGCCGCCAGAACTCGGTGATGGACTGGCTGATGTAGGGCTGGTTGAAGTTCTCCATGAAGCGGAAGCCCATCATCAGGCCCAGGCCGATGGCCATGTCGCTGTAGCCGGAGAAGTCGAAGTACAGCTGCGCGGTGTAGGCCAGCGCGCCCAGCCAGGCGTCGCCGGTGGTCGGGTCCTGCAGGGCGAAGCAGTGGTCGGCCAGGGCCGCCAGGGTGTCGGCGATGAACACCTTCTTGACGAAGCCCTGCATGAAGCGGGTGCAGCCTTCGGCGAACTTGTCGAGGGTGTGGGTGCGGTGGTTGAACTGGTCGACCAGGTCCTTGAAGCGCAGCACGGGGCCGGCGATCAGGTGCGGGAAGATCGCCACGAAGGCGGCGAAGTCGATGAGGTTGCGCGTGGCCGGGGTGTCGCCGCGGTACACGTCGATGATGTAGCTGATCGACTCGAAGGTGTAGAAGCTGATGCCGATGGGCAGCAGGATGTGGGTGAGCACGAAGGGCTGCAGGCCGAACGAGGTGATGATCTGGTTGAGGCTGTCGACGCCGAAGTTGGCGTACTTGAAGTAGCCCAGCACGGCCAGGTCGACCACCACGCCGAGGATCAGCCAGCGTTTGGCCGCCAGGGTGCGCACGCCGGCCGCGCCGATGCGCAGGCCGATCCAGTAGTTGAACAGCGTCACCCCGGCGAACAGGGCGAGGAAGTCCACGCGCCACCAGGCGTAGAAGATGTAGCTGGCCACCAGCAGCAACAGGTTGCGGTAGCGGTTCCCGCTCAGGTAGTACAGGCCGAGGAAGATCGGCAGGAACAGGAACAGGAACACGTTGGAAGAAAAGACCATTGCCCGTCTCGCTCTGGAGCTTCGTACCCTGGGTGGCTCCAGCCCTTCCGGCGCCGCTTGGCGCGCAAGGAAAAGGCCGGTGTCACCCGCCAGTTCCTCCCCGTTGTGTCGCTAAGGTGGTGCGCCCGCCCGGCGTCTTTTTGCGCTTGGGTCGGGGTACTGCTGGGCCCCGCGTGTGCGGGAAGGGCGGTCAGGCGGCGGATAACGCGGAGCGTTATTCGCCCTACGCCAGGGGCAGTCCGAACGTAGGGCGAATAACCGTTCGCGGTTATCCGCCGTTGCGTCAGCTGCCGTTACCGCGGTTGAACACCTTGGTTACGTCGCCGCCGAGGCGGAAGCTGTTGAACGGCTCCATCTTCCTGCGCCAGTCCTGGGTCTTCGGCGCGCAGCTGTAGAGCGCGCAGTAGGGCTCCAGCCAGGCGAACTTGCTGTTTTCCTTCAGGTCGGTCATGTCCTGGTCGTTGCCGGTCCGGCGGTCGAAGTCCTGCTGGTCGTTCACGCCCTGCATCACCCGTTCGGCCAGGCGCTGCAGCGCGCCGCCGTTCTCCTGGCGCAGGTCCACGCCGTTGACCTGGGCGAAGGCGGCGATCATCGCCAGCGGCGGCAGGCTGTAGTTGTGGTAGGACAGGGCGCGCTGGCGGCGCTTGAGTTCGTTGGGCAGGTAGCCCTGGGCGTCGACCTGGCTGGCCGCCACCTTGAATTCGCGCACCGACCAGTCGAACAGG
The DNA here is from genome assembly GCF_003176655.1 of Pseudomonas sp. RW407. Classification (NCBI taxonomy): domain Bacteria; kingdom Pseudomonadati; phylum Pseudomonadota; class Gammaproteobacteria; order Pseudomonadales; family Pseudomonadaceae; genus Pseudomonas; species Pseudomonas sp. RW407. Next base: position 608,035 of record NZ_QGSL01000029.1, on the reverse strand, counting down.
TCGCGGCGGTTGGTCACCACGGCGGTGGACATCACCGACCAGGCCGCCCAGTAGCTGTGGTTGTTGATCTTCTTCAGCGGCAGGTTGCTCCAGTCGCTGACCACCTGGGTGCCGAGCTTGCCGAACCACTGCTCGATCTGCGCCGCCTGCTGCGGGTAGGCCGCCAGCGGGCGGCTGCTGCTGAACTTCAGGCGCAGGTAGGACGAGGACAGGCTGCCCAGGGCCCATTTGCGCATGGACTTGCCGGTGTGGTTGAAGTCGGCGCTCTCCAGGGCGTCGGCCCGGGCCCAGGTGGTCAGCCAGTTCAGCGCGCAGTCCAGGTCGCCCTTGTGGCCGCTGCGCATGTACTGGGTGATCAGCTTGGTGGTGCCGCGCTCCATGTCGGTGATGTCCTTGATCTGCTCGCGGAACTTGCCCTCGGCGGCCACGTTGAGGGTGGCGCGCGCCGAGTCGGAGCCCTCGTACTTGCTGGTGAACTGCAGCGAGCCGGTGTAGGGCGCGGGCACCGCCGGGCAGCTGTCGGCGTCGCCCTTGCGCTCGCCGACCGCGGCGAAGTAGCCCGGCGGCGGCACCAGGTCGGCGGCCTGGCTGCTCTGGCCGTACAGGCTGGCCAGGCTGCCCAGGGCCATGGCCGGCCAGAGCAGGCGCAGGGTCTTGCTGCGGGAAAGTCGCTGGATGGACATGGTTCTACCTCCCGGCCACGCGGCTGTCGGTGGCCTTGATCTGCGGCGTCTGGCACAGCTTCGCCTCGACCTCGAGGCCGGCCGGCATGTCGTCGGGCGCCTCGATTTCCAGGGAGAGGAACTGCTGGTCCGGCCAGTCCTCGTCGTTGCGCAGCTCGAAGACGTAGCGACCGCCGGTGTCCACGGCCTTGGACTGCTCGATCTTCAGCTGCTCGCGGCGGCCATTCATGTACCAGACGGTGTTCTTCAGTTCGTGGATGCCCGGGTCGCTGTAGGTGACGTCGGCGGTGTAGCTGCCGCTGCGGATCGGCAGCGCGCCACTGTTGAGCAGCACCTCGTTGCGCCCGGCGTGCAGCTTGACCTTGCGGCTGAGCACGGCCTTCTGCTCGGCGCAGCCGTTGGCCACCAGGGGCATGGCCTGGCGGTAGAAGCTCTTCTGCGCCATGTCGTAGTGGGTGGCGAATTCCCAGACCAGGATCTTCGGCGGCTTGTCGTGGAACTCCTTGCTGGTCAGGTAGGCCAGCAGCGAGCTGTCGAAGCCGCCGCCGGAGACGGCGTTGTTGAGGATGTCGACCTTGCCGTACTGCTCCAGGAAGCCGACGAAGTTGTACGCCGGGCCGCTGTTGGAGGTGCCGACCACCGCCACCTGCGGGTCGCCGCCGTCGCCGAACAGGTCGACGCCGCCGCTGTCGCCCACCGGCTCGGTCTCGAAGCGGTCGACGTACTGCGGCGCGTAGCTGCTGCCGCACAGCTGGGCGGCGGCCTTGTGGAAGGTGCCGAGCTTGGACAGCAGGCCCACGCGCTTGCTCTCGAATTCCTTCTTCGGGATGTCCGCGTAGGCGGGCATCTCTTTCAGGGTTTCGGCGGCGATCTTCGCGCTGCGCATGGCGCCGTAGGGCGTCCAGTGGTGGTCGCCCTTGAAGTAGTAGGGGTGCGCTTCCTTCTCGTCGAACAGCGGCGAGAAGTCCGGGGTGTAGATGCCGGCCTCGCGGAACCTGGCGATGGTCGCCAGGTAGTTCTTCTTCGCCAGTTCGTAGTTGAAGCCGGCCTTCTCTTCGGGGCTGAGCTTCTCGCGGTTGATGAGGCCGCGGGTGGGCTGGTAGACCACCATCAGCTCGACGCCGCGGCGCTTGAGCGCCTCGTTCAGCGCCTTGAGCTCGCGCCAGCCCTCGGGCGTGGTGCCGAAGTCGGTGCGCAGGTCGTAGGTGGTGCGGAACAGCCAGTCCTCCTGGGCCGGCACCAGGTGGGTGAAGAAGCCCAGGTATTTGGTGTTGTAGGCCTTGTCGTCGGCCGCGGCCGGGCACAGGCCGGCGGCCGGCAGGGCGCTGTAGGTCGGCGCGCCGGCGGCGAGAGCACCGTGGGCCAGCAGCAGGCCGGCGGCCAGAGTCGACAGGCGCAGCAGATGATGGGGGTGGATGGTCATGGTACGGGTCCTCAATTCTGCAGTTCGGCCTGGCTTTCCACGGGGTCGATCAGCACGGCGCGCTGCTGGCGCACGAGCAGGTCGAGGATCTGGTCCTGCTTCTCGCCGAGCACGCCGTTGAAGCTGATGCCGGAGGATTTGGTCGGGCCGAGCATGGCCACCTTGTACAGTTCCAGGGACAGCGGCGAGTCCACCGACAGCGGGCCGGAGCCGTTGCCGACCAGCTTGCCGCCGACCACGATGAGCGACACCTTGGTGTCGAAGGGGTCGAGGTCGATATTGCGGTCGGTGTTGGACAGGTCCTTGATGTGCCCGTACACGCCCAGCAGCTGGTTACCGGCGGCGAGGTTCTCGTACAGGCGGATGTTCACGCTGTTGCGGATGCGGATGCCGTGGCGGCGGTTGCCCAGCACCTGGTTGGCGTAGATGAGGTTGTCGCCGCTCTCGTACAGGGTGATGCCGTCGGAGTGGTTGCGGTACACCTCGTTGTAGGCCACCAGGTTACGTTCGGAGTTACGGTCCAGGACGATGCCGGAGAGGTGGTTGTCGTAGGTCTTGTTGTGGAAGATCCAGCTGTCGTTGACCTCCCGCGAGACGATGATGCCGTGCTTCTTCTTCGTCCCGTACACGGTGTTCTCGGCGATGATCAGGCGGTGCGAGCGGTCGTGCGGGTCGATGCCGTAGATGACGTTGTCGCGGTAGGTGTTGCCGCGCACCACCAGGTCGTCGGCCTCGTAGCAGTAGAAGCCGTACCAGTTGTCGACGAAGGTGGAGCCGATCACCCAGCCCTTGGGCCGCGGGCGCTTCATGGTCTTGTCCATGCCCGGGCTGTACTGCGAGATGGAGATGCCGTAGGCCTTGGAGGCGTTGTAGCCGAAGCTTTGGAAGGTGCTGTCGACCAGGTACGCCTCGGCGCCGCCCCAGGAGATCAGGAAGGGGCGGAACTCGTTGGGGCTCTTGAACCAGGCCGGCTCGCCCCTGGCCTCGTTCCAGGCGGTGACCTTGGTGTTGCGCACGAACAGCTTGCCGTCGTTGACCAGGAAGGCGCCGCGGTCCTGGGACAGGCGCAGTTCCCTGACCTTGCCGTCGATCTCGAGGGTCGCGCCCTGGCTGACCACGATCGGCAGGCGGGCGACGAACACGCCGGGCTCGACCTGTTCCAGCGCCTTGCCGAGCTTGCCGGCGAGCTGCGCGAGGTTGACGTAGCCGCCCTCGATGAAGATGGCCTGGGGCATCTGCCGCTGGCGCTTGACCCACTCGGCCAGGCGGTTCTGGCCGCCGGTGAATTCCTTCAGCGGTTGCTGCTGCACCATGCGCTGCACCACGGCCTTGCCGCCGGGCTTGCGCACGATCTTCTGCTCCACCGCCGCGGCGGTGTAGCCGGAAAGGTCCGGCAGCTTCGGTGGCTCCAGGTGCAGCGGGCCCTCGGGCAGCGCGGTCACGGTGTAGTTGCCGGTTTCCTTCAGGCCCTGGACGTGGCCGGGCTGGTTGGCCGGCGAGGATTGCTCGCTGGCCTCGTGGTCCTTGGCGTTGGCCGCCGGGGTGGAGGCCCAGGCGGGGCCCGTGGCGACCAGCAGGCCGCCGAGCAGCAGGGCTGCCAGGGGCAGCGGGGGGCGGTTCATGGTGGGTTCTCCCTGTGGGCGTGGAGCCGGAAGGCGCTGGGTTCCCGCGTGCGCGGGAGTGACGGTCGCCGGGCGGGGGATACGAACCCCCGCGCTCCCCGTGCCCGTTCGCACACGGGAGGGGTTTTCCGTCATCCCCGCGAACGCGGGGAACCAGTGACTGCCAGCTCGCATCGCCCTGCTCCTCAGAAGCGCCAGATGAAATCGACGAAGGCGTGGTGCATCGTCGAGTCGACGTGGCTGCCGTAGGCGTCGCCGGGCTTGAAGACGCCGCCGCGGAAGCGCACCAGGGCCGAGGGCTCGTCGATGTACTGGCTCATCGAGGCGGGCAGCAGGCCCTGCTTGAAGTACTTGGTGACCACCAGGTCGACTTCCTGGCCGATGTCCTTAGAGTTGTTCTCCAGCGGCGCGCTGATGCCGCTGTTGCCGATGTCCGAGTCGCCGTCCACGCGCCAGAACTTGTGGTACACGACGCTGGCGTCGTAGTCGTCGCGCAGCTGCCAGGCGCCGAACAGGGTTGCGTCCTGCAGGTTCGAGAGTTCGCCGCGGAAGGCCTCGCCGAAGCGGTGCACGCGGGCGCGGGTGCCGGTGAAGTTGGAGCGGTTGCTCTGCAGGCCGGTCTGCTCGTACTGGTCCTCGCCGTCGTGGCCGCCGCCGCTGCCGCGGGCGTAGCCGACGCCGGCGCGCCATTGCTCGTCGATGTTCCAGCGCAGGCCCAGGTCGATGCCGTAGGCGTTGACGTCGCCGCTCTGCTTGCCGGTGGCCACGCGCTCGCCGTCCACCGCGGCGCTGGTCAGGCGGTCGCGGTTGCCGGTCAGCCAGGTGGCGCTGGCCCAGTAGTTCAGCGGCATCTGCGAGCGGTAGTTGTAGCCGTCGCCATTGGCCTCGACGCCGACCCAGGTGAGGTCGCCGGTGGAGCGCTTGTCCAGCGAGTCGATGGTCTCGCCCGGGTCCGGCAGGTTGCCGCTGTCGTCGCTGTGGTGCAGGCGCAGGCCCACCCAGTGGTGCGGCGCCCATTGCGTGGAGATGTCGCCGAACAGGTGGGTGCGGTCCTCGTCTTCCGGCGCCAGGTCGGTGATGTCGGTGCGGTACTCGGAGAAGCGCTGGGCGGCGCCCAGGTGGGCGCGCAGCAGGGTGGTGTCGAAGGTCCAGTTCAGCGCCTCGATGTTGGTGTCCTGCCACATGCCGCTGTCGTCGCGCAGGCGCTGGCGGCCGAAGCGCAGGTGCTCGCCGGGGTACTGGGTGAGGCCGGCGTAGTCCACCCAGAACTCGCGCAGGGCGAGGTAGGCGTCGTCCGGTTCGCGCTTGTGGTCGCTGCTGTCGCGGCCGCTGGCGTCGACTTCGTCGGATTGCAGGGTGTCGGTCTGGATGGTGTCGGTGGCGGCCACCGCCTGGCCCATCACGTAGGCGCTCCACTGCCCCCACTGGCCGAAGGCCCAGGGCCGCAGGTCGATGCCGATGCCGTTGAGGTCGCCGCCGTGGGCGGTGCCCAGGTCGCGGTCATCCTCGGACTCGGCGGTGATCTTGATGTCGATGCCGTAGTTCTTCGGCGGCGTGTCGTCGGCCCAGGCGCCGGCGGCGAACAGGGTGCCGGCCAGGCTCATGCCGGCGCCGAGCATCGCCGGGAACAGCCGGGCGCGGCGGATGGCGCGGGCCAGGCGGATCGGTTGGAACAGCGGGGCGGAGGTCGGGTCGGGGCGCTTCATAGGCTTTCTTGTTCCTGTTCGTTCTGCATGAGGCTGACGGTGGCCTGCCAGTTGGCGCCGCGGGCCTGTTCCTCGCGCTTGAGCAGCTGCTGCGCCTGGCTCAGTTCAGCCGGCTGCAGCTGCGGTTGCAGTTCGCTCATCAGGTCGCCGGCCTGGGGTATCTGCTGGCGCTGCGCCAGGGTGCCGAAGACGTAGGCGTTGACGCGGTTGGGCTGCACGCCGCGGCCCTGGGACCAGAGCTGCGCCAGGGCCATGTCGGCGCTGGCCTGGCCGGCGCGGGCGGCGATCAGCAGGTGGTCGGCGGCCTTCTGCGGGTAGACCTTGCCGAGGAAGCCACGGCGGTAGATCTGCCCCAGGTAGTAGTGCGCCTGGGGTTCGCTGGCGGCGGCCTTGAGCAGGTGCTGCTCGGCCTTCTGCGGGTCCTGGGGCATCCACTTGCCGTCGTAGTACAGGCGCCCCAGCAGCAGTTCGGCGCGTGGCTGGGCGGCGTCCTGGCCCTTCTTCAGGTAGTCGAGCATCTGGTCGACGTCGCCCAGCTCGGGGTAGTCGTACTGCAGCTTGGCGAGGTCGACCCAGGCCGCGGGATAGCTCGGCGCCAGTTCGCTGAGCAGGGCCTGGGCGGTCTGCGGGTCGGGCTTGCCGAGGTCGGCGTCGGCCAGCACCTGGGCCACCGATTCCACGCGCTCGGGCGGCACCCGGCCGGCCTTGTGCGCGGCGCGCAGGCGGTCGAGGTGGGCCTTCTGCTTATCCGCGTCGCCCTGCACCTGGTAGACCGTGGCCAGCTCCATCCAGCACACGTCCATGCGCGTCAGCCAGCGCTGGCAGACCTGCTCGATCTCGCCCAGGTGCTGGTTGTAGGTGCCCTGGGTGCGGTACAGGATGATCTGCGCCAGGTCCGCCTGGGGCAGGCCCTGGGCGCGCCACTGGTCGATGCGCTGCTGCGGGTTGACCCCCGGCCAGGCCTGCGGGTACTGCAGGTAGAGCACGATCAGCGGCACCAGGGCGCTGTCCTCGCCCTCGTCGAAGGCGCGGTTGAGCAGTTGCTCGGCCTCGCGGTGCTCGGCGTCGCTGGCGCCGGGCTTGGCCGCCAGCCACTTGCCCAGGCGCGCGCGGGCCCGCGGCGAGGTCTCGGCCGCGTCGCGGTAGAGCTTCTCGGCCTTGGCCTGGGCGGCGCTGTCGCCGCTGGCGGCCTGCATGTCGGCCAGGCCGATCTGCGCGTCGGTGTAGCCGAGGGTGGCCAGGGCCTGGTAGTTGGCCTGGGCGGTGGCGATGTCGCCGCGGGCCATGGCCTCGTCGGCCAGGCGCTGGTCCGGCAGGCCGGCGCAGCTGGCGGCCAGGCCGATGGCCAGGGCCAGGGCGGCGCCGCGCAGCGGATGGTGGGCGATGGCGTTCATGGTTCGGTCCTCAGCGCGCGGTGGCCATGGCCATGGCCTTGTTCAGCAGGGTGCGGCCGGGCAGGCCGCCGATGCTGACTTCCGCCGGACGCCCGGCGAGCTGGCTGTCCAGCGGCTGCTCGGGCTGGATCTGTGCACGGATTTCCGAAGACAGGTCGCCGTCCACCGGCGCGGTGCGCAGGATGCGGCCGCTGCGCACCTCGCTGTCGCCGGCGACCTGGAAGTGCACCAGGGTGCCCGGCGAGAGCTCGGCGGCGTTGCGGTAGGCGAAGCGCGCCTCGACGGTGGCGCTGGCCTCGCGCGGGGCCAGGGTGAAGATCACGTCGCCCTTGTTGGCGTACTGGCCGTTGGCGACGCGCTGCTCGATCACCCGGCAGTCGCAGGGGCTGGTGAGGGTGCCCTTGAGCTGGTGGCCGAAGAGCTTCTCGATGTTGCCGGGGTTGAGCTGCTCGTCGGACAGGTTGCCCTTGAGCAGGTCCAGCAGGCTGGTGGAGAAGGTGGCGATGGGCGCGCCCTTGGCCACCTCGGCGTCCAGCTGCACCAGGCTGTCCACGGTGCCCTCGCGGGGCATGGTGATCTGCTGGGCGGGGATGTTGACCACGCCGGAGTCGGCATGGGTGACGAAGTACAGGTTGTACAGCTGGTTGAGGATGAAGGCGAAGGCGCCGACGCCGACCACGAAGATGGCGGTGCTCAGGGTCACCGCGCGGACGCGGCCGAAGAAGCCCATGCCGCCGCCCGCGCCGCCGTGCTTGCGGGCCTTGGTGAAGTTCTCGCGCTGCAGGGTGTTGAGCATGTCGCCGACGCTGACCACCTCGCCGGCCAGGTACGCGGTGATCAGGTAGCGCAGGGCGGCGACCTCGCGCGGCTTCAGGTGCTGGAACTCGCAGCCGGTGCGGCGGCTGTCCGGGTCGAAGGAGCGCACCTGGAACTCCACCTCCAGGGCGAAGCTGATGCTGTCGATCTGGAACAGCAGCTTGCCCTTGTGGATGTCGCCGACCTGGATCGGCGCGCCGCTGGCGGTGAAGGCGAAGCCGCCGGCGGAAAGGTCCAGCAGCCTTGCGTCGACGCCCTCGCGGTTGGCGCCGATGTAGCGGATGCGCGCGGGCAGCTTGACCCGCGCATGCTGGCGCTGGGCTTCGGATTCGTGCACGACGTTGACGTTGACGGCGGTATTCATGAAGTCGGTCCTATGTTCGAAACGGGTCGGATCGGCCGCGGGCCGGTTGCTCAAGGGGTCATACGATCGTCAGGAGTACGGCGACGAACACACTGGCGGCAGAGAAGGTCATGGCGCGCGAGGACCAGGTGTTGAACCAGCGCTGGTAGCTGTTCAGGCCGCGCTCGAGCTTGGTGCTCTGGCGCGTCCAGGACTGCTGGTCGAGGCGGAAGAACACGTAGATCTTCACCAGGGCGCCGACGATCTGGTTGTAATAGAGGATCAGCGGGTAGGCCGGGCCGATCGGGTGGCCGGACAGCGACAGCAGCAGGGTGAGGATCAGGCGGGTGATGCCGATCCACAGCAGGTACACCAGCAGGAAGGTGATGCTGTACTTGATGCTGGCGATGATCGCCGCCACCAGGCCGAGCAGGCAGGTCCACATGGACAGGCGCTGGTCGAACAGCACCACGGTGGTGAACCAGCCCAGGCGCTGCGGGCCCAGGGCCAGGGCGCGGGAGTTCTGCCGCAGGTTGTTGCCGTACCAGCGGAACATCAGCTTGCGGCTGGCCTTGACGAAGCTCTTCTCCGGCGGGTGCTCGACGGTGTTGATGGCCGCGTCCGGCACGTAGAAGGTGTCGTAGCCCAGGCGCATCAGGCTGTACCAGCTGGACTTGTCGTCGCCGGTGAGGAACTGGAAGCGCCCCAGGCGCCAGTGGTCCAGGTGGTCGGCCTCGACGTCGGCGATGAAGTCGGGGTCGGTGACCACCGCGGCGCGGAACACCGACATGCGCCCGGTCATGGTCAGCACGCGCTTGGACAGGGCCATGGAGCACATGTTGATGTGGCGCTGGGCGAAGCGCAGCTTGTGCCACTGGCTCATCACGTAGCCGCCCTGCACCTCGCAGAATTCGTTGGTGGTCAGGCCGCCGACGCGGGGGAACAGCTTGAACCAGCGCACCGTGGCCTTGACCACGCCGGGTTCGAGCACGGTGTCGCCGTCGATCACCGCCACCACCGAGCCTTCGTCGGGCATGTGCCGGGAGATGGCGCGGAAGCCGTGGGCCAGGCCGTCGCGCTTGCCGGTGCCGGGGATGCGCACGAAGTCCAGCTTCACGTGGGCCGGCGGGTTGAGCTTGTGCCACTGCTGCTTGATCAGCACCTGGTCGGACATCTCGACGATGGAGCAGACCACGGTGGTCGGGTAGCCGCAGGCGATGGCCTCCTGGATCACCGAGCGGTAGACCATGGAGGTGGTCATGGCGTCGATGCGGAAGCTGGTGACCATCAGGTAGACGTGGGACGGGTCCGCCGCCTTGCCGAGCTTGCGCAGGCGCCGCTTGTAGTGCGGGTAGACGACGTGCAGGAAGAGCATGCCGCGCAGGAAGTGCAGGCCGCCCATGGAGTAGCGCCAGATGCCCACCGCGCCGATGATCAGCAGGAAGTCGCGGGCATTGGGGTCGAACACCGTCGGCGGCACGACCAGCGCCAGGCCCATCAGCAGGCAGAGGAAGGCCAGCCAGCCGGTGGCTTCGCCGAGGGCTCGTTTGTATGCATCCATGATGAGGTCCGTCGTTGCGTCGAAGGGGCAGGTGGCTCCCGTAGGAGCGAGCTTGCTCGCGAACCGCCCCGGCTCCGGTTGTCGCCGGGGAACAGCGTTCGCGAGCAAGCTCGCTCCTACGAAGAGCCGGTGGCGCTTACCAGCAGATGCCTTCGGCGCGCTCGTCGGAGCCGTGGGCCATGAAGCCGATCAGGTCGACCACCTTCTTGCCCTCGGGCGCCTTGTTCACCACGTCGACGAACAGCTCGTCGCCGTTGCCCAGCACCAGCACGTCGGAGGTCTTCACCACCTGGTCGAGGTCGGAGACCAGCAGCGAGGAGACGTGGGGGATCTTCGACTCGATGTACTCCTTGTTCGCGCCATGGACGCGGGCGTACTCGACGTTGCGGTCGAAGATCTGCAGCTCGTAGCCCTTGCCGATGAGCATCTCGGCCAGTTCCACCAGCGGGCTCTCGCGCAGGTCGTCGGTGCCGGACTTGAACGACAGGCCGAGCAGGCCGACCTTGCGGCTGCCGTGGGCGGTGATGATGTCGAAGGCCTTCTGCACCTGGTAGGCGTTGCTGCGCATGATCGAGCCGATCATCGGGTGCTCGACGTCCAGCTGGCCGGCGCGGTAGGTGAGGGCGCGCACGTCCTTGGGCAGGCAGGAGCCGCCGAAGGCGAAGCCGGGCTTCATGTAGTAGCGCGACAGGTTCAGCTTGCGGTCCTGGCAGACCACGTCCATCACCTCGCGGCCATCGACGCCGACGGCCTTGGCGATGTTGCCGATCTCGTTGGCGAAGGTGACCTTGGCCGCGTGCCAGACGTTGCAGGTGTACTTGATCATTTCCGCGACCTCGATGGACTTGCGGATGATCGGCGCGTCCAGCTCGCGGTAGATTTCCTCCAGCAGGTCGCCGGTCTGGGCGTCCAGCTCGCCGATGACGGTCATGGGCGGGAAGTCGTAGTCCTTGATCGCGGTGCTCTCGCGGAGGAATTCCGGGTTGGTGCCGACGCCGAAGTCGACGCCGGCCTGCTTGCCCGAGCAGTCCTCGATGATCGGGATCACCACGTTCTTCACGGTGCCCGGCAGCACGGTGCTGCGCACCACCACGGTGTGGCGGCCGGCCTTCTCGCGGATGGCGTAGCCGATCTCGCGGCACACGCTCTCGATGTAGCCCAGGTCCAGGTCGCCGTTCTTCTTGCTCGGGGTGCCGACGCAGATGAAGGAGACGTCGCTGTCCAGCACCGCCTGCTTGAAGTCGGTGGTGCCCGACAGCCGCGAGGTGCGGATGCCCTGTTCCAGCAGGGGCTCCAGCCCCGGTTCGACGATGGGCGACTTGCCGCGGTTGATCAGGTCGATCTTGGTGGTGGAAACGTCCACGCCGATCACTTCGTGACCACGGGCGGACAGGCAACCGGCGCATACTGCACCGACGTAGCCAAGACCAAAGATGCTGATACGCATCGTATTCACCTCTGCTTTGTCGAGCTGTTAAAAGTTGGCCGTCTGGCCAATTCCCTTTTGTCGCGGCGCCCCTTTCAGGCGCGCCGCTTCAGGCAGTCCGTGAGTGACTCGAATTTTCTGCACTCAATTCGGGCAGAGTTCCGCGGCATGCACTTTAATGTTTCAGGAGGATTGCAAAGTTAGAACTAATTGCACTCTTCTGATGCACTAAAGTTTGCTTTGGAGTTCTGCATTAATTTCATAAGCCATTGAAATTATTCAGGTTGAACGAGGCCGTCGAGCGCCGCTCGATGCGTTTTCGAAAAACCTGTTATGGGCAACAAACCCATGATTGGGCGTTGCGGAAGTAGGATGTTCGACGCCGCTCGATAGTTCCTGCCACCCATCCTGTGAGGCCGTCGGAATTAAATATCCATTGGCCATCAAATAGCGCGCTTTTGATATCAGCTTGTAACGCGAACGTCGTTTTCGGCGGGCTTGCAAAATGCAACGGTTGGGAAAAGTTCCGCAGTGATTCAGTCGTTTTACACTTCGTTCAGCTACCGTTCAGGATGCCCGGGAGGGTGTTTCAAGGTATTTCGTGCAACTTGCAATCTTGAATTGCATGTAATGGCGGGATGCTTTTAATGGCCAATGGATTACATCCGCGATGGCAAAACTGGCGCTTTTTCACGGCGGTGATGGCGCGTGGGGGCGAGAAAAATTTTTTCAAAGTCCCCACGGTTACCGACGAACGGTAGCCTTGACCATTTTCGCCGTGTGGGTAATTCGACGGCGCGGGGCGCCCGGAAGGGGATCGACGGTAGCGCGGGGAGGGTGTGGCGGCCGTTTGGCCGCCACTTTCGGGGGCGAATCAGGCGTCGGGCTGGTCGCGCAGGAACACCAGGCGGTCGGCAGAGGACGCCTCGGCGGCGAAGCGGTAGCCGGCGTAGTCGAAGTCCTTCAGGCTCTCGGGGTCGGTCAGGCGCTCCTTGATCACGTAGCGGGCCATCAGGCCGCGGGCCTTCTTGGCGTAGAAGCTGATGATCTTGTACTGGCCGTTCTTCAGGTCCTTGAACTCGGTGTCGATGATGCGGGCGTCCAGCGCCTTGCGCTTCACCGCGCCGAAGTATTCGTTGGAGGCCAGGTTGAGCAGCACGGCATCGCCCTGCTCGGCGAGGTCCTGGCCGAGCCAGGCGCTGATGCGCTCGCCCCAGAACTCGTAGAGGTTGGCGCCGCGGGCGTTGGCCAGCCTGGTGCCCATCTCCAGGCGGTAGGGCTGCATCAGGTCCAGCGGCCGCAGCACGCCGTACAGGCCGGACAGCATGCGCAGGTGGCGCTGGGCGAAGTCGAAGTCGGCGTCGTCGAAGTCCTCGGCGGCAAGGCCGGTGTAGACGTCGCCCTTGAAGGCCAGCAGCGCCTGCCTGGCGTTGGCCGGGGTGAAGTCGGGGTGCCAGCTGGCGTAGCGCGCGGCGTTCAGGCCGGCGAGCTTGTCCGACAGGCTCATCAGGCTGCCGATCTGCGCCGGGGTCATCTCGCGCAGCACGCCGATCAGCTCCTGGGCATCGTCCAGGTGCAGCGGCAGGGTGTGGCGGTCGGTGACCGGCGGGGTCTCGTAGTCCAGGGTCTTGGCGGGGGAAATCACCATCAGCATCGTGCGGTCTCCTCGAAGCGTCGGGCGATTGTAGGGAGTCGCGGGCGTCGGCTCCAGCTATGGGGACGATAGGAGGCGCTGTTCCACCGGCACCTGTTCCATGCGCTTGAGCAGTTCGCCGAGGAAGCAGCGCTCGGCCTGGGTGTGTTTCTGCTCGCGGTTCCACAGCAGGTGGATGTCCACGTCGGCCACGCCGTCCTCCGGCGGCAGCGCCCAGAGGCGGCCCCGGGCCAGGTCGTCGGCGACTATGTGCCGGGGCAGGCAGCCGATGCCGAAACCGCAGTGCACCAGGCGGCGGACTTCCTCCAGGCTGGGCGAGGAGGCCACCAGCTTGCCGGTGAAGCCCTGCTGGTCGCGGAAGATGGTCAGCGGCGAGAGCACCTCGCCGATCTGGTCGCTGGTGAAGGTCACGTAGTTCTCGCCCTGCAGGTCGGCCAGGCGCAGGTCGCGGCGCCCGAAGAACGGATGGTGGCGGCCGCAGAGGAACACGTAGCGCTGGCGCAGGAAGGCGCGCTGCTCCAGGCGCGGCGAGGGCTGGCGGCACAGGGCCAGGCCGAGGGTGGCGGTCTTCTGCTGCAGCGCGCTGAGCACGTCGGCGCTGCGCATCACCTCGATGTCCAGTTCCACGCCGGGGTGGGCGCGGTGGAAGTCGGCGAGGAAGCCGTCGTAGAAGTCCGACTGGATCCGGCTGATGCTCAGCAGGCGGACCTTGCCCACCACCTGGTCGGCCGGTTGCTCCAGGGCGGCGGCCAGGCGCGAGACGTTGCCGTTGACGTCGCCGGCGATGCGCAGGATCTCCTCGCCCAGCGCCGTGACCTCGAAGCGCGGCCCGCGCCGCTGCACCAGGGCGGCGCCGAGTTGTTCCTCCAGGCGGCGCAGGGCCTGGCTGACCGCCGGCTGGGTCAGGTGCAGGCGCGCGGCGGCGCGGCTGATGCTGCGTTCCTGGCCGATCACCAGCCAGGTGCGCAGCAGGTTCCAGTCCAGGCGGTCGTTGAGGTGGCGGCCGAGTTCCATCGCGAGGCTCCGTGGGGCAATCCACTGATTATAAGCAGCAATTATTCTTTGAATAATGATTAGAAAATTGACTGATTATCCAGCCGGGGGCGATAACGTCCACAGGCGCCGCAGAGCGCCAAGCCCTACCGCCGCTGCCCAGAACAAACCACAAGATCGGGAGCCTGACATGTCCCAACCCGCGCCACAGCCGGTCCGTGCCGCCACGGCCGCCTTCATCGGTACCATGATCGAGTGGTACGACTTCTATATCTACGCCACCGCCGCCGCCCTGGTGTTCGGCACCCTGTTCTTCCCCTCGCAAAGCCAGTTCCTCAGCACCATGGCCGCCTTCGGCACCTTCGCCGTGGGCTTCTTCGCGCGTCCGCTGGGCGGGCTGATCTTCGGCCACCTGGGCGACCGCATCGGGCGCAAGAAGGCGCTGCTGGTCACCCTGGTGATGATGGGCGTGGCCACCGTGTGCATCGGCCTGCTGCCGACCTACGGGCAGGTCGGCCTGCTGGCGCCGGTGCTGCTGGTGGCGCTGCGCATCGTCCAGGGCATCGCCGTGGGCGGCGAGTGGGGCGGGGCGGTGCTGATGGCCGGAGAGCACGCGCCCAGCGGCCGGCGCACCTTCTTCGCCTCCTTCGCCCAGCTGGGCAGCCCGGCCGGGCTGATCCTCTCGCTGCTGGCATTCAAGGCCGTCACCAGCCTGGACGGCGCGGCCTTCCTCGACTGGGGCTGGCGCCTGCCGTTCCTGGCCAGCTCGGCGCTGCTGCTGGTGGGCCTGGCGATTCGCCTGGGCGTCAACGAATCCCCCGAGTTCGCCCGGGTGAAGCAGCAGGCCCGGCAGCACAAGCTGCCGGCACTGGAAGTGCTGCGCAACGCCTGGCGGCCACTGCTGCTGTGCATCGGCGCCAACACCATCGGCATCGCCGGCGTCTACTTCACCAACACCTTCATGATTTCCTACACCACGCAGAACCTCGCCATCGACCGAGCGCTGATCCTCGACTGCCTGTTCTACGTGGCGGTCATCCAGCTCTGCGTGCAGCCGCTGGCCGCGCGGCTGGCCGAAGTCATGGGCGCGGCGCGCTTCCTCAAGCTGGCCGCGCTGCTGGCGGTGGCCTCGCCCTATCCGATGTTCCTGCTGGTCAGCCAGGGCCATGCGCTGGCGATCATCCTCGGTATCGCGACCGCCGTGGTGTGCATGGCCAGCTTCTATTCGGTGATCGCCGGGTTCGTCAGCGAGGTGTTCGACACCCGCGTGCGCTATTCGGCGATCTCCATCGCCTACCAGGTCTGCGGCGCCATCGCCGGCGGGCTCACCCCGCTGATCGGCACCTGGCTGGCGCACCGCTTCGACGGCCAGTGGCTGCCCCTGGCGCTGTTCTATTCCCTGCTGGCCGGCCTCTCGCTGCTGTGCATCGTCGGCCTCGACCGCCGGCTGCGCGTGCGTACCGCGCCGGCCACCGCCTGATTCCAAGGAGACCCTGATGCTGAAGATCGATGCCGAGCGCCTGTGGGCGAGCCTGATGGACATGGCCCGGGTGGGCGCCACCGCCCGTGGCGGTTCGCGCCGGCTGGCGCTTTCGGAAGAGGATCGCCACGGCCGCGAGCTGTTCGAAGGCTGGTGCCGCGACGCCGGCCTGGGCCTGCGCCGCGACGCGGTGGGCAACCTGTTCGCCCGCCGCGCCGGCGAGGACGATGGGCTGGACCCCGTGGTGATGGGCAGCCACCTCGACACCCAGCCCGAGGGGGGCCGCTTCGACGGCGTGTACGGTGTGCTCGCCGGGCTGGAAGTGCTGCGCAGCCTGAATGACCAGGGCATCCGCACCCGCCGCCCGCTGGAGGTCGCGGTCTGGACCAACGAGGAAGGCGCGCGCTTCACCCCGGCCATGCTCGGCTCGGCGGCCTTCACCGGCGCCATGGCGCTGGACGCCGCGCTGAACGCCCGGGATGCCGAGGGCGTCAGCGTCGGCGAGGCCCTGCGGGCGCTCGGCTGGCAGGGCGACCTGCCGCTGGGGCGTCGGCTGGATGCCTACTTCGAGGCGCACATCGAGCAGGGGCCGATCCTGGAGGACAACGCCATCGACGTCGGCGTGGTCACCGGCGGCCAGGCCATCCGCTGGCTGGACGTGCGCGTGGGCGGCCAGGCCGCCCATGCCGGCACCACGCCGATGCCGCTGCGCCACGACGCGCTGTTCGGCGCCGCCGAGATGATCCAGGCGCTGGAGGCGCTGGCCCAGCGCTTCGCGCCCCACGGCCTGGTGACCGTGGGCCAGCTGGCGATCGCCAAGTCCTCGCGCAACACCATCGCCGGGCAGGTGGACTTCACCATCGACCTGCGCCACCACCAGGACGAGGTGATAGGCGCCATGGAGCAGGAGGCGCGTGCGCTGCTGGAGGCCATCGCCGCGCGCCGCGGGCTGGCGCTGGAGGCGGGCCTGCACTGGCTCAGCCCGGCCACGCCCTTCGACGCCGATTGCGTCGGCCACGTGCGCGAGGCGGTGCGGGCGCTGGGTTACTCGCACCAGGACATCGTCAGCGGCGCCGGCCACGATGCCATCCACCTGGCGCGCAACTGCCCGACCGCGATGGTGTTCATCCCCTGCGTCGGCGGCCTGAGCCACAACGAGGCCGAGGACGTGATCCCCGCCCACGCCGCCCAGGGCGCCGACGTCCTGCTCAACGCCGTGCTGGCCCGCGCCGGCCGGATCGACTGAAGGAGACAGCCATGCAGACCTTCTTCCACCCCGACCAGCTGCTGCACGTGCCGCGCAGCTACTTTTCCCGTGGCCAGATGCGCACCCCGCAGGAGGTCCCGCAGCGCGCCGAGCACCTGCTGGCGGCCGTCCGCGCGCTGGGCTTCGCGCTGGACGAACCGCGGGACTTCGGCCGCGAACCGCTGCTGGCGGCGCACAGCGCCGCCTACCTGGACTTTCTCGAGCACGCCTATGAGCGTTGGCACCAGGTGCCGGAGGACTGGGGCGACGAGGTGATGTCCAACGTGTTCATCCGCGAGGGCAACCCGCTGCGCGGCATCCTCGCCCAGGCGGCGCGCTACCTCGCCGACGGCAGCTGCCCGGTGGGCCGGCACACCTGGCGCGCGGCCTACTGGTCGGCGCAGAGCGCGGTGGCGGCTGCGCGGGCTGTGCGCGACGGCGCGCCATCGGCCTACGCGCTGTGCCGCCCGCCGGGCCATCATGCGCGGGAGGAGGGCGCCGGCGGCTTCTGCTACCTGAACAACGCCGCCATCGCCGCCGCCGAGCTGCGCGCGCGGTTCGGCAAGGTCGCCATCCTCGATACCGACATGCACCACGGCCAGGGCATCCAGGAAATCTTCTACGGCCGCGACGACGTGCTCTACGTCTCGGTCCACGGTGACCCGACCAACTTCTACCCGGTGGTCGCCGGCTTCGACGACGAGCGCGGCGAGGGCCGCGGCGAGGGCTTCAACCTCAACCTGCCGATGCGCCATGGCGCCAGCGAGGAGGAGTTCTTCGCCCAGGTGGGCAAGGCGCTGCAGGCGGTGCGCCAGTTCGGGGCACAGGCGCTGGTGCTGTCCCTGGGGTTCGACATCTACCGCGAAGACCCGCAGTCCAAGGTGGCGGTGAGCACCGAGGGCTTCGCCCGGCTCGGGCGCGAGGTGGCGTCGCTGGGGTTGCCGCAGGTCATCGTGCAGGAAGGCGGCTACCACCTGCAGACGCTCGAGCGCAACGCACAGGCGTTCTTCGGCGGGCTAAGGGACTGATTTGCCGAAAAATGGCAGGGGGTTCGCGGGCGGTAGGACTTTTAAAACTAGCGCTCCGCGGGGCCCTCGCCAAGGTATTTCGTCGTCGGACGAAAAAAAGTTTTCTGAGAAGCAAAAAGACTTTTTATCGTCATGTTTTTTCCTGTATTTCTGGAGCCGTAGACCGCCGAACCCTGCAGACAGGTGGCGGCCCCGGCCCGTCCCTTGCTTGCACCTCTCTCGAGCCCCGGCATCGAGAGCCGGCGTCTCACCGCACGGCGGAGCGCTGTCACGGCATTCCGTCGTAACGCCCCCAGAATGAGGTGACACGCGTATGGATGACCACGGACGTTCCAGCACCAGCCAGCCGATCTTCTACGTCCTCGACACCAACGTTCTGATCCACGATCCCAACGCCCTGCTCAACTTCCAGGAACACCACGTCGCCATCCCGATGACGGTGCTGGAGGAACTCGACAAGCTCAAGACCGGAAAGCACTCCGTCGCCGCCGAATGCCGCCAGGCCATCCGCCTGATCGACCAGGTGCTCGGCGAGGCGAGCCCGGAGCAGGTGGAGGATGGCGTACCCATCCAGCGTGGCAAGAGCGGCCCCTGCGGCAGCCTGTCGATCCTCATGAGCAAGCGCGCCGAGCCCATCACCTGGCTGCCGGAGCACCTCAACGACAACAAGATCATCAACCAACTGGTCGAGCTGCAGAGCCGCAACAGCAGCCGCCGGGTGGTGCTGGTCACCAAGGACATCAACATGCGCCTGAAGGCGCGCGCCTGCGGGGTGGCGGCCGAGGACTACCACACCGACCAGCTGATCGACGACGTGGCCCTGCTGCCGCGCGGCTACCACTCGCTGAACGGCTCGTTCTGGGACCGCGTCAGCAAGGTCGAGACGCGCCAGGACCACGGCCGCACCTGGCACCGCGTGCAGC
Organism: Pseudomonas sp. RW407; assembly: GCF_003176655.1. Lineage (NCBI taxonomy): Bacteria > Pseudomonadati > Pseudomonadota > Gammaproteobacteria > Pseudomonadales > Pseudomonadaceae > Pseudomonas > Pseudomonas sp. RW407. The sequence goes on along the minus strand of NZ_QGSL01000029.1, from coordinate 589,737 downwards.
TCACCGACAACCTGCCGGCGGTGCACATCAACGAGTTCATCGTCGACGAGCAGGGCTTCGTCGGCTGGATCAAGGGCATCCAGCAGGACGAGCTGCTGATCCTCGACCTACACCAGGAGCCGCTGCTGCACCAGGAAGCCTGGGGCCTGCGCCCGCGCGACCTGTACCAGTCGCTGGCGCTGTACGCGCTGCTCGACCCGGACATCCACCTGGTCAACCTGTCCGGCGCCGCCGGCTCGGGCAAGACCATCCTGGCCCTGGCCGCGGCCATCGAGCAGACCATGGTCACCAAGCGCTACCGGCGCATCATCGCCACCCGCAGCGTGCAGGGCCTGGACGAGGACATCGGCTTCCTGCCCGGCACCGAGGCCGAGAAGATGGAGCCCTGGCTGGGGGCCATCACCGACAACCTAGAGGCCCTGCATTCGGACGACGAATGCACCCACGGCAGCGTCGACTACATCCTCAGCAAGGTGCCGCTGCAGTTCAAGTCGCTGAACTACATCCGCGGCCGCAGCTTCCAGCAGAGCCTGATCCTCATCGACGAGTGCCAGAACCTCACCCCGCACCAGATGAAGACCATCATCACCCGCGCCGGCAACGGCTCCAAGGTGATCTGCCTGGGCAACCTGGCGCAGATCGACACCCCCTACCTGTCGGCCACCAGCTCCGGCCTGACCTACCTGACCGAACGCTTCAAGGACTTCCCCCACGGCGTGCACGTGACCCTGCAGGGGGTACCGCGCTCGGTGCTGGCGGAGTTCGCCGAGGCGCATTTGTAAGCACCGACGGGCTCGCCGGAGCGTAGGGCGTACAACCGTTCGCGGTTGTACGCCGCTTCACCGCAACCTCGGGCCGGCTCCATGGCCGAGCCCGCCGTGGCCTTGAACAGGCGCTTCGTGCTCGGGCCCGCA
>NZ_QGSL01000029.1:563866-588813 GCF_003176655.1 Pseudomonas sp. RW407 | reverse complement strand
AGCCCGGCTCCATCGGGCCCGTATGTCGGGGCAAGCCTTCTTGGTTACTTCTTTGGCGTTTGAAAGAAGTGACTCGCCCGAGGGGGCGAAACGAGAGATATCAACGCACTCGGAGCGGCGCGCTACACCAATCCCCAATCCACTGGTTTCCCGTGTTCGCGGGAATGACGATGGGGAGATAGGAGCACAGTGTCCCCCCTCGCTCCTGCGAGAAGCGAAAGCGGCTCAGAACCCGCTTTCGCGCATGAAGACCGCCGCCAGGTGCATCAGGCCGTCGGCCAGCAGGCTGCGGCGCTGGCCTTCGATCTGCAGGTGGCCGCGGGTCTCGTGGAGGTTCGGCGGGGCTTCGTCGAGCTGCACCAGCACGTGGAACAGCGGGCTGCTGGGCACCAGCTGGTCGCCGTGGGGCTGCACCGCCAGGGGGCCGCCGTGGCGGGAGGCCAGGGCCGGCTGGCCGAGTTGGCCGATGCGCGTGGTGCCTATCTGCAGGACCTTGCCGGGGATCGCCCGGGGCACGCCTTCGGGGTAGAAGCGCACCGGGCTGCCTTCGCCCAGGCGCTGGATCTCGTCGGGGCCGACGTAGGCGTCCACCTGCCAGCTGCGTGGGTCGATGAGCACGCCCAGGGGCTCGCGGGTGCCGATCCACTGGCCGCCGTGCCAGTCCGGGTTGAGGTCCAGCCACTGGCCGGCGAAGGGCGCCTGCAGGTTCAGCCGGGCGATTTCCGAGCGGGCGGCGCGGGCTTCCTGGAACTGCACGCCGTAGCGCTGGCGGGTGGCGGCTTCCTCGGCCAGGCCCGCGGGGTCGGCCAGCAGGCCGGCCAGGCGGGCGCGGTAGCCCTGCATGCTGGCCTCGTTGCCGGCCAGGCGCAGGGTGATGTCCGGCTGGTCGAGCACCACCAGGGTCTGCCCGGCCTGCACCTGGCCGGCCTTGCGCACTTCCTGCAGCAGGGCCGGGAAGGGTGCGTAGAGGCGCACCTGGTGCTCGGCGCGGGCCAGGCCCACGGCGTGGATCTGGCTGCGCCAGGGGATGGCCACCAGCAGCAGGATGGCCGCCAGCAGCAGGAGGAAAAGATGGCGGCGGCCGCGGCGCACTTCGCCGCGGTGCTGCCACCAGTGTTTCAGTTCGCGCCAGATCGGCCGCACGATGAACCAGGAGATTTCCACGGCGAACAGAAAGATCCCGAGCAGTTTGAAGAAGAACAGGTAGACGGTCACTGCGATGCCGAGGAACAGCACCAGGCGGTACACCCAGGTGACCATGGCGAAGGCCACCAGCAGGCGCCGCTGGCGCGCCGGGAAGGCTTCCGGCCAGGCTTCCTCCAGGCCCAGCAGGTTGCGCCGCAGGGTGACCTTGGCCAGGGCCGTGGCGCGCTCGTGCAGGTTGGGGAAGTCGAGCAGGTCGGAGAGGATGAAGTAGCCGTCGAAGCGCATGAAGGGGCTGGCGTTCAGCGCCAGGGACAGCGCCCAGCTGGTGGTGGCCAGGTACAGCAGGGCGTTGCGCAGCGGGCCCGGGTCACTCAGCGCCCAGCCCAGGGTGGCGAGCCCGGCCAGGCCCAGCTCGGTGAGGATGCCGGCGCTGGCGATGGCCAGGCGTTGCCGCGAGCTGCGCAGCTTCCAGCTTTCGCCGGTGTCGGTGTAGAGCATCGGCCACATCACCACGAAGGCGATGCCCATGTGCGCCACCTTCAGCCCCAGGCGCGTGGCCACCAGGGCGTGGCCCAGCTCGTGGAGGGTCTTGGCCACCACCAGGGCCAGGGCGAAGCTGAGCAGGCCCTCGGTGGAGAAGGATTCCACCACGTCGTGGCGGAAGCTGTCCCACTGGTGCGCCACCAGGACGATGCCGAGCAGGCCCAGGCCCACCACCAGCACGCCGGTGAGGGGGTGGAACAGCCAGCCCAGGGCGCCGGCCAGGCGCCGCAGGTGGCGCTGCGGGTGCAGCAGCGGGATGCGGAAGAACAGGTAGTGGTGCAGCCACCACTTCCAGGTCAGCCACTGGTTGCCCTCGCTGGCCTCGCGCAGGCGCTCCAGGGCCTGGGCGCCGGGGCGCACCAGCTGGTGGCGCTCGAGGAACGCGCGAAAGCCCAGCACCTGCTCGGCGTCGGGCTTGAGCGCGGTCTGCTCGGCGATCTCCTCGGCGATGCGCCGCGGCGTCTGCTCCCAGCGCAGCAGGCATTCGAACTCCAGCCAGCCGATGCGGAAGAAGCGGTTGGTGACGTTGTCGTGGATCACCCAGGCCGGCTCGCCGTCGCTGTTGGTGCCGGCCTCGGCGATGTCGAGGTCGTCGCGCAGCGGCGGCGTGGGCAGGTCTTCGAGGGCGGCGTCCATCACCAGCCGGTCCAGGCGCGGGCGGCGGCCAGGGGCCGGCGCAGCAGGTAGTAGCCCAGCGGCACGCGCTCGCCGTAGAGCTTGGCGGTGCCGTGCAGGCCCAGGCGGGCGTGCTGCGGGGCGCCCTCGACGCTGGCCAGCAGGCGGTAGGAGGCCACGCCGTCCTCGCCGGGGCGCGCCTCGTAGCTGGTCTCGAGGATTTCGCCGTGCAGCGGCGACAGCGGGTAGGCGGTGAGGAACAGGGTGACCGGCGCGCCGCTGTCCAGGGCGATGGCGTCGGCCACCGGCAGCTGGATGCGCATGCCCGGCTGGCTGGGGTCGGCGACCTGGAGGATGCGCTCGCCGGTGACCACCGGCTTGCCCAGCCAGTCGTTGGGGTCGCTGTACACCGCCACCCCCGCGCGCGGCGAGAGCACCGTGGTGCGCGCCAGTTGCGCCTGCACCGCGGCCAGCTCGGCGCGGCGCTGCCGCGCGGTGCCGTTGAGCACCGCCAGCTCGCCCTTGCTCTGCGGGTTGTCGAAGGCCCGCTGGCTGGCGGCCAGCAGCTCGGCGTCGGCCACCGCGACTTCCTTGGCCAGCACTTCGGCGCGGCTGCGCAGGGTGGTCTCGTCGAGGGCGAACAGCGGGGTGCCGACCGTGACGCTCTGGTTCGGCCGCACCAGCATGCGGGCGATCACCCCGTCGATCGGCGAGCTGATCACCTGGGCATTGCGCGACACCACTTCGGCCGGGGCCAGCGCGGTCTGCCGCACCGGCACCAGCAGCATCACCGCCAGCACCACCGCGGCGAGCAGCAGCTGGCGCTTGCCGGGGCGCCAGAAACGCAGCGAGCGCGGCTTGCCGAAGGCGGCCCAGCAGTGCGCCCAGGTCTGGAAAACGCCCTGCAGCAGGCTCTCCACCGAGGGTGCCGGGGCTTCGTCGAGGAGGAACACCAGCAGCCCCAGGCGCTGGCCGTGGCGGTCATGCAGGGGGATGACCCAGAGCCCGCCGGGCCACCATTCGGCCCAGCCTTCGGCGATGTCCTCGGGCACCTCCAGGGCCTCGCGGGGCAGCCAGCGCGGCGCGGCGTCCTGCACCTGGCCGCTCAGCCAGCGCCCGGCGCGGCGCAGCCAGACCAGGTAGGGCGAGTCCTCGGTGGGCCGCGCCAGGCCCGAGATGCACAGCAGCTCCAGCTGCTGGCCGTGCTGGGCCAGCACCAGCGCCTGGTGGAAGCGCAGCAGGGCGTAGAGGTCGTTGGCCATGGAGAAGGCCAGGGCGTTCAGCGACTCCGCGGCCAGGGCGCGGTCGCGCAGGTTGGCCAGGCTCAGCAGCAGCTGGGGTGGCGGGAACATCTCGCTCATGGCCGCTCACTCTTGCGCATCGGGGAAGCGCGCGGTACCGCTCATCCCCGCGATCAGTTCAGGATAGGCCGCATCCAGGCGCGCCTCCAGCTCGACGGTCTGGGCCACGGCGTCGACCCGCGCGTTGATGGCGCTGACCTTGGCCGGGTAGCGCTTGCCGGTCTCGTGGATCTCCACCTCCACGGGCATGCCCGGCTTCAGCCGCGGCAGCAGGGTAGAGGGCACGTTCAGGCGCACCTTGAGGGCGCCGTCGCTGACCAGGTCGAACAGCGGCGCGCCGGCCTGCACGGTCTGGTACGGCTTGACGTAGACCTTGGCCACGCGCCCGGCGAAGGGCGCCTGGATCTGGCAGTAGCCGGCCTGGGCGCGGGCCAGGGTGAGGGCGCCCTCGGCCTTGCTCACCTCGGTGGTGGCCATGGCCACTTCCAGTTCGCCGGCGGCGTCGAGCTTCTGCAGGTTGCGCTTGGCCGCCAGGTTCTGCCGGGCCATGCCCAGCTCGGCGCTGGCGACCTTGGCGCGGGCCTGCACCTCTACGCATTCGAGCTGGGCCAGCAGGGCCTGCTTGGCGACCTTCTGGCCAAGGCTGGCCTTGAGCTCGCCGAGGGTGCCGTTCATCTGGCTGGACAGGGTGGTCTCCAGGTCCGACACCAGCAGCACGCGGATGGCGTTGGGTTCGTCGCCGGCGGCCGGCGGCGGGAGGGCGGGGTCGCCGTCGGCGGCGAACGCCGACGGCAGCAGGGCGAGGAACAGGCAGGGCAGGAACGACAGGTACGGCTTACGGCTGTGCGGCATTGGCGCTTCCTTCGTTGCTGCTGGAGAGGGTGCTGTTGCCCGTGCCGTTGCTGGCGGTCAGCAGGTTGCTGCCGGTCTCCTGCTCCAGGGTGCGCTGGATTTCCCGGGCCAGGGTCTTCACGTCGTGGTTTTCCACCTTGTCCGGCAGCACCGAGAAGCCCACCGAGTTGTACAGCCGGCCCCAGGCGGCCTGGGCGTCGGAGTAGGCGGCCTCGCGCTGGTAGCGCGAGAGCAGGTAGCGGCCCTCGGCGCGGATCAGCTCGAGCTCCGTGCCCAGGGCGGCGCTGCGGGCCTTCTGGGCGTAGTCCAGCAGGCTCTTGTCGACGCGCAGGCTGTCGTCGGCGAACTCCACCTCCTGGCGCGCCAGCTGGTAGCGCAACAGGCCGACGCGGACCTGGGTGAGGATGGCCATGGACAGCGCGGTGCGGCGCATGTCGTCGGTCTTGGCCTGGGTTTGCTGGGCGGTCTTCAGCGCCGGGTACTGCAGCAGGCGCAGCAGGTTGATGGAGACCTGCACGCCGGTCTCGTTCCAGTGGTTGTTGTACAGGTACTTGTTGGAGTCGTACTGGTAGCCGTAGTTGACGCTGACGTTGGGCCACAGCTGGGCCTTGGCGATCTTCAGGTCGTTCTCGTCGACGCGCTTGCGGTACCACTCCTCCATGATCTCCGGGCGGTGCTGCAGCGACAGCTGCTCCAGCTTCTCGACGTTGCCGGTGACCATGGGCAGCGGCTGCTCGCGGGTGTCGGCCAGGACCATCTTCGAGTTCGGCGGCAGCGACATCAGCGCGGCCAGCTCGGCGCGGGCGAACTCCAGGTCCTGGCGGCGCACGGTGAGCATGTACACCGAGTCGAGCAGGGCGCGCTGGTAGGCGAGGATGTCCTGGCGCGGCAGCAGGCCCTGGTTCTCGGCCTCGCGGGCGGCGGTCAGGGCGCGGTGGGTGCGCATCAGCAGGTTGTCCACCTCCGGCAGCAGGCGCTGGGCGCCCAGGGCCCGCCAGTAGGCGTTGCGCACGTCCTGCAGGACGTTCTGGGCGACGCGCTCGCGGCGTTCCTCGGCCATGAGGATCTGGTCGGCCTTCTGCTGGGTGCGGTAGTAGGCCACGCCGAAGTCCAGCAGGCTCCAGGACAGGCCCAGGCTGTCGATGTCGCGGTAGCGCTCCTCGGAGGTGGACGGGCGCAGGGAGACCTGACGGTCCTGGATGCCGATGGAGGTGCCGCCGGAGTCGTTGTTGCGCCCGGCGTAGCCGGCCGAGGCCACCAGGCGCGGCAGCATCTCGTGGGCGGTGACGTCGCGCAGGTCGGCGGCCAGGGCGCTTTCCAGCAGCTTCAGGCGGTAGTCGAGGTTGTATTTGAGGGCCCGCGCGGCGGCCTCGTAGAAGGTGATGGGGGCGGTCACCGCTTCCTGCTCGCGGTACATGCGCGCCTGGTCGTCGATGACGCGCTGGCGCATTTCCTGTTCGTCGTAGGGTTTGGACTCCATCAGCGAGGAGCAGGCGGCGAGCGCAGTGCTGACGGCGATGATGGCACTCAAGGCCTTGAGGCGATGTCCCGGCATAAGCGTTCCTTGATCCATGCGTGGTTTTCTCTGTCGGTCCTGATTCAGTTGGCGCTGCCCCGGCGTTGCGCGGCCTGGCGTAGCTGCTCGCGGAAGCCGCGGGCGGTCTGCGCGGGCTTCTCGGCCGGCACCAGGTCGCTGGCGCGCGGCGCCCACAGCGAAGGCTCGCTGAGCAGGCCGTCGGCGCTGAGGTTGGCCCGGCCGTGGCGGCCGAGTATCCAGGCCATTTCCTGCTCGCTGGCCTTGCGGCTTTCGGCTACTGCCTGGGCCACGTACTGGCCGGGCACCAGGCCAAGGCCCGCGCCGACCGACTGCGACTCGACCTCGGGTGTGAGGAAGAGGTCGGCGCGGTTGCCATCCACGTGCCACATGGATTGCATGAGGCGCTGTTCGATGCGCTCGACCTCCGGCAGCACGAAGATCGCCGGCTGCAGGTCGAGGTTGACGGGCGTCGGCGCGCGGTCGCCGGAGCGCCCGCCGAAGTAGGGGCCGGCCGGTGGCTGGATGTACGGCGAGGCGATGTCCAGGGTGATGGTCAGCTGGGCCTGGTCGGTGGCGCCGGCGAGGTCGGCGACGGTGTAGGTGAAGATGTCCTGCAGCACCTGGCCCAGGCCGGCGGCGGCGAGCACCTCGGGGTTGGTCATGTCGATGCTGTAGGTGTAGCTGCCGTCGGCATTGAGGGTCAGGAAGCCGTAGCGCCCGGCGAGCACCTGGCCGATGGCGCCGGCGCTGCCGCTGCCGTTTTCCGCGCCGGTGCGCACGCCGACCACGGTGAGGGCGTCGCCGCCGTCGACGTCGCTGTCGTTGGGCAGCACGTTGCCGCTGGCCTGGGGCGCCACCACCTGGTCGCTGGCGACGTTGCCGTCGTCGCGCGCCACCGGGTTGTCGTCGGCGCCCTGGATGACCACGGTCAGGCGCGCATCGGAAGTGGCACCGGCGGTGTCGCGCATGCGGTAGGTGAAGACCTCGCGCAGCGTCTGGCCTGCGGTGCGCAGGGCCTGGACCACGGGGTCGGCGTTGTTCACCTCGTAGCGGTAGCTGCCGTCGGCGTTGAGCAGCAGGGTGCCGTAGCGGCCCTGCAGCACGCTGCCGGCATTCGCCGCGGCGCCGGTTTCGCTGCTCACCGTGAGTACCTGGCGCGTCTCGCCGTTGGCCACGCCGTCGACGTCCTGGTCGTTGTCCAGCACGTTGCCGGTGGGGTTCACGCCCGGGGTGCCGTTGTTCACCCCGCCGGCCTCCACGGCGATGGCGCTGTCGTCCCGGGCGATGGGGGTGTCGTTGGCGCCGTGGATGACGATCACCAGCTGGGTGCTGCTGGTGGTGAACCAGCGGTCGGCGATGGTGTAGGTGAACACGTCGGACAATGTCTGGCCGGCGATGCGCAGGGCCTGCACCTCGGGGTTGGCGTTGTCCACCCGGTAGCTCCAGCTGCCGTCGGCGTTGAGCGTGAGGGTGCCATAGCGGCCCGGCAGCGGCACACCCACCAGGCCGTCGGGCGGGGTGCCGGTGTCGGTGCCGGTGCGTACCTCGGTGACGGTCAGCGGGTCGTTCTCCAGGTCGGTGTCGTTGCTCAGCACGTTGCCGCCGGGGTCCACGCCGGGGACGTTGTTGTTCAGGCCGCCGGCCTCGGTGGCGTCGCCGCTGTCGGGGTTGGCCACCGGTGGCGAGTTGAGGCCGAACACCACGATGTGCAGTTGCGCCAGGTCCACCAGGCCGCCGCCGTCGCGCACTTCGTAGGTGAAGTAGTCGCTGAGGGTTTCCAGCAGGCCCAGCTCTTGCACGGCCGGGTTGCTGTTGTCGACGTGGTAGGTGTAGGTGCCGTCGGCGCCGATGATCAGTTGCCCGTAGAGGCCGTTGACGATGGTGCCGTTGGCGTTGCTGGTGCCGGCGCTCACCGCCTGCAGGGTGCCGCCGGCGCTTTCCTGGCCGCTGCGGATGCCGCTGACGTTCTTGCTGTCGCCGGCGTCCACGTCGGTGTCGTTGTCCAGCACGTTGCCGCTGGGGTCGAAGCCGTCGCTGATGTCCGGCTTGGCGGCCAGGGCGAGGTCCAGGTCGTCGTTGGCCACCGGGGTGTCGTAGGCGCCGCGGATGGTGAGGGTGAGCTGGGCGATGTCGGTGGCCCCGGCGGTGTCGTGCATGCGGTAGCTGAAGGTTTCCACCAGCGTCTCGCCGGCCTTGAGCGCCTGTACCCGGGCGTCCTGGTTGTTCAGCACGTAGCTGAAGGCGCCGTTGGCGCCGAGGGTCAGCACGCCGTACTGGCCGGCGATCACCTGGCTGCCGTTGACCGCGGTGAAGGTGCCGTTGGCGGCCTCGGTGCCGGTGCGGATGCCGTCGACCGTCTTGCTGTCGCCGGCGTCCACGTCGGTGTCGTTGGTCAGCACGTTGCCGCTGGGGTTGCTGCCCGGGGTGCCGTTGTTCACCCCGCCAGCCTCGACGGCCTCGGCGCTGTCGTCCAGCGCTAGGGGGTTGTCGTCGCGACCCTGGATGGTGATGGTCAGGGTGGCGGTGGTGGTGGCGCCGGCCAGGTCGCGCAGGGTGTAGGTGAAGACTTCCTGCAGGGTGTCGCCGGCGGTGCGCAGGGCCTGCACCCGCGGGTCGGCGTTGTTCAGCACGTAGCTGAAGCTGCCGTCGGCGTTGAGCGTCAGGGTGCCGTAGGTGGCGGCGAAGGCGCTGCCCACGGTGCCGATGCTGACGCCCTGGCGGAAGCCGGCCACGCTGAGCACGTCGCCGGCGTCCACGTCGCTGTCGTTGCCCAGCACGTTGCCGCTGGGGTTGCTGCCGGGCGTGCCGTTGTTCAGGCCGCCGGCCTCGATGGCGGTGGCGCTGTCGTTCTGCGCCACCGGGGTGTCGTTGGCGCCGCTGATGGTGATGGTGAGGGTGGCCTGGTCGGTGGCCTGGGCGGTGTCGATCACCGTGTAGGTGAAGGTGTCGACCAACTGGTCGGCGCTGCTGCGCAGGGCCTGCACCCTTGGGTCGCTGTTGTCCAGGCGGTAGCGGTAGCTGCCGTCGGCGTTGAGCGTCAGCCAGCCGTACTGGCCGCGCAGCTCCACGCCCAGGCTGCCGGCGCTGCCGCTGCCGGACTCGGCGCCGGTGCGCACGGCGCTGACGCTGGTGGTCTCGCCGTTGGCCGGGGAGTCGACGTCGCTGTCGTTGCCCGGCCCGGCCGGGTCGGTGAGCAGCACGTTGCCGGTGGGGTCGACGCCCGGCTGGTTGTTGTTGATGCCGCCGGCCTCCACCGCGGCGGCGCTGTCGTCGCGGGCCACGGGGTTGTCGTTCTGGCCGTGGATGACGATCAGCAGGAAGGACGGCTCGGAGAAGCCGCCCTCGCCGTCGGTGAGGGTGTAGGTGAAGCCCTCGAACAGGCGGTCGGTGTCCAGCCGCAGCGCCTCGACGTCGGGGTTGGCGTTGTTCAGGGCGTAGCTGTAGGTGCCATCGACGTTGATGGTCAGGGTGCCGTAGGTGCCGTCGATGATGGTGGGGCCGGTGCTCGACAGCGGGGTGCCGTTCACCGTGGCCACGCTGATCGGGTCGCCATCCGGGTCGGTGGCGTTGAGGGTGATGTCGCCGCTGGGGTCGCTGCCGGGGGAGGTGTTGTTCACCCCGCCTTTTTCCACGGCGGTGGCCACCACCACCTGGGCTACCGGCGGGTCGTTCACCCCGCGGATGGTGATGACCAGTTGGGCGCGGTCGGTGAGGCCCTCGGTGTCGGTGATCTCGTAGGTGTAGATGACCTGGATGGTCTGCCCGGCGGGCAGGTTTCGGATGGTGATGTTGTCGCTGTTGACGTCGAAGGTGAAGGAACCGTCGGCGCCTATGGTGAGGGCGCCGAAGGAATCCGGGTCGGTGATCTGGGCGCCGTTCTGCTCGGCGTAGGTGGCCTGGATCACGGTGCCGTTGCTGGTGGAGGTGCTGTCCGCGGCCACCAGTGTCATGCCGGGGTTGGACAGCTCGGTGGCCGAGCTGATGCCGGTGACGTGCAGGTTGGTGTTGGGCCGGTCGACGCGGTCGACGTCGCTGTCCACGCCGTTGCCGCCGGGCTGGGTGGCTGGCCCCGGGCGGCTGGGGAAGAGGATGACGTTGCCGCTGGGGTTGCTTTCCAGCGTGGGGTCGTTGGTGGCAGCGGCCTGGGCCGAGGCCTGGTCATCGCTGGCCACCGGGTTGTCGTAGGCGCCGTTGAGGGTGATGCGCAGCTCGGCCAGGTCGCTCAGGCCACCGGCATCGGTGACGCGGTAGGTGAAGTATTCGAACAGCTGGTCGCCTGGCACCAGGCGCTGCACCGCGGTGTTGTCGTTGTCCACTACGTAGGTGTAGCTGCCGTCGGCGTTGATGGTCAGGGTGCCGTAGGTGCCGGCGATGACCGTCGGGGTGCCGTCGACGACGTCGGTGATGCCGCCGGAGGCCGACTCGCGCAGGTTGCGGATGCCGGTGACGGCCTTGGTCTCGCCGTTGGCCGGGCTGTCGACGTCGGTGTCGTTGGTCAGCACGTTGCCGCTGGGGTTCACGCCCCCGCTGCCGTTGTCCACCCCGCCGGCCTCCACCGCGGTGGCTTCGTCGTTGACGCCCACCGGGGTGTCGTTGGCACCGTGGATGGTGATGGTGATGGTCGAGGTGGCCGTGGCGCCGGCGATGTCGCTGATGGTGTAGGTGAAGGTTTCCGTCAGCGTCTGCCCGGACAGCCTGAGCGCCTGCACTGCCGGGTTGTTGTTGTCGACGATGTAGGTGGTGCCGCCGGCGGCGGAAATGACCAGCGTCCCGTAGGTGCCGCCGACCAGGGTGAAGGCGTTGGCCGGCACGCTCTGCTGGTTGCCGCCCTGGGGCCCGGCGCTGATCACCCGCAGCACGTCGTTGTTGGTGGCGATGTCGACGTCGGTGTCGTTGGTCAGCACGTTGCCGCTGGGGTTGCTGCCGGGGGTGCCGTTGTTGGTGCCGCCGGCCTCGATGGCGTCGGCCGTGTCGGGGTTGGCGACAGGCGCGTCGTTGACCGGGTCGACGATGATCTGCACCGTGTCGATGTCGACCAGGTCGTCCCCCGGCTGCCCGGGAATGCCATCGTTGTCGGCGTCGCCGAAGTTGCCCTGGTCATGGGTTTCCATGGTCAGGGTCTCGCCGTCGCGGAAGGTGTTGAAGTCCTGGTTGCCCTTGTAATAGACCTGCGACAGCAGCACGTTCAGCTGCTGCAGGGTGCCGGTGAGCACCAGGGTGTTGCTGGCGCCGCCGGGCGGCGTGGCGTTCGGCGCCGGCGTCGTGGCGCTCTGCCAGAGCACGCCGTGCTGCACCGTGAGGGTGATGCTGAGGATGCCGCTGCCGGCGTCGGAGTCGGCCACGGCCAGGCCGCCCAGGTGCAGCACCGTGTCTTCCTGGCCGTGCTGCCCGGCGAGGGTATTGATCGGTGCCTCGTTGATGTGCACGTAGCCGGCGTCGGCGGTGCCGCTGGCGCCTTCGCCCAGGGCGACGTTGACGCTGCCCAGGCCGCTGGCGCTGGTGCCGGTGTCGGTATCGATGCGCACGTGGAAGCGGTTGGTGGCGCTGAGCTGGAAGTTCTGCGGCACCACGATCAGGTAGTTGCCGGCCGGCAGCAGGGCGAACTCGTAGTGGCCGTTGGCGTCGGTGAGGGTGCTGAACACGCGGTCGTCGCCATTGCCGAAGATACCGTCGGCGCCGGCCCAGGTCAGCTGCACGGTCAGCCCGGCGAAGCCGGTGCCGTCGGGCGTGGTGCTGTTGTCCGCCGACGGGGTGTCGTCCCACAGGGTGCCCTGCACCAGGCCCAGGCCGGCGCCTTCGCTGAGCACGTAGTTGTTCAGCCCGGCCGTGCCGTCCTGGCCGGTGCGCTCGCCGTCGGCGCTGCCGCCGGTGCCGGGCAGCGAGCCACCCCAGCCGCCGGTCTCGAAGGCGGTCGGCAGGCTGGTCCAGGTCAGCACCGCGGCGCTGGCCGCGTTGTCCGGGACCACGGTGTTGGGCACGGTGACGGTGTAGATCACCTGCACCTTGTCGCCCACCGCCAGGCGGTCGAAGTCGATGGCGATGGCGCCGTTGGCGCTGACGCTGACCCCCGCCGGCAGGCTGGCCAGGTTCAGCGCCGTGCCGTTGATCAGGATGCTCTGCACCTGGTAGTTGCTGCCGTTGGGGAACTGGTCCTGCAGGTGCACGTTGTAGGCCGGTATCTCGCCGTTCTGGGTGAAGCTCACCGAGACCGTGGTGGTCGTGGTGCCGATGCCCGGCAGGATGTCGATGACCTGCTTGTCCAGGCCGGTGAAGCCCGGCTCCACCACGCGCTCGAAGAGGATGTCGCTCTTGCCGCGGTCGACGTCCTCGCCGGGCAGGCCGACGTGCTCGAAGGCCTGCACCCCGAGGCTGGCGCTGCTCTGGTTGCTGGCCACGTTGGTGACGCGCACGTTGAACTCCAGCACCACGCCTTCGATGTCGGCGTCGCTGGTCTCGGTGTTGGTCAGGTTGCCCAGGTTGAAGGTCGCCGTCTGGCTGCCGTCGGGGTTGGTCACGATGGTCACGCGGCTGCCGTCGAACAGGCCGCTGGGCACCACGCCGCTGAGGTCGGCGTTGAGCGGCTGGGCCACGGCGCTGTTCTGGTTGCCCTGCATCCAGATGCTGCCGCCGGTGACCAGGGTGGCGTCGCTGGACAGCCCGTTGAGGTTGCTCGACACCAGGGCGATGAGGATGTTGTTCAGGTCGGCCGGGATGAACTCCAGCCCGGCGGCCAGCTCGATGCGGATCTGGTAGTTGGGGTTGTCGCCGGTGGGCACCAGCACCGCCACGCGGTAGCGGATCACCTCGCCCACGGCCACCGTCTCGGTGATCCCGGAGGTGTCGGTTGCGCCGCTGCCGTTGGTGGGCGGCGGGGTGTCCTGCATGCCGCCGACGTGGGAGATGCGGATGCCGTTGCTGACCGGGAAGGGCAGGATGGAGTTCAGCCGGTAGTCGTTCAGGGTGCCGCCATCGAGCACGCCGTCGGCGCCGGTGCGTTCGCCGGCGTTGGCGCCGTCGAGGCTGGTCCACTGCACCTGGGCGACGTTGCTGAACACCGCCTGGCCGGCGGCGCTGGCGTTCACCGTGCCGCGCAGGTGCAGGACGATGCTGCCGCCCTTGGAAATGTCGATGTTGGCGCCGCTGGCGGTGACCAGCTGGCCACCCTGGATGACGAAGTCGACGCCGCCGTTGTTGGTGGCGCCCGAGTAGATGACACCGGTGATGGTCACGCCGTCCAGCTCGCTGGGCAGGGTGTCCAGCAGGCTGATGTCGAAGGCGGCATAGTCGTTGGCGCCACTGCCGTTGCGAATGGTGATGGTGAAGTCCACCACGTCGCCTTCGTCGAAGCCGCCGAAGTCGGGCGTGGTGTCGACGGTCTGGGTGACCTGCAGGGTGGGCTCGCGCAGGGTGACGGTCGGCGCGCCGCCGCTGAGGTCGACCTGGCGGTCCAGCGGCGTGGTGCCGTTGGGCGTGTCGCCGTCGGGGTCCTGGTAGTGCAGGTTGGCGCTGTTCTGCAGCGACTTGTTGGCCTGGTTGCCGATGACGTTGCTGGCCACCAGCTGCACGCGGATGACGAAGGTGTTGTTGCCGGTGTCGTTGTCCGCGCTGGTGGCGAAGGCGCTGAAGCTGAAGCGCGCGTCGACGCCGTCGGCGCCCAGGGTGCCGCCGACGCCGGCGATGCCGCTGATCACCACGTTGCCGGCGAAGTCCTGGGCCAGGCTGCCGCCGCTGCCCGCGGCGGTGAGGATCAGCTGGTAGCCCAGGCCGCCGTTGAAGCTGGTGTCCAGGCGCATGCCCGGCGGGATCAGGTCGTCGATGCTGAGGTTGCTGGTGCTGCCCTCGGGCAGGCGCACGACGATGTCGTAGAGCATGCTCTCGCCGACCACCAGGTTGCTGCCGGTGGTGTGGCTGGCGCTGGAGTCGCCGTCGTCCAGGCTGCCGCCGGCGAAGACCTTGCTGATCACCGGCGCGGCCACCTGCTGGTTGGCCAGCTCGGTGAGGTCGGCGCCGGGGAGGAAGTCGCTGCCGCCCTCGACGCTGGCGTAATGGGACAGGCTCGCCGTGCTCTGCAGGGTGCGGTTGGCGGCCACCGCGGTGTTGACGGTGACGTCGTAGGTGATGACGACGATGTTCTGCCCGCTGTTGTCGGCGGCGGTGCCGGCCCGCCCGGGCAGTAGCGTGGCCACGGCCCCGGCGTCGAGGAAGGTGATGGTGTTGCCCGAGACGCTGTAGTCCACGTTCAGCTGCAGCAGGGTGCCGTCGCCGCGGTAGATCTGCAGGTTGGCCGCGGCCAGGCTGCCGCCGACGAAGGCCAGGTCCGGCGGCAGGGTGATGCTGGTGACCACGTCGAAGGCGCCGCCGCCGCCGCTGTTCTCGATGGCGGTGGCCAGGCGCAGGGTGTCGCCGGCGTCGATGCCGCTGACGTCGCCGTTGATCGCCGCAAGGTCGGTGACGTTGCCGCTGAAGGGCTTGCCGCCGGTACCCGGCGCGGTCCAGGTGCCGCTGGTGCCGGTGACCGTGCCGTTGCTGCTGGAGACCACGCCGTGCTTGATGTCCAGCACCGGCTCGGCGATGGACACCACTTCCTCGACGTCCGAGGACAGCAGCGGGGTCTGGTCGATGGTGGTGGTCTGGCTGGACTGCGCCAGCACGTCCAGCGAGCGCTGGTCGGCGAAGGGCTGGTCGCCGACGCGCAGGGTGAAGGTGACGACGATCTTGCCGCCGGCGATCTGGCTGATCTGGTAGTCGCCGAAGTCGAACACGATGGAGTTGCCGGGGCCGACGGACACCGTGACCGCCCGCCCCGGGTCGCTGTCGCCGGCGCCGAAGTTCCACTGGTTGACGCCATTGCCCTGGACCAGGGTGCCGAGGCTGCTCACGTCCAGCAGCGGCAGCGGCAGGTAGGCGGTGAGCTGGAAGTTCTCGTAGTCGCCGGTGACCAGGTCATAGGACAGCTGGAAGGTCACCAGGTCGCCCGGGCGCAGCTCGCCGGAGGCCGGCGGGGTGCCGCCGTTGACCTGGATGATGTCGATGTCCACCTGGCTGGTGGCGATGGTGCTGCTGGTGCTGGAGCCGTCGCTCTGGTCGCCGCCGATGTTGATGACGTCCTCGAGCACGGTGGCGGTGACGGTGGCGTTGTTGCCGAAGCTGTCGCCTTCGTTGATCTCGCTCTGCGGGTAGGTCGAGGTGTAGGCCTGGTTGATGAAGACGTTGTAGCTGATCACCGCCGTGGTGGCAGCTGTCTGGACGTTGTCGAAGGCCAGGTCGCCGAACAGCGCGCCGAGCAGCTCCGAGGCCTGGCGCAGCGACTCGCCGATGTCGATGACGATGGTGGTGGTGCCGTCGGCGTTGGCGGTGGCGGTGTAGATCAGGTTGATGGTGCCGGTGGCGCCGTTCTGGCTGACGGCCATGGTCAGCGGGCCGGTCAGCGTCTGGCCGTCGGCGAGGGTGTCGGTGATGGTGAACTGGCCTTCGCGGAGGATGTTCTCGCCGAAGGCGAAGTAGTCCGACAGGGCCACGTTGAGCACGTAGCGCAGGGTGTCGCCCGGGCTCAGGCCGGTGGTGCCGACGTCGGTCTGCAGCACCGCCTGCTTCTGCAGGGTGATGGCCTTGGCGACGAACTCGCCGCCGGTGCCGTCGCCGGTGGCGCTGAAGTCCACGTCGGTGGCCGGTGGCGTCAGGTCGCGCGGGTCCAGCGGCGTCCACTTGCCGCTGGCGCTGGGGGCACCGAAGTCGATGGTCACCGGGTTGCCGGTGGCGGGGTCGAGCACGGCGTTGCCGTCGGCGCCCACTTCCGGCACGTAGAAGGTGACGGTGGAGGTGGTCGGTGCGCTCAGGGTCGCGTAGGTGATGCTGTAGGAGGTGATGAAGATGCTGTCGCTGGCGATGGCCGCGGCGATCGCCGCCGGGTTGGTCAGCACCGTGCCGTCGAGCAGGGTGATGGAGGTCAGGGTGCCGCCGGCGCCGGGGGTGATGGCGGTGACCTGGACGTCGCCCGGCACGCTCTGGGTAATGACCACGTTGTGCAGCGTCTGGCCGCTGGCCGGGGTGACGGTGACCGTCTGGTTGTGGGTGAAGTTGGGGCCGGTGGCGGTCTCGCCCTCGGTCATGTCGATGCTCTGGGTGAGGTCGACCAGGGTCGGGTGGACCAGCAGCGGGTGCAGGGTGGCCTCCACCAGGCTGGGGTCGACCGTGGGGTTGTTCAGCGAGTCGTTGCCGTACTCGAAACCGCCGCGGGCGCTGATGGTCAGGTCCGGGTTGCCGCCGGTGAGGCTGGTGTCGGCCAGGTTGCTCAGCCGCGCGGTGATCTGCAGGGAGATGGTCGGCTGGTCCTGGGACACGCTGGCGTAGGGCACCTGCAGCACCACCATCTGGTCGCCCGGACGCATGCCGACGCTGGCGGCGGTGATCACCAGCGGGTTGCCGTCCGCGCCCTTGGCCAGCGGGTGGGTGGCGTTGCCGTTGGCGTCGAAGGTGACCACGAAGCTCTTCACCGTCTGCCCCAGGTAGGTGGCGCTGACGAAGCTGATGCCGTCGTCGCCGTCCTTGCCGGTGGCCGGCAGGAACAGGTCGACGTAGGGGGCATAGCCGACCTGGCTGGAGGCGTTGCTCAGGTCGACGGTGAAGGTGAACTGGTCGCCGATCAGCACGTCGCTGTCGGGCATGCCGATGCTCACCGTCGGCGCGGCGTCGGCCAGCAGGCCCTGGAAGCTGGCCAGGGTGCTGGCGGACAGGGCGATGCTCTTGTCCAGGTCGCCGTGGCGTACCTCCAGGTTCCAGTCGCCGCCGGCCGAGCCCGCCCCGGTGGCGTTGCTGGAGGCGCCGACGTCGGCGCCGGTCCATTGCGCCAGGCGGTCGACCAGGGCCTGGCCGGCGGAGCCCGCGCCCACGGCGCAGCCATAGAGCTGGATGTCCGCGCCGGCCTGCAGCTCGCCACGCCAGCCGCTCAGGGTGCTGCCGAACTGGTCGAGGTTGGCCGCGGTGAAGGTCTGGTTGCCCAGGGTGAACTGGCCGGAGGCGCCGTGGGAGAAGATCTGGATCGAGTCGACCTTGCCCAGCTGCGCCAGGGTGGCGCTGATGGCGGCCAGGGCGTCCTGGCCGGCGTCCACCACCAGGGTGGTGACGTTGGCGGCGAGGTTGGCGGTCAACTGCTCGCGGTTCTCCACCCGGCTGTCCAGCACCACCAGGGTGCGCGACTGGCCCGGGGCCTTGGCTGCTGCGGCCTGGGCGTCCGGGGTGCTGGGCGTGTGGCTGGCGTCAGCCTGGCCGGCCGGGTCGGTGTCGTGGTGTTGCTGGTCGGCGGCGGCGGATGCGGCGGCGCCATCGAAGAGGATCCTGGGCTCCAGCGCCAGGGCCTGGCCACGGGGACGGAAAGCGGCAGCCAGGTGGCTCGGTTTCGGCATGTCCATACGAATACCCACATCGGAAATCGTCAGCGATCGAAAACAACGCCCGGACTTCTAACGCGAGCATTTCCTGGCCCTTAGCCTAGTCAGGAATCGTGAAGTTGCTCAGATTTGTTACATCAATTCCTTAAGGAAGTTTCTGAGGTATATGCATTAGATGAATGAGTGCTTGCGGAAGTATTTCATGACCGAATGGTCATGTTGCTCCGCGGCCTCTAGGACGGGCTTTCCTGTCGGGCGG
Organism: Pseudomonas sp. RW407; assembly: GCF_003176655.1. Classification (NCBI taxonomy): domain Bacteria; kingdom Pseudomonadati; phylum Pseudomonadota; class Gammaproteobacteria; order Pseudomonadales; family Pseudomonadaceae; genus Pseudomonas; species Pseudomonas sp. RW407. Next base: position 571,173 of record NZ_QGSL01000029.1, on the reverse strand, counting down.
ACAGGGCTTTGGAAGTTGCCTCGGCCTGACTGTTTTCATTTGGCGACAAGTATTGTCCGGGCTGTTACAGGTGCGGCTCGAACAGGCTCTTCAGGCATTGGCGCGAACGCTCCGGGGAACGGATGATTTCATATTGCCATTGCCTTTTCCCGCGCCAGCCCGCACCATGCGGCGCCGGCCCCCATGGGGCGCCGGATGGTCCGCTGGCAGGAAGTGACGATGTTGTCGAACGGGCGAATGGGGGGCTTGCGGCGGCGCTTGCCGTGGCTGGCCGCCATGGTCGTGAGCGGTACCTTCGCATGGCTCCCGGGGTGGCTTGCGGCGGATTGGGACTTCACCCTGATCGCCCGCCGCGCCGAGGCGCTGTATGGCCCCCTGGGGCCCGGCCGGGCACGCATCGAGGCCTGGCAGCGCATGCTGGCCGACGAGGCGGGGGCCGACGAGCAACAGCAACTGCGGGCGGTCAACGACTTCTTCAACCGCCAGTTGCGCTTCACCGACGACCTCGGCCTGTGGCACCAGGTGGACTACTGGGCCACGCCGGTGGAGGCCCTGTCCAAGGGGGCCGGCGATTGCGAGGACTTCGCCATCGCCAAGTACGTGAGCCTGCGCCACCTCGGCGTGCCGGCGCAGAAATTGCGCATCACCTACGTCAAGGCGCTGCGCCTGAACCAGGCGCACATGGTGCTGACCTACTACCCGCGGCCGCAAGCGGTGCCGCTGGTGCTGGACAATCTGATCGGCAGCATCCTGCCGGCCTCGCAGCGCGACGACCTGCAGCCGGTGTACGCCTTCAACGGCGAGGGGCTGTGGCTGGCCAACGCCGGCGCGGACAAGCAGGTGGGCGACAGCAAGCGGCTGTCGCGCTGGCAGGACCTGTTGCGGAAAATGGAGGCCGAGGGGTTCCCCTCGCGCGAGTAGCGGAGTCGAGATGTCCCTGTTCAAACAACTCCTGGTCGCCATCTGCCTGTTCCTGGTGGTGGCCTTCGGCGGCAGCTTCATGGTGGGCCTGGAAAGCTCCCGCGAGCAGTACGTCAACCAGCTGCGCTCCCACGCCCAGGACGCCGCCACGGCGCTGGGGCTGTCGCTCACCCCGCACATCGACGACCCGGCGATGGTCGAGCTGATGGTCAGCTCGATCTTCGACAGCGGCTACTTCGAGCGCATCCGCGTGGTCGACCTGGCCACCGGCAAGGTGATGGTGGAGCGCCAGGGCGTGCCGGACGCCGTGGCCTCGGGCGCGCCGCAGTGGTTCGTTGCGCTGATCGGCCTGCCCGCGGCCGGCGGCGACGCCGTGGTCAGCCGCGGCTGGACCCAGGCGGCGCGGGTGGAGGTGGTGAGCCACCCGATGTTCGCCATCGCCAAGCTCTGGCAGAGCGCCCTGGGCAGCCTCGGCTGGCTGCTGCTGTGCGGGGTGGCCAGCGCGCTGCTCGGCGCCTGGCTGCTGCGCCGCCAGTTGCGTCCGCTGGACTACATGGTGGCGCAGTCCCATGCCATCGCCCGCCGCGAATTCCTCAGCCTGCCGGAGCTGCCGCGCACCCCGGAGCTGCGCCGCGTGGTGCAGGCGATGAACCAGATGGTGGAGAAGCTCAAGGCGCTGTTCCAGGAGCAGGCCGAGCGCAGCGAGCGTCTGCGCGACGAGGCCTACCAGGACAGCCTGACCGGGCTGGGCAACCGGCGCTTCTTCGACCTGCAGCTGCAGGCACGGCTGAGCGCCGAGGACCAGGTCAGCAGCGGCTACCTGCTGTTGCTGCGGGTGCTCGACCTCGCCGGGCTCAACCAGCGCCTGGGCGGCCAGCGCACCGACGCCCTGCTCAAGGCGGTGGCCGAGCAGCTGCAGCGCGCCAGCCAGGGCCTGGGCGCCGGGCGCACCCTGGCGCGTACCCGTGGCGGCGAGTTCGCCCTGCTGGCGCCGGGGCTGCTGGAAGAGGAGGCCGAGCAACTGGCCACGCGCCTGGAAGGCATGCTCGCCAGCCTGGCCAGCACCGGCGCCAGCGACCAGCCGCGGGTCGCGGCCATCGGCCTGGTGCCGTTCCACCCCGGCGAAGCGCCGGCGAGCCTGATGCAGGGCGCCGACCAGGCCCTGGCCCAGGCCGAGCGCCAGCAGCACTGCGCCTGGGCGCGACTGGACGGCGAGCCGACGCCACTGGCCGATGCGCGCCACAGCTGGCACCAGCTGCTGGAGCGGGCGCTGCGCGAGAAGCGCTTCGAGCTGTACTTCCAGCCGGTGGTGGCCTGCGAGGACGCCGAGCTGGTACTGCACCACAAGGTGCTCTCGCGCCTGCCGGACGGGCAGGGCGGCAGCCTGGCGGCGGGGCGCTTCCTGCCCTGGCTGGAGCGCTTCGGCTGGTCGGCGCAGCTGGACCTGCTGATGCTCGACCTGACCCTGGCGCACCTGGCCGGCCACGACCAGGTGCTGGCGCTGAACCTCTCGGGCGCGCTGCTGCGCGACGAACGCGCCCTGGCCCGGGCCTTCGAACGCCTGCGCCAGCACCCGCAATACGGCGGCCGCCTGGTGCTGGAGCTGGAAGAAGACCAGCTGCCCGACCAGGCCGCCCTGGAGGCGCTGACCCGGCGCCTGCGCGAGCTGGGCTACGGCCTGGCGCTGCAGCACTTCGGCGGCCGCTTCAGCATGATCGGCAACCTGGCGCGCCTGGGCCTGGCCTACCTGAAGATCGACGGCAGCCACATCCGCGCCATCGACGTGGAGAACGACAAGCGCCTGTTCATCGAAGCCATGCAGCATGCGGCGCACAGCATCGACCTGCCGCTGATCGCCGAGCGCGTCGAGACCGAGGCGGAGTTCCGCGTGCTGCGGGGGATGGGCATCCAGGGCGTGCAGGGGCAGCTGTTCGGCGCGCCGAGGCCGTGGGGGAAGGGGTGAGCCCGGTGTTATGGCCGGCGGCGGATAACCGCGAACGGTTATGCGCCCTACGCGTACGTGTTTCCCGGCAACCTGTAGGAGCGGATCTTATCCGCGATTTCGCCGGCAAGGCCGGCGCCCAGGCCATCCTATGACATAGGCGTTGGGCTCAAGAGCGCCCTCATCCCAACCCTCTCCCGCAAGCGGGAGAGGGGGGCTGTCCTCTGCGGGAGGAAAGGCTGGCGTCATCCTCACACCTCCGTCATTCCCGCGACCCTCCGGCGCGATGCGGAACCACGAGGCTCCCGGGTTCCCCGTAGGGCGGATAACGCCTGCGGCGTTATCCGCCAAGTCGCGGACAAGGTCTCCACCCCACCACCGCTGTCCCACCTGTAGGAGCGCGCCCTGCGCGCGATTCGCGGGCAGGGCCCGCTCCTACAATGGGGCGAGATGGGAGACGCGAATTTTGATCCAGTCACTCCCGCGAACGACGGAGCCCAGAAGACAGTTGCTCCTACGGTTCCAGGACACATCGTCGTAGGAGCGGACTCCGTCCGCGATTTTGCGCGTCAGATCAACCCGCCATCCTCGTCCTCGTCGATCAGCCGGTGCAGGCCGCCCAGCGCCTCGCGTGCCTGGGTGCGGCTGAGCAGCTTGGAGCGCGCCGCCTCGGGCAGGTCGGTGATGCGGATGACGCCCTTGGCCATCAGCACCGAGATCAGGTCCTCCAGCACCCGGATCATCTCCAGGTCGCTCTGCTGCAGCTGGTGCAGGCTGGATTCGGCCTCGCGCCAGGCGCGCACTTCCTCGTCGCCGTCGGCCAGGCTGCCGCTCATGCCGGCGAAGGCGGCGCTTTCGACGCGTATCAGCCGGCCTTCGGCGTCACGCTGGATGTAAGGCATCGCCTCGTCTCCATCAGGGGGTGGGGTACGCGGCGGCGCCGGAGGGGCGCCGCCGCGCGGGCTCAGTGGTGCTCGGTCTTCACCAGCGGGTCGGCGCCGGCCACCAGCGACTTGATGATGTCCGCCGAGGTCGCCCCGTAGGTCTTGAGGTCGACGCCGGTGAGCTTGATGGTCACGTCGGTCGAGCTGTTCACCTGGCCGGTGGTGCTGATCTGCAGGGTCGAGGTCGCGGTGTCCACCTTCAGGTAGCTGAGGATGTCGTTGTGCGCGGCATCCGGCAGCAGGTCCACCAGGTCGATGCGGTCGCCATCGCCGGGCTTGAAGTCGGTGATGGTGTCGTTACCGGTATCGCCGGCGCGCCAGAGGAAGGTGTCGGCGCCTGTGCCGCCGGTCAGGGTGTCGTTGCCCTTGCCGCCGATCAGCAGGTCGTTGCCGGTACCACCGTCGAGGGTGTCGTTGCCCAGGCCGCCGTACAGGGTGTCGTTGCCACTGCCACCATTGAGGGTGCTGTTGCCCGCACCACCGTAGAGGATGTCGTGGCCGTCGCCGCCGTTGAGGGTGTCGGTGCTGCCGTAGCCGTGCATCAGGTCGTTGCCGGTGGTGCCGGAGAACGAGTTGGTGGTGGTCGAGGCGACAGTGATGCTCAGCGTCTGCGTGGCGCTGGCCGTGCTGCCGTCGGACTCGGTGGCGATGGCGGTGACGCCCAGGGTCAGGGTGCCGTTGTAGCCGCTGGCCGGCAGCAGCTGCAGGTCGTGCAGTTGCGCCTCGGTGAAGCTCCAGCTGCCGTCGGCGTTGTGGGTGCCGCTGGTGAAGGTGGCGTCGTTGGGCACGCCGGTGATCTTCACCGAGAGGCTTTCCGAGCCGTCGGTATCGCTCAGGGCGGCGTTGATGCCGACGTCGATCGGCGCGCCGTAGGTCTTGCCGCCCAGGGTGAAGGTGGGAGCACTGAGGCTCAGGCTTGAGTCCTTGTCGGCGTCGCCGCCGTTGAGCACCAGCCAGTCGAAGTGGTAGTCGCCGCTGCTGGTGGCGGTGTAGGTCTGTACGCCACTGCCGTTGACGCTGGCGCCGCGCTGCTCGGAGGAGGTCACCTGGATCAGTTGGCGGACACCGTCGGGGCCTGTGACCACCAGCGCGACTATGTCGTTGAAGCCGTTGCTGATCTCGCTGCTGGAGTTTTCACCGTTGGTGAAGGTCCAGGCGAAGCTGACCTGCGTGCCGGCCTTGAGCGAGTAATCCGAGCTGGTCAGCGAACCGTCGATGACGTTGACGTTGCCAGTATGGGTGAGGGCGCCGCTGGGTGGGTTCATGCCGTCCAGGGCCCCGGAGCTCAGGCCGGTCTCGGTCTCCAGGTTGGCCTGGCTGATCGCCTGGGTGGTGCTGATGCTGGTGGCGCCGGGGTTGAGGGCGAAGATGCTGCCGCTGTTGAGCAGCGGCACGTCGGCCACCGGCGTGACGCTGACCACCACAGTCGAGCTGGCGGTGCCACCGTGCCCATCGCTGATGGTGTAGCTGATGGTGTCGCTGCCGCTGAAGTTGGCCTTGGGCGTGTAGGTCAGGGTGCCGTCGCTGTTCAGCGTCACGCTGCCATTGGTGGCGGAGGCGCTGGTGACGCTCAGGGTGTCGCCGTCGACGTCGCTGTCGTTGGCCAGCACGTTGAGGGTGACGGGCTTGTCTTCCTGGGTCGAGGCGCTGTCGGCCTTGGCCACCGGCGCATCGTTCACCGCGTTGATGCCGACGGTCACGCTGGCGGTGGCGGTACCGCCGTGGCCGTCGCTGACGGTGTAGGTGAAGCTGCCGGTGCCGTTGACGTCCTTGGCCGGGGTGAAGACGACATTGCCGTTCTCCAGCTTCACCGTGCCGTTGACCGCGCCCTGCACGCTGAGGATGGACAGGCTGTCGCCGTCGACGTCGCTGTCGTTGCCCAGCAGGGTCTTGGCGGCGATGGTCAGGGCGGTGTCCTCGTTGGTCACGAGCTCGGCCAGCGGGTGGCTCAGGCTGCTGCCGCCGAGCACGCTGTAGCTGCCGCCAGCGGGGGCCAGCTCGACCTTCAGCTGGGCGTTGCCGCCCTGGTCCCAGTAGAGGATCTCGATCTGGTGGTTGCCGCCCTGGGCGATGGTGAAGCTGTCCGACACGCGGGCCGTCGGGCTCTGGTTGGCGTCGTACTTGAACACCTCCACGCCGTCGATGCGGATGCTGAAGCCGTCGTCCGCTGTCACCCTGAACGTGTAGTTACCGGCGGCGAGGTTGACCAGCCCGGTGAGCTGGACGATGGCGTCGGAGGTATTGGCCGGGTCGGTGCTGAGCGAGGTGGCGTCGCTGCCGAGGAACTTCTGCAACTGCTGGTCGCCGCCCAGGTCGCTGCTCACGCCGTTGCCGTAGTTGAGCGCCGTGGCGGTGAAGGTGGCGCTGGGGGCGGTCTTGGCGATGAAGGCGCTGATCATGCTCAGGCTGGTCAGGTTGCTGCCGTCGGTGCCTTCGCGGTAGCCCCAGTAGTTGCCCTGCAGGCCGCCGACCAGGTAGTTGTCGTTGACCGCCACGGGGTCGTCGTTGACCGGGGTGACGTTGACGGTGAGCTTGTTCGGCGTGCTGTCGAAGGCGCCGTTGCTGTCCTTCACCGAGAAGGTGAAGCTGGCATAGTTGTCGCCGTTGGCGTTGGCCGCCGGGGTGTACGCCAGCTTGCCCAGGTCGGCCGCGGCTATCACCTGGCCGGCGCTGACCGCCACGCCGTTGAGGGTCAGCTTGCCGGCGCCGGGCAGGCTGTCGATGCGCACGGCGCTGAGGGCGTCGTTGTGGTCGACATCCTGGAAGCCGAAGTCGGCGGCGCTGAAGCTGCGGCTGCTGTCCTCGTCCAGGGTGATGGTGGCGTCGGTGCCGGTGGGCGCGTCGTTGGCGCCGGTCACGGTGATGGTCACGGTGGCCGGGGCGCTGGTGGCGCCTTCGGTGTCCTTGGCGGTGTAGGTGAAACTGACCTGGCGGCTTTCGCTCGGGGCGAGGCTGTCGAAGTCGCTGCCCGGGTTGAACACGTAGGTGCCGTCGGCGTTGAAGGTCAGGTGGCCGTTGCCGGCGCCGGGCCCGCTGACCAGGGTGTAGCCGTTGGGGTTGACCGTGCTGTCGACGTCGCTGGCGGCCGGTACATGGTCGCTGAGCACGCTGTTTTCGCCGGTGGTCTTGCTGTCGTTGGCGGCGACCGGGGCGTCGTTCACCGGGGTGACGGTGAGGGTGACGGTGGACTCGGTGGTGCCGTTGTGGCCGTCGCTGACTACGACGGTGAAGCTGTCCGGGCCGTTGTAGTTCGCGCTCGGCGTGTAGGTGTACTGGCCGGTGCTCGGGTCGAGCACCAGGGTGCCGTGCTTCGGTTCTCCACCTGATTTCAGGGTATAGGTGAGGGCGTCGCCATCGACATCGCTGGCCACGACCTGGCCGGAGACCGGGGTGTCTTCAGCGGTGGTCTTGCTGTCATCGCTGGTCACCGGATCATCGTTCACTGAGGTGACGGTGAGGGTGACGGTAGATTCGGTGGTGCCGTTGTGACCGTCATCGAC
>NZ_QGSL01000029.1:553919-563856 GCF_003176655.1 Pseudomonas sp. RW407 | reverse complement strand
CCAAGGCCAACGTCTACTACTACTTCCAGAACAAGCGGAACCTCTACGCGCGGGTGCTGGAAACCCTGGTCGAGCCCCTGCTGCAAGCCGCCGCCCTGCTGCGCGCCGAACTGCCCCCGGAGCAGGCCCTGCCCGCCTACATCCAGGCGCGGATGCGCGTGGCCCACGAGCACCCGCACACCTACAAGGCCGTGCTCGGGGAAATGCTGCTGGGCGCCCGGCAACTGCCGGCCCCCTGTGGCGAACGCCTGCGCCAGGCCGCGCAGGACAACCTCGCCTGCCTGCGCAGCTGGATGGAACGCGGCCTGATCGCCCCGGCCGACCCGCAGCACCTGCTGCTGTTCCTCTGGTCGGCCACCCAGGCCCATAGCCATTTCGGCTGGCAGGCCTCGCTGATCACCGGCAAGACCCGGCCGGCGGAAGCCGACTACCGCGCCGTGGCCGAAAGCGTCAGCCGCCTGGTGCTGGGTGCCCTTGAGGTGGATGGTGCGCGGGGGCGGTTGCGGCCTTTTCCGCTTTAGTGGGCAGCGGGCTTTCGTAGGCCGCTCCGGGGCGCTCTTCGTAGGAGCGAGCTTGCTCGCGAACCGGCTTCACTGTGATTTCAGTGCACTCGGTTGACTCTGCACCCTCTCCCTAACCCTCTCCCTGAAGGGAGAGGGTTAGGGAGAGGGTGCTCTTGAACCCGACACCACAGCCACCCCGTTCGCGAGCAAGAACTAGGCGTCCCCCTCGCTCCTACGAAAAGCCACTCCAGTCGCTACACGTCCCCCAGCAACTCACCACTCCCAGCAAAGCGCGACACGGCGCAGAGCACGGCCTGGATCGAGGCACTGACGATGTTGGCGTGGCTGCCGGCGCCGAAGCGCGTGCCGGCCTCGCCCGGCCAGGCCACCTCCACCAGCGCCAGGGCCTGGGCGTCGGCGCCGCCGCCCAGGCTGCGCTCCTCGTAGCCGTCGACGCGGATCGGCAGGCCCAGGGCGGCCACGCAGGCGTCGATCGGGCCGTTGCCCACGCCCTGCAGGTGGCGCCGGCGGCCATCGGCCAGTTCCACCTCCAGCACCATGCCCTGCCCGCCATCGGCCTCGAACAGCCGGTGGCCGACGTAGGCCAGCTCACCGCCGGGCCGCGCCGGGGCCAGGTAGGTGCGTTCGAACAGCCGCCAGAGTTCCCCGCTGCTCAACTCGGTCTCGCTGCTGTCGGCCTGCTTCTGCACGATGGCGCTGAACTCCACCTGCATCCGCCTGGGCATCACCACCCCATGGTCGCGCTGCAGCAGGTAGGCAATGCCGCCCTTGCCCGACTGGCTGTTGACCCGCACGATGCTGTCGTAGGTGCGGCCCAGGTCCCTGGGGTCGACCGGCAGGTAGGGCACCTCCCAGAAGCCGTGCGGGTCCTGGGCGGCGAAGCCCTTGGCGATGGCGTCCTGGTGCGAGCCGGAGAAGGCCGTGAACACCAGATCGCCGACGTAGGGATGGCGCGGGTGGATCGGCAGCCCGGTGCAGGCCTCGGCCACCCGCGCCACGCCGGCGATGTCGCTGAAGTCCAGGCCCGGGTGGATGCCCTGGGTGTAGAGGTTCAGCGCCAGGGTCACCAGGTCGAGGTTGCCGCTGCGCTCGCCGTTGCCGAACAGGCAGCCCTCCACCCGCTGGGCGCCGGCCAGCAACGCCTGCTCGGCGCAGGCCACGCCGGTGCCGCGGTCGTTGTGCGGGTGCACGGACAGCACCACGTGCTCGCGGCGCTCCAGGCGTTCGTGCATCCATTCGATCTGGTCGGCGAAGACGTTGGGCGTAGCCACTTCCACGGTGGTCGGCAGGTTGACGATGATCGGCCGGCCGGGCCCGGCGTCCCAGGTGCGGATGGCGGCGTTGCACATGCGCAGCGACACGTCCAGCTCGGCCATGCAGAAGGTTTCCGGCGAGTACTGCAGCACCCATTCGGTCTGCGGGTGCGCGGCCACCCTGTCCTTCAGCAACTGCACGTGGCGCACTACCAGTTGCTCCACCTCGTCCAACGACAGGCCGAACACCACCCGCCGCCACACCGGGGCGATGGCGTTGTACAGGTGCACTATCACCCGCCGCGCGCCGGCCACGGCGCGCACGGTCTCGTCGATCAGGTCCTCGCGCAGCTGGGTCATCACCATGGGCGTGACGTCGTCGGGAATGCCGCCCTCGTCGATCAGTTGGCGGATGATCTCAAAGTCGGTGCGCGAGGCGGCCGGGAAGCCCACCTCGATCTCCTTGAAACCCAGCCGCACCAGCTCGCCGAACAGGCGCAGCTTGCGCTCGCGGTTCATGGGTTCGAACAACGCCTGGTTGCCGTCGCGCAGGTCGGTGGACAGCCACACCGGGGCCTGGGCGATGGTCTGCGACGGCCAGCGGCGGTTGGGCAGGTCGATGCCGGGGAACGGGCGGTACTTGGTTTGTGGGTTCGCTTGCATGGTCTGGCCTCGAACGGGTGTTCGGGCCCAGGATAGGCAGGGCGCAGTCGTCCAACCCGCGCCAAAGGGTCCATCGTTGTCGCGAAAGGGTCATCCTGCGCTAAGCTCGCCCTTCCCCCGCAACGGACGCGCCCCATGGTCGACCACGCCAGCCTGCCCTACGAATCCCTGGAGATGCCGGTCACCGGCGTCGCCATCGACTACCCCAGCGGCCACGTGGTGCCGCCCCACAGCCACCCGCGGGCGCAGCTGATCTACGCCATCGAGGGCGTGCTGGTGGTGGAGACACCGGCCGGGCGCTGGGTCACGCCGCCGACCCGCGGCGTGTGGCTGCAGGCCGGCGTCGAGCATTCGCTGCGCATGCGCGGCGTGGCGCGGGTGCGCAGCCTGTTCGTCAACCCCGATGCCATCGACGGCCTGCCCGCCGGGGACTGCGTGATCGACGTGTCGCCGCTGCTGCGCGAGCTCATCCAGGCGTCCACCCAGGTGCCCGCGCGCTATGCCGGCGACAGCCGCGACGGCCGCCTGATGCGCTTCCTCCTCGACGAACTGCGCAGCCTGCCGGTACTGCCCTTCCACCTGCCCTGGCCGGACGACGAGCGCATCGCCCGGGTCTGCCGCGCCCTGGCGGAAAACCCCGCCCGGGGCGGCAGCGCCGAGCACTGGGCCGGGCAACTGGCGATGAGCCCGAAGACCTTCCACCGCCGCTTCCAGCGCAGCACCGGCATCACCTTCGGCCGCTGGCGCCAGCAGGCGCGCCTGCTGCTCTCCCTGGAGGCCCTGGCCCAGGGCCTGCCGGTGCTGCAGGTGGCGCTGCAGCACGGCTACGACAGCCAGAGCGCCTTCGCCGCGGCCTTCCGCCGGCAGTTCGGCGTGGCGCCCTCGGCGTTCTACCACTGACCTGGGCGTAGGGCGAATAACCGTTCGCGGTTATCCGCCGCTACACCGCGGCCACAGTCAACGCCAAGGTCGGCCCCGGAGCCGCCGGGCATCAAGGCCAAACGGCGGATAACGCCGTAGGCGTCATGCGCCCTACGTCCCGCCCGGCGTTGTCCGGTGTGCGGGCCCGCGCGGGTGACGCCGCGGGCCCCGGCGGGTAAGCTGCCGCCCCTCGTATCACCCGCACAAGGAGGCCCCCATGGCTGACAACGACCTCACCTTCCTCCCCGACGCCGATCCCGAGTCGATCTCCTCCGACGTGTCCGGCTTCGGCGGCCTGCTGGTCTCCACCCAGATTCCCACCCGCGAAGACGGCAGCCTGGAGCTGGGCGGCATCGTCGAGCAGAGCGAATGCACCCTGCGCGCGCTGAAGGCCGCCCTGGAGCGCGCCGGCAGCTCCATGGATCGCGTGCTGCACCTGACCATCTACCTCACCGACATGGCCGATCGCGCCGCCTTCAACGAGGTGTACCAGCGCTTCTTCGCCAGGCCCTGGCCGGTGCGCGCCGCCGTCGGCGTGGCCGCCCTGGCCGTGGAAGGCATGCGCGTGGAAGTCACCGCGCTGGCCGCCAGGGCCTGACCGGGCCCCTTCGCCGTCCGGCGCCCCGCCGGGCGGCGCCACCACCGGGCAGCGCACGGGTGCCCGGCGGGCGTTTCGCCGCTACAATGCGCGCCTTGCCGTGTCACGCCTGATGAAGAAGAAACCATGTCCCTGCCCAAGAACCATCTGGAACTGCTCAGCCCTGCCCGCGATGTAAGCATCGCCCGCGAGGCCATCCTGCATGGAGCCGATGCCGTGTACATCGGCGGCCCGAGCTTCGGCGCCCGGCACAACGCCTGCAACGAGGTGAGCGACATCGCCCAACTGGTGGAATTCGCCCACCGCTTCCACGCGCGCGTGTTCGTCACCATCAACACCATCCTCCACGACGACGAGCTGGAGCCGGCCCGCGCGCTGATCCACCAGCTCCACGACGCCGGCGTCGACGCGCTGATCGTGCAGGACCTGGGCGTGCTCGACCTGGACATCCCGCCGATCGAGCTGCACGCCAGCACCCAGACCGACATCCGCACCCTGGGCCGGGCCAAGTTCCTCGACCAGGCCGGCTTCTCCCAGCTGGTGCTGGCCCGCGAGCTGAACCTGAAGGAAATCCGCGCCATCGCCGACGAAACCGACGCGGCCATCGAGTTCTTCATCCACGGCGCGCTCTGCGTGGCCTTCTCCGGCCAGTGCAACATCTCCCACGCGCAGACCGGGCGCAGCGCCAACCGCGGCGACTGCTCCCAGGCCTGCCGCCTGCCCTACACCCTGAAGGACGACCAGGGCCGCGTGGTGGCCTTCGAGAAGCACCTGCTGTCGATGAAGGACAACAACCAGAGCGCCAACCTCAGCGCCCTGGTCGACGCCGGCGTGCGCTCCTTCAAGATCGAGGGGCGCTACAAGGACATGGGCTACGTGAAGAACATCACCGCCTACTACCGCCAGCGCCTGGACGGCATCCTCGCCGAGCGCCCGGACCTGGCCCGCGCCTCCAGCGGCCGCACCGAGCACTTCTTCCTGCCCGACCCGGACAAGACCTTCCACCGCGGCAGCACCGACTACTTCGTCAGCGAGCGCAAGATCGACATCGGCGCCTTCGACTCGCCGACCTTCACCGGCCTGCCGGTGGGCGTGGTGGAGAAGGTCGGCAAGCGCGACCTGATCGTCGCCACCGAGCAGCCGCTGTCCAACGGCGACGGCCTGAACGTGCTGGTCAAGCGCGAGGTGGTGGGTTTCCGCGCCAACATCGCCGAGCTGAAAAGCGAGTTCGAAGAAGATGGCGAGAAGCGCTACCGCTACCGCGTCGAGCCCAACGAGATGCCCGAGGGCATGTACCGCCTGCGGCCGAACCACCCGCTGTCGCGCAACCTCGACCACAACTGGCAGCAGGCCCTGCTGAAGACCTCCGCCGAGCGCCGCGTCGGCCTCTCCTGGGTGGCCCGCCTGCGCGAGGAACGCCTGGAGCTGACCGCCACCAGCGAGGAAGGCGTCAGCGCCAGCGTCGCCCTGGATGGCCCCTTCGGCCTGGCCAACAAGCCGGAGCAGGCCCTGGAGCAACTGCACGACCTGCTCGGCCAACTGGGCACCACCCAGTACCACGCCGAAAGCATCGAGCTGGATGCGCCGCAGGCCTTCTTCATCCCCAACTCGCAGCTCAAGGCGCTGCGCCGCGAGGCCATCGAGGCGCTCACCGCCGCCCGCGTCGCCGCCCACCCGCGCGGCAGCCGCAAGGCCGAGACGAACCCGCCGCCGGTGTACCCCGAGGCGCACCTGTCGTTCCTGGCCAACGTGTACAACCACAAGGCCCGCGAATTCTACCACCGCCACGGGGTGCAGCTGATCGATGCGGCCTACGAGGCCCACGAGGAGGCCGGCGAAGTGCCGGTGATGATCACCAAGCACTGCCTGCGCTTCTCCTTCAACCTGTGCCCGAAGCAGGCCAAGGGCGTCACCGGCGTGCGCACCAAGGTCGCGCCCATGCAGCTGGTGCACGGCGACGAGGTGCTAACGCTGAAGTTCGACTGCAAGCCCTGCGAGATGCACGTGATCGGCAAGATGAAGGGCCACATCCTCGACCTGCCGCAGCCGGGCAGCGCGGTGGAGCAGATCGTCGGCCAGATCAGCCCGGAAGACCTGCTCAAGACCATCCGCCGCGCGCCGCACTGAGGCGCGACGGCCAGACGGGGCGGTCGCCCTGCCCGTCCTCCCCGGTCAGCCCGCCGGCTGCGCACGCTCCCCGAGCAGCTGGCGGATGATCGCCTCCTGCCCTTCGTAGTCGCCCTCGCCCACGTGCAGGTGGCGGACGCGGCCCTTCGCATCGATGAAGTAGTGCGCCGGCCAGTACTGGTTGGCGAAGGCGTTCCAGATGCGGTACTGGTTGTCCAGCGCCACCGGGTAGTGGATGTCGTGCCGTTCCACGGCCTTCTGCACGTTCGCCGGGATGCGCTCGTAGGGGTATTCCGGCGTGTGCACGCCTATCACCACCAGCCCCTGGTCGGCATAGCGCTTCGCCCACTGGTTCACGTACGGCAGGCTGTGCTGGCAGTTGATGCAGTCGTAGGTCCAGAAATCCACCAGCACCACCTTGCCGCGCAGGTCCGCGCTGGCCAGGGGCGCGCTGTTGAGCCACTGCACGGCGCCGTCCAGGCTGGGCATGGCGCCCATATCGGCCAGGTCAGCGGCGCTTGCAGTGGGCATCAGTCTGTCGAGCAGCTTCGGCACGCCGTCCAGCAGCTTGTGCTCCAGGCCGGCCAGCACCCGCGAAGAGCCCGGGCCCACCAGCTGCGCGCTGGCACCGCTGCCGATCACCACCACCGCCAGCAAGGCCAGGGCCCCAGTCCCGCGGCGCAGCCATTCCAGCGCTCCCAGCGACGGGCGCAGGCGCTGGTACAGGCCGCGGCCGAGGAACAATGCGGCGCCCAGGGCGACGGCGCTGCCCAGCCCGTAGGCCAACAGCAGCAGGCTGGTGGAGGCGCTGGGCCCCTGGAGCATGGCCCCGGAGAGGATCAGCCCGAGGATGGGCCCGGCGCAGGGCGCCCACAGCAGGCCGGCGGCGAAGCCCAGCAGCCAGGCCGACAGCGCCGGCGGCAGGCCACGGGCCTGGCCGTGCAAACGGTCGCCGAGCCAGGCCCAGGGCCGCGACAGCCAGGTGCCGAAGCGCGGCGACAGCAACGCCACGGCGGACAGCCCGAGCAGGCCCAGCGCCAGGTAGCGGCCGACCTCGCTGGCCTCCACCACCCAGGCGCTGGAAACCGCGGCCAGGCTGGCCAGCACGGCGAAGCCGCTGGCCAGGCCGGCGAGGGTCAGCAGCGGCGACCAGGCCGGCCCGCCGGCGCGCTGCAACAACAACGGCAATACGGGAAGGATGCAGGGGCTGAGCAGGGTCAGCACCCCGCCGAGAAAGGCGATGAGCAGCATGGCGACCTCGTCTGCAGGGGGATCGGGGCGTTATGGCCATCCCTGGCCAGGGCACGGTGCATCAACCGCCTTCGTTACAGTCGCTGGAGAACTTCTGGTAGGCCAGGCTGTGGGGCTGGCCGTTGGAGTCCAGGTAGTCCATGCGCGCCTGCACCACCTGGCAGCTGCCGGGCTCCTCGTGCAGGGCCAGGACCTTCTTCACGTCCAGGTGCTGGCCATAGTGGTACTGCTCCACCGGCGCAGGGGCGCTGGCGGCGAAGCTGGCCAGGGGCGCGGCGAAGGCGAACAGGGCGGCGGCAAGGGTCAGGGTTTTCATGGCGGTATCCTCGGTGGTGGGTTCGTGGCACGGAGGCCTTGTGCCTTCCGCTTGGTGCCCATTTCACCGGCCGCGGGTATCGCGCCTGTGTCCGCCACGCCCGGCGAATGCCGCCCCAGGTATCCAGGTACCTCGCAGATACAGTGGAATACAAAGCCCGGCAGGCAAGCGCCGCCCCGCCCTATACACTCAGCCTCACGAGCGAAGCCCACGAGGAAGCCCCATGGAACACGTCGATCACGTCCTGATCGTCGACGACGACCGCGAGATCCGCGAGCTGGTCGGCAACTACCTGAAGAAAAACGGCCTGCGCGTCAGCCTGGCCGCGGACGGGCGGCAGATGCGCGCCTTCCTGGACGCCAACGCCGTGGACCTGATAGTGCTGGACATCATGATGCCCGGCGACGACGGCCTGAAGCTGTGCCGCGAGCTGCGGGTGGGCAAGCACAAGGCCACCCCGGTGCTGATGCTCACCGCGCGCAACGACGAGACCGACCGCATCATCGGCCTGGAAATGGGCGCCGACGACTACCTGACCAAGCCCTTCTCGGCCCGCGAGCTGCTGGCGCGGATCAACGCCGTGCTGCGGCGCACGCGCATGCTGCCGCCGAACCTGTCGATCACCGAGAGCAGCCGGCTGATCGGCTTCGGCCAGTGGCGCCTGGACACCAGCGCGCGCCACCTGCTGGACGCCGAGGGCACCCTGGTCGCCCTGAGCGGCGCCGAGTACCGCCTGCTGCGGGTGTTCCTCGACCACCCGCAGCGGGTGCTCAGCCGCGAGCAGCTGCTGAACCTGACCCAGGGCCGCGAGGCGGACGTGTTCGACCGCTCCATCGACCTGCTGGTCAGCCGCCTGCGCCAGCGCCTGCGCGACGACGCCCGCGAACCGGACTGCATCAAGACGGTACGCAACGAAGGCTACGTCTTCTCGCTGCCGGTGCAGCTCATCGAACCCGCCGGGTGACCGCCATGCCCCGCACCCTGGCAGCGCGCCTGGCGCTGATCTTCCTCACCGGGCTGGTGCTGGCCTACGGCCTGTCCTTCAGCTCGCAGTTCTACGAGCGCTACGTCAGCGCGCGGAGCATGATGCTCGGCAACCTGGAAAGCGACGTGAGCACCGCCGTCGCCTTGCTCGACCGCCTGCCGGCGAACGAGCGCGAGCAGTGGCTACCCATGGTCGAGCGCCCCAACTACCGCTACCGCCTGGACGAAGGCGAACCCGGCCAGGCCATGGACATGGCCCAGGCGCCCATGGCCGCGACCAGCATCGAGAGCGCCATCGGCTCGCGCTACGCCCTTCGCTTCGAAACCCTCCCCGGCCCCGCCGCGCACTTCCAGGCGCACCTGCGCCTGGCCGACGGCAGGCCGCTGACCATCGACGTCACCCCGCGCGGGGTGGCGGCGGTGGCGCGCTGGCTGCCGGTGGTGCTGGTGCTGCAGCTGGCCGTGCTGCTGGCCTGCACCTGGCTGGCGGTGCGCACCGCGATCCGCCCGCTGACGCGCCTGGCCCAGGCCGTCGACCACCTCGACCCGGACACCCCGGCCGCGCCGCTGGACGAGAACGGCCCGAACGAAGTGGCCTACGCCGCCCGCGCCTTCAACGCCCTGCAGGGCCGCATCGGCGACTACCTGAAAGAACGCATGCAACTGCTGGCGGCCATCTCCCACGACCTGCAGACGCCGATCACGCGCATGAAGCTGCGCGTCGAGCAGATGGACCCGTCGCCGGAAAGCGAGCGCCTGTGGAGCGACCTGGAGGAAATGCAGCACCTGGTCCGCGAAGGCGTGGCCTATGCCCGCAGCATGGACGGCGCCAGCGAGGCGCAGCGTCGCGTCGACCTCGACGCCTTCCTCGACAGCCTGGTGCTCGACTACCAGGACGCCGGCCAGCAGGTCAGCCTGCAAGGCCGCGCCGGCGTGCCCCTGGAAACCCGCCCGCATGCCCTGCGCCGGGTGCTGGGCAACCTGCTGGACAACGCGCTGAAGTTCTCCGGCGCCGCGCAACTGGAAGTGCGACGCGACGGCGGCATGCTGTATGTCCGTGTACTGGACCGCGGCCCGGGCATCGCCGAAGCCGAGCTGGAAGAAGTGTTCAAGCCCTTCTACCGCGTGGAAAGCTCGCGCAACCGCAGCACCGGCGGCACCGGCCTGGGCCTGGCCATCGCCCGCCAGCTGAGCCAGGCCCTGGGCGGCCGGCTGAGCCTGGCCAACCGCGACGGCGGCGGCCTGTGCGCGCAGCTGGAGCTGCCGCTTTCGGCCTGAGGGCCTGTACACGGGGATACAA
>NZ_QGSL01000029.1:543390-553909 GCF_003176655.1 Pseudomonas sp. RW407 | reverse complement strand
GTAGGAGCGGATCTCAT
The DNA here is from genome assembly GCF_003176655.1 of Pseudomonas sp. RW407. Taxonomy (NCBI): domain Bacteria; kingdom Pseudomonadati; phylum Pseudomonadota; class Gammaproteobacteria; order Pseudomonadales; family Pseudomonadaceae; genus Pseudomonas; species Pseudomonas sp. RW407. Next base: position 553,892 of record NZ_QGSL01000029.1, on the reverse strand, counting down.
CCGCGAATCGCGCCGGGATGTCCGGCCATCGCGGACAAGGTCCGCTCCTACAGTTCCAGGGAAGCACGGTCGTAGGAGCGGACTCCGTCCGCGATTGGATTCACCGGCCACGCCGGACACCCCGGTGGCACGGCCAACGGCGGATAACGCCGTAGGCGTCATGCGCCCCGCGGGGGCGGCGCCCTCAGGCCGGGAACAGCACCTTGGCCACGTCGCCGTAGCGCCTGGCGAAGTGCACCGTCAGGCCTTCCTTGAGGTAGTCCGGCAGTTCCTCGAAGTCGCCGCGGTTGGCTTCCGGCAGGATCAGCTCGTGGATCTTCTGCCGGCGCGCCGCGATCACCTTCTCGCGCACGCCGCCAATGGGCAGCACCTGGCCGGTGAGGGTCAGCTCGCCGGTCATGGCCACGCCCTTCTTCGGCGCCTGGTTGCGCGCCAGGGACAGCAGGGCGCTGGCCATGGTGACGCCGGCGCTGGGGCCGTCCTTGGGCGTGGCGCCCTCGGGCACGTGCAGGTGGACGAAGGCCTGGTCGAAGAAATTGGCGTCGCCGCCGTACTTCTTCAGGTTGGCGGTGATGTAGCTGTAGGCGATTTCCGCCGACTCCTTCATCACGTCGCCCAGTTGCCCGGTGAGCTTGAAGCCACGGTTCAGCGTGTGGATGCGCGTCGCCTCGATGGGCAGGGTGGCGCCGCCCATGCTGGTCCAGGCCAGGCCGGTGATGACGCCGACGCCGGAAAGCAGCTGCTCGGTGCGGAACACCGGCATGCCGAGGTAGCTCTCCAGGTCCTTGGCGCCGATCTTCAGCCTGGTCTCGGGGTCCTCCAGCAGCTTGACCACGGCCTTGCGCACCAGCTTGCCGAGCTGTTTCTCCAGCTGCCGCACCCCGGCCTCGCGGGCGTAGCCCTCGATCACCGCGCGCAGGGCGGCGTCGTTGATCGACAGGCGCTCCTTCGGCACCCCGGCCTTCTCCAGCTGCTTGGGCCACAGGTGGCGCTTGGCGATGGCCAGCTTCTCCTCGGCGATGTAGCCGGACAGGCGGATGGCCTCCATGCGGTCGAGCAGCGGCCCGGGGATGGAGTCCAGGGTGTTGGCCGTGCAGACGAACAGCACCTTGGACAGGTCCAGGCGCAGGTCCAGGTAGTGGTCGAGGAACTCGACGTTCTGCTCCGGGTCGAGGGTTTCCAGCAGCGCCGAGGCCGGGTCGCCCTGGTAGCTGGCGCCGAGCTTGTCGATCTCGTCGAGCATGATCACCGGGTTCATCACCTCGACGTCCTTCAGCGCCTGCACCAGCTTGCCCGGCAGGGCGCCGATGTAGGTGCGGCGGTGGCCCTTGATCTCCGCCTCGTCGCGCATGCCGCCGACGCTGAAGCGGTAGAAGGGCCGGCCGAGGCTTTCGGCGATGGACTTGCCGATGCTGGTCTTGCCCACCCCGGGCGGGCCCACCAGCAACACGATGGAGCCGGCGATCTCGCCCTTGAAGGCGCCCACGGCGAGGAACTCGAGGATGCGGTCCTTGACGTCCTCCAGGCCCGCGTGGTGCTTGTCCAGCACCTTGCGCGCATGGGGCAGGCTGAGCTTGTCCTTGCCCAGCACGCCCCAGGGCACCGAGGTGGCCCAGTCCAGGTAGTTGCGGGTGACCGCGTATTCCGGCGAGCCGGTCTCCAGGATCGACAGCTTGTTCAGCTCCTCGTCGATGCGCTTGCGCGCCTGCTCGGGAAGGATCTTGCCTTCCAGGCGGGCGCGGAACTCGTCGGCGTCGGCGCTCTTGTCGTCCTTGGTGATGCCCAGCTCCTGCTGGATGGTCTTGAGCTGCTCCTTGAGGAAGAACTCGCGCTGGCGCTCGCCGATCTTGCGGTTGACCTCGGCCGACAGCTCCTTCTGCAGGCGCGCGACCTCGACCTCCTTGCGCAGCAGCGGCAGGACCTTCTCCATGCGCTTGAGCATCGGCACCGTGTCCAGCACTTCCTGCAGTTCGTTGCCGGGCGCGGTGGTCAGGGCCGCGGCGAAGTCGGTGAGCGGCGACGGATCGTTGGGGTTGAAGCGGTTCAGGTAGTTCTTCAGCTCCTCGCTGTACAGCGGGTTGAGCGGCAGCAGCTCCTTGATCGCGTTGATCAGCGCCATGCCGTAGGCCTTCACCTCGTCGCTGGCGTCGCTGGGCGTGTGCGGGTAGTCCACCTCGACCAGGAAGGGCGGGCGGTGGCGCTTGATCCAGCCGCGGATGCGCACCCGCGACAGGCCCTGGGCGACGAACTGCAGCTTGCCGCCCTCGCGGCTGGCGTGGTGCACGCGCACCAGGGTGCCGTGCTCGGGCAGGCTGTCCGGGTCGAAGTGGCGCGGGTCGTCCGGCGGGTTGTCCATGAAGAACAGCGCCAGGCAGTGGTGGTCGGTCTTGGCCACCAGCTCCAGGGTTTCCGCCCAGGGTTCCTCGTTGACGATCACCGGCAGCACCTGCGCGGGGAAGAACGGGCGGTTGTGGATCGGGATGACGTAGACGGTGGTCGGCAGCTTCTGGCCGGGCAGCACGAGGCTGGTCGTGCTGACCTCCTCGGCGCTGTGGATGTCGTGGATCTCGTCGTGGTCGCTCATGAGGCACCTGACTGATTGAACATGACAGTCTAGATGGGGAATCGGCCGGCGACTTTCAATTCCCCGACGAGCGTGGCCTGTTGCCGGAGGTTTCCCGCGGCGGGCGCAGGAAGTCGATCGGCGGGCGGCCGAACTGGCGGCTGAACATGGCGCTGAAGGCGCTGGGCGTGGAATAGCCGACCTCCAGGGCCGCCTCCAGCACGCTGGCGCCGCTGCCCAGCAGCTCCAGGGCGCGCAGCAGGCGGGCCTGCTGGCGCCACTGGCCGAAGGTCAGCCCGGTGTCGCGCAGGAACCAGCGGCGCACCGTCTTGGTGTCGACCCCGGCCCGCGCGGCCCAGGCTTCCAGCCCGGCATCCAGGCCCATGTCCCGGCACAGCCGGCGCAGGCGTGGCTCGTTGGGCAGCGGCAGGTGCAGCGGCAGCGCCGGTTCGCTGGTCAGCTCGTCGAGCAGCAGGCGCAGCACGCGGCCGTCGCGGCTGTCCGTCGGGGCCTCGCCGGCGATGCCCACGGCGGCCAGGATCAGCTCGCGCAGCAGCGGCGAGACGGCCAGCACCGTGCACTCGGCGGGCAGGTGCGGCGCGCTGCCCGGCTCGATGTAGAGGGTGCGCACGTGCACCTCGCCGACCATCCGCGTCCAGTGCTCGATGCCGGCGGGTATCCACAGGCCGCGGTTGTCCGGCACCACCCAGAGGCCGCTGGCGCTGCCCACCACCAGTACCCCGCGCACGGCGTAGAGCAGCTGCGCGCGCTGGTGGCTGTGGCTGGCCACCTGGTGGCCGTCGGCGTAGTCCAGGGCGACGGCGGTCACCGGATTGGCGGCGTGCTCGTCGCCGTGGATGGAAGGAATGTCCGCTTCTCGCATATCACCGCCCATTTTGCGTTAGACGGCCAGTCTCGCCGCTCACTAGCATCTTCGCCAATCCCCCTGCGTCCGGTTTTTCCCATGTCCGACTTCGCCAGTGCCCTGCAACCGCTCACCGAACAGCTCACCCGCATCGCCGACCTGCTGCAGCGCAGCCTGCCGCCGGAGCCGGCCCAGGCGCTGCGGCCGGAGGTGATCGCCTACCTCTGGGAATACCGCCCCCACGCCGGGGTGGCCCAGGCGCAGCTGACCCCGGTACAGGAGCCGGCGCTGATCGCCTTCGACGACCTGCGCAACGTCGACCGGCAGAAGGCCCTGGTCGAGCGCAACACCCGCCAGTTCGTCCAGGGCCGCCCGGCCAACAACGTGCTGCTCACCGGCGCCCGCGGCACTGGCAAGAGTTCGCTGGTGAAGGCCTGCCTGCACGCCTTCCACGCCGAGGGCCTGCGCCTGATCGAGGTGGACAAGGAGCACCTGGGCGACCTGCCGCGGATCATCGAGCTGGTGCGCCTGCGCCCGGAGCGCTTCGTCCTGTTCTGCGACGACCTCTCCTTCGAGGACGGCGAGACCGGCTACAAGGGCCTGAAGACGGTGCTCGACGGCTCGGTGGCGGGGCAGGCCGGCAACGTGCTGATCTACGCCACCTCCAACCGCCGCCACCTGCTGGCCGAGCGCGCCGCGGACAACCTGGCCTTTTCCCGCGGCGACAACGGCGAACTGCACCCGGGCGAGGCGGTGGAGGAGAAAATCTCGCTGTCCGAGCGTTTCGGCCTGTGGATTTCCTTCTACGCCTTCAGCCAGGACGAGTACCTGGAGGCGGTGGCGCGCTGGCTGCAGTCCCACGGCCTGGGCCAGGAGGCCATCGAGGCCAGCCGCGCCGAGGCGATCCGCTGGGCCACCCACCGCGGCTCGCGCTCCGGGCGCATCGCCGCGCAGTTCGCCCGCGACTATGCCGGGCGCCAGGCGCCCTGACCGGCGCGGCTGGGCAGGGGCGCGCAACTTCGCTAGAGTGCGGGAAACCCTCGTACGCCCCTGCCGATGCTGCACGCCCGTCTCGCCCACCTGCCCGAGCAGTCCCACGCCCATGACCACGAGCATCACCAACTGGTGCTGGCCCTGGCCGGCCGCGCCGAGTTCGAGGTCGACGGGCGCGGCGGCGAGGTCTGCCGCATGCGCGCCTGCCTGGTGCCGGGCGACGCCCGGCATGCCTTCGCCGGCACCGGCGACAACCGCATGCTGATCCTCGACCTGCCGCCGCAGGGCGTGCCGGACGAGGACCGCGAGTTGCTGGCCCGGCTGTTCGAGGCGCCGCGCTACCCGACGCTGGATGCCGACTTCCAGAACCTGCTCGGCTACGCCGGCGCGGAACTGGCGCGCTACGGCAGCGACCCGCTGCTGGCCAGGGCGCTGGGCGGCGTGCTGCTGCGCGCCCTGCACCTGCGCCTGTTCGGCGAGACGCCGCGGCCGGCCACCGGCCCGCTGGACATGCAGCGCCTGGACGGGCACATCCGCAGCCACCTGGCGCGGCGCATCACGGTGGCCGAACTGGCCCAGGTGGCCTGCCTGAGCCCCAGCCATTTCCACGCCCAGTTCAAGGACAGCGTCGGCCTGACGCCGCACCAGTACCTGCTCAAGCAGCGCCTGGACGCCGCCGCGCGCCTGCTGCGCGAGACCGACCTGGCGCTGGTGCGGGTGGCGGAGGAGTGCGGCTTCTCCAGCCAGAGCGCCCTGACCACGGCGATGCGCCGCTACCTGGGGCTCACCCCCGGGGCCCTGCGCCGCGGCTGAATGCCCGCCTCAGGGGCCGGCGATGTCGCGGGAGTCGACCTCGGCGCGGTAGCCGGGGCCGACGTCGAAGAGCACGAAGTAGGGCACCGCCGGGCGCTGGAAGGTCAGGCTGGAGTCGGCTCCCAGGCGTTCTTCCAGCAGCGTCTGGCCGTCGTGGCCGAGGACGCGCAGCTTCACCCCCGCCGCCTGGCTGCCGTCGCTGAAGCCGCCCAGGCAGCGGATGCGCTCGGCGTCCAGGGCCTTGCATTCGAGGAAGGGCGCGTGGGCCAGGGCCAGGGGGCTCAGGCCCAGCAGCAGGAGGGGCAACAGGGCTTTCATCGGGACGCTCCTTGGCGGTCGAGCCAGGCCACCAGCGACGGGGAGGCCTCGGCGAGGGGCAGGCTGGCCTGGTGCACGCTGCCGTCCCAGGCTTCGACGGTCAGCCACAGCTGGTCGTCGGCGCGGGCGCGCGGCGGCACCGCCACTTCGGTGAACTGCTGGTACGGGCTGCCGCTGAGCAGCGCGCCGGGGGCGCTCAGGCTGTAGGGCCGGCCGATGCGCAGGTAGGCCGCGCGGATGCGCTGCTCGCAGCCCTGGCACCAGGCCAGGGTGAAGGCCTTGAGGTGGCCGGCGCGGCCTTCGTCCTCGGGGTCGCCGACTTCCCACTCGGCCAGGCGCGCACGCCAGGGGCCGACCTGCAGCTCGCCGACCTCGCGCTCGCCCAGGCCGGTGAGGCCGCGGTCGACGCGGGCCTCGTGGAGGAACGCCGGCAGGTAGCCGAGGGGGATCAGCACCAGCAGGGCGCTGAGGTGGAAGCGCCAGCGCAGCCAGTGGCGGCGCAGGCGCGAAGGTTTACGTCCGGGCATGGCGTTCACTCCGTGAGGGCCGCGGTGCGCTGCGGGGCGCGTTTCTTCTTCAGCTGCTTGGCGGTGGCCAGCAGGGTGCGCTTGCTCCAGATCTGCAGGCCGCTGAGCACCATCAGGCTGAGCAGCAGGCCGAAGGCGAACCAGATCAGCTTCACCCACAGCCCGCCGAAGTCGCCCACGTGCAGTGGGCGCATGGATTCGCTGAAGAACTCCAGGCCGCTGCGGTCGCCCAGGCGCCGGACCGCGGCCAGGCTGCCGTCGTAGGGGTTGACCTTGGCGCGCTCGAACAGCAGCGGGAACCAGCCGTGGCCGAGCAGGCCGATGGGCGCGAAGGCGTCGCCCGGCAGCGCCAGGTAGCGCGGTTCGAAGCCGGGGATTTCGCCTTGCGCGGCGGCCACCGCCTGGTCCAGGCCGATGCGCGGCGGCGGCCCGCCGTCGACGCCGGGCGGCACCTGCTCGGGCTGGATGATGGCCGGCACGCCCTCGCTGGAGATGGAAATGGCGTTGTCGTAGAGCACAGCCTGGACCAGGAACCAGGTGCCGCTGACGGCGATCACCGCGATGAACCAGATCGACCAGATGCCGGCCAGGCGGTGGAAGTCGCCCCAGAAGATGCGTGCGCCCTGGTTCAGGCGCAGGCGCGGCTTGAGGAACCCGCGCCAGAAGCGCTTGTACACCACCAGCCCGGTGACCAGCGAGGCCAGCATCGGCAGGCCCAGCAGCGTCACCAGGTACCAGCCCCAGCTGTAGCCGTGGCTGAAGGGCACCAGCCACCAGCCGTGCAGGGCACGGGTGAAGTTGCGGAAGTCGAACAGCGGCGCCTCGCCCTGGATGGCGCCGCTGTACGGGTTGACGTAGAGGGTGGCGTTGCGCGCGTCCGGGTAGCTGACCTCGGCCTCCACGGCGAAATGCTGTTCGCCCGGCAGCCGCAGGCCCTGCACGTGGGCCTGCGGCTGCTGGCGTTGGACGGCGGCCAGCAGGGCGTCGTAGCCCAGGCGCGGGGCGTCGCCCGGCGGCGCGTTGGCGCGGATGGCCGGGTTGGCCAGCCAGACGATCTCCTGGCTGACGGTGGCCAGGGTGCCGGTGATGCACACCAGGAAGACGAAGAACCAGATGGGCAAGGCCAGCCAGCTGTGGACCAGGAACCAGCTCCTGGCGCGGGATTTCTTGGACATGGGGGGCTTCAGGCTTTACACGCGGGGAAGGGCCTCGTGCTCGACGAGGGATTCTATGGAGTAGGACGGGCGAGAAGGAAAAACCGGCAATGGGGCTTTGCAAGAAATTGTTTCGTCGCCTCGGTTGCCGGTTTTGCCCCGCTCGTTCGTCTTCTATAGGAGAAAGCCGCAATGACGGCCCGGAAAAGGACCCTTTCGTGACCCTCCATCATCGCTTCCCCGACGCGGCCGCCGGCGGCCGGCCCGAAGTCCCGCCGCTGGCGCTGCGCCGCGAGCTGCGCCCGGCGCGCAAGCTGCTCGAACTGGCCGGCCTGCGTTGCAGCCTGCCGCGCCTGAAGGTATTGGACGTGCTCTGCACCGGCGGTTTCTACAGCGTCTCGGCGCTGCACCAGCGCCTGCTGGACGAAGCCGCGCCCATCTCGCCCAACTGCGTGCGCCAGACCCTGCGGCGCCTGCATGCCAGCGGCGTGCTGCGCCGCGACGCGCAGCGCCGCTACGGCCTGGAGCTAGAGCTGCCGGTACCGGGCTGAAGGGTTCGCGGACGAACGATTGGCGTGTCGGCCGGCCAACCCGGTCTACAGTTGAAGTGTCGATCATTCGTTGAAAGAACCTGAGGGAGTGTAGCCATGAGCCAGCTGTTCGAGCCCCTGACCCTGCGCCAACTGACCTTGCCCAACCGCATCGGCGTTTCCCCCATGTGCCAGTACTCGGCCGAGGACGGCCTGGCCAACGACTGGCACCTGGTGCACCTGGGCAGCCGCGCCGTGGGCGGCGCCGGCCTGGTCATAGTGGAGGCCACCGCGGTGGTCCCGGAAGGGCGCATCACCGACCGCGACCTGGGCCTGTGGAAGGACGAGCAGGTCGAGCCCCTGCGGCGCATCACCCGCTTCATCGAGTCCCAGGGGGCGGTGGCCGGCATCCAGCTGGCCCATGCCGGGCGCAAGGCCAGCACCTATGCGCCCTGGCTGGGCAAGCCGGGCAGCATGCCGGTGGCCGAGGGCGGCTGGGTGCCGGTGGCGCCGTCGGCCATCCCCTTCGATCCCAAGCACACCACCCCCGCGGCGCTGAGCGAAGAGCAGATGGCCGAAGTCACCCAGGCCTTCGTCCGCGCCGCCGAGCGCGCCCTGGTGGCCGGCTTCAAGGTGGTGGAGGTGCACGCGGCCCACGGCTACCTGCTGCACCAGTTCCTCTCGCCGCTGTCCAACCAGCGCCGCGACCAGTACGGCGGCTGCTTCGAGAACCGCATCCGCTACCTGCTGGAAGTGACCCAGGCGGTGCGCGAGGTATGGCCCGAGGAACTGCCGCTGCTGGTGCGCCTGTCGGCCACCGACTGGGTGGAGGACGGCTGGAACCCCGACGAGACGGTGGAACTGGCCCGGCGCCTGAAGGGCCTGGGCGTGGACCTGATCGACGTGTCCTCCGGCGGCACCGCGGTGAACGCCGAGATCCCGGTGGGGCCAGGCTACCAGACGCAGTTCGCCGAGCGCGTGCGCAAGGAGGCCGAGATCGCCAGCAGCACCGTGGGCATGATCACCGAGCCGGTGCAGGCCGAGCACATCCTGCGCACCGGCCAGGCCGACCTGATCCTGCTGGCCCGCGAGCTGTTGCGCGAGCCCTACTGGCCGCTCAACGCCGCCGACGAGCTGGGCGGCCAGCAGGTGCCCTGGCCGCCGCAGTACCTGCGCGCGGCCCAGCGCGGCACGCCGGCGCGCAAGCCCCTGGGCGAAGCCTGAGGCCGTGGCGCGCCGCCCGTCGGGCGGCGCGCCGGGGCTTGCCGCAACGAAATGTGAAATGGGTCGCATGCAGGCCTTTTGCTGCTATGCTCCGCTGCGACGCGTCAGGACGACGCATTCCCCACGGGTAGACGCATGGACGCACACACCTCACCCTCTGCCGTGCCGGAGTCGGAAATCGCCCTGTTGGCGAACATCCTGGCCCTGGCGACGCGCAACATGTCCGCCCTCAGCACCCTGATCGGCCAGCTGTCCCTGGAGCTGGGCCGCAGCACCGACCCGCACCTGCAGCAGGTCGGCCAGCGCGCGCTGAACGACATCACCCGGCTGGCCGGCGACCTGGAGACCCAGTGGGAGCTGATCGGCAGCCTGGCGCGCTTCTGCCCGCTGCTCAAGCGCAGCCAGCTCAAGCCCGAGCCGCTGCTGACGGAAATCCACATCACCGAGCTGCCCACCGCCGAATGAGCCTTTGATCGGGATCAGGCCCCGGCCGCCGGGGCGGGACTAGCCTGTCCGGACCATTCCCCGAAAGGAGCCCGGCCATGAAAGCCCTGGTCTACCGCGGTGTCGGCGACATCGCCCTGGAAGAGCGTCCCGACCCCACCCTGCAGGCCCCCGGCGATGCGGTGGTGCGCCTGGTCCGCACCACCCTGTGCGGCACCGACCTGCACATCATCAAGGGCGACGTGCCGGCCTGCAAACCCGGGCGCATCCTCGGCCACGAGGGCGTGGGGGTGGTCGAGCAGGTCGGCTCGGCGGTCAGCCAGTTCAAGCCCGGCGACCGCGTGCTCATCTCCTGCATCAGCGCCTGCGGCAAGTGCGACTTCTGCCGCAGGGGCATGACCTCGCACTGCCGCACCGGCGGCTGGATCCTCGGCCACCTGATCGACGGCACCCAGGCCGAGAAGGTGCGCATCCCCCATGCCGACACCAGCCTCTACCACCTGCCCGCCGGGGTTGACGAGGAGGCCATGGTGATGCTCAGCGACATCCTCCCCACCGGCTTCGAGTGCGGCGTGCTCAACGGCCGCGTGCAGCCCGGCGGCAACGTCGCCATCGTCGGCGCCGGCCCGGTGGGCCTGGCCGCGCTGCTCACCGCGCAGTTCTACTCGCCGGCGCGGATCATCATGATCGACCTGGACGACAACCGCCTGGAAGTGGCCAGGGGCTTCGGTGCCACCGACTGCTTCAACGCCGGCGACCCGCAGTTGCTGGAGAAAGTCCGCGCGCTGACCGACGGCCTGGGCGTGGACAGCGCGGTGGAGGCGGTGGGCGTGCCCAGCACCTTCAGCCTGTGCGAGGAACTGATCGCCCCCGGCGGCGACATCGCCGTGCTCGGCGTGCACGGGGTGCCGGTGCAACTGCACCTGGAGCGCCTGTGGTCGCACAACATCACCCTGCGCACCCGCCTGGTGGACGCGGTGACCACGCCAATGCTGCTCAAGAGCGTGCAGGCCGGCAAGCTGCAGCCCGAGCAGCTGATCACCCACCGCTTCGCCCTGGGCGATATCCTCG
>NZ_QGSL01000029.1:531222-543380 GCF_003176655.1 Pseudomonas sp. RW407 | reverse complement strand
GACGTGCTGTCGGGGCGGGCCTCCGTGGCGGGGGAGTTCGCGAGGGTAGCCCGGCTCCATCGGGCCCGTATGCGGGGCAAGCCTTTTTGGTTCCTTTTTGCGGGGGTGGCCTTCCACCGTTTGACAAAAGTGACTCGCCCGAGGGGGCGAAACAAGAGACATCAACGCACTCGGAGCGGCGCGCTACACCAAGCCCAACCCCAAAGAAGTCTCTGGGTTCCCGCGTTCGCGGGAATGACGAGGTTGAGGGCGGAGTGCGAATCCAAGGTTCGCAAGCAAGCTCACTCCTACGCCGCCCCACCCGCACCACATCCCTGTAGGAGCGCGCCCTGCGCACGAAATCGCGGACGGAGTCCGCTCCTACGGGCCCGCTGTGAGGCACGGCGCGCCCCTGCGCGCCATCCGCGCCGCGCCCCGCCGCGCCGCGCCCCGCAACGGATCATTGGGAAATTCCCGACGACAATTGACGCCCATAAACCCATAAAACGGCCGACAATAAAAAGTACGACGCCTATATGTAGTAAAGTTACGGATAAACGACACCGCGAATGATAATATTTATCATTTATAGAGCAACAGAAATACTTTCTTCTTATCTGCAAAAGTGCCATTCGACCAAAGCCTCACCCGCGCCAGCCCAGGCGCGGAGCGGCCTGCAGCCGCGGGCCGGACAAAAATGCAAAAGGCTTTTGCCGGATTTGGAAGCATCTGTTTGTGTTAGAAAAATTTACTTGCCGGAGGCTTTGGGCATAAAATTGGAAAGATCACTCGAACCCTTAGCTCGCTATCTTGAGCCCTAGGTTCATGCAGACGGGCGAATGCCCGGAATCCAAGACCACCGCTAATTTTTGTAGGAAGGAGTATCGGCATGCCCAACCCAGCTGAACTTGCAGCTCAACACTGGGGACTCGCCGCCTTCCTTCTAGGCGTGGTCGGCCTGCTGGCCTTCATGCTAGGGGTTTCCTCGCTGCTGGGCAGCAAGGCATTTGGTCGCAGCAAGAACGAGCCCTTCGAATCCGGCATCGTTCCCACCGGCAGCGCACGCCTGCGCCTGTCGGCAAAATTCTATCTGGTCGCGATGCTCTTCGTGATCTTCGACGTCGAAGCCCTCTTCCTCTTCGCCTGGTCCGTGTCCGTCCGTGAAAGCGGTTGGGCCGGTCTGGTCGAGGCCACCATTTTCATTGCAATTCTGTTGGCAGGTCTTGTCTATCTATGGCGGGTCGGCGCGCTCGATTGGGCGCCGGCGGCTCGTCGCGAGCGGCAGGCGAAGCTAAAACAATGAGGCTTTGGCGATGCAATACAAACTTACCCGGATCGACCCCGATGCGGCCAACGATCAGTACCCGATCGGCCAGCGCGAAACGGTAGACGACCCCCTCGTAGAGGGGCAGGTCCACAAGAACATCTTCATGGGCAAGCTCGAGGATGTTCTCAACGGCGCCGTCAACTGGGGTCGCAAGAACTCGCTGTGGCCCTACAACTTCGGCCTGTCCTGCTGCTACGTGGAGATGACCACGGCGTTCACCGCGCCGCACGACATCGCCCGTTTCGGCGCCGAAGTGATTCGTGCGTCGCCGCGCCAGGCGGACTTCATGGTCATCGCCGGCACCTGCTTCATCAAGATGGCCCCGGTCATCCAGCGCCTGTACGAGCAGATGCTGGAACCCAAGTGGGTGATCTCCATGGGCTCGTGCGCCAACTCCGGCGGCATGTACGACATCTACTCGGTGGTCCAGGGGGTCGACAAGTTCCTCCCCGTGGACGTCTACATCCCCGGCTGCCCGCCCCGCCCCGAGGCGTTCCTGCAAGGCCTGATGCTGCTGCAGGAATCCATCGGCCAGGAGCGTCGCCCGTTGTCCTGGGTGGTTGGCGATCAAGGCATCTACCGTGCCGAAATGCCTGCCCAGAAGGACCTCAAGCGCGAACAGCGCATTGCGGTCACCAACCTGCGCAGCCCCGACGAAGTGTGAAGCGGACCTCCACGAGAGGCCCTTCTTCACTCCACCGTTGACCGATAGCGACCGAGACCATGACCGCAGACTCCGCTCTGTACATCCCGCCTTACAAGGCGGACGACCAAGACATAGTCGTCGAACTGAATTCCCGCTTTGGCGCCGAGACCTTCACCGTCCAGGCCACCCGCACCGGCATGCCGGTCCTGTGGGTGAGCCGCGAGAAGCTGATCGACGTCCTCACCTTCCTGCGCAACGTACCCAAGCCCTACGTGATGCTCTACGACCTCCACGGGGTCGACGAGCGCCTGCGCACCCACCGCCGCGGCCTGCCGGGCGCAGACTTCAGCGTGTTCTACCACCTGATGTCGCTCGAGCGTAACAGTGACGTGATGATCAAGGTGGCCTTGTCCGAAGGCGACCTCAACCTGCCCACCGCCACCCGTATCTGGCCGAACGCCAACTGGTACGAGCGTGAGGTCTGGGACATGTACGGCATCCACTTCAACGGCCATCCGCACCTGGTCCGTATGCTGATGCCGCCGACCTGGCAGGGCCACCCGCTGCGCAAGGACTACCCGGCGCGCGCCACCGAGTTCGACCCCTACTCCCTCTCCGTCGCCAAGCAGGAGCTGGAGCAGGAGGCCCTGCGCTTCAAGCCCGAGGACTGGGGCATGAAGCGCCACGGCGAGAACGAGGACTTCATGTTCCTCAACCTCGGCCCGAACCACCCGTCCGCCCACGGTGCCTTCCGCATCATCCTGCAGCTCGACGGCGAGGAAATCCTCGACTGCGTGCCGGAGATCGGCTACCACCACCGCGGCGCCGAGAAGATGGCCGAGCGCCAGTCCTGGCACAGCTTCATCCCCTACACCGACCGCATCGACTACCTCGGCGGGGTGATGAACAACCTGCCGTACGTGCTCTCGGTGGAGAAGCTCGCCGGCATCAAGGTGCCGCAGCGCGTCGACGTCATCCGCATCATGATGTCGGAGTTCTTCCGCATCCTGAACCACCTGCTGTACCTGGGCACCTACATCCAGGACGTGGGCGCCATGACCCCGGTGTTCTTCACCTTCACCGACCGCCAGCGCGCCTACAAGGTGGTCGAGGCCATCACCGGCTTCCGCCTGCACCCGGCCTGGTACCGCATCGGCGGCGTCGCCCACGACCTGCCGCGCGGCTGGGACAAGCTGGTCCGCGAATTCCTCGACTGGATGCCCAAGCGCCTCAACGAGTACGAGAAGGCCGCCCTGCAGAACAGCATCCTGCGCGGCCGTACCATCGGCGTTGCGCAGTACAACACCAAGGAAGCCCTCGAGTGGGGCACCACCGGCGCCGGCCTGCGCGCCACCGGTTGCGACTTCGACCTGCGCAAGGCCCGCCCCTACTCCGGCTACGAGAACTTCGAGTTCGAAGTGCCGCTGGCGGCCAACGGCGACGCCTACGACCGCTGCATGGTCAAGATGGGCGAGATGCGCCAGAGCCTGCGCATCATCGAGCAGTGCCTGAACAACATGCCCGAAGGCCCGTACAAGGCCGACCACCCGCTGACCACGCCGCCGCCCAAAGAGCGCACGCTGCAGCACATCGAGACGCTGATCACCCACTTCCTGCAGGTTTCCTGGGGCCCGGTCATGCCGGCCAACGAAGCCTTCCAGATGGTCGAAGCGACCAAGGGCATCAACAGCTACTACCTGACGAGCGATGGCAGCACCATGAGCTACCGGACCCGCATCCGCACGCCCAGCTTCGCGCACCTGCAACAGATTCCGTCGGTCATCAACGGCAGCATGATCGCCGACCTGATCGCCTATCTGGGCAGCATCGACTTCGTTATGGCTGACGTGGACCGCTGATCATGAGCACCATCATCCAGACTGACCGTTTCGCCCTGAGCGAAACCGAGCGCTCGGCCATCGAGCACGAACTGCACCACTACGAGGACTCCCGCGCGGCGTCCATCGAAGCCCTGAAGATCGTCCAGAAGGAACGTGGCTGGGTGCCGGACGGCGCCATTCCGGCGATCGCCGAGATCCTCGGCATCCCCGACAGCGACGTCGAGGGCGTGGCCACCTTCTACAGCCAGATCTTCCGCCAGCCGGTGGGCCGCCACATCATCCGCGTGTGCGACAGCATGGTCTGCTACATCGGCGGCCACGAGTCCGTGGTCGGCGAGATCCAGAAGCAGCTGGGCATCAGCCTCGGCCAGACCACCGCCGATGGTCGCTTCACCCTGCTGCCGGTGTGCTGCCTGGGCAACTGCGACAAGGCCCCGGCGCTGATGATCGACGACGATACCCACGGCAACCTCGAGCCGTCGGCGGTCGCCAAACTGCTGGAGGCCTACGCATGACCGTCCTCACCTCCTACGGCACGCCCAACCGCACCGCGCGCGCCGCGGAAACCCACCCGCTGACCTGGCGCCTGCGTGACGACGGCGCCCCGGTCTGGCTGGAGGAATACCAGGCCAAGAACGGCTATGCCGCCGCGCGCAAGGCGCTGGCCGAGATGGCCGCCGACGACATCGTCCAGACCGTCAAGGACTCCGGCCTCAAGGGCCGCGGCGGTGCGGGCTTCCCCACCGGCGTGAAGTGGGGCCTGATGCCCAAGGACGAATCCCTCAACATCCGCTACCTGCTGTGCAACGCGGACGAGATGGAGCCCAACACCTGGAAGGACCGCATGCTCATGGAGCAGCTGCCGCACCTGCTGGTGGAAGGCATGCTGATCTCCGCGCGGGCGCTGAAGGCCTACCGCGGCTACATCTTCCTGCGTGGCGAGTACGTCGACGCGGCGCGCAACCTCAACCGCGCCATCGACGAAGCCAAGGCCGCGGGCCTGCTGGGCAAGAACATCCTCGGCAGCGGCTTCGACTTCGAGCTGTTCGTCCACACCGGCGCCGGCCGCTACATCTGCGGCGAAGAAACCGCGCTGATCAACTCCCTGGAAGGCCGCCGCGCCAACCCGCGCTCCAAGCCGCCGTTCCCGGCCGCCGTCGGCGTGTGGGGCAAGCCGACCTGCGTCAACAACGTCGAGACCCTGTGCAACGTCCCGGCCATCGTCGCCAACGGCGTCGAGTGGTACAAGGGCCTGGCGCGCCCGGGCAGCGAAGACATGGGCACCAAGCTCATGGGCTTCTCCGGCAAGGTGCAGAACCCCGGCATCTGGGAACTGCCCTTCGGCATCCCGGTGCGCGAGGTCTTCGAGGACTACGCCGGCGGCATGCGCGAGGGCTACAAGCTCAAGGCCTGGCAGCCCGGCGGCGCCGGCACCGGCTTCCTGCTCCCCGAGCACCTGGACGCCCTGTTCTACGCCGGCGGCATCGCCAAGGTCGGCACCCGCATGGGCACCGGTCTGGCCATGGCGGTGGACGACAGCATCAACATGGTCTCGCTGCTGCGCAACATGGAAGAGTTCTTCGCCCGCGAGTCGTGCGGCTGGTGCACCCCGTGCCGCGACGGCCTGCCGTGGAGCGTGAAGCTCCTGCGCGCGCTGGAACGTGGCGAAGGCCAGCCCGGCGACCTCGAGACCCTCGAGCAGCTGGTCAACTTCCTCGGCCCCGGCAAGACCTTCTGCGCCCACGCACCGGGCGCCGTCGAACCGCTGGGCAGTGCCTTGAAATATTTCCGTCCCGAGTTCGAAGCGGGCGTCTCCCGCCAGGCTCAGGCCGCGCCGCAACCGCAACGCGTCGGCGCGTAAAGCTTTGGATGCCGGGCCCGCGGGCCCGGCGATGCTCCGTCGTAGCGCCGCGGCTCGCCGCCGGCCCGACGGAGCCGTGATTTCCCTTAGCCAAGCCCGCTGACAACGGGCCAACGAAGAACTTGAACCATGGCCACTATCCACGTAGACGGCAAGACGTTAGAAGTCGATGGGGCGGACAACCTGTTGCAGGCCTGCCTGTCCCTCGGACTCGACATCCCCTACTTCTGCTGGCACCCGGCGCTCGGTAGCGTCGGCGCCTGCCGGCAGTGCGCGGTCAAGCAGTACACCGACGAGAACGACAAGCGTGGTCGCCTCGTCATGTCCTGCATGACCCCCGCCACCGACAACACCTGGATCTCCATCGAGGACGAGGAGGCCAAGGCCTTCCGCGAAAGCGTCGTCGAATGGCTGATGACCAACCACCCGCACGACTGCCCGGTGTGCGAGGAAGGCGGCCACTGCCACCTGCAGGACATGACGGTGATGACCGGCCACAACAAGCGCCGGTACCGCTTCACCAAGCGCACCCACCAGAACCAGGAGCTCGGCCCGTTCATCGCCCACGAGATGAACCGCTGCATCGCCTGCTACCGCTGCGTGCGCTACTACAAGGACTACGCCGGCGGCACCGACCTGGGCGTCTACGGCGCGCACGACAACGTGTACTTCGGCCGCATCGAGGACGGCGTGCTGGAGAGCGAGTTCTCCGGCAACCTGACCGAGGTCTGCCCGACCGGCGTGTTCACCGACAAGACCCACTCCGAGCGCTACAACCGCAAGTGGGACATGCAGTTCGCCCCGAGCATCTGCCATGGCTGCTCCAGCGGCTGCAACATCAGCCCCGGTGAGCGCTACGGCGAGATCCGCCGCATCGAGAACCGCTACAACGGCTCGGTGAACCACTACTTCCTCTGCGACCGCGGCCGCTTCGGCTACGGCTACGTCAACCGCGAGGACCGCCCGCGCCAACCGATGCTGGTGCTGAGCAAGCAGAAGCTGAGCCTGGACGGCGCCCTCGACCAGGCCGCCGCCCTGCTCAAGGGCCGCAAGGTGATCGGCATCGGCTCGCCGCGCGCCAGCCTGGAAAGCAACTACGCGCTGTCCGAGCTGGTCGGCGCCGGCAACTTCTACAGCGGCATCGCCGCCGACGAGCTGCAGCGCCTGCGCCTGGTGCTCAAGGTCATGCAGGACGGCCCGCTGCCCTCCCCCACCATCCGCGACATGGAAGACCATGACGCGGTCTTCGTGCTCGGCGAGGACCTGACCCAGACCGCCGCCCGCATCGCCCTGGCCCTGCGCCAGTCGGTGAAGGGCAAGGGCGAGGACATGGCCGCCGCGATGAAGATCCAGCCGTGGCTCGACGCCGCGGTGAAGACCATCGCCCAGCACGAGAAGAACCCGCTGTTCATCGCCAGCCTGGCCGAGACCCGCCTGGACGACGTCGCCGCCGAGTGCGTGCACGCCGCCCCCGAGGACCTGGCCCGCCTGGGCTTCGCCGTGGCCCACGCGATCGACCCGAGCGCCCCGGCCGTGGCCGGCCTGGAGCCCGAGGCGCAGGCCCTGGCCCAGCGCATCGCCGACGCCCTGGTGGCCGCCAAGCGCCCGCTGGTGGTATCCGGCGTATCGCTGCGCAGCAACGCCCTGATCGAAGCCGCGGCGAACATCGCCAGCGCCCTGAAGCAGCGCGAGAAGAACGGCTCGCTGAGCCTGGTGGTCCCGGAAGCCAACAGCCTGGGCCTGGCCCTCTTCGGCGGCGAATCCGTCGAAGCCGCGCTGGAACAGCTGACCTCCGGCGCCGCCGACGCCGTGGTGGTGCTGGAGAACGACCTGTACCGCCGCGCCGACGCCGCCAAGGTGGACGCCGCCCTGGCCGCCGCCAGGCTGGTGATCGTCGCCGACCACCAGAGCACCGCGACCGCCGCCAAGGCGCACATCGTCCTGCCGGCCGCCAGCTTCGCCGAGGGCGACGGCACCCTGGTCAGCCAGGAAGGCCGCGCCCAGCGCTTCTTCCAGGTGTTCGACCCGACCTACTACAATGCCGACAACCTGGTCCGCGAAGGCTGGCGCTGGCTGCACGCCCTGCACAGCACCCTCGAGGGCAAGCACGTCGACTGGACGCAGCTGGACCACGTGATCGACGCCGTGGTCGCCGCCAAGCCGCAACTGGCCGGCATCCGCGACGCCGCGCCGAACGCCGCGTTCCGCATCAAGGGCCTGAAGCTGGCGCGCGAGCCGCACCGCTACTCCGGGCGTACCGCCATGCGCGCCAACATCAACGTCAGCGAGCCGCGCACGCCGCAGGACATCGACAGCGCGTTCGCCTTCTCCATGGAAGGCTACTCCGGCAGCACCGAGCCGCGTCAGCAGATTCCCTTCGCCTGGTCCCCGGGCTGGAACTCGCCGCAGGCCTGGAACAAGTTCCAGGACGAGGTCGGCGGCCACCTGCGCGCCGGTGACCCGGGCGTGCGCCTGATCGAGGCCAAGGGCGAGGCCCTGTGGTTCAGCGACGTACCGGCGCCGTTCCACACCCCGGCCAGCCAGTTCAAGGTGGTGCCCTTCTACCACCTGTTCGGCAGCGAGGAGAACAGCTCCCGCGCCGCCCCGGTGCAGGAACGCATCCCGGCGACCTACGTGGCCCTGGGCCGCGAGGAGGCCGAGCGCCTGGGCCTGGCCGAAGGCAAGCTGCTGCGCCTGAAGGTCGCCGGCCACGAGCTGCGCCTGCCGCTGCGCATCAGCGAAGAGCTGGGCGCGGGCCTGGTCGCCCTGCCGGCCGGCCTGGCCGGTATCCCCGCCGGTGTGTTCGGCGGTGTCGCTGAAGGTCTGCAGGAGGCTGCCCAATGAGCTGGCTGACACCCGCCATCGTCGACATCATCATCGAGGTCATCAAGGCCATCGTCATCCTGCTCGCCGTGGTCGTCTGCGGTGCGCTGCTGAGCTGGGTCGAGCGCCGCCTACTGGGTCTCTGGCAGGACCGCTACGGTCCCAACCGGGTCGGCCCGTTCGGCGCCTTCCAGCTCGGCGCGGACATGATCAAGATGTTCTTCAAGGAAGACTGGACGCCGCCGTTCGCCGACAAGATGATCTTCACCCTCGCCCCGGTCATCGCCATGGGCGCGCTGCTGATCGCCTTCGTGATCATCCCGATCACCCCCACCTGGGGCGTCGCGGACCTGAACATCGGCATCCTGTTCTTCTTCGCCATGGCCGGCCTGACCGTGTACGCGGTGCTCTTCGCCGGCTGGTCGAGCAACAACAAGTTCGCCCTGCTCGGCAGCCTGCGCGCCTCGGCCCAGACCATCTCCTACGAGGTGTTCCTGGCCCTGTCGCTGATGGGCATCGTGGCCCAGGTCGGCTCGTTCAGCATGCGCGACATCGTCGAATACCAGGCCCAGCACCTGTGGTTCATCATTCCGCAGTTCTTCGGCTTCTGCACCTTCATCATCGCCGGCGTCGCCGTGACCCACCGTCACCCGTTCGACCAGCCCGAAGCCGAGCAGGAACTGGCCGACGGCTACCACATCGAGTACGCCGGGATGAAATGGGGCATGTTCTTCGTCGGCGAGTACATCGGCATCGTGCTGATCTCGGCGCTGCTGGTGACGCTGTTCTTCGGTGGCTGGCACGGCCCGTTCGGCCTGCTGCCGCAGATCCCGTTCATCTGGTTCGCCCTGAAGACCTCCTTCTTCATCATGCTGTTCATCCTGATCCGCGCCTCGCTGCCGCGCCCGCGCTATGACCAGGTGATGGCCTTCAGCTGGAAGGTCTGCCTTCCGCTGACCCTGATCAACCTGCTGGTGACCGGCGCCTGTGTGCTGGCCGCGGCCCAGTAAGGAGAACCACCATGATCAAAGAAATCCTGCACATCGTGCATGGCACCTACACCCAGCTGCGCAGCCTGGTGATGATCTTCGGCCATGCCTTCCGCAAGCGTGACACCCTGCAGTACCCGGAAGAGCCCGTGTACCTGCCGCCGCGCTACCGCGGCCGCATCGTCCTCACCCGCGACCCCGACGGCGAGGAGCGCTGCGTGGCCTGCAACCTGTGCGCCGTAGCCTGCCCGGTCGGCTGCATCTCGCTGCAGAAGGCCGAGACCGACGACGGCCGCTGGTACCCCGAGTTCTTCCGCATCAACTTCTCCCGCTGCATCTTCTGCGGCCTGTGCGAGGAAGCCTGCCCGACCACCGCGATCCAGCTGACGCCGGATTTCGAGATGGGCGAGTTCAAGCGCCAGGACCTGGTGTACGAGAAGGAAGACCTGCTGATCTCCGGCCCCGGCAAGAACCCGGACTACAACTTCTACCGCGTCGCCGGCATGGCCATCGCCGGCAAGCCCAAGGGCAGCGCGCAGAACGAGGCCGAACCGATCAACGTCAAGAGCCTGCTGCCGTAAGGAGACGTCGCGTGGAATTCGCTTTCTACTTCGCCGCCGGCGTCGCCGTGCTGGCAACCCTGCGGGTCATCACCAACAGCAACCCGGTGCATGCCCTGCTCTACCTCATCGTTTCGCTGCTCGCCGTGTCGATGACCTTCTTCAGCCTCGGCGCCCCGTTCGCCGCGGCCCTGGAGATCATCGTCTACGCCGGCGCGATCATGGTGCTGTTCGTCTTCGTGGTGATGATGCTCAACCTGGGCCCGGCGATCGCCGAGCAGGAGCGCAAGTGGCTCAAGCCCGGGGTCTGGATCGGCCCGGGCGTGCTCTCCGCCGTCCTGCTGGTCGAACTGCTGCTGGTCCTGTCGCGCAACCCCAGCGGTGCCGGCATCGGCCACACCACCGTGGACGCCAAGGCCGTGGGCATCAGCCTGTTCGGCCCCTACCTGCTGGTCGTCGAACTGGCCTCGATGCTGCTGCTGGCGGCACTGGTCGCCGCCTTCCACCTCGGCCGCCACGACGCGAAGGAATAACACCATGAATGCAATCCCCCTGGAACACGGGCTGGCACTCTCCGGCGTGCTGTTCTGCCTCGGGCTGGCCGGCCTGATGGTCCGGCGCAACATCCTGTTCGTTCTGATGAGCCTGGAAGTGATGATGAACGCCGCCGCGCTGGCCTTCGTGGTCGCCGGCAGCCGCTGGGGCCAACCCGACGGCCAGGTGATGTTCATCCTGGTGCTCAGCCTGGCCGCGGCCGAGGCGAGCATCGGTCTGGCGATCCTGCTGCAACTGTATCGCCGCTTCCATACCCTCGATGTCGACGCTGCCAGCGAGATGCGCGGATGAACCTGCTGCCCCTCACTTTCCTGTTCCCCCTGGTCGGCTTCCTGCTGCTGTCTTTCTCCCGCGGCAAGTGGTCGGAAAATCTCTCCGCGCTGGTCGGCGTCGGCTCGGTCGGCCTGTCCGCGCTGTCCGCCTTCTGGGCGATCTGGAGCTTCCACAGCGCCCCGCCGGAAGGCGGCGCCTACACCCTGGTGCTCTGGCAGTGGATGAACGTCGACGGCTTCGCGCCGAACTTCGCCCTGTACCTGGACGGCCTGTCGGTCACCATGCTCGGCGTGGTCACCGGCGTCGGCTTCCTGATCCACCTGTTCGCCAGCTGGTACATGCGCGGTGAAGCCGGCTACTCGCGCTTCTTCGCCTACACCAACCTGTTCATCGCCAGCATGCTGTTCCTGGTGCTGGGCGACAACCTGCTGTTCCTGTACTTCGGCTGGGAAGGCGTGGGCCTGTGCTCCTACCTGCTGATCGGCTTCTACTACAGCCACGTACCGAACGGCAACGCGGCGCTGAAGGCCTTCATCGTCACCCGCGTGGGCGACGTGTTCATGGCCTTCGGCCTGTTCATCCTGTTCCAGCAGCTGGGCACCCTGAACATCCAGGAACTGCTGGTGCTGGCGCCGCAGCACTTCGCCCAGGGCGACCTGTGGGTGAGCCTGGCGGCCCTGGCGCTGCTCGGCGGCGCGGTCGGCAAGTCCGCCCAGCTGCCGCTGCAGACCTGGCTGGCGGATGCGATGGCCGGCCCCACCCCGGTTTCCGCACTGATCCACGCGGCGACCATGGTGACCGCGGGCGTGTACCTGATCGCCCGCTGCCACGGCATCTTCACCCTGGCTCCGAACGTGCTGGAGCTGGTCGGCGTGGTCGGTGCCGTCACCCTGGTCCTGGCCGGCTTCGCCGCCCTGGTGCAGACCGACATCAAGCGCATCCTCGCCTACTCGACCATGAGCCAGATCGGCTACATGTTCCTGGCCCTGGGCGTCGGCGCCTGGGACGCGGCGATCTTCCACCTGATGACCCACGCCTTCTTCAAGGCCCTGCTGTTCCTCGCCTCCGGTGCGGTGATCGTCGCCTGCCACCACGAGCAGAACATCTTCAAGATGGGCGGCCTGTGGAAGAAGCTGCCGCTGGCCTACGCCAGCTTCATCGTCGGTGGTTCGGCCCTGGCCGCCCTGCCGCTGCTGACCGCCGGCTTCTACTCCAAGGACGAGATCCTCTGGGAAGCCTTCGCCAGCGGTCACCAGAACCTGCTGATCGCCGGCCTGGTGGGCGCCTTCCTGACCTCGATCTAC
>NZ_QGSL01000029.1:527141-531212 GCF_003176655.1 Pseudomonas sp. RW407 | reverse complement strand
CCGCTCCTACAGGTTGCCGAGGCACAGCATTTCCCCGTAGGAGCGGAACTTTTCCGCGATAGCCGGATACCCCGGCGCGGTTCGCGGATGAGATCCGCTCCTACGCAACCCCACCCACGCCATTCCCATGTAGGAGCGCGCCCTGCGCGCGAATCGCGGGCAGGGCCCGCTCCTACAGGTTGCCGAGGCACAGCATTTCCCCGTAGGAGCGGAACTTTTCCGCGATAGCCGGATACCCCGGCGCGGTTCGCGGATGAGATCCGCCCCTACGCAACCCCACCCACGCCATTCCCATGCAGGAGCGCGCCCTGCGCGCGAATCGCGGGCAGGGCCCGCTCCTACAGGTTGCCGTGGGGCATGGTATTTCGCCTGTAGGAGCGGACTTTGTCCGCGATAGCCGGGTGTCCCGGCGCGGTTCGCGGATGAGATCCGCTCAGGTTGTCGCACCGCGCACCCGTAGGGCGCATAACGCCTACGGCGTTATCCGCCATCGCCCCGGCACCGGTGCCCCGGCCGACGGCGGATAACCGCGAACGGTTATGCGCCCTACGGGTTCTCCCTCACAGCGCGCCCCTCAGATCTCCACCTGCGTCCCCAGCTCGATCACCCGGTTCAACGGCAGGTTGAAGTAGCGCAGGTTGCCGTTGGCGTTCTTCAGCAGGAAGGCGAACAAGCCTTCGCGCCAGCGCGCCATGCCGATGCGCCTGGACGGGATCACCGTCTCGCGGCTGAGGAAGTAGGTGGTGCGCATCGGGCTGAAGTCCAGCTCGTTGAGGTGGCAGTACTTCAGCGCCGCCGGGATGTCCGGGTCCTCCATGAAGCCGAAGTGCAGCAGCACGCGGAAGAAGCCCTCGCCATAGGCATCCACCTCGAAGCGGCGGTCGGTGGCGACCCGCGGGCTGTCTTCGTTGACCACCGTGAGCAGCACCACCTGCTCGTGCAGCACCTGGTTGTGCAGCAGGTTGTGCAACAGCGCGTGCGGCACGGCGTCGGAACGCGCGGTGAGGAACACCGCGGTGCCCTGTACCCGGTGCGGCGGCTGCGAGCGGATGCTGGCGATGAACAGCGGCAGCGGCAGCGAGCCTTCGTCGAGGCGCTCCACCAGCAACTGGCGGCCACGCTTCCAGGTGGTCATCAGGATGAACAGGGCGATACCGGCGATCACCGGGAAGGCGCCACCCTGCACCACCTTCGGCAGGTTGGCCGAGAAGAACAGCACGTCCACCAGCAGCATCATGCAGAAGAACGGAATGGCCAGCCACAGCGGCCACTTCCAGTGCAGCCAGAGCACCACGCCCATCAGCAGGGTGGTCACCAGCATGGTCCCGGTCACCGCCACGCCATAGGCCGAGGCCAGCGCCGCGGAGGACTCGAAGCCCAGCACCAGCAGCACCACGCCGACCATCAGCGCCCAGTTCACCCCGGCGATGTAGACCTGCCCCTGCTCCTGGCTGGAGGTGTGCTGCACGAACATGCGCGGCACGAAGCCCAGCTGGATGGCCTGGCGGGTCAGCGAGAAGGCCCCGGAAATCACCGCCTGGGAGGCGATCACCGTGGCCACGGTGGACAACGCCACCATCGGCAGCAGCGCCCAGGACGGCGCCAGCAGGTAGAAGGGGTTGCGCGCGGCTTCCGGGTTGTAGAGGATCATCGCGCCCTGGCCAAAGTAGTTCAGCACCAGGCCCGGCAGCACCAGGGCGAACCAGGCGCGGGAAATCGGCTTGCGGCCGAAGTGGCCCATGTCCGCGTACAGCGCCTCGGCGCCGGTCAGCGCCAGCACGGTGGCGCCGAGGATGGCCACGCCGATGCCCGGATGGACCACGAAGAAATTCACCGCCCAGTACGGGTTCATGGCGTTGAGCACCACCGGGTGCTGGTAGATGCCGTACAGGCCCAGCGCGCCGAGCACCACGAACCAGATCACCATCACCGGGCCGAACAGGATGCCGATGCGCGCCGTGCCATGGCGCTGGATGAGGAACAGGCCGACCAGCACCACCAGCGCCAGCGGCACCACCCAGTGCTCCAGGCCGTCGAAGGCGATCTCCAGACCCTCGATCGCCGAGAGCACCGAGATCGCCGGGGTAATCATGCTGTCGCCGTAGAACAGCGAGGCGCCGAACAGGCCCAGCACCACCAGCACCGCGCTCAACCTGGGGTAGTCGTGGGCGGCGCGGCGCGCCAGCGCGGTCAGCGCCATCACCCCGCCCTCGCCCTGGTTGTCGGCGCGCAGGACGAAGATCACGTACTTGATCGAGACCACCCACACCAGCGACCAGAAGATCAGCGAAAGGATGCCGAGGATGGCGTCGTGCCCCACCTGCACGCCATAGCCGCCGACGAAGACTTCCTTGAGCGTATACAGCGGGCTGGTACCGATGTCGCCGTAGCAGACGCCCACCGCGGCCACCATCATGCCCAGGGCGGAGCTTGAATGGTTTTCCTGCTGCTCCGCGGTTCCAGCGCTGGCGTTGGACATGTAACAAAATTCCTCTAGGAAAAATTCGGCGCATCCTGCGCCGACGGACTCGGCGATGCAAGCGCCGCGAAAGCTCGATCTGAATGACTATAGAGGGTGTTCGGCGGCCTTACCCTGTGCCTGGCGGCGCTTTCGCGGGGCGCTGCGGCAGCTTGTCTCACGGAGGCTGGTCAAGCGCGCGGGCTGCCGCTAGAATTGCGCACTTTTTGATCAGAGGCGCCGCCAGCGCGCCCTTAGAGGTTAGCCGCCCATGTCCACCGCAACGCCCAAAGTCGGATTTGTCAGCCTCGGATGCCCCAAGGCCACGGTCGACTCCGAACGCATCCTCACCCAGCTGCGCATGGAGGGCTACGAGATCGTGCCCACCTACGAGGACGCCGACGTCGTTGTGGTGAACACCTGCGGCTTCATCGACAGCGCCAAGGCCGAATCCCTGGACGCCATCGGCGAGGCCATCGCCGAGAACGGCAAGGTCATCGTCACCGGCTGCATGGGCGTTTCCGAGGACAGCATCCGTGACGTGCACCCCAGCGTGCTGGCGGTCACCGGCCCGCAGCAGTACGAGCAGGTGGTCAGCGCCGTGCACGAGGTGATCCCGCCGAAGGCCGAGCACAACCCGCTGATCGACCTGGTGCCGCCGCAGGGCATCAAGCTCACCCCGCGCCACTACGCCTACCTGAAGATTTCCGAGGGCTGCAACCACAGCTGCAGCTTCTGCATCATCCCGTCGATGCGCGGCAAGCTGGTCAGCCGCCCGGTGGGCGACGTGCTCAGCGAGGCCCAGCGCCTGGTCAAGGCCGGCGTCAAGGAACTGCTGGTGATCTCCCAGGACACCAGCGCCTACGGCGTGGACCTGAAGTACAAGCTGGACTTCTGGGACGGCCAGCCGGTGAAGACGCGCATGCTGGAGCTGTGCGAGGCGCTGTCGGGCATGGGTGTGTGGGTGCGCCTGCACTACGTCTACCCCTACCCCAACGTCGACGACGTCATCCCGCTGATGGCGCAGGGCAAGCTGCTGCCCTACCTGGACATCCCCTTCCAGCACGCCAGCCCGAAGGTGCTCAAGTCCATGAAGCGCCCGGCGTTCGAGGACAAGACCCTGGCGCGCATCAAGAAATGGCGCGAGACCTGCCCCGAGCTGACCATCCGCTCCACCTTCATCGTCGGCTTCCCCGGCGAGACCGAGGAAGACTTCCAGTACCTGCTCGACTGGCTGACCGAAGCCCAGCTCGACCGCGTCGGCTGCTTCCAGTACTCCCCGGTGGAAGGCGCCCCGGCCAACGACCTGGGCCTGGAGCCGGTGCCCGATGACGTCAAGCAGGAGCGCTGGGAGCGCTTCATGGCGCACCAGCAGGCGATTTCCGCCGCGCGCCTGCAGCTGAAGATCGGCAAGGAAATCGACGTGCTGATCGACGAGGTGGACGCCGAAGGTGCGGTGGGCCGTTCCTGGGCCGACGCCCCGGAGATCGACGGCGCCGTCTACATCGACACCTTCGACGTGAAGCCGGGCGACAAGGTGCGCGTGCGCATCACCGACGCCGACGAGTACGATCTCTGGGCCGAGCTGGCCTGAGGCACCGAAAGCCCCGCCC
>NZ_QGSL01000029.1:519183-527131 GCF_003176655.1 Pseudomonas sp. RW407 | reverse complement strand
TGGCATCGGCCCTGGTCGGGGCTTCGTGGCGGGACACTGCCGGATGGCTTTCCGTGGGCGGTGCTGCCGTTTCCTGGACGGGGACGCCTGGGCTGTTCGGCACGTGGATGAACAGATTCAGCGGCTGCTCGGCCAGCAGCGGCTCGGGAAGCCTGGGTTGCTGGACGGGCGAAGATTCCTCGGCTTGCACGGCTGGAGCCGGCGGCGCTTCACCCGGCCTCTGCGCCGCGGCCGCGTGTGGCCGGGCTGGTGGCACGGCTGCCGTGGGCGTGATGGCCGGTGATGCGGGCAACTCCATGAGGGCTGGCAGCGCTGCGCCGGGCAGGGCTGCCGGTAGCCTTGCCTCGCCGCAGTCCAGCCGTTCGGGCGCCGGCTGGAATGGCAGGCGCGCCGGCGCATGGAGGATGGCTCCGCGCTGGCCGCCGGCCTGGGCGGCGAGGCGGCGCAGCAGCCCGCTCATGGCGCCACCCGCGCGAGGTAGGCGGCGCGGCGCGCATCGCCCAGGGCGAGGATCTGCGCCTCGCTCCAGCCGTAGGCGCGGGCCAGCAGGTGGATTTCGTCGAGCAGTTGCCGCGCGCTGCCGTCGATCTCCTCCCACAGGTAGGCGGCGACGTCGAGGCTGGCCTCGCCCTCCGCGCCACAGGCCGGGCAGCGGTAGGCCAGGGCCAGGTCGGCCCAGGGATCGGCCGTCTCCAGCGCGGCTTCCAGGGCTTCGCGCAGCTCGCCCAGGGCCTGCTCGTCCCGCGGCAGCGCCGTGGCGTCTTCCGCGCAGGCCAGCAGCAGTTGCCGCGCGGCGTGCTCGGCGTCGGCCAGGCCGGCGATGGCGGCCAGGTCGCGGCTGGCCGGGCAGCGGAAGCGCAGGCCCTGCACCTCGACCTGTTCCGGCGGCGCCTGCAGCGGCGGCAACTGCGCCGGCTCCAGTTCGAACGCCAGGCGTTCGCCGCAGCCGGGGCAGTCCAGCCACAGCGCCAGGCGGTTGCCGAAAGTCTCGCGGCGCAGGCGCATCAGCGCGGCATTGCAGGCGCCCAGGGGCGCGTCGGCGAGGCTTTCCGGCGGGCGTTCCGGGGCGGCCTGGGCGAACAGCAGCAAGGCGCGGTCCAGCGGATGGCGGCGCGCGCCCTGTTCCCAGAGCGCCAGCAGCTGCGCGCAGCTCAGCGCGGCCATGGCCTCAGGCCGGCTCGTTGTAGCTGGGTTCGGTCGGCTCGGTCACGTCGTAGTCGCGTTCCCAGCCTTCGTTCTCCAGCTTGAGGGTCTGGATGGCCACCGCGTTGGCGTTGGCGTCCAGGTCCGGCAGCGCCTGGTATTCCGAGACCCAGCAGCGGAACACCTTGTAGGCCAGGGCGAGCTGGCCGGCCTCGTTGTACACCTCGATGATCAGGTCCTTGCGGAAGTCCTTCAGCGACACTTCCGCGCCAAGGCCGGCGCCGAAGTTCCAGACCTTGTTGGCCCAGCGCTCGAACTCGGTGTCGTGGGTCACCCCGCGCTCCAGGGTGATGGCCTCGAACTTGGTGCGCCCGGGCGACTTGCGCGAGGTGGAGGGGTCGCCGCCCTCGCGGTGCTCGACCAGTTCGGTGCTGCGCTTCAGGGCGCCCACCTTGCTGATGCCGGCGACGTAGCGGCCGTCCCATTTCACGCGGAATTTGAAGTTCTTGTACGGATCGAAGCGCTGGGCGTTGACGCTGAACTGTGCCATGGAAGGTTCCTCCCTAGACGGCGACCTGGCCGGCCATCTGCTGCAGCTTGATGACCACGAACTCGGCGGGCTTGAGCGGGGCGAAGCCGACGTGGATGTTCACCACGCCGCGGTTGATGTCGCTCTGGGTGGTGGTCTCGCGGTCGCACTTGACGAAGTACGCCTCGCGCGGGCTGCTGCCCTGGAAGGCGCCCTGGCGGAACAGGTCCTGCATGAAGGCGCCGACGTTGAGGCGGATCTGCGCCCACAGCGGCTCGTCGTTGGGTTCGAACACCACCCACTGGGTGCCGCGGAACAGGCTTTCCTCGAGGAACAGCGCCAGGCGCCGCACCGGCAGGTACTTCCATTCCGAGGCCAGCAGGTCGGCCCCGGCCAGGGTGCGCGAGCCCCACACCAGGTGGCCGGCCACCGGGAAGCTGCGCAGGCAGTTCAGGCCCAGGGGGTTGAGCACGCCGTTCTGCCGGTCGGTCATGGCGTAGGTCAGGCCCTGCACGCCGGAGAAGGACGCCGCCAGGCCCGCCGGCGCCTTCCACACGCCGCGCTGCACGTCGGTGCGGGCGATGATCCCGGCCACCGCGCCGCAGGGGGCGAAGTCGGCCGGGCGGTTCTCCGCCAGCGGGTCGGCCAGGCGCAGGCGCGGGTAGTAGGCCGCGGCGTTGATCGCGTCGTCGTTGCCGACGCTGGCGCGCAGGGCGTTCACTCCATCCTCGGCATCGCCGATGGCGCTGCCCGGGTTGGCCGTCCAGTCCGCCGGCGAGTCGATGATCAGCACGGCGCGGCGTTCCTGGCAGTAGCCGGCGGCGGTGGCCCAGGTGGCGGGGTCGAGGTCGGTGTCGCGGGTCAGCGGCGGGATGCACAGCAGGTTGAACAGGTCGGCCGCTTCCAGGGCGTAGAGGCCGCTGCGCAGGTCCTGGTCGCCGGTGATGGCGCCGTCGTCGAGGTCGCCGCCGTCGTCGCCCAGGGTGCCGGCGGCGGTGGCCGTGCCGTCCTCGTTGGCCACGGCGACGGTGGCGTCGGCGGGGCTCTCGGTGGTCGGCGCCGAGGTGAGCACGCGGACCAGCGCCGACTGCTCCTTGAGCAGGGTGTCGACGAAGCGCGGGCTGAGCGGGTCCACCGAGACGTTGCGGAACACTTCCGAGGCCACGGTGGTGGTGCCGCCGGGGCGGTCCAGTTCCTCCACCAGCAGGTTGAACAGCAGGGTGTCGGCGCTGTCGCGAGTGGCGTGGTCCACCGTCGCCCGCAGGCGGTTGCCCCAGGCGCCCGGGCTCGCGGCGGCGAGCACCAGGCTGCCGCCGGCGGTGGCCAGGGTGAGGGTGGCGGTGTCGTCGTCGAGGTCGCCGTTGAACACTCGGACGATCAGCGCGTCGCTGCCGCCGTGCTGGAAGAACTGCATGACCGCGTAGCCGAGGGTGCTCGGCTGCCACAGGCCGCCGAACAGCCGGCTGTACTCGGCGAAGCCCTGCACGCGCACCGGGCGGTTCACCGGGCCGCGCAGGGCACGGCCGACGAAGGCGGTGATGGAGGTGGCGACGCCGGTGATGCTGCGCACGCCGCTGGGTACTTCTTCGATGTAGACGCCGGGGTAGGTGAGGTTGGACGGCATGAGCGGAACTCCTCAGCAATCACTCTGAAGTCCGGTCTCAGCAGAACGGCGCGCGGACCGGGTATTGAACTACTCGGTGCACAGAGGACGATGCGGACTGCAGGACAGCACGCGATCGGGAAGACGGGCATCGATGCCCGGCGTGGCAGGAAGGGGGATGGGGGATCGCGTCCTTGCTGCGAGGTCAGGCCTTGATGCGGGACTGCGGGAACCCGATTGCCCAGACGGGCCGAAGGTCTGTTGACCACCATAGTTCAGCGCCCGGAGGGCGCAATGGTGTCACCGTACTGGCCAATGCGGGCCCGGGATACTGGCGAAAAAATGGCAGTCGGGCTGGGAAGCGCAGCGGCCGTGGCCGCCGCCGACAGGCCCGCGCAGGCGCGTGGCTGGCGCCGCAGCGACGAACGGTAGGGCGCAGGGCCCGCGGCCGGCGCCGCGGGCCCCCGGCATCAGAGGATGCTCAGCGGGTACTCGATGAAGGCGCGCACCTCGTTGAGGTCCGGGCCGACGTCGTTGTCCGCGCGGTAGATGGAGTTGCGCAGCTTGAACGACAGGTCCTTGGCCGGGCCGCTCTGGATCACGTACTTGACCTGGTTGAACAGCTCGCGCTCGGTGCCGTCGGAGTCGCCGCCGGTGTCGATGTTGTCGCCGCGCACGTAGGCGATCTTGTAGGTCAGGCCGGGCACGCCGTAGCCGCCGAAGTCCAGCTCGTAGCTGGCCTGCCAGGAGCGTTCGTCCTTGAGGTTGAAGTCGGCGTAGTAGGAGTTGGCCAGGTAGATGGTGCCGCCGCCGTCGCCGTAGTCGTAGGCGTAGCCGGCATCGCCGGTGCTGCGCTGGTGGGCGAGGATGAAGGCGTGCGGGCCGACGCTGTACTTGGCCGCCAGGCTCCAGATGGTGTTGCGGTCGTTGTCGCCGTCGCCGCCGAAGTCCAGCGCGGCCTGGGAGCCGTCGTCGTACTTGGTGCGGTAGATGTTGAAGTCGAAGTTCAGCGCCTGCTCTTCGGCCAGCGGCAGGGTGTAGTTGACGTTGGCATAGTTCTTCTCGAACACGTCGCGCACGTCGCTGTGGTACAGCGCCACGCTGAGGTCGTCGGTGATCGCGTAGCTGCCGCCGTAGAGGTAGATCTCGTCCAGGTGGTTGGGGTCGCGCGCCGGGCTGCCCATGGGGCTGTCGGCGGTGAACTTGCCGACGTTCAGCTGCAGGCCCTTGATCTCCTCGCCGGTCAGCAGCACGCCGGTGAAGGCCTGCGGCAGCATGCGCGAGTCGTCGCGGGAGAGCACCGGCAGGTCGGGGAACTGGTTGCCGTACTTGATCACGGTGTTGGAGAAGCGCAGCTTCACCGCGCCGCCGGCCTCGGACAGGCTGTCCACCGGCTTGCCGTCGTCGTGTTCGTTGAAGATGCCGGTGTAGTTGCGCCCGCGGCCGCTGTCGAGCTTGACGCCGAGCAGGCCGTAGGCGTCGACGCCGAAGCCCACGGTGCCCTGGGTGAAGCCGGACTCGAAGGTGCCGATGAAGCCCTGGCCCCAGACCTTGGCGTCGCTGGTGTGGTCCTTGTAGTCGCGGTTCCAGTAGACGTTGCGCAGCAGCAGGTCGAGCCTGGCGTCCTCGATGAATCCCTTCGACTCGTCCTGGGCGCTGGCCTGTGCCAGCTGGGTGCCCGCGGCCATCACGGCGAAGGCCAGCGCATGACGTTTCATGATCCTCATGGATATAGCTCCTTTGGTTTCCAACGTTCAGGTTTTAGCAGTTTTTCGTACTAGTACCAGTGACCGGGTTGTCATTCGTCGGAAATTTCCTACGGCTGGAAGCCGCGTGCTAGAGCCTGGCGCTGTGGATCATGTGATGGCTATCTAGTGGCGTTTGCCTGGTGGAAGGGGCGCGCGACCCCTTCCGCGGGGCGGTCAGTAGCTGAAGAAACCCTGGCCGCTCTTGCGCCCCAGGCGGCCGGCCGCGACCATTTCCTTGAGCAGCGGGGCGGGGCGGTACTTGGAGTCGTCGAAGCCGTCGTAGAGCACCTGCATGATCGCCAGCAGGGTGTCCAGGCCGATCAGGTCGGCCAGGGCCAGCGGGCCGATCGGATGGTTGCAGCCCAGCTGCATGCCGGCGTCGATGTCGGCGGCGCTGGCCAGGCCTTCCTGGAGCACGAAGATGGCCTCGTTGATCATCGGCACCAGGATGCGGTTGACCGCGAAGCCCGGGGCGTTCTTCACGCTCACCGCGGTCTTGCCGACCAGGGCCGCGAAGGCCAGGGCGCGGGCGTGGGTCTCGTCGGCGGTCTGCAGGCCGCGGATCACCTCCAGCAGGCCCATCGCCGGCACCGGGTTGAAGAAGTGCAGGCCGATGAAGCGCTGCGGGTTGCGCACCACCACCGCCAGCTGGGTGATGGAGATCGACGAGGTGTTGCTGGCGATGACGCAGTCGGGGCCGACCAGCTCGTCCACCTGGCGCAGGATGCGCAGCTTCAGCTCGAGGTTCTCGGTGGCGGCCTCGATCACCAGGTCGGCGTCCTTCAGCGCGGCATAGTCGGTGCCGCCGTGGATGCGCGCGAGGATGCCCGGCTTGTCGGCGGCGGCCAGCCTGTCCTTCTTGATCAGCCGCTCGAGGTTGCCGTCGATGCTCTTCAGGCCACGCTCGACGGCGGCGTCGGAGACGTCGACCATCGCCACCTGCAGGCCGGCGGCGGCGCACACCTGGGCGATGCCGTTGCCCATGGTGCCGGCGCCGATCACGCCGATCTTGCGGATGTCGAGGGGGGAGTCTTGGGTGCTCATGTCTTGTCAGTCCTCTCTGGAATCGAAGCGGGGGGCCCGCGGGCGCCGGCGACGATAGCGCAGGCGCCGGCCGGCGGCGAGCCTCGCGTGGGGTGGGTTGCCGGCAGCTGTGCCTTTGCCGAGGGCATATGCGCCATTTCCTGGCCGGATAGTCCGTGTGGCTGGGGCTGGGCGCGACTCTTTGGCACAGTATTGCCATATCCTTCCCTCCGTCGTTCCCGGGACCGTAGGGCGTATAACCGTTCGCGGTTATCCGCCGTTGGCCGGGCCACCGGGGCGTCCGGCGTGGCCGGTGAGCCCAATCGCGGACGGATAACGCCGTAGGCGTTGCCCCCCCCAGATGAACCGCACCAGGATTCAGGCAGCCCCATGAAATTCGAACGTATTCCCCTGGACTACCCCTGCGGCCCGGCGCCGGAACCCGGCGCCAGCCGTGAGATCGCCCCGGGCGTGCACTGGCTGCGCATGCCGCTGCCGCTGAGCCTGGACCATATCAACCTGTGGGCGGTGGAGGACGGCGACGGCTGGACGCTGTTCGACACCGGCATGCACACCCCGGCGAGCCTGGACGCCTGGCGCGCGCTGCTGGGCCCCGGCGGCGCCCTGGGCGGGCGGCGGCCGACGCGGCTGTTCGTCACCCACATGCACCCGGACCACGTCGGCCTGGCCGGCTGGCTCACCCGCGAGTACGGCTGCGAACTGCGGATGACCTTCGGCGAATACATGAACTGCCGCGTGCTGGCCGCCGACAGCGGCCGCGAGGCGCCGCCCGAGGGCATCCGCTTCTACCGCCGGGCCGGCTGGGACGACGCGGCCATCGCCCACTACCGCGCGCGCTTCGGCGGCTTCGGCAAGTTCATCTGGCCGCTGCCGGAAAGCTACCGGCGCCTGCGCGACGGCGAGCGCATCCGCATCGGCGGGCATGACTGGCGGGTGGTGGTGGGCAGCGGGCATTCGCCGGAGCACGCCAGCTTCCACTGCCCCGACCTGCGCCTGCTGGTCGCCGGCGACCAGGTGCTGCCGCGCATTTCGCCGAACGTCTCGGTGTTCCCCACGGAGCCCGAGGCCGACCCGCTGGGCCAATGGCTGGAGTCCCTGGCCAAGGTGCGCCGCGAGGTGCCCGACGACGTGCTGGTGCTGCCGGCCCACAACGAGCCCTTCCAGCCCCTGCATGCGCGCCTGGCGCACCTGGAGCGCGGCCACCAGCGGGCCCTGGAGCGCCTGCAGGAGCTGCTGGCGGAAGGCCCGAAGCGCGCCATCGACCTGTTCGGCGCGCTCTTCGCCCGGCGCATCGACCAGGACCTGCTGGCGCTGGCCACCGGCGAGTGCCTGGCCAACCTCAACTACCTGGTGCAGCGCGGCCGGGTGACGGCCAGCGAGGACGCGCAGGGCGTGGCCTGGTACCGCCTGGCCTGAGGCTGGGGCTCAGATCCAGACGTCGTTGGGCGCGGTGCGCTCGCCGCCCTGGTCGCCGGTGTTGACCACGCCGCGCGGCTCGATCAGCAGCACCTGCACCTCCTGCGCGGCGAAGGGCTTGTGCTCCACGCCGCGGGGCACCACGTACAGCTCCCCTGCGCGCAGTTGCACGGCGCCGTCGCGGAAATCGATGCGCAGCTCGCCGTCGAGCACCATGAAGGTCTCGTCGGTGTCGGCATGGCTGTGCCAGACGAACTCGCCCTCCAGCTTCACCAGCTTGAACTGGTAGTCGTTCATCTCGGCCACCACGCGCGGCTGCCACTGCTCGTGGATGGCCGCCAGCTTGGCGGCGAGGTTGACCGGTTGATGAGGGTGTGCGGATGTTTGCGGCATGTTTCAGCTCCTGGATCGTCGAGCGGCCAGGGTAGGGCGCCCGGGGCGCGGGCGTCTTGCATATTCCTGCGC
>NZ_QGSL01000029.1:513751-519173 GCF_003176655.1 Pseudomonas sp. RW407 | reverse complement strand
CCCGTCCAGGAAACGGCAGCACCGCCCACGGAAAGCCATCCGGCAGTGTCCCGCCACGAAGCCCCGACCAGGGCCGATGCCACACCGCCCTCGCCCACCACCCCGCGCCTGCCGCCACTACTCGCCCCCATGGCGCCAGCGACCGCGCCCCAGCCCAGGGTTGCGCCACCCCAGGCCGAACCGGTGCCGCGGCAACCCGACGAGGTGCACATCCACATCGGCCGCATCGAGGTCACCGCCATCCAGGAAACCGCGCCCGCCCGCCGCGAGGCGCGCAAGGGCCCGCCGCCGCTGTCGCTGGACGACTACCTGGCGCGGCGCAACGGAGACCGGCGATGAGCAGCGCCCTGGCCATCGCCGGCGTCACCGCCGTGCTGCGCGACCGCCTCAACGACGGCCTGGTCAACCACAACGTCGCCGGCACCCTGGGCACCACCGTGACCGTCAGCGTGCTGCCGCCGGACCGCGTGGTGCCGGCCGACGGCACCGAGGCCAGCCAGCTCAACCTGTTCCTCTACCAGGTCACGCCCAACGCCGCCTGGCGCAACCAGGGCCTGCCCGGGCACAGCGCCGACGGCAGCCAGCGCCTGGGCAACCCGCCCCTGGCGCTGGACCTGCACTACCTGCTGTCCGCCTACAGCGGCGGCGACCTGCACGGCGAAATCCTGCTCGGCTACGCCATGCAACTGATGCATGAGTTCCCGGTGCTCACCCGCGAGATGATCCGCACCGCGCTCAGCCCCTCGCCGGACCTCGGCCTGGTCCTCCCCGCCGCGCTGCAACGCCTCGCCGAGTGCGGCCTGGCCGACCAGGTGGAGCAGCTGCGCATCACCCCGCAAACGCTGAACACCGAGGAAAGCGCCAAGCTCTGGGCCGCCACCCAGTCCAGCTTCCGCCCCAGCGCCGCCTACCTGGTGTCGGTGGTGCTGATCGAGGCCGAGCGCCCTACCCGCGTGCCGCTGCCGGTGCTCAGCCGCGGCCAGGTCGACGCGGACAGCGGCCGCGAGCGCGGCGTGCTGGTCGCCCCCGGCCTTGCGCCGGCGCTGCCGACCCTGGAAGCCATACTGCCGGCCGACGCCCAGCCGGTGGCGCGCCTGGGCCACGCCATCGAGTTGCGCGGCCACCACCTGGACGGCGCGGCCCGCGAGGTGCGCCTGGGCAACCCGCGCTTCGAGCTGGACGAGGTCCTGCCGGCCAGCGGCGCCAACCTCGGCGACAGCCTCGGGCTGCTGATCCCCACGGCCCGCGCCGCCGACTTCCCGGTCGGCGTCTACGCCGCCTGCGCCCGCCTGGTGCGCCCCGGCGAAAGCCTGCCGCGGGAAAGCAACCGGCTGGCCTTCACCCTGGCCCCGGAAATCACCAACCTGCCGCAGAACCTGGCCCGCGACGGCGACGGCAACGTCCTGGTGAACATCGCCTTCACCCCCGAGCTGCGCCCCGGCCAACGCGCCAGCCTGCTGCTCGGCCAGCGCGAAGTGGCGCCGCAGGCCTTCGCCGCGCCCACCGCCAGCCTCGACTTCCTGATCGAGAACGCCGAGGCCGGCGAACACCTGGTGCGCCTGCGCATCGACGGCATCGACAGCCCCATCGTCGACTACGCCCAGGCGCCGCCGCGCTTCCTCGACCAGCGGCTGACCCTCACATGAACGCCCCCGCCGCCCCGGACTGGACCGCCGCCAACCAGCGCCTGCTGGCGGCCGAATTCGCCCGCCTGCGCGCCCTGCTCGGCGACGGCGAGGCGGACGAGGCCCAGGCCCGGCTGGACGCCCTGCGCGCGGCGATGGACGAGCCGGCGGCCATCGACAGCCTGGCGCGGCTGTTCGCGCTGAGCGCCTTCGAGCGCGACCTGCTGCTGCTCGCCGCCGGCGTGGAGATGGACGCCCGCCTGGCCCAACTGTGCGCCCAGGCCAGCGGCCAGCCGGCGCGGCCCTGGGCCACCTTCGGCCTGGCCCTGGCAGTGCTGCCGGCGGCGCACTGGAGCGCCCTGGCGCCGCCGGAACCGCTGCGCCGCTGGCGCCTGCTGGAAGTCGACGAGCACGCCGGGCTGACCGCCGGCCGCCTGCGCATCGACGAGCGCGTGCTGCACTTCCTCGGTGGCCTCAACTACCTCGACCCGCGCCTGCAGCCGCTGCTGCAGGCAGTGCCGGACGCGGGGCTGATGAGCCGGGCCCACACGGCCGTGGCCGCCGCGGCCATCGAGCGCCTGCAGCGCGGCCACGGCCGCCTGCCACCGATCCTCCTGCACGGCGACGACGCTCTCGGCCAGCAGGACGTCGCCGCAGAAATCGCCCGGCGCCTGGGCGTGACGCTGTTCCAGCTGCGCGCCGCCGACATCCCCGCTGCGGCCCACGAACAGGCGGCCCTGGCCATCCTCTGGCAGCGCGAGGCGGCCCTGCTCGGCAGCGCCCTGCTGGTCCGCGCCGGCGACGACGACAGGCCATTGGCGACCTTCGCCGTGCGCCTGGACGGCCTGTTGCTGGTGGCCAGCCGCGCGCCCTGCGGCCTGGACGGCGAGGCCTTCGCCGTCGACCGCCCGGACGTGCCGGAACAACGCCGCCTGTGGCGCGAAGCCCTGGGCGAGCGGGCCGGCGCCCTGGCCCCGAGCCTCGATGCCCTGGCCGGCCAGTACCGTCTCGGCGCCCGGCGCATCGCCGACATAGCCGCGCAGCTGGACGCCAGCGACCAGGCCCCGGCCCGCCTGCACGCCGCCTGCCGCGGCGACGCACGGGCCATGAGCGAACTGGCCCAGCCCATCGAGGCCCGCGCCCAGTGGCATGACCTGGTGCTGCCCGAGGCCCAGTTGCAGACGCTCCGGCAGATCGCCGTGCACGCCCGCCACCGCCTCACCGTGCACCACGACTGGGGCTTCGCCGACGGCGGCAGCCGCGGCCTGGGCATCGCCACGCTGTTCTGGGGCGACTCCGGCACCGGCAAGACGCTGGCCGCCGAGGTGCTGGCCAACGCCCTGGACCTGGCGCTGTACCGCATCGACCTGTCGGCGGTGGTCAGCAAGTACATCGGCGAGACCGAGAAGAACCTGCGCCGCGTCTTCGACAGCGCCGAGGAACTGGGCGCCATCCTGCTGTTCGACGAGGCCGACGCGCTGTTCGGCAAGCGCAGCGAGGTCAAGGACAGCCACGACCGCTACGCCAACATCGAGGTCAGCTACCTGCTGCAACGCATGGAGGCCTACCGCGGCCTGGCGATCCTCACCACCAACCACAAGGCCGCGCTGGACGGCGCCTTCGCCCGCCGGCTGCGCTTCGTGGTGCACTTCCCCTTCCCCGACGCGGCCCAGCGCGAGGCCCTGTGGCGCGGCGTGTTCCCCGCCGCCACGCCGCTGGCCGGGCTGGACTACGCCCGGCTGGCGCGCCTGGCGGTGCCCGGCGGCAGCATCCGCAACATCGCCCTGGCCGCGGCCTTCCTCGCCGCCGAGGCCGGCACCGCGGTGGGCATGGCGCAGCTGCTGCGGGCGGCGCACCTGGAAGCGGCGAAGCGCGACAAGGCGATCTCCGACGCGGAGACGAGGGGCTGGGTATGACGCGCATCGTGCTGCACATCGACCGCCTGCTGCTGCGCGGCATCGACCCGGCGGACGCCGACGCGCTGGCGGCGGCCTTGCGCCAGGAGGTCCAGCGCCTGCTCGGCGCCAGCGGCCTGCCGCCCTGGCAGGAGCAACCGCGGCGCGCACGCCGCCCGGACAAGCTGCGGCTCGCCGCCGATGCCGGCGCCCAGGGGCTCGGCCAGGCCGTGGCCGCGAGCCTGGTGCACGGGCCCCAGGGGCTCTGGCCGCAGGCGCCGCGCGGTGCGAAGGAGGGAGGGCCGCAGCCATGATCGCCACCCACGGCACCCGCGAGCCCTCGCCCGCCAGCGGGGCCGACTGGCTGCTGCAGCGCAAGTGCGCCTGCGGCGGCGACTCCGCTCCCCAGGGCCAGTGCGAGGAATGCAAACGCGAGGAACAGGCGGCCCTGCAGCCCAAGCTGTGGGTCGGCGCCCAGGACGAGCCACTGGAGCGCGAGGCCGACCGCGTCGCCGAACAGGTCATGGCCGCCGAGCCGCCGGCGAAGGTCACGCCCGCCAGCGGCGCGCTGGCGCGCAAGCCCGTAACCGCAGGCCCCGGCGCCGGCCAGGCGCCCGGCATCGTCCACGACGTGCTGCGCGAACCGGGCCAGCCCCTGGCCGCCGAGGCCCGGGGCTTCTTCGAACCGCGCTTCGGCCACGACTTCGCCCGGGTGCGGGTGCACGCCGATACCAAGGCAGATGCCTCTGCCCAGGCAGTCCAGGCCCGCGCCTATACCGTCGGCCACGACCTGGTGTTCGCCGCCGGCCAGTACCACCCGCAAAGCCCCGAAGGCCGGCAACTGCTGGCCCACGAACTGACCCACGTGCTGCAGCAGGGCCCCGGCCTGCGCCGCAAGCCGGCCGACAAGCCCAAGGCCGCCGCCCCCGACCCGCTGTGCGCCAAGTTCGACTTCGACAAGGCGCGCAAGGCGGTCGAGGCCCAGGCCAAGCTGGCTGCCAAGGGCGACCTGCTGCAGCTGATCCGCGCGCTCAAGCCGATCCGCCGCTGCGCCAGCGCCGCCCAGCAGGCCGAGGTCAAGAGCGCCCTGGCCAGCGCGCTGGCCGCCGACAAGGCGGACGAAGCCTGGAAGGCCGCCGGCACCGCCTTCGGCGGCTACGTCGGCTTCTACCCGGGCTTCGCCCCGGACATCAAGACGCACCTGGGCAAGCTCGGCGCCAGCGAATCGCTGGCCTCCGACACCTTCGAACTGTCCGCCGAGGGCGCCACCCACAAGTCGCGGGCCAAGAAGACCGCCACCGCCGACCTGGGCGACCTGGGGCGCACCGACATCGTCTACTTCCGCGGCCACCAGTACGCCCAGTACAAGGCCCCCGGCCTGTTCGCCAACGGCGACGAGACGCAGGGCTTCGACCTGCGCTACGTCCAGAAGGCCGGCGGCTTCGCCAACGTCAAGCTGATGATCAGCACCAGCTGCGCGACGCTCTGCAAGGAGGCGGTGGCGGTCTTCACCAGCCTGTTCCCCAACGCGGTGATCCTCGGCTACCGCAAGTCGGCACCACTGCAGGGCGCGGCGGTGCGCAGCGACCTGACCAAGCGCATCAACGAACTGAACCGGCCGCTCCTGATCGACGACCCCGTCGACGTGGCGGCCATCGTCTCGACCTGGAAGTCGGTGGTCGAGTCGCGCCACAAGGGCGAAACCGGCCCGCAGCCGGGCATCCTCCAGGGCGGCACCGTGACCTACTGGGACGGCTCGGCCTGGCAGACCATCGCTGCCACCGACGCGAAGAACGCCTGCAAGGTCAAGGGAGACTTCCGTGACCAGTATCCGGCGCCCTGAGGGCATGAAAACCATCGGAGGCCGGCGGTGAACAGCCACGCCAGCCTGGCCCCGGTCGC
>NZ_QGSL01000029.1:501839-513741 GCF_003176655.1 Pseudomonas sp. RW407 | reverse complement strand
CTTCCCGTGCCGCCCTTCGCCCCGCGCAAAGCGTTGCGCCCCGGCCTGGGTCTCGCCACTGAGGATCACCATCAGCCCGCCCTGGAATTCGTTGGCCATGGCCACGTCGAACGACTGGTTCCACTGCGCGTAGACGCTGCCGCGGTCGGCCAGCATGCAGGCCTGGGGGAAGTCGGCGATCTGCCGGGCCAGGTCCTCGGCGGCGGCGCGGGCCTCGCCCTTGGCCACCACGCGGTTGGCCAGACCCATGCCCAGGGCTTCCTGGGCGGCCACCGGGCGGCCGGTGAGGATCAGGTCCAGCGCCCTGCCCTGGCCGACGATGCGCGGCAGGCGCACGGTGCCGCCGTCGATCAGCGGCACGCCGAAGCGCCGGCAGAACACCCCGCACACCGCGTCCTCGGCCATCACCCGCAGGTCGGCGAGCAGCGCCAGCTCCAGGCCGCCGGCCACCGCGTAGCCCTCGATGGCGGCGATCAGCGGCTTGTTCAGCTGCATGCGGCTGGGGCCCATGGGGGCGTCGCCTTCGTTTTCCAGGCGGTTGCGCCGTTCGCTGTCCTGCGCCACCGCGGTGAGGTCCGCGCCGGCGCAGAAGGTGCCGCCGGCGCCGGTGAGCACCGCCACCTTCGCCTGCTCGTCGGCCTCGAAGGCGCGCAGGGCCTCGGCCAGGGCGTCGGCGGTGGGCCGGTCGACGGCGTTGCGCGCCTCGGGACGATCGATGATCAGGGTGGTTACCGGGCCGTTGTGCTCGACGATCACGCTCATGCTGGACTCCAGGCTGACGGAAAGGACGAAGGCCGACTTGCGCCGGCCCTCCACCTTACTGCGTCACGGAGCGCGGAGCAGCACCCTGGCCGTTCCGCCCGTCAGGCTGTCGCGATCAGCCGACGTATTTCTGCAGGTTGGCCATCATCTCGCGCAGGGCCTCGACGTTGTCCGCCGGGTGCACCGCGTTCTCGAAGCTGCTGATCTGCTGCCAGTGCGCCGCCACGTCCTCGGCATCGAAGCCTTCGCGCGGGTCGAAGCCGAAGCCCAGGCTGCGCTCCCAGCGCACCTTGCCCATCCAGCCGCCGCCCACTTCGTAGAGGCCGGAGGTGTCCTGGCAGGCCTCGCTGCCCAGGTAGACCACCAGCGGGCTGACCAGCTCGGGCTTGAGCTGCTCGAACACCTGCGGCGGGATCAGCCCCTCGGTCATGCGGGTGCCGCCGGTGGGGGCGATGGCGTTGACCAGGATGTTGTTCTTGCGGCCTTCCAGGGCCAGGGTGCGGGTCAGGCCGTAGAGGCCGAGCTTGGCCATGCCGTAGTTGCTCTGCCCGAAGTTGCCGTAGATGCCCGAGGTGGAGGCGGTGAAGATCACCCGCCCGTAGCCCTGCTCGCGCATCAGCGGCCAGGCGGCGCGGGTGACCTTGTAGGCGCCCTCGACGTGGACCTTGTAGACCAGGTCCCAGTCGGCGTCCTCCATCTTGTGGAAGGTCTTGTCGCGCAGGATGCCGGCGTTGTTCACCACCACGTCGACGCGGCCGAAGGCTTCCACGGCCTGGCGCACGATGTTCTCGCCGTCGGTCACCGAGTCGTGGTTGGCGATGGCGGTGCCGCCGGCGGCGCGGATCTCCGCCACCACGCGGTCGGCCGCCGAGGCGTTGGCGCCCTCGCCGTGGGTGCTGCCGCCCAGGTCGTTCACCACCACCTTGGCGCCATGCCTGGCGAACAGCAGGGCGTGGGCACGGCCGAGGCCGCCGCCGGCACCGGTGACGATCACGACCTTGTCGTCGAAACGAACGGCATCACTCATGGTTGGTACTCCCTGGCAGGTTGATGGCTACGGAGTGTCAAACAGACGTTTGACGGTCACAACCAAGACGCCGGGGCTGAATATGCCCCGATAAGGTCCGGGGATGATGCCGGCGGCTCCTTCAGGCCGCCGGCTGCACCTGCCCGGCCAGGCGCGCGCGGAACGCCAGGTAGTGCGCCAGTACCTGCTCCGGCGCCTCGGTCTGCGGGTAGTGGCCGATGCCGTCGAGCATCACCGTGTCCGGCTGCGGGATCAACTGGCGGTAGCGCTCGACCATGTGCGCGCCGGAGATCGGGTCCAGCGGCCCGTCGATCAGCCGCAGCGGCACGCCGGCGCGCTGCATGGCGCCGACCCAGCGCTCGCGGTGTTCGCGGCGGTCGAGGATGTAGTGGATCAGCCGGTGCATCACCTTCGGCCCGTCGTTGCAGGCGATCAGGCTCCAGAAGGCGTCCAGCTCCTCCTCGCTCGGCCGGGTGCGCGGGCCGAACACCTTGGCGAAGTTGGCGGCCAGCTTGCCACGGTCGAAGAAGCGCCCGAAGAAGCCGCCCAGGGGGCTGAGCAGCAGCTTCTGCGAGAGCACCGGGCGGTGCGTCTCGGGGAACAGCCCGCCATTGAGGAACACCACCGAGGCCAGCTGGATGCGTCCTTCGAGGTGCCGCGCCAGCAGTTCCTGGCCGACGCTGTTGCCGTAGTCGTGGACCAGCAGGTGCAGCGGCCCGCGCAGCTCCAGGTGGGCCAGCAGCGCCTGCTGCAGGTCGGCCTGCTCGTGGATGCGGTAGGCGTGGCCGCGCGGCTTGGCCGAGTCGCCGAAGCCGAGCATGTCGCAGGCGATCACCCGGTAGCGCCCGGCCAGCGGTTGCCACAGCTTGTTCCAGTCCCAGGAGGCGCTGGGGAAGCCGTGGATCAGCAGCAGAGGCTCGCCGGCGCCGGCCTCCCAGTAACGGATGGCGTGGCCGTGGAAGTCGAAGCTGCGCCCCTGCGCGCGCCAGTCGCGCAGGGGGATGGCGATGCCGGCCATCAGTCGCGGTAGCCGGGGTTCTGCAGGTCGAGCTTGCGCAGCAGCGCCGGCCAGGCCAGCTGCCCGCCCATGCCCTGGGAGGTCTTCATCACCCCGGCGAGCATCGCCCGGGCGCCGTCGAGGATCTGCTGCGGGATGTGGATCAGCTCGCCGCCGCCGCTCTGCGCCATGATCTGCGCCTCGCAGGCGCGCTGCAGGGTGAACATGCCGAGGAAGGCGTCGGCGACGGTGCCGAAGGCGGTCAGCAGGCCGTGGTTGGGCAGGATCATGAAGTTCTTGTCGCCCAGGTCGGCCTGCAGGCGGGCCTTCTCGTCGTGGTTCAGGGCCACGCCCTCGTAGCCGTGGTAGGCCAGGCTGGAGAGCACGAACAGCGATTGCTGCGACAGCGGCAGCAGGCCGTTCTTCTGCGCCGACACGGCGATGCCGG
This sequence comes from Pseudomonas sp. RW407, assembly GCF_003176655.1. Lineage (NCBI taxonomy): Bacteria > Pseudomonadati > Pseudomonadota > Gammaproteobacteria > Pseudomonadales > Pseudomonadaceae > Pseudomonas > Pseudomonas sp. RW407. The sequence continues at coordinate 510,507 of NZ_QGSL01000029.1, read as the reverse complement.
CGGGGGTGTGGATGTGCAGCACGCAACCGACGTCGTGGCGCACCTCGTGGACCGCGCTGTGGATGGTGTAGCCGGCCGGGTTGATGTCGTAGGGGCTGTCCATCAGCTTCCTGCCGGCCAGGTCCACCTTCACCAGGCTGGAGGCGGTGATCTCGTGGAACATCATGCCGTAGGGGTTGATGAGGAAGTCCTCGGTGCCCGGGACCTTGGCCGAGATGTGGGTGAAGATCAGGTCGTCCCAGCCGTGCAGGGCGATCAGCCGGTAGCAGGCGGCGAGGTCGACGCGGGTCTGCCATTCGGCCTCGGAGACCTGGTCTTTCACGGAGGGTGCGGGAGCGGCGGCGTTCATGGGGCGGTCCTCATCGGTTGTTGTTGTTCGATGGGGCCAGTCTAGTCAGCCGGGGGCGCCGCGACTGTCGGAGGTCTGACAGTCGCATCTTAGGAATTGAATTGTAGGAGCGAGCTTGCTCGCGAACCGCACTCTGCCAGCCTTGTAGGATGGGTGGAGCGAAGCGATACCCATCACCACGACCGCACGGGTTTCGTAAACTCAACCCATCCTGCGAAAGACACCTCGCTCCTACAGGACCAGTGCGACGGCGGGCGCCAGCAACAGGTTGAACAGCCCGGTGAGGACCATCAGCAGCCCGGCGGTGGAACCCTCCTCGCCGCCGAACTCGTAGGCCCGGCTGGTGCCCGCGCCGTGGGCGCCGACGCCCAGCAGGGCGCCGCGGGCGAGGGTCGAGCGCAGCGGCAGCAGCCTCATCAGCAGGCCGCCGGCCAGGGCGCCGAACACTCCGGTGACCATCACGAAGGCCGCGGTCAGCTCCGGCACCCCGCCCAGGTCGTGGGACATCTCCATGGCCAGCGGCGTGGTGATCGAGCGCGGCACCAGCGACAGCGCCACCTGGCCGTCCAGGGCCAGGGCATTGGCCAGCGCCCAGGAGCTGCCGATGGCCACCGCGGAGCCGGCGCACATGCCCACCAGCAGCGCCGGCCAGTGCCGGGCGAGCAGCGCCCGCTGCTGCCAGATGGGCACGGCGAAGGCTACGGTGGCCGGACCCAGCAGCGCCACCAGCCAGTTGGTGTCGCGGGCGTAGTCGGCGTAGCGGGCGTGCAGCGGGATGGCCACGGCGAACAGCAGCACCGGGACGAACACGATGGGCGCGAAGCCGTACCAGCGCACGCGCTTGTACAACTGGCGGCTGAACAGGTAGCCGCCGAGGGTCAGGGCCAACCAGAACAGGGCTTGCCTATCGAGACTCATGGCGCGACCTCCAGCGGTACATGCCTTCCACCGACAGCGCGGTGACCAGCATCACCAGCAGGGTGCTGCACATGATCACCAGCAATATCTTCCAGCCCTCGCTGCGCAGCAGCGGGCCATAGTCCAGCAGGCTCATCAGCGCGGGGATGAAGAACAGCAGCATCTCCGCCAGCAGCAGCCCGGCGCCGCCCTGCAGCAGGGCCGGGCGCACCGCCCCGCTGGCGAACAGCGCCAGCAGCAGGCCGAGCCCCACCACCCCGCCGGGCAGCGGCAGGCCGGTGGCCCTGGCCAGCCAGCCGCCGAACCACCAGAAGGCGATGAGGACGGCGAGTTCGAAGCCCAGTCGGAGGATGCGGCGAGTCATTTCGGGTGCCTGCGTGGCGCTGCGGAGTGGATGGCGCTCAGGTTAAGCCCGGGGGTACTATCCCCAAAGCGAATTGTTCGAATCGGAGCCATTCCAGAATGGAATTCAAGCAGCTACGCAGCTTCGTCGAGGTGGTGCGCCAGGGCAGCTTCACCCAGGCCGCGGTACGCCTGCATGCCAGCCAGTCGGCCGTGAGCAAGCAGGTGGCCCAGCTGGAGCAGAGCCTGCAGGTGCAGTTGCTGGAGCGCAGCGGCCCGCACGTGCGCCTGACCGCCGCCGGCGAAGTGGTGCTGCGCCGCGCCGAGGACATGCTGCGCCTGCGCCGCGAACTGCTGACCGAACTGGACGACCTCAGCCAGATGAAGCGCGGCGAGCTGCGCCTGGGCCTGCCGCTGCTGGGCGCCGACGCCCTGTTCGCCTGGCGCTTCGCCGAGTACCGCAAGCGCTACCCGCACATCCAGGTGCACCTGGTGGAAGGCGGCAGCAAGAGCCTGGAGCAGGCGGTGCACGCCGGCGAACTGGAACTGGCCGGCGCCCTCACCCCCAGCGACCCCGGCTTCGACTGGCAGCGGTTCTGCAACGAACCGCTGGACGCCCTGCTGCCGGCCGAGCACCCGCTGGCCGGGCGCGAGCGCATCGCCCTGGCCGAACTGGCCGACACCCCCTTCCTGCTCTACCAGCAGAGCTTCACCCTCAACGACCGCCTGCTGCGCGCCTGCCACGAGGCCGGCTTCGAACCCCGCGAGGGCGGCCGCAGCGGCCAGGCCGACTTCCTCGGCGCGCTGGTCGCCGCCGGCCAGGGCGTGGTGCTGTTGCCACGGGCAGTGGCCGAGGAAGTGGTACGGCCAGGGGTGGCACGGGTGCTGCTGAGCGAACCGGACCTGCGCTGGGACATCTGCTTCATCTGGCGCCGCGACGCCTACCTGTCCCACGCGGCCAAGGCCTGGCTGGCGCTGCTGGAGGAGTTTCCGCTGCATCCGTAGGGCGAATAACCGTTCGCGGTTATCCGCCGATACACCGGGGCCATAGCCAACGCCAAGGTCAACCCCGGAGCCGCCGAGGATCACGGCCAAACGGCGGATAACGCCGTAGGCGTTATTCGCCCTACACCAGGCCTACCCGCGTCGTAGGGCGAATAACCGTTCGCGGTTATCCGCCGATACGCCGGGGCCACAGCCAACGCCGGGGGATGGATCAGCCTTTCAACGCAGCGATGAAATCGGCGATCCAGGGCTCGGCGTCGGTCTCCGGGGTGACCGTCTCGCTGGCGTCCAGGCGCAGCATCGGCAGCACCTCGCGCAGGCCCAGCTCGGCGTACAGCTCGCGCACCTGCTCGCCACCGCCGCAATAGGTGTCGCCGTAGCTGGAGTCGCCCAGGCCGATCACCGCGCCGGGCAGGCCGCGCCAGTTCGGCAGGCGGTCGCGCAGGGCGTAGTACAGCGGCTGGATGTTGTCCGGCAGCTCGCCCAGGCCGGTGGTCGAGGTGACCGTCAGGAAGGCGTCGGGCGCGGCCTCGACCAGCGCGTCCAGGCCGGCGCGCGACTCGAACCAGGTCTGCAGGCCCGCGGCCTCCAGCAGGCGCTTGGCATGGCGCGCGACCTCCTCGGCGGTGCCGTAGACCGATCCGGACAGAATGGCGACTTTCATGGAAACTCCCGGTTCATGCGACAAACGCCCATTATGCCGCAAGCCGGCCACGGGTGTTCGCCGGCGCCGCCGGGCTGGTATAGTTTTTTCCCACCGCGCCGCTCGGATATGCCTCCGCCGGCCGTCGTCCACCTGCCACGAGGCTCGCATGAGCGCATCCCCGGCCCCCATCCTGATCACCGGCGCCAGCCAGCGCGTCGGCCTGCACTGCGCCCTGCGCCTGCTCGACGCGGGCCAGCCGGTGATCGTCAGCTACCGCAGCGAGAAGCCCGGGCTGCAGCAACTGCGCGAGCGCGGCGCGACCTGCCTGCACGGCGACTTCGCCGACGAGGCCGGCATCCTCGCCTTCATCGACGCGCTCAAGGCCCACACCGACAGCCTGCGCGCCATCGTCCACAACGCCTCCACCTGGCTCGCCGAGACGCCCGGCCACGAGGCCGAGGCCTTCCGCGCGCTGTTCAGCGTGCACATGCTCGCCCCCTACCTGATCAACCTGCACTGCGCGCCGCTGCTGGAGCGCTCGCAGCCGGCCGACATCATCCACGTCAGCGACGACGTGGTGCGCAGGGGCAGCGCCAAGCACGTCGCCTACTGCGCCAGCAAGGCCGGGCTGGACAGCCTGACGCTGTCCTTCGCCGCGCGCTTCGCGCCGCGCATCAAGGTCAACACCATCGCCCCGGCGCTGGTCATGTTCAACACCGGGGACGACGCCGACTACCGCGCGCGCACCCTGGCGAAATCCGCCCTGGGCATCGAACCCGGGCCGGACGTCGTCTACCAGGCCATCCGCTACCTGCTGGACACCCCCTACGTCACCGGCACCACCTTGACCGTCAACGGCGGCCGGCACCTCAAATGACCGCCCGCCGTGGCGCGAGGAACCCTGCAATGACCGATTCCCTGTCCGCGAACTACCGCGAGATACTCCTGGGCCTGGGCGAGAACCCCGACCGCGAAGGCCTGCTCGACACCCCCAAGCGCGCCGCCAAGGCCATGCGCTACCTGTGCCACGGCTACGAGCTGAGCCTGGAGGAGATCGTCAACGGCGCGCTGTTCGCCTCGGACAACGACGAAATGGTGATCGTCCGCGACATCGAGCTGTATTCGCTGTGCGAACACCACCTGCTGCCCTTCATCGGCAAGGCCCATGTGGCGTACATTCCCACCGGACGGGTGCTGGGGCTGTCGAAGGTGGCGCGCATCGTCGACATGTTCGCGCGGCGCCTGCAGATCCAGGAGAACCTGACGCGGCAGATCGCCGAGGCCATCGAGCGCATCACCGGCGCCGCCGGCGTGGCGGTGGTGATCGAGGCGCAGCACATGTGCATGATGATGCGCGGCGTGGAGAAGCAGAACTCGCAGATGTTCACCTCGGTGATGCTCGGCGCCTTCCGCGACTCCAGCAACACCCGCCAGGAATTCCTGCAACTGATCGGACGGAGCAAGTGAAATGACGCAATTGCAGCCGGGCATGGCGCGGATCCGCGTGAAGGACCTGCGCGTGCGCACCTACATCGGCATCAAGGAAGAGGAAATCCTCAACAAGCAGGACGTGCTGATCAACCTGACCATCCTCTACCCCTCGCAGGAGGCGGTGCAGGTCAACGACATCGAGCACGCGCTGAACTACCGCACCATCACCAAGGCGATCATCGCCCACGTCGAGGAGAACCGCTTCGCCCTGCTGGAGCGCCTGACCCAGGAAATCCTCGACCTGGTCATGGCCCACCCGGCAGTGCACTACGCCGAGGTGGAAGTGGACAAGCCCCACGCCCTGCGCTTCGCCGAGTCGGTGTCCATCGCCCTGGCCGCCCGGCGCTGAACCGGGCGGCGCCTTCGAGCCGGCGGCCATTGCTGGCGCCTGCCCCGGCTCTTATCATCTGCGCAGCCCCGAATTGCCCCGGCGTCCCGCGACGACGCGCCAAGCGAGAGCCCGAACCATGAGCAAGCCCGAACACAGCATCCTCGACCTGACCCAGGAACAACGCACCGAGCTGGAGGCCGCGGCCTTCCGCACCCTGGTGCAGCACCTGCGCACCCGCAAGGACGTGCAGAACATCGACCTGATGAACCTCGCCGGCTTCTGCCGCAACTGCCTGTCCAAGTGGTACAAGGCCGCGGCCGACGACATGGGCCTGGAACTGAGCCCGGAACAGGCCCGCGAGGAGATCTACGGCATGCCTTACGCCGAATGGAAGGCGAAATACCAGAAGGAAGCCTCGCCCGAGCAGCAGGCCGCCTTCGACACCGCCAAGAAACACTGACGAGCCCGCCTTGATGACCCTCACCGATTTCCGCGCGCGCCTGCGCAGCGAGCAGCACCTGTTCACCGATACCCTGGCGTTCATCGCCGAGCACTACAGCTACAGCCCCAGCGCCTTCAGCAACGGCCCGGTGGAAAACCCGGCCGGGCAGAACGAGGGCTCCTGCAAGACCCTCGGCTTCGCCATCCTCGAGGGCCTGAGCCTGGAGGAAACCCTGCTGGCCTTCGGTGAACACTATCGCGCGGTGCGCGACACCCCCGAGGGCACCGACCACGCCAACATCCGCGCCCTGCAGAACACCGGCCTGGCCGGCGTGCGCTTCGAGCGCCAGCCGCTGTCGCGCCGCGGCTGATCCGCCCCCGCAATGCAGAAGCCCCGCCCTCCAGGCTGTGTGAAAACCCGAGCGGCTCTTCGAAGAGAGCGTTCCTACGTGAAATCTGAAGAGGCTTGGCTATTCAGCCAATCCAGAATCCGCGTAGAAACGCGAAATCCAGGTTGTTTTTTAACCAGCGGGACCGATCCTGAGGTTTTCACACAGCCTGCCTCGCGGGGCTTTTTCTTGCCGCCGTGAATAGCGAGGCAAACCGTGGGGCGCATAACGCCTCCGGCGTTATCCGCCGTCGTTCACGGGCCTCGGTGCACTGCCAACGGCGGATAACCGCGAACGGTTATTCGCCCTACGGTCGTCGGCGAACCCATGCGGCCGTGGCGATGGGTATCGCTTCGCTCAACACCATCCTACGACGGTGCCCCAACGCCATTCCCCTGTAGGAGCAACTGTCTATTGGGTTTGGGTGTAGCGCGCCGCTCCGAGTGCGTTGATGTTTCTTGTTTCGCCCCCTCGGGCGAGTCCCTTTTGTCAAACGGTGGAAGGCCACCCCCGCAAAAAGGAACCAAAAAGGCTTGCCCCGCATACGGGCCCGATGAAGCCGGGCTACCCTCACGAACTCCCCCGCCACGGAGGCCCGCCCCGACAGCACGTCCCTGTACTGGTCGGGGCTCTAGCGACATCCATGTCGCATGACCTCCTGAGCGCCGGTTTCGCTCGGCCTTCTGAAGGGGCGTTCCGGTGCGCTCGGTTGTTTCGCTGGAAATCCAAAAACCAGAGCAAGAGCCGCTCTTGCTCTTCGTAGGAGCGAGCTTGCTCGCGAACCCCGCAGTCACTGGGTTATTCCCCTTCGGGCCAGCGCAAGCGCTGTTCGCGATGGAGCCGCGTCCCGCGTTCGCGGGAATGACGGGGTGGGGTTAGGTGTTTTCAGGATGACTCAGGATTCTCTCCCCGCTCAGGACAGCCCCCTCTCCCGCTTGCGGGAGAGGGTTGGGGAGAGGGCGCTTTTGAACCCAACGCCTACGTCACCTGGAAACACGATTGTAGGAGCGGACTCCGTCCGCGATCATCCATCCCACGATTCCCATGCCCAACCATTCGCCAGGCGAATACGAATGACGCCATGCGCCACCCTTGCTAGCGTCCCGACAAAAGCCCGGAGACTCGCCATGCAGCCCCTCGAACGACGCACCCTGCCGGTCAACGGCATCCACCTGTGCGTGCACATCGCCGGCCCGGAGGCGGGCCGCCCGGTCTGGCTGCTGCACGGCTTCCCCGAGTGCTGGCACTCCTGGCGCGCCCAGATACCGGCCCTGGTGCGGGCCGGCTATCGCGTACATGTGCCGGAGATGCGCGGCTACGGCCGCAGCGATGCGCCCGAGCCCGTCGAGGCCTATGACCTGCAGAGCCTCTGCGGCGACATCCTCGGCGCCATGGACGCCCTCGGCCAGGCCCGCGCGGCGGTGGTCGGCCACGACTGGGGCGCCTTGGTGGCCTGGCACCTGGCCCTGCTCGCGCCGCAGCGGGTGGAGGCCCTGGCCACGCTTTCTGTGCCCTATGCCGGGCGGCCGAAGCGGCCGGCCACGCAGATCCTGCGCGAGGTCTTCGCCGGGCGTTTCAACTACATCCTCTACTTCCAGCAGCCGGGCCTGGCCGAGGCCGAGCTGGACGCCGATATCGAGCGCAGCCTGCGCCTGTTCTTCCGCGATGCCGGCGAGGGCGACCCCTTCCTCCAGGACAAGCCCGCCGACGCGCGGCTGTTCGACGGCCTGCCGACGCCGCGGGAGCTGCCGGCCTGGTGCAGCGAGGCGGACCTGGCGTACTACATCGAGACCTTCGCCGGCCGCGGTTTCCGCGGGGCGCTCAACTGGTACCGCAACTTCGAGCGCAACTGGCGCTTCAGCGAGCCCCTGGCCGGCCAACTGGTCAAGCCGCCGACGCTGTTCCTGGTGGGCGACCGTGACCCGGTGGCGAGCCTGGAGGCCTACACCCTGAAGCGCATGCCCGAGGTGGTGCCGGCCCTGGAGCAGCACCGCCTGCAAGGCTGCGGCCACTGGATCCAGAACGAGCGCCCGGCCGAGGTGAATGCCTTGCTGCTGGACTTCCTCGGCCGTCACTACCCGGCCTGATCAGGCCGCCGCGGCGGGCGCCCGCGCGCCTTCCGGCCAGGCCGCCACCAGCACCAGCAGGGCGCCGACCAGCAGGTACGGCAGGCGCGGCTCCAGGCCGTAGAGCAGGCTGCCGGCCAGCGGGCCGAGCACCACGCCCAGGCCCTGGGCGGCACCCATGGAGCCGGCGGTGGAGCCTTGCTCGTCGGCATTCACCGCATTGGCCGCCAGCGCCGAGAAGGCCGGGAACACCCAGCCCATGCCCGCCGCGGCGACGAAGAAGGCCAGCCACAGCTGCCAGGCCTGCAGCGCCAGGCAGGTGCCGGCGAAGCCGATGCCGGCCACCAGCGCGCCGACGCGGATCAACCGCTGCGGCGCCCAGTCCAGGCGGCGCACCAGCAACTGCGCGAGGATCAGCGCCACGCCCACGGTGGTCAGCGCCACCCCGGCGGCCTGGGCCGCTTCGCCCGGCGCCAGGCCCAGGCGGTCGAGGGCGAAGAAGCCCACGGTGATCTGCGCCACCGCCACGCAGAACATGGCGACGAAGGCCACCAGCATCGGCCGGCGCAGGCGCGCATCGCCCAGGCGGATGCTCTGCGCCACGCGCTGCAGGTGGTGCTCCTGGCGTTGCAGGCGGGCGTAGAGCACGCCAAAGCCCAGCAACGGCAGCACGCTCATGGCGTACAGCGG
>NZ_QGSL01000029.1:499130-501829 GCF_003176655.1 Pseudomonas sp. RW407 | reverse complement strand
CGCGAACGGTTATTCGCCCTACAGTGCCCCACCCACGCCATTCCCCTGTAGGAGCGCGCCCTGCGCGCGAAATCGCGGACGGAGTCCGCTCCTACGGGTCCAGGGACGCTCGGCCGTAGGGCGCATAACGCCTGTGGCGTTATCCGCCATTCTCCGCGAGCACCGGCATCCCGGCTGGCGGCGGATAACCGCGAACGGTTATTCGCCCTACAGTGCCCCACCCACGCCATTCCCCTGTAGGAGCGCGCCCTGCGCGCGAAATCGCGGACGGAGTCCGCTCCTACGGTTCCAGGGGAGCACGGCCGTAGGGCGGATAACGCCTATGGCGTTATCCGCCATTCTCCGCGAGCACCGGCATCCCGGCTGGCGGCGGATAACCGCGAACGGTTATTCGCCCTACAGTGCCCCGCCCACGCCATTCCCATGTAGGAGCGCGCCCTGCGCGCGAAATCGCGGGCAGGGCCCGCTCCTACGGGTCCAGGGGAGCACGGTCGTAGGCCGCATAACGCCTACGTCGCTCTCGCCCTGCGGCCTCAGCGTCCTTTCAGGCGGTAGCTGACCTGGGCGCGGCTCATGCCGAGCATCTGCGCGGCGGCGGTGATGTTGCCGCCGGTGCGCTCCATCGCCACCTGCACCAGGCGGCGTTCGACGTCTTCCAGCGAGATGCCCAGGGTCGGGTTGCGGCCGGAGACGAAGGCGAGCAGGCTGGCCAGCTCGGGTTCTTCGACGGCCTTGCTGGCCGTGGCCTCGGGCTGCGTCGGCGGCTGTGCGGGCGGTTCGCTGTCGGTTTCGGCGAGGGGGCGGGACAGCCGGCCTTCGGCCGTCAGCCCTATGGGCGTGGCGATCGGCGCGGCCCCGCCTTCGGCCAGGTGGATGACGTCCATCACCTCGCCGTCGGCGGCGGCGATGACGCCGCGTTCGATGAGGTTCTGCAGCTCGCGGATGTTGCCGGGGAAGCGGTAGGTCAGCAGCGCGTTGACCAGGCGCGTGCTGAAGCCCGCCAGTTGCCGGCCGTGGCGCAGGCTGAACTTGCGCAGGAAGTAGCTCATCAGCAGCGGGATGTCTTCCCGGCGCTCGCGCAGCGGCGGCAGGTGGATGGGGAAGACGTTCAGGCGGTAGAACAGGTCCTCGCGGAAACGCCCGGCCTCCACCTCGCGGCGCAGGTCGAGGTTGGTGGCCGCGACCACCCTGACGTCCACGCGGATCGCCGTGGTGCCGCCGACCCGCTCCAGTTCGCCTTCCTGCAGCACCCGCAGGATCTTGCTCTGCGCGGCCAGGCTCAGGGTGGCGATCTCGTCGAGGAACAGGGTGCCGCCGTTGGCCCTTTCGAAGCGCCCGGGCCGCGAGCGCTCGGCGCCGGTGAAGGCGCCGCGCTCGACGCCGAACAGCTCGGCCTCCACCAGGTTCTCCGGCAGGGTCGCGCAGTTCAGCGCCACCAGCGGCCCCTGGCTGCGCTTGCTGGCCTGGTGCAGGGTGCGGGCGAAGAGTTCCTTGCCCACGCCGGATTCCCCGGTCAGCAGCACCGTCGCCTGGGTCGGCGCGACGCGCTGCAGCAGCTGGCTGGCGGCCATGAAGGCGGCGGAGATGCCGACCATCGGCTGGTCGTCGGCGGGGCTGGGCAGCGCGGCGACCGTCGTCGCCTGGCCGCTGCCGTAGGTGCTGCGGCCGAGGAAGTCGCTGGCGTCCAGGTGGGCCAGGTCGGCGTCGATGTCGTCCCATTCCTCCGCCGGCTTGCCGATGATGCGGCAGGCATGGTGGCCCATGGCGCGGCACTCCACCTCGCGGAACACCACCAGGCGCCCGAGCAGCGAGGAGGCGTAGCCGCTGGCGTAACCGATGCCCATCCAGCACGAGGGTTCGCTGCCCAGGCCATAGGTGGCGATGTGCTCGTCGGCCTCCAGCGAGTTGTGCCAGAGGAACTCGGAGTAGAAGTGGCCGATGCTGGAGTCGATCTCGAAATTGATCGGCTCGACGTTGACCATCCCTTCGAGCATGTGCAGGCGCGGGCCGGCGCTGTACAGGCTGGCATGGTCGCCCTCGGGCCACTGCTCGCTGACCTGGGCCGCGTCGCGCGCGCCGGCCTGCCAGCCGATGCGGGTGAGCAGGCCGCGGGCCTTGTCCAGCCCCTGGGCCTCGATCAGCTCGCGGCGGATGGCGCCGAAGGCGGAACCCTGCAGGAGCATCATGCGCTGGCCGCACAGCCAGATGCTGCCGTCCTGGGGGGAGAAGGCCACGGTCTCGGCCAGTTGCTCGGCAGAAGGCAGGCCCCGTGGATCGAATTGGCAGGCGCGGTCGACGATCAGGCGTTTCTGCCGGCTGAGCATGTGCCGGAAGAACTCCTCATCCGCCGCGCGCCCGTTCTTGCCCGTATTTGTAATAGTCATGAGGCAGTTCAAGAAGACGCAGGCTGGTCCGGGGAGTATGCCGGGCCGGCCACGGCGGTCAATCGGATTCCTGCCCGGAGGGGGAGGGAACGGCCGCATCCGTACGATAACCGCACAACATCCCGCGGCCGTCGAGCTTTCTCCGCCGCCGCGACTTTCTCTGCACAAAATTCCGCGCCCGGGCCGCCGCGGTTGCGGAAAACGCCGCAGAATCGCCCTCCTAAAAGAGCAAGATGTTGTTTTTAAAGGATATTTTTATTGATCGTGGTAGTGGCACGATAGTTGTTAATGCCGAAACACCAGCAACCCAGAACC
>NZ_QGSL01000029.1:494294-499120 GCF_003176655.1 Pseudomonas sp. RW407 | reverse complement strand
TGGGGGGCGTAGTAGGCAAGCTCGAAAAAAACGTCTAACTTTATTCCTCAAACCATTAATATGGTTATAAAAGCAGAGCCCGGGTCGCGGGCCGCGACATCCATTTCGAGGAATCTCCATGAAGCTCCAGCAACTGCGCTATATCTGGGAAGTCGCGCACCATGACCTGAACGTTTCCGCCACTGCGCAGAGCCTGTACACCTCGCAGCCGGGCATCAGCAAGCAGATCCGCCTGCTGGAGGACGAGCTGGGCGTGGAAGTCTTCGCCCGCAGCGGCAAGCACCTGACCCGCGTCACCCCGGCCGGCGAGCGCATCATCAACACCGCCGGCGAGATCCTGCGCAAGGTCGAGAGCATCAAGCAGATCGCCCAGGAATTCTCCAACGAGAAGAAGGGCACCCTGTCCATCGCCACCACCCACACCCAGGCGCGCTACGCGCTGCCGGGCGTGATCAGCGGCTTCATCAAGCAGTACCCGGACGTGTCCCTGCACATGCACCAGGGCACGCCCATGCAGATCGCCGAGATGGCCGCCGACGGCACCGTCGACTTCGCCATCGCCACCGAGGCCCTGGAGCTGTTCGGCGACCTCATCATGATGCCCTGCTACCGCTGGAACCGCTGCGTGATCGTGCCCCAGGGCCACCCGCTGACCAAGGTGCCGAAGCTGACCCTGGAACTGCTCGCCGAGCAGCCCATCGTCACCTACGTGTTCGGCTTCACCGGCCGCTCCAAGCTGGACGAGGCCTTCAACCAGCGCGGCCTGGTGCCCAAGGTGGTGTTCACCGCGGCCGACGCCGACGTGATCAAGACCTACGTGCGCCTGGGCCTGGGCGTGGGCATCGTGGCCCACATGGCGGTGGACCCGAAGCTGGACAGCGACCTGGTGATGCTCGATGCTAGCCACCTGTTCGAGTCCAGCGTGACCAAGATCGGCTTCCGCCGCGGCACCTTCCTGCGCGGCTTCATGTGCGACTTCATCGAGAAGTTCGCCCCGCACCTGACCCGCGAGCTGCTGGCCAAGGCCGTGCAGTGCCACAACAAGGCCGAGCTGGACGAGCTGTTCGAAGGCATCGAACTGCCGGTCTACTGAGGCGACGCCACCCCGCGACGCCCGGCTTCGGCCGGGCGTTTTCGTTCAGGCCCCGGCGGGAGCGTGGGGCGCATGACCGTTCGCGGTTATCCGCCGCTCCACCCACGCTATTCCCATGTAGGAGCGCGCCCTGCGCGCGAATCGCAGGCAGGGCCTGCTCCTGCAGTTCGCCATGAGGCATGGCATTCCACCTGTAGGACTCTGTCCGCGATTCGGCGGATAACGCCATAGGCGTTATGCGCCCTACGAGAGGAGAGAGGCTCACGAGCGAAGCCATGCCGATCGCCAGATGCATTCAGTGACGCAGCCAGCCCCGGCTGATGGCCGGCGCCAGTGCGCGGCGGTACAGCGTCTCGGCCCGGGCTGTGAGTACGCTGCCGTGGCGTTGCCAGAGCAACCAGACCAGGCTGTTGCTCACTGCTGCCACGGCCAGCGCGCCGAGCATGTCCAGCGGGTAATGGATGCCCAGGCAGACCCGCGCGTAGCCCACCGCCAGCCCGACGGCGCCGATCAGCGCGCCGGGCAGCCAGACGTCGTCGAACAGCAGGCTGAGGGCGCAGGCGGCGAAGAGGGTCAGGTGGTCGCTGGGGAAGGAGGCGTTGGCGGCGTGGGCCAGCCAGGCGTGCCCCAGGCCGATGGCGAAGGGCCGCGGGTGCGGCCAGAGCAGCCCGATCAGCAGGCTGAGGGCCAGCGCCAGCACGGCCACCCCCAGGGCCCGTAGCAGTTGGCTGCGCAGGCGCTGGTCGCCCCGGCACCACAGGGCCAGCAGCGCCAGCGGCAGCAGGTAGAGCGGCACCGTGGCGGCGAAGCGGGCGATCTCGATCAGCCAGGCCGGCGTCTGCGCGGTGGCGTTGATGGCGAGGAACGACTGGCGGTTGAGCGCCTCCAGCAGGCTGATGCCGGGGGCGGGGAGCAGTGGGTCGGGCATGTTCGATTCTTGGAGTAGGGCACGCTGGGCCACGATAGGCATCGCTGCCTGAAGGCGGGCTTAAGAGGGGATGAAGAGGGTGGGCTCAGAGGCGGTCGAGGTCGTCGCGCCGGGCCAGCTCGGCCAGCACTTCGGGCGAATCCTGCGGGGCCGGGCCGCGGCCTTCGAGGATCTCGTGGAGGAAGCTCATGAACACGGTGAACACCTGCTCGCGGCCGTCGTCGTGGCGCACCACGAAGAAGGGCGCGCTGTCCACGCCGTACTGGGCGGCGACCATCCAGCCGGCGCTGCCCGGGTTGCGTTCGTCGGCCACCAGCACGCGGTCGATGCGCGGCAGGTAGCCGCCGTTCTCCAGGCGCTGCTGCACGTCCTTGCACTTGCCGCAGTCCTCGCCGTCGGCCAGGACCTTCTTGACCATGGTGATGCGCATGGGGCTTTCCTCTCGCGGTAGGGGCAGGGCCTACCTTAAGCGCTGGAGTGCCGGCGGAAAACCCGCCGGCGACGGCCTCAGCCCTTGGTGATCAGGTTGCCGGCGTGCAGGCCGCATTCCTTCTGGGTGGCTTCTTCCCACCACCAGCGGCCTTCGCGCTCGTGCTGGTTGGGCAGCACCGGGCGGGTGCAGGGCTCGCAGCCGATGCTGATGAAGCCGCGCTCGTGCAGGCTGTTGTAGGGAATCTCCAGCATGCGGATGTAGGCCCAGACTTCCTCGCTGCTCATGTTGGCCAGCGGGTTGAACTTGTACAGCGGCTTTTCCGGGGTGGAGAAGGCGCCGTCCACCTCGACCACCGCCACCTGGCTGCGGGTGCCCGGGCTCTGGTCCTTGCGCTGGCCGGTGGCCCAGGCGCTGACGGTGGCGAGCTTGCGCTTGAGCGGCTCGATCTTGCGGATGCCGCAGCACTCGCCGTGGCCGTCCTTGTAGAAGCTGAACAGGCCCTTTTCCTTGACGAAGGGCTCCAGCAGGCGCGGATCGGGGGTCATGACCTCGATGGCGATGCCGTAGTGCTCGCGCACCTGCTCGATGAAGCGGTAGGTCTCCGGGTGCAGGCGGCCGGTGTCCAGGCTGAACACCTTGACGTTCTTGTTGATCTTCCAGGCCATGTCCAGCAGCACCACGTCCTCGGCGCCGCTGAAGGAGATCCACAGGTCGTCGCCGAAGTGCTCGAAGGCGAACTTGAGGACGTCCTGGGGGGACTTGCTGGCATAGGTCGCGGCGATTTCGGCGACGTCGAACGGATGACTCATCAGGCGGTTTTCCACTTGTACTTGCGCGGTGCGCTATAAGACTGCCGATCTTAACAAAGGCAGGGATATGCCCCTAAATAACCATCAGGAAGGTCGACTGTATTCTTTGAGTATAAGCACCGCGTTGCGCCGGCCCGGACGAGCCGCTAGAGTGCCGCCTTCTGTCCAAACCTGCGGGGAATCGTTCGTGGAAATCGCCTGTCTCGACCTGGAAGGGGTACTGGTCCCGGAAATCTGGATCGCCTTCGCTGAAAAAACCGGTATCGAAGCGCTCAAGGCGACTACCCGCGATATCCCCGACTACGACGTGCTGATGCAGCAGCGCCTGCGCATCCTCGACGAGCACGGCCTGAAGCTGGCCGACATCCAGGAAGTGATCGCCACCCTCAAGCCCCTGGAAGGCGCGGTGGAGTTCGTGAACTGGCTGCGCGAGCGCTTCCAGGTGGTGATCCTCTCCGACACCTTCTACGAGTTCTCCCAGCCGCTGATGCGCCAGCTGGGCTTCCCGACCCTGCTGTGCCACAAGCTGGTCACCGACGAGACCGACCGCGTGGTCGGCTACCAGCTGCGCCAGAAGGACCCCAAGCGCCAGTCGGTGATCGCCCTCAAGAGCCTGTACTACCGCGTGATCGCCGCTGGCGACTCGTACAACGACACTACCATGCTCAGCGAAGCCCACGCCGGCATCCTGTTCCATGCGCCGGAGAACGTGATCCGCGAGTTCCCGCAGTTCCCGGCGGTGCACACCTACGAGGACCTGAAGCAGGAATTCCTCAAGGCGTCCAACCGCCAGCTCTGCCTGTAATGCCGGCGGGCCCATGGCCCGCGGTTCGAGGAAGAACGCCGTTTCCCGTCATGGGAAACGGCGTTTTTTGTTGGTTTCAGGAAAACACGGGCGGGCTTGTCGACCTGTGCCGAGGCGCCCTTCGTAGGATGGGTGTGGGGCCGAGGTATTGGTGTTCCGGCCAGCGGCGGATAACCGCGAACGGTTATGCGCCCTACGAACTCGCCGGCTGACGCCGCATTGTCCGCCCACTCCGAACGGCCCCCTCTCCCTTCAGGGAGAGGGTTGGGGAGAGGGCGCTCTTACACCCAACGCCGTAGCCGCCGGGAAATCCTGTTCGCGAGCAAGCTCGCTCCTACAGGTATGGCGTCCCCGCCGATCACACCCGGAACTGCCCCATCAACCCCTGCTGGTGGTTGGCCAGGTCATTCAACGACTGGCTGATCTGCGCCGATTCCTGGGCCTGGCCGGACAGCGACTCGGTGACGTCGCGGATGCCCGCCACGTTGCGGTTGATCTCCTCGGCCACCGCGCTCTGTTCCTCGGCGGCGCTGGCGATCTGCAGGTTCATGTCGTTGATCACCCCCACCGCCTCGCCGATGCGGCGCAGCGCGGCCACCGCCTGTTCCACCTGGCTGACGCTGCCCTGGGCCTGCTGGTGGCTGCTGTGCATGGCGCTGACCACTTCGCGGGTGCCGTTCTGCAGGCCTTCGATGACCTGGCGGATTTCCTCCACCGAGTCCTGGGTGCGCTTGGCCAGGTTGCGTACTTCGTCGGCC
>NZ_QGSL01000029.1:493141-494284 GCF_003176655.1 Pseudomonas sp. RW407 | reverse complement strand
CTCGAAGTCGAAGGCGCCGCCCACTACCTGCCGGCCTACGCCGGCAACCTCGACATCATGACCTCCGCCGCGCTGGCCACCGCCGAGCGCATGGCGCACGCAATGGAGGCCTCGGCATGAGCCAGAAACTCTATATCTCCGACGTGACCCTGCGCGACGGCATGCATGCCATCCGCCACCAGTACAGCCTGGACGACGTGCGCGCCATCGCCGCGGCCCTGGACATGGCGAAAGTCGACTCCATCGAAGTGGCCCACGGCGATGGCCTGCAAGGCTCCAGCTTCAACTATGGGTTTGGCGCCCACACCGATCTGGAGTGGATCGAAGCGGCTGCCGACGTGGTCAAGCACGCGAAGATCGCCACCTTGCTGCTGCCGGGCATCGGCACCATCCACGACCTGAAGAACGCCTACACCGCTGGTGCCCGCGTCGTCCGTGTCGCGACCCATTGCACCGAAGCGGACGTCTCCAAGCAACACATCGAGTACGCCCGCGAGCTGGGCATGGACACCGTCGGTTTCCTGATGATGAGCCACATGCAGACCCCGGAAGGCCTCGCGCAGCAGGCCAAGTTGATGGAGAGCTATGGCGCCACCTGCATCTACGTGGTGGACTCCGGCGGGGCGATGAACATGGACGATATCCGTGCGCGCTTCCGTGCCGTGAAAAGCGTCCTGAAACCCGAGACCGAAACCGGCATCCACGCCCACCACAACCTCAGCCTCGGCGTGGCCAACTCCATCGCCGCGGTGGAGGAGGGCTGCAACCGCATCGACGCCAGCCTGGCCGGCATGGGCGCGGGGGCCGGCAACGCGCCGCTGGAGGTGTTCATCGCCGCCGCTGACAAGCTCGGCTGGCACCACGGCACCGACCTCTATGCGCTAATGGATGCCGCCGACGACCTGGTGCGCCCGCTGCAGGACCGCCCGGTGCGGGTGGACCGTGAAACCCTGGCCCTGGGCTACGCCGGCGTCTATTCGAGCTTCCTGCGCCACGCCGAGGTGGCCTCGGCGAAGTACGGGATCAAGGCCGTGGACATCCTCGTCGAGCTGGGCAAGCGGCGGATGGTCGGCGGCCAGGAAGACATGATCGTCGACGTCGCCCTGGACCTGCTGGCCACCCGCGCCTGACATCGAGCCCGAC
>NZ_QGSL01000029.1:491879-493131 GCF_003176655.1 Pseudomonas sp. RW407 | reverse complement strand
TCGCGGATGCCCGCCAGCATCAGGGTGCTGAGCGGGTAGTAGATCATCGGCTTGTCGTAGACCGGCAGCAGCTGCTTGGAGATGGCCAGGGTCGCCGGGTGGAGGCGGGTGCCGGAACCCCCGGCGAGGATGATGCCTTTGCGTTTCATACTGCTCCCTGGTCTACCAGTTCCCGGATCATGCGTTGGACATGGTACTCCCAGGCGGGCAGTACCAGGCCGAAGGTGCGTTGCAGCTTGTCGTTGGCCAGGCGCGAGTTGGCCGGGCGTTTCGCCGGCAGCGGGTATTCGCTGGTGGCGATGGTGGCGATGCGCTCCGGCGTGGCGCGCAGGCCGGCGCCCAGGCGGATGGCTTCGCCGATGACGAACTGGGCGTAGCGGTGCCAGCTGGTCTCGCCGCTGGCTACCAGGTGATAGGTGCCGCTGGCCCGCTCGCGCAGGTCGGTATCATGGGCGAGGCGTTGCAGCGCCAGGGCGGTGACGTCGGCGATCAGCTCGGCGCTGGTCGGTGCGCCCACCTGGTCGGCGATGACGCGCAGTTCGTCGCGCTCCTTGGCCAGGCGCAGCATGGTCTTGGCGAAGTTCGCCCCGCGCGTGGCGTAGACCCAACTGGTACGGAAGATCAGGTGGCGGCAGCCGCTCTCGCGGATGGCGAGCTCGCCTTCCAGCTTGGTCTGGCCATAGACGCCCAGGGGGCCGGTGGCGGCATCTTCCTCGAAGGGCGCTTCGCCGCTGCCGTCGAAGACGTAGTCGGTGGAGTAGTGCACCAGCCAGGCATCGATTTCCCGCGCGGCCTGGGCCAGGGTAGCAACCGCCTCGGCATTGATCCGGCGGGCGGCGTCGACGTCGCTTTCGGCCTTGTCCACCGCTGTGTAGGCGCCGGCGTTGACGATCACGTCGGGGCGCTCTTCGGCGACCAGCCTGGCCAGCCCCGCCAGGTCGCCCAGGTCGGCCCGCTGCCTGTCGCAGACCACCAGTTGCGCCAGGGGCGCCAGGGCGCGCTGGAGTTCCCAGCCGACCTGGCCGTTGGCGCCGAGTAGAAGAATCTTGTTCATGCGTACTGCTTACCTACCCATTCACGGTATGCGCCGCTGGTGACGTTGTTCACCCAGGCCTGGTTGTCCAGGTACCAGCGCACGGTCTTGCGGATGCCGGTCTCGAAGGTTTCCGCCGGTTTCCAGCCCAGCTCGCGCTCGAGGCGGGTGGCGTCGATGGCGTAGCGACGGTCGTGACCGGGGCGATCTTTGACGAAT
>NZ_QGSL01000029.1:489320-491869 GCF_003176655.1 Pseudomonas sp. RW407 | reverse complement strand
ACAGCCTGGGCCGCGACTGTCCGGACTGGGTCTCCGGCGAGTTATGGATCGGCGGGGTCGGCGTCGCTGACGGCTATCGCGGTTCGGAACAGCTCAGCGCCGAGCGTTTCGTCCAGCATGAGGGCCAGCGCTGGTACCGCACTGGCGACATGGGTCGTTACTGGCCCGACGGTTACCTGGAGTTCCTCGGCCGCCGCGACCAGCAAGTCAAGGTCCGTGGCCACCGCATCGAACTGGGTGAAGTGGAAAGCGCCCTGCTCACCCTGCCCGAGGTACGCCAGGCAGTGGTGCTCGCCACGGGGAAACCGCTACGACTGATGGCCGCAGTGGTCGGCAGCATCGATTGCAGCGACGATCTCTGTCAGCACCTGGCCCAGCAGTTGCCCGAGTACATGCTGCCCAGCCAATGGTTGCTGCTCCCCAGCCTGCCCCTGAGCGCCAACGGCAAGCTCGACCGGCAACAGTTGTTGCAACTGGCCGAACAGCAGGCACCGCAAACCGACCAGCAACGGCAGCCGCCTTGCGGAGAAGTGGAGCAGCGGGTCGCGGCGATCTGGCGTGAGCTGCTGCATTGCCCGCAGGTCCACCGCCAGGACGATTTCTTCCGCCTGGGCGGCGACAGCCTCCTGGCCACTCGATGTAGCACCCGTTTGCGCCGGGAAGGTCTGGCTAGCAACCACAGCCTGCGCCAATTGTTCGCCACACCGCGCCTGGCCGATTTTGCCGCAACCCTGCTGCCGGTCGGCGCCACCCCGGCGTTGCAGGTAGTACCGGACCTCGCCAACCGCTATCGAGGCTTCCCCCTGACCGAAGTCCAACAGGCCTACTGGCGCGGGCAAAGCCAGGACTTGCCATTGTCCTGTGGCACTACCTACCTGATCGAACTGGATGGCGAACGCCTGGATGTGCCGCGTTTCGAGCGGGCCTGGCAGCGTCTTGTACAGCGCCATGAAATGCTCCGCGCCGAATTGCTTGACGACGACCGCCAAGTAATCCTGCAACAGGTGCCACCAGTACAGGTGCAGCAGCATTGGCTGAAGTGCGGCGACGCCGAAACCGCACGACAGCATTTGGCCAAGCTCTGGGCGCAGCGGCCACGCCAGCGGCGCAGCTGGCCACTGTTCGAAGTGCATGCGGTGAATTACACCGGGCAACGCTGTCGCCTGGGGCTGTTCTTCAACTACCTGACGTTGGACGGCCTGAGCATCAAGCTCCTGCTGGGAGAACTGGCCCAGCTCTACACCGAGCCCGATCATCCGTTATCGCCAATCGGCTTGTCGTTCCGCGACTATGTTCTGCAGGTCCAGCCCAGCCCCGAACAGCTGGAACAGGC
Source organism: Pseudomonas sp. RW407 (assembly GCF_003176655.1). NCBI lineage: Bacteria > Pseudomonadati > Pseudomonadota > Gammaproteobacteria > Pseudomonadales > Pseudomonadaceae > Pseudomonas > Pseudomonas sp. RW407. The sequence goes on along the minus strand of NZ_QGSL01000029.1, from coordinate 490,536 downwards.
CCACTCCTATTGGCGTGAACGCCTCGACGATCTGCCTGGGCCTCCAACCCTCCCTCTGCGCTGTTCGCCGCAGAGCCTTGAGGAAACCAGTTTCAGCCGCCGTGAATTCCGCCTGGAAGCCAACCAGTGGCAAGCGCTACGCCAGCGGGCACGAGAGTCGGGGATCACTGCCTCGGTACTGCTGCTCAGCGTCTATGCCCAGGTGCTGGCCCGCTGGAGCGACGGCCATGCCCATACCCTGAATCTGACACTGTTCGACCGGCAGGACATCCATCCGGACATCGGGCGAGTGCTTGGTGACTTCACCTCGCTGGTGCCGGTGAGCTTCTACCCCGAGGTTGGCCGCAGCTTCCTGCTCCAGGCCCAGCAGATACAGGCGCAGATCGCCGATGTGCTGCAACACGCTGCCTGTTCCTCGATCTGGGTCCAACGGCAACGGGCACACCGGGTCGGTCCGCAGGCCGCGGCATTGCCAGTGGTGTTCACCAGTACCCTGGGGTTGGCCGACGATCTGCTGGGCGAGCTACCCGAGGACTTTCCGGATATCGTCCCCGGCGGTCTATCGGAAACCCCGCAGGTCTGGCTTGACCATCAGTTGTATGAACATCGCGGCGCCCTGGTGCTGTGCTGGGACGCCGTGGACGCACTGTTTCCGGAAGGCCTGCTGGACGCGTCGTTCGCTGCCTATACCGAAGCGCTGGTGCGATTGATCGACGCCGACTGGCAGTGCCCCCTGGCGCTGCCACTGCCTCCTGTGCAGGCCGCTGTGCGCCGGCAGGTCAATGCCACAGCCAGCCCCATAGCCCCACGTACCCTACTCTCCGCCCCCTTTGCCATGAGTGCCGAACGCCTGGCGCTGATAGACGGAGAAAGCCGGCTGAGCTATGGCCAGTTGCGCGAGGCAGCCTTGCGCGTGGCAGCGGGTCTGCTGGCCCAGGGCGTAAAGCCTGGCGAGGCCGTTGGCGTATGCCTGCCCCGCGGTAGCGACGCAGTGATAGCCCTGTTCGGAGTGCTCGCCGCTGGCGCCTGCTATGTGCCGATCGGCATCGCTCAGCCCACGGCACGGCGCAAGCGTATCGAGCAACGCGCCGCTATCCGCTACACCCTCGATACCCAGCAACTGCCGCAACTGCTGGCGCAAGCACCGCTGTCAGCCCCCGTAGACGTCAGCGTGGACAGTCCGGCCTATGTGATCTTCACCTCCGGCTCCACTGGC
>NZ_QGSL01000029.1:488269-489310 GCF_003176655.1 Pseudomonas sp. RW407 | reverse complement strand
CTGATCCACTTCTGGCGGAAGGCGATCTCTTCGGGGCAGGCGACCTTCAGGCCCTGGCGGTTTTCCAGGGTGGCGATGAAGTGGCTGGCCTCCAGCAGGGAGTCGTGGGTGCCGGTGTCCAGCCAGGCGTAGCCGCGGCCCATGATCTCCACGGAAAGCTTGCCCGCTTCCAGGTAGGCCTTGTTGACGTCGGTGATCTCCAGTTCGCCGCGGGCGGAGGGCTTGATGCTCTTGGCGATGTCGACCACCTGGTTGTCGTAGAAGTACAGGCCGGTCACCGCGTAGCTGGACTTCGGCTTGGCCGGTTTCTCCTCGAGGCTGATGGCCTTGCCATCGGCATCGAACTCGACCACGCCGTAACGTTCCGGATCATGCACGTGATAGGCGAACACGCTGGCACAAGCATCGCGCTGCATGGCGTTGACCAGCAGTTCCTGGAAGTCGTGGCCATGGTAGATGTTGTCACCCAGCACTAGCGCGCAGAGGTCGTTGCCGATGAACTCTTCGCCGATCAGGAATGCCTGGGCCAGGCCGTCCGGGGACAGTTGCACGGCGTACTGCAGGTTCAGGCCCCACTGGCTGCCGTCGCCGAGCAGTTGCTCGAAGCGCGGGGTGTCCTGCGGGGTGGAGATGATCAGGATGTCGCGGATGCCCGCCAGCATCAGGGTGCTGAGCGGGTAGTAGATCATCGGCTTGTCGTAGACCGGCAGCAGCTGCTTGGAGATGGCCAGGGTCGCCGGATGGAGGCGGGTGCCGGAGCCGCCGGCGAGGATGATTCCTTTGCGTTTCATGTCGCTATCTGATCCGTCAGTTTCTAATTCGAGGTAGAGAGGCGTGGCTTATGCGTACTGCTTACCTACCCATTCACGGTATGCGCCGCTGGTGACGTTGTTCACCCAGTCCTGGTTGTCCAGGTACCAGCGCACGGTCTTGCGGATGCCGGTCTCGAAGGTTTCCGCCGGCTTCCAGCCCAGCTCGCGCTCGAGGCGGGTGGCGTCGATGGCGTAGCGGCGGTCGTGACCGGGGCGATCTTTGACGAAG
>NZ_QGSL01000029.1:447704-488259 GCF_003176655.1 Pseudomonas sp. RW407 | reverse complement strand
CACGTAGCCGGCGAACTGCAGCGCCGCGTACCACTGCCGGCCGCGGGAGAGCGGCACCTCGAACTTGCGGAAGGTGGCCAGGTCGGGCTTCTGCAGCGGGTAGCGCGCCGCCACGTCGGCCGGGCGCCAGCCGGTGCGCATGAACCAGATGCGCAGCTTGTCCCACCAGCTGCCCGCCCGCCGCGCATCGTTCCACAGCGCGGCATACACCTGCAGGTTGGCCCACAGCGGGTTCCAGCTGGCCAGCGGCACGGTCACGCCGAACACCACCGGCTCCTCGTCCAGCTCTTCCTGGAAGGTGCCGAACAGGCGGTCCCAGAGGATGAACACGCCACCGTAGTTGCGGTCCATGTAGACAGGGTTCTGCGCATGGTGCACCCGGTGGTTCGAAGGGCTGATGAAGACCCATTCGAACCAGCCCAGCTTGGGAATGTGCCGGGTGTGCACCCAGAACTGGTAGAGCAGGTTCAGCGCCGCCACCGTGAGGAACACCAGCGGCGGCACCCCGGCCACCGCCATCGGCAGATAGAAGATCCAGCCGAACAGGAAGCCCGTGCTGGTCTGCCGCAGCGCCGTGCTGAGGTTGTACTCCTCGCTCTGGTGGTGCACCGCGTGGGCCGCCCAGAGGATGCTGCGCTCGTGGCCCAGGCGGTGGTTCCAGTAGTAGCAGAAGTCGTAGAAGACGAAGGCGAACACCCAGACCCAGGCGCTTTGCGCCGACAACTCGAAGAGCGCCAGGTGCTGCCAGGCGAACACGTAGGTGACCAGGCCGATGCCCTTGGTCAGCAGGCCGCTGGTGGTGGACAGCACCCCGGCGCTGAGGCTGTTCAGGGCGTCGCCCAGGCGGTAGGTGGAGGTGCCGCGCCAGCGGTCGGCGAGCAGCTCCAGCGCGATCAGCAGAAAGAAGAACGGCACCGCGAAGAGGATGTAGTTCATGGCGCGACCGAATCGTTATGCTTATGGATACCGATCCTAGTCCTCTGGCGCCCGGGTACAACGGCCGCCGGTGACAACCCGGCCGGCATATGGCGACAGGCACGTCGCCACGCCGGCCACCCCGAACCAGGAGTACCTGCATGCACAAGAAAGTTGCCGTCATCCTCTCCGGCTGCGGCGTCTACGACGGCGCCGAGATCCACGAAAGCGTGATCACCCTGCTGCGCCTGGCCCAGCGCGGTGCGCAGGTGCAGTGCTTCGCCCCGGACATCGCCCAGCACCACGTGGTCAACCACCTGACCGGCGAGGAAATGCCCGAGAGCCGCAACGTGCTGGTGGAGTCCGCGCGCATCGCCCGTGGCGCCATCAGGGACGTGCGCGAGGCGAAGGCCGAGGACTTCGACGCGCTCATCGTTCCCGGCGGCTTCGGCGCGGCGAAGAACCTCAGCAACTTCGCCTTCGAGGGAGACCAGTGCGAGGTCGAGTCGGACGTGCTGGCCCTGGCCAAGGCCTTCGCCGCCGCGCACAAGCCGGTAGGCCTGATCTGCATCGCCCCGGCCATGGCCGAGCGCATCTACGGCCCGGGCATCGAATGCACCATCGGCTGCGACGCCGACACCGCCGCCGCCCTGACCCGCATGGGCGCCAAGCACGTCGAATGCCCGGTGGACGAGATAGTCGAGGACAGCCGCCACAAGCTGGTGACCACCCCGGCCTACATGCTGGCGCAGAACATCGCCGAGGCGGCCAGCGGGATCAACAAGTTGGTCGATCGGGTGCTTGAACTGGCCTGATGCAGCCGCTTGTCGTAGGAGCGAGCTTGCTCGCGAACCGCATCTCCCGGTAACTCCGGCGCGTGGGGCAACCCCCTTGCCCTCTCCCTAACCCTCTCCCTGAAGGGAGAGGGGACCGTTGGGCAGAAACGGGCATTTCAGTGTTAGCCGGAAGCGAAGTTGCAGGTTGAAACCATGCCTATCCGCCGGCACGGACAAGCCCCCTCTCCCTTCAGGGAGAGGGCTGGGGAGAGGGCGCTCTCAAACCCAGCTCTGCAGCCCCCAGGAAACTCTATTCGCGAGCAAGCTCGCTCCTACGAAGAACTTCCCTTGCTCAGCTTCGTCAGCAACCGATCCAACGCATTGGCGAAAGCCTGGCGGTCCTTGTCGCCGTAGGGCGCCTGGCCGCCGCCCATCTGGCCCTGGTCGCGCAGGTCGGTGAGCAGGTTGCGCATGGCCAGGCGCTCGCCCATGTTCTTCGCGTCGAACTCGCGGCCGCGCGGGTCCAGGGCGTCCACGCCCTTCTTCACCAGGCGGTCGGCCAGCGGCACGTCGCTGCAGATCACCAGGTCGCCCGGCTCGGCCTGCTCCACCAGGTAGTCGTCGGCGGCGTCCATGCCGCTGGGCACCACCACCAGGCTGACGCAGGCGAACGGCGGCTTGGCCACCGGCTGGCCGGCGACCATCACCACTTCCAGCTTGCGCTTCAGGGCGAACTTCGCCACCAGTTCCTTCGCCGCGCGGGGGCAGGCGTCGGCATCGATCCAGATACGCATCGGACTCGTTTCCCGAACATGACGACGGCCAGTATCGCACTGGCCGTCGGGGTTTGCCGCGCGCCGCCTCAGGGCAGCGCCGCGGCCTTGCGTTTTTCCACCAGCAGGCTGCGCCCGTAGAGCACGGCCACCGCCAGCAGCGCCAGGGCCTGGGCCGACAGCGAATAGGCGTCGGCCTTGATGCCCAGCCAGTCGAAGTCGAAGAAGGGCACCGGGCGGGTGCCGATCACCCCGGCTTCCTGCAGGGCCACCACGCCATGCCCGGCGAACACCACCGAGAGCGCGCAGAGCAGCGCGGCGTTGACGGTGAAGAACAGCTTCAGCGGCAGTTTCGCCGAGCCGCGCAGGATCACCCAGGCCAGGCCGATCAGCAGCACCACCGCGCACCCGGCGCCGGCGATCACCGCGCTGTGCCCGGCCGGGCCGGCCTGCAGCCAGAGGGTTTCGTAGAACAGGATGACCTCGAACAGCTCGCGGTACACCGAGAAGAACGCCAGCACGGCGAAGCCGAAGCGCCCGCCGCCGCCCACCAGGCTGCTGCGGATGTAGTCCTGCCAGGCCGCGGCGTGGCGGCGGTCGTGCATCCACACGCCGAGCCAGAGCACCATCACGCAGGCGAACAGCGAGGTGAAGCCCTCCATCAGCTCGCGCTGGGCGCCGCCGATGTCGATCACGTAGGCCGCCAGCGCCCAGGTGACGAAGCCGGCGACGAAGGCCAGGCCCCAGCCGACGTGCACGCCGCGGGTGGCGGCTTCCTGCCCGGTATTGCGCAGGAAGGCGAGGATGGCGGCGAGCACCAGGATCGCCTCGACGCCCTCGCGCAACAGGATCAGCAGGGCCGAGACGAAGCTGATGGTGCTGCTCAGGGAGTCGCCGCTCAGTGCCTTGGCGGCTTCGCCCAGCTTGCCCTTGGCGCGCTCCAGCTGCTGCGCCACCTGGGCTTCCGGCAGGCCGTCGCGGAGCGTCTGGCGGTAGGCCATGAGCTCTTTCTCGGTGGCCTTGCGCAGGGTGGCGTCGACGTTGTCCAGCGAGCTTTCCACCAGCTCGAAGCCTTCCAGGTAGGCCGCCACGGACAGGTCGTAGGCCTGGTCGTGGTCGCCCTGGCGGTAGATGGCGAAGCTCTTGTCCAGGGTGGCGGCGGTGTAGTCGATCAGCTGCGCAGGGCCGCGGTGCTCCAGCGGCGGATGCGCACGCAGGGCCCGGAAGCTCTGCGCGGCGGCGTCGCCGTCACGGGCGGCCACTTCGGCCGGGGTCTGGGTGGCCAGGCTGGCCAGCGGGTAGGCGTGGGTGCCGTCGGGCTGGGCGGCGGTGGCGCTCAGGCCGGCGACGTAGGCCGCCAGGTCCCAGCGCTGGCGCTCGTCCAGCTGGTCGGCGAAGGCCGGCATGTCGGTGCCGGCGACGCCCAGGCCGATCACCGTGCGCAGGTCGTAGAGGCTCAGCTGGTCCAGGCGCGCGCGGGCCGTGAGGTCGGCCGGCGGCGGCTGCAGGCCGATGCCCGCCGGGCCGTCGCCCTTGCCGGTATCGCCGTGGCAGATGGAACACTGCTGGGCGAAGATCGGCGCGCCACGGGCCGGGTCGGGGGTGATGGCCGGGGTCTGCACCACCTGGTAGACATCCGCCAGGCGCGCTTCCAGGTGCCGCGCCTGCTGCGCCACCAGGGCGCCGGGCTGGCGCTGCTCGATGGCGCGGCGCAGGCCGGCCACCTCGCGTTCCAGGTCGGCCCGCTCGGGGCGCGCCGGCAAGGCCAGCAACAACGCCTGCAACTGGCCGGCGAACTCCAGCTGTTCCTTGTATTCGGTGGCGTCGACCACCTGCCCGGCGTTCACCGTCGGCGGGTAGTCGGCAGCCAGGTAGCTCAGCAGGTGCAGGGCCTGGGAAGGGTCGACCGGCGCGTCGGCCAGGGCCGTGAGGCTGGCGCCGCAAAGCAGCGGCAGCAGCCAGATGAGAAGCTTTGGAAGGCGCATGGCGGAAGGCGAATGAGAATGGAGGGCGCCAATACTACTCCGCCACCATTGCCCCGCCTAGGCGGCGCCCGTCGGCATCAGACCGGGGCGCGGCGGACGGTGGCCAGCAGCGCGGCGGCGCCGAGGAACAGGCTGGCGAAGGTGCGGTTCATCAGCCGCTGCTGGCGTGGCGAGCGCAGCGCGCGCAGGACCCGCGCGGCCAGCCCGGTGTAGCCGGCCATGACGATCAGGTCGACGCAGATCATGGTGGCGCCCATGATCACGTACTGGATGGCCATCGGCCGGTGCAGGTCGACGAACTGCGGCAGCACGGCGAGCATGAAGATCACCGCCTTGGGGTTGCTGGCGTTGACCAGGAAGCCGCGCAGCACCAGGCTCAGCGGGCGACCGATGGGGCGCTCGGCGTCGGCCTGCATCACCTGCGGCGCGGCGCTCCACTGGCGCCAGGCGAGGTAGGCCAGGTAGACCACGCCGAACCACTTGATGACGCTGAAGGCCAGCGCCGAGGTGGCCAGCAGCGCACCGACGCCGGCGGCGACCACGGCGATCTGCAGGGCCAGGCCGATCTGCAGGCCCAGGGCGTTCCAGTAGCCGCGCCAGAAGCCGTACTGCAGGCCGCAGGACATCGAGGCGATGGCCCCGGCGCCGGGCGACAGGCTGATGATCCAGCAGGCGATGAAGAAGGCGAACCAGGTACTGGCGAGCATGGCGGACCTCGTGGCGAAAAATCTTGTTACGGGTAGCCAGTGTGCCCGAGTCGCGCGTTGCCGTGTAGGGCGGATAACCGTTCGCGGTTATCCGCCGTTTGACCTTGATCCCAGGCGCGCTTCGGGCTTGGTCACAGAGAATCTCTTTCCGGGTACTCCGAGCCCGTAGGATGGGTAGAGCGAAGCGATACCCATCGGCGTGACTCCGGCGTTCCCCTGTAGGAGCGCGCCCTGCGCGCGAATCGCGGGCAGGGCCCGCTCCTACAGGTATGGAGGAAGCCCGGCGCGGGGCATGCCAATCAGCTCGGCAGGTCCTTGCGCAGCTTCACCGGCGCTTCGCCGCGCTTGCGCGCCAGGGCGCCGCGCAGGCGGATGTTGAGCGCTTCCACCGCCAGCGAGAAGGCCATGGCGAAGTAGACGTAGCCCTTGGGCACGTGGACCTCGAAGGCCTCGGCCACCAGCACGGTGCCGACCACGATGAGGAAGGACAGCGCCAGCATCTTCAGCGACGGGTGCTGGTCGATGAAGGCGCTGATGGTGCCGGCGGCGAGCATCATCACGCCGACCGAGATGACGATGGCGGCGATCATCACCGGCACGTTCTGCACCAGGCCCACGGCGGTGATCACCGAGTCCAGGGAGAAGATGATGTCGATGATCGCGATCTGGATGATCACCGCCATGAAGCCACGGCTCTTGGCGCTGCCCTGCCCGCCTTCCTCGGCGCCTTCCAGGCTGTGGTAGATCTCCATGGTGCTCTTGAACAGCAGGAACAGGCCGCCGAAGAACAGGATCAGGTCGCGCCCGGAAACGCCCTGGCCGAACACCTCGAAGAGGTCGGCGGTCAGGCGCATCACCCAGGTGATCGACAGCAGCAGGAGGATCCGCGTGCCCATCGCCAGGGCCAGGCCGAAGAACCGTGCCTTGGGCTGCTGCGCCGCCGGCAGGCGGCTGACCAGGATGGAGATGAAGATGATGTTGTCGATGCCCAGGACGATCTCCAGGGCGGTCAGGGTCAGAAAGGCAACCCAGATTTCGGGGCTAGCGAGCCATTCCATAGTGCGTGGGTATCCGTGTGGGAACAGGGGTTGTCGTTATCTTCCGCTACTCAGCCCGGGCCCTTTCCAGCGCCGGATGGCCTTCTGGAAGAACAGGCTGTTGGGCACCTGCAGCAGGGCGCTGGTGCCGTCCTCGAAGGTTTCCTCGAGGGTGGTGTAGAGCAGGTTGATGGCAGTGACGCGGCCCTTCACGCCGACCTTGTCGGCCGACTCGATGACCTCCACCAGGTCACCCAGGCGGAACGGGCCGACGGTGAAGATCAGCACCGCGCAGAACAGGTTGGAGAGCACGCTCCAGATGGCGAAGAAGGCCACCGCGGCGACCGCGACGAAGCCGGTCAGCGCGGTCCACAGCACCTGGGCGGAAACCCCCAGGCGCTCCAGCACCATCATCAGCGCCGAGCCCATGATCAGCCAGCGCAGGCCGCCGCGCAGCGGCAGCAGCAGTTCGTGGGGCAGCGGGTAGCGCTGGGCCAGGCGGTTGAGGCCGCGCGCCACCAGGCGCTGCAGCACCCAGGCCAGGAGCAGGATGAGGATGATCTGCAGGCCGCGCAGCAACGGATCGCTCCAGGCGATGAGCAGCGGCAGGTCCTCCATCACTCGGCCCCTTCGAGCTGGGCCTGGAGGTTCTCCAGGGTTTCCAGGGCCACCAGCCAGGCTTCCTCGACCTCGGCCTCGCGCGTCTTGAGCGTCGCCTGCCGGGCCAGCAGGTCACGCAACTCGTCCTTGCGCGCGGCTTCGTAGAGGGCGCTGTCGCCGAGCTTCTCCTCGAGCGCGGCGAGCTTCTCGTGCAGGCCGCCGAGCTCCTTCTCCAGCTTGTCCGCCTCGCGCTTGTGCGGCGCCAACTGCTGGCGCAGCGCGGCGGCGGCCTGGCGCTGGGCGCGCTTGTCGGTCTTCTCGGCGGACGCCGCGCCGGCATTGACGGCCGGCGCCTGGCGCGCGCGGAAGTCCACCAGCCAGCGGGCGTAGTCGTCGAGGTCGCCGTCGAAGTCCTGCACGCGGCCGTCGGCCACCAACAGGAATTGGTCGGTGGTGCTCTTGAGCAGGTGGCGATCGTGGGACACCACCACCACCGCCCCGGAGAACTCCTGCAGGGCCATGGTCAGGGCCAGGCGCATCTCCAGGTCGAGGTGGTTGGTCGGCTCGTCGAGCAGCAGCAGGTTGGGTTTCTGCCAGGCGATCAGGGCCAGCGCCAGGCGCGCCTTCTCGCCACCGGAGAAGTTCAGCACCGGCTCGTCGCAGCGCGCGCCGCGGAAGTCGAAGCCGCCGAGGAAGTCGCGCAGGGTCTGCTCGCGCTCGCCCGGGGCGATGCGCTGCAGGTGCAGCAGCGGGCTGGCCTTGGCGTCCAGCGAGTCGAGCTGGTGCTGGGCGAAGTAGCCGATGGCGAGGTTCTCGCCGCGCGCCAGGTGCCCGGCCAGCAGCGGCAGGTCGCCGGAAAGGGTCTTGATCAGGGTCGACTTGCCGGCGCCGTTGGGGCCCAGCAGGCCGATGCGCGCGCCGGGCACCAGTTGCAGCTTGACCTTCTCCAGCACCGTCTTGTCGCCATAGCCCAGGCGCGCCTCGGCGAGGTCGAGCAAGGGGCTGGAGATCCTGTCCGACTCGCGGAAGACGAAGTCGAAGGGCGAGTCGATGTGGGCCGGGGCCAGCTCCTCCAGGCGCTCCAGGGCCTTGATGCGGCTCTGGGCCTGGCGCGCCTTGGTGGCCTGGGCGCGGAAGCGGGCGATGTATTTTTCCATGTGGGCGCGTTGCGCCTGCTGCTTCTCGTAGGCCTGCTGCTGCTGCGCCAGGCGTTCGGCGCGGGTACGCTCGAAGGCCGAGTAGCCGCCGCGGTAGAGGGTGAGCTTGCGCTGCTCCAGGTGCGCCACGTGGTCGACCACGGCATCGAGGAAGTCGCGGTCGTGGGAGATGAGGATGAGCGTGCCCGGGTAACCCTTGAGCCACTCCTCGAGCCAGAGGATGGCGTCGAGGTCGAGGTGGTTGGTGGGTTCGTCGAGCAGCAGCAGTTCGGACGGGCACATCAGCGCCTGGGCCAGGTTCAGGCGCATCCGCCAGCCACCGGAGAAGTCGCCGACGCGGCGCTCCATCTGCTCGGCAGAGAAGCCCAGGCCGGCCAGCAGCTTGCGCGCCCGCGCGTCGGCGGTGTAGCCGTCGGCGTTGTCCAGCTCGGTGTGCAGGCGGGCCACGGCGGCGCCGTCATGGGCAGCTTCGGCGCTGGCCAGCTGCGTCTGGATTTCGCGCAGGCGCACGTCGCCGTCGAGGACGTAGTCCACCGCCTGGCGTTCCAGGGTGTCCACTTCCTGGCGCATGTGCGCGATGCGCCAGTCGGCGGGAATCCGGTAGTCGCCGGCGTCCTGCCCGAGCTGGCCGCGCAGCAGCGCGAACAGGCTCGACTTGCCGGCGCCGTTGGCACCGATCAGGCCGACTTTCTGGCCGGCATGCAAGGTCAGTTCGGCACCTTCCAGCAAGCGCTGGGGGCCACGCTGTAGCGTAAGATTTTGTAGTCGAATCATGGCGGCGGAGTTTATCAGCTTCGCCGCGCAACCGCTGTGGGAGCCCTATGACAGAAGATATCTGGTCGTTCGCCCTGGACCTCTACGCGCAACCGGGCTGCGAGGCGGCCTGCCTGGCATTGCAGGAGGCCGGCGCCGACGTCTGCCTGCTGCTGGCCGGGGCCTGGTTCGGCGCCCGTGGCGTGGCCTGTGGCGAACAACGCCTGGTCGCCCTGGCGAGAGCCTCCGCCGGCTGGCAGAACGAGGTGGTCAGCCCCCTGCGTACGTTGCGCCAGCGATGGAAGGCCGGAGCAAGGGACGACGCCCATCTGGAAGCGTTGCGGGAAACCCTGAAAACACTGGAGCTGCGCGCCGAACGCCTGCAACTGGAGCGGCTGGCGGAAGCGGGACGGGACTGGGCCGAAGAAGACAGGGACGAACTGGACGCCTGGCTGCAGGGCTGCGCCGGCGAAGCGGGGAAGGCACGCCGCGGTGCGCTGCAACAGCTGCGCACCGCGGCGGCTTCGCGAGCGGCGCCTTAGGAAGCGCTGCTCGGCGTGGCGGCCGGAGCGCTCGGCGCTACCGGAGCCGATGCTGCGCTGGCGACCGGAGCGGTCGACGCGGCCGGGGCAGCGGGAGCAGCAGCCGGGGCAGCAGCGGGCGCTGCAGGCTTGGCTGCGGCGGGCTTGGCAGCCGGTTTGGCAGCGGCAGGCTTGGCGGCTGGTTTGGCGGCAGGCTTCGCAGCAGCGGGCTTGGCAGCCGGTTTGGCGGCGGGCTTCGCAGCTACGGGCTTGGCAGCCGGTTTGGCGGCAGGCTTTGCAGCGGCGGGCTTGGCGGCCGGTTTGGCAGCAGCGGGCTTGGCAGCCGGCTTCGCGGCGGCAGCTTTAGCAGCCGGTTTAGCGGCGGGCTTGGCGGCAGCAGTTTTGGCAGCCGGCTTGGCGGCAGGCTTGGCAGCGGCAGCCTTGGCAACCGGTTTAGCGGCAGGCTTGGCAGCAGCAGCCTTGGCAACCGGTTTAGCGGCAGGCTTGGCAGCAGCAGCTTTGGCGGCCGGTTTAGCAGCAGGCTTGGCAGCGGCAGTTTTGGCAGCCGGTTTAGCAGCAGGCTTGGCGGCAGCAGCCTTGGCAACCGGTTTAGCGGCAGGCTTGGCAGCAGCAGCCTTGGCAACCGGTTTGGCGGCGGGCTTGGCAGCGGCAGCTTTAGCAGCCGGCTTGGCGGCGGGTTTCGCAACAGCAGCTTTGGCAGCCGGCTTGGCGGCAACGGCCTTGGCAGCCGGTTTAGCAGCGGGCTTGGCAGCGGCAGCTTTGGCAGCCGGCTTGGCGGCGACGGGCTTGGCGGCGGCAACCGGCTTGCGGATGGCCAGGGACTTGCCGACCGCTTCCTTCACCTTGCTCACACCCTGGGCCAGCTTCAGGCTTTCCTGGACGTCGCGCTTGAGGCTGGCGATGTAGGTACGGGTTTCCGCCTGGCGGCCCTTCAGGGTTTCCAGCACCTCTTCCAGTTCCGCGATGCCGGCCTTGGCCTTGGCTTGTGCCTTGGCCTTCCCGGACTTGCCCGCTTCCTGCAGCTTGGTGCGTGCCTTGTGCAGTTTGTCCTGCGCCTTGGCGCGTTGTTTTTCCAGCTTGGCGTGCAGTTTCTCGGAGTCCACCAGGGCCTGCTTGCAGGCGGTCTCCAGATGCTCGATCAAACTGTGGGAAAGTTGCTGCAGCAGATGCAAGGGAGTAGTGACAGGTTTCTTGTTGGCCGACATGACGTGCCTCCTGGCGTACGTGGTTGCGCCCATACTAGACCCGCACAGCCCCTCTCGCCAACGCCCCAATAAAGCTGAAACCCGCGCCAGGCACAATCTGCAGCCGTTTTTCCACAGGCTGGGCAACCCGCCTCGGGCGCGCCTCCCCCATCGACACCCTCGTCAACGCCGCCGCATGCCGCCGCAACGAAGCCCCCGGAGGCGAACTCCAGAAGAACCGGAAGCCGCATGGCACGGGGCTTCCAGCCGCCCCACCGGGTTTTTCCAGGCATGAAAAAAGGGCGCGTCCGCAAGGACCGCGCCCCTTTGCTCGCCGCTGGGAATCAGGCGCCGACCGTGCGCTGCTCGTGGGCGTTGTGCAGCACCTCGATCAGGCAATCCTCAAGCTCGAAGCGCTCGTGCAATTCCTGGCGCAGGGCTTTCAATTCGCTGGTCAGGCAGGTGCCTTCGCGGCAGTCGCCGTTGTCGCAGCGGTCGTTGAAGTTCAGCGCGGACGCGGTGATGGTTTCCAGGCGCGGGTAGATCTGCTTGGCCAGTTCCAGGCCGCGCGCATCGCCGAAGGCCTTGGCCTCGTCCATCAGTTGTTCGTAGACCTCGAAGTGGCCGGCGGAGACGTAGTCGACCAGGCGCTGGCAGAAGTTCTCCAGCCCCTCGCCATTGACCGCGGGCGCCTGGGTGCCGGATAGCGAATCGAAGGCCTGGATGAGTTCCTGGCGGTCACGCAACCAGCGGTCGATCAGCTGGTGGACGCCTCCCCAACGTTCCTGGGCATTGCGGCAGCTCTCGAGCATCTTGTCCTCGCTTCCCTCGGCCTGTCCCGGCGGGTTCCACCCCGGGACAATTCTCTGTCGAATGCGTGCACTCGCCGGCCTTCTACCGCTCTGATGGCGGGATTCCGGCGGTGCGGAAGACCAGAGTATGCCCGTGGGATGTCGGCTTCAAGACACCTTTCGCGGGAAAATTCATACGAGCGTTTAATCGGCAGGCCGCGGCGGCGCTGGCTTCGCGCCGCGGTGGGTTATGGCGCCCCGCGGCAATCAGCCGCGACGCAGGAACTGGTAGACGGCGAACAGGGCGAAGCCGACGAAGGCCAGCAGGCTCCACTCCGGAATGCTCAGGCTCAGCAGCGTCCAGGTCACTTCGGCGCAGTCGGCCGAGCCGTGGAACATGGTCCAGAGGATGTCCGCGTAGGGCATGGTCTGCATCATGTAGTCCAGCGGCGGCAGGCACGACGGCAGCTGGTCCGGCGGCAGGGTCTGCAGCCAGATCTGCCGGCCCGCGGTACCGGCGCCGGCCAGCGAGCAGAGCAGCACCAGCACCGCGTAGGTGCGCCGGCCGCGGCCGTGCAGGGCGGCGATCAGCGAGAACAGCCCGGCGCCGGCGAAGAAGATGCGCTGCATGATGCACAGCGGGCAGGGCTCCAGGCCGACCATGTACTGCAGGTAGAAGCCGGCGCCGAGCATGGCGGCGCAAGCGAGGAAGGCGAGGAAGAACAGGGAACGCGGGCTGGCCAGGTTCATGGCGGCTCCAGTGGCACGGCATTTTCGGAAAGGCCGCTACGGTAGAGGAAATTCCGCAGGCCTTTCAAGGCGGCGGGCTAGACTGGGCCGGACAGCCATCAGGGAATTCCTACCATGCGTCGACAGTTGATCCTACTCGCCGCGCTGCTGCTCGTCCCCCTCCCCGGCGCATTCGCCGCCTCGGTGGTGGAGCGGCTCAAGGTACCCGAGGGGTTCCGCATCGAGGTGCTCAGCGACCAGGTCCCCAACGCCCGCGCCATGGCCCTGGGCGACGGGGGCACGCTCTTCATCGGCAGCCGCGAGGCCGGAAAGGTGTACGCCCTGCGCCCCGGCGAGCGGCGTCCGCAAGTGATCGCCAGCGGCCTGAAGATGCCCAGCGGCGTGGCCTTCCACCGGGGCGACCTGTACGTATCGGCTGTCAGCCGCCTCTACGTACTGCGCGACATCGAGACGCACCTGGACGCACCGCCGGAACCCGAGGCGCTGCCCCCCGAGTTCCCCACGGAAACCCACCACGGCTGGAAATTCATCGCCTTCGGCCCCGACGGCAAGCTCTACGTGCCGGTGGGCGCGCCCTGCAACATCTGCCGCCCGGACCGCGAGCACTACGCCAACCTGCAACGCATGGCGGTGGACGGCAGCCAGCGCGAGGTGGTGGCCTACGGCGTGCGCAACACCGTGGGCTTCGACTGGGACGCCCAGGGCCGGCTGTGGTTCACCGACAACGGCCGCGACCTGCTCGGCGACGACCAGCCCGACGACGAACTGAACCGCGTGACCAGGGCCGGCGACGACTTCGGCTACCCGGACTGCCACGCCGGGCGCATCGCCGACGCGGAATTCGCCCAGCGCCCCTGCTCGGCCTTCGTGGCGCCGGTGGCCGGCCTCGGCGCCCACGTGGCGGCCCTGGGCATGCGCTTCTACAGCGGCGAGCAGTTCCCCGCCGAGTACCGCGGCAACGTCTTCATCGCCGAGCACGGCTCGTGGAACCGCAGCCGCAAGGTCGGCTACCGGGTGGTGCGGGTGGAGCTGAACGCCGACGGCTCGCTCAAGCGCCAGAGCCTGTTCGCCGAGGGCTGGCTGCAGGCCGGCGAGGAAGTGCTCGGGCGGCCCGCCGACGTGCTGGTGGCCAGGGACGGTTCGCTGCTGGTGAGCGATGACATGGCCGGGGCGATCTACCGCATCCGCTACGTCGGCAAGTAGGCGGTCGCTGTCAGCTACAAACGAAAGCGGCGCCCCAGGGCGCCGCGTTTCATCCGAACCTTCCTACACCTTCGCAGGCAACTGGACGGCACTGCCCACAGGCGCGCCGAACAGGCCCAGGCCTTCCTGGAACAGCCTGTTGCTGCGCTCGGTCTCCCCCAGGTGCGCCAGCAGGCGCGCCAGCTCGGCGCAGGTCTCGGCGCTGTGCTGGCGGGCCAGGCTGGCCTCCAGGTAGTCGCGGGCCTTGCCCCAGAGCTTGTCGGCCAGGCACAGGCGGCCCAGGGACAAGAGCAGGACGGGGTCGTCGGGGTATTTCTTCAGCCAGGCCTCGGCGTTCTGCAGCTGGCGCGCCGGGTCGCTGCCGCGGGCCTTGCCGTAGAGCAGCATCAGGCGCTCGTCGTAGCCTTCCTTGAGGGCCTGGCGCAGGACCTTCTCCGCCTCCTCGGGCGCGCCCAGGCGCAGCAGCTGCTGGGCGTAGGCGGCGACCAGCAGCGGCTGGGCGCGCAGGTTGGCCGGCAGGTTCTGCCAGGTCTGGGTGAGCGGCTGCAGGGCCGTCTCGCCCTGCCCCAGGCCCTGCTCGCCGGCGGCTTCCAGGGCGGCGATCCAGGCGCGGCGTTCCAGGTCGCTGAGCTGGGCGTTCTCCAGCACGCGTTCCTTGCGCAGCTCCGGCAGCAGGGCCAGCAGCGGGCGCCAGTCCTGCAGGCTGACGTAGAGCTGCTGGAGCAGGCGCAGCACCGTGGGGTGGCGCGGGTGTTCCTCGTGCAGCTTCACCAGCACCGCGCGTGCCGGCTCGAAGGCACCGCGGTTGATCAGCAGTTGCGCGCGCGTCAGGCCCACGGCCAGGGCCGTGCCGGGCTGGCGTTCGAGGGCGCGGTCGAGTACCTGGTCGCACTCCTCGAAGCGCCCCAGTTCGTTGGCCGCGCGGGCCGCGCCCAGGTAACTGGGCAGGCTGCGCTCGTTCAGTTCGGCGGCGCGCCGCAGGTGGCGCAGGGCCGGGGCCCAGTGGCCTTCGGCGAGGTCGCGCTGGCCGTGTTCCTCGGCCATCTCGGCGCGGCGCCGGCGGTTGAAGCGCGACCAGGGGTTGACCACCCGCCCGGACACGCCGAGCAGGCGCAGCACCAGGCGTACCGCCAGGTACAGCAGCCACACCAGCGCCAGCAGGGCGAGGAAGGTCCACAGGCTGGATTCGTAGCGGAAGCTCTTGTAGGCGATCAGCACGTAGCCCGACTGCTCGGCGATGGCCAGGCCGACCAGGGTGGCGGCCACCACCAGGGCCAGGACCAGCAGGTAGACGCGGCTCATTGGCTGCCCTCCGCCTGGGGCGCGGCGGGCGCCTGCTGCTGGTCGGCGGCGGCCTGGTCGCGGCGCACCACGTAGGCCTGCAGGGCGCTCAGCGCCGGGTTCAGGTCCGGCGCCTGGACGGCCACCGGCTGCTGCGCCAGCTCGTCGATGCGCAGGCCCAGGGCGCGGCTGTCGGCGAGGTCGGCGTTGAAGAAGTCGCCGAGGATCTGCCGCGCCTGCTTCAGGGCCTGCTCGTAGACTTCCTGGCGCCCGTTGAGCGCGGCCCACTGCGCCTGCTCCAGGGCCAGGCTGAGGGCCAGGCGCACGCGCGTCAGCTGTTGCCCGGAAAGCAGCGGGCGCACGTCCTGGCCGGCGTTGAAGTCGATGCGCACGTAGCGCGAGATGCGCTCCCACCACTGGTCCAGGGTGCTGCTGCCGTCGCCCCAGGCGGTGGTCGAGGCCTTGCCCGGGCCTTCCTTGAAGCTCGGCTCCAGCGGCTGCAGCTGGGCGGCCTGCTCGCGCAGCGCGCCGAGCTGCAGGAACAGCCCGGTGCGGTCCGGCTGCGGCAGGCTGCGCAGGGCTTCGAGGCTCTTGGCCAGTTGCGCGCGGGCGGCGAAGGCGCCCGGGTCATTCTGCGCGCGGAGGATGTCGTCGGCGCCCTGCACCAGTTGGGTGGCGCTGTCGATGTCCTGCAGCGCGGAGAGGCGCAGCGAGGCGAGGCGCATCAGGTGCTCGGCCTCGGCCAGGCGCCACTGCTGGCGGCTCTGCCCGAGGACCTGCTTGAACTGCTGGGCCAGTTGCTGCTGGTCGCCCTGCAGCTCGACCACCAGGCGCCGGCGGGCTTCCAGCTCGTCCGCGCTGGGCAGCGCGTCCAGGCGCTTGTCCAGCGCGCCGTTGTGGTTCAGCAGGTTCTGGGCCTGGCTGCGAGCTTCCTCCAGCTGCTGCGCGCGGGCCTGGTCGCGGGCCTGCAGCTGCTGCGTCTGCCACAGCCCCCAGCCACCGACGCCGAGGCCGGCGACGCCGACCAGCAGGGCGAGCAGGGCCAGGCCATTGCCGGACCTGGCCGGGACGGGCGGGGTCGGCTCGACGGGAGTGCTTTGCGGGGTGTCTTGGGGAGTGACGGCTTCGCTCACAGGTCCATCCTTCGCTCGGAAATTATTCTTCGTCGGCGCCCCTGAGCGCCTCCAGCAGGGCCGCGGCATTCGCCCCGCGGCAATCGATCACGCGTCGCGCACCGGCGTCGCGGGCCAGTTCGGCGACCCGCGGGCTGGGCACGAACAAGGGTAGCCCGGCCAGTTGCGGCCAGTCCTCCCCGGCCACTCGCAGCAGGTGCTCCAGGCCCTGGCCACTGCTCACCACCAAGCCGTTCAGCGCCTCCTCGCACACCCGCCGCGCCAGTTCGCCCGCCGGGTAGGCCGGCAGGACGCGGCGGTAGAGTTCCAGATAATCCACGGCCACACCTTGGCCGCGCAGGCGCTCGGCGAGGAATTCTCGGCCACCTTCGCCACGCAGGATCAGCACCCGCGGCCCCGGCACCTCCAGGGCCTGCGCCAGGGCCGGCAGCGCCAGCAGCGCCTCGCTGTTGTCGCCGTGCTCCGGGTAGTGCACGCGCAGACCGTAGTCATCGAGGATAGCCGCGGTGGCCGCGCCGACCGCGAACCAGCCCTGGCGCGCCGGCGGCTGCGGCCAGAAGCGGTCGATGCGCTCTACGCCCAGGCGCGCGGCGGGCTTGCTGACCACCACCACGGCGCAGTAGCGGTCCAGGTCGAGCAGCAGGCTGCGCTGCTCGGGGGTTTCTTCCAGGGGCTCGATGGCCAGCAACGGCAGGCTGGCGCTGGCCACGCCGTGTTCGGCCAGGCTGGCGGCCAGGGCCTCGCACTCTTCCTGCGGCCGCGTCAGCAGCAGGCGCCAGTGGCTCACTGCGGGCCGGCCTCGCCATACACGGCGGCGAGGATGTCGGCCGCGCCTTGCCCCAGCAGGTCTTCGGCGACTTTCACGCCCAGCGCCTCGGCCTCGGCCAGCGGCGCGCGGGCCTCGGCGCGCAGCAGCTGCGCGCCGTCGGGCTGGCCGACCAGGCCGCGCAGCCACAGCTGCTCGCCCTCGCGCACGGCGTAGCAGGCGATGGGCACCTGGCAGCCGCCGTTGAGGCGCTTGTTCAACGCGCGCTCGGCGGTCACCCGCAGCGCGGTGTCGGCGTGATGCAGCGGCGCCAGCAGCGCGTGGATCTCGGTATCGGCGCTGCGGCATTCGATGCCCACGGCACCCTGGCCACCGGCCGGCAGGCTGTCCTCCACGCCGATGGCGGAGCGGATGCGCGCCTCGAAGCCGAGGCGGATCAGGCCGGCGGCGGCGAGGATGATGGCGTCGTACTCACCGGCGTCGAGCTTGGCCAGGCGGGTGTTGACGTTGCCGCGCAGGAAGCGGATCTGCAGGTCCGGGCGGCTGGCCAGCAGCTGCGCCTGGCGGCGCAGGCTGGAGGTGCCGACCACGCTGCCGGCGGGCAGCTCGGCGAGGCTGGCGTAGGTGTTGGAGACGAAGGCGTCGCGCGGGTCCTCGCGCTCGCAGATGCAGTACAGGCCCAGGCCCTCGGGGAAGTCCATGGGCACGTCCTTCATGGAGTGCACGGCGATGTCGGCCGCGCCCTCCAGCAGGGCGGTCTCCAGTTCCTTCACGAACAGGCCCTTGCCGCCGATCTTCGCCAGCGGGGCATCGAGCAGCTTGTCGCCGCGGCTGGTCATCGGCAGCAGACTCACGCGCAGGCCGGGGTGGGCCTGCTCAAGGCGGCTCTTGACGTACTCGGCCTGCCACAGGGCCAATGCGCTCTGACGGGTGGCGATTCGGATTTCGCGGGACGACATGGGCAATTCCGGGACAAGGGACTGCGGGGGATGATAACAGGCTTCAGCGCCCAGGCTTTCCCCCCTGCGACGCCAAGACAGGCTTTCAGCCCACCCCGCTCGGGCCATCCCCGGGATCAGGGTTCATTGGCAAGCCCGCGCCTACATCACCGCTGTAGGAGCGAGCTTGCTCGCGAACAAACGGCGCCACGCGGTTCGCGAGCAAGCTCGCTCCTACGAAAATCGCCTCGGCGCGGCCTGCAAACCAGCTGCGCCTATGCCTGCAGCCTGCCGCCTGAAGCCTGCAGCCCTCACAAGTTATGCATCAACCGCCGCACCCCGGCGACATGCCGCCGGCTCACGGTCAGGGCGTCGCCGTCCAGGCCCTTGAGGTAAAGCTGAAAATGCCCCAGCGGGGTGCGCTGCAGGCGCTCGATGCGCTCGCGCGAGACCAGGGCGTTGCGGTGGATGCGCACGAAACGCTCGCCGAACTCGTCTTCCAGGGCCTTCAGCGGCTCGTCCAGCAGCACTTCGCCGCCGGCGTGGCGCAGGGTCACGTACTTGTGGTCGGCGATGAAGAAGATCACGTCCTCCAGGGGGATCAGCTCGATGCCCTTGCGCGTCCGCGCGCTGATGTGGCTGCGCGGGCCGGGGCCGCCGGCGGCCGGCGGCTTGGTCAGCGCCGCCAGTTGGATGCGGTTGGGCCTGGAGGCCTTCTTCAGGGCCTCGGCCAGGTCCTCTGCGCGCACCGGCTTGACCAGGTAGCCGACCGCGCTGACCTGGAAGGCCTCCAGGGCGAATTCATCGTGGGCGGTGCAGAAGATCACCGCCGGGGGGGCTTCGCGCTCGCACAGCTTGGCGGCGACCTGGAGCCCGTCCAGGCCGGGCATGCGGATATCCAGCAGGACGATATCCGGCTTCAGGCTGTCGATCAGCGCCAGCGCTTCTTCGCCGTTGCTGGCGGAGGGTTCGAGGACGCGGTAGCCGTCCAGTTGCCCCACCAGCCGGGCCAGGCGCTCGCGCGCCAGGGGTTCGTCATCGACGATCAGGACATTCATAAGCTCAGGCTTCCTGCATGAGACGCGCACATGGATAGCGTAGACAGGTGTAGTGCCGTCCGTCACGGCGTTCGACGCTGAGACTCGCTTTTGGCCCGAAAAGTGCCGCAATTCTCGCCGCGATATTCTGCAGCGCCTGCTTGGTCCCCTTCGTGGGCAGCGTCTGCGTCGACTCGTCGTAGGGGTTGCTCACGCACAACTGGAACACACCGTCACGATAGTCCGCCTCAACTTTCACCAGGCCGCCTTCGATGCGCGGCTGGATACCGTAGATCAATGAATTCTCCAACAGTGGCTGCAGGGTCAACTGCGGGATGGGCACGCCATCGGGCACGCCGCTCACCTGCCAGTCCAGTTGCAGCCGGTCGCCCAGGCGATACTGCTCTATGGAAAGATAGCGCCTGGCCAACTCCAGTTCCTCCCCCCAGGAAATTAAAGTCCCCGGCTTGGCCAGGCTGGCGCGGAACAGGTCCGACAGGTTCAGCACCGCCTGCTCGGCCTTGCCCGGGTCCAGCTCGATCAGGCTGGCGATGCTGTTCAGGCTGTTGAACAGGAAGTGCGGGCGGATGCGCGCCTGCAACGACTCGATGCGCGCGCGCAGCTCGGCCTGTTCCTGCCTGCGCCATTGGCTCTGCAAGTAAAAGTAGCGTAGCAACAAGGCCGACATGATGAGGGCGATCAAGGCATGGCGCAGGTACAGGTTGACCTCGCCCTTGATCGACAGCGGCCCGCCGAGCGCGTAGTAGTCGGCCACCGCGGTGCAGCCGAGGGTGAGCAGCACCACCAGCAGGCAGCTGGCCAGCCCCGAGCCCCATGCCGGCCAGCGCGCCAGCAGCGGCCGCAGGCGGCACAGCAGGCCCGCCGAGAGCAGCACTATCCACTGCACGAAGAGCGAGGCCAGGGCCAGGCGCACCCAGTTGAAGCTGGGCGTCATCGGCTCGGCCAGCACCAGTACCAGCACCAGCAGCTCGGCCAGCAGGACCAGGCTGAACAGCGCCTCGCTCTGGCACAGTTCGGGGATGAAGAAATCGTCGTGGGTTGCCGGCTGGGCGCCGGTCTTGGCTTGGTTTGGCATCGCCGAAGTTTCCGCAAGCCTCCGCGCCTCGGCAAGCGGATCGCAGCCCGCCGGGCGAATTCGAGCACCGAAATGTCGACTGCGCCGCGCCCGGCCGGGGCGGCCACCCTGGTTCCCCCCGCCACACCCGTCGAAGCGCACGCCGTTTTTGACCTTCAGCCTGCTATTATCGTCGGACTTTGCCCTTCCTGCAGGCGCTGCACGCGCCTGCCTGTTTCCGCGAGAGAGATCCATGAGCGTAGAGAAGACCAACCAGTCCTGGGGCGGCCGCTTCAGCGAACCCGTCGACGCCTTCGTCGCCCGCTTCACCGCCTCCGTCGACTTCGACAAGCGCCTCTACCACCACGACATCATGGGCTCCATCGCCCACGCCAGCATGCTGGCCCGGGCCGGTGTGCTGACCGACGCCGAGCGCGACGCCATCATCGACGGCCTGAAGCAGATCCAGGCCGAGATCGAGGCCGGCAGCTTCGACTGGCGCGTCGACCTGGAAGACGTGCACATGAACATCGAGGCGCGCCTGACCGACCGCATCGGCGTCACCGGCAAGAAGCTGCACACCGGCCGCAGCCGCAACGACCAGGTGGCCACCGACATCCGCCTGTGGCTGCGCGACGAGATCGACACCATCCTCGCCGAGATCACCCGCCTGCAGCAGGGCCTGCTGGGCCTGGCCGAAGCCGAGGCGGACACCATCATGCCCGGCTTCACCCACCTGCAGACCGCCCAGCCGGTGACCTTCGGCCACCACCTGCTGGCCTGGTTCGAGATGCTCAGCCGCGACTACGAGCGCCTGGTGGATTGCCGCAAGCGCGTCAACCGCATGCCCCTGGGCAGCGCCGCGCTGGCCGGCACCACCTACCCGATCCAGCGGGAAATCACCTGCGAACTGCTGGGATTCGAAGCGATCTCCGGCAACTCGCTGGACGGCGTGTCCGACCGTGACTTCGCCATCGAATTCTGCGCCGCCGCCTCCCTGGCGATGATGCACCTGTCGCGCTTCTCCGAGGAGCTGGTGCTCTGGACCAGCGCGCAGTTCCAGTTCATCGACCTGCCCGACCGCTTCTGCACCGGCTCCTCGATCATGCCGCAGAAGAAGAACCCGGACGTGCCGGAACTGGTACGCGGCAAGTCCGGCCGGGTGTTCGGCCACCTCACCGGCCTGCTGACGCTGATGAAGGGCCAGCCGCTGGCGTACAACAAGGACAACCAGGAAGACAAGGAACCGCTGTTCGACGCCGCCGACACCCTGCGCGACAGCCTGCGCGCCTTCGCCGACATGGTCCCGGCCATCAAGCCCAAGCGCGAGATCATGCGCGAGGCGGCCCGCCGCGGCTTCTCCACCGCCACGGACCTCGCCGACTACCTGGTGCGCAAGGGCCTGCCCTTCCGCGACTGCCACGAGATCGTCGGCCACGCGGTGAAATACGGCGTGGACAGCGGCAAGGACCTTGCCGAGATGAGCCTGGACGAGCTGCGCCAGTTCAGCGACCAGATCGCCGACGACGTGTTCGCCGTGCTGACCCTGGAAGGCTCGGTGAACGCCCGCGACCACATCGGCGGCACCGCCCCGGCCCAGGTTCGCGCCGCCGTGGCGCGTGGCAAGGAGCTGCTGGCCAAGCGTTGAAGCGTTAGCGCGTCAGCCACAAAGGAACGCCGCTTCCCTACTCGGGAAGCGGCGTTTTTTATTGTCCGCGAGCGGTCCATGCCTTGCTGTGAACGGTAGGCGGGCCCTGCCCGCGATTTCGCGCGCAGGGCGCGCTCCTACAATGAAATGGCGCGGGTGGGGCAGCGTAGGAGCGGATTTCATCCGCGAATCGCGCCGGAACGTCCGGCTATCGCGGAAAAGTTCCTACGAGTAAGAACGCCATGCCTCGGGGCAGCCTGTAGGAGCGGGCCCTGCCCGCGATTTCGCGCGCAGGGCGCTGCTCCTACAAGGAAATGGTGCGGGTGGGGCAGCGTAGGAGCGGATCTCATCCGCGAATCACGCCGGAACGTCCGGCTATCGCGGAAAAGTTCCGCTCCTACAGTAGTAACGCCATGCCTCGGGGCAGACTGTAGGAGCTGGCCCTGCCCGCGACTTCGCGCGCAGGGCGCGCTCCTACAAGGAAATGGCGTGGGTGGGGCAGCGTAGGAGCGGATTTCATCCGTGAATCGCGCCGGAACGTCCGGCTATCGCGGAAAAGTTCCGCTCCTACGAAGAGCACCTCGCGCAGCCGGAAACAGCTGATCCTACGAAGCGCTTGGCTCCTCGGCGTCACAGAACTTCTGCAGCAACTGCAATTCCACCGGCCCCAGCCCGAGCATCCGCAGCGCCTTCTCCTCCTTCAGTAACCCGGCCTGGGACGCTGGCAGGCGTGCCGCCCTGGCCGCCAGGTTGAGCACCAGCGCCTTGCGCGAGAACACCCCGCTACCCATGCCGTAGCACGCGGCGACCAGCCCGCGCAGCTCCAGCGGCAGGCGCCAGCGCGCGCGCAGCGTGGAGCCGAAGCTGGCGCCGAAGGCCTTGAGGCTGTCGTCGATCTCCTGGTCCTCCAGCGCCCCGCCGCGCCGGCACCATTCCTCCAGGGTGCGCAGCACCGCGAGGTCGCCCAGGCAATGCAGCAGGCCGGCGGTGTAGCAGCGCGGCGCGTCGACGTCGAGGCTCTCGGCCAGGGCCTGGGCGGCATCGGCGGTACGCTGGGAAAGCGCCCAGAATGCCGCGGCGCGCTCCTTCAGGCGCGGCTCGGCGAGTTGCGCGGCGTGCTCCAGGCTGAGCCCCAGCACCAGGTTGCAGGCCTGGGCCAGGCCGAGGCGGGCCAGCGCCTGGGCGAGGGTCAGGCAGGGCATGCCGACGTGCCGCGCGGCGCTGTTGGCCGCGGCGATCAGGCAGGCGGTGATCTGCGGGTCGCGGCCGAATTCTTCTTCCATCTGCTCCAGGCTGACCCCTTCGCAGCTCAGGCAACGGCTCGCCGCCTCGCCCACCGCCGCCAGCAGGGGCGCGCCCTCGGCGGCGTCACGTGCCTCGGCGAGGAACTCAGCCAGGCTGCCGGTAAGCCCCCGGGGCACGGCGCAACTGACTTCCTGCCCCGGCTCCAGCAGCAGGCTGCGCAGGCGCTGGCGCAGGTCCTCGGCATTGAACGGCTTGACCAGGTAGGCGCTGGGCGCCAGCGGCAGCACCGCGCGCACGCTGGCCGCATCGGCCTTGGCGCTGATCAGGATGAAGTCCGGCGCACCCGCCCCACGGCGGCTGCGGCGCAGGTGGCGGAGCAGGTCGATGCCGTCGGTGCCGGCCAGTTCCTGCTCGGCCAGCACCAGGCCGAAGGCGCGCAGCCGGCAGGCCTGGATGGCCTGGTCGCCGTCCTCGCAATATTCGACGGCCGCGTCGCAACGCACGCTCAGTACCAGTTGGCCGAGCAGTTCGCGGTTCCAGGGGTCGGCGGCGGCGACCAGAACGGTCGGCGCGGCGCTGAGTGCTGTCATGGAGATCCTCTCGCAGATGCGCGCGCACCTTAACCGAGTCGCAAGGCGCCTGCCAGAGGGAGGCCCGGACGGCATCGCGCGCAGGACAGGATAGCTGATGCGGCGGCACTCTCCGATACGACCAAGGGGGTAGATGCGGCACGGCGACGCAGGCGGAGCGAAACCCCGGAAAAAGAAAAGGCCCGCTTGCGCGGGCCTCTTCCGGTACTGCCGAACGAGCCTGTCAGGCCAGTTCGTCGAAGCACTCGGCCAGGATGGCCAGGCCTTTCTGCAGCTGGGCGTCCGGGATGGTTACCGGCATCAGGAAGCGGATCACGTTGTAGTAGGTGCCGCAGGAGAGCAGGATCAGGCCCTTCTCGCGAGCACGCACGACGATCTTGCTGACCAGCTCGGCAGCCGGCTTGTTCACGTCGCCGCCTTCGAACAGCTCGATGGCGACCATCGAACCCAGGCCACGGACGTCGCCGATCACCTTGTGCTTGGCCTGGATGTCGCGCAGGCCGGCTTTCAGGGTTTCGCCAACGGCTTGCGAACGCTCCAGCAGTTTCTCTTCGTCGAACACCTTCAGCACGGCCAGGGCCGCGGCGCAGGCGATCGGGCTGCCGGCGTAGGTGCCGCCCAGGCCACCGGGGGCGATGGCGTCCATGATCTCGGCCTTGCCGACAACGCCGGAGATCGGGAAGCCGCCGCCGACGGACTTGGCGAAGGTGGTCAGGTCCGGGACGATGCCCAGCTGCTCGGTGGCGAAGAAGGTGCCGGTGCGGCCAGCGCCGGTCTGCACTTCGTCGGCGATCAGCAGGATGCCGTGCTCGTCGCACAGGGCGCGCAGGCGCTGCATGAACGGCTTGGAGTTGACGTAGAAGCCACCCTCGCCCTGTACCGGCTCGATGATGATGGCGGCGATGTCACGCGGCTGCGCGTCGTTCTTGAAGATGCGCTCGATGCTGGCGATCGACTCGTCTTCGCTGATGCCGTGCAGTTCGCACGGAGCCAGGGCGCGGAAGATGCCGCCCGGCATCAGGCCCATGCCGGCGGAGTACGGAACCACCTTGCCGGTCAGGCCCAGGGTCATCATGGTGCGGCCGTGGTAGGCGCCGGTGAAGGCGATCACGCCGGCACGGCCGGTGGCGGCACGGGCGATCTTCACGGCGTTCTCGACCGCTTCGGAGCCGGAGGTGACCAGCAGGGTCTTCTTCGGGAAGTTGCCCGGAACGCGCTTGGCGATCTCTTCGGCCAGCTCGATGTAGGGCTCGTAGGCCAGCACCTGGAAGCAGGTGTGGGACAGCTTGGTCAGTTGCTCCTGAACGGCGGCGACCACTTTCGGGTGCAGGTGGCCGGTGTTCAGTACTGCGATGCCGCCGGCGAAGTCGATGTATTCGCGACCTTCGACGTCCCACACGGTGGCGTTCTCGGCGCGCTCGGCGACGACCGGGTGGATCTGGCCCACGCCGCGCGGAACGGCGGCCTGACGGCGTTGCAGCAGGGATTCGTTGGTTTTGCTCATAGCTTCCTCAGTGGCCGCTCATCGGGCGGCCGGGTCAAAGGATGAAGACGGGGAGAAGCCACTCGCGACAGCATACGATGATCGACTGTCGCGGCACTTGCGGCCCGCCGGGTGGGTTGTCCGGTGCCACCACCGGAAAACGCCGACGCGTGGGTGGCTGCCGGCTCTTGCCTGCCACCCGCGCGTCCACGGGAATCAGATACCGCCCAGGCAGAGGTACTTGACCTCGAGGTAGTCCTCGATGCCGTACTTCGAACCCTCGCGACCCAGGCCCGAGGCCTTGATGCCGCCGAAGGGGGCGACCTCGTTGGAGATCAGGCCGGTGTTGATGCCCACCATACCGTATTCCAGGGCCTCGGCCACGCGGAACACGCGGCCCAGGTCACGGGCGTAGAAGTAGGAGGCCAGGCCGAACTCGGTGTCGTTGGACATGGCGATGACGTCGGCCTCGTCCTTGAAGCGGAACACCGGCGCCAGCGGGCCGAAGGTCTCGTCCTTGGACACCAGGGCGTTCTTCGGCACGTCGACCAGGATGGTCGGCTCGAAGAAGGTGCCGCCCAGGGCGTGCGGCTTGCCGCCGGCGACGACCTTGGCGCCCTTGCCCACGGCGTCGGCGATGTGCTCTTCGACCTTGGCCACGGCCTT
Organism: Pseudomonas sp. RW407; assembly: GCF_003176655.1. Lineage (NCBI taxonomy): Bacteria > Pseudomonadati > Pseudomonadota > Gammaproteobacteria > Pseudomonadales > Pseudomonadaceae > Pseudomonas > Pseudomonas sp. RW407. The sequence continues at coordinate 463,224 of NZ_QGSL01000029.1, read as the reverse complement.
GGAATCGATCAGCGGGCCGGTGGTCACGCCCTGCTCCAGGCCGTTGCCGATGTTCAGCTTGGCCACGGCCGCCTTCAGTTTCTCGACGAAGGCGTCGTACACGCCGTCCTGCACGTACAGGCGGTTGGCGCAGACGCAGGTCTGGCCGTTGTTGCGGTACTTGGAGATCAGCGCGCCTTCGACGGCGGCATCCAGGTCGGCATCGTCGAAGACGATGAAGGGCGCGTTGCCACCCAGCTCCAGGGAGACCTTCTTGATGTCCTTGGCGCATTCGGCCATCAGTTGGCGGCCGATCTCGGTCGAGCCGGTGAAGGTCAGCTTGCGCACGATCGGGTTGCTGGTCAGCTCGCCGCCGACTTCGCCGGCGCTACCGGTGACCACGCTGAACACGCCTTTCGGAATGCCGGCGCGCTCGGCCAGCTCGGCCAGGGCCAGGGCGGAGTACGGTGTCTGCGAAGCGGGCTTCAGCACCATGGTGCAGCCGGCGGCCAGGGCCGGGCCGGCCTTGCGGGTGATCATCGCCGAGGGGAAGTTCCACGGGGTGATGGCCGCGGTGACGCCGATCGGCTGCTTGATCACGATGATGCGCTTGTCCGGCTGGTGGCCGGGAATGGTGTCGCCATAGATGCGCTTGGCTTCCTCGCCGAACCACTCCAGGAAGGAGGCGGCGTAGGCGATCTCGCCCTTGGCTTCGGCCAGCGGCTTGCCCTGCTCGATGGTCATCAGGCGGGCCAGGTCGTCCTGGTTCTGGATCATCAGCTCGAACCAGCGGCGCAGCTTGTTGGCGCGCTCCTTGGCGGTCAGCGCACGCCAGGCCGGCAGGGCCTTCTCGGCAGCCTCGATGGCGCGGCGGGTTTCGGCGGCGCCCATCTTCGGCACAGTGCCGATGATCTCGTTGGTGGCCGGGTTGTTGACCTTGATGGTCTGACCGCTGTCGGCGTCCACCCAGGAACCGTCGATATAGGCCTGTTGGCGGAACAGCTTGGCATCATTGAGTTGCATGACCAGTCTCCTTCGAGGAAAGCCATAAGCAGCGGGTCTACCTCGACTACACCCGCCTGCTCTTGTTGTCCGGGAAGCATTGGAGGGGCGCTCGCCCCACCCGTTCCATCGTCCCGCCGCGCCGCCCGCCTGGCGGACGGCACCGGCGCTAGCGCACGGTCACCGATCGTCGCGCACGGGCGCGCGAAAACGGACCACGGCGGTAGCCGTAGCCGGTCGGATCAACCGGGAGGTCCATGGACGGGATACGCTGCGGAAACGCCACCACTGCAGGAATCGGCTGCTGCACGGCATCGCGTGCATTCGCCAGGCAGTACGGAAGTCGGTCATCCCACTGGCACGAGGCCGGGTACTGTGACGCCAATTCCCCTGTCTCCTGTTGTTGTGGTGGGCGTTTGAAATGTCAAACGCATCCTAGGGCCCCATCCCCCAAAGGGCAAGGGGTCGTTCGAAAAAACCAACGAAAGTACATGCCACCCGGCGCCTCCAGGCCAGCCCCGGCCGACGGGCGGCAGGCCATTCGCGAAATCGCCGGCGCACCTGCCAAGCGATGGACGCAGCCCGATCAGATGCGTATGATTGCCGCCTGCCGCGCCAGGCGCGGCCATACGCATCCGTAGCTCAGCTGGATAGAGTACTGCCCTCCGAAGGCAGGGGTCGTGGGTTCGAATCCCGCCGGATGCGCCAGATTTCATGCGGTTTTGGCGAAAAATCGCCTAGCGAAGCCAACGCTCGTGACAGCAGGGTGACAGCACCTGCGAGATCAGGGTCTTGTAGCCGTCTCACTCGCAAGGAGGCCTAGATGGCGATCATGTATACCTTGCGCAAGAGAAATGACACCGAAGAGGTTCATATCTTCTTGGCCGATCCTAGACCGGACGGCAAGTGCGCGTCACGACAGAACTCAATTTGCCGCAAAGCCCCCCGCGCCGAGACGACCGTCACGAAAGCTTGCCTAACTGAACAAGAGGCAAGGTTGGCCAGTGCCAAAATTGGCCGAAAAGTCTGCGGGACCTGCGTCAGCCATCTCTATGAGACCTACTGAGCCTTTATGCTGACTGGCAAGATATGCCAACAGCGCCGCTTAGCAGGACCAATTCCTCCTTTCCCTTCCAATCCCCCACCTCCTGAATCACCTCATCCCTGAGCACATACCAACCCACACCACCTATAAACCTGCCGCACCTTACTCCTTCCGATGAATCAAAGGTGCACGCCCATGCTCCTTGCGGTTGGCCAGCATGTTATGGCTACATGACATCAAGCCTTCTTCTAGGCTATGCCTCGCCTAGAACGAGTGCCCCTTGAGTCAAGCCGGCTTAACACAGCAGGGAGCATGCTTATTATGGCAGAGTCGCAAACAAAAAATCTTTGGATTACAAGTATCCAGCCATATTCGGTTGGCGAAGAAAGTTACATCCCAACTGCAATTTTCTATGAAAGCCCAGAAGTTTACCATATAGGTAACTCCGCCTTACAGAAAGGCGAAGGACTCATAATCAATGACAATTTCAAAATAAATCTAGGAGAACATACTCCAGGTACATTAAAAGGGAAATTAGCCCCTTCAAATGATGGTGAAGACAGAAGTGCCTTTGACCTGTCACAAACCTTCATGAACTCAATTCTGAAAAACCTAGAAGAAGAAATAAAAAATGAAACTGTCGCGCAGCACAAGATCCCAGCCAAAATACTTGTTGCCGAACCCCTAAGTTTCTCCAACAAGGAGGAGAAGCACACAAAAACTTGGATGCAGAACTATCGAGAAAACATTCGACGCATACTGAATCGCTATGAGGAAGTAGATTTCCTCCCTGAACCCTTCGCAGTCTATCAATACTACCGCTACGGCCAGCGGATCCCTCATTTACAAGATAAAAGCAAGCACATAGCCCTTGTTCTTGATTTCGGAGGCGGAACATTTGACGCCTGCGTAATTGAATCAACTAGTCAAGGAGACATAAGTTTAACCGGGAAGCACTCTAAGCCATTGGCAGCTGACTCCTGTGCAGTCGGCGGATTTGAAATAAACTTTCATATAGCCGAGTACCTAATAAAAAGGAATCTAGAGGGAGGAAAGAGGAAAGAAGCCGACCAATGCATCAGCAGCTACAAAAGAGTAAAAAACGGAGAGCTAAACTATTCTGCACTCGGCGAAAAGAAAACCAAGTTCATAGAAAATTTCAAAACATTAGAGCGAGAAGCCGAAAAATACAAAATCAATCTCACCTCAACAATAAAGAACTGGTCACTTAACAGTGAAGCCTACGAACGAACGGCTATCAAGACACCAATCAACCCATTTGACGACACCACAAAATGGGTCGACGACGAATTCTTTGCGCACCAATTTAGAAAAATATTTGAAAATGATGTATGGGAAAATCATCTAAAGAGGACTATCGGAAGAGTATTCAAGACCGCTGAAGAGAAGCTAAACGGCAAGTCAATAACAGTAACACTAATATCCGGAGGCTCCTCCAACATTCGGTGGTTAATGGAACTCCTTGACCGTGACTTTTCTGACGAACTTGAAGGTGCAACTCCGGTACCCATATCCCAGTCATTCCAAGAGGTCGTAGCAAATGGATTAGCAATTGAATGCGCGAGAAGGTTCTATGAACAAGAAAGCGAATTCGTCTCTGTAACCTACAACCCGCTAAAGCTATCCCTGAAGCCAGACGAAGAAGAATCAGAACAGACTAGAAACTTCTCGTCCGTTGGTGAAAAGATAGATATGAGTGGAGTCAAACCCGGAGATTTAATGCCCTCCGCGCAAGCCCTCCACAACTTTATAAACGAACATCTACAATGGAAAATTCGCCTATCAAAGCCACCAAAAAGCAAACTAACATATGTATTTTCAAAGCCAAGCGACTCAGGACTAACTGAAGACAACGAAGTATACAATAGCGAAAACCAAGTTATTTACACCAGAGACAACAAGCAATTTGACCCATATATAACAGTTGACTTACTAATAAAAGAAGACGGAACCGTATACCCTTCCTTCATATATAAGATGCCTAACAAAGAAAATGGCGTAGAAGGGGCCGTTGTCGAAGGCAGGCCATTCGCTATAGACATGACAACGGGCATTACAAGTACGTCATCACCCAAGAACTATATTGGATTTGACTTCGGCACAAGCTGCTCCTCTCTGTGCCTTCTAACCCAAGATCAAGTTAAGATCACTGCTGCACGTTCAAACGACCCCACGTGGACTAGCCTCAGTGACTCCATAAGCTATCTGCCATACCCTGTGGCCTATCCCCTGAGAAAGTATCTTGATGTGAAGAACACCACCACATCAGCTACGGTTGCACGTGAAGCATTTGAGGCCGCATTAGCATTCATGACCTATGTTACAGTGGCCGAACTGTACTCGACCCAGAAAGCAGGAAGAATATTTAAAAACTTCCAACATCGCTCCATGGGGCCACTTAAGTCAGTACTAAAACAATCAATAGAGGCTCTAGGCAATTCTACAAAATTTTCAAAACCAATAAAGTCATTCCTAGAAAAGAACGACGCCTTACTTGAAAAGGCAATATCTGACTTTAACAATCACAAGCACGAAAAGCTTGAAGATAATGCGTTCGACTACCACAGCCACCTTTCCTTAGTAATTAGCTGCTGCACAAAACTAATGAGAGGAAAGCTATTCGGCTACATGACAGACATGGAGCAAAAACCGTTTGAAGATGACAAATTCACTGGAGTTTTCAAAGTCGCCCATGACGTCCCTCCGTTTACCAAATCACATGCCTTCGAAAGTAGCAAGCAGAAGCCAAGAACACTAGCAGTACTAACTGACACCGAAAGCGAAGTTGCTCTTCCGCTATTCCCACTAATATTCTGGCTCGAAACCACTGATAGCGTGAGTGGGATGGAGTGCTACTGGTACGACAAAACCAAAGAAAACTCCGACTCCCCCATAGTGAAACCGTGCAATAAGAAATCAGAGTTCTCTGCAACCGAACTCAACCCAAAACTAGGGGCAGCAATTACCTCATCGCTCAAGGAGGGCAGTAACTCTTTCTCAACTTTCAAAATCAATCTGGAGATTGAGACCGAATAAAAAAATCTGAGCACACAAAAGGCAAGCCAGAAAATAGACCACAGGCTTGCCTTTTACTCACTTGACACAGTGTCAGCTCTTAGCTTTATAGAGCCGACAGTGTTAACTAGTCAGGATATGGGGACGACTTAAACTGTAAAGACATAGCTACCGCACAACCAATGAGAACTGGTGGCTATGAAAAAGACCTGCCCCTCCTGTAACACTGACATTCCCCAGCAGTCTAAGCAGTGGAAGAAGCAGATCTACTGCTCAACCAAATGTAGAAAAGTAGCACATCGAAAGAGGCATTCCCAAAGGAGCCGAGAAGAGCAAAAAAGAGCCAACATGCTCCAAAATGAAGAGGTTCTGTATTTAGTCCGTCAATGTAAAAGGGCAGGCACAGTCCAAATTCTATCAGGGCATGACTCCAACTCATTTATCGATACCATGCGCCTCGTGAGAAACAGGCCAAAGGCCGAAGTAAACCTATGCCATATAGCTCCTGTTGGGGGGAAGAAATCCATAGGATTATTTCACATCAAAAATCTCTTCTGGGGAGGTACCTACCAAAACAAAAAGCTCGGGAATAAACAGCTCGGGAAAGGCCTATCAATACAAAGAAGCAAACTCAAACCAAAATGGAGCGTATCGAAAGACACCTCCACAAATGACATACTAATTAAGATAGAAGAATACCTTGGGGACGTAGTGGCGGATTACATCCGAGAATCCCCGATAAGAAAATCAAAAAAAGCACAGATCGCTCAAAAAATAATCAAAATAGAGCCAGCCAACAACTTCCAAAAACTGATGGAGCTTAGCTATACAGAACTACTTAACAAGTGGACTAGCCTCAGCAGTAGGGGGTTCACAATTAGACTCAAACCAAATGATGAATCAAAATATATAGTCTACATAGATGAAGTCACGAGATTCATGTCATATAACCCCAAAAACAAAGACAAACTCATAAAGCTCCGGAGAGTTCTGTTCATGGGTTATATTGCCTTGGAAAAAATCAGCCACACCAGGACCTACAACAAGGACTTCATACCAAAGTATTGGAGTTTTGCAAAAAAATATAGACGTGCTCAGTTAAGAGCCCATGATGACTGGTCAAAAGTCAAAGATCTTATCTACGAAACTTCTTTTAGAGCTTTGCAAGGCGAAGAATTCGACATTAGCAGTGCATGCAAAGTAATCAAAGCTCATATGGAGTTCTCGAAATCCAATCCACTCAGCTAACAAAAATAGCCGGCGGCCAATAAATGACCGCCAGTGTTATCTCACGCCCCTACCAGAGAGATAGCAGAAGAGACTTGCCTATACTACGAGCACAATACTCAGCCTCATCTCTATAGACATCACTCGATCTCATCAGCCATTACACACAACGGATGCACCCCTGACACTACTCCATAATCACAAGTCTCATTCACTCTTTTCTTATATGAAGAAACTAGGCAATTACGACTAGTACACTTATTTCGCTCTAAAAGCCACTTCCGCTGCTGAGCTTTTAGAGATTTCACCGAACCACCAAAATCAGCCCCAAGCATAGATTGGTAGTTGCTCGCGAGCGCATCGTCCAACTTGCCAAGTAGAGAGTCCGAACAAATCTCTTTCTCCGCGTAAGACGATGCCTTTGCACAATCAAATGATGCAGAGAAAGCCCACGACGAAGCGAAAGCTGTGGAAGCTGCAAGCAACAGTGTAATTTTTTTCATATCCACTCCTAATATATAACCCTTGACTAACCAACTCGCTCACACTCGATACTACGCCAGGGAAGCGCGCTTTATATTTCCCCCGCTGAGCGCACCCAGACACCCTCAAAGCTTCCTGTCACCCCGCAGTAACCATTTGGTGTCGAAGACTCCACTTTCACCTCATCCCCTTTAAATAAAACATTAAAAGTTTCATCAGTTAGCTTTTCTTCTTTCATATCCCTGATCCGCATCATCGTTGATATCTCACCACCAGACTGAGTCCGAGATACGGTATCCTCCATAGCCCACAAATCACAAACATGACCTGTTTTTGAATTCTGAGTTTGAATATGAACAGCAATAGCGGCCACTGGGTACCCGTTTGACTTCTCATTCGCCACGAGCATCCGCCCAGAATACCCTTTTTCGTGAAATGAGAAGTAAGTAAACTGCTGAGAAGACGAGACAGTAGAAACCCCCAGAAGAGCTACCATAGAGAAAAACTTAACCACTCGCATTTTCCACTCCTACTAAGTACGATCCGATTAAATAGACTTTATCAAAGTACGATATTTTTTATCGACTACTCGCACTCCATAATGAACTCCTATTCCTGAATCCATTCCGATAAGCTGGACGCCTTCTATTTTAATCCTCAGCCCAATCAAGCTCTCCCAAATCCCTCTTTCCTCTGCGGTAACATCAGGATCCTCATAATTAACAAGTGCCAAACCTTGCTCTTCAGGTAAACCACCGTCACTTTCTAGGTATATCCACCCCTTCCAGAACCCACTCCCCCTCCGCACAGAGCCTATATATCTAAAATTTTCACGTGAAACCCTCATGCTCTCAGGGAAGTTTATGGAATACGATGAATGAGCCTCGATTATGTAATCAGGCTCACTAATCGGGGTGTCGGGAGAAATATTTTTAGCATAGTTTATTGTAGCCTCAGATGCAGCTGAAGCTTTTAGAAAGGCTCTACCCACAGCGTCGCGCTTTAATTGGATAGCGAAACTCTCAAGATTTAACTTCGTCATAAAGACCACAACTGGAACGGTGCGCTGAGATTTGAAATACGAAAGCAGCGTCTTGTCCAAACTATATCCTGAGTTCTTAAACGCCTTGCCCATATACTTAGCGTATAAAAATGACTCTTCCTCCCCCAGCGCAAGCGGCATTCTCGGGACTTTTTTCAGATCATCCCTGTAGTCATCTAGACAACAGTCATGAAACTCATTCGCTATCTCCTGCGCCGCTGAGGTGTTCAGTGGCGCCGCCGGAAGTTCAGCGTAAGCAGCCGAGCAGAAAATATAAAAGCAGACCAAAGCGATCATCCTAGGCACCGCAAACACTCCTTTCCTATTTGGCTCACTATTATTCAAGATGTCAATGTGCCACCACAAGTAGACATAACCTATCATTAGCATGTTTACTCTGTGCGTCATCGTTAGTCCAAACATAGCCACAAATCGTCGGGCGAACGCTCTTCGCCAAAATCTCCGCCTATGGTGGAATCTAACTTCTAGTAAGACTCCGACTTTTGAACTACTAGCGGTAAGCACGCTAGATCGCCAAGAGTCGCCGATAGATCATGCCATAGCCACACCAAAATTCACAATATACTGTGAAGACGTAGCTGTAGTCTGAGCTGACAGTGCCCTCTCTAGACAGCAGAGGACCTGGGTTTGGACGACGTTGCGGCAGCATTTGGAAAGGCGCTTCGACAGAAGCGGAAAGAAGCAGGACTCACGCAGGAGGAGTTAGCGCTTCAAGCAGATGTACAGAGAAACTATGTCAGCTTGATTGAGCGCGGCATCAACCAGCCGACCATTACGGTGATATTCAAGCTTGCAAAGCCCCTACGGTGTTCTCCAGCCGAGATAGTTACTAGCGCAGAAAAAATACTCAAACAAGAAGCAAGCTAGATTAAATTTTGCCACCATGAACCTCATAGATAACCATAAACGCTATAAAATTCTTATAATTAAGTCATCAATAGGACTATTCCCCATAAATAGCCAGCTGTAGCACGAAATTCAACACTCATAATTCTCTACTCTTCCGATAGGAACGCACACCCGGCCCACAGCCTATCATTAGTCACTTTTCACAAGGCAAATGATAGATTATCATCGCCCTCACGAAGAGAATGTCTAAACGATAGAGCAGCCAGAATGGCCGAAGCACACCTGTACTTGAGGGCATCCACCAAGGATCAAGACGCGAACCGCGCGCGCGAAGCACTCCTTTCCTTTGCAAAGGAACGCGGGTACACAGTGGTCAATATCTATGCGGAAAACTTCAGCGGCACCAAGCTTCAGCGGCCAGAGCTACATAAGCTTCTAAGCAGCGCAACTCCTGGCCAGATTCTTTGCGTGGAGTCGGTTGACCGCCTATCAAGGCTGACTCAGGGGGATTGGAGTCACCTCAAATCCACAATCAACTCCAAAGGTCTGCGTTTGGTTGTGGCAGATCTACCGACGAGTTGGGCACCACCCGCCAGCGCAAATCAAAGCTCAACGGATATTGCGGCTTCAGTTCTTTATGTAATAAACAACATGCTCATTGACCTCATGGCCACAATGGCTCGGATAGATCAAGAGAAGAGAGTTGAGCGTATTAAGCAGGGACTTGCAAACAAGAAGCTCGCCGATCCGTCATGGAAGGCTACAGGGAAGAGCAAAAACACAGAGAAGTGGGCTACCGCCGAGAAGCTTCTAAAGGGGCGTGAAGCTAGTGGCATGACGATGAAAGAAATAGCACGGGCAGCCGACGTTGGAGAGGCTACCGTCTATAGAGTCAAGAAAGAGCTCGGCTTATAGGGCTCAGAGCGTACTGGGAGCATGTCCCGTACGCTCCTCCTTCATCACCTAGAGTTCTCCCTAGCCTGGCGAGTGATGAATGCCTCCAAGTCCCGGACCAACACCAATCGGCGCCGACCAAGCTTGAAACTCTCAACCTCACCACGAGCAAGAATCTCGTAGAACATTGACCGAGCAACACCGATCAATCGGGCGCCCTCCTCAACCCCAACAGACAGTGGGCCTATCGCTTGCTGATGACTCATTGGTGCTCTCCTAGACTCAGCTCGTACCCCAGAGCGCGGCACGTGTAACCACATTACAGTGTCACCACATATGTGGCAACACATTTTCTTGTGTTGCCAAAGAAACGATGGCAAGCTAAGCCCCATCACCTGTCGTGGAGCCTACGAAAAATGGCGGTTAGGAAGAAATCGGAGACCATTCATCTTCGCGTGCAACCCTTATCAAAGCTCCTTTTGGAAGGCCTAGCCAACGCTGCGAACACCACATCCACACGCATCATCGAGGATTTGATTCTAGAGGCCGCCAAAGAAGACGAGGTCGTCGACATTGACGAGATAATCGATGACCGGTTCCTGAAGAATGGAAAACTCAGCCTGATTGATGCGCTCACAGCAGCCTATCATTCAGAAGAACCTATTCTGACCAAGCTAAGAACTTACTATCTTGCTGGCGATGCACTAAGCTATAGAGAGAATGTTATTGCAAGAACAATCCTGTACCACCCAGAATTTTTCTCGGGTGACCAAGAGATTTTTTCTGCAAAAGAAAAGATAATAAAAGAAGAATGCCTTCATGAAATACCCAGAATTAATCTGGAGAGAATCGCAGAAAGCATGAGCTCTCTTGAAAGCTTTGCGGCTTTCAAAGAGAAGAACCCAAAGCTAAAAACAAAATACAGTGAGTTTCTCAAAATGGCAGAGCTGGACTAGCCACCGAAGCTTATTAACTCCACCGCAGCCGCCTTACTCTCTGGGGCCAAATGAGCATAACGTAAAGTCATGCTGATATCTGAGTGCCCCAGCAACTCTCGCACAGTATTAAGAGGAACACCTGCCATAACAAGTTTTGACGCAAAGGTATGGCGAAGATCGTGCCAACGGAAACCATCGACTTTTGCGGAGATAAGCAACGCCATCCAAGATTTTTTGACGTTATTGAGGCGCTTCCCACCTTTCCCTGGAAAGACATACCCTCCCACTCCCTCTTGTTGTGCCTCCCACTCTCTTAAGACCTCGCGCGCTTCTAGATTCAATGGAATATGTCGAGTTTGGCCAGATTTAGCCCCACCGCCCTCTACTGTCACCATTTTATTTCTCAGATCAACATCACCCCACTTAAGATTAAACGTCTCACCACGACGCATCCCAGTATTGATAGCCAGCAACACCAATGGTTTTAAATGATCAGTAAACTTCAAAGCATATAAGTCTGGCAGTAACTCGTGCTTACGCTGAGCGCGCCACTCGTTGGCGCTTTGTCGCTCACTGCGCATAGCGTCCTGGCGTTCATCCAGAGCTTTGCGTAAGCGTCCCTCCTCCTCCTCCGTCAGGTAGCGAACCCGGCCGCGCTGATCGACCTTTAGGCGACGGACTTTCACAAGCGGGTGAACCTCAAGCACCCCCCAGTCAACGGCACGCGACAGAGCGCCCTTTAAGCGCACAAGATTGCGGTTGGCAGTAGCTGGCACCAGCCCCGACTCAAGCCAGCAGGAGCGCAGCTTCTCGATACGCCTGGCATCGATTTCATCGAGGCGCAACGGCAGCAACTCGGCAAAGCTGTGGCGAATAGCTCTAAGCCCGTTCTCACCGTCCTTGTGGTGCTCTAATGCCCAGGGCTCATATTGGTCATCTAGGAAGGCCTCCAATGTGGGGATCGTGGCGTCTCTTCTTCCAGAGGTAACGACCAACGGCTCACCGTGCTCGTGAGCCTCGGCAAGATAGCGCGCCGCCTCTTTACGCGCCTGATCCAATGTCATTTTGCCCACACGCCCCAACGTCACATTTTTATTTCGAGCCCATGTAACCATGTAGGACATGTGGCCAGACGGAAGCACCCGGATGAAAAGCCCAGGCTGCTGGGTGTCATGCACCCGGTAGGCTTTGGTTCCTGGTTCTAATCCCCTTATGAGCTTCAATGTGACCTTAGTTTTCATGGCAGCATCGCTTGTGACAGCATGGTGACAGCAAGAATAACCATACTAGACCGATTTAGCGGACACAACCATACAGCAAGATGCTGATATACAAGGCAATATGCAGTACACTCTAGTACTAAAAATGCCCTCCGAAGGCAGGGGTCGTGGGTTCGAATCCCGCCGGATGCGCCATATACGAAGGCCCAGGTGAATACCTGGGCCTTTTTGTTTTGGGCTGTACTGAAATAGTCGGGCCTGCTTGGAAGCCTCCCCCTGGCATTCGTAAAATTTTGTCTATCCAGGCCCCTGCATTTCAAATAATGTTCATGCAGTTAAAAAATCTCTAGCCAGGAGCACAGAATGGAGAGCCAGTTCGTCGGCTATGCCTTTCTGGTCGAAGCCCTGAAGCTGAAAGTCTTCCCGATTCAGCGTCCTGCAGCGATCAGGCCTGTCACACGGATCGAACCGTTGGGCCGCGAACTCGCAGTTCCCCAACGCCTCGCCCCGCCGCCAGGCGATTGCTGTGCCCACGTACTGTTCGCCCTGAAGCACGAGGGAATCAACCTGGGCGTACTGGCCCAGGCCTTACCGCAGATTCCAGCCGCCACCATGCTGGCCGAGCTTCGCAAGGCCCCCAGCGGCGCCTATATCCGCAAGGCCTGCTACCTCTGGGAGGCCTTCAGCGGAACCCGGCTACCCCATGATGCGAGTCCGAAAGGCGCAACAACCCCGTTGTTCGACCCAGCCCGCTACGTCACCGGCCCTGCGCAGCGCAATGCCCGCTGGCGGGTGGACTTCAATGGCCTCGGCACGCTCCATTACTGCGCAACGGTCGAGCGTATACCCGAGATCAAGGCGCTGCTGGAACTGGACATTCTCGGCAAGTCGCGGGAGTTCATCGGATCGCTGCCGGCAGGCATGATGGACAGGGCCCTGAGCTGGGCCTACCTGCACGAAACCCAGGACTCGTTCGCCATCGAGCGCGAAGCCCCCAGCGCGGACAAGGCCGAGCGCTTCGTCCAGCTCCTGCGGCAAGCCCATGAGCGTCAACCGCTGACCGAGGACTACCTGGTCGCTCTGCAGAACAGCACGATCAGCAATCCCTTCAACCGGGCGGCCGCCTTTCGCCACGAACAGAACCACCTGAGCAACGGTCTGCGTGGCGCTGCAGGCGTGACCTATGTTCCCCCACCTCCCGAGCTCTGCCGAGACCTGATGGGCGAACTGATGCAGTTCGCCAACGAAGCCCCCATGCGAATCGATCCACTGGTCGCTGCCGGCATCATCTCGTTCGGCTTCGTCTTCCTGCACCCCTTCATGGATGGCAACGGACGCCTGTCCCGCTTCCTGATCCATCAGGCGCTATGCCGAAGCGGCGCCATGAGCCACGGCCTGCTGCTACCCGTCTCGGTGGCGATGAAGCGCGAGGAACAGCGCTATCTCGAAGCACTGCAAAGCTTCTCGCGCCCCGCCCGCGAATTCTGGCGGGTACTGTGGCTCGATGCGGATGACCTGAGCTTCGAGTTCACCGGAAATGAGGGGATTTACCGCTACTGGGACGCGACACCGTGCGTAGCTTTCACCCTGGAGATGGCCAGGCAGGCGCTGGAAGTCGAACTCCATGAAGAAACCGAATTCCTCCAGGCCTACGACCTGGTATTCAAGGCCGTCGACGCACACTACGACGTTCGAGGCAGCGACCTGGCGCAACTGGTGATGATGTGCCTGAGCAACAACGGCATCGTCTCGCGCAATCGCCGCAAGCAGTTCCAGTACAGCATCCCGGAAGAGGTGTTCGACTTTATCGAGGAGCGTGCACGAGAAGTGCTGGCTGAGCAGGCAGCGAGACTGAGCGCCAGCTAGCCTGCCGATAGAGTGGATCCACGACGAAGCCCGCCTTGTGCGGGCTTCGTTGTTTCTAACGGGGCAAGAACCGACAGCCCAATTCGACGGGCATCAACCCGGTCACTCGGCAGATCGAGCAACAGCCGTCTTAACCGAACAGTGCCGCCTGCCAGTGCTTCTCGCTGACGATGGCCAACGAGCAGCCATTTTCTCGCAGTTCCACAGCCTTCTTGATCTTCGTGCCATAGGTACTGTGGAGCCATTGCTCGTTCCCTATTTCCCCAACGACCAGGTAATGGATCTTCTTGCTCACACCGGGTGCGATCTGGCCTCCGCGCTCGACAACCAACGCCTCGCAGTCCTTGCGCGGGCCGTACGCCATGACACCTGTGAACAGAAACAGCCGCCCACTCCATACGAGTTCGGGGACGGGATGATCGAGGGGCAGTGCATTCGAAGGAACGAAAGCGTTGTCGCTCGCCCTGGGCCTGGCTGCGCTCAAACCGGCGAAGCTACGGAGGATTCCCAGCAACTCCGCGGCCTCATCAGCATCCAGCACGCCATCGGAGAGCATGTCCGATAGCCGGCGATACAACAGGTTGATCACCGGATCCTCGAGATGCACGAGATTGGCCGAGATCCAGTTTTCCAGGAACTCGGCCTCCTGCTGGTTGATATGCCCGTCTGCAGTAATACCGGCGGCCAGGCCCACCAGAGCGTCCGCAGAGCGCCGATCGATGCGCGCCTCATGGAAAAAGCGGCTGTCTTCGAATTCCCGATGCAGATCAACCATTGGCATCCTCTACTTCATCGTTGCCTCCGGGGCCGGCCAGCTTCGCCAGGTCGGAGGTGAACACCACCGTCATGCCCGTTGCCGAGCAAACCAGGGAGAGCTCCTTGGCGAGGTCGATGTGCAGATCCTCACCACGCAGGCCCTGCCATTCGGCCAGGTACCGAAAGGATCCGAACTTCTCAGGTTTCTTGAGGCGTTTCACGACGCCGCCTTTCCACCCCAAGGGCGGCAACTGCCCTGCCAGGCAGGCCTCGGCCAACTGCGGCTCGGCCGCAGCACGTCTCCGGCCAACCTCCCAGCATTGGATAAACCCCCGGTCGGCTCCCTTCCAGGTCTCGTTCCAATCCAGGCCTGAACGCAGAGGTTCGCTGATTGCACGATGGATGGTATTCACTTTGTAAATCTCCCCGTCCGTTACCCTCGCCAGGCAACACTGAATTCGAGAAGCAGAAAACCTGAGCACACGCCTGACGGCTCTAGGTAGATAAAAGGCTACCGCGCCATGATCTGCTGGTAGCGGCGTTGGTATTCCTCATAGGACATCGGCTGGGCCTGGAGCTGCTGCAGTTGTTGCTGCTGCCACTGGTCCCTGGAGAGACCAGGCGTCGAAGTCGAATAGGTGGCAGCCGAGGCAATGGCTTCTTGCGGAGCCGCGGTTTCCTTCATGGTGGTGGATGCCTTGCTCGGCAAGTCGAACATCGCCCCGGTTGAGGGGTCGATGATCAGCATCCCCAGCACACCACCGAGAAGCAGGTTGCCCCAGTACCAGCCCTCCACGCCGGAGTCGATTACGGTTGTCTCGTCGGCATAGCCATCTTTGCGGAACCTGACCGTGTAGGTCTGGCCATCGAAGTAACCGGCGCTTGCCTCGAGCTTCACCGTAGCTGGAGTGATGCCGTTGTAGACGATGTTTCCGTCTTCGTCCTTGATCTCCACATTGGCGCCGCTTGGCGAGCTGGTTACCTGGACCGGGTAGACCTGCTCGGTGAATATGCTGGCGCAGCTGGAGAGCAGCAGAGGGGCGGATAGGATTGCAGCGAGCAGCTTGATACGCATAGCGACCTCCTTGTCAGTTTGGAGGCATTTTGCCATCAAAGAAGAAGCCACGTCATCCGCCGGCGGTATGCCCCAGCCTCCCAATTG
>NZ_QGSL01000029.1:444306-447694 GCF_003176655.1 Pseudomonas sp. RW407 | reverse complement strand
CGGTGGTGGGGAGGGGAATGCCTGAGCTGTAGGAGCGGGCCCTGCCCGCGATTTCGCGCGCAGGGCGCGCTCCTACATGGGAATGGCGTGAGTGGGGCAGCGTAGGAGCGGATCTCATCCGCGAATCGCGCCGGATCGTCCGGCTATCGCGGACAAGGTCCGCTCCTACGGGGGAGGCATACCGTGCTTCCCTGCAACCTGTAGGAGCGGGCCCTGCCCGCGAAATCGCGGACGGAGTCCGCTCCTACGGGGTGACGCCAATTGGGCGGGCATGAAAAAGGCCGCCGCGGTTTCCCGGGGCGGCCTTTTCGGCGTGGCGCGGATCAGCCGGCGACCAGCACGCGGATCGCCTCCAGGCGCAGCGAGGCCTTGTCCAGCAGGGCCAGGCTCTCGTCGCGCTGGGTGCGCAGGGCTTCCAGCTCGCTGTCGCGCACGCTGGGGTTGACCTGCTTGAGCGCGGTCAGGCGCGCCAGTTCCTCGTCGAGGCTAGCCACCAGTTGCTGGCGGGCCTTCTCCACGCGTTCGGCGTGGCGCGGGGCGACCTTGGCCTCGCCGGCGGAGAACTGCTTGGCCAGCACGTCGCGCTGGGCCTGGACGAACTTGTTGGCGCTGGCGCGCGGTACGCTTTCCAACTGCTCGTGCAGCGTCTCGAAGGACACCCGGGCGGCCAGGTCGTTGCCGTTGGCGTCGAGCAGGCAACGCAGCGCCACCGGCGGCAGGAAGCGGCCCAGCTGCAGCTTGCGCGGGGCCACCGCCTCGCTGACGAAGAGCATCTCCAGCAGCACGGTACCGGGCTTGAGCGCCTTGTTCTTGATGATCGCCACCGAGGTGTTGCCCAGCGAGCCGGACAGCACCAGGTCCATGCCGCCCTGGACCATGGGGTGTTCCCAGGTGAGGAACTGCATGTCCTCGCGGACCAGGGCCTGGGCGCGGTCGTAGGTGACGGTCACGCCTTCGTCGTCGCCCAGGGGGAAGCTGGCGTCGAGCATCTTCTCGCTGGGCTTGAGGATCAGCGCGTTCTCGGAGTGGTCCTCGCTGTCGATGCCGTAGGTGTCGAACAGCTTCTCCATGTAGATCGGCAGGGCGAATTCGTCGTCCTGCTCCTCGATGGCCTCCACCAGCGCCTCGCCCTCGCCGGCACCGCCGGAGTTCAGCTCCAGCAGGCGGTCGCGGCCGCTGTGCATCTCCGCCTCCAGGGCCAGGCGCGCGGCCTGGCCTTCTTCGAGCAGGGCGGCGAAGGCTTCGTCGTCGCCGCCGTCCAGCAGCTCCACCAGGCGCGGGCCGAAGCGGTGCTGCAGGGCGTTGCCGGTGGGGCAGGTGGCGAGGAAGGCGTTGAGTGCCTGGTGGTACCACTGGAACAGGCGTTCCTGCGGGCTGCCTTCCAGGTGCGGCACGTGCAGCTGGATGGTGTGCTGCTGGCCGATCCGGTCGAGGCGGCCGATGCGCTGTTCCAGCTGGTCCGGGTGGGCCGGCAGGTCGAACAGCACCAGGTGGTGGGCGAACTGGAAGTTGCGGCCTTCGCTGCCGATCTCCGAGCAGATCAGCACCTGGGCGCCGAATTCCTCGTCGGCGAAGTAGGCCGCCGCGCGGTCGCGTTCGAGGATGCTCATGCCCTCGTGGAACACCGTGGCCGGGATGCCCGAGCGCAGGCGCAGGGCGTCTTCCAGGTCCAGCGCAGTCTCGGCGTGGGCGCAGATCACCAGCACCTTGAACTGCTTGAGCATCTTCAGGGTGTCGATCAGCCATTCCACGCGCGGGTCGAAGCGCCACCAGCGGGCGTTCTCGTCGGTGCTGTCGTCGAGCTGCGCCTGGAAGCTCACCTCCGGGTACAGGTCCGGGTGCTCGCCGATCGGCAGCTCCATGTACTCCACCGGGTTCGGCAGGGCGTAGGGGTGCAGCCGGCGCTCGGGGAAGCCGAGCACCGCGGCGCGGGTGTTGCGGAACAGCACGCGGCCGGTGCCGTGGCGGTCGAGCAGCTCGCGGACCAGGCGTGCGCGGGCTTCTTCGTCACCGCCTTCGACCGCGCCGAGCAGGTCGCTGCCGGCGTCGCCGAGGAAGCCGTGGATGGCCTCGCGGGCAGTGGGCGACAGGCGCCCGTGGTCGATCAGTTCCTGCACCGCCTCGGCCACCGGGCGGTACTGGCTGCTTTCCTGGCGGAAGGCCTCCAGGTCATGGAAGCGGTCCGGGTCGAGCAGGCGCAGGCGCGCGAAGTGGCTGTCCAGGCCGAGCTGTTCCGGGGTGGCGGTGAGCAGCAGCACGCCGGGGATGATCTGCGCCAGGGTTTCCACCAGCTGGTACTCGGGGCTGGCCTGCTCGGGGTGCCAGACCAGGTGGTGGGCCTCGTCGACCACCAGCAGGTCCCAGCCGGCGGCGCACAGGGCGTCCTGGGCGCGCTCGTCGCGCTTGATCCACTCCAGGGCCACCAGGGCCAGCTGGCTGTCCTCGAAGGGGTTGCTGGCGTCGCTCTCGGCGAAGCGCTCGCGGTCGAACAGCGCCACTTCCAGGTTGAAGCGCCGGCGCATCTCCACCAGCCACTGGTGCTGCAGGTTCTCCGGCACCAGGATGAGCACGCGGCTGGCGCGGCCGGAGAGCAGCTGGCGGTGGATCACCAGGCCGGCCTCGATGGTCTTGCCCAGGCCCACTTCGTCGGCCAGCAATACGCGCGGGGCGATGCGGTCGGCGACTTCGCGGGCGATGTGCAGCTGGTGCGCGATGGGCTGGGCGCGGGCGCCGCCCAGGCCCCAGAGCGAGGATTGCAGCAGGCGGGTGCGGTGCTCCAGGGTGTGGTAGCGCAGGGCGAACCAGGGCATGGGGTCGATCTGCCCGGCGAACAGGCGGTCGCTGGCCAGGCGGAACTGGATGAAGTTGGACAGCTGGGTTTCCGGCAGGACCTTGGCGTCGTTGTGCGAGTTGATGCCGTGGTAGACCAGCAGGCCGTCGACCTCCTCGACCTCGCGGACGGTCATCTTCCAGCCTTCGAAATGCGTCACCTCGTCGCCCGGGGCGAAGCGCACGCGGGTCAGCGGGGCGTTGCGCTCGGCGTACTGGCGGGTATCCCCGGTGGCCGGATAGAGCACGGTGAGCAGCCGTCCGTCGAGCGCCAGGATGGTTCCCAGCCCCAATTCTGCTTCACTGTCGCTGATCCAGCGTTGACCCGGTTGATACTGCGCCATGGACACCTCCCGCAAAAAGCCGGCTATGGTAACGGAACACGCGGCTTTCAGCGACGCCCGTTCGCCCCCGGCGGCCGGGTGGAGTCGCCGCCGGGGCGACGGGCCTGCGCCAGCCCCGCGCTGCCGGCCAGGCCGGGGTGGATGCGGATTGTTCCGTGAAGTGTAGCGAGGGCGCCGGCGCCTGCCGCCGCCAGCCGACAACCTGAAGCCCGCGA
>NZ_QGSL01000029.1:443863-444296 GCF_003176655.1 Pseudomonas sp. RW407 | reverse complement strand
GCCCTGGGTGCCGCTGCCGCTGAGCTTGAAGCCGTTGCCGGTCTCCAGGTTCGAGGGGTTCTGCTCGTAGGCGCCGACCTGCACGAAGAACTCGGGGCCCAGGTTGTACTTCACCCGCAGCGCCCACTGGCTCACCGGCCAGTTGTACCAGATGCCGCCCACCCAGTTGCCCACCTGCGAGCCGCAGAACGCCAGGTTCTGGAAGTCGCAGGGGAAGCTGTTGAAGTCCTCGCCCTCGCCGAAGCGGCCGAACTTCACGTCCAGGGCGTCGTCGAGGAAGGTCTGCTTGTACCACATCTGTGTCAGCCGCCAGGTCTGGCCGCGGCCCCAGACTTCCTGCACCGAGCTGAGCTGGCCGGCGCGCGGGTCACTGATGCGGTCGTTGGACAGGTTGTTGCCGCTGCGCTCGGTGATGGTCAGCTGGAACTCGGCA
>NZ_QGSL01000029.1:381244-443853 GCF_003176655.1 Pseudomonas sp. RW407 | reverse complement strand
AAAACACCCGCACTCCCGCCCCTGGCGACAATCGTCCTCGACCGACCGTGCATAGACGCGGCCGACGAGAATCGATCGAGAGTGCCATTGCATGCTTTTCACCGTGAAAACCCGAATCAAGACCGGCCTCTGCGGCCTGCTGCTGGCCGCAGGCTTCGCGCAGTCCGGCCTGGCCCTGGCCGATGATCTGGCCGCCAGGGGCCAGGCCGTGTTCGAGCGCGACTGCTCGGTTTGCCACACCGCCAATGCCGGCGGCGCCAACATCATGGGGCCCAACCTGCATGGGGTGATCGGCCGCAACGCCGGCTCCCTGGCCGGCTTCAGCTATTCCCAGGCGATGAAGGACAAGGGCGCGGTCTGGAGCCGCGAGAGCCTCGAAGCCTTCGTCACCCAGCCCCAGGCCGCCGTGCCGGGCACCTACATGCCGTACCAGGGCCTGGCCGACGCCGACGAGCGCAAGGCCCTGAGCCTGTGGCTCAGCCAGCAGCACTGACCTTTCCCGGCCGCTCCCGGCGAGCGGTTCCCTGCCTGGCCCGCGGGCCGCAAGAACAGGAGTCACCATGAGCATCACCGCAACCCTGCCGCAGGTCGCCGAGTTCCTCCAGCGCCGCCACGGCTGCTTCATCGACGGCGCCTGGGTGGCCTACGACGGCCCCACCAGCGACGTGCTCAACCCGGCCACCGGCGAGGTCATCGCGCGGATCGCCGATATCGATACGGACATGCTCGACCGCGCCGTGAAGTCCGCCCATGCCGCCTTCAAGGCGCGCGTCTGGTCCGACCTGCGCCCGGCCGACCGCGAGCGCATCCTGCTGCGCTTCGCCGACCTGGTGGAGCAGCACGCCGAGGAACTGGCCCAGCTGGAAACCCTGAGCCAGGGCAAGTCGATCAACCTGACGCGCATGCTCGACGTGGGCGCCACGGTCGAGTTCATGCGCTACATGGCCGGCTGGGCGACCAAGATCGAGGGCCAGTCGCTGGACGTCTCCATCCCGCTGCCGCCGGGGACGAAGTTCACCGCCTTCACCCGCCGCGAGCCGGTGGGCGTGGTCGCCGGCATCGTGCCCTGGAACTTCCCGCTGATGATCGCCGTGTGGAAGCTGATGCCGGCCCTGGCCACCGGCAACACCGTGGTCATCAAGCCCGCTTCGGAAACCCCGCTGACCGCCCTGCGCCTGGCCGAGCTGGCCTTCGAGGCGGGCGTGCCGGCCGGCGTGTTCAACCTGGTGACCGGTGACGGCGCGCGCATCGGCGGCGGCCTGGCCGCGCACAAGCTGGTCAGCAAGGTGTCCTTCACCGGCTCCACCGCGGTGGGCCGCAGCGTCGGAATCGCGGCCATGCAGAACATGACGCGCTTCGCCCTGGAGCTGGGCGGCAAGAACCCGATGATCATCCTGGCCGACGCCGACATCGACAAGGCCGTGCAGGGCGCGCTGCTGGGCGGCCTGCTCAACAGCGGCCAGGTGTGCGCCGCGGCCTCGCGCTTCTACGTGCACGAGTCGCGCTATGCCGAGTTCGTCGACAAGCTCGGCGCGGTGGTCGCCGGCATGAGCATCGGCGAGGGCATGGACGATACTTCGCAGATCACCCCGCTGGTCTCGCGCAAGCAGCAGGCCTCGGTGCTCAAGCACATCGAGACCGCCCGCCGCGAAGGCGCCCGCGTGGTCTGCGGCGGCGAGCCGATGGACTGCGACGGCTACTTCGTCCGCCCCACCGTGCTGGCCGACGTCACCCAGGACATGGCCGTGGCCCACAATGAAGTCTTCGGCCCGGTGCTGGCGGTGCTTTCGTTCAAGACCGAGGACCAGGCCATCGAGATGGCCAACGACAGCGAGTACGGCCTGGGCGCCAGCCTGTGGACCAACGACCTGACCCGCGCGATGAATCTGGTGCCGCGCATCGAGTCCGGCACCGTCTGGGTCAATGCCCACGTGTTGCTGGACCCGAGCATGCCCTTCGGCGGCGTCAAGCAGTCCGGCATGGGCCGCGAGTTCGGCCGCGCGGTGGTCGAGGCCTACACCGAGATCAAGTCGGTGTGCATCGCCCACTGATGCCGGCTTGCGTAGCGTGCCGCGCGGCGGCACGCTACGCCGCTTTTCCCGGGCGAGGCCGCAGAGGAGGCTGACCGCATGTTCGCACTGACCCTGCGCGTGGCGCTGGCCTGCCTGCTGCCGTTCGCCGCCATCTTCCTGTTCCAGGCCATGCCCGGCGTGCACCCGGCCTGGGACTTCGCCAACGTCGCCGGCTTCGTCGCCGGGGCGCTGTTCCTGTTGCTGTTCGCCTATACCGGCAAGCCGATGGCCCGGCCGCGGCACGACGGCAAGTTCTTCATGGTGCTGCACCGCGACCTGTCGTTCGTCGCCGCCGTGCTGCTGGCCGTCCACGTGGCGGTGCTGCTGGTGGAGGAGCCGCTGGTGCTCGACGAACTGCTGCCCGGCGCGCCCTGGCACATGCTCGCCGCCGATGGCGCGACCCTGCTCCTGCTGCTGATCCTGCCGGTGAGCCTGACCGCCGTGCGCCGGCGCATCTGGCGCAGGCACGTCGATTTCCGCCGCTGGCACTACGGCTGGAGCGCAGCCATAGTCGCCCTGGCCGCGGTGCACATGATCGGCGCCGGCTACTACAGCGGCGCCACCTGGAAGGCCGTGCTCTGGGGTGCGCTGAGCCTCGCCGCGCTGGCCTGGCCGCTGCTGCCGCGGCCCACGCCGCACTACGCCGAGGGCGGGCGCCGGCGGCACAGCGCCTACCTGGCCAGCCGCCTGAGCCTTGCCGTGCTCTGCGCCGGCCTGGCCCTGGCCGGGCTCTACGCGCTGCTCGGCAGCGTGGACCTGCCGCTGCTATGAAGCGCTGGTACCTGCTGTTGGCCATCCCGCTGCTGGCGGCCTTCGTCATCGGCGCGCGGCATGGCCACGACCACCTGGTGCGCCAGCACCCGCTGCTGCCGATGAACTTCGACCACACCAACCACGGCAGCATCAACTGCGTCACCTGCCATCACGACTTCGTCGACAGGTCGACCTCGGCCTCGCCCAGCGGCAGCCGCACCTGCGTGCTCTGCCACAAGGAGTCGCCGCAGCTGGCGGTGAACATCGAGCACGAGTTCCACCAGTTCTGCGAAGGCTGCCACCTGAAGCGCCTGCAGGCGTTCCAGCAGGCCGGCCCGGTGCGCTCCTGCAAGGGCTGCCACACGCCACCCGCGGTAGCCGGCGCGCCTTAGTTGAGGATCAGCAGGCGCGGGTATTCGCGCAGGTGCGACGAGGTGATCTGGGCCAGCGAGCGCATGGCCCCCAGCGGGTCGTCCAGGCGGTAGTTGGCGGTGATGCTGACGTCCTTCAGGCGCTCGTCGGCGTTGACGATCCAGCCCGGGTAGTAGCGCCGCAGCTCGGCCAGCACCTGGCCCAGCGGGCAGTTCTCGAACACCAGGCGGCCCTGCACCCAGGCCAGCAGGCGCTGGCTCTCGCCGTTGTGGCGGCGCTCGCCGAAGCCGCCGGGGCCGACGCGGATGCTGTCGCCGGCGCCGAGGCTGACGCGGGTGTCGTCGCCGGCGCTGCGCAGGTCCACCTCGCCGTGCTGCACGCTGACTTCCGCCTCGTCGCCCAGGTAGCGCACGGCGAAGGCGGTGCCGCGCACGCTGACCTGCACGGGGCCGGCGTCCACCTCGAAGGGGCGGCTGCGGTCGTGGGCCACGTCGAAGTAGGCCTCGCCGCGGTACAGCCGGGCGCTGCGGCGCTGCTCGTCGAGGTGGCTGGACAGCGCGGTGTCGGTGTTCAGCAGGATGCGCGAACCGTCGGCCAGCTGCAGGCTCTGGCGCTGGCCGACGGCGGTGTAGTGGTCGGCGCGGATGTGCGTCAGCAGGTCGCCCTGCAGGGCCACGCCCACGGCCAGCAGCAGGCCCGCGGCGGCGGCGAAGGAACGCCAGCGCCGGCGCTTGCCGTGGCGGGCGCGGTGCTGCGCCTGGGCCTCCAGGCCCGTGGCGGCCAGGCCGAGCAGCGGCGAGTCCCACAGGCTGCTGGCGTGCTGGAAGGCGCGGGCGTTGGCCGGGTGCGCGGCCAGCCAGGCGTCGAAGCGCGCGCGGGTGGCGGCGTCGGCGTCTTCCAGCTGGATCAGCCAGTCCAGCGCTTCGGCCAGGTGCGGGTCCGGGGCGGTCACGCGGCGTTCCTCGAATCGGGGGCGCACATTGTGGGCCAGCCGCGGGCCGATGGGTAGCCCGTCATGCCGGGGCCTCCAGGCGCCCGAGCACGTCGATGCAGATGGCCATGATGAGCTTGAGTTCCTTCTGCACCGTGCTGGGCGACACGCCCAGCTGCTCGGCGATTTCCGCGTAGCCGCAGCCGTGCAGCCGGCTGAGGATGAAGATGCGCTGCTGGCGCGGGGTGAGGCGTTCCAGGGCCGAGCCCAGGCGCTCCAGCAACTGCTCGGCGTGCAGCCCGTCCTCCGCCGAGCTCTGGCTGGAGGGCACCGCCTGGAGTACCTCCTGGGGCACGTCGTCGAGCAGGGTGCGCGATTGCATGCGCAGGTGGCGCAGGTGGTCCAGGGCGAGGTTGCGGCCGGTCTGGAAGAGGAACGGCTCCAGGTGTTCCACCGGGCGTTCGCGCAGGGTGCGGGCCACCCGCAGGTAGGTCTCCTGGACCAGTTCTTCGGCAATGCTGGGGTTCTTCACCATTCTCGCCAGGGTGCGCAGGAGCGGGGTGCGCTGGGCGAGGAACACGGTGTCGAGGTGGGAAAGGCTCACGCGACGTCCATGCAAGTCGTTTTCGGATGAGAATTATTATTGTTCGCGAGGGGTGGCCGGCACAAGCCGGGCCGTGCAGAAAAAAAGAGCGAGGCCGCGGGCACGGCCTCGCTCGTCCCTCAGCCGGCTTGTGAGGGAAAAGGGGGAGGGAGGGCTCAGGCCTTGTCGGCCTTGCCGGCGGCCGCGGCGAACTTCGCCAGGCGCACGTCCAGGCGCCGCGGGCGGCGGCCGTGGTCCTCGGCCTGTTCCTTGCGGCGGATGGCGTTGCGCACCATCAGCGAGCCCAGGTAGCGCACCGGCTCGGGCGGGAAGTGGCCGAGCGGGCCCTGGGCCAGCGGCGAGCGCGTCCATTCGTTGTCCAGGCCCAGCACCAGCGAGGCGAGGAGCTGCCCGCCCATGTGGCAGGGGCCGACGCCGCTGCCGGAGTAGCCGAAGCCATAGAAGATGTTGCCGTCGGCGCCGAGCCGGCCGAAGAACGGCAGGCCGGTCACCGAGCGGTCGGAGGGGCCGTTCCAGCTCGCTGCGATGGGCACCTCGGCGAAGGCCGGGAAGAACTCGCCGAGGCTGCGCCGCAGCAGTTCCAGGTAGGGCGAGGGCTGGTCGAACACCGGCAGCATGCGCCCGCCGTAGGCGAAGGTGTTGCCGCCCTTGCCGAGCATGATCCGGCCGTCCGGGGTGTTGTGGTAGTAGTGCACGAAGATGCGCGAGTCGAGCACCGTCACCCCCGAGGTCAGGCCGATGCGCTGCAGCAGCTGCGGGCGCGGCTCGGTGATGATCATGTCGCTGGAGACGATGGCCACGGTGCGCTCGAACTGCGGGAAGGCCCGCGCCATCCAGGCGTTGATCGCCAGCACCACGCGGTCCGCCGCCACCTTGCCGTGGGGCGTGTGCACGCTGGCCGGGCGGCCTTCCTCCAGGCCGGTCATGGGCGTGCCCTCGTACAGCCGCACGCCCAGCTGCAGCGCCACCCGGCGCAGGCCGCGCACCAGCTTGCCCGGCTGCACGCTGGCGGCGGCGGGGGAGAACCAGCCTTCCAGGTGCCTGTCCGAGCCGGCCATGCGCCGCAGGTCCTCCAGCGGGCGCCTGCTGAAGGAGTTGATGCCGTGCTTCTCCAGCGCGGCTATCACCCCGTCGGTGGCGCCGACCTGGGCGGCGTTGGTCGCGGTGTAGAGGGTGCCGTCCAGGCGGTAGTCGGCATCCACCCCGTACTTCTCGCAGAACTCGCCGATGGCGTGGATGCTGCGCTCGGACGCCTTCACCAGGCGGATCGCCTCGGCCAGTCCGAACAGCCGTTCGAGGGTGAAGAACTTCGCCGACCAGGACAGCGCGCAGCCGCCGTTGCGCCCGCTGGCGCCGGCGCCGCAGATGTCGGCTTCGACGATCACCACGTCGAGCCCGGGGTTCTGTTCCTTGAGCTGGATGGCGGTCCACAGGCCGGTGTAGCCGCCGCCGACGATGCACACGTCGGCGCGGGTGTCCTGTTGCAGCGGGGCGGCCCTGTCGCTGTCGTGCTGCAGGGCCTGGTCGAGCCAGAAGGGGCGCATGGGGAAGCTCCGTGTCGGGTTTCGGGCAGGGTTCGCCGCGCCGGGGCGGCCGGCGTGCGTCTGGTGTCGTGGGCTGGGCACGTCCTTGTGCCCCGGGCTTCAGGTGCGCGCCGGGCGTACCCGCAGCGGCCGGTTGGGGGTGGCCGGGGCGCTCTGGCGCGCGCCGTCGGGCAGGCTGTTCCAGTGCGGCAGCAGGATGGCGGCGGAGATCAGCGCGGTGATGGTGAAGCCGATGAACACGCTGTAGGTGTCGAAGTAGCCGGGCAGCAGGCCGCCGAGGATGGCGCCCACCGAGCCGCAGCCATTGACGAAGCCGGCCGCGGTGCCGGCGGCCTTGCCGGTGCCGAAGTCGATGGCGGCGGCGCCGCTGATCATCGAGTCCGGGCCGTAGAGGGTCAGGCCCATCATGAACAGCAGGGCGAACACCAGCAGGGCGCTGCCGGTCTGCATGGCCGGGACGAACAGCGCCAGGCAGGCGGTCAGGCCGATCAGGCTGATCACGCAGGCGGGCATGCGCCGCGCGCCGAACAGCTTGTCCGAGGCCAGGCCGATGAGGATGGGGCCGAGCAACCCGGCGATCTCGAAGGAGGTCGGCAGCACCGCGGCGCCCACCTTGCCCAGGGCCGGCATGCGCTCGTAGACGATCACCGGGCCCCACAGCAGGATGGCGTAGCGCGCGGGCTTGAGCAGGAAGTAGGCCAGGCCGAGGGTCATCACGGTGCGGTTGCGCA
Source organism: Pseudomonas sp. RW407 (assembly GCF_003176655.1). Classification (NCBI taxonomy): domain Bacteria; kingdom Pseudomonadati; phylum Pseudomonadota; class Gammaproteobacteria; order Pseudomonadales; family Pseudomonadaceae; genus Pseudomonas; species Pseudomonas sp. RW407. The sequence goes on along the minus strand of NZ_QGSL01000029.1, from coordinate 436,846 downwards.
GCACGGCGCCCAGGGTCTCCCAGAAGCCGGGGTTCCTGCCCTGTTCATGGAAGCCGGCGTAGTGCACGGCCTGTGGCTCGTCCGCCTCGATCGGCGGCAGGCCGACGTCCTGCGGGCGGTTGCGCTGCAGCAGCAGGAACAGCAGGGCGACGCCGCCGACCACCGCGGCGGACGAATAGAAGGCCGCGTGCCAGGTGCCGAACACGCTGTAGGCCCACCAGCCGGCGAAGGGCGAGGCGACCAGGCCGCCGAAGGCGTAGCAGGTGCTCCACAGGCCGAGGATGCGGCCGCGCTCGTGGGCGGCGAAGAAGCTGCCCATGTTCTTGCACAGGCCGGACCAGCCGGTGGACTGCGCCAGGCCCTGGATGACCATGCAACTGGCGAAGATCGGCACGGTGGCGAAGGTGCCCATGACCAGGGCGGCGAGGGTGGAGATCACCAGGCCGCCGAACACCACCACGCGGGGGCCGAAGCGGTCGGCGAAGACGCCCCAGGTGAACTGGCCCACGGCGTAGGCGGCCAGGTAGATGGCGTCCATGTCGGCCATCATCGCCTTGTCCAGTTCGAAACTCGTGTCCTCGGCGATGCCGAGCTTGGCCACGGAGAAGGCCTTGCGGGTGAAGTAGAAGGCGGCGTAGGCGAGCCAGGTGATCGCGAAGATCTGCACGCGCCAGCGTTGCATGGAACCTTTGCCCGCGCGGGCTGCGGTACCGGTGGGGTTGCTCATCCGATCTGACCTCGTTGTTGTAGGAGTGCCGGCAGTCAGGGAAAAACTTGTTGTTGTTATATGAGCGGGCCGTCCCTTTCCGGAGGTGACGGGTCAGAGCCAATGCGGGTGAGGTTGCCGTGGGCCTGGGGCGCGCGGTGAAACGAATGGAAGCAACTTCGGATAAATAAATAAAATCGATTTATCAAATTTTAAAAATAAGTCTGACTTGTAAGTCACGCAGCCCGGTGACAGAGTGGCGGCTTCCCGATCCCCGCGGAGCCAGGCCCATGCAGGTTTCCCACGCGCAACTGAAGGCCTTCCACGCCGTGGCCCTGACCGGCAGCTTCACCCGCGCCGCCGAGCGCCTGTTCCTCACCCAGCCGGCGGTTTCCGACCAGGTGCGCAAGCTGGAGGAGCGCTACGGCGTGCTGCTGTTCCACCGCAACAAGCGCTCGGTGCGCCTGACCGACCTGGGCGAGCGCCTGCTGGCGGTGACCCAGCGGCTGTTCGTCATCGAGGCCGAGGCCCACGAGCTGCTGGCGGCCTCCAGCGCCCTGCAGACCGGCAACCTGACCCTGGCGGTGGACGCCGCGGTGCACCTGCTGCCGCAGGTGGCGCGCTTCTGCCAGCGCTACCCGGGCATCCACGTGCGCATCGAGAGCGGCAACACCGACGAGTCGCTGCAATCGCTGTTCAACTACCGGGCCGACCTGGCGCTGCTGGGCCGCGCGGTGGAGGACGAGCGCCTGCTGTCGGTGACCCTGCGCAGCGACCCCATCGTCGCCTTCGTCGCCAGCGGCCACCCCTGGGCGCAGCGCGAATCCATCCGCCTGGCGGACCTGGACGACACGCCGCTGGTGCTGCGCGAGCAGGGCTCGGTGACGCGCCAGACCCTCGAGGAGGAAATGCACCGCGCCGGCCTGCGCATCCGCCCGGCCATCGAGGTGGAAGGCCGCGAGGCCGCCCGCGAGGCGGTGGTGGCGGGCATCGGCCTGGGTGTGGTGTCGGCCGCCGAGTTCGGTGCCGACAGCCGCGTGCACGCGTTGCCGATCGTCGATTGCGAAAGGCGCATGAGCGAGACGCTGGTGTGCCTGCGCGAGCAGAGTTCGCGGCGGATAGTGGCGACCTTCCTCGATGTGGTGCGGGAGGGGCTGGAAGGGGCCACCGGGTAGGCCGGCGCGGCCTGGGCGTTCAATCGCGGACGGAGTCCGCTCCTACGCAGGCCGAGCCATGTCATTCCCCTGTAGGAGCGCGCCCTGCGCGCGAATCGCGGGCAGGGCCCGCTCCTACGATCGTGCTTCCTGGAACCGCGGACTCTGTCCGTGGTTGGCAACGGCGGGTCAGGCCACACCATCCTCCGCCAACTCCAGGAACGCGCTCACCACCCGCAACCCGCGGCGCCGTTCCAGGCAGCCGATGGAATGGCGGTTCACCAGGCCTTCGCCGACCAGCGGCACGGCGCGCACCCGCGGGTCGCGGCTCACTTCCAGCGAGGAGACGATGCCGATGCCCAGTTCCGCCGCCACCGCCTCGGTGACTGCCTCGCGGCTGCTCAGCTCCATCAGCACCCGTGGTTGTATCCGCAGGGCGCCACAGGCGCGGTCGAAGGTGCGCCGGGTGATGGAGTCCGCCTCGCGCAGCACCATGATCTGCCCATCCAGCTCCGCCAGCGGCACGCCCTCGCCGCGCCCGCACCAGGGGTGCTCCGCCGGCAGCAGGGCGCACAGGTGCGATTCCACCAGCTCGCGCAGGTACAGCCCGGGGCGCTCGTCCACCTCGGTCACCACGGCGACGTCCACGTGCTCGCTGAGCAGGGCGCTCAGCGTCTCGTGGGCATTGCCCAGGCGCAGGTTGACGGTGATGCCCGGGTAGCGCGCGCGCAGGCGGGCGAGCAGGGGCATGACCAGGTGCGGGCCGTCGGCCGCCACCTCCAGGCGCCCGCTGAGCAGCTTGCGGTTGGCGTCGAGCAGCGTCTCGGCCTCTTCCTCCAGGGCGAACAGGGTACGGCTGATGGCCGCCAGGCGGCGGCCTTCCTCGGTCAGCTCGACGGCGCGGGCGGTGCGCCGGAACAGGTTGACCTGGTAGTGCTCCTCCAGCGCCTTGACGTGCCCGGTCACCGCCGGCTGGCTGATGAACAGGCGCTCGGCGGCGCGGGTGAAGCTGCCTTCGCGGGCGACGGCGTCGAAGGCGCGGAGCTGGAACAGGTTCATGTGTATAGGTCCGACTTATGCCTGGGATCATGACAAACAATTTGAGCGATAACTCGCCGCTTGGCAACGTATGCCCAGGCCCGGTCGACGGGCCGTGACAAGAACCTCACCCCGCACAGGTTTTCCCCTGAAGAGGAACCGAGCATGAGCACTGCCGAGCGCGCGCCCATCCTGCTGACCCCCGGCCCCCTGACCACCTCCCCGCGGACCCGCCGCGCGATGCTGGTCGACTGGGGCTCCTGGGACAACGACTTCAACGCCCTGACCGCCAGCGTCTGTTCCCGCCTGCTGGCCATCATCCACGGCGAAGGCAGCCACACCTGCGTTCCGCTGCAGGGCAGCGGAACCTTCTCCGTCGAGGCCGCGGTGGGCACCCTGGTGCCGCGCGACGGCAAGGTGCTGGTGCTGATCAACGGCGCCTACGGCAAGCGCCTGGCGAGGATCTGCCAGGTGATCGGCCGCCAGTTCTCCACCTTCGAGACCGAGGAAGACGTGCCCACCACCGCCGAGGACGTCGACCGTCTGCTCGCCGCCGACCCGGCCGTGACCCACGTGGCGCTGATCCACTGCGAGACCAGCACCGGCATCCTCAACCCGCTCGAGGCCATCGCCAAGGTCATCGAGGCCCATGGCAAGCGCCTGATCATCGATGCCATGAGTTCCTTCGGCGCGCTGGACATCGACGCCCGCAAGGTGCCCTTCGACGCGCTGATCGCCGCCTCCGGCAAGTGCCTGGAAGGCGTGCCCGGCATGGGCTTCGTGTTCGCCCGCAACGCCTCGCTGGCGGCCAGCGCCGGCAACTGCCACTCCCTGGCCATGGACCTGCAGGACCAGCACGCCTACATGGCCAAGACCGGCCAGTGGCGCTTCACCCCGCCCACCCACGTGGTCGCCGCGCTGCACGAGGCGCTGACGCAGTACGAGGAGGAGGGCGGCCTGGCGGCCCGTCACAAACGTTACGCGGACAACTGCCAGACTCTGCTGGACGAGATGGCCAAGCTCGGTTTGCGCAGCTTCCTGCCGGCGGCCATCCAGGCGCCGATCATCGTCACATTCCACGCCCCGCGCGATGCCCGCTACAACTTCACCGAGTTCTACAACCGGGTGCGCGAGAAGGGCTACATCCTCTACCCGGGCAAGCTGACCCAGGTGGAAACCTTCCGCGTCGGCTGCATCGGCCAGGTCGACGCCCAGGGCATGCGCGAGGCGGTCGCCGCCATCGCCGAGACCCTGCGCGAGATGGAAGTCTTCGAAGTCTGAACCCCTTTCCCGGCGCAGGCCCGGCCTGCGCCCGACAAACAGGATGGAAGCGATGAACTACGAACAACCCAAGCAACTGCAAGCCGCCGTTCTGGACTGGGCCGGCACCGTGGTCGACTTCGGCTCCTTCGCGCCGACGCAGATCTTCGTCGAGGCCTTCGCCGAGTTCGGCGTGCAGGTCAGCCTGGAGGAAGCCCGCGGCCCCATGGGCATGGGCAAGTGGGACCACATCCGCACCCTGTGCGACATCCCGGCCATCGCCGAGCGCTACAAGGCCAGGTTCGGCCGCGTCCCGAGCGACGACGACGTCACTGCCATCTACGAGCGCTTCATGCCGCTGCAGATCGAGAAGATCGCCGAGCACTCGGCGCTGATCCCCGGCGCCCTGGAAGCCATCGAGCAACTGCGCGAACAGGGCCTGAAGATCGGCTCCTGCTCCGGCTACCCGGCGGTGGTGATGGAGAAGGTGGTCAAGCTGGCCGCCACCAAGGGCTACGTCGCCGACCACGTGGTGGCCACCGACGAAGTGCCCAACGGCCGCCCGCACCCGGCCCAGGCCCTGGCCAACGTGATCGCCCTGGGCATCGACGACGTGGCCGCCTGCGTGAAGGTCGACGACACCTGGCCGGGCATCCTCGAAGGCCGCCGCGCCGGCATGTGGACGGTGGCGCTGACCTGCTCGGGCAATGCCCTGGGCCTGACCTATGAGCAGTACAAGGCGCTGCCGGCGGACAAGCTGGAGCAGGAGCGCCGGCGCATCGGGCAGATGTTCGAGGGCTCGCGCCCGCACTACCTGATCGACACCATCGCCGAGCTGCCGGCGGTGGTGGCCGACATCAACGCCCGCCTGGCGCGCGGGGAGATGCCGCAGAGCTTCTGAGGTTTTCCGGTGTGAGACAAAGGCCCGCCTCGCAGGCTGTGTGAAAAACCGAGCGGCTCTTCGAAGAGCGCGTTCCTACGTGAAATCTGAAGAGGCTTGGCTATTCAGCCAATCCAGAATCCACGTAGAAACGCGAAATCCAGGTTGTTTTTTAACCAGTGGGACCGATCCTGAGGTTTTCACACAGCCTGTTCGGCGGGGCTTTTCTTTGGCGCTTGCTCGCGAATGGTGCTCACCTGTGACCACCGTGTATTGGCTTGCCTTCGCTCCCTCTCCCTAACCCTCTCCCTGAAGGGAGAGGGGACTGTCCGTGCCGGTGGACACAGCAGCGCTCGCCGGCAGGGTCGGGTTGGCAGTGAGCGCCGGTATTACGCTTCACACCACACGGCTCCCTCTCCCTTCAGGGAGAGGGCTGGGGAGAGGGTACGGGCTCAACGTTGGCGCCAAACCACCCGGTCAACACCATTCGTGATCAAGCACCAGGCGCCCTCTCGCTCCTGCGACATCCGGTTTCCGAACATGAAAAAACCCCGCCATGGCGGGGTTTTTCCGGGCGCTGCGGGCTCAGAGCTTGCGCTTGAGGCCGTAGGTCTCGTCCAGGGTGCCGGGGCCTTCGCCGGTCTTCGGCGCGTAGTCCTTCGGCGCCTCCTGGCTGGCCGGCGGGGTCAGGCGCTCGCGGCGCTCGGGGTAGCTGTCCTCGGCGTGCAGGGCGGCCAGCAGGCGCTGCTTGGTCTGCTCGTCCAGGGCCAGGCGCTCGGCGCTCTCGGACAGGTGTTCCTGGACGTCCTGGTAGCTCTGGGTGAGCTTCTTCACCAGGCTGGCGGTGGTGTTGAAGTGCGTCACCACCTCGCGCTGGTAACTGTCGAAGCGTTCCTGCAGGTCATCGACCTGGCGTTGCATGCGGTTGGGCGCGGCGCCGGGCAGCAGGCGGGCGATCAGGAAGCCGACAGCGGCCCCGACGAGCAGAGCGATGACCGGGACCAACCAGGTGGTGAGGGACTGTTCCACGCGAATCCTTCCTCTATAGACGGCTTTGCTTTACGTTAGCGGCTTGCACCTGCGCTGTATACCACGGGGCGAGGCCTCGGTGTCGGCGCGGTATCGAGCTAGACGAGACGACCCGCCTCGGGGTCACGGAGTTGCTGTTTGTCCACCCGCGAAATCCCCCTGTTCATCGATGGCCCGGACGGCCCCCTGGAAGCCCTGCACCTGGACACGCCCGGCGCCGTCGGCGTGGCGCTGATCTGCCATCCGCACCCGCTGTTCGCCGGCACCATGCAGAACAAGGTGGTCGCCACCCTGCAGCGCATCGCCCGGGATGCCGGCTACGCCACCCTGCGTTTCAACTTCCGTGGCGTCGGCCAGAGCGCCGGCAACTACGCCGACGGCCGCGGCGAGATCGACGACGCCCTGGCCGCGGCCCGTTGGCTCGGGGAGAAACACCCCGGCCTGCCGCTGACGCCGATGGGCTTCTCCTTCGGCTCCTGCGTGGCCGGCAACGCCGCCGCGCGCCTGGAAGGGCAGGGCGTGGCCCTGCGCCATCTGTTCATGCTGGCGCCGCCGGTGGAACGCTTCGCCGTCGAGTTGCCGCGGCAGTGCCCCATCACCGTGGTACAGCCCGAAGATGACGAAGTGGTGACCCCGGCCCGCGTCTACGCCTGGAGCGAGTCGCTGGCGCTGCCCCACGAACTGCTGCGCGTGCCCGGGTGCAGCCACTTCTTCCACGGCAAGCTGATCGAGCTCAAGGACCTGCTGCAGCCCCGGCTCGCGCCGGCCGGCGCCGCGGGTTAACATCCAGGCCGCTCATTTTTCCCGCGCTGATTTCTGGTATCCCATGACGACCCGCATCCTCACCGGCATCACCACCACCGGCACCCCGCACCTGGGCAACTACGCTGGCGCCATCCGCCCGGCGATCGTCGCCAGCCGCGACCCGCAGGCCGACTCCTTCTACTTCCTGGCCGACTACCACGCGCTGATCAAGTGCGACGACCCGCTGCGCATCCAGCGCTCGCGCCTGGAGATCGCCGCCACCTGGCTGGCCCTGGGCCTGGATACCGACAAGGCGACCTTCTACCGCCAGTCCGACATCCCCGAGATCCCCGAGCTGACCTGGCTGCTGACCTGCGTCACGGCCAAGGGCCTGCTCAACCGCGCCCACGCCTACAAGGCCTCGGTGGACAAGAACGTCGAGGCCGGGGAGGACCCGGACGCCGGCGTCAGCATGGGCCTGTACAGCTACCCGATCCTGATGGCCGCGGACATCCTGATGTTCAATGCGCACAAGGTGCCGGTCGGCCGCGACCAGATCCAGCACGTGGAGATGGCCCGCGACATCGGCCAGCGCTTCAACCACCTGTTCGGCAACGGCAAGGAGCTGTTCACCCTGCCGGAGGTGGTGATCGAGGAAGAAGTGGCGACCCTGCCGGGCCTGGACGGGCGCAAGATGTCCAAGAGCTACGACAACACCATCCCGCTGTTCGGCAGCAGCAAGCAGCTCAAGGACGCCATCGCCCGCATCGTCACCGACTCCCGCGCGCCCGGCGAGCCGAAGGACCCGGACAACTCGCACCTGTTCACCCTCTACCAGGCCTTCGCCAAGCCGGCGCAGCTGGCCGAATTCCGCGCCGCGCTGCTCGAAGGCCTGGCCTGGGGCGAGGCCAAGCAGCGCCTCTACGCGCTGCTGGAAGCCGAGCTGGGCGAGGCCCGCGAGCGCTACCACACGCTGATCACCCGCCCGGGCGACCTGGAGGACATCCTCCTGGCCGGCGCCGCCAAGGCTCGCCGCATCGCCACCCCGTTCCTCGGCGAGCTGCGCGAGGCCGTGGGCCTGCGCTCCTTCCGCGAGCAGGTGCAGGTGGCCGGCGAGGGCAAGAAGAAGGCCGCCAGGAGCGCGCGCATCGTCAGCTTCCGCGAGGAAGACGGCAGCTTCCGCTTCCGCCTGCTGGACGCCGCCGGCGAGCAGTTGCTGCTGTCCAGTGCCTTCGCCGACGGCAAGTCCGCCGGGGCGGTGAGCAAGCGCCTGCAGGGCGGCGAGGCGCTGGACCTGCGCGCAGAAGGCAATGCCTTCGCCCTGTGGCTGGACGGTGCGGCCGTGGCGCAGAGCCCGGCGTTCGCCGACGCCGCCAGCCGCGACGCCGCCATCGAGCGCGTGCGCGAGGCGCTGGCGCCCCAGGAGTAAGGTTGCGAACGGCCATCCTCGACGGATGGCCGATTGCCAAGAAGCGGGGCCGTCGCTAAAGTGTCGGCCCCGTTTTCGTTGCCTTGCTACCGATCATGACGCCCCTTCAGCGCTACCAGGAAGACCTCAAACGTCCCGATTTCTTCCACGATGCGGCCCAGGCCAATGCCGTGAAGCACCTGCAGCGTCTATATGACGACCTGCTGGCGGCCGACCAGGCCAAGCCCGGGCTGTTCGGCAAGCTGCTCGGCAAGAAGTCCAACGGGCCGGTCAAGGGCCTGTACTTCTGGGGCGGCGTGGGGCGCGGCAAGACCTACCTGGTGGACACCTTCTTCGACGCGCTGCCGTTCAAGCAGAAGATGCGCACGCACTTCCACCGCTTCATGAAGCGCGTGCACGAGGAAATGAAGACCCTCAAGGGCGAGAAGAACCCGCTGACCATCATCGGCAAGCGCTTCGCCGACGAGGCCCGGGTAATCTGCTTCGACGAATTCTTCGTCTCCGACATCACCGACGCCATGATCCTCGCGACCCTGCTGGAGGAGCTGTTCAAGAACGGCGTCAGCCTGGTGGCGACCTCCAACATCGTGCCCGACGGCCTGTACCGGGACGGCCTGCAGCGCGCCCGCTTCCTGCCGGCCATCGCCCTGCTCAAGGAGCACACCGAGGTGGTCAACGTCGACAGTGGCGTGGACTACCGCCTGCGCGCCCTGGAGCAGGCCGAGCTGTACCACTGGCCGCTCACCGAGCAGGCCGAGCAGGCCATGGCCCGCGACTTCCGCAAGCTCACCCCGGAGTGCGCCGCGGCCACCCGCGACGACGTGCTGATGATCGAGAACCGCGAGATCCGCGCGCGCCTGACCTGCGACGACGTGGCCTGGTTCGAGTACCGCGAGCTGTGCGACGGCCCGCGCAGCCAGAACGACTACATCGAGCTGGCGAAGATCTTCCACGCGGTGCTGATCTCCAACGTCGAGCAGATGAACGTGGCCAAGGACGACATGGCCCGCCGCTTCATCAACCTGGTGGACGAGTTCTACGACCGCAACGTCAAGCTGATCATCTCCGCCGAGGTCGAGCTGAAGGACCTGTACACCGGTGGCCGCCTGGAGTTCGAGTTCCAGCGCACCTTGAGCCGCCTGCTGGAGATGCAGTCCCACGAGTTCCTCAGCCGGCCGCACCGGCCTTGAGGGGGCGATGAAAAAGGGCTGCCGGATGGCAGCCCTTTTTCGTTTCTGGCTCTTCGTAGGAGCGAGCTTGCTCGCTCCTACGAAAAGCATTCAGCGCTGCGCGGTCTGCGCCTCGGCCTTCTGCAGCAACTGCTTGGCGTGCGCCACTTCCAGCGCCTCCATGGCGTTGATCGGCTTGATCGCCACGGCTTTCTGCAGTTGTTCCAGGGCCTTCTGCTGCTCGTCATCGCCATACACGTAGCCCAGCGCGTTGGCGTATTCGTAGTGGCCGATGGGCAGGTCGTCGCTGGCGCGGAAGGAGCGGGCGAAGTAGCTCTCCATCTTGTCCGCGCTGACGCCGTAGGTCATGCGCCCGACCAGCTTGCCGACCTTGCGGATCACGCCGGCCTCGTAGCCGCCGTACAGCGCCAGGGCGAAGGGCTGGTTGGGCTGCTTGGCGAGAATGGCGTCCAGCTCCCTGGGAATGTCGCTGGTGTAGCCGCGCTTGAGCACCACCGGCACCGGCAGTTCCTCCGCCAGCCGCGCCTTGGCGTAGGCGCGGCCGAACTGGGCGATGGGGTCGGCGTTGAGCAGCGGGCCGGCCTGGTCGGTGTAGCTGATCACTTCCTCCAGCAACTGCTGCTTGTCCGCCGCCGGGGCCAGGAACATCGCGTAGAGCACCTGGGCGAACATCGCCGGCACCTGGCCGCCGACGCCCAGGGCCAGGCCGTCCTGCCGGGCCTGGGCGAAGTCGCCGCGGAACACCTTGCGCCATACGTCCTGCAGCTTCTCGGCGTAGGCCTGGGCTTCTTCGGGCTTGCCGCTGAAGCCGCTGCCGGCGGCGACGGTCCTGGCCACCGCGTCGGGGTGGGCGGCGGCCATCTTCGTCACCCAGGCGGCGTCGGGGAAGGGGTAGCCGCCGAAGCCGCGGGTCAGCTGCGGCCAGGCGCTGCGCAGCTTGTCGCCTGAATAGTCGAAAGCGTTCTGGTCGTAGGGGAAGGGCTTCCAGTCGCCCGCGGCGAAGGCGGGCAGGCAGAAGCAGGCGAGCAGGACGAGCAATAGGCGGCGCATGGCGGTATCCCGTGTTCTTGTTCTGGAAGGGCAGCCCCGATCATAGGCAGCTGCCCCGGTGCACGGGACCTATCCTACGGCTGGCGTGTTTCAGGCCTCTTTCCGCCGGTACTGGTTGCGGTAGTGGTTGGGTGACAGCTTGGTGTGCTGGCGGAACAGCCGGGCGAAGAAGCTGGCGTCGTCGTAGCCCACCTCGTAGCTGATGGTCTTGATGCTCTTGCGCGAGGTCGACAGCAGGCTGCGCGCCGTCTCGATGCGCAGGCGCTGCAGGTAGTGCAGCGGCTTGTCGCCGGTGGCGGCCTGGAAGCGGCGCATGAAGTTGCGGATGCTCATGCCGTGCTCGCGGGCCACGTCCTCGAAGCGGAACTTGTCCGCATAGTGGTCCTCCAGCCATTGCTGGACCTGCAGGATGGCCGGGTCGTGGTGCAGCTTCTGGCCGCCGAAGCCCAGGCGCCCGGGGGTGTAGCTGCGCTGCACCTCGAAGAGGATGTCGCGGGAGACGCCCTGGGCCACGTTGGCGCCGCAGAAGCGCTCGATCAGGTACAGGTAGAGGTCGCGGGCGGAGGTCACGCCGCTGGCGGCATAGAGGTTGTCGGCGTCGGTGATGTGCTTCTCGCGGTTGAGCAGCACCTTGGGGTAGCGTGCGGCGAAGTCGTCGAAGAAGCGCCAGTAGGTGGTCGCCTCCTTGCCATCCAGCAGGCCGGCCTCGGCCAGCCAGAACACCCCGGTGGCCTCGCTGCCGATGGCGCAGCCGGCGGCGTGGCGTTCGCGCAGCCAGGGCACCACCTGTGGATAACGCGCCAGCAACTGGTCGAAGTCGCCCCAGAAGGCCGGCAGTATCACCAGGTCGGATTCGTCGAGGGCGCCGTCCACCGCCAGCAGGTCGCCGCTGAACGCGCGCACCGGCTGGCCGTCGGGGCTGACGATGCGGCTGCGCAGCAGCGGCGTGAGGCCCAGGCCTTCCTGCCTGCCGAAGCGCAGGCTGGCCATGTGCAGAAAGTCCCGCGCCTGCATGAGCGTGGAGGCGAAGACACCGTCGGTCGCAAGAATGCTGACCCTTTTCAGGGAAGATACGGATTGTTCGGACATCGTTCTTATCATTGTTGTTGAGGGCCGCATTCGACGCTTAACCGGTCAAATGACGGCTGGATCGTCTTATTTTTTGGCGCAAGTGTCCAGTAGGCGCCGCTCGGCGGGCTGCCCTACATTCGGCCCTCCAGCGAGGCGCCAGGAGGCGAGCATGATCCCCAGAACCCTGTTCAGTTCCGACCATGAGCTTTTCCGCGACAGCGTGCGCAAGTTCCTCGAGCAGGAAGCCGTGCCTTTCCACCACCAGTGGGAGAAGGACGGCCACATCGACCGCGCCCTGTGGAACAAGGCGGGGGAGGCGGGGATGCTCTGTTCGCACATCCCCGAGGCCTACGGCGGCATGGCCGCGGACTTCCTCTACAGCGCGGTGGTGATCGAGGAGATCGGCCGCTTCGGCCTGACCGGCATCGGCTTCTCCCTGCACTCGGACATAGTCGCGCCCTACATCCTGCATTACGGCAGCGAGGCGCAGAAGCTGCACTACCTGCCGAAGCTGGTTTCCGGCGAGATGGTCGGCGCCATCGCCATGACCGAGCCGGGCGCCGGTTCCGACCTGCAGGGGGTGAAGACCACCGCGGTGCTGGATGGCGACGAATACGTCATCAACGGCTCCAAGACCTTCATCACCAACGGCTTCCTCGCCGACCTGGTGATAGTGGTGGCCAAGACCGACCCCAAGGCCGGCGCCAAGGGCACCAGCCTGTTCCTGGTCGAGGCCGGCACCCCGGGCTTCGAGAAGGGCAAGCGCCTGGAGAAGGTCGGCATGAAGGCCCAGGACACCTCCGAGCTGTTCTTCCAGGACGTGCGCGTGCCCAGGGAGGCCCTGCTCGGCCAGCCGGGGCAGGGCTTCATCTACCTGATGCAGGAGCTGCCCCAGGAGCGCCTGACCGTGGCCCTGGGCGCCCTGGCCTCGGCCGAGGCGGCGCTGAAGTGGACACTCGACTACACCCGCGAGCGCAAGGCCTTCGGCAAGGCCGTGGCGGACTTCCAGAACACCCGCTTCAAGCTGGCCGAGATGGCCACCGAGATCCAGGTCGGGCGCACCTTCGTCGACCGCTGCCTGGAGCTGCACCTGGAAGGCAAGCTCGACGTGCCCACCGCGGCCATGGCCAAGTACTGGACCACCGACCTGCAGTGCAAGGTGCTCGACGAGTGCGTGCAACTGCACGGCGGCTACGGCTACATGTGGGAATACCCGGTGGCCCGCGCCTGGGCCGACGCGCGGGTGCAGCGCATCTACGCGGGGACCAACGAGATCATGAAGGAAATTATCGCCCGGTCGTTGTAAGCGGCTGCGGGCCTTTCGTAGGAGCGAGCTTGCTCGCGAACCTTCCTTGCACCGGGCCAGTCCGGCAGAGTGCGGTTCGCGAGCAAGCTCGCTCCTACAGGGGCTGCTCTCAGGGCGCCGGGTTGGGCTGGTCCTTGTGGATCGCCTCGATGCCGGCCAGTACCTCTTCCGAGAGCTGCAGGTGGAGGCTGCCCAGGTTGCTTTCCAGCTGCTCCAGCGAGGTCGCGCCAATGATGTTGCTGGTCACGAACGGCTGGCGGGTGACGAAGGCCAGGGCCATCTGCGCCGGGTCCAGGCCGTGCTCGCGGGCCAGGGCCACGTAGCGGGCGCAGGCGCGCTCGCTCTGCGGGTTGGTGTAGCGGGTGAAGCGGCTGAACAGGGTGATGCGGGCGTTGGCCGGGCGCGCGCCGTTGTCGTACTTGCCCGAGAGCATGCCGAAGGCCAGCGGCGAGTAGGCCAGCAGGCCGCAGCGCTCGCGGATGGCGATTTCCGCCAGGCCCACCTCGAAGCTGCGGTTGAGCAGGTTGTAGGGGTTCTGGATCGACACCGCCCTTGGCCAGCCGCGCTGCTCGGCCAGCTGCAGGAAGCGCATGGTGCCCCAGGGCGTCTCGTTGGACAGGCCGACGTGGCGGATCTTGCCGGCGCGCACCTGCTCGTCGAGCACGTCCAGGGTTTCCTCCAGCGGGGTGAAGTCCTGGGCCTTGTGCTGGTAGCCGAGCTGGCCGAAGAAGTTGGTGCTGCGCTCGGGCCAGTGCAGCTGGTAGAGGTCGATCCAGTCGGTCTGCAGGCGCTTCAGGCTGGCGTCCAGCGCGGCCACGATGTTCTTGCGGTCATGCTTGAGCTGGCCGTCGCGGATGTGGCTGATGCCGTTGCCGGGGCCGGCCACCTTGCTGGCCAGGATCCAGTCGGCGCGGTCGCCGCGCTGGCGGAACCAGTTGCCGATGATCTGCTCGGTGCGCGAGTAGGTTTCGGCGCGCGGCGGCACCGGGTACATCTCGGCGGTGTCGATGAAGTTGACGCCGGCGGCCTTGGCCAGGTCGATCTGGGCGAAGGCCTGGGCTTCGCTGTTCTGCTCCCCCCAGGTCATGGTGCCGAGGCACAGGGCGCTGACTTGCAGTCCGGTGCGGCCGAGCGGGCGGTACTCCATGCGCTTCTCCTAGTGAAATCGAGTGTCGACGAGGTTGTAAATTCTGCCGGAATCTGCATAATTCGCCAGCCTTTCATCGGTGGGGGATGCCTAGCCTGCCGATTGATACATCTAGTCGTTACGGACGCACACTGACCCGAGCCCCAAATCGTGTCTGTTTCTGGCTGTCCTTGACTTGTCAAGGCAACCACTGTCCAGTAAGATTCGCCGTCTTATTTTCAGGCGGCCCCTGAGGCTATAACGAATGAAAACTTTCACCGCGAAACCAGAAACTGTTAAGCGCGACTGGTTCGTCGTCGACGCTGCTGGCCTGACCCTGGGTCGCCTGGCTACCGAAATCGCTACCCGCCTGCGCGGCAAGCACAAGCCGGAATACACCCCGCACGTTGACACCGGCGACTACATCGTCGTCATCAACGCCGAGCAGGTTCGTGTCACTGGCGCGAAAACCACCGACAAGATGTACTACCACCACTCGGGCTTCCCGGGCGGTATCAAGTCGATCAACTTCGAGAAGCTGATTGCCAAGGCTCCCGAGCGCGTCATCGAGATCGCGGTCAAAGGCATGCTGCCGAAGAACCCGCTGGGTCGCGACATGTACCGCAAGCTGAAAGTGTACAAGGGTGCCAGCCACCCGCACACCGCTCAGCAGCCTCAAGAACTGAAGATTTAACGGGATAGCTCATCATGTCGGCGACTCAAAATTACGGCACTGGCCGTCGTAAGACCGCTACCGCACGCGTCTTCCTGCGTCCGGGTACCGGCAATATTTCCATCAACAACCGCAGCCTGGACGTGTTCTTCGGCCGCGAAACCGCTCGCATGGTCGTACGTCAGCCGCTCGAGCTGACCGAGAACACCGAGAAGTTCGACATCTACGTCACCGTCGTCGGTGGTGGTGTCAGCGGCCAGGCCGGTGCGATCCGCCACGGTATCACCCGCGCCCTGATCGAATACGACGAAACCCTGCGCAGCGCCCTGCGCAAAGCCGGCTACGTCACCCGCGACGCCCGTGAGGTTGAGCGTAAGAAAGTCGGTCTGCGTAAAGCGCGTAAGCGTCCGCAGTACTCCAAGCGTTAATACGGCGCTTCGAAAAAAACGCCCAGCTCCAACAGGACTGGGCGTTTTTTTATGCCTAGGATTAAGGTGGCCGGCAATTTATGCGGCAAGGTGTCGCACGCCTGAGAGCCGCGTGGCACAAGGGCTCCAGCTTCCTGTTCAAGGGTAATTACCTTGTCAGGTACAGGGCTTTTCTTTACCATTTGGCGAATTTTTCTGCGGCACAACTTTTACTCTAAGGCCCGAGAAGATAACGGGCTAAAGCTGATGGGAGACGACTGAATGAGTAATGACGGCGTGAATGCAGGCCGGCGTCGCTTCCTCGTCGCGGCCACTTCGGTGGTCGGCGCCGCGGGAGCTGTCGGTGCTGCGGTCCCGTTCGTGGGGTCATGGTTCCCTAGTGCCAAGGCCAAGGCGGCCGGCGCGCCGGTGAAGGTGAATGTCGGCAAGATCGAACCAGGGCAGCAGGTCATCGCTGAATGGCGCGGCAAGCCGGTGTTCCTGGTTCACCGAACCAAGGAAATGCTCGACGCCCTGCCGACCCTCGAGGGTCAGCTGGCCGACCCGGAATCCAAGGCCTCCGACCAGCCGACCTACGTCGATCCCAAGCTGCGCTCCATCAAGCCGGAACTCGCCGTTATCGTTGGTATCTGTACCCACCTGGGCTGCTCGCCGACCTTCCGCCCGGAAGTCGCTCCCGCCGACCTCGGTCCGGACTGGAAGGGTGGCTACTTCTGCCCCTGCCACGGCTCCCACTACGATCTGGCCGGTCGCGTCTACAAGGGCCAGCCCGCGCCCCTGAACCTGCCGATTCCGCCCTATAGCCTCGATGGTGACGTGCTGACCATCGGTGTGGACCAGGAGAAAGCCTGATGAACAAGTTCATGGCTTGGGTCGATGCCCGCTTCCCCGCGACCAAGATGTGGGAAGACCATCTGAGCAAGTATTACGCCCCGAAGAACTTCAACTTCTGGTACTTCTTCGGCTCCCTGGCGCTGCTGGTGCTGGTCAACCAGATCCTCACCGGCGTCTGGCTGACCATGAGCTTCACGCCGTCGTCGGAAGAAGCCTTCGCCTCCGTGGAATACATCATGCGTGATGTGGACTACGGCTGGATCATCCGCTACATGCACTCCACCGGTGCATCGGCGTTCTTCATCGTGGTCTACCTCCACATGTTCCGCGGCCTGCTCTACGGCTCCTACCAGAAGCCGCGCGAGCTGGTGTGGCTGTTCGGCATGCTGATCTACCTCGCCCTGATGGCCGAGGCCTTCATGGGCTACCTGCTGCCCTGGGGCCAGATGTCCTACTGGGGCGCCCAGGTGATCATCTCGCTGTTCGGCGCCATCCCGGTGGTGGGCGAGGCGCTGGCGCAGTGGATCCGCGGTGACTTCCTGATCTCCGGCATCACCCTGAACCGCTTCTTCGCCCTGCACGTGATCGCCTTGCCGATCGTCCTGCTCGGCCTGGTCGTGCTGCACATCCTGGCGCTGCACGAAGTCGGCTCGAACAACCCCGACGGCGTGGACATCAAGAAGAAGAAGGACGAGAACGGCATCCCGCTGGACGGCATCCCGTTCCACCCGTACTACACCGTCAAGGACATCCTCGGCGTGGTGGTCTTCCTGTTCGTGTTCTGCACCGTGATCTTCTTCTTCCCGGAAATGGGCGGGTTCTTCCTCGAGAAGCCCAACTTCGAGATGGCGAACCAGTTCAAGACCCCCGAGCACATCGCCCCGGTGTGGTACTTCACCCCGTTCTACGCGATCCTGCGCGCCGTTCCGGACAAGCTGATGGGCGTCATCGCCATGGGCGCCGCCATCGCCGTGCTGTTCGTGCTGCCGTGGCTCGACCGTAGCCCGGTACGCTCGATCCGCTACAAGGGTTGGCTGAGCAAAATCTGGCTGGTGATCTTCGCGGTGTCCTTCGTGATCCTCGGCTACTACGGCTCTCAGGCCCCGTCGCCGCTGGGCACCACGCTGTCGCGTCTGTGCACCATCCTGTATTTCGCGTTCTTCATCCTGATGCCGTTCTACACCCGGATGGAGAAAACCAAACCGGTTCCGGAAAGGGTGACTGGCTGATGAAAAAGCAATTCGCAGCATTGATTCTGGCCCTGGTGCCCCTCTTCGGCTTCGCCGCCGAAGGCCACGGACCGGCCCTCGATCACGTCGACATCGACCTGACCGACAAAGCGGCCATGCAGGATGGCGCGCGTACCTTCGCCAACTACTGCATGGGTTGCCACAGCGCCAAGTTCCAGCGTTACGAGCGCGTTTCCCGTGACCTCGGGATTCCCGAGGAGCTGATGCTGAGCCACCTGGTGTTCACCGGGGCGAAGATCGGCGACCACATGGACATCGGCATGAAGCCGGCCGACGCCAAGGTCTGGTTCGGCGCCGCGCCGCCGGACCTGACCCTGGTGGCCCGCGTGCGTGGCACCGACTGGCTGTACACCTACCTGCGCTCCTTCTACGAGGACCCCAAGCGTCCGTGGGGGGTGAACAACAAGGTGTTCCCGAACGTCGGCATGCCCAACGTGCTGGGTAGCGTGCAAGGTCGCCAGGTTATCGGTTGCAAGCAGATCCAGGTCGTGGAAAATGGCAAGAAGCAGTTCGATCCGCTGACCGGTACGCCGCTGACCCACGAGGCCTGCGACCAGCTCACCGTGGTGCCGAAGACCGGCCAGCTGACCGAAGCACAGTTCGACGAGAAGGTGAAGAACCTGGTGACCTTCCTGGCTTACTCGGCTGACCCGAACAAGCTGGATTCCCACCGCATCGGCACCTACGTCCTGCTGTACCTGGCCTTCTTCTTCGTGTTCGCCTACCTGCTCAAGCGCGAATACTGGAAGGACGTGCACTAAGCACAGCCAGCTCCAAGCGTTGAAGCGCGCGCGCCCCTCGGGGCGCGCGCGTCTTTTTACCTCCCTGAAATGCTGTTGCGAGGAGGCCCGGCATGGCCGCAGTCAATAAACTCACCTGTTACTCCGACCCTGCCGATCACTACTGCCACCGCGTGCGTCTGGTCCTGGCGGAAAAGAACGTCCAGGCCGACATCGTCGAGGTCCAGGCCGGGCGCTGCCCGCCGAAGCTGGCCGAGGTGAACCCCTACGCCAGCGTGCCGACCCTGGTCGACCGCGACCTCGTGCTCTACGAGTCGACGGTGATCATGGAATACCTGGAAGAGCGCTACCCGCACCCGCCGCTGATGCCGGTGTACCCGGTGGCGCGCGCCAACACCCGCCTGCTGGTGCACCGCATCCAGCGCGACTGGTGCGCCCTGGTCGACCGCATCCTCGACGATCGTCAGAAGGATGGCGATCGCGCCTTGGCGCGCAAGGAGTTGCGTGAGAGTCTAACGGGTGTGTCGCCGCTGTTCGCCGAGAAGCCTTTCTTCCTCAGCGAGGAGTTGAGCCTGGTCGACTGCTGCCTGCTGCCGATCCTCTGGCGCCTGCCCCGGCTCGGCATCGAGCTGCCGCGGCAGGCCAAGCCGTTGCTCGACTACATGGAGCGGCAGTTCGCCCGTGACAGCTTCCAGGCTAGTCTGTCCTCCATCGAACGTGATATGCGCTAAGGAAACCGATGATGAATTCCAGTCGACCCTACCTCGTACGAGCCCTCTATGAGTGGATCGTCGACAACGGCTGTACACCGCATATCCTGGTGAACGCCGAGTACCCGGGGGTCAAGGTGCCGCCGGGCTATGCCAGTGACGGCCAGATCGTCCTCAACGTGTCGCCCACGGCGGTGCGCCACCTGCTGATGGACAACGAGGCGGTGAGCTTCGAGGGGCGCTTCGGCGGCGTGGCGCAGAGCCTGTACATCCCGTCCCAGGCGGTGATGGCGGTCTATGCGCGGGAGAACGGCCAGGGCATGGTCTTCGACCTGGAGCCGCCGGTGCCGGCGGACGACGAGGAGCTGCAGGACGACGGCGGCCCCAGCGACGAGCCGCCAAAGCCCAGCGGGCGACCCAGCCTGAAGGTGGTCAAGTAAGAAAAAAAGGCGATCCGAGGATCGCCTTTTTCATGCCTGCGCGGTTGTGATGGTTCGTCGGCGGGCAGGTGGGCCCGTAGGAGCCTGCTTTGCAGGGCGCGCCGACTTCGCCCAACCCATCCTGTGGTGGCATTTCTCCGGAACCGTAGGGCGAATAACGCCTACGGCGTTATCCGCCGAATCGCGGACAGAGCCTGCTCCGGAAGCACGAGCGTAGGAGCGGACTCCGTCCGCGATTGGATTCACCGGCCACGCCGGGCGTCCCGGTGCAATTTTGGCCAACGGCGGATAACCGCGAACGGTTATGCGCCCTGCAGCGGTCGCAGCGCCAAGAAAAAGCCCCGCTTGGCGGGGCTTTTTCAACCGGCTGAACTCGCTCAGTCGATGTATTCGAACAACCGCACGATCTTCTGCACGCCATTGACGTTCTGCACCACCTGGGTGGCCAGGTCGCCTTCGCGGCGGGTCACCAGGCCCAGCATGTAGACGATGCCGTTCTCGGTGACGACCTTGATGCGCGAGGACGGCACGTTGGCGTCGGCCAGCATCTGCGTCTTGATCTTGGTGGTCAGCCAGGTGTCGTTGTTGCGCGCCAGCAGCGAGGAGGGCTGGATGACCTGCAGCTCGTTGTGCACGGTCTTGACCTTCTGCACGTTGCGCGCGGCCTGCTCGGCCTTGTTCTTCAGGTCGGCGCGTGGCGTCTGGCCGGCCAGCAGGACCACGCCGTTGTAGCTGATGACGACGACGTGCGAGTTGCGGTCCAGGTCCGGATCGGCCTTGGCGACGTTGACCGCGACCTTGGTCTCGATCAGCGAGTCGTCGATGGTGCTGCCGATGGTGCGGGTGCCGCGGTTGTCGTCGATGGGCTCCTCGCGGGTGGCGCTGAGGAAGCTGCTGCAGCCGCCCATGACCAGGGTCAGGGCAAGGAGGCCGGCGAGGGTCAGCGGACTACGACTCATTCTTCACTCCCGAACAGTTGACGATCGATGAGGTCGCACAGGCAGTGGATCACCAGCAGGTGCACTTCCTGGATGCGTGCGGTCACCTTGGCCGGCACGCGGATCTCGACATCCTCCGGCAGCAGCAGCGAGGCCATGCCGCCGCCGTCGCGGCCGGTCAGGGCCACCACCACCATCTCGCGGTCGTGGGCAGCCTGGATGGCCTGGATGACGTTGGCCGAGTTGCCGCTGGTGGAAATAGCCAGCAGCACGTCGCCGGGCTGGCCGAGGGCGCGGATCTGCTTGGAGAACACCTCGTTGTAGCTGTAGTCGTTGGCGATCGAGGTGATGGTCGAGCTGTCGGTGGTCAGGGCCACGGCGGGCAGGCTCGGGCGCTCGCGCTCGAAGCGGTTGAGCAGTTCCGAGGAGAAATGCTGGGCGTCGCCCGCCGAGCCGCCGTTGCCGCAACTGAGGATCTTGCCTTCGTTGAGCAGGGCATTGACCATCACCATGCTGGCCTGTTCGATATGCGGAATCAGCACTTCCGTGGCCTGCTGCTTGGTCTCGATGCTGGCATGGAAGAGCTGGCGGATACGGGATTGCATGTCCATCAGGTGTGACCTTTCGTCGAGCGTCTGATCAGGTGTCAAAGGCGTTGGTGATCCAGTTCAGTTGAGCGGGTGGGGTTCCCGCGGAGGGCTGCACCGCCACTACGTCGAACCGGCAGGGGTGCCGGGACCAGCGGGCTTCCTGTTGCAGAAAATGTTCGGCGGCGGCGACCAGCCGCTGGCGCTTGTGCGCATCCACGCTTTCCAGGGCGCCACCCCAGGCCTGGTGCCGGCGGCAGCGAACTTCGACGAATACTACTGTATCGCCGTCCAGCATGACCAGATCGAGCTCGCCACGGCGGCACCGCCAGTTCTGCGCCAGCAGGCGCAGGCCCTGGCCTTGCAGGTGCTCGCGGGCGAGCTGCTCGGCGCGGCGCCCGAGTTCGGCGGAGCCGCCGCGCCCGCCGATCAAAGGCCGCCGTTCTCCAGTGCCTGCGCCTGGCCATTGCGGAACTCCGCCCAGGGCAGCTGGCGCTGGATGCGCTGGTTGGGCGCCAGGCTCAGGTTGCCGGTGAAGCCGTCGAGCTGCATGCTCGGCAGGGCCTTCAGCTCCGGCAGGCGCGGGGCCAGGCGGTAGGCGTCGGCGCCCATGGCGTAGAGGCGGCCGAGGCTGGTGGCGGCCTGCGGCCACTGGGCCACGACCTGCTGGCGCAGCGGGTTGCCGGTCTGCAGCAGCCAGGGCGTCTCGCAGAAGCGGATGCCGTTGAGGTCCTGGTCCTGCGCCGGGTTGCTCTGGCCGGTGTAGAGGTTGGAGGTGGCGTAGACCGGCAGGTCGCCGGCGTACTGGAAGGCCAGGGTCGGCTTGATCTGGCGCGCCTGCTGCGGGGTCGAGGCGAGGAAGATGAAGTCGATGTCCTGGCGGCGCGAGGGCTGGGTGTCGACGTTGCTGTCGAGCACGCCCTGCAGGCGCTTGGCGCGGCCTTCGCTCTGGCGCAGCTGGAGCAGGTCGGCGATCTGCTGGGCCAGCTCCACCGGCTGGTCGACGTGCTCGGCGGCGATCAGGGTGCCGCCGCGGGCCTGCCAGTCACGGCTGAAGGCCGCCAGCACGCGGTCGCCCCAGTCGCCGCGCGGCACCAGCGCCACGGCGCGGCGCATGCCGTCGTCCCAGGCCTTGCGGGCCACTTCGCGGGCCTCGTCCTCGGCCGACAGGCCGAACTGGAACAACTGGGCCGGGCCGGTCTGGGCGCTGTCGGTGTAGTTCAGGGCCAGGGTGGTGATGGGCAGTTGCGGACGATCGCCGAGCTGCTTGACCAGCGGCTTCTCCAGCGGGCCGACCACCAGTTGCACGCCGTCGGCCTGGGCCTGGCGGTAGAAGTCGTCCAGCGAGCGCACCTGGCTGCTGTCGTAGAGCTGGATGGCCGGCTGCTGGCTGCCGCCCTGCTGGGCCTGGTAGTAGGCGGCCATGAAGCCGTCCTGCAGGGCGCGGGCGACGCCGGCCAGCTGGCCTTGCTGGGGCAGCAGCAGGCCGATCTTGTTCAGCGGCTGGGCGGCCAGCGACTTGAGCTTCTCCAGGGCGTCCGGCAGTTGCTTGGCCGCCGGGTGCTGCGGGTTCTGCTGGCGCCAGGTGTCGATGTTGGCCTGCTGCTCCTGCAGGGTCGAGGCGCTCTTCACCACGCGGGCCAGGTCCAGCCAGCCGTTCAGGTCGCCTTCGTTGGCCACCGGTTGCAGCTGCTCCACCGGCAGGCTGGAGACCAGGCCCCAGATGGCCTCGTGGTTGGCCTTGCTGGCCTCGGCGTTGAGCAGCGGGTCGACGAACACGCGCTCGCGGGCGGCGGCCAGGGCCTGGCCATCGGCGGCCAGGGCCTGGGCCTTGACCAGGCCGCTGCGCGCCTGCTGTTCCACCGGCAGCTCGCCCAGGTGGGCGAAGCTGGGGTGGTCGAAGGCCTTGAGGGCGGCCTTGGGCTTGTTGCGGGCCAGGGAAATCTGCGCATCCAGGGTGCTGGCGAAGATCTGCTGCGCCGGCTTGAGGCTATCCATCGGCAGTTGCTCGAGGATCTGCGCGGCGCGGGCGATGTCCTTCTGCTGGTAGGCAAGGTCCGCGGCCGACAGCTTGAGCAGCACGGCTTCCTCGGGCTTGGCGGTGGCGGCCTGCTGCAGCAGTTGCTCGATGCTGGCGTTCGGGGTGCGCGGCAACTCGCCGAGGTTGGAAGAGGGCGAGCTGGCGCAGGCGGCCAGCAGGGTGGCCAGGCACAGGGCGGAAAGCGGACGCAGTCGAGCGATCATCATCGGGCTTCTCGTGGCGCATTCAAAGAGTCGGCAATTGTACCCAAGGCGGCTGGCCGAGGCGATGGCAGGCGCCTGAAACGGGATACAATGGGGAATTTTCCGGTTCGGGATTAAGGAGTGCTGCGTGTCCCTCGGTACCTTGTATGTAGTGGCTACGCCCATCGGCAATCTCGACGACATCAGCGCCCGTGCCCAGCGCACCCTGCGCGAGGTGGCCCTGATCGCCGCCGAGGACACCCGCCACTCGATCCGCCTGCTGCAGCACTTCGGCATCGAGACGCCGCTGGCCGCCTGCCACGAGCACAACGAGCGCGAGCAGGGCGGGCGCTTCATCACCCGCCTGCTGGCGGGGGACGACGTGGCGCTGGTCTCCGATGCCGGCACGCCGCTGATTTCCGATCCCGGCTACCACCTGGTGCGCCAGGCGCGCGCCGCGGGCATCCGGGTGGTCCCGGTGCCGGGGGCCTGCGCACTGATCGCCGGGCTGTCGGCGGCGGGCCTGCCGTCGGACCGCTTCGTCTTCGAAGGGTTCCTGCCGGCCAAGACGGCCGGGCGCAAGGCGCGCCTGGAAGCGCTGCGCGAGGAGCCGCGCACGCTGATCTTCTACGAGGCGCCGCACCGCCTGCTGGAGTGCATCCAGGACATGGCCGAGGTGTTCGGCGAGGCGCGCCAGGCGGTGCTGGCCCGCGAGCTGACCAAGACCTTCGAGACCCTCAAGGGCCTGCCCCTGGGCGAGTTGCGCGAGTGGGTGGCGGCGGACGCCAACCAGCAGCGCGGCGAGTGCGTGCTGCTGCTGGCCGGCTGGGAGGCGCCGCAGGAGGAAGGCATCGACGCCGAAGCGCTGCGGGTGCTCGACCTGCTGCTGGCGGAGCTGCCGGTCAAGCGCGCGGCGGCGCTGGCGGCGGAGATCACCGGAGTGCGTAAGAACCTGCTGTACCAGGCGGCGCTGGAGCGCAAGGCGGACTGAAGCACCTGCCGGCGAATCCGGGACCTTCGTCCCTGGCTGGCGGATTGCCCTTGCGGCAGGCAGCCGCTGCCGCTAACCTTGGCGCCGGAGAGTCGATTGGACAGTCGCTGCCATGTGGTTTCCACATGGGGGAGGAAAGTCCGGGCTCCATAGGGCAGAGTGCCAGGTAACGCCTGGGAGGCGCGAGCCTACGGAAAGTGCCACAGAAAATAACCGCCTAAGCGCTACAGCGCCGGTAAGGGTGAAAAGGTGCGGTAAGAGCGCACCGCACGGCTGGCAACAGTGCGTGGCTAGGTAAACCCCACTCGGAGCAAGACCAAATAGGAATCCGTTGCGTGGCCCGCGCTGGATTCGGGTAGGTCGCTTGAGGCGTTCAGTGATGGGCGTCCCAGAGGAATGGCTGTCCTCGACAGAACCCGGCTTACAGATCGACTCTCTCCTCTTTTCCCACTTCTTCCCACAACGACCATTTGTCGCGCGATGGAAGAAGCATAAATCTTAAGAAGTTGCTTTAAGTAGAAAAGCCCAGTGTTTTGAAAACACTGGGCTTTTTGCCTTTCCAGGTAGCGTCAAAAACGCTACGAAACCTCTTAAAAGCACGCTAAATCTCCGTCCTATAAGGATTTTTCCCTCCGGCCTCGCCTTGACGGTGGGGAGTGCGCATTTCTATAGTGTGCGCAAGTGGTATGAAGTGGGTAAAAGTGGGATCAACTGGCAAGGAAAGCCAACCACCGGGGGAAACGCTGACGTGTTTCGCGGAGCAAACGCCATCAGTCTCGACGCCAAAGGGCGCCTCGCGATGCCGAGTCGGTATCGTGACGAGCTCGTTTCGCGTTGCAATGGCCAGCTCATCGTCACTATCGATGCCGTCGACCCCTGCCTGACCGTCTACCCCTTGCCCGAATGGGAACTCATCGAAGCCAAGCTCCGCGAGCTGCCCTCGCTGCGTGAAGAAACGCGGCGCCTGCAGCGTTTGCTGATCGGCAACGCGGTGGACCTGGAACTGGACGGCAACGGGCGTTTCCTGGTGCCGCCGCGGCTGCGCGAGTACGCCGGGCTGGACAAGCGGGCGATGCTCGTCGGCCAGTTGAACAAGTTCCAGCTGTGGGACGAAGACAAGTGGAATGCGGTGGCCGAGGCCGACCTCGCCGCCATCAAGGAACCCGGCGGACTGCCGGATGAACTACGCGACCTGATTTTGTGAGCCTGCCTGTGAACGCCACCTACCAACACATCACCGTTCTGCTCGAGGAGGCCGTCGACGCGCTGGCCCCGAGGGCGGGTGGCTGTTATGTGGACGGTACCTTCGGCAGGGGAGGGCACAGCCGGGCCTTGCTTGGCAGGCTGGACCCGGGCGGACAGTTGCTCGGGTTCGACAAGGACCCCCAGGCGATAGCCACGGGTCAAGCACTGGCGGCCGAAGACGGCCGCTTCGTCGTTGTACAAAGGTCGTTCGCCGAGATGGGCGAAGAGCTGGCCGCGCGCGGCCTGACCGGCCGCGTCGACGGCGTGTTGCTGGACCTGGGCGTGTCCTCGCCGCAGCTGGACGACCCCGAGCGCGGCTTCAGCTTCCTCAACGACGGCCCGCTGGACATGCGCATGGACCCGAGCCGCGGCGTCAGCGCCGCCGAGTGGATCGCCAACGCCGCCGAGGACGAGATCGCCCGGGTGTTCAAGGAGTACGGCGAGGAACGCTTCGCCAAGCGCATGGCCCGCGCCATCGTGCAGCGCCGGGCGGAGAAACCCTTCGAGCGCACCGCCGACCTCGCGGCCGTGATCACCGAGGCCAACCCGGCCTGGGAAAAGGGCAAGAACCCGGCTACCCGGGCCTTCCAGGGCCTGCGTATCCACGTCAACAACGAACTGGGCGACCTCGAGCGCGGCCTGGACGCCGCCCTGGAGGCGCTGGCGGTGGGTGGCCGCCTGGTGGTGATCAGCTTCCACTCCCTGGAAGACCGCATCGTCAAGCAGTTCATGCGCAAGCACGCCAAGGGCGAGGCGGACAACCTGCCGCGCGACCTGCCGATCCGCGCCAAGGCCTTCGACCCGCGCCTGAAGCTGCTGGGCAAGCCGCAATACGCTTCCGACGCCGAGCTCAAGGCCAACCCGCGCTCGCGCAGCGCGGTGATGCGCGTGGCGGAGAAGCTGCGATGAGCCGCCTGTTCGCCAAGCGCCTGCCCACCGGCAGCTTCATCATGCTGCTGCTGTTCATCGGCGTGCTGCTGTCGGCGATTTCCGTGGCCTACAGCGCCTACTGGAACCGCCAGCTGCTGAACACCCTGTACACCGAGCTGAGCGTGCGCGACAAGGCGCAGGCCGAGTACGGCCGGCTGGTCCTGGAGCAGAGCACCTGGACCGCCTACAACCGCATCGAGACCCTGGCCACCGGCCAGTTGAAGATGCGCGTGCCGGACCCGGCGGAAATCATCATGGTGGCGCCATGAAGAACCTCAACGGCGCGCTCTACCCCTGGCGTTTCCGCGTCGCCGTCGGGCTGCTGCTGGCGATGGTGGCCGCCATCGTCTGGCGCATCGTCGACCTGCACGTGATCGACCACGACTTCCTCCAGGAGCAGGGCGACGCGCGCAGCGTGCGGCACATCTCCATTCCGGCCCACCGCGGGCAGATCACCGACCGCAACGGCGAGCCGCTGGCGGTGAGCACCCCGGTCGCCACCCTCTGGGCCAACCCCAAGGAGCTGGTGCTGGAGCGCGACAAGTGGCCGATCCTGGCCCACGCCCTGGGGGTCAACCGCGACGCGCTGAGCGCGCGCTTGGAGCAGATGGCCGACAAGGAATTCATCTACCTGGTCCGCGGGCTCACGCCCGAGCAGGGCGAGGCGGTGATGGCCGAGGTCAAGGCCAACAGGATTCCCGGCGTCTACTCCATCGAGGAGTTTCGTCGTTTCTACCCGGCCGGCGACGTGACCGCCCAGGTGGTCGGCTTCACCGACGTGGACGACCGCGGCCGCGAAGGCGTCGAGCTGTCCTACGACAGCTGGCTGGCCGGCGTGCCGGGCAAGCGCCAGGTGCTCAAGGACCGCCGCGGCCACCTGATCCGCGACCTGCAGGTCACGCGCAACGCCAAGGCCGGCAAGACCCTGGCGCTGTCCATCGACCTGCGCCTGCAGTACCTGGCCAACCGCGAGCTGCGCAACGCCATCGTCGAGAACGGCGCCAAGGCCGGCAGCCTGGTGATCCTCGACGTGAAGACCGGCGAGGTCCTGGCCATGGCCAACCAGCCGACCTACAACCCGAACAACCGCCGCGACATGCAGCCGGAGATGATGCGCAACCGCGCCATGATCGACGTCTTCGAGCCGGGCTCGACCATGAAGCCGTTCTCCATGAGCGCGGCGCTGGAGACCGGGCGCTGGAAGCCCAGCGACACAGTCGAGGTCTACCCGGGCACGCTGCAGATCGGCCGCTACACCATCCGCGACGTGTCGCGCACCGAAGGCCCGGTGCTGGACCTCACCGGCATCCTCATCCGCTCCAGCAACGTGGGCATGAGCAAGGTCGCCTTCGACATCGGCGGCGAGGCCATCTACCAACTGATGCAGAAGGTCGGCCTGGGCCAGGACACCGGCCTGGGCTTCCCCGGCGAGCGCGTCGGCAACCTGCCCAACTACCGCGAGTGGCGCAAGGCCGAGACCGCCACCCTGTCCTACGGCTACGGCCTGTCGGTCACCGCCATCCAGCTGGCCCACGCCTACGCGGCCCTGGCCAACAACGGCCAGACGGTGCCGCTGACCATGGTCCGCGCCGACCGCCAGCCGACCGCCAGCCAGGTGATCCCGGAGCCGGTCGCCAAGACCATGCAGGGCATGCTGCAGCAGGTGGTCGAGGCGCCGAACGGCGTCTATCGCGCCCAGGTCCCCGGCTATCATGTGGCCGGCAAGTCCGGTACCGCGCGCAAGACCCAGACCGGCGCCAAGGGCTACGCCGAGAATTCCTACCGCTCGCTGTTCGCCGGCTTCGGGCCGATGAGCAACCCGCGTTTCGTGGTCGTCGTGGTAATCGACGAGCCCAGCAAGGCCGGCTACTTCGGCGGCCTGGTCTCGGCTCCGGTGTTCAGCAAGGTGATGTCCGGCACGCTGCGATTGATGAACATTCCGCCAGACAACCTGCAGACGACCCCGCAGCAGCAAGCCGATGCTGCGCCCATGAAAGGAGGGCGTGGCTGATGCCGATGAGCCTTAACCAACTGCTGCCGCAGGCTGAAACCGGCGTGCTGATCCGCGAGCTGACCCTGGACAGCCGCGCGGTCAAGCCGGGTGACCTGTTCCTGGCCATTCCCGGTGCCCTGCACGACGGCCGCGCGCACATCGCCGACGCCGTCGCCCGTGGCGCCGCCGCCATCGCCTACGAGGCCGCGGGGGCGTCCGTCGCGCCCATCGGCGATACGCCGCTGGTCGCCATCAAGGGCCTGGCCGCCCAGCTCTCGGCCATCGCCGGGCGCTTCTACGGCGAGCCCAGCCGTGGCATCGAGCTGATCGGCGTCACCGGCACCAACGGCAAGACCAGCGTCAGCCAGCTGCTGGCCCAGGCCCTGGACCTGCTCGGCCAGCGCTGCGGCATCGTCGGCACCCTCGGCAGCGGTTTCCACGGCGCCCTGGAAAGCGGCAAGCACACCACGCCCGACGCCCTGGCGCTACAGGCCACCCTGGCGCGGCTGAAGCAGGACGGCGCGCGCGCCGTGGCCATGGAGGTGTCCTCCCATGGCCTGGAGCAGGGCCGCGTGGCCGCCCTCGAATTCGACGTCGCGGTGTTCACCAACCTGTCCCGCGACCACCTGGACTACCACGGCACCATGGAAGCCTATGGCGCCGCCAAGGCCAGGCTGTTCGCCTGGCCGGGCCTGAAGTGCCGGGTGATCAACCTGGACGACGCCTTCGGCCGCCAACTGGCCGGCGAGGCGCACCCCTCGCGCCTGATGGGCTACAGCCTGGAAGACGCCAGCGCCTTCCTCTATTGCCGCGAGGCGCGCTTCAGCGACGCCGGCGTCGAAGCCCACCTGGTCTCGCCCAAGGGCGAGGGCGTGCTGCGCAGCTCGCTGCTCGGCCGCTTCAACCTGAGCAACCTGCTGGCGGTGGTCGGCGCGCTGCTCGGCCTGGACTACCCGCTGGGCGACATCCTCAAGGTGCTGCCGCGACTGCAGGGGCCGGTGGGCCGCGTGCAGCGCCTGGGTGGCGGCGACAAGCCGCTGGTGGTGGTGGACTACGCCCATACCCCCGATGCCCTGGAGAAGGTCCTGCTGGCGCTGCGCCCGCATGCCCACGGCAAGCTGCTGTGCCTGTTCGGCTGCGGCGGCGACCGCGACCGCGGCAAGCGCCCGCTCATGGCCCAGGTGGCCGAACGGCATGCCGACGGCGTGCTGGTGACCGACGACAACCCGCGCAGCGAAGACAGCGCGCGGATCATCGACGACATCCGTGCCGGCTTCGCCAGGCCCGAGGCGGTGCGCTTCGTGCCGGGCCGCGGCCAGGCCATCGCCCAGCTGATCGCCGGCGCCGGCGCCGCCGATGTGGTGCTGCTGGCCGGCAAGGGCCACGAGGATTACCAGGAGATCGCCGGCGTCCGCCAGCCGTTCTCCGATCTGCAAGAAGCCGCCAAGGCGCTGGCTGCCTGGGAGGTGAAGAAAGATGCTTAAGCCGCTGCTGCTCAGTGAAGTCGCCGCCGCCCTGGAAGGCCGCGTGCTGGGCGCCGACGTCGCCTTCGACGCGGTGAGCACCGACAGCCGCGCCATCGAGGCCGGCCAGCTGTTCGTCGCCCTCAGCGGGCCGCGCTTCGACGGCCACGACTACCTCGCCGAGGTCGCCGCCAAGGGCGCCGTCGCCGCCCTGGTGCAGCGCGAGGTGGCGGATGCGCCGTTGCCGCAGCTGCTGGTGGCCGACACCCGCGAGGCCCTCGGCCGCCTCGGCGCGCTGAACCGCGCCGCCTTCACCGGCCAGGTGGCGGCGGTGACCGGCTCCAGCGGCAAGACCACGGTCAAGGAGATGCTCGCCAGCATCCTGCGGACCCAGGGCGAGGTCCTGGCCACCCGCGGCAACCTGAACAACGACCTGGGCGCGCCCCTGACCCTGCTGCAGATCGGCCCGCAGCACGCCAGCGCGGTGATCGAGCTGGGTGCCTCGCGGGTCGGCGAGATCGCCTACACCGTCGGCCTGACCCGCCCGCAGGTGGCCATCATCACCAACGCCGGCACCGCCCACGTCGGCGAGTTCGGCGGCCAGGACAGGATCGTCCTGGCCAAGGGCGAGATCCTCGAAGGCCTGGATGCGGCCGGCAGCGCCGTGCTCAACCTCGACGACCGCGCCTTCGACACCTGGAAGGCCCGCGCCGCCGGCCGCCGGGTACTGAGTTTCGCGCTGAACAATGGCAACGCCGACTTCCGCGCCCGCGACCTGCAGCGCGATGCCCGCGGCTGCGTCGGCTTCACCCTGCTGGGGCTGGCCGGCGAGGCGCGCATCCAGCTCAACCTGCTGGGCGAACACAACGTCGCCAACGCCCTGGCCGCCGCGGCCGCGGCCCACGCCCTGGGCGTGCCGCTGGTCGGGATCGCCCGGGGTCTTGCGCAACTGCAGCCGGTCAAGGGCCGCGCGGTTGCCCAGCTGGCGACGAACGGCATGCGGGTGATCGACGACAGCTACAACGCCAACCCGGCGTCAATCTGCGCGGCCGTTGATATACTCGCCGGCTTTTCCGGCCGGACCGTCCTGGTCCTCGGGGACATGGGCGAACTGGGCGCCTGGGCCGAGGCCGCGCACCGCGAGGTGGGCGCCTACGCCGCGGGCAAGGTCGGTGCGCTCTATGCCGTGGGGCCGCTGATGCGCAACGCCGTCGAGGCGTTCGGCGCGGCGGGCCGGCACTTCGCCGACCAGGCCAGCCTGATCCAGGCCCTGGCCGGCGAACCCTCTACCACCACCATTCTGATCAAGGGCTCGCGCAGCGCGGCGATGGACAAGGTCGTCGCGGCGTTGTGCGCCTCCCCCGAGGAGAAACATTGATGCTGCTGCTGCTCGCCGAGTACCTGCAACAGTTCTACAAGGGCTTCGGCGTCTTCCAGTACCTGACCCTGCGCGGCATCCTCAGCGTGCTGACCGCGCTCGCCCTGTCGCTGTGGCTGGGCCCCTGGATGATCCGCACCCTGCAGATCCGCCAGATCGGCCAGGCCGTGCGCAACGACGGGCCGCAGTCGCACCTGTCGAAGAAGGGCACCCCGACCATGGGCGGCGCCCTGATCCTCACCGCCATCGCCATCAGCACCCTGCTCTGGGCCGACTGGTCGAACCGCTACGTCTGGGTGGTGCTGGCCGTGACCCTGCTGTTCGGCGCCATCGGCTGGGTCGACGACTACCGCAAGGTGATCGAGAAGAACTCCCGCGGCCTGCCGAGCCGCTGGAAGTATTTCTGGCAGTCGGTGTTCGGCCTGGGCGCCGCGGTCTTCCTCTACCTGACCGCCGAGACCCCGGTGGAAACCACCCTGATCCTGCCGCTGCTGAAGAACATCGAGATTCCCCTGGGCATCTTCTTCGTGGTGCTGACCTACTTCGTCATCGTCGGCTCCAGCAACGCGGTGAACCTGACCGACGGCCTGGACGGCCTGGCGATCATGCCGACGGTGATGGTCGGCGGCGCCCTGGGCATCTTCTGCTACCTGTCGGGCAACGTGAAGTTCGCCGAATACCTGCTGATCCCCAGCGTGCCCGGGGCCGGCGAGCTGATCATCTTCTGCTCCGCCATCGTCGGCGCGGGCCTTGGCTTCCTCTGGTTCAACACCTACCCGGCGCAGGTCTTCATGGGCGACGTCGGCGCACTGGCCCTGGGCGCCGCGCTGGGCACCATCGCGGTCATCGTCCGCCAGGAGATCGTGCTGTTCATCATGGGCGGGGTGTTCGTCATGGAAACCCTGTCGGTGGTCATCCAGGTCGCCAGCTTCAAGCTGACCGGGAAACGGGTGTTCCGCATGGCGCCCATCCACCACCACTTCGAACTCAAGGGCTGGCCGGAGCCGCGCGTGATCGTGCGCTTCTGGATCATCACGGTGATTCTCGTGCTGATCGGCCTGGCCACGTTGAAACTGCGTTGAGGGCAAAAGCAGCATGAGCCTGATCGCTTCGGACAATTTCCGCATCGTTGTCGGCCTCGGCAAGAGCGGCATGTCGCTGGTGCGCTTCCTGGCGCGCCAGGGCGTGCCTTTCGCCGTGGCCGACACCCGCGAGAATCCGCCGGAGCTGGCCACCCTGCGCGCCCAGTACCCGCAGGTGGACGTGCGTTGCGGCGAGCTGGACGCCGAGTTCCTCTGCCGCGCCCGCGAGCTGTACGTCAGCCCCGGTCTGTCGCTGCGCACGCCGGCGCTGGTCGAGGCCGCCGCCCGTGGCGTGCGCCTGTCCGGCGACATCGACCTGTTCGCCCGCCATGCCAAGGCGCCGATCGTCGCCATCACCGGTTCCAACGCCAAGAGCACCGTGACCACCCTGGTCGGCGAGATGGCCGCGGCCGCCGGCAAGCGCGTGGCGGTGGGCGGCAACCTGGGCACCCCGGCCCTGGACCTGCTGGCCGATGACGTCGAGCTGTACGTGCTGGAGCTGTCGAGCTTCCAGCTGGAGACCTGCGAGCGGCTGAACGCCGAGGTCGCCACTTGCCTGAACGTCAGCGAAGATCACATGGACCGCTACGACGGCATGGCCGATTACCACCTGGCCAAGCACCGCATCTTCCGCGGCGCCCGCCAGGTCGTGGTGAACCGCGCCGATGCCCTCAGTCGTCCGCTGGTCGCTGACACCGTGCCGTGCTGGACCTTCGGCACCAACAAGCCCGACTTCAAGGCCTTCGGCCTGGTGGAAGAGGGCGGCGAGAAGTGCCTGGCCTTCCAGTTCGAGGCGCTGATGCCGGTGCGCGAGCTGAAGATCCGCGGCGCCCACAACCAGTCCAATGCCCTGGCCGCCCTGGCCCTGGGCCATGCCGTGGGCCTGCCGTTCGAGCCCATGCTGCAGACCCTGCGCCGCTTCGCCGGCCTGGCCCACCGTTGCCAGTGGGTCGGCGAGCGCGCCGGGGTGAGCTTCTACGACGACTCCAAGGCCACCAACGTCGGCGCCGCGCTGGCCGCTATCGAGGGCCTGGGCGCCGATATCGACGGCAAGCTGGTGCTGATCGCCGGCGGCGACGGCAAGGGCGCGGACTTCAGCGCCCTGCGCGAGCCGGTGGCGAAGTTCTGCCGCGCCGTGGTGCTGCTCGGCCGCGACGCCGAGCTGGTTGGCGCCGTGCTGAGCGACCAGACGCCGAAAGTGCGCGTGCAGACGCTGGACGAAGCCGTGCGCAAGGCCGCCGAGCTCGCCAAGGCGGGCGACGCCGTGCTGCTGTCGCCGGCCTGCGCCAGCCTGGACATGTTCAGGAACTTCGAAGAGCGTGGCCGCCTGTTCGCCAAGGCCGTGGAGGAGATCGCCTGATGTTCTCCTTCCTGCGCCCATACCCGTCCCCGCTGATCAGCCGCAACGGCATCGACCTGGACTTCCCGCTGCTCGCCGGTTGCCTGGCGCTGCTCGGCCTGGGCCTGGTGATGGTGACCTCGGCGTCCTCGGAAGTGGCGGCGGCGCAGTCGGGTAACCCGCTGTACTTCTCGGTGCGCCACCTGATCTACCTGGCCATCGGCTTCGTCGCCTGCGGCGTGACCATGCTGACGCCGATGGAGACCTGGCAGCGCCACAGCTGGAAGTTGCTGGGCGTGGCCTTCCTGCTGCTGGTGGCGGTGATCACCCCCGGCCTCGGCCGCGAGGTCAACGGCTCCATGCGCTGGATCGGCTTCGGCCTGT
The DNA here is from genome assembly GCF_003176655.1 of Pseudomonas sp. RW407. Taxonomy (NCBI): domain Bacteria; kingdom Pseudomonadati; phylum Pseudomonadota; class Gammaproteobacteria; order Pseudomonadales; family Pseudomonadaceae; genus Pseudomonas; species Pseudomonas sp. RW407. Next base: position 403,235 of record NZ_QGSL01000029.1, on the reverse strand, counting down.
TCAACATCCAGCCCTCGGAGATCGCCAAGGTCTTCGTGGTGGTGTTCATGGCCGGTTACCTGGTGCGTCGCCAGCACGAGGTGCGCGAGAGCTGGATCGGCTTCTTCAAGCCCTTCGCCGTGCTGCTGCCGTTCGCCGGCCTGCTGCTGCGCGAGCCGGATTTCGGCGCCACCGTGGTGATGATGGGCGCCGCGGCGGCCATGCTGTTCCTCGGCGGCGTCGGCCTGTTCCGCTTCGGCCTGATGGTGGCCCTGGCGGTGGGCGCGGTGGCCCTGCTGATCTGGACCCAGCCCTACCGGATGGCGCGCCTGACCAACTTCAGCGACCCCTGGGCCGACCAGTTCGGCGCCGGCTACCAGCTCAGCCAGGCGCTGATCGCCTTCGGCCGCGGCGGCTGGCTGGGCATGGGCCTGGGCAACAGCATCCAGAAGCAGTTCTACCTGCCCGAGGCGCACACCGACTTCGTGTTCGCCGTGCTGGCCGAGGAGCTGGGCATCGTCGGCGCCCTGGCCACCGTCGGCCTGTTCGTCTTCGTCGGCCTGCGCGCGCTCTACATCGGCATCTGGGCCGAGCAGGCCAAGCAGTATTTCTCCGCCTACGTGGCCTACGGCCTGGCCTTCCTGTGGATCGGCCAGTTCCTCATCAACGTGGGCGTGAACGTCGGCCTGCTGCCGACCAAGGGCCTGACCCTGCCGTTCCTCAGCTACGGCGGTTCGTCGCTGGTCATCTGCTGCGCCTGCCTGGGCATGCTGCTGCGCATCGAATGGGAGCGGCGCACGGCGGTGGGCAGCGAAGAGTACGAATTCACCGAGGAGGACTTCGCCGATGAAAGGTAACGTCCTCATCATGGCCGGCGGCACCGGCGGCCACGTGTTCCCGGCCCTGGCCTGCGCCCGCGAGTTCCAGGCCCGCGGCTACGCCGTGCACTGGCTCGGCACGCCGCGTGGTATCGAGAACGACCTGGTGCCCAAGGCCGGTCTGCCGCTGCACCTGATCAACGTCAGCGGCCTGCGTGGCAAGGGCCGCCTGGCGCTGCTGCGCGCGCCCTTCGACCTGCTCAAGTCGCTGTTCCAGGCCCTGGGCGTGGTTCGCAAGCTCAAGCCGGTCTGCGTGCTCGGCCTGGGCGGCTACGTCACCGGCCCTGGCGGCGTGGCGGCGAAGCTGAGCGGCGCGCCCCTGGTGATCCACGAACAGAACGCCGTCGCCGGCACCGCCAACCGTGGCCTGGCGCCGCTGGCCAGGCGCGTCTGCGAGGCCTTCCCGGACACCTTCCCGGCCAGCGCCAAGCGCCTGACCACCGGCAACCCGGTGCGCGCCGAGCTGTTCCTCGACGCCGACGCCCGCGCCGAGCTGGCCGGCCGCAAGGTCAACCTGCTGGTGCTGGGCGGCAGCCTGGGCGCCGAGCCGCTGAACAAGCTGCTGCCCGAGGCGCTGAGGCTGATCCCCGCCGAGCAGCGCCCGGCCATTCGCCACCAGGCCGGTCGTCAGCATGCCGAGGTCACCGCGGAGCGTTACGCCCAGGCCGGTGTCCAAGCCGACGTCGCTCCGTTCATCGGCGACATGGCCGCGGCCTACGCCTGGGCCGACCTGGTGATCTGCCGTGCCGGCGCCCTGACCGTCAGCGAGCTGACCGCCGCCGGCCTGCCGTCCTTCCTGGTGCCGTTGCCCCACGCGATCGACGACCACCAGACGCGCAATGCCGAATTCCTGGTACGGGAGGGCGCCGCCCGCCTGCTGCCGCAAAAGTCTACCGGCGCCGCCGACCTGGCCGCGCAGCTGTCCGAGGTATTGATGCATCCCGAATCCCTGAAGCAGATGGCCGCCAGCGCCCGGCGCCTGGCCATGCCCGAGGCTACCCGCACGGTGGTCGACGCTTGCCTGGAGGTGGCCCGTGGTTAACGAACCCAGCGGCACCCGTACCATGCGGCGCATCCGCCGCATCCACTTCGTCGGCATCGGCGGCGCCGGCATGTGCGGCATCGCCGAAGTGCTGCTGAACCTCGGCTACGAGGTCTCCGGTTCCGATCTCAAGGCTTCGGCGGTCACCGAGCGCCTGGAGAAGTTCGGTGCCCAGGTCTTCATCGGCCACCGCGCGGAGAATGCCGACGGCGCCGACGTGCTGGTGGTTTCCAGCGCGGTGAACAAGGCCAACCCGGAAGTCGCCGCCGCCCTGGAGCGCCGCGTGCCGGTGGTGCCGCGCGCGGAGATGCTCGCCGAGCTGATGCGCTACCGCCACGGCATCGCAGTGGCCGGCACCCACGGCAAGACCACCACCACCAGCCTGATCGCCTCGGTGTTCGCCGCGGGCCACCTGGACCCGACCTTCGTCATCGGCGGCCGCCTGAACGCCGCCGGCACCAATGCGCAGCTGGGCACCAGCCGCTACCTGGTGGCCGAGGCCGACGAGAGCGACGCCAGCTTCCTGCACCTGCAGCCGATGGTCGCGGTGGTCACCAATATCGACGCCGACCACATGGCCACCTACGGCGGCGACTTCAACAAGCTGAAGAAGACCTTCGTCGACTTCCTGCACAACCTGCCGTTCTACGGGCTGGCGGTGATGTGCGTGGACGATCCGGTGGTCCGCGAGATCCTCCCGCAGGTGGCGCGCCCGACCGTCACCTACGGCCTGAGCGAAGACGCCGACGTGCGCGCCATCAACATCCGCCAGGAAGGCATGCGCACCTACTTCACCGTGCTGCGCCCGGAGCGCGAGCCGCTGGACGTCTCGGTGAACATGCCCGGCCTGCACAACGTGCTGAACTCCCTGGCGACCATCGTCATCGCCACCGACGAAGGCATTGCCGACGAAGCCATCGTCCAGGGCCTGTCCGGCTTCCAGGGCGTGGGCCGGCGCTTCCAGGTGTATGGCGAGCTGCAGGTCGACGGCGGCAGCGTGATGCTGGTCGACGACTACGGCCACCACCCGCGCGAAGTCGCCGCGGTGATCAAGGCCGTGCGCGGCGGCTGGCCGGAGCGGCGCCTGGTGATGGTCTACCAGCCGCACCGCTATACCCGTACCCGCGACCTCTACGAGGACTTCGTGCAGGTGCTCGGCGAGGCCAACGTGCTGCTGCTGATGGAGGTCTACCCGGCCGGCGAGGAGCCGATCCCCGGCGCCGACAGCCGCCAGCTGTGCCACAGCATCCGCCAGCGCGGCCAGCTCGACCCCATCTACCTGGAGCGTGACGGCGACCTCGCCGCGCTGCTCAAGCCGCTGCTGCGCGCCGGCGACATCCTGCTCTGCCAGGGTGCCGGCGACATCGGTGGCCTGGCCCCGGCGCTGATCAAGAACCCGGTGTTCGGTGGCAAAGCCACGGGGGCGGCGTGATGAGCGACGCACTCAAATCCACCCTCGACCCCCGCGCCTTCGGCCGCGTCGCCGTGCTCTACGGCGGCAAGAGCGCCGAGCGCGAAGTGTCGCTGAAATCCGGCGGCATGGTCCTGGCGGCCCTGCGGGACGCCGGCGTGGACGCCTTCGGCATCGACGTGGGCGACGACCTGCTGCCGCGCCTGGTCAGCGAGAAGATCGACCGCGCCTTCATCATCCTCCACGGCCGTGGCGGCGAGGACGGCAGCATGCAGGGCCTGCTGGAAGTGGCGGGGATTCCCTATACCGGCAGCGGCGTGCTGGCTTCGGCGCTGGCCATGGACAAGCTGCGCACCAAGCGCGTGTGGCTGAGCCTGGGCCTGCCGACGCCGGCCTATGCCGTGCTGGCCAGCGAGGACGACTGCCGCCGCGCCGCGACGGAACTGGGCTTCCCGCTGATCGTCAAACCGGCCCATGAAGGCTCCAGCATCGGCATGGCCAAGGTGGACGGCGTGGAAGCGCTGATCGCGGCCTGGCGCAGCGCCGCCGAATACGATTCGCAAGTGCTGGTCGAGCAGTGGATCAGCGGCCCCGAGTTCACCGTGGCCACCCTGCGCGGCCAGGTGCTGCCGGCCATCGGCCTGGGCACCCCGCACAGCTTCTACGACTACGACGCCAAGTACCTGGCCAGCGATACCCAGTACCGCATCCCCTGTGGCCTCAGCCCCGAGAAGGAGCGCGAGCTGCAGGACCTGTGCGCCCGCGCCTGCGAGGCGCTGGGCATCCAGGGCTGGGGGCGGACCGACGTGATGCAGGACGCCGAGGGGCGTTTCTGGCTGCTCGAAGTCAACACCGCACCGGGCATGACCGACCACAGCCTGGTGCCCATGGCCGCGCGCGCGGCCGGCCTGGATTTCCAGCAACTGGTGCTGGCGATCCTCGCCGACAGCGTCGAGGCAAGGGGGTAAGACCATGAACGGCGCGATGCTCCGCCACTCGCAACCCGGTATCGGCCGCGCACCCGCGCGCAAGCCGGTGCCGCGCGGCGCCAGCCGCCTGGTGGCGAAGGAGCCGATCAGCGCTCGCCTGCCCAGGCCCAGCTTCGGCTTCCTGCGCATCCTGATGTGGCCGGTGCTGCTGGCCGTGCTGGGCTTCGGCGCCTACCAGGGCGCGCAGTACGTGCTGCCCTACGCCGACCGCCCGATCGCCAAGATCAGCGTCGAAGGCGACCTCAGCTACATCAGCCAGCAGGCGGTGCAGCAGCGCATCGCGCCGTTCGTCTCGGCCAGCTTCTTCACCATCGACCTGGCCGGCATGCGCCAGGAGCTGGAGCAGATGCCCTGGATCGCCCACGCCGAGGTGCGCCGCGTCTGGCCGGACCAGGTGGTGATCCACCTGGAGGAACAGCTGCCGGTGGCCCGCTGGGGCGACGAGGCGCTGCTGAACAACCAGGGCCAGGCCTTCGCGCCCCACGAGGTGTCGCACTACGAGCACCTGCCGCGCCTGTCCGGCCCGCAGTTCGCCCAGCAGAAGGTGATGCAGCAGTACCAGATCCTCAGCCAGCTGCTGCGGCCCCTGGGCTTCACCATCGCCAGCCTGGAGATGAGCTCGCGCGGCGCCTGGACGCTGGACACCGCCCAGGGCGTGCAGATCGTCCTGGGCCGCGACCACACGGTCGAACAGATCCGCCGTTTCGTGACCATCTACGAAAAGGCCCTGAAAGAACAGATATCGAAGATTGCGCGCATCGACATGCGCTACCCCAACGGCCTGGCCGTGGCGTGGCGCGACCCGCTGCCGCAGACGGACGTGGCCCAGGCCGCGTCCGCGCAGTGATTTGAGGAGACAGCAATAACCATGGCAAGCGTGCAGAGCGGCAAGATGGTGGTCGGCCTGGACATCGGTACCTCCAAGGTGGTGGCACTGGTGGGCGAGGTCGCGGCCGATGGCAAGCTGGAGATCGTCGGCATCGGCACCCATCCGTCGCGCGGCCTGAAGAAGGGCGTGGTGGTGAACATCGAGTCCACCGTGCAGTCCATCCAGCGCGCCATCGACGAGGCGCAGCAGATGGCCGGCTGCCGGATCCACTCGGCCTTCGTCGGCATCGCCGGCAACCACATCCGCAGCCTGAATTCCCACGGCATCGTGGCCATCCGCGACCGCGAGGTCAGCCCGGCCGACATCGACCGCGTGCTCGATGCCGCCCAGGCCGTGGCCATCCCGGCCGACCAGCGGGTGCTGCACACCCTGGCCCAGGACTACGTGATCGACAACCAGGAGGGCGTGCGCGAGCCGCTGGGCATGTCCGGCGTGCGCCTGGAAGCCAAGGTGCACGTGGTGACCTGCGCGGTGAACGCCGCGCAGAACATCGAGAAGTGCGTGCGCCGCTGCGGCCTGGAAGTCGACGACATCATCCTCGAGCAACTGGCCTCGGCCTACTCGGTGATCACCGAGGACGAGAAGGAACTGGGCGTGTGCCTGGTGGACATCGGCGGCGGCACCACCGACATCGCCATCTTCACCGAGGGCGCCATCCGCCATACGGCGGTGATCCCGATCGCCGGCGACCAGGTCACCAACGACATCGCCATGGCCCTGCGCACCCCCACGCAGTACGCCGAGGAAATCAAGATCCGCTACGCCTGCGCACTGGCCAAGCTGGCCGGCGCGGGCGAAACCATCAAGGTGCCCAGCGTCGGCGACCGGCCGCCGCGGGAGCTGTCGCGCCAGGCCCTGGCCGAGGTCGTGGAGCCGCGTTACGACGAGCTTTTCACTCTGGTCCAGGCCGAACTGCGGCGCAGCGGCTACGAGGACCTGATCCCGGCCGGGATCGTCCTGACCGGTGGCACCGCCAAGATGGAAGGCGCCGTGGAGCTCGCCGAGGAGATCTTCCACATGCCGGTGCGCCTGGGCGTACCGCAGGGCGTCAAGGGGCTGACCGACGTCGTGCGCAACCCCATCTATTCCACCGGCGTGGGCCTGCTCATGTATGGCCTGCAGAAGCAGTCCGACGGCGTCTCCATGTCCGGCGGCAGCGGCTTCAGCGATGAACCCAAGACACCTGTTCTGGAACGGCTCAAACGCTGGGTCCAGGGCAATTTCTGATTTACCGGCGCGGTAAAACGTAGGCGACACAACTAGAAAGGAAGGAGAAGGGAAAATGTTCGAGCTCGTCGATAACGTCCCACAAACGGCAGTAATCAAAGTCATCGGTGTCGGTGGTGGCGGCGGCAACGCCGTGAACCACATGGCCAAGAACAACGTCGACGGCGTGGAGTTCATCTGCGCCAACACCGACGCCCAGGCGCTGAAGAACATCGCGGCGCGCACCGTGCTGCAGCTCGGCCCGGGCGTGACCAAGGGCCTGGGCGCCGGCGCCAACCCTGAAGTCGGCCGCCAGGCCGCGATCGAGGATCGCGAGCGCATCGCCGAGGTGCTGGAAGGCGCCGACATGGTCTTCATCACCACCGGCATGGGTGGCGGCACCGGTACCGGTGCGGCGCCGATCATCGCCGAAGTGGCCAAGGAAATGGGCATCCTGACCGTCGCGGTGGTCACCCGTCCGTTCCCGTTCGAGGGCCGCAAGCGCATGCAGATCGCCGACGAGGGCATCCGCTCCCTGGCGGAAAGCGTCGACTCGCTGATCACCATCCCCAACGAGAAGCTGCTGACCATCCTCGGCAAGGACGCCAGCCTGCTGGCCGCCTTCGCCAAGGCCGACGACGTGCTGGCCGGCGCCGTGCGTGGCATCTCCGATATCATCAAGCGTCCGGGCATGATCAACGTCGACTTCGCCGACGTGAAGACCGTGATGAGCGAGATGGGCATGGCCATGATGGGCACCGGCGCCGCCAGCGGCCCGAACCGTGCCCGCGAGGCCACCGAGGCGGCGATCCGCAACCCGCTGCTGGAGGACGTCAACCTGCAGGGCGCCCGCGGCATCCTGGTGAACATCACCGCCGGTCCCGACCTGTCCCTGGGTGAGTACTCCGACGTGGGCAACATCATCGAGCAGTTCGCCTCCGAGCACGCCACCGTCAAGGTGGGCACCGTGATCGATCCGGACATGCGCGACGAACTGCACGTCACCGTGGTCGCCACCGGCCTGGGCGCGCGCCTGGAAAAACCGGTCAAGGTGGTCGACAACACCGTGCAGACCCAGGCGGTCAGCAGCCAGGCTCCGGTACAGCGCGAGCAGCAGTCGGTGAACTACCGCGACCTGGACCGCCCGACCGTGATGCGCAACCAGGCGCACGGCAGCGCGGCCACCGCGGCCAAGCTCAACCCGCAGGACGACCTGGACTACCTGGATATCCCGGCATTCCTGCGTCGCCAGGCCGATTGAGGCAATTTATCAGGAGTATGAACGTGATTGGTGTTCAGCAAAGGGCGGTTCTGCTATCATCGCCGCCCATTGTTGACAACAGTTCGCAACTTGCGCGAAAGCGGCCAAAGCCATGATCAGACAACGCACCTTGAAGAACATCATCCGGGCCACCGGCGTCGGTCTGCACTCGGGGGAGAAGGTCTACCTCACCCTGAAGCCGGCTCCGGTGGACAGCGGTATCGTGTTCGTCCGTACCGACCTCGACCCGGTGGTGGAAATCCCGGCTCGGGCCTCGAACGTCGGCGAGACCACCATGTCGACCACCCTGGTCAAGGGTGACGTCAAAGTGGATACGGTGGAGCATCTGCTCTCGGCCATGGCTGGCCTGGGCATCGACAACGCCTATGTCGAGCTGTCCGCCTCGGAAGTGCCGATCATGGACGGCAGCGCGGGGCCCTTCGTATTCCTGATCCAATCCGCCGGCCTGCAGGAGCAGGAGGCGGCCAAGAAGTTCATCCGCATCAAGCGTGAAGTGACCGTGGAAGAGGGCGACAAGCGCGCCACTTTCGTTCCCTTCGACGGCTTCAAGGTGAGCTTCGAGATCGATTTCGATCACCCGGTCTTCCGTGGTCGCACCCAGAAGGCGACGGTGGACTTCTCCAGCACTTCCTTCGTCAAGGAAGTCAGCCGTGCGCGGACCTTCGGGTTCATGCGCGACATCGAGTACCTGCGTTCGCAGAACCTGGCGCTCGGTGGCAGCGTGGAGAACGCCATCGTGGTCGACGAGTATCGCGTGCTCAACGAAGACGGTCTTCGTTACGAGGACGAGTTCGTCAAGCACAAGATCCTGGACGCCATCGGTGACCTGTACCTGCTTGGTAACAGCCTTATCGGCGAGTTCCGCGGCTTCAAGTCCGGCCATGCCCTGAACAACCGCCTGCTCCGCGCGCTCATCGCGGACAAGGAGGCCTGGGAAGTGGTCACCTTCGAAGACGCGAGCACCGCGCCGATTTCCTACATGCGGCCCGCTGCGGCCGTTTGAGGAAACCTTCCTCCTTTCAAGCTGTACATATTGAAGGCCACCTCCGGGTGGCCTTTTTTTATGTGCGCGAAATGACGCGGGCAGGACGCTTGGAGGTTGGAGAAGGAAAATTCACACGAGTTCATCGGCAGGGGCCGATGAAAGGCCCGGGCGGATCGGCGGTAGGGGCGGGGGTCAGTCTTCGCGCGGGCGGCTGCGGCTGGCCAGGCGTTCCAGGGCGGCCTTCAGGCGCGGGTTGCTGATGCCTTCGGCGGCTTCCTGCAGGGCTTCGGCGGCGGCGACGGAGAGCTGGTGGGTGCGCACCGGCGCCTGGCGTTCGACCTGGGGCTGGACCTTGAACAGGATGTGCTGCAGCCCGGCGAACTCGTCGAACATCTGCAACTGGCGCAGCAGGCGTTTCTGCTGGTAGCGCAGGCGCGTGGCCCAGTGCGCGTCGGTCAGCACCAGCAGCAGGCTGCCGGCGCGCCAGGCGGCGACCCGGCAGTGCGGGCGCGCGGCTGGCTGCAGCTGGCTGTCGAGCAACTGTTGCAACTGGGCGAGGCGCTGGGCCTCGTTGAACAGCGTCTGCAACGGCTTGGCTTCGCGCAGCAGCTTGGTGGTGGCCTGTGCCGGCAGCGGGCGGAACGCCATGGCGAAAATTCCGGGGTTGTTGAGCGGCGATGGTATCAGAATGGGGGCATCCCGGGCCGCCGCGCCGACGTCCGTCGCAGCCGAGCCTTGAACTTTCCCCGTGCGACACAATATAAAGCAGGCGGGCTGCCAGTCCGCCCCCGCGTTCCGGCCAGGCAATGTGCATGCTGGGAAAGTCCCCAGCATGACCTGGGCACTTCTTTCGTTCACGTTTCCGAGTAGAATGCCCCCTTTGCCGTCGATGCAAGCCGCGGCCAGCCAGTCGGGCAGCCCTCCATTCCCCAAGTTCGGATGACCCAGTCGATATGTTTGCGCCTTTGTTGAAAAAACTCTTTGGAAGCAAGAACGAGCGTGAAGTGAAGCGCATGGCCAAGCAGGTCCAGGCCATCAATGCGCTCGAGCCACAGATGGTGGCGCTTTCCGATGAGCAACTGAAGGCCAAGACCGAAGAGTTCAAGGCGCGCGTGGCCAAAGGCGAAAGCCTCGACGACCTGCTTCCCGAAGCCTTCGCCGTGGCCCGCGAGGCGGGCAAGCGGGTGATGGGCATGCGTCACTTCGACGTCCAGCTGATCGGCGGCATGAGCCTGCACGAAGGCAAGATCGCCGAGATGCGCACCGGCGAGGGCAAGACCCTGGTGGGCACCCTGGCGGTGTACCTGAACGCGCTGTCCGGCAAGGGCGTGCACGTGGTCACCGTGAACGACTACCTGGCCCGCCGCGACGCCAACTGGATGCGTCCGCTGTACGAATTCCTCGGCCTGTCGGTCGGCGTGGTCACGCCGTTCCAGCCGCCGGAGGAGAAGCGCGCGGCCTACGCCTCGGACATCACCTACGGCACCAACAACGAATTCGGTTTCGACTACCTGCGCGACAACATGGCCTTCAGCCTGCAGGACAAGTTCCAGCGCGAGCTGAACTTCGCCGTGGTCGACGAAGTGGACTCCATCCTCATCGACGAGGCGCGCACCCCGCTGATCATCTCCGGCCAGGCCGAAGACAGCTCCGAGCTGTACATCAAGATCAACAAGCTGATCCCGCGCCTGAAGCGCCACATCGAGGAAGTCGAGGGCCAGGTGACCCAGCAGGGCCACTACAGCATCGACGAGAAGACCCGCCAGGTCGAACTCAACGAGCAGGGCCACGCCTACGTCGAGGAACTGCTGAGCCAGGCCGGCCTGCTGGGCGAGGGCGAGAGCCTCTACTCGGCGCACAACCTCAGCCTGCTGACCCATGTCTACGCCGCGCTGCGCGCTCACACCCTGTTCCACCGCAACGTCGAGTACATCGTCCAGGGCGACCAGGTCCTGCTGATCGACGAGCACACCGGCCGCACCATGCCCGGCCGCCGCCTCTCCGAGGGCCTGCACCAGGCCATCGAGGCCAAGGAAAACCTGCCGATCCAGGCCGAGAGCCAGACCCTGGCCTCCACCACCTTCCAGAACTACTTCCGCCTCTACACCAAGCTGTCCGGCATGACCGGCACCGCCGACACCGAGGCCTTCGAGTTCCGCCAGATCTACGGCCTGGACGTGGTGGTGATCCCGACCCACCGGCCGATCGCCCGCAAGGACTTCAACGACCTGGTCTACCTGACCCAGGAAGAGAAGTACGCCGCGATCATCACCGACATCCAGCAGAGCCAGGCCCTGGGCCGGCCGATCCTGGTCGGTACCGCGTCCATCGAGACCTCCGAGTACGTGTCCAAGCTGCTGGAGCAGGCCGGCATCGAGCACAAGGTGCTCAACGCCAAGTACCACGAGAAGGAAGCCGAGATCATCGCGCAGGCCGGTGCGCCGGGCTCGGTGACCATCGCCACCAACATGGCCGGCCGTGGTACCGACATCCTCCTGGGCGGCAACTGGGAAGCCGAGATCGCCAGCCTGGAGAACCCCAGCGACGAGCAGATCGCCCAGATCAAGGCCGAGTGGCAGAAGCGCCACCAGCAGGTGATCGAGTCCGGCGGCCTGCACGTGATCGCCTCCGAGCGCCACGAGTCCCGCCGTATCGACAACCAGCTGCGGGGCCGTTCCGGCCGCCAGGGTGACCCGGGTTCCAGCCGCTTCTACCTGTCGCTGGAAGACAACCTGATGCGTATCTTCGCCTCCGACCGGGTGAAGAACTTCATGAAGGCCCTGGGCATGCAGCCGGGCGAGGCCATCGAGCACCGCATGGTCAGCAACGCCATCGAGAAGGCGCAGCGCAAGGTCGAAGGCCGCAACTTCGACATCCGCAAGCAGCTGCTCGAGTTCGACGACGTGGCCAACGAGCAGCGCAAGGTGATCTACCACATGCGCAACAGCCTGCTGGCCGCGGAGAACATCGGCGACACCATCGCCGAGTTCCGCGAGGAAGTGCTGAACAACACCATCAGCCAGCACATCCCGCCGCAGTCGCTGCCCGAGCAGTGGGACATCTCCGGCCTGGAAGCCTCGCTGTACAGCGACTTCGGCCTGAAGCTGCCGGTCCAGCAGTGGCTGGACGACGACGAGAAACTCTATGAGGAGACCCTGCGCGAGAAGATCCTCGCCGAGCTGGTCGCCGCCTACAACGAGAAGGAAGAGCTGGCCGGCGCCGAGGCGCTGCGCACCTTCGAGAAGCAGATGCTGCTGCGCGTGCTGGACGACCTGTGGAAGGACCACCTGTCCACCATGGACCACCTGCGCCACGGCATCCACCTGCGCGGCTACGCGCAGAAGAACCCGAAGCAGGAGTACAAGCGCGAGTCCTTCAACCTGTTCCAGGAACTGCTGGATTCCATCAAGCGCGACACCATCCGCGTGCTGTCCTTCGTCCAGGTCCGCCGCGAGGACCCGGCCGAGGAAGAGGCGCGCCTGCGCCGCGAGGCCGAGGAAATGGCCAAGCGCATGCAGTTCCAGCACGCCGAGGCGCCGTCCATCGACCAGGCCCCCGATGCCGAGGAAGGCGAAGAGGGCGAGCAGGGCCCGGCCCAGGTCGTGCCGCTGGAGCCGGTGCGCGCCGAGCCGAAGATCGGCCGCAACGAGCTGTGCCCCTGCGGTTCCGGCAAGAAGTACAAGCATTGCCATGGCCAGGTGAACTGATCCGCCTGACCTGACCACACGACGCCGCGACCGGCCCTGCCGCTCGCGGCGTTTTTCACATTCGATCCACCCTTTTTCGTAAGGAGCACATCCATGGCTGTCGGTCTCGGCCCCATCTCCACCCTGCATCCGGTCCCCGGCTTCGAACTGGGCATCGCTTCCGCCGGCATCAAGCGCCCCGGTCGCAAGGACGTCGTGGTGATGCGCTGCGCCGAAGGCTCCACCGTAGCCGGGGTGTTCACCACCAACGCCTTCTGCGCCGCGCCCGTGCTGCTGTGCAAGAAGCGCTTCCTCGGGCCGGTGCGCTACCTGGTGACCAACACCGGCAACGCCAACGCCGGCACCGGCGAGCCGGGCCTGGCCAACGCCTCGGCGGTGTGCGCCAGGCTGGCCGAGCTGGCCGGGGTGGACGAAAGCCAGGTGCTGCCGTTCTCCACCGGGGTGATCGGCGAGCCGCTGCCGGTGGCCAAGATCGAGGCCGCGCTGCCAGCCGCCCTGGCCGCCCTGGGCCCGGACAACTGGGCCGAGGCCGCCGCCGGCATCATGACCACCGACACCCTGCCCAAGGGGGCCAGCCGCCAGTTCGAGCATGACGGCGTGACCGTCACCGTCACCGGCATCAGCAAGGGCGCCGGCATGATCAAGCCGAACATGGCCACCATGCTCGGCTACATCGCCACCGACGCCAAGGTCGCCCAGGGCGTGCTGCAGGACCTGCTGCGCGACGCGGCGAACAAGTCGTTCAACCGCATCACCATCGACGGCGACACCTCCACCAACGACAGCTGCACCCTGGTCGCCACCGGCCAGGCCGCGCTGCCGGAGATCACCCAGGCCAGCGGCGCGCTGTTCGGCGCCCTGAAGCAGGCGGTGATCGAGGTGTCCATGGAGCTGGCCCAGGCCATCGTCCGCGACGGCGAAGGCGCCACCAAGTTCGTCACCGTGCAGGTCAACGGCGGCGGCACCCACCAGGAGTGCCTGGACGTCGGCTACGCCGTGGCCCACTCGCCGCTGATCAAGACCGCGCTGTTCGCCTCCGACCCGAACTGGGGCCGCATCCTCGCCGCGGTCGGCTACGCCAGCGTGCCGAACCTGGACGTCAGCAAGATCGACGTGTTCCTCGACGAAGTCTGCATCGCCAGCCGCGGCTGCCGCGCCGCCAGCTACACCGAGGACCAGGGCGCGCGGGTGATGGCCCAGGAAGAGATCACCATCCGCATCGAACTGGGCCGCGGCGACTGCAGCGAGACCATCTGGACCACCGACCTGTCCCACGAGTACGTGAAGATCAACGCGGAATATCGGACCTGATCGAAGGCGGCTGCAGGCTTCAGGCGGCAGGCTGCAGGCAAAAGCGAAAAGCCCGCCCCCTGGGAGCGAGCCCGCTATGCTCTTCGCCTGTAGCCTGTAGCCTGTAGCCTGTAGCCTGTAGCCTGTAGCCTGTAGCCTGTAGCCTGTAGCCTGTAGCCTGTAGCCGGCGCGAGGAACGAGCGATGAAACTGGTCATTGGCAGCAAGAATCTGTCGTCCTGGTCGTTGCGTGGCTGGCTGGCCATGCAACTGACCGGTGCGGAATTCGAAGAGGTGCTGATTCCGCTGGGTGGCGTCGACACCTCGCGGCGCATCCGCGAGCACTCGCCCACCGGCAAGGTGCCGGTGCTCGAGTGCGAGGACGGGGTGATCTGGGACTCCCTGGCGATCGCCGAGTACCTGGCCGAACGCTTCCCCGAGGCGCACCTGTGGCCGCGCGGCGAGGCGGCCCGGGCGCTGGCGCGGTCGATCTGCGCGGAGATGCACAGCGGCTTCCCCGCCCTGCGCTCGCACATGCCCATGGACCTGCAGCGGCACAAGCCGCTGGCCAAGGTGCCGGCCGAAGTGGAAACCGACATCGCCCGCGTCATCGAGCTGTGGACCCTGTGCCGCCAGGGTTTCGGCCAGGACGGGCCTTTCCTGTTCGGCCACGCCAGCATCGCCGACGCCTTCTACGCGCCGGTGGCCACGCGCCTGCGCAGCTACGCCGTGGAGCTGCCGCCGCTGGCCAAGGCCTACGTGGACACCATCTACCAGTGGGCGGCCTTCCAGCCCTGGCTGCAGGCCGCGCTGGCCGAGCGCCCCTGAGCGCCGGCAACCGACGAGGAGTTATGCAGTGAAACGAGTACATGTCGCCGCCGCCGTGATCCGTGGCGCCGATGGCCGCGTGCTGATCGCCCGGCGCCCGGACGACAAGCACCAGGGCGGCCTCTGGGAGTTCCCCGGCGGCAAGGTGGAGGAGGGCGAGCCGGTGCAGGCGGCGCTGGCCCGCGAGCTGGAAGAGGAGTTGGGCATCCGCGTCGAGCGCGCCCGGCCGCTGATCCGCGTGGCCCACGACTACCCGGACAAGCAGGTGCTGCTGGACGTCTGGGAGGTCTCGGGGTTCTCCGGCGAGCCCCACGGCGCCGAGGGCCAGCCGCTGGCCTGGGTGGCCCCGCGGGAGCTGCCCGACTACGAGTTCCCCGCCGCCAACCGGCCCATCGTGCACGCCGCGCGCCTGCCCGAGCGCTACCTGATCACCCCCGACGGCCTGGAGCCGCAGGAAGTCCTGCAGGGCATCCGCGCCGCCGTGGCCGGTGGCGTGCGCCTGATCCAGCTGCGCGCGCCGAACATGTACAGCCCGGAATACCGCGACATGGCGGTGGACGCCGTGGGGCTGTGCGCCGGCAAGGCGCAGCTGATGCTCAAGGGCCCGCTGGAATGGCTGGGCGACTTCCCCTCCGCGGGCTGGCACCTGACCGCCGAGCAACTGCGCAAGTACGCCCCCAACGGCCGCCCATTCCCCGACGACCGCCTGCTCGCGGCATCCTGCCACGGCGCCGAGGAGCTGACCCTGGCCAGCGCCATGGGCGTGGACTTCGTCACCCTGTCGCCGGTGCAGCCGACCCAGAGCCATCCGGGCGAGCCGGCACTGGGCTGGGATGCGGCGCAGCAACTGGTGGAAGGCTTCAACCAGCCGGTGTTCCTCCTCGGCGGCCTGGGCCCGCAGGACCTGGAGCGCGCCTGGCAGGCAGGCGCCCAGGGCGTGGCCGGCATCCGCGCGTTCTGGCCGAAGAGCGAAGCGTAGGCCGTACGACCTGTAGGAGCGGACTCCGTCCGCGATAGCCGGACGTATCGGCTGAAATCCGCTCCTACAACCGCCCCTACGCCATTCCCACTGTAGGAGCGCGCCCTGCGCGCGAATCGCGGGCAGGGCCTGCTCCTACAACCGCTCCCACGCCATTCCCATTGCAGGAGGCATGGTGTTTCAGGAGCGTAGGGCGAATAACCGTTCGCGGTTATCCGCCGCCGGCCGGAGCCTCGGTGCCCGGCGGCGATGGCGGATAACGCCATAGGCGTTATGCGCCCTACGGTGGGCCGGGAGGGTTCAGGCGGGTTTTTCCGCCGCCTTCCACAACACCTCGGCCACGCCCTGGCGCTTGGCAGCGATGCGCGCGGCGACGAACAGCAGGTCCGACAGCCGGTTCAGGTAGCGCAGCCCCGCGCCCTGCAGCGGCTCCTCTGCGTTGAGCTGCTGGCAGCGGCGCTCGGCCTTGCGCGCGAGGGCGCGGCACACGTGGATCTGCGCCACCAGGCGGGAGCCGCCGGGGAGGATGAAGTCCTTCAGCGGTTCCAGTTCCTCGTTCCAGGCATCGATGGCCTGCTCCAGGCGGGCCACCTCGTGGTCGTCCAGGGCCCGGTATTCCGGCATCGCCAGTTCGCCACCGAGGTCGAACAGGCGGTGCTGCACCGGCGCCAGCACCGTCAGCAGCTGGTCCAGCGCGGCGCTGCGGGCTTCCTGCAGGTCGGCCAGCAGCAGTCCCAACTGGCTGTTCAGTTCGTCCACGCAACCGATGGCCTCGATGCGCGGGTGGTGCTTGGGCACCCGGCTACCATCGGCCAGGCCGGTTTCGCCGGCGTCGCCGGTGCGGGTATAGATCTTCGACAGGCGGTAGCCCATGCCTCAGAGCTCCTTGTTCTGCGGGGGCGGCAGCGCCACCGGCGCCACGGGCTCGTCGCCCAGCGGCAGGCGCAGGGTGAAGCAGGTGCCCTGGCCGAGTTCCGACTGCACTTCCATCTGCCCCTTGTGGTTGTTGGTGATGATGAAATAGGACACCGACAGGCCCAGGCCGGTGCCCTGGCCCACTTCCTTGGTGGTGAAGAAGGGCTCGAAGATGCGCTTGCGCACCGTCTCCGGCATGCCGCAGCCGTTGTCCTGCACCTGTACCTCCGCCCACGGCGGGTTCAGCCGGGTGCGCAGGATGATCCGGCCCTGTTCGCCTTCCTCCTCGTCGTCGCGCAGGTGGATGGCCTGGGCGGCGTTCTTCAGCAGGTTGAGCAGCACCTGCTCGAACTCGTTGGCGATCACCGGCACCGGGCCCAGGCGCGGGTCGAACTCGTGGACGATTTCCAGCGACTTGAAGTCGAAGCCGCCGGCCAGGTCGAAGTCGTTGCCGGCGATCTCCACCGCCTGCTCGATCAGCGATGGCAGCTCGCAGGGCGCCATCTGCCGGTGGCTGCGGCGGCTGAAGGCGAGCATGTGGGTGACGATCTTGGCCGCGCGCGAGCCGGCGTACTGGATGCCGTCCATCAGCCTGGGAATCTCCCGCGCCTCCAGGTAGTGGTTGAGGTCGTCCAGGGCGATGCCCACCTCGGCGGCTACCTCCAGGTTCTTCGGCAGCTCCGGCGACAGCCGCCGGCGGATGTTCTGCACGTTGTGCAGGATGGCCCCCAGCGGGTTGTTGATCTCGTGGGCCATGCCGGCGGCCAGGCCGCCCACCGAGAGCATCTTCTCCGACTGCACCATCAGCTCCTCCATGCCCAGGCGCTCGGTGATGTCGTCGATGCGGATCACCGCGCCGCGGCCGGTGCCGCCCATCAGCGGGTAGAAGGTCAGGGCATAGTGCCGCGGCGAGTCGATCAAGGCCCAGGTGACGCGCTCGACGCGCTCCACCTTGTGCTGCTCGGCGGCGCGGGTGAGCTGCAGCAGGAAGGGCTTGAGCGAGGGGAAGGCGAGGAACACCGGCTGGTTCACCGCGTCGTCCAGGCTGGTGCCGGAGAGCCGGCTGGCCTCCTGGTTCCACTGGGTGACGTAGAGCTGCTCGTCCACCGCGATCAGGGCCGAGGGCATGGAGTCGATGATGCTGTTGAGGTAGTGCTGGAAGCCGGTGAGCTTTTTCTCGATCTTGCTGCGCACCTGGACTTCCAGCTCCAGCTTGCGGTTCGAGCGGCGGGTTTCCTCGGCCAGGTCCTGGGCCTGGGCCATGGCGTCCTGGGCGTCGTCGCGGGCGCGCTTGAGCTGCTGCTCGCGGGCCTCGATGCGGGTCAGCATGGTGTTGAAGGCGTCGGACAGGCGGCCGATCTCGTCGGCGTTGCCACGTTCGGCGCGCAGCGAGTAGTTCTCCTCGCGGGTGACCTGGCGCGACAGTTCCTCCAGGCTGCGGATCGGCCGGGTGATCAGGCGGCGGATCTGCCGGGCGATGAGCATCCACAGCAGCACGCTCACCGCCAGGATCGCCAGGCTGGCGGTCAGGGTGCCGGTATAGAAGGCGCCGGGCAGCTCGCTGCTGGCCACCAGCAGCAGGTAGCCGTTGCGCCCGCCGGGTTGCGGCAGCTCGAACAGGGCGTTGAGGCGGTATTCGCGGGCGCGCCAGCGCTCCAGGTCTTCCAGGTGCCTGGGCAGCGAGCCTTCCCGGGGCGACTGGGCGATGCGCGTGCCGTTGGCGTCGTAGAGCGCCGCGGCGCGCAGCGGCTGGTAGTCGTCGAGCTGGTGCAGCAGGGTGTCGGCCTGCTCCGGGGAACTCAGCGCCGGGTAGCTGAGCGCCGGGTTGGCGATCAGCCGGCCGATGGTCTGCAGGGCCTGGGGCGCCACGCTGTCCTGGGAGATCCAGTAGGCTGCGCTGATGAACGCCAGGTTGGCCGCCAGCAACACGGTGGCCAGCAGCACCAGCAGGGCGGCGAGGATCTTCTGGCCGACCGGCAGGTTTTCCAGGCGCTGACGCAGGTTGATGAAGGACGGCATAGGGGCTCGGCGATCGAAGGCGAGGCGGGCAGGTTAGCCCGCCGTTCAGGCCTCGGGCAATCCGCGTTGGCGCAGCGCGTCGCGCAGGCGCTGGTGCAGGGCGTTCAGCCCGGGCAGCGGCAGGCCGCGGCGGCGGCCTTCGGCGCAGGCATGGCCGAGCAGGTAGGCGACCTCGGTGCGGCGGCCGCTGGCCACGTCCTGGTACATGGAGGAGTAGTTGGCCGCGGTGGCGGCGATCACCCGTTCCACTTCGCCCTGCAGCTCCCGCGCCGCGGCGTCGTAGCCGCAGGCATGGAGCAACTGGCCGAGTTCGTCGCACAGGCCGGCGACCTGCTCGGCATGGCCGGCCAGCTCGCCGTTGCGGCAGTGGTGGAGCACGGTCAGCGGGTTGATCGCGCAGTTCAGCGCCAGCTTGCGCCACAGCCGTTCGAGGATGTCGTCGCTCCATTGCGCGGGAATCCCGGCACTGGCCAGCTCGGCCAGCCAGGCTGGCGCCGGGCCGCCGCGCTCGTCGCCGAGCCAGGTCTGCCCGCGGCCGGCGAAGACCACGCGGAAGTCGCCGTCGCGGAACGCCCCTTCGGTGCTGGAGGCGTACAGGCAACGTGCCCGCGGCAGGTGCGCGGCCACCGCCTGCTGGCTGCCCAGGCCGTTCTGCAGGAGGATGATCTCGGCGCCGGGGGCCAGGTGCGCGGCCACGCTGGCGGCGGCCTCCTCGGCGTCGTAGGCCTTGCTGGCCAGGAGCAGGCGCTGGATCGGGGCGTTCAGCTGGCCGGCGGTTTCCGCCGGGATCGGGTAGAGGCTCTCGCGGCCGTCCTCGCACAGGCTGACGCCACCGCGGGCGCGGTACGCCGCCAGGCGCTGGCGGTCACGCAGCAGCAGCTGCACGGGAAGGCCGGCACGGGCCAGGCGGGCGGCCCAGAGGCTGCCGAGGCTGCCGGCGCCGAGGATGGTCCAGTTCATGGTGGGGCTTCGCGGGTCGATGGGCGTACTGCGAAGTCTAGCGCACCCCGGGCAGCCGGCTGGCGTTGATCCGTCCGCTGGCGTAGGCGTCGGGCAGCAGCTGGCGGGCCTGTTCCAGCACGGCCTCGGCCTGCAGCGGCAGGGACTTGGCGTCCAGCCCCACCAGGCCGATGCCGGCCTTGAGGGTGACGAAGCCGCGGCTGGTCTTGAAGGCCTTGAGGTTGAGGCCCTCGTGCAGGCGGCGGAAGCTGCTCGGCGAGCATTCCTGGAGGTCGTCGATCAGGGTGATGAGGCCGAAGTGCTGCTCGTCGATGCGCGCCAGCACGTCCAGCGGCCGCACCAGTTGCTGCAGGCGCCGGCCGATGCCGTGCAGCAGCTCCTGGTGGAAGCCGGGGAAGTGCTGGCCGTCCTGCTCCAGCAGGGCGGGGATGCCGATCAGCAGGTAGCACACCGCGCCGCCGCGGGACTCCACCTGGCGGATGCTGTCGGCGAGCTTCTGCCGCAGGTAGCGCAGGTTGCCCAGGCCGGTGGCGGCGTCCACCAGGTTGCGTTCCTCCAGGCGGTTGATGTTCTCGGTGAGCAGGCGGTTTTCCACCAGCAGGCGCTGCAGGGTGTTGCACAGGCGGTCGGCGGCCAGCACCCGTGGCACCAGCTGTTCGCTCATCGCCGCCTTGCTGACGAAGTCGTCCACGCCGCGGTCGAAGGCTTCGGCCAGGGCGTTGTCGCCCTCCTTGCCGGTGAGCAGCATGATGTAGGTGTAGTGGTCGCCGCTCTCGTCCAGCTGGCGTACCCGCGCGGTGAGCTCCAGGCCGTCCATCTCCGGCATCAGCCAGTCGGCCAGGAGCACGCTCACCGGTTCCCGTTCCAGCAGTTGCAGGGCTTCGCTGGCGCTGCTGGCGAAGCGCACGTTCTGGTAGCCGGCCTGGCTCAGTGCCCGGCCGATCATGGCGCTGGAGAATTTCGCGTCGTCGACCACCAGGATGCTCAGATGGTTGGTTGGCATGGGGCAGGGGACTCGGAGGAGGCGGGGGGGAGTTCGCCGGTTCTTGGCCGGGCGCGCGCTTGTGGCTCAGTTATAATGAGCGCGCATTTTTACCGTCAAGCCAGGCGCATGCCCGACTGTGAACCGGGTCGCGCCGTCCATCTGGAGAGATGACATGCCTTCGTTCGACGTGGTGTCCGAACTGGACAAGCACGAACTGACCAACGCCCTGGACAACGCCGGCAAGGAGCTCGATCGCCGTTTCGACCTCAAGGGCAAGTGCAGCTTCGAGCCCAAGGACAAGTCGGTTACCCTGACCGCCGAGGCCGATTTCATGCTGGAGCAGATGCTCGACATCCTGCGCAGCAACCTGATCAAGCGCAAGATCGACATCCAGTGCATGGAGCTCAAGGACGCCTACCCCTCGGGCAAGGTGGTCAAGCAGGAAGTGGACTTCCGCGAGGGCATCGACAAGGACCTGGCGAAGAAGATCGTCGGCCTGATCAAGGACCGCAAGATGAAGGTCCAGGCCGCCATCCAGGGCGAGCAGGTGCGCGTCACCGGCAAGAAGCGCGACGACCTGCAGGAAGTGATCGCCCTGCTGCGCAGCGAATCCCTGGGCATGCCGCTGCAGTTCAACAACTTCCGCGATTGAGCGGAACCTCGTCGACCGGGCGGCGTCGCAATTAGAGTGCCGCTCGGCGAACACCGATCGCCATGGTTCGCCATGGCGATCGCATTTCTACGGATCGAAACCAAGGGGGCCCCATTCCATGGACATGAACTACGACCAGATAGTACGGAGCGCTGAGGCCTGGACGCCGCTGGTGCTGAGTTACCTGGGCAACGCCGTGTTGGCGCTGATCACCCTGCTGATCGGCTGGTGGCTGATCAACCTGCTGACCCGCCGGGTGGGCGGGCTGCTGGCCAGCCAGCGGGTGGACAAGACCCTCCAGGGCTTCATCGGCAGCCTGGTCAACATCGTGCTGAAGATCCTCCTGGTGGTCAGCGTGGCCTCGATGATCGGCATCCAGACCACCAGCTTCGTCGCCGCCATCGGCGCCGCCGGCCTGGCCATCGGCCTGGCCCTGCAGGGCAGCCTGTCGAACTTCGCCGGTGGGGTGCTGATCCTGCTGTTCCGCCCGTTCAAGGTCGGCGATGCCATCGAGGCGCAGGGCGTCGCCGGCACCGTGGACAGCATCCAGATCTTCCACACCGTGCTGCGCACCGGTGACAACCGCACGGTCATCATGCCCAACGGCGCGCTGTCCAACGGCATCATCACCAACGTCTCGAGCCAGGCCACGCGCCAGGTGATCTTCGACATCAAGCTGGCCTTCGACGCCGACCTGGACGCCGCCCGCGGCATTCTCCTGGAGCTGGCCCAGGACCCGCGCGTGCTCAAGACCCCCGCGCCGGTGGTGGTGGTCTCGGCCCTGGGCGAGAACTCGGTGACCCTGTCGCTGCGCCTGTGGACCGCCAATGCCGATTTCGGCGCGGTGACCTTCATGCTCAACGAGCAGGTGCGCCTGTGCCTGCGCGACCGCGGTATCGACCTGGCGCTGCCGAGCCGGGTGGTGCGGGTGGTCAGGGGTTCCGAGGAGGAAGCCTTCGCCGAGTGAGGGCGAGCCCATGAGGAAGGCCGGCCATG
>NZ_QGSL01000029.1:352015-381234 GCF_003176655.1 Pseudomonas sp. RW407 | reverse complement strand
TCCAGCAGGTGCGCGCTGAGCGTCCAGATATTCTCCACTTCGGCGTACTTGGCCGCATGGCGCGGGTCGCTTTCCAGCCATTGCTGGAACTCCGCGCGCTCGGCGTCGCTGCAGTCCGGCTCGTGCAGGCGCATGCACCAGTGCGCGGCGGCCTGCGCCACGGGATCGCTCGAAGGGGAAGGGGGGGTAGTCATGAAGGGGCCGGTTGAACCTTGCCGCGCCTGTGTCCGGCGCCGCGATGGCGTAGGAAGGATGGGCGCAATTATAGGAGAGCTCGCATCCTACGGAAAGCCGCGCCCGGGCGCCAGCCACCCGAATCCGGCCCGGCGGGGCGCGCACGGAGGGCGCCGGTAAAGTTTCCCGGGTGCGCTTCGTTCCCCTGAATGCCGGCGTCCGGGGCGGAGCATCCATGCCCCGAACGCCATGGTTCCCAGTCGTCCTGCGCCATCCGCATCCCACCGGGCCGCGGCGCGCTCGTACAGAGAAGAATCGATGCCCAAGCGTATCCTCCTGGCCGGCCTCGCCGGCGCCTTGCTCGGCCTGCTGCCCCAGGCCCAGGCCGACAGCGCCCGCCCGGCCGCCCTGGCCGCCGACATCCGCTGGACCGCCTACGGCGTGCCGCACATCCGCGCCACGGACGAACGTGGCCTGGGCTTCGGCATCGGCTATGCCTACGCCCGCGACAACGCCTGCCTGCTGGCCGACGAGATCGTCACCGCCCGTGGCGAGCGCTCGCGCTACTTCGGCGCCGAGGGCGAGTCCTCGGCGCAGGTCGGCAACCTCGCCTCGGACGTCTTCTTCACCTGGCTCAACCGCCCGGAGTCCGTGGAGGCCTTCCGCAAGGTCCAGTCCACGGAAGTGACGCAACTGCTGGAAGGCTACGCGGCGGGGTTCAACCGCTTCCTGCGCGAGGCCAGCGCCGACACCACCAGTTGCCTGGGCCAGCCCTGGCTGAAGCCGATCGACAGCGCCGACCTGGTGCGCCTGACCCGCCGCCTGCTGGTGGAGGGCGGCGTCGGCCAGTTCGCCCAGGCCGTGGTGGCCGCGGCGCCGCCGGGGGCTGCCAATGCGGCCCTGACCGGTGCGGAAGGCTTCCGCCTGGCCGAGCAGCGCCGCGAGCGCTTCCGCCTGGAGCGCGGCAGCAACGCCGTCGCCGTCGGTGCGGAGCGCTCGGCCAGCGGCCACGCCCTGTTGCTGGCCAACCCGCATTTCCCCTGGCAGGGCGCCATGCGCTTCTACCAGCTGCACCTGAGCATCCCCGGCAAGCTGGACGTCATGGGCGCGGCGCTGCCCGGGCTGCCGGTGGTGAACATCGGTTTCAACCGACACCTGGCCTGGACGCACACGGTGGACACCTCCAGCCACTTCACCCTCTACCGCCTGGAGCTGGACCCGCAGAACCCGCTGCACTACCGCCTGGACGGGCGCTGGCAGCCGCTGGAGAAGCGCGTGGTGAAGGTGCAGGTGCGCGGCGCCGACGGCCAGTTGCAGACGGTCGAGCACACACTCTACGAATCGGTCTATGGCCCGCTGCTGGTCTGGCCCGGCAAGCTCGACTGGAGCGCCGGCGAAGCCTATGCGCTGCGCGACGCCAACCTGGACAACACCCGGGTGCTGCAGCAGTGGTACTCGATCAACCAGGCGCGCGACGTGGCGGACCTGCGCCACCGCGTGGAATCCCTGCAGGGCATTCCCTGGGTGAACACCCTGGCCGCCGACGAGCACGGCGACGTGCTCTACCTGAACCAGTCCGTGGTGCCCAACCTGACCCCGGGGCAGCTGCAGGCCTGCGCCATCCCGGCGCTGGTGGCCGAGGGCCTGCCGGCGCTGCAGGGCAACCTCGGGCGCTGTGGCTGGAGCCGCGACCCCGCCGCGGCGCAACCCGGCATCCAGCCGGCCACGCAGTTGCCGGCGCTGGTGCGCCGCGACTTCGTGCAGAACTCCAACGACAGCGCCTGGATGACCAACCCGGCGGCGCCGCTGGAAGGCTTCTCGCCGCTGGCCAGCCGCCAGGATCAGCCGCTCGGCCTGCGCGCCCGCTTCGCGCTGCAGGCCCTGCAGGGCAAGGGCCGCATCGACGAGCCCCTGCTGCAGCGCCTGGTCACCGGCAACCACGTCTACGCCGCCGACCTGGTGCTGCCCGACCTGCTGGAGCTGTGCCGCCGGCTGCAGGACGCCGCGCTGTCGCCGGCCTGTGGCAGCCTCGCCAAGTGGGACCGCAGCGCCAACCTCGATGCCGGCCCCGGCCTGGTCTACTTCCAGCGCTTCATGGCCCGCTTCGACGCGCTGGAGGGCGCCTGGAAGGTGCCGTTCGACCCCGCGCGGCCGCTGCAGACGCCCAGCGGCATCGCCCTGGACAAGCCTGAAGTGGCGAAACAGGTGCGCGAAGCGCTGCTGGCCGCCAGCGAGGAAGTGAACAAGCAGGGGGCGGGCAAGCGCTGGGGCGAGCTGCAGGTCAGCAGCGCGGCCCAGCCGCCCATCCCGATCCCCGGCGGCGACGGCCACCTGGGCATCTACAACGCCATGCAGAGCGTGCCCCACGGCGACCACCTGGAGGTGGTGAGCGGCAGCAGCTACATCCAGTTGGTCAGCTTCACCGCCGAGGGCCCGCAGGCCAAGGGGCTGCTGGCGTTCTCCCAGGCCAGCGAGCCGCGTTCGCCGCACCATGCCGACCAGACCCGGCTGTTCTCGCGCCAGGCCTGGTCGCCGCTGCCCTTCACCGAGGCGCAGATCGACGCGGACCCCGGCCTGCAGGTGCTGCGCCTGGCGCAATGAAAGGAGGCGTACTCCCATGATTTCCAATGAGCTTCGGGCACCTGCAGAACGGATTCGAGCATGCAAGAGGAGGGCGGCGCACCCGCAGCACTGGCTGCGCCCGGCCCAGGGGGACAAGGAGAAGCCCATGACCCAATCCAGAGCCAGCGAGCCCGCACGACGGATTCTGGCCCATGCCGGCCTGCGCACCAGCCTGCCGCGGCTGGTGGTGCTGAGCGCCTTCCACGAGCAGGACGCCTACACGGTGGAAGAGCTGTACCAGCGGCTGCGCGAGCCGACCAACTCCATCACCCTGGCGTGCGTGCAGAGCACCTTGCGCAGCCTGGGGCGCAGCGGCGTCCTGGTGCGCGACACCCAGCGCCGCTACCGCCTGGCGCCCTCCTTCTCGATGGCGATGGACGAAGAGGGCGGGCACCACCGTCTGCAGTGATGCGTCCCGCGCGGCCGGCGGGGAAGGGCTGTGCGCTTCCTCGCGGCTGGAAATTCCTACAGAAAACGCTAATGGGACGCATTCTAAATTTCCGTAAAGCGGTCTCGTCTTTCAGAAACAAGGCGCCGATGCGGCGCCCCCAATTGGCCGGCGGACACCCGCCGCGCCTCCTGGCAAACGGGCTAAGGATATTGGCAGCATGAACCAGATGATCACCCCCACCTACGACGTTCTCGGCATCGGTTTCGGGCCGTCCAACCTGGCGCTGGCCATCGCGCTGCAGGAGCAGGCGCAACGCGAAGGCCTCGACTACCACGCGCTGTTCCTCGACAAGCAGGGCGACTACCGCTGGCACGGCAACACCCTGGTGGCGCAGAGCGAACTGCAGATCTCCTTCCTCAAGGACCTGGTGAGCCTGCGCAACCCCACCAGCCCCTACAGCTTCGTCAACTACCTGCACCACCAGGGGCGCCTGGCGGACTTCATCAACCTGGGCACCTTCTACCCGTGCCGCATGGAGTTCAACGACTACCTGCGCTGGGTCGCCCGGCAGTTCGCCGAGCAGGCCCGCTACGGCGAGGAAGTGCAGCGCGTGGAGCCGGTCGCCGGCGCCCACGGCATCGACCTGCTCAAGGTGGTCTCGCGCGACGCCGAGGGCCACGAGAACTTCCGCCTGGCGCGCTCCATCGTCCTCAGCACCGGCGGCACGCCGCGCATCCCGCAGGCCTTCGCCAGCCTGCGCGGCGATTCGCGGGTGTTCCACCATGCGCGCTACCTGGAGCGCATGGCCGAGCAGCCCTGCGTGCGCCACGAGCCGATGCGCATCGCGGTGGTCGGCGGCGGGCAGAGCGCCGCCGAGGCCTTCATCGACCTCAACGACAGCTACCCCTCGGTGCAGGTCGACATGATCCTGCGCGCCGCCGTGCTCAAGCCGGCCGACGACAGCCCCTTCGTCAACGAGATCTTCGCGCCCAACTACACCGACCTGGTGTTCCAGGAGCCGGAGAGCGAGCGCGAGAAGCTGATCGCCGAGTACCACAACACCAACTACTCGGTGGTCGACCTCGACCTGATCGAGCGCATCTACGCCATCTTCTATCGCCAGAAGGTTTCCGGACAGGCCCGCCACGGCTTCCTCTGCCGCCGTCACGTCGAGGGCGTGCGCGCCGACAGCGCCGGCGTGCACCTGAGCCTGCGCGACAGCGCCACCGGCGAGGTGGAGCAGAAGCAGTACGATGCGGTGATCCTGGCCACCGGCTACGAGCGCAATTCGCACCGCGAACTGCTGGCGCCGCTGCAGGCGCACCTGGGCGACTTCCGCGTCGGTCGCGACTACCGCCTGCAGAGCGACGCGCAACTGCGCGCCCCCATCTACCTGCAGGGCTTCAGCCAGGCCAGCCACGGCCTCAGCGACACCCTGCTGTCGGTCCTGCCGGCGCGGGCGGAGGAGATTTCCGCCTCGCTGTTCCAGCACCTGCAGCCGCAACCGACCGGGCGCACGGTCTCCGCGCACGCCGCCGAGACCGCCTGAGCCCATGGGCCCGCACGCCGCACCCCGCAAGGGGGCGGCGCTTCCAAGCGAGAATATCCGCATGTCCAGTCCGCTTCCCGAATCCATCCTGCCGCTGCCCGATGGCCGTCAACTGAGTGCCGAGACGCAGGGACAGTGCCTGGCGCTGTCGCTCGACGGCGCGGTGCTGCTCGCCCTGGAAAGCGATGGCCACGCTTGGCACCTGCTGTCCGAGGCATCGCCCTTCGCCCTCTGGGCCTTCGCCTACTGGTGCTTCGCCGGCGACGAACAGCGCCAGGTACTGCTCCTGCAAACGGCCAACTGCCCGGCCCAGGCGTACGCCGAGGGGCTGCTCAGCCGCAACGGCGACGGCCTGGCGCA
The DNA here is from genome assembly GCF_003176655.1 of Pseudomonas sp. RW407. Taxonomy (NCBI): domain Bacteria; kingdom Pseudomonadati; phylum Pseudomonadota; class Gammaproteobacteria; order Pseudomonadales; family Pseudomonadaceae; genus Pseudomonas; species Pseudomonas sp. RW407. Next base: position 376,138 of record NZ_QGSL01000029.1, on the reverse strand, counting down.
GGTTGAGCGCAGCGCCTTCTGGCAACTGCCGCAGCCATGGCTGCGCCAGCCTCGCGAGGGGACGTTCCCCCAGGTGTTCCGCATGGGCGCCGGCAAGCGCCACCCGCTACGCCCGCCCAAGCCGGAAGGTGAGGTCTACCGGCGCTTCGATGCGTGCCTGGGGAGCTGGATTTCCCTGCGCACCCTGGACATCGACGCCGACCTGGAACGCTTCAACCGCTGGCAGAACCACCCGCGCGTACTGGAGTTCTGGCAGGAGGGCGGCAGCCCGGCGCAGCACCGCGCCTACCTGGAAAAGCTGGCGCTGGACCCTCACGCGCTGACCCTGATCGGCTGCTTCGACGACCAGCCCTTCGCCTATTTCGAGGCTTACTGGGCCAAGGAAGACCGCATCGCGCCGTTCTACGAAGTGGACGACTACGACCGCGGCATCCACATGCTGGTGGGCGAGGACAGCCAGCGTGGCCCGCACAAGGTGCAGAGCTGGCTGGACGCCCTGGTCCACTACCTGCTGCTCGACGAGCCGCGCACCCGGCGCATCGTCGCCGAGCCCCGGGCGGACAACGCGCGGATGATCGGCCACATGCAGCGCCTGGGCTTCTGGCGGGAAAAGGAGTTCGACTTCCCGCACAAGCGCGCGGCGCTGATGGTGCAGAGCCGGGAGACCTTCTTCGAGCGCTGCAACCTGCGCTGAAGGGCCGGTCTCAAAAGGGGCAGCCTGAGAGCGGCGACCTGCCTGCACGAATCGATGCCTGCCCTCGACCATGCTCCTGTCGATGACAGGGGAGGGCGAGGGCAACGTCTTGGCCTCCGGCTCGCGAAGCTCGTGCAGTTGACCATCCTCACCGACCGTTCGCGGCCACAACCAGAGCCCCGGCATGACACCGGGGTGCTGTCGTTCCAGCGGGAAGCGACGGAGGGGCACCATGCCGCTCAGAACTTGTAGTTCAAGGTGGCCAGGACGTTGCGGGGCGCGCCCCACACGCCTTGGCCGTACCAGTTCACCGCGGTCTGGTACTTCTCGTCGAACAGGTTGTTGACGTTCAGCTGCGCCGAGACCTGGGGCGTGATGTCGTAGCGGGCCATCAGGCTGGCGACCAGGTAGTCGGACTGTTCCTGGCGCTGGCCCTGGGGACCTACGCCGTCGTAGTAGATGCGGCTCTGCCAGTTGGCGCCGCCGCCCACCGTCAGCTGCTTCCATTGCCCCGGCAGGCGGTAGGTGGTGAACAGGCGTGCCATGGTGCGCGGCAGCTGGGTGTTCACGTCGTTGTCGTCTGAGTCCTTGGCGCTGTAGTGGGTGGCGAAGAAGAAGGCGTTCCAGTTCTCGGTGAGTGCGCCGGACAGCTCGAACTCCACGCCCTTGGAGGTGGCGCCGTCGGTGGCGTAGTAGGCCGGGCTGTCGGGGTTGCCAGGTACGGAATAGCCGACGTCCTGCTGGCCGAGGTTGTCCTGGACGATGCGGAAGGCGGCCAGGGATGCGTTCAGCCTGCCGTCGAGGAATTCACCCTTGATGCCGGCCTCGTAGGCGTCGCCGGTGACCGGGTCGAGCCAGGCGCCGTTGCGGTCGCGGTAGTCCTGGAAGTTGAAGATGCTGGTGTAGCTGGCGTACAGCGAGTAGGTCTGGTTCAGGTCGTAGACCAGGCCGGCATAGGGGATGAACTTGTGGTCGCTGTAGTCGTACTCGCCCGAGGAAGCCCAGCCGGCGCCCTCGCGGTCGTACCGGGTGAAGCGCCCGCCGAGGATCAGCTTCAGCGGGTCGGCCAGGGACAGGCGCAGGGCGGCGTAGCCGGCCTTCTGCTTGGTGTGGTTGCGCTCGGAGAGTTCGCGGTTCTCGTAATCCCACTCCGGTTCCGCCACGTGGCCGAAGTCGTACACGCTGACCGGGGATTGCCAGGGCGTCTTGTTGCCGATCCAGTCGAAGGAGTATTTGTGGTCGAAGTAGGTGGCGCCGACCACGGCCTCATGGGTGCGCCCGAACAGCTCGAACGGGCCGGACAGCCGTAGGTCGGTGCTCTGCTGCTTGCGCTCGCCGGGGAAGCGGGACTGCGAGGGTTCGGCGTCGATCAGGCCGGTCTCGGGGTCGGGAAAGCCCCAGTTGAAGATGCGTGCGTTGTCCACCTCGTTGCGGTTGTGCATCACCCGGAACTGCGCCTGCCAGTCGTTATCGAAGCGGTGCTCGAGGTTGGCGAAGAAGTTCTTGACCTCGACTTCCTCGGTGTTCCACTTCGGCGCGATGCTGAACGAACGGCTGTAGTGGGTCTTCGAGCCGTCGCTGTTCCACAGCGGCACGCCGCCGTAGGTCAGGCCGTCGGCGTCGGACTTCTGGTAGCTGGCGCCCAGGCTCAGGGTGGTGGCGTCGGTCAGGTCCACGTCGACCACGCCGTAGATCACGTGGCCCTCGCGGGAATAACGGTCGAAGAAGTTCTTCTTGTCCTGGTAGGCGCCCACCAGGCGGCCGCGCACGTTGCCGGTGGGGGTCAGCGGGCCCGACAGGTCCAGGGTGCTGCGGTAGTTGTCCCAGGAGCCAGCGCTGACCTGGGCCTCGCCGCGGAATTCCTTGCTGTCGGCGCGCTTGCGCACCAGGTTGACCGAGGCCGAGGGCTCGCCGGCGCCGGTGAGCAGGCCGGTGGCGCCGCGGACGATCTCGATACGGTCGTAGATGATGGCGTCCAGCTCGGACTCGCCCGCGGCGTAGTTGCTCTTGTAGTAACTGGAAATGCCGTCGTACTGGAGGTCGTTGATGAAGAAGCCGCGCGAGGCGAAGACGGTGCGCTCGCTATCCAGTTGCGGCGCGGAGATGCCCGGCGCGTTGGCCAGCACGTCGCCGAGGGTGGTCATGTTCTGGTCGTCCATCCGCTGGCGGGTGATGACGCTCACCGACTGCGGCGTCTCGCGCGTCGACAGCGGCAGGCCGGTGGCGGCGGCGGTGGCGCCGGTGGTGTAGGAGCCGGTGCCTTCGGTGGTGGTGGCCAGGGGGTTGGAGATGACCTGGGTAACGCCCAGGTTCACCGGCTCTTCCGAGACCGGCTTCATGGTGTAGCGGCCGTCGCTGTCCTGCACGGCCTGCAGGCCGGAGCCATCGAGGAGCCGTTGCAGGGCTTGCTGCACGCTGTAGCGGCCGTCCAGGCCGTAGCTCACGCGGCCGTCGGTCAGCGCCGGGTCGAAGGAGATCAGGACCTTGGCTTCGGTGGCGAAGCGCGTCAGCACTGCGCCCAGGTCACCTTTGCCGATGTGGTATTCGCGCACGTCGGCGCCATCGGGTTCGGCCTGGGCGGGGACGCCCAGGCCCAGTACGGCGGAAAACAGCAGCGCCTGGGCCAGCGCCAGGGGGAGGGGACGTGGGGCGAAGGGTGCTCTCATGGTGGTGTTGTGCTCTTCCAGGTTGGCAGTGGGGCGTTTGCCCTCTGCTTGATGAGTCGAAGGAGCACGGGGAAACCTATCAGAGGCCCGCAGAAATTTTCAGCGAGGCACGACCTTGACCCAATAGCGGGTGCGCTGGACGACCCGCACCGGCAGGCTGGAGGCCACCGCCCGCAGGGCCTTGTCGGTGTCGTCCAGGGAGAAGGTGCCGCTGATCCTGAGCCCCGCCACGGCGGGGTCGCAGTGCAGCCAGCCGCTGCGATAGCGAGCCAGCTCGGCCAGGAACTCATCCAGCCGCTGCCGGTTGGCGACCAGCAGCCCGGTGCTCCAGGCATCCTGGCCCGGAGAAACGGGGAAAGGCCTGCCGGCAGCATCGGCACTGAGCGAACACTGCTGGCCGGCCTCGAGCAACAGCGGCTGGCCGTGGGCCGGCGTGAGGCGGACACGGTGCTCGAAGACTGCGACCTGGGCGCTGTCGTCCTGCAGGCGCACGGCGAAGCGGGTGCCCAGCGCCTGCACCGTTCCTTGCGGCACCTGGACGAGGAAGGGGCGGTTCAGGCTATCGGGGGCCGTGGTCACCAGCAGCTCGCCGCGACGCAGGATCAACTGGCGCTGGTGGGCGTCATAGGCGACATCCACCGCGCTGTCGCTGTTGAGCTGTACGCGGGTGCCGTCAGGCAAGGTAGTGCCGAACCGCTCGCCCAGCGGGCTGCGCAGGTCCGCATCCCATCCCGCCGTCCTGGTGTAACGAAGGCCACCATAGCCCAGTGCCGTGCCGCCTGCGACGAGCACGAAGCCCTTGAGCAGCGTGCGTCGGTTCAGGCGTCCGTTCCGCTCGGCCTGGAGCAGGGCCCGGGGCGCGAGCGAAGCAGGCAGGCGGCCGAACTGGCCAAGCGTCAGCTCCACCTGGCGCCAGGCCCAGGCGTTCTCGCCGCGCTCTTCCAGCCAGTGCTGCCAGGCATTGCGGTCGTGCTCGGTGGCGTGTTCGCTCTGTAGCAGGCTGTGCCAGGTGGCGGCCTGCTCCAGCGCTTCGCGCTGCTGTCGGTCGAGGCGGTCCAGGAGGCTCAGGGCAGGGCTCCCAGGCGGAAGAGCATGCAGTGATGGGTGGCCTTGGCGATGTAGCGGGTGATGGTGACCTCGCTGAGGTCCTCGGCTTCGGCGATCTTCCGGTAGGTCATGCCCTCGAGTTGGGAGAGCAGGAAAGCGCGCCGCACCTTCCGGCCCAGCCCGGCCAGCATACGGTCCAGCTCGCAGAGCGTTTCGAGCAGGATGGCCCGGTCCTCTTCGCTGATTTCCAGCGCCTCGGGCTGGCCGGCCAGCTCCTCGAGCCAGGCGCGCTCCAGGCGGTCGCGCCGGTAGTGGTCGATCATCAGCCTACGCGCGATGGTGGCCAGGTAGCCCCGGGGCTCGCGTACCTCCTGCAGGCGATCCGGGGCGTCCTGGGCGGTCAGGATGCGGATGAACACATCCTGCACCAGATCCCGGGCAAGCTCGGTGCAATTGACCCGCGGCCGCAACCAGCCGAGCAGCCAGCGGTGATTGTCTTGATAGAGGTGACTCACCAATTCCCTGGTACGCGATGCCGACATGGATAGTCCGGTTCATGAAATTGAGACTTATTACCATCTTATGATTTTCGCCAGGCCTCCGGCAAGGCTGGCACGGAAGAGGGGATGCCTGTCTGCCTGGCTTGTTTTGCGGGTGGCTGTCAGGTTATAAATGATAACTATTGCCATTTGACAATCCCTCCCTGCGCTTCTCCAGCAAACACGAGGCCACCAATGTCCGTCGCCGAGCTTCCCGGGCAGCAGGGGCTGCATTTGCTGTATAGCGATCACCACGGCTGGCTCAAGGGATGGCTGTACAAGCGCCTTGGCAATGCAGCCGATGCAGCGGACATGGCGCATGACGTGTTTTTGCGTCTGCTCGCCAAACCTGCTTCCCGTGGATTCTCCAGCCCTGTCGATGCGCGCGCTTATTTGTGCGCGATGGCCCGCGGAATGTGCGTCGACCTGTGGCGCCGGCGCGAGGTGGAGCGGGCCTGGCTGGACACGCTGGCTGCCCAGCCGGAGCCTTTCGAGCCCTCGCCCGAGTTCCGCATGATGGTGATCGAGACGATCCTGGAGATTGGCGCCGTGCTTGCGCGCCTCTCCGACAAGGCGCAGAAGGCATTCGTGCTGGCGCAGATACATGGCCTGTCCACGCGGGAGATCGCCGCCAGCCTTTCGGTGTCCGAGCGCATGGTCCAGAAGTACCTGGCGCAGGCCATGCTGCAACTGGCGCTGGTCGACGCCGGCCTGGCCCACTGAAGCATGGGCGACCGGCCAACCATGACTCCCAACGACGAGGCCAAGGCCGATTTCGCCAGCCTGGAGGCAGCGGCGCAGTGGTACGCGACGCTATATGCCAGGGGCTCCACCGGGGCCGAGCGGCGTGCCTGGGAGCAGTGGCTCGCGCAACGCCCGGAGCACCGTCAGGCTTGGCAGCATATCGAGGCCGTCAGTGCCCGTTTCGCCCCCCTGCGCGGCGAAGGGGTACGCGAAGCGGCCGCCGCCGCGGTGGGAGCCGCGACCAGCACGGACCTGGAGCGGCGCCTTGTGCTGCGTGGCCTGGCTGCGTTCGCCGGGGTGGGGTTGTTCGCCTGGCTGGGGTGGCGCTACTCGCCGCTGCCGGAGTTGATCATGGCCTGGCGTTCGGACTTCAGCACCGGTATCGGCGAGCGGCGCGATCTGCAGCTGGCCGACGGCACGCGAGTCTGGCTGAACACCAGGAGCGCGCTGGATGTCGCCTATGACACCAGCCAACGCCTGCTGACCCTGGCGATGGGCGAAATACTCATCGATACCGCGAAGGACGACTTGCGGCGGCCCTTCTTCGTCCGCACCGGTTTCGGCAGCATGCAGGCGCTGGGAACCCGCTTCAACGTCCGCCAGACGCCGACCCATACACTGCTGGCCGTTTTCGAGGGCAGTGTCAGCATCTGCAATGCGGCGGGCGAGGTGCAACGGGTCACGGCCGGCCAGCAGCGCCAGTTCACGGCCACGGCCATCGCCCCGGCGAGGCCTGCCGATCCCATGCGGGAGGCCTGGACGCGGGGTGTCGTCCTGGCCGACAACATTCCGCTGGGCGCGCTGGTGGAGGAGTTGGGACGCTACCGGCAAGGCCATCTTGGCGTGGCCCCGGAGGTGGCCGGGATGACGGTCGTGGGACGTTTCCCCATCGACGACCCCGACCATGCCCTGGCCATGCTCGAGCGCGATCTGCCCGTGCGGGTACGCCATACCTTGCCCTGGTGGACGAGCATCGAGCCGCGTTGAGCGGCGAACGGCAGAAGCCTCGCGAATTTTTTTCATCGCGACGGTTCGTTTTTCAACGCCTCGTTCGATTCCGTAGATGACAGAGGAGCATTCGGGAGCATGAGCGCCCGAGCGCGCCCGGCAGACGAGCCCACCCAGACGGCCGCTGCCAGGGCTCTGGCGCCTGCCGTAGCGGCGCTGCCCCTCGCCTTGCCAACCGTCATTCCAGGGAAATCGTCCTATGTTCTGCCCATCGTTTCGGTCGCGAGCCGTTTCCTCCGGCCGTCCCCGCATGCTCCTGCACTTCGCGCGTCGCCCCCTTTCGCTGGCGGTGCGCTGCGCGCTGTTGGGCGCTGTCACCGTGGCGGCTACGGGGGCGAGCGTCGCCACGCGGGCCGAGGCCGCCGTCAGCGCCGGGCGGACCGCGGCGAAGCGTTTCGACATCGCGGCCGGGCCGTTGTCGGCAGCGCTCAACCAACTGGCGGATCAGGCCGACGTGCTGCTGAGTGTTCCCGGCGCGGTGACGACGGGCAAGAACAGCGCCGCTTTGCATGGAACCTACAGGCTGGACGAAGCATTCGACCTGCTGCTGTCCGGTACGGGGCTGCAGGCGGTGGAGCAGGGCGACGGCAGCTACACGCTGCAGGCCATTCCCACCACCGGCGCGGCGGAGTTGTCGCCGATGACGGTGGTTGGTAGCGAGCCCGACGCGATCGCGCAGAGGGCCAACCCTGCCACCACGGTTGGCTCGAAGACGCCGCTGAGCCAGCGCGAGATACCGCAGTCGGTCAGCGTGGTCGGCCAACAACAGATCCAGCAGCAGAAGATGAAGAACCTCGACGACGCCATGCGCCAGAGCCCCGGAGTGACCGTCAGCCTGGCCAACCCGATGGCCACCGACTACTACGCGCGCGGCTTCCCGATCAGCACCTTCCAGCTCGACGGCGTGCCCACGGCGATCCCCGCCGGCGGTGCGGCGACCATCGCCGACAACCTGGCCATGTACGAACAGGTCGAGGTACTGCGCGGGCCGGCCGGGCTGTTCAACGGCTTCGGCGGCGATGGCGGGGTGGTGAACCTGGTGCGCAAGCAGGCGCCGGCGCAGTTCCAGGGTTCGGCGGAAGTGCTGGCCGGCAGCCGCAGTACCCACCGCGAGCAACTGGACGTGGGCGGGCCGTTGAACGACGAAGGCAGCCTGCGCGGGCGCTTCGTCGGGCTGACCGGCTATGGCCACCAGATGCAGGACGGTACCTGGCAGCGCGACCAGCAGTTCTACGGCACCCTGGAGGTCGATCCCGATCCGGACACCACCCTGCGCACCGGCATCAGCCATAGCGAAACCACCGCCAAACCCATGTACGGCCTGCCCGGCTACTCGGACGGGCGTCTGCTCGACGTGTCCCGCTCGACCTACCTGGGCGCCAGCTGGAACGCCCTGAGCAACCGCCGCAGCAACGCCTTCGCCGAGGTCGAACGGCAACTGGCCGACGACTGGAAGGCCAAGCTCACCTACAACTACCTCACCATCGACACCCATTTCCTCAACGGCATCCCCGGCGGCCCGCTGGAGCCCGGCACCAACATCGGCAACCCCTACAGCTACAACTACCAGAGCGAGGACCGCCAGCAAGCCGTGGACACCTACGCCAGCGGCCCGTTCTCGTTGTTCGGCCGCGAGCACCAACTGACCTTCGGCGCCAACTACCTGCACGAGAACACCCACAACACCCAGCGCTTCATCAATACCGAAACCAGCGGCCTGGACGACTGGGGCGACTATTTCGAGGACGTGTTCACCAGCAACCCGCTCTACTCGAAGGACTTCGCCGGTGGCCGGCATAACGAGGACTGGACGCTGATCGAGCAGTACGGGGTCTACGGCAATGTGCGCCTGCACCTGACCGATCCGCTCACGCTGGTCGCCGGCGGCCGGATGACCTGGTGGCATGCGCGTATCAAGCCCGCCGACGCCTACGACAACTACTTCGGCACGCCGCCCTCCGATACGCACGTCAAGGGCAAGTTCTCGCCCATCGTCGGGCTGGTCTATGCGCTCGACGACACCTATTCGGCCTATGCCAGCTACACCTCGATCTTCAAGCCGCAGAGCGGCTTCTACACCGAGGCCGGCAGCCTGATAAAACCCGTCGAGGGCAAGCAGTACGAACTGGGCATCAAGGGCGAATACCTCGGCGGCCGGGCCAACGCCTCGGCGGCGCTGTTCCAGATCGACGAGAGCAACCGCGCCCTGTCCGACCCACGCTTCCCTGGCTACTACCTGGCCCAGGGCAAGGCGCGCAGCCAGGGCCTGGAACTACAGGTCAGCGGCATGCTGTTGCCGGGCTGGACGCTCTCCGCCGGCTACACCTACGACGACGTCAAGTCGCTGGACGACAGCACCAATGCCGGCGCGCCGTTCAGCATGGTGGCCCCCAAGCACCTGTTCAAGCTGGCCTCCGACTACCAGCTGCCCGGCGCCTGGCGCCAATGGAGCATCGGCGGCGCGGCCTACGCCACCAGCTCCACCGGCTGGAAGGACAGCAGCGGCGAGTGGAACGGCGGCGGCTATGCGACCCTGGATGCCCACGTGGCCTACCAGTTCCTGCCCGACTGGAGCGTAGGCCTGTACGGCAGCAACATCCTGGACCGCAAGTACTACCAGTCGATCGCCGGCGCCGCCGGCAACTACTATGGCGAGCCGCGCACCTTGCTGGCCTCGCTGCGCACCACCTTCTAACCCGCCGCAAGTCGCCCGCCCCGGCGCCAACAGTCGGGGCGGGCGGCCAGCTTGCCGGTGCCTGACAACTGGCATACCTTGGCGCGGCTCCCACAGGCCCCGCTTCGCTGCCTCGAGGTCGTCGATGCCCCCTCGCCGTAACCGTTCCCTTCGTTTCCTGCCTTTCCTGATTCCGCTGGCGCTGTTGCTCGGGCTGCTCTGGTGGACGCTGCTGCGCACGGTGCAGACCGTCGACAGTGTGCCCGTCAACTATGGCGACATCGAGACCAGCGTGAGCGCCGTGGGCACCCTGCAACCGCAGAGCTACGTGGACGTGGGCGCCCAGGCCTCGGGCGCGATCCGGCGCATCGCGGTGCACCCCGGCAGCGTGGTACGCAAGGGCGAGCTGTTGGTAGAGATCGACCCGTCGCTGCAGCAGGCCAGGGTCGATGCCGACCGCGCCACGCTCGACAGCCTGCGCGCGCAGCTGGCCGCGGCGCAGGCACAGCGCGACCTGGCCCTGCAGGACGCGCAGCGGCAGCGGCAGATGCACGTCCATGGCGCCACCCGCCTGGAGGACCTGCAGGCCGCCGAGGCCGGTCTGCGCGTGGCGGTGGCGCGGATCGCCGATCTCACGGCGCAGGTCGTCGGGGCACAGTCCACCTTGAAGGGCGACTTGGCGCAGCTGGGCTACACCCGCATCTACGCGCCGATGGCCGGCACCGTCGTCACCCTCGATGCGCGCGAGGGCCAGACCCTCAACGCCACCTACCAGACGCCCAAGCTGCTACGCATCGCCGACCTGTCACAGATGACGGTGTGGACCGAGGTGTCCGAGGCCGACATCGGCCGCATCCACCCCGGCATGCCGGTGTACTTCACCACCCTGGGCAGCCAGACCGAGAGCGGCGTGCGGCGCTGGAGCGGGCAGGTGCGCCAGGTCCTGCCGGCGCCGCCGAACCCGCCGGGGCAGGAGCGCGAGCAGGGCGGCACCCAGGCCACGACGGCGCCGCCGGCGGGCAAAGTGGTGCTCTACACCGTGCTGTTCGACGTGGACAACGCCGATGGCGCGCTGATGCCGCAGATGAGCGCCCAGGTGTTCTTCGTGCAGGCCAGCGCCAGCCATGTGCTGCTGGCGCCCCTGGCGGCGCTGAAGGCTGGCGCCGGCAAGGCGGATGCCTACACTGCGCAGGTCCAGGTCGGCGGCGGCATCGAAACGCGCCAGGTACGCATCGGCGTGCGCGACCGCCTGCATGCCGAAGTACTCTCCGGGCTGGCGGCCGGCGAACGGCTGGTCACCGCGATCCACCGGCAGCACGCCGGCGCCGGGAGGTTCCGGTGGTAGCGCCGCTGATCGAACTGCGCGACATCCGCAAGACCTACGGCGGTGGCGACACCCCGGAGCTGGAGGTGCTGCATGGCATCGACCTGTCGATCGGCGCCGGCGAGTTCGTCGCCATCATGGGCGCCTCCGGCTCGGGCAAGTCCACGCTGATGCACATTCTCGGCTGCCTGGACCGGCCCAGCGCGGGCAGCTACCGCTTCGCCGGGCAGGACATCGGCGGCTTCGACGCCGACCAGCTGGCCTGGCTGCGCCGCGAGGCGTTCGGCTTCGTGTTCCAGGGCTACCACCTGATCCGCACGCTGGATGCCCTGCGCAACGTCGAGATGCCCGCCGTCTATGCCGGCGTGCCCGCGGCCGAGCGCGATGGCCGCGCCCGCCAGCTGCTCGAACGCCTGGGCCTGGGCGAGCGGCTGGGCAACCGTCCCCACCAGCTCTCCGGTGGCCAGCAGCAGCGGGTGTCGATCGCCCGCGCACTGATGAACGGCGGGCGCATCGTCCTCGCCGACGAGCCGACCGGCGCACTGGACAGCAAGAGCGGCGCCGAGGTGATGGCGCTGCTGGCGGAACTGGCGGACGCCGGCCACACGGTCATCCTCATCACCCACGACCGTGACGTGGCGGCGAAGGCGCGGCGCGTGGTGGAGATCCACGACGGGCGCATCGTCAGCGATTCCGCCGGCACCGTGGTGGAGCAGGGCGGCGGGGCCGGGCATGATTTCATGGCAGCGATGGCCGAGGGCGTGGCACGCGCGGCTTCGCCGTGGGCCGATGCGCGCGAGGCCATCCGCAGCGCCTGGCGGGTTATGTGGCTCAACCGCTTCCGCACCCTGCTGACGCTGCTCGGCATCGTCATCGGCGTGGCCTCGGTGATCGTGATGCTGGCCGTGGGCGCCGGCACCCAGGAACAGGTCATCGCGCGGATGGCGATCTTCGGCACCAACCGCCTCTACGTGGTGCCCGGTGGCGACAGCGCGCGCGGCCCCGGCGGCACGCTGAGCGAAGCCGACGCGGCGCTGCTGCGGCAGGTGCCCAACGTCAGCGTGGCGATGCCCTTCGTCCAGGGCCAGGTGACGCTGCGCGCCGGCAACGTCGATACGCTCGGCCCGCTGTGGGCGGTGACGCCGGATGCGCAACGGGTGCTCAACTGGAAGCCGGCCCGCGGGCAGTTCTTCACCTGGGAGGACGAGCGCACCCTCGCGCCGGTGCTGCTGCTGGGCAAGAAGGTGCGCGAACGCCTGTTCGGCGACCTCGATCCACTGGGGCGCTACGTGCTGGTCGACAACGTGCCGTTCCAGGTCATCGGCGAACTGGAGGAAAAGGGCGCGTTGTCGGGGGATGCCGACGACGACGACGTGGTCATGGCGCCGTTTTCCACCGGTAGCCGCCGTGTACTCGGCCGCCTCGACCTGTCGTGGATCTCGGTGCTGATAGACGACCTGGAGCAGTCCGCGGCCACCGCCCGGCAGATCACTGCGACGCTGGCGGAGGCCCACCACGTGCAGGACTTCCACGTCTACGACCGCGCGGCCTCGGTCAAGGCGCAGCAGGACACTCAGCAGACGCTGACACTGCTGCTCGGGCTGATCGCCGCGGTGTCCCTGGTGGTGGGGGGCATCGGGGTGATGAACATCATGCTGATGACGGTCCGCGAGCGCACGCGCGAGATCGGCATCCGCCTGGCGACCGGGGCCCGCCAACGCGATATCCTGCGCCAGTTCCTCAGCGAGGCCATGCTGGTGTCGCTGGTCGGCGGCGTGGCGGGCACCGTGATCGGCCTGGGCATAGGCGCGGCGCTGATCCTCTGGGAGGTGCCGATCATCTTCTCGCTGCGGGGTATCCTCGCCGCCTTTGTCTGCGCCTTGGGCACCGGGCTGCTGTTCGGCTTCATGCCGGCCCGGCAGGCGGCGCGACTCGATCCCGTGGTGGCGCTGGCGAGCGAATGAGGGCACTGGGGCGCTCGATGAGAGCGGGCCCAGGTGCTCCCCGCAAGGCGGCATGGGCGGCCTTTTGCGGACATCTCTAGGGGAGCCGCGACGGGAGGTTCCCGGCTCCGCGAAGCCCTCGCTTGCCGCCCTGGCGGGCCAGCCACAGGTAGAGGCCGCTGCCGAGCACCACGATGGTGACGATGTCGAACGCCGCCCAGATGAGCTTCAGCGGCAGGCCGCCATAGTTGCCGAAGTGCAGGGGGCGCGAGAGTTCCAGCGCGACTATGTACCAGCGCGGCTCGGCGACGGCGCTGAGCTTGCCGCTGTGCGCCTCGACCAGCACCGGCTGGAGAATCTCCGAGGTCAGCGGCGTGCGCCCGCGCATGAATACCGCATAGTGCTGCGGGCTGCTGAAGAAGGTGCCGGGCATGGCCAGGAACTCCGGCTGGCTGCCCGGCAGCGCCTGTGCGGCGACCCGTAGCGCCACGCCGGGCGGCACGGGGTCGGCGACGCGCGGCTGGCCTCGGTATGGCGCCACCAGTTGCGCCAGTTGATCGCTCTGCCAGTGCTGAAACAGCGGAATGGCCAGGGTATTGAGTACGCCGGTCAACCCCACCACCAGCAACCAGACCAGGCTGACGATGCCCAGCAGGTTATGCCAGCCCAGCCAGCGTATGCGCGCATTCCTGTGGCGATGCATTTCGGCGAAGCCCAGGCGACGCATGAAGGGCGCGTAGACCACGCAGCCGCTGACCAGCGATACCGCCAGCAGCAAGCCCATGAAGCCGAGCAGCAGGCTGCCCGGCAAGCCGGCGAACAGGTCAGTGTGCAGATCGAGAATGAACTCCAGTAGCGCATTGTCATCGGGCAGTTGCGAACCGCTGTAGGCATCCAGGGTGAAGATGCGGCTGTTGCCACGCGGTGTGTCCAGAGCATGGTCGAAATTCAGCTTGATCCGTCCTGGCACCCGGTGATCCCAGATCAGGTAGCGCAGCACCAGGCCGGGCGCCCGGGCCTGGCCGAGGGCGACCAGCCGCTCCAGGGGCAGAGGTTCCGCCCCGGGCGACTGGATGCTGACGGGTTGCAACGCGTGCTCGATCTCTTCCTGGAAAACCAGCGGCAGCCCGGTCAGGCACAGCAACAGCAGGAACAGGGTGCAGACCAGGCTGGACCAACGATGCAGCCACAGCCAGTGTTTCAGCGACATGCGCGCGGGCTCACCAGCTGTATTTCACGCTGGCCAGCACGCTGCGCCGGCCGCCCCAGAAGCACTTGGTAGCGGTAGCGCAGGCCGAGACGTACTCCTTGTCCGCCAGGTTGTTCACCGTGGTCTCCACCTGCCAGCCGGCCAGGCTCGGGTCCAGTGCCACGAGGTCGTAGTGCGCGCCCACGTCCAGCAGGGTGTAGGCCGGCACCTTGAGGGTGTTCAGCGCGTCGGCGTAGCTGGTGCCGATGTAGCGCACCCCGGCGTTCACGCCGAAGTGATCCAGGGCGCCGCCGTGGAAGCTGTAGTCGGCCCACAGCGAAGCCATCTGCTGCGGGATGTAGGTGATGCGCTTGCCTTCATTGCCGTCGTTGCTGTGGGTGACCTCGTTGTCCAGGTAGGTGTAGGCACCGATCAGGCTCAGCGACTGGGTGGGTTCCAGGTGGCCTTCCAGCTCCACGCCACGGGATCGGGCTTCGCCGGTTTGCGTGCTGAACGTCGTGTGCTCTTCGTCGGTGGTGAGCACGTTCTGCTGGGTCAGCTGGTACACCGCCAGGGTGACAAAGCTGTTTTGCCGCGGCGGCTGGTATTTCACCCCGGCCTCATACTGCTCGCCCGTGGTCGGTTTGAAGGCCGCGCCTTGATAGTCGGTACCCGAGGTCGGCTGGAACGAACGCGAGTAGCTGAGGTAGGGGGCCAGGCCGCTCTCGAACTGGTAGACCAGGCCGCTGCGCCAGGTGAAGGCGCGGTCTCCCTGGTGAGTGGACTGGTCGCTGCGACGGTCGTCGGTATCGGTGGAAGCTACGTCCTCGCGCCCGCCGAGCAGCAGCGACCAGTTGCCCAGGTGCATCTGGTCCTGCAGGTAGAGCCCAGTCTGCTCCTGGACCTGGCGCGTGCGCAGGGTTTCCGCCGGCTTGCCGATGCCCTGGTGGTAGTCCGGGGCGGTCACGCTCAGTGACGGGGCGCTGGCCAGGCCCTGCTGCTCGCGGGCGCTCAGGTGTTGATAGTCCAGGCCCAGCAGCGTGGTGTGGCTCAGCTCGCCGGTGGCGAAGTCGGCCTGCAGCTGGTTGTCCAGGGTGTAGGCATCGAGCCTGTCCTCGTCGAATATGGCGCGACGGGTGAGCAATTGCTGGGCGGTGTTCACCCCGGCGGTGAAGACGCTACGGTAGTCGGTGTCCATGTGCATGTAGCGGAAGTTCTGGCGCACGCTCCAGACCTCGTCGAAACGGTGCTCGAAGAGGTAGCCGAGGGACTGCTGGGTGCGTTGGAAGCGGTCGAAGTCGGCGTCGCCGTCGAAGAAACTGGTGGAGAGCCGGCCGCTGGCCAGCGGCTTGACCGTGCCCTGGTACGGCAGGAAGCCGAAGTAGCCTCCTTCGGGGTCGTTCTGGTAGTTGGCCTGCAGGGTCAGGCTGGTGTCCTCGTCGGGCTGCCAGAGCAGCGACGTCGCCAGGGCCTGGCGTTCCTCGCGGGAATGGTCGACCTGGCCGTTGGCGGTCCGCTCGAGCGCGGTGACGCGGTAGGCCAGGCGACCCTCGTCGTCCAGCGCGCCGGTGCTGTCCAGGCCCAACTGGTAGCGGTCGTGGCTGCCCACCTGCAGTTCCACCTCGTGGGCGGCCTCGGTGCTCGGCCGCTTGCTCACCAGGTTGACCATCCCTCCCGGGGTCGCCTGGCCGTACAGTACGGACGAGGGCCCGCGCAGCACCTCGATGCGCTCCAGCAGGTAGGGGTCGACCTGCGGTACCGCGTAGTTGCTGCCCAGCAGGCGCATGCCGTCGAGGTAGCCGTAGTCGTAGTTCACCCCGCCGCCGAAGCCGCGGTAGAGGATGGTGTCGTAGCGGCTGCCGCCGCTGCCGCGGTATTCGGGCAGTACGCCGGGCACGTAGCGCAAGGCCTGGCGCACGCTCTGTACGTTCTGCCGGTCCAGTTGCTGGCGGCCGACCACCGAGATCGACTGCGGGGTGTCCAACAGTGCGGTATCGGTCTTGGTTCCGGTGGCGCTGCGCTTGGCGCTGTAGCCCTGCACCGGGCCCCAGGCGGATTCGCGCTGGGCGGTGACGGTGCCATCGGGCAACGCCAGGGCCTGGTCGTCGCCGCGGCGCAGGAGGAAGCCACCGCCGGGCTGCGCCTGGGCTTGCAGGCCGCTACCGGCGAGCAGCCGGGCCAGGGCCTGGGTGGCGTCGAAGCGGCCATGCAGGCCCGGGCTGGCGAGGCCGTCGAGCTGGTGCGCGGCGAAGGCGATGTTGACGCCCGACTCGTGGGCGAAGCGCGTGATCACGCCGTCCAGCGAACCGCCGGGAATGTCGTAGGTGCGCACGCTTTCGGCGGCCAGTGGGGCGGCCTGCAGCCCGCCCAGGGGCACGCCGGCCAGCGCCAGGTGCAGTGCGAAACGGAGGGAGCGGGTGCCACGTGCCACGTTGGGCAGCGGGCAGAAGGCAGGCAGACTGCGGAAGGCGTTCATGCAACGGCTCTCGGCAAGGAGTGGATGTCACTGTCTCTACCGAAGCAGATCGCCAATCCCCTCAAAAAAACTTCAGGAAAGTCGCTGGAGCATTCAGGCCGGGCCGACGCTGACCCAGAAACGCGTGCGGTAGCTGAGCTGCAACCCCTGGGTGCGGGCCAGGAAGCGCAGCGTCTGGTCGGTGTCGGCGAGTTGGTAGTTGCCGCTGACGCGCAGGTCGGCCACCCGCGGGTCACAGGCCAGCCGGCCGACACGGTAGCGCCCCAGTTCGTCGAGGAACTCGACCAGGCGCATGTCGCGCGCCGCCAGGATGCCCTCGGCCCAGGCGCCTTCGGCGAAGGGCCTGGCCTGCGTCGGCTCGGCCAGGGAGGCGCGCAGCCACCAGTCCTGTCCCGCCTGCGCTTGGCGCGGCGCACCGCCGTTCGCTGGCAGCAGGCTGAGCTCGCCCTGGCTGATGCTGACCCGCGCACACGCCGGGTACAGGCGCACGCAGAAGCGCGAATCCATCGCCTGCAGCAGGCCGAAGGGGGTTTCCAGGCGGAACGGCCGCCGCGGGCTGGTGGTGTCGGCGCCGGTACTGACCAGCACCTCGCCACGGCGCAGGATCACGCGTCGCTCGTAGGGGCTGAAGTGGGTGCTGATGGCGGTATCGGTGTTGAGCACCAGCCGGGAGCCATCGGCCAACTCGAGGTGGCGTACCTCGCCGGTGGCGGTGCTGTACTCGGCCAGCAGTCGCTGCCAGGGCGCCTCGCGATAGGCCAGCCAGGCCGGCGCCGCGCTGGCGCCCAGCAGGATCAGCAACTTGAGCGCCTGGCGTCGACTCAGGCCGGCGGCGGGCAGCTTTTCCAGCACCTGCAGGGTGAGTTGCGGAGAGACCCGGCGGAAGTCCTCGCCCAGCGACTGCACGCGCTGCCAGGCCAGCGCATGCTCGGTGTGGCTGGCATGCCAGGCCTGAAAAGCCGAAAGGGTTTCCTCACTGGGTTCGCCGAACTGAAGCTTCACCGCCCAGTCGATGGCGTCGTCGATGGTCCGGCTGGACAGGGGGGCGGACGCGCTCATCGCCTCATTCCTCGAAATGCAGGGCGTAGCAGGCGCGCAGGGCGGTCGCCAGGTAGCGCTCGACGGTGGCCAGGGACACTTCCAGGCGCTGGGCGATCTGCGGGCAGGTCAGGCCTTCCAGCTGGGCCCAGATGAAGGCCTGGCGCACCTTGGGCTTGAGCCGGTCAAGCAGGCGGTCGATGCGCATCAGGCTTTCCAGCATGAGCAGGTGGGTTTCCGGCGACGGCGCTTCCGCCTCCGGCAACTGCGCGACCACTTCCAGCCACGCCTGCTCCAATTGCTGCCGGCGCCAATGGTCGATGACCAGCCCGCGGGCGATGGTGGTGAGGTAGGCGCGCGGCTGGTCGAGGTACACCGCGGCGCCGCGGGCACGGGCCAGCAGCACTCTGAGGAAGGTGTCCTGGGCCAAGTCGGCGGCACGCTGGGAGCAGCCGGTCTTGCCCCGCAGCCAGCCCTGCAGCCAGCCATGGTGCTCGGTGTAAAGCTTGTGCAGATCGCACTCCGCAAGCTGGGAACGGCCAAGACTGGACACTGGAGTACCATGTGCAATTGATAATCGATCTTATTATATTTTTCTGATGGCATCTCGCAATAGCCACGGGGCCGATGCTGCTGAAAACGCCTTGGGCGGGGATGCAGCGAGCCAGGGGAGGGCAGGGCTTGCACAGGCAGGCCGGCAAGGCTGCCATTGTGCTAGGGCTTGAGCTTCAGCCCCTTCACCGAATGCGCGCGCTGTTCGTCCAGCGAGTTGTAGTAGGTGTTCTGCGTCGTGCTCAGGCTGTTGTGGCGCAGGTCGGCCTGCAGGTCCTTCATGTCGCGCAGCGGTGCATCGAAGGTGGCCGAGGTGTGGCGCAGCCAGTGCAGCGAGACCGAGCGCAGCTGGTCCACCTCGTCGTCGCTCCAGCCCTCGGCCGCCATGCGCTGCAGCGCGCGGTCGAACAGCGCCTGCAGGAGCAGCCGCACATGGCGGTCGGATAAGCCGGCGCGGCCCTTGAGCGTGCCGATCAGCGGCGTCCGTTCCTGGGGCGAGGGCAGGGGAGGCAGGCCCAGGTGGCGGCGGTAGCGGGCCAGGTAACCGTGGATGTAGTCGTCGCGCACGCTGATGCGGGCGGCCTTGTTGCCCTTGCCGACCACGTGGAACCACCAGTTGCCGGTGCTATCGCGGCGGAAGTCGCCCATGCCCGGCGTCCAGTTGTCGCGGCCGATCAGGTCGGAGATGCGCAGGTACATGGCGAACAGCGTGGCCACGATGAACAGTGTGCGCTCGTGGCTGGCGTCCTCGGCAGCCATCAACTCGGCCGTCTCGATGACGTAGCTCCACTGCAGTTGCGTCAGCGAGCGCGAGGCCACGTTCAGGGTGTTGCGCTGCTTGTAGATGGACTTCTGCTTCACCGCGCGGAACGGGTTCACCTCGGTCAAGCCCTCGTCCATGGCGTGCTGGAAGAAGCTGCCGCACACGGCGAAGACCTGCGCCACCGAACCCTGGGACATGCGGTACGGGCGCAAGGGCAGGGGGCTCATGGCCTCGCTGGCGAGCTTGCGCTCGCGCTTGGCCAGGGTGGTGCTGAAGGGGCGCCAGGCGGGGTTCGGCACATGGCTGTCGGACTCCAGCTTCTTGCGGCCGCCCATGCGCATGAAACGCGACTTGATGACCGGGCCGACCCAGTCGGCGGGCGGGTTGAGGCAGAACTCCATGAAGGCCTCGGCGTCGCGGCGGCGCAGGTCGAGCAGCGGCTTGCCGGCTACCAGCAGGGCCCATAGCAGCAGGCGCTCGACGTGGGTGCGATAGGAGGTATAGGTGGCCTCGTTGCCGCCATAGGACTTGAGGAAGCCACGCACGGCGAAGTAGCCCTCGATGGCCCGCACGTCTTCATCGAACGCCTGCAGGTAGCCGCGCACCACGGGCAATTCTTCGCTCAGCTGCATGAAGTTCAGTTCATGGAAACGGGCGAAGGTCTCGAAGAGCGGTTGTGGCGATTGCGGCATCGTCAAGGCTGGGAATGGGAAAAACGGTGGTCGCACCGGGGTAGCGTGCAATATCCAGGTCTGGCTGTTATCGGATATTACTTGCGCGCTAACGAATAGACCCGGCGGGGCGGGAAACGACAGGCAGGAAAGCCTGTAACCTGCATTCTAGACAGCTTGATCCCTGCAGGTCGAGGGGTTGTGAGGCGATTTTCACATGTCGCGGCAAGGCAGGCATTGCAACGCCCATGGCCGCTGGAGGCCGGTTGGGACAGGCGCTCTGAATGTCTCGCCGCGATCAACCGGGCCTGGATGACTGGCGGCAGCTCTGGCTCTGGTTGGGGGCGCGTCGATGAATCCCGCCAACCCATAAAAGGTAGCGCCACGTGGATCAGCGCCAATGCAGCCTGAGGTCGGTTGCGTGTCGCTGTGACAGGCGAACTGCGCGAACGGCTGATGTGCCTGCGTGAAAAGCGTGACGGGGAATGGCCACGAGGCTTGCAGATTTCACGTAGCGTCGCGCTGCGTTGGTGTTGGACCAGGGCTTGAACGGATGCCGGCGGATTCGCTCGGGGAATGTGGAATGATCGAGCACTGAGCACTGAGCACTGAGCACTGAGCACTGAGCACTGAGCACTGAGCACTGAGCACTGAGCACTGAGCTTGTGAGCGAGAAACCGAAGGCCACGATGGATCGACAATACGAAGCCGGTTCGACAGGAAGGCAGAAAGAGAAACGGGCAAGCAGCAATGGTGATTGAGCGGAGACGAAGCAACAGTTGGTCGATCAGGGGGGGACGGTATCGAAGCCGGCAAACAAGCGGTTTTCCCTGGTGAATTCTGCAGGGGCCATCTGCACCTGCGCTTATCCATGACTTCGCATAATGTATATTATGTTAAATTAAGTATTTGCCAGGATATCGAACGCAGACACAGCTTTACCACTGCTGCTCGAAGTTGAGTTGTGACCGTCGAGGTTTCTGGACAAAATCGCTTCTCACCTCCCTCGGCTCTATTTTTCGACGCGTCGATGCAAACCGCTTCTTTGCCACCATCTACAAAGATGGCAAGGACGTGGTCCGGGCGACCGTGTTCATCGGAAGCGGCTTCGGATCAGGCATTCACTATCTCCAAGGCCAGTCGATGGAGAGCAATTCGTACAATGAGTCTTTATCAGTCGACGCTGACGACCAGGCGCTCTACCTGACGCCACAGGGAATGGCGGCTTACGGTCGGCGAGACCAAAAGCTTTCCCAGGAAGGCGCTGCAGAGATGCTATGGGACATCGTTATCGCCCCTCCCCTCTGCCGGCTCTTGCTCAGACACTTGGGATAACCTGTCTGGCATGCTCAATCTGGTCTTGCGAGTACGTGCTAGCAAAGGCTTCTCGCTATCAGCCGAGGCGTTTGCGGATCTCATCGAAGGCCCGCTGAATCACCCTCTGTTGCTCTGGGTCGATCTCGAGTTCACGGCATAAGGGCTGCCACCCGGAAAGGGCGTCGAGAGTCTGCTCGATGTAGAGGTCCGGCTTCAGGTAGCTGAAGGGAGCGCAAACCTGCTTCAGCTGCTTGCGAGTGGCCAGGCCGGCACCGTTGAAAGAGGTTGTGTGCTCATCCGCATAACCACGGACCGGGGCATAGGTCAGGTCATAAGCTGGGGCCAGTGTCCACCGCCCCTGGTCGTGCAGGAACGCGAAGTTCTTGGCGTGGTCGTCATGGTTGTGGGTCAGGGCGTTGAATACCATTAGCCTCGCCATGCGCTCGACCTCTGCCGCATGGTTGGTGATGGCGTTGGTGGCTCTGAGTAAATCCGAATAATCCAGCGATGGCGCACGGTAATCGGCATAGAGAATACCGCTAGCGGTCATCATGTGGATTTTGCTATCGCCGTTCCGGTCGAAGCGATGGGCAGAAAAGAAGCGCTCGGTTCCGGTCGATGACTGGACTGTGAGCAGATTGCTCGCGGCCATCTTCACCCCGGCACGTTCTGCCAGCCGCGAGTAGGCGAACTCGATCGCTCCGGTATCACGATGCTCGGTTGGTGTCCTGAATTTCACCAGCCAGTGCTGGTAGCCGGCCGGAAGGTGCTTGAAAGACGTACTGCACCGCCTTCCGTCCTGGGATAGTGCAACGACCACCTTGGGGCGGGCTCCTGCAGGGGAGCCACCTGCCAAGCGCAGAGTATCGAGAGTGGCCGAGGTTTCTCCTTCGTAGACAGCCTGGGACTCCTGGTAGAGCTGGGCCAGGTCAATATTGTCTTCGTCGGTGGTGCGCTCGATGACTGGGCGATACTCCAATGCGCCCATGCCCCTGTCGGCCATATAAGCTAGTCGATCTAGAGGGGAAATGTCCCTTCGGTCCTTGCCATGCCTGGCAAGGAAATAACGGTCCATGAGCAGCATGCCCCAGCCGTCCGGGAGGGAGTCGGCCAATGCGCCTGGTAGACCAGCGAAAAGGACTGGGTCCGCAGCTTTCTGTGGTTGGGTGGTGAAGTCCATGTTCAGGGGGGACAGGTTGAAGCCTTGTGTCACCCACTTGGGGTGATAGGCGAAGTAGATGCCCTGTCGGCTGGCGACCAGTTCCCCGACAGGTTCGCCAGCCAGCAGTATCTCCACGGTGTTGATCGGCTTCATTGGCGTCCCCGAGTGCGTCCTGCCTGTTTGATTTCTTCGAGCGATACTGGACGCTCATGCTTGAACAGTTCCGCGAATTGACGGGTAGCGCCAAGCGCAGTGGCGATGAGCACCAGGGCGTCGAGGGTGATCTGCCCGCTGGACTCGAACCGCTTGATGGTGGACTCGGAAACACCAGCCCTCAACGCCAGGGACTTGCGGGAGAGGTTCTGTGCCAGTCGTGCCTCCCGAGCGTTGGCACCGATTTTCTGGGCTAGCTCGCCGGGGGCAAGCAGGGAATGGGTCAGGGCCACGGCAGTCTCTCATTTAACGGGTCACATATGAATCATTATAGGCATTAATCCGAAATATTGGTTCATATATGGATAGTTAAAAATCTGTACTCCAGAGTCACGCCCATGCTTTGTTGCACCTTCAGGGATTCGCAAGACTGCACCTAAGCCGCCCCATGAAGCTGCGGTGCCACCGTTGGCTCCCCTCCTCGCTTTCCTGGCTTCACCGCTTCCAGCCGGCAAGCCGAGGACTTGGCCACCAGGCCCAGCCAACCAAATCCTTTTCCGCCTTGTGCCCTCAGTCCCGCCTGAGCGCCTGGATCACCAGGCCCAGCGCCGGCGAAACATGCCGCCGACTGGCGTAGTACAGGTGGTAGCCGGGAAACACCGGGCACCAGTCCTCCAGGACCGGGACCAGTTGGTTCGCCTCGACGTGAGGCGCCAGAAGGTCATGGGGAACGTAGGCCAGGCCGACGCCATCGATCGCGGCTTGCAGCATGTGGTAGGTGTTGTTGAACACCGCCTGGCCACGTACCCGGACCTTGACGCTCTGCCTGTCCTTCTCGAAATCCCAGGCATACAGGCCCCCATGGGTGGGCAGCCGGAGGTTGATGCAGCGGTGCCGGGCCAGCTCCTGCGGCGTGCCCGGGGTGCCGGCGGCCTGCAGGTACGCCGGCGAGCCGGCGACCGCCATGCGCAGTTCGGGGGTGAGGCGGACGGCGATCATGTCCTTGTCGACCAGGTCGCCTACCCGCACGCCGGCATCGAAGCCCTGTGCCGCGATGTCGACCAGGGCGTAGTCGGTGCACAGCTCCACCTCGATGTCGGGGTACTGCTCGAGCAATGGCAGGAGCCGTGGCCAGAGCACGGTCGCGATCGCGTGGTCATGCGCGGTGATGCGTACCTTTCCCGCCGGCTTCTCGCGCCATGCGCCGAGCGAGTTCAGTTCCTGCTCGATCTCGTCCAGGCGCGCCGCCACGGTCTCCAGCAGCCGGCTGCCCGCCTCGGTCGGCGATACGCTGCGGGTCGTGCGGGTGAGCAGGCGCACGCCCAGGCGCTCCTCCAGCCCGAGGATGGCGTGGCTCAGCGCCGAGCGAGACATGCCGAGTTGGGCGGCCGCTTTCGTGAAGCTGCGTTCCCTCGCCACCAGGACGAAGGCTTGCAGGTCGTTGAGGTTATCGCGAGCCATAGGTGAATCTGCTGCACCAAAGCATCCTGGATTTACCATCTACAAAGCTAATCGACTTCGTTCCAGACTGAAAGCCTTCCTGGCATTCCCTGCCAGTGCCCTCCTCTTTCAGCCATGGTGATTCACATGCAACTCAAGCGCGCAGGCTCCCAGCCCTCCATCAAAGGCCCGGCGGAATGGTTCACCGGGACCGTTCGCATCGACCCCCTGAACGCCCCGCCGGCACCCTCCCGGGTTTCCTGCGCGAGCGTCACCTTCGAGCCCGGCGCCCGCACAGCCTGGCACAGCCACCCCTTGGGCCAGACACTGGTAGTGACGGCAGGCTGCGGCTGGACGCAATGCGAAGGCGAACCCATCGTCGAGATCCGCGCCGGCGACGTCATCTGGTGCCCGCCCGGCCACCGCCATTGGCACGGCGCGTCGGCGACCACGGCGATGACCCACATCGCCATCCAGGAGGCCCTGGACGGCAAGAACGTCGAGTGGATGGAGCACGTCAGCGACGAGCAGTACTTCGCCGGGCCTGGCGCGGCCTGAGCCTGGTGTATACGTCCCTGTGCTGATCGGGGCTCTCGCGACATCCATGTCGCATGACCTCCTGAGCACCGGTTTCGCTCGGCCTTCTGAAGGGGCGTCCCGGTGCGCGCGGAGGTTTCTCTGGAAACCCGTAGGGCGCATAACGCCTACGGCGTTATCCGCCGA
>NZ_QGSL01000029.1:335764-352005 GCF_003176655.1 Pseudomonas sp. RW407 | reverse complement strand
CCCTCGGGCAGGCCGCTTCCGCCCCGCGGACCACGAGAGAGAAAAACCCATGCAGTCGGCGCCCGTACAACCCTGGTACAAGCACCTCTGGCCCTGGATCATCATCGGCATGCTCGCCACCTCGGTGTTCCTCAGCCTGACGATGGTGCGCATCGCCGTGGAGAACCAGGACACCCTGGTCAACGACAACTACTACGAGGCCGGCAAGGGCATCAACCGCTCGCTGGACCGCGAACACCTGGCCCAGCAACTGCACATGCAGGCCCAGGTGCGCCTGGACAAGCTCACCGGCGAGGTCGAGGTGCGCCTGAAAGGCAATAGCCAGCCGGCGCAGCTGACCCTCAACCTGATCTCCCCCACCCTGGAATCCCAGGACCGCCACGTCAGCCTGCTGCCGGCCAACGAGCCGGGCCGCTACACCGGCCGCCTGGACAGCGCCGTCGAAGGGCGCCGCTTCGTCGAGCTGCTCGGCGAACAGGACGGACACGCCTGGCGCCTGTTCGAGGAAGAGAAGCTGGTTGCCGACGGCGAGATCCTCCTCGGCGACGAACCCCTCAAGGGGGATGAAGTCCAGCGCCCATGAGCGCCCCCCTGCCCTGCTACCACTGCGCGCTGCCGGTTCCACCCGGCAGCCGCTTCACCGCCCGGGTCCTCGGCGAGACCCGCGAATTCTGCTGCCCCGGCTGCCAGGCGGTGGCCGAGGCCATCGTCGCCGGCGGCCTGGAAGGCTACTACCGGCACCGCACCGAGACGGCCACCAACCCCGAGGCGCTGCCGGCCCAGCTGAACGACGAACTGGCCCTGCTCGACCGCCCGGACGTGCAGCAGCCCTTCGTCCAGCACCAGGGCGAGCTGGCCGAGACCACCCTGATCCTCGAAGGCATCAGCTGCGCCGCCTGCGGCTGGCTGATCGAGAAGCACCTGCGGCGCCTGCCGGCGGTGGCCGAGGCCGGGCTCAACCTGTCCAACCACCGCCTGCACGTACGCTGGGCCGACAGCCAGCTGCCGCTCAGCGCCCTGCTCGCCGAGCTGCGCAAGATCGGTTACGCCGCCCACCCCTACCACCCGGACAAGGCCGCCGAACAACTCGCCGAAGAGAACCGCCGCGCCCTGCGCCAGCTCGGCGTGGCCGGCCTGCTGTGGTTCCAGGCGATGATGGCGACCATGGCCACCTGGCCGGAATTCAACATCGACCTCAGCGCCGAGATGCATGAAATCCTGCGCTGGGTGGCGATGTTCCTCACCACGCCCATCGTCTTCTACTCCTGCCAGCCGTTCTTCCGCGGCGCCCTGCGCGACCTGCGCACGCGCCACCTGACCATGGACGTCTCGGTGTCCCTGGCCATCGGCGGCGCCTACCTGGCCGGCATCTGGACCGCCATCACCGGCAAGGGCGACCTGTACTTCGACGCGGTGGGCATGTTCGCCCTGTTCCTGCTCGCCGGCCGCTACCTCGAACGCCGCGCCCGCGAGCGCACGGCGGCAGCCACCGCGCAGTTGGTGAACCTGCTGCCGGCCTCCTGCCTGCGCCTGGACGAGGCCGGCAACGGCCAGCGCATCCTGCTCAGCGAGCTGCGCGTCGGCGACCGGGTGCTGGTGCCGCCGGGCGCGGTGCTGCCGGCCGACGGCCTGATCCTCGCCGGGCAGTCCAGCGTCGACGAATCCCTGCTCACCGGCGAATACCTGCCGCAGCCGCGCCAGGCCGGCGACAACGTCACCGGCGGCACCCTCAACGTCGAGGGCCCGCTGACCCTGCAGGTACAGGCCCTGGGCGACGACAGCCGGCTGTCGGCCATCGTCCGCCTGCTGGAACGCGCCCAGGCCGACAAGCCGCGCCTGGCGCAGGTCGCCGACAGCGCCGCGCAGTGGTTCCTGCTGGTACTGCTGGTGCTGGCCGTGGTGGTCGGTCTGTTCTGGTGGCAGCACGACGCCTCGCGGGCCTTCTGGGTGGTGCTGGCCATGCTGGTCGCCACCTGCCCCTGCGCCCTCTCCCTGGCCACGCCCACCGCCCTCACCGCGGCCACCGGCAGCCTGCACAAGCTCGGCCTGCTGCTTACCCGCGGCCATGTGCTGGAAGGCCTGAAACGCATCGACACGGTGATCTTCGACAAGACCGGCACCCTCACCGAAGGCCGCCTGACCCTGCGCGCCGTGCAGCCCCTGGGGGCGCTGGACGGCGAGCGCTGCCTGGCCCTGGCCGCGGCCCTGGAAAACCGCTCCGAACACCCCATCGCCCGCGCCTTCGGCCGCGCCCCGCAGCCCGCCGAGGCGGTGGAGAGCCACCCCGGCCTGGGCCTGGAAGGCGTGGTCGACGGCCAGCGCCTGCGCATCGGCCAGGCGGCCTTCGTCTGCGCCCTGAGCGGCCTGCCGGAACCGGCCATGCCCCGCGAGCACGGCCAGTGGCTGCTGCTGGGCGACGAACATGGCCCGCTGGCCTGGCTGGTGCTCGACGACCGCCTGCGCGACGACGCCCCGGCCCTGCTGCAGGCCTGCCGCGAGCGCGGCTGGCGCACCCTGCTGCTGTCCGGCGACAGCTCGCCGATGGTGCAGAGCGTGGCCGCCGAACTGGGAATCGACGAAGTCCATGGCGGCCTGCGCCCGGACGACAAGCTGGCGATCCTCAAGCAGTTGCACGGCGAAGGCCGCCACGTGCTGATGCTGGGCGATGGCGTCAACGACGTGCCGGTGCTGGCCGCCGCCGACATCAGCGTGGCCATGGGCAGCGCCACCGACCTGGCCAAGACCAGCGCCGACGCGGTGCTGCTGTCCAACCGCCTGGACAGCCTGGTGCAGGCCTTCTCCCTGGCCCGCCGCACGCGCAGGGTGATCATCGAGAACCTGGCCTGGGCGGGGTTGTACAATGGGCTGATGCTGCCCTTCGCCGCCCTCGGCTGGATCACCCCGGCCTGGGCGGCCATCGGCATGTCGGTCAGCTCGCTGACCGTGGTGCTCAACGCCCTGCGCCTGACCCGCGTGCGCGGCCTGCCGGCGGCCGCCGAGGCACAGCCCCTGGCCGCCCCGCTCGCCGCCCACTGAGGCGGCGCAAGCCCTTTCAACGGAGTCGATATGCCCGCTCTCTACGTGATGATCCCGGTGGCGCTGATCATCGTCGCCATCGCCGTCTGGATCTTTTTCTGGGCGGTGAACAGCGGCCAGTACGACGACATGGACGGTCCGGCCCACAGCATCCTGTTCGACGACGAGGACCCCAGGCACCAGGCCGGCATCGACGAGGCCGAAGGCACCAGGGACGCGCAGGGCGAAGCCCGGGACAAGGATTCGCGCGATGCTTGACCTGGCGCCCATGCTGGCGTCCGCGCTGATCCTCGGCCTGCTCGGCGGCGGCCACTGCCTGGGCATGTGCGGCGGCCTGATGGGCGCGCTGACCCTGGCCATTCCCCCCGAGCAGCGCGGGCGCCGCCTGCAGCTGCTGCTGGCCTACAACCTCGGGCGCATCCTCAGCTACGCCGCCGCCGGCCTGCTGCTGGGCCTGGCCGGCTGGGCGATCGCCAGCACGCCCTTCGCCTCGGCGCTGCGCGTGGTCGCCGGCCTGCTGCTCATCGCCATGGGCCTGTACCTGGCCGGCTGGTGGAGCGGCCTGACACGTATCGAAGCCCTGGGCCGCGGCCTGTGGAAGTACATCCAGCCCTTCGCCAGCCGCCTGCTGCCGGTGGCCAGCGTGCCGCGCGCGCTGCTGCTCGGCGCGCTCTGGGGCTGGCTGCCCTGCGGCCTGGTCTACAGCACCCTGCTATGGACCAGCAGCCAGGGCTCGGCGCTGGAGAGCGCGCTGCTGATGCTCGCCTTCGGCCTGGGCACCTGGCCGGTGCTGCTGGCCACCGGGCTCGCCGCCGAGCGGATCACGGCGCTGCTGCGCAAACGCAGCGTGCGCATGGCCGGCGGCCTGCTGGTGATCCTCTTCGGCCTGTGGACCCTGCCCGGCCCGCACCAGGCCTGGCTGATGGGCCATGCGATGCACTGAAGCCCCCGCTTTTCGTAGGAGCGAGCTTGCTCGCGAACAGGCTTCAGCCTGGTGCCTGGCCCAAAGAGCTCCCTCTCCCTAACCCTCTCCCTGAAGGGAGAGGGGACCGTTCGGAGCGCGTGGGTATTCCCGAGTCAGCCGGCAGGCACAGTGGTTTCCGGCTGAGGCCTGCCTGTTCTCGGCACGGACAAGCCCCCTCTCCCTTCAGGGCGGGGCGCGCAGCCGAGGGCTGGGGAGAGGGTTACGGACTCCACCCCAACTCCAAAGCCAACCCCAACACCACTGCAAGCCCCCCTCCAACGAGGTACCCCCTGCGACCGCTTGATGCAGGTCAAGAGGCTTTTCCCACAGTCTCCCTAGACTGCGCCGAAAAGCTCGCCTGATTCGGGGACTGCGGCATGCTCGACGATATCCGCTGGGACACAGATCTGATCCGTCGCTACGATCTGTCCGGCCCGCGCTATACCTCCTATCCCACCGCCGTGCAGTTCCACGAAGGCGTGGGCCCCTTCGACATGCTGCATGCCCTGCGCAACAGCCAGAAGGCCGACCGGCCGCTGTCGCTGTACGTGCACATCCCGTTCTGCGCCAACATCTGCTACTACTGCGCCTGCAACAAGGTCATCACCAAGGACCGTGGGCGCAGCGCGCCCTACCTCGCGCGGCTGATCCACGAGATCGAGATCGTCAGCCGCCACCTGGGCAAGGACCAGTGCGTGGAACAGCTGCACTTCGGCGGCGGCACCCCCACCTTCCTCAGCCCCGGCCAGTTGCGCGAACTCATGGGCCAGCTGCGCGAGCACCTGAACCTGGTGGAAGACGACTCCGGCGACTACGGCATCGAGATCGACCCGCGCGAGGCCGACTGGTCCACCATGGGCCTGCTCCGCGAGCTGGGCTTCAATCGCGTCAGCGTCGGCGTGCAGGACTTCGACCTGGAAGTGCAGCAGGCGGTGAACCGCCTGCAGAGCTTCGACGAGACCCGCGCCATCATGGACGCGGCGCGCACCCTGCAGTACCGCTCGATCAACATCGACCTGATCTACGGCCTGCCCAAGCAGAACCCCGACAGCTTCGCCCGCACCGTCGAGCAGGTCATCGGCCTGCAGCCCAACCGCCTCTCGGTGTTCAACTACGCGCACCTGCCCGAGCGCTTCATGCCGCAGCGGCGCATCAACGCCCAGGACCTGCCCTCCCCCGCGCAGAAGCTGGACATGCTCCAGCGCACCATCGAACAGCTCAGCGCCGCCGGCTACCGCTACATCGGCATGGACCACTTCGCCCTGCCCGACGACGAACTGGCCAGCGCCCAGGAGGACGGCACCCTGCAGCGCAACTTCCAGGGCTACACCACCCGCGGCCATTGCGACCTGGTGGGCCTGGGCGTGTCGGCGATCAGCCAGATCGGCGACCTCTACTGCCAGAACAGCACCGACATCAACACCTACCAGAACTGCCTCGACAACGGCCAGTTGGCCACCCGCCGCGGCCTCTATTGCAGCGCCGACGACCGCGTGCGGCGCGCGGTGATCCAGCAGCTGATCTGCCACTTCCAGCTGGACTTCGAGGACATCGAGGAACGCTTCAACATTGAATTCCACGGCTACTTCGCCGATATCTGGAACGAGCTGGAGCGCTTCGCCCGTGACGGCCTCATCGAACTGAACCCCCGCGGCATCGACGTCACCGCCGCCGGCCGGCTGCTGGTGCGCAGCCTGTGCATGCTCTTCGACCACTACCTGCCGCACCAGAACCTGCAACGGTTCTCGCGGGTTATCTGAAGGAAACAACCTAGCGAATAAGTACGAATCTGGCCTTTTTTACATAAGGTTTCGGAATAAACACCGGAAAATTCCGAAATCCCCCCGGTATGCTGGCAGCCGCCCCCTCGGGTGCGTTACCCTTGCGGTTCTTGTGCCTTTCCACCCAAGGATTCCCCATGGCCGAAACCATCAAGGTGCGCGCCCTGCCCCAAGCGCATTGCAAGGACTGCAGCCTGGCGCCCCTGTGCTTGCCCCTGTCGCTGAACAACGACGACATGGACGCCCTCGACGAAATCGTCAAGCGCGGCCGGCCACTGAAGAAGGGCGAGTTCCTGTTCCGCCAGGGCGACGCCTTCGGTTCGGTGTTCGCGGTGCGCTCCGGTGCGCTGAAGACCTTCAGCATCACCGACGGCGGCGAGGAGCAGATCACCGGCTTCCACCTGCCCAGCGAGCTGGTCGGCCTGTCCGGCATGGACACCGAGGCCTACCCGGTGTCGGCCCAGGCCCTGGAGACCACCTCGGTGTGCGAGATCCCCTTCGAGCGCCTGGACGAGCTGTCCGAGCAACTGCCGCAGCTGCGCCGCCAGCTGATGCGGGTGATGAGCCGGGAAATCCGCGACGACCAGCAGATGATGATGCTGCTGTCGAAAAAGACCGCAGACGAGCGCATCGCCACCTTCCTGGTCAACCTCTCGGCGCGCTTCCGCGCCCGCGGCTTCTCCGCCCAGCAGTTCCGCCTGGCGATGTCGCGCAACGAGATCGGCAACTACCTGGGCCTGGCGGTGGAAACCGTGTCGCGGGTGTTCACCCGCTTCCAGCAGAACGGCCTGATCGCCGCCGAAGGCAAGGAAGTGCGCATCATCGACTCCATCGAGCTGTGCGCCCTGGCCGGCGGCCAGATGGAAAGCTGAAGGCACGCCCCTCCGGTCATCGCGTAAAACGGGCTCGCCTTGTGGCGGGCCCGTTATACTTTGGGGCTTCGAAAGCAGTCACCAGGTGCCCTGCCAGCATGATCCTCAACCAGCTCGACCTGAAATCCGTGATCCGCGCGGTCCCCGACTTCCCCAAGGCGGGCGTGATGTTCCGCGACATCACCCCGCTGTTCCAGTCGCCGCGCGCGCTGCGCTTCGTCGCCGACAGCTTCATCCAGCGCTACGTCGAAGCGGATTTCAGCCACATCGGCGCCATGGACGCGCGCGGCTTCCTGATCGGCTCGATCATCGCCTACGAACTGAACAAGCCGCTGGTGCTGTTCCGCAAGCAGGGCAAGCTGCCGGCCGACGTGCTGGCCCAGGCCTACCAGACCGAGTACGGCGAAGCCCTGCTGGAAGTGCACGCCGACAGCCTGTGCGAGGGCGACAGCGTGCTGATCTTCGACGACCTGATCGCCACCGGCGGCACCCTGCTGGCCGCGGCCCAGCTGGTACGGCGCATGGGCGCCAAGGTCCTCGAGGCCGCCTCCATCATCGACCTGCCGGAACTCGGCGGCTCGGCCAAGCTGGCCGATGCCGGCATCCCCACCTACAGCCTCACCGCCTTCGCCCTCGACGAGCAGTAAGGCCATTCCCCACAGCCGTGCGCCCCCCGAAACCGTAGGGCGCATAACCGTTCGCGGTTATCCGCCGCTGGCGCGCGCCATACCGATCCCGTAGGAGCGGACCTTGTCCGCGATAACCGGAACCACCGGCGCGCTTCGCGGATGAGATCCGCTCCTACGCTGCCCCACCCACGCCATTCCCCTGCGCGAATCGCGGGCAAGGCCCGCTCCTACAGGTTGGCTCGTAACGCTCGCGATGGCATGGGCGCCGGCCCTGCCAGCGCAATCGCGGATAAATCCGCTCCTACCCCCTCAAATCGGCGGCGCCGCCCGCTTGAGCACCGACTTCAGCGCGAACGCCGACTTGATCCCGGCCACCCCGGGTATCTGCGTCAGGGTGGTGGTGAGGAAGGCCTGGTAGGCCGCCAGATCCTTGACCACCACGCGCAGCATGTAGTCGGCGTCGCCGGTCATCTGGAAGCAGCTCATCACCTGCGGGGCCTGGACGATGTTTTCCTCGAACCGCGCCAGGTAATCGCCGGTCTGTTTTTCCAGGGTCACCGAAACGAACACGCTCATGGCCCCGGACAGGCGCTCCTCGTCCAGCCGCGCGAAGTAGCCCTGGATGTACTGCTCCTCCTCCAGGCGCCGCACCCGGCGCAGCGTCGGCGTCAGCGACAGGCCGATCTTCTGCGCCAGGTCGCGCCAGCTCAGGCGGCCGTCGTCGGCCAGGGCGCGGAGGATCTTGAGGTCGGTGCGGTCGATGTCGGCCATGGCGCTCACTTCTACGGAGAAGGGGTTTTGTAGTTCAAAGACACTAAATCTTCTGTCTCAAGCTAGTCAAATTGGAGCAAAAAACCAGCCGGTCACACCTATACTGAAATCACAAGAACAACGAACGAGGACCTCACCATGAGTGATGTCAGCACCCGCCGCGCTACCGCGCGCGGCACCCGCACCGTCGCCCAACCAGGCCAGCCGCACCCGCCGGGCACGGCGTCTTCCGTCTGCTGATCCCCACCCCCGATCACAACTGGAGACCCACCATGACCGACTACGCCCCTCTCCGCCTGCACGTCCCCGAGCCCACCGGGCGCCCGGGCTGCAAGACCGATTTCTCCTACCTGCACCTGTCCCCCGCCGGGGAAGTGCGCAAGCCCGCCGTCGACGTCGAACCGGCGCAGACCGCCGACCTGGCCTACAGCCTGGTGCGCGTGCTCGACGACCAGGGCAACGCCCTCGGCCCCTGGGACCCGCAGCTCAGCCACGAACAGCTGCTGCGCGGCCTGCGGCTGATGCTCAAGACGCGCATCTTCGACGCCCGCATGCTCACCGCGCAGCGCCAGAAGAAGATGTCCTTCTACATGCAGTGCCTGGGCGAGGAAGCCATCGCCACCGCCCACACCATGGCCCTGCGCGATGGCGACATGTGCTTCCCCACCTATCGCCAGCAGGGCATCCTGATCACCCGCGACTACCCGCTCAAGGACATGATCTGCCAGCTGCTCTCCAACGAGCAGGACCCGCTCAAGGGCCGCCAGCTGCCGATCATGTACTCCAGCCGCGAGAAGGGCTTCTTCTCCATCTCCGGCAACCTTGCCACCCAGTTCATCCAGGCGGTGGGCTGGGGCATGGCCTCGGCGATCAAGGGCGATACCAAGATCGCCTCGGCCTGGATCGGCGACGGCGCCACCGCCGAGTCGGACTTCCACACCGCGCTGACCTTCGCCCACGTCTACCGCGCCCCGGTGATCCTCAACGTGGTCAACAACCAGTGGGCGATCTCCACCTTCCAGGCCATCGCCGGCGGCGAAGGCACCACCTTCGCCAACCGCGGCGTGGGTTGCGGCATCGCCTCGCTGCGGGTCGACGGCAACGACTTCCTGGCCGTCTACGCCGCCTCGCAGTGGGCCGCCGAGCGCGCCCGCCGCGGCCATGGGCCGAGCCTGATCGAGTGGGTCACCTACCGCGCCGGCCCGCACTCCACCTCGGACGACCCGTCCAAGTACCGCCCGGCCGACGACTGGACCAACTTCCCCCTCGGCGACCCCATCGGCCGCCTGAAGCAGCACCTGCTGGCCCTCGGCATCTGGTCCGACGAGCAGCACGAGGCGCTGCACAAGGAACTGGAAGCCGAAGTGATAGCCGCGCAGAAGGAAGCCGAACGCCACGGTTCGCTGGTGGATGGCCACGTGTTCAGCGCCGCCAACCTGTTCGACGACGTCTACAAGGACCTGCCGGAACACCTGCGCCGGCAGCGCCAGGAGCTCGGGGTATGAACGCCATGAATCCGCAACACGGGAACGCCCAGGCGGTCACCAGCATGACCATGATCCAGGCGCTGCGCTCGGCGATGGACGTGATGCTCGAACGCGACGACAACGTCGTGGTGTTCGGCCAGGACGTGGGCTACTTCGGCGGCGTGTTCCGCTGCACCGAAGGCCTGCAGAAGAAGTACGGCACCTCGCGGGTGTTCGACGCGCCCATCTCGGAGAGCGGTATCATCGGCGCCGCCGTGGGCATGTGCGCCTATGGCCTGCGCCCGGTGGTGGAAATCCAGTTCGCCGACTACGTCTACCCGGCCACCGACCAGTTGGTGTCCGAGGCCGCGCGCATCCGCTACCGCTCGGTGGGCGACTTCGTCGTGCCCATGGTGGTGCGCATGCCCTGCGGCGGCGGCATCTACGGCGGGCAGACGCACAGCCAGAGCCCGGAGGCGATGTTCACCCAGGTCTGCGGCCTGCGCACGGTGATGCCGTCCAACCCCTACGACGCCAAGGGCCTGCTGATCGCCTGCATCGAGAACGACGACCCGGTGATCTTCCTGGAGCCCAAGCGCCTGTACAACGGCCCCTTCGACGGCCACCACGACCGCCCGGTGACGCCCTGGTCCAAGCACCCGCAGAGCCAGGTGCCCGAAGGCTACTACCGCGTGCCGCTGGACAAGGCGGCCATCGCCCGCGCCGGCTCCGAGCTGACCGTGCTCACCTACGGCACCACCGTCTACGTGGCGCAGACCGCCGCCGAGGAGACCGGCATCGACGCCGAGATCATCGACCTGCGCAGCCTCTGGCCGCTGGACCTGGACACCATAGTCGAATCGGTGAAAAAGACCGGCCGCTGCGTCATCGTCCACGAGGCCACCCGCACCTGCGGCTACGGCGCCGAACTGATGTCGCTGGTGCAGGAAAACTGCTTCCACCACCTGGAAGCCCCCATCGCCCGCGTGACCGGCTGGGACACCCCCTACCCGCACGCCCAGGAATGGGACTACTTCCCCGGCCCGGCCCGCGTCGGCGCCGCCTTCAAGCGTGCCATGGAGGTCTGAATGGGCATTCACGTGATCAAGATGCCGGACATCGGGGAAGGCATCGCCGAAGTGGAACTGGTGGAATGGCACATCAAGGTCGGCGACGAGGTCCACGAGGACCAGGTGCTGGCCGAGGTGATGACCGACAAGGCCACCGTGGAAATCCCCTCGCCGGTTTCCGGCCGCATCCTCGCCCTGGGCGGCGAGCCCGGCCAGGTCATGGCCGTGGGCGGCGAACTGGTGCGCCTGGAAGTGGAAGGCGCCGGCAACCACCGCGAAGCCGCGGCCAGGCCGCACGAAAGCGCAGCGGCGCCCAGCGCCGAGGCCCAGTCCGAGCCGGCCCCGCAGGCGCAGAAAGAAGCCCCCCGCGCCGAAGCGAAGCCGGCTCCCGCGCCGCGTCCCGCTGCCGCCGCGCCGGCCCCGCGCCGCGCCCCCGGTGAGAAACCGCTGGCCTCCCCGGCGGTGCGCCAGCGCGCCCGCGACCTGGGCGTGGAACTGCAGTTCGTGCAGGGCAGCGGCCCGGCCGGGCGCATCCTGCATGACGACCTCGACCAGTACCTGGCCCACGGCGGGGCGGTGGTCGCCTCCGGCTATGCCGCGCGCCACGACGAGCAGCAGATCCAGGTCATCGGCCTGCGCCGCAAGATCGCCCAGAAGATGGCCGAGGCCAAGCGGCGCATCCCGCACTTCAGCTACGTCGAGGAAATCGACGTCACCGACCTGGAAGCGCTGCGCGTACACCTCAACGCCAAGTACGCCGCCAGCCGCGGCAAGCTCACCCTGCTGCCCTTCATCGCCCGCGCCATGGTGGTGGCCCTGCGCGAGTTCCCGCAGCTCAACGCCCGCTACGACGACGAGGCCGAGGTCATCACCCGCTACGGCGCGGTGCACCTGGGCGTGGCCACCCAGAGCGACAGCGGCCTGATGGTGCCGGTGCTGCGCAACGCCGAATCCCGCGACCTCTGGGGCAACGCCGCGGAAGTGGCGCGCCTGGCCGAGGCCGCGCGCCACGGCAAGGCCAGCCGCGAGGAACTCTCCGGCTCGACCATCACCCTGAGCAGCCTCGGCGCCCTGGGCGGCATCGTCAGCACGCCGGTGATCAACCACCCGGAAGTGGCCATCGTCGGCGTCAACCGCATGGTCGAGCGGCCCATGGTGGTCAACGGCCAGATCGTGGTGCGCAAGATGATGAACCTGTCCTCCTCCTTCGACCACCGGGTGGTCGACGGCATGGACGCGGCAGCCTTCATCCAGGCCGTGCGCGCCCTGCTCGAACACCCCGCCACCCTGTTCCTGGAGTGACCGCCGTGAAGCACAACCAGACCCTGGAAACCACCCTGCTGGTCATCGGCGGCGGCCCCGGCGGCTACGTCGCCGCCATCCGCGCCGGGCAGTTGGGCATCCGCACCCTGCTGGTGGAAGGCGCGACCCTGGGTGGCACCTGCCTGAACATCGGCTGCATCCCCTCCAAGGCGCTGATCCACGCCGCCGAGGAATACCTGAAAGCCCGCGAGTTCGCCGGCAAGTCCGCGCTGGGCATCAGCGTGCAGGCGCCGGCCATCGACATCCAGCGCACCGTGGAATGGAAGGACGGCATCGTCGACCGCCTCACCACCGGCGTCGCCGCCCTGCTGAAGAAGCATGGCGTGAGCGTGGTGCACGGCTGGGCGCAGATCGTCGACGGCAAGACCGTGGAAGTCGCCCTGGCCGACGGCGGCACCCAGCGCATCCACACCGAGCACCTGCTGCTGGCGGCCGGCTCGCGCTCGGTGGAACTGCCCTTCCTGCCGGTCGGCGGCAAGGTCATCTCCTCCACCGAAGCCCTGGCGCCCAAGGCCCTGCCCCGGCGCCTGGCGGTGATCGGCGGCGGCTACATCGGCCTGGAACTGGGCACCGCCTACCGCAAGCTGGGCGTGGACGTGACGGTGGTGGAAGCGCAGCCGCGCATCCTGCCGGGCTACGACGAGGAACTGACCAAGCCGGTGGCCGCAGCCCTGCGCAAGCTCGGCGTGGAGACGTACCTGAACCACAGCGTGATGGGCCTGGAACCCGACGGCAAGGGCCTGCGCCTGCGCGACGGCCAGGGCCAGCAGCGGGTGATCGAGGCCGACCAGGTGCTGGTCGCCGTCGGCCGCCGGCCCAACACCGAAGGCTGGAACCTGGAGAGCCTGCACCTGGACATGGACGGCCGCGCGCTCAGGATCGACGAGCAGTGCCGTACCTCGATGCGCAACGTCTGGGCCATCGGCGACATCGCCGGCGAGCCCATGCTGGCGCACCGCGCCATGGCCCAGGGCGAGATGGTCGCCGAACTCATCGCCGGCAAGCGCCGCGCCTTCACCCCCGCGGCCATTCCGGCGGTGTGCTTCACCGACCCGGAAGTGGTGGTGGTCGGCCTCTCGCCGGACCAGGCCAGGGCCGCCGGGCACGAGGTGCTGACGGCGAACTTCCCGTTCGCCGCCAACGGCCGCGCCATGACCCTGGAAGCCCACGACGGCTTCGTCCGCGTGGTGGCTCGCGCGGACAACCACCTCATCCTCGGTTGGCAGGCGGTGGGCAAGGCGGTCTCGGAGCTATCCACGGCCTTCGTCCAGTCCATCGAGATGGGCGCCTGCCTGGAAGACATCGCCGGCACCATCCACGCCCACCCGACCCTCGGCGAAGCGGTGCAGGAAGCCGCCCTGCGCGCCCTGGGGCATGCGTTGCATATCTGAGCCCAGGGTAACGACACCCTCCCCCGCGGACGCCCAACGGCCCTCTCCCTTCGGGGAGAGGGGGCTTGTCCGTGCAGCGGAGAAGTCTGATGTTAGCTGGTAACGCCGCTCGACCGGGGACGCCCAAATGCCTTTATCAGAGAATCGCCTGCAAACCCTTGTCGGCAATGACATTGAGCAGTTTGAGCGCAGGCCCCGTTGGATGGGTTTCGCCTTGCTCCCACTTGCGCACGGTCGAAGCAGTGGTGTGCAGGTGGAGCGCGAACACCGGCTGGCTGAATTTCAGCCCTTCGCGAAGGCGTTTGATGTCGGCAGCACTGAACTCCCGTACCGGCGGCGGGCAGATCGTGTCGAACTCGCGCATCGTCACCTTGCCGATCGCTCCCGCTTTATGGAGCACAGCCAGGTCGTCACGCAGGGATTCAATGAGCTTGCTCACAATGTACCTCCAATAGCACGCCAGCCTGCAACGCCTTCGCCAAGGCATCCTCGGACAGTTCCAGGAACACCTTGCCGGCGAATTGCAGCGCCTTCTTCTCGTCCTGCGTGATATTCGCCTTGTCGCTCTTGGAGAACCCATGCAGGAATACGTAACAGTCACCGACTCGAGCCGCCACCAGGGTGCGGTAACCGCCACTCTTGCCACCGCCGGGCCGCGCCACTCGTTTCTTGTAGAGATGGCCACCCAGATCCGCGTCGATCAGACCGCTTTGCATCTCCTCGACTGCCCTGCACAAGGCGGCATCAGGTAACTTCTCGTTCGCTTGCCACCGCGCGAAGTCCTTCCGCTTGAGGATGCGCGTCATCCCGGCCTCCAAACCATACCCGTAACGGGTATACTTTTCTACGTATCTCCGAGGGGAAGGCGCCTCCAACCCGACGGCCGTAACGACGGCACGGCAACCGCCGTGAGGGACGAACCCTAGCGAGAGCAACTCAGGGACAACAATCCGAAGTGGCTTAGGCTTTCGCCCGAGCTTTCAGAGAACTCAGGGAACATCTGTAGGAGCGAGCTTGCTCGCGAACAGCGGTGCCAAGCCTTGCTCCGGAGTGGAGCCGAAGTCCGTAACCCTCTCCCCAGCCCTCTCCCTGAAGGGAGAGGGGGCTTGTCCGTGCCGAGAGAAGGCATAGCCTTAGCCTGAGGCTTTCGGCGTTGCCGGCTAACGCCTGTACATCCGCGCCTGCCCAACGGTCCCCTCTCCCTTCAGGGCGGGGCGCGCAGCCGAGGGTTAGGGAGAGGGGCGAGGCCCAGCTCATCACCATGCCTTGCGTGGATATGCCCAGCCCTGGTGATGGGTATCGCTTCGCCCCCCGACCGATTATCGACCAGTAGTTGCGTCCGACAGCTTGCCTTCTCTCCGCCCCAAACAAGATTATGGAACCAAGTTCTAAAAACAATCTCGCGGAGTCCCCTGCCCATGTCCCCTGCCCCGAACCTCCCACCCACCGATTGCGACCTCCTGGTGGTCGGCTCCGGCGCCGCCGGCCTGGCCGCCGCGGTCACTGCCGCCTGGCATGGCCAGAAGGTCATCCTGGTGGAGAAGGAAGCGGTGTTCGGCGGCGCCACCGCCTGGTCCGGCGGCTGGGCCTGGGTGCCGCGCAACCCGCTGGCGCGCCGCGCCGGCATCGTCGAGGACATCGAGCAGCCGCGCACCTACCTGCGCAACGAGCTGGGCGAGCACTACGACGCCGCGCGGGTGGACGCCTTCCTCGAAGCCGCGCCGCACATGGTGGCCTTCTTCGAGCAGCACACCCGCCTGCAGTTCGCCGACGGCAACGGCATCCCCGACATGCATGGCGACACCCCCGGCGCCGCCACCGGCGGGCACCAGGTGATAGCCGCGCCCTACGACGCCCGCGAGGTCGGCGACCTGCTGCCGCGCCTGCGCAGGACAATGCGCGAAACGTCCTTCCTCGGCATGCCGATCATGGCCGGCGCCGACCTGGCCGCCTTCCTCAACATGACCCGCTCGCCCCGCGCCTTCGTCCACGTGGCCAGGCGCGTGCTCGCCCACTTCTACCACCTGGCCCGCTACGGCCGCGCCATGCACCTGGTCAACGGCGTGGCCCTGGTGGCGCGCCTGGCCAAGTCGGCGCAAGACCTGGGCGTGCATCTGATGGAGTCCTGCCCGGCCAGGCGCCTGCTGCTGGAGGATGGCGCCGTGCGCGGCGCGGTGGTGCAGACGCCGCGCGGCGAACTGGAAATCCACGCCAAGGCCGTGGTGCTGGCGGCCGGCGGCTTCCCCAACGACGCCGAGCGCCGCCGTCAGCTGTTCCCCCGCGACGCCAGCGGCCACGACAACCTGGCCCTGCCGCCCGGCGCCTGCTCCGGCGACGGTCTGCGCCTGGGCGAAGCCGCCGGCGGCAGCGTCGAGACGAACCTGCGCTCGCCGGTGGCCTGGGCCCCGGTGTCGAAGGTGGCGCACCGCGACGGCAGCGTCGGCCACTTCCCGCACATCATCGAGCGCGGCAAGCCTGGCATCATCGGCGTGCTGGCCAACGGCAGGCGCTTCGTCAACGAGGCCCACGGCTACTACGACTACGTCAGCGCGATGATCGCCGCCCTGCCGGAAGACCAGGAGGCCTGCTCCTGGCTGGTCTGCGACCATCGCTTCCTGCGCCGCTACGGCCTGGGCTACGTGCGCCCGGCGCCGCTGCCCATCGGCACGCACCTGCGCAGCGGCTACCTCAGGCGCGGCGCGACCCTCGAGCAACTGGCGCGGGTCTGCGGCATCGACCCGCAAGGCCTGGCCGCCACCGTCGCCGAGTACAACCGCCACGCCCGCAACGGCGAGGACCCGGCCTTCGGCCGCGGCAGCACGGCCTTCAACCGCAAGCAGGGCGATGCGGCCAACCCCGGCCCCAACCCGTGCGTCGCCCCCATCGAGCACGGCCCCTTCTACGCGGTCAAAGTGCAACCCGGCTGCTTCGGCACCTT
>NZ_QGSL01000029.1:303251-335754 GCF_003176655.1 Pseudomonas sp. RW407 | reverse complement strand
GCTCTAGCGGTTCCGGTGGTGGTGGTGGTGGTGGTGGTGGTGGTGGTAACGGCGGCAAAGGCGACGATACGACTAACTGTGATCCTGCGACTGATCCTAAGGCCTGCGAGGGCGGTTCTACTGACGGTGGCGGTAAGAAGTGCGATGCGCCTATTCAGTGTGATGGTGACGCGGTTATGTGCGCCATTCTTCAGCAGCAGCATAAAGATACGTGCGAATTGATGGCTGATCCGTCTGATGAGGAAAAGTCGAAGTTTGAGCAGGATAAGGCGACGGAAGAGACTAAGGTCGATCAATTGCAAGAGCAGTTAGACGATAAAGCAAGTTCGATATTTGCTGACTTCCAAACGAAGGCTTCAGGTTCTGAGTATGGCGGTGCATGTCTGACGGATCAGACTGTTGACGTTATGGGGCATGAAATAACGTTCAAATGGTCTGTCGCTTGTCCTTATTTGCTTTGGCTACGTTATGCGCTGATTGCTATGGCCTATTTCTACGCGGCGCGAATTATTTCGCGTGCGATATAGGGGGGGGGATTTGCTATGTGGGGCGTCCTTGTTCAGGCATTGATTGCCGCAGTGGGTTATCTGCTTCCTCGGCTGCTGGCGGCATTGGGTGTTGTGGTTGTATCGGAAACGGCGGTTAAGCCGATTCTTGATTGGTTGCATAATAAGATCATTACTCAAATGTCGGGGCTTCCTGAGCAGGGGCTCCATCTTTTTCAGTACATGGGTTTTGAGGATGCGATAGGTATTGTTTTTAGTGCCTATGGTGTTTTGTTGGGTTTGCAGGCGGCGAAAGCTGCCTTTTCGAAGTCTGCGTCTAAGGGGCAGTAGTCATGCTTAAGTTAGCGACTGGCCGGAATGGCGCGGGTAAGACTTCTAATGAACTGTGGGATTTTCTTTATAACAAGCGCTATGAGGGGCGTCCTAAGTTCTGCACTAAAGTGAAGGGTTTCGAGCCGGAAAAGCATGGTGTCACGCTCATTGAAGACTTGACTAAGTGGCGTGAGCTTCCGGCAGGCGCCTTAGTTTTTGTCGATGAGGTGCAAGACTATCTTGGTGCTCGTTCGGGGCGCGAGGTTCCAGAATGGATTAATGAGTTCGCCAAGCATCGCCACAAGGGTTATGACTTCATATTTACCACGCCCAGCCCGATGATGCTTGATCCGTTTGTTCGTGGGCTTATTGGGCTTCATGTTCACTATAGTAAGCCTTGGAACATTAAAACTTTCCGGCGTAAGTGGGAGACTGTCCAGCCTAATCCAGACTCAAAACAGTCTAAGCGT
Source organism: Pseudomonas sp. RW407 (assembly GCF_003176655.1). Lineage (NCBI taxonomy): Bacteria > Pseudomonadati > Pseudomonadota > Gammaproteobacteria > Pseudomonadales > Pseudomonadaceae > Pseudomonas > Pseudomonas sp. RW407. Next base: position 334,466 of record NZ_QGSL01000029.1, on the reverse strand, counting down.
GAGTCGTCGCCTGAAGTTGTTCGGACGAATCTGAAAGTTTTCGAAATATATACTTCGACCGAGTTTGATACGCACAAACCTCGGCCGCCATGGAAGTTAATTGCTGTCTTGGTGGCGGCATTGATTGCGCTGATTGGTGGTGGTTCTTATGCGTATTACACGATGAATCATATTTCTGATAAGCCGGAAGGTGATTCTGTTACTTCGGAGGTAAAGAGTAGTGATGCTCGAGTTAACCCTGCTCCTTCTGGGGGCTCTGTCGGGGCTGTTGTTAATAATGATGCTGGAAGCGTGGTTTGGTCCTTAGAGACTGTGCAGCCTCGTATCCCGGGAATGCCCTGGACGGCTCCTATCTATGACCAGCTGACTAAGCCGAGTGACTTTCCGCGTATTGCGGGCTGTGTGAAGTTCCAGACGGGGCCGTGCCGGTGCTTTACCCAGCAGGGTACGCCGATATCCATGGCTCAGGCGGCCTGCCTCGTGAACATCAAAGAAGGGATGTTTGATCCGTGGCGCTCCTCGCGTCGCCAGCAGGCCCCGCAGCAGGTCGCACAAGCTCCTTCATCCCTGTCGCCCGCTGCTGACTCGCCTACGCGGCTTTTCCAGCAGGAAAGCGCCCCGCAGGTCGTTCCTGTGACGGTGGTGCCGGATACCGAGTATTCGTCGCGGCCATGGCGGTCGGCTAGTGCGGGTGCCGCGGCCACCTATGTCCAGTCGGGTGGGAGCTTTGACTATGTGCCTCGATAGGAACTGGGGCTGCCGCTGGCCCGCGAACGTGAATTGCCGAGGTACGAGGCGACCACGTTGCGGGCCGGGCGGCGGCGGGGTGACGTCCCTGTAACACGTCATAGAGACCGAGTTTCGACAGGACATAGATGGATAAGGTTGGATAACGATGAAAAAGGCAAAGGATCAAGTTCGGTTGGATCGTGAGACGGCGCTGGGGAACCCGCGCGGCCGGCTCTTCATTGATCCAATTTCAACCCGGATGACGGACCTTTCCGGCGTGCGTCTGCTTCGGTGTGGTGTGGATACGGTGCGGCAACTGTATCGGGGCATGATTCGCCCTGAGGTGGTTGGGTTCTTTGAGGAACCTGGGCTTGTCGATTTTGCCGGGTTCCGTTGGCATGCCGGTCGGGTTGGCCGCGACAGTGGCTATCAGTACAAGCTGCAGAATGCTGACCTTGGGCTGGTGCTGCTGGTGAAGAATTTCAATAGCAAGCTGGACTCTATAGGACCGCACCTGAAAATCGAGGTGAGCCCGCACACTATCGACTCGATGACGCATACCGAGCTTCAGAGGCTCATGGATGACCTGGCCGGGCAGGTGCTGGTGCATTGGGAGCGTAATCAATGCGCGGTTCACTTGGCGCTCGATGTGCAGGGTTGGGAGCCTCCGGCGGACCTGTCTACGCGGATGCATTGCAAGGCTCGCTTGCAGCGTGACATCAGCGGTATCAGTGAAATTTCCTGGGCTGCGAAGGCTTCTGTCTATGGTCGTGGCGAGACCTTCATGTTCGGTTCAGCGAACGGTATTCAGCTGAGCATCTACAACAAGTCGGTGCAGGCGAAGGCGACGGACAAGCTCGACTATTGGGAGTCGATCTGGTCGCGAATCAACAATCCTTTCGATGAAACGGATCCCGCGAACTATCAAAAAGATCAATCGGTCTGGCGCATAGAGCTTCGTTTCCATCACTCGGTGGTGCAGCAGTTCGCGGAAGGTTCGGCCAGCATGGATACCGGGGCCTATATTGGTACTGACTGCTATGCCGATCTGGTGCCGCACTTGGATGGTCTGTGGTCCTACGGTGTGTCGCTGTTCCGGCTGCTGGCTCGTCCGGGTGTCTATGAGGCGTTCTGGACGTTGATTCGCCAGGATGTGCACGTCGAGGTGCCGGTGCCGTCGCTGCTCGATCAGACGGCCTATAAGCGCTACTACAAGTCGTCGCGGGGCTTCTCTGGTAAGAATGTTGACCTTTTCATGGGGAATTTCATTTCCTTGCTTGCCCGTGAGCGTGTCGGCGCAAAAAAGGCGATGGCTAGACTCCAGGAATGGGAATGCTGGCCCGTTATTCGCGACCACTACGCCGCAAAGGGAAAGGACGAAAGGGCGATCTATGAGCATGTGCGGGACCTCCTCGAGGAGCGGACGATACGCTGGGGGAGGGCTGTCTAGTGGCGATCAAAAAGCTCCCTTGTGGTCGTTGGCAGGTCGACCTATGGGTGACGCCGGAAAAGCGGGTTCGTCGTCGTTTTAAGGTCCGTGCCGAGGCTGCACAGTTTGAGCAGCACCTGCTTAAAAAGGCGGCAGAGGGAAAAGATTGGGCGCCAAAGCGGTCGGATCGTCGGCGGCTCTCCGAGTTGGTTGATCTTTGGTACAACCTGCATGGTCATATGCTTAAGGATGGCGAGCGGTGTCGTGTCACTTTGGACCATATGGTGGTTAGACTGGGTGATCCGGTGGGGGCGACCTTTCAGGCGCATCAGTATGCGCTGGATCGTCGGTTGCGGCATGAGGCTGGTATATCGCCCAAGACTCTTAATAATGAGTTTGGTTATCTTCGTGCGGTTTTTAATGAATTGCGCAGTCTTGGTGAGATTGCATATGTCAATCCGTTAGAGCAGGTGAAGCCATTTCGTATTGATGAACGGGAGTTGTCTTGGTTCACTGATGATGAGGTGGATGTTTTGCTGCATGCGATTCGTTCGGGGTGTGAGAATCCGCATGTTGAGCCGATTGTGATGATTTGTCTTGCTACCGGTGCGCGATGGTCGGAAGCGGAAGGGCTTGGTCCGTCAAGGCTTCGTGATTCGGTTGTGACGTTCTCTAAGACAAAGTCCAGCAAAGTTAGATCAGTTCCAATTGATCCGGCGCTTGAGCGTTTTGTTCTGGAGCATTGGAAGCGGCATGGTCGGTTTACTAGTGCTATTGGTTCGTTTCGACGTGCGCTAGATCGGTCTGGAATTGAGCTACCTAAGGGGCAGGCAAGTCATGCGTTGCGGCATACGTTTGCGAGTCGTTTTATGCAGAAGGGCGGGAATATTCTGGCATTGCAGAAGATTCTCGGTCATTCCAGCTTGGCTATGACGATGCGTTATGCGCATTTTGCGCCTGAGCATTTGGCTGAGGCAGTTCGCCTGAATCCGTTGGCGGGTAAGGCAATTTTTGGGCAAAACGATGCCCAGCCGGCGGATACCGTTTAATTTTTTCAAGAAAAATCAAATACTTAGGGCTTTTTCTCGGGTTGTAGCAGCGGGCGCACAACCCGACGCCGGGCAGCGGCAAGCCGGTGCCCCTCGCCCGCCAGGAACCGGCGCGCCGGCAGGCGGCCCCGGGTGGCGGCGGGACGGTAGTGGTCGGCGAGCGCGAGGACGGCTGCGGCAACCAGCTCGACGACCGGGAAAGGCGCACCGCGATCCTGCAGAAGCGCATCCGCACCGGCATGACCCGCGCGGACGTGGAAAGCGCCTTCGGCCGCCCGGACCGCGTCAGCCAGCTGGACGAGCGGCAGCGCTACCACTACGACGCCAGGCCCGGCCAGGGCAGGCGCACGGTGACCTTCGACGAGTTCGGCTGCGTGCAGGGCAAGGCGGCGCGCCAGCGGCGCTGAGCCTGAGTCCGGGCCTGAAAAATCGGGGGCAAAGAAAAAGGGCCTGCATTGCTGCAGGCCCTTTCGGTAGATGGCGCACTCAGGAGGATTCGAACCTCCGACCGCTCGGTTCGTAGCCGAGTACTCTATCCAGCTGAGCTATGAGTGCGCTGGTTGGTGCAGTTTAGCCAGGTTCACCAACTGGTGCAGCACCTTGGGCCGGGGCCTTTCGTCGCTGCTGGCGTCCGCTTTCGCGTACCGCCTGTGTAGTGGCGCACTCAGGAGGATTCGAACCTCCGACCGCTCGGTTCGTAGCCGAGTACTCTATCCAGCTGAGCTATGAGTGCGCTGATGGGGCGCAGATTCTAGTCCTAACTTTCAGACGTGTCAAACAGATTTTTCAATCTTTTCAGTAGCTTAGCTACCTGACGCGTCATTCGCACCAGAATGTGCAAATGGCGGAGAGGGGGGGATTCGAACCCCCGACACCCTTTTGAGGTGTACTCCCTTAGCAGGGGAGCGCCTTCGGCCACTCGGCCACCTCTCCGCAACACGGGGCGCATGATATCCATGTTTTCCCCGTTTGCAAAGAATTTTTTTAGAAAAATTAATGGTTTGGTTCTTGGTCTTTCTCTTTCTGAATGCGCTGGTAGATCTCTTCGCGGTGGACAGCGACTTCCTTCGGCGCATTCACGCCAATGCGCACCTGATTTCCCTTGACGCCCAGTACGGTCACAGTGACGTCATCACCAACCATCAGGGTCTCTCCGACCCGGCGAGTCAGAATCAGCATTCCTTTCTCCTTTCGTGTTTCGGATAAGCAGTCTGCAAAAAAGAAATGGCGGCAGAGCCACTGAAAATCAAGTGTGTGCTCCTTCACCCAAGTATTGACCAGTCCACGCGGAATGAAAGTTCCGATGGCCCGGTCAAAAACGACAAAAGGCGCGGGATGAGCCGCGCCTTTTGCATGATGCCGTCTTACTCGCCCTGGCGGGCTGGGGCATCCAGCTCGAAGGCGGTGTGCAGGGCACGTACCGCGAGCTCCAGGTATTTTTCCTCGATGACCACCGACACCTTGATTTCCGAGGTGGAGATCATCTGGATGTTGATGCTCTCCTTGGCCAGCGCCTCGAACATGCGGCTGGCGACGCCGGCGTGGGAACGCATGCCGACGCCGACGATGGAGACCTTGGCGATGTTGGTGTCGCCGGTGGCTTCGCGCGCGCCGATGTTGGCGGCGGTCTGCTTGAGGATTTCCAGGGCCGCCAGGTAGTCGTTGCGGTGCACGGTGAAGGTGAAGTCGGTGGTGTTATCGTGCGAGACGTTCTGCACGATCATGTCGACTTCGATGTTCGCGGCACTGATCGGCCCGAGGATCTTGAAGGCCACCCCGGGGGTATCCGGTACGCCACGGATGGTCAGCTTGGCTTCGTCGCGGTTGAAGGCGATGCCGGAGATGATCGGCTGTTCCATGGATTCCTCTTCATCAAGGGTAATGAGGGTGCCCGGACCCTCCTGGAAGCTGTGCAGCACGCGCAGCGGAACATTGTACTTGCCGGCGAACTCCACCGAGCGGATCTGCAGCACCTTGGAGCCGAGGCTGGCCATTTCCAGCATTTCCTCGAAGGTGATCTTGTCCAGTCGGCGGGCCTGCGGCACTACGCGCGGGTCGGTGGTGTAGACGCCATCGACGTCGGTATAGATCTGGCACTCGTCGGCCTTCAGCGCCGCGGCCAGGGCCACGCCGGTGGTGTCGGAGCCGCCGCGGCCGAGGGTGGTGATGTTGCCGTGCTCGTCCACGCCCTGGAAACCGGCGACCACGACCACGCGGCCGGCCTTGAGGTCGCTGCGGATGTTGGCGTCGTCGATGCTCAGGATACGCGCCTTGGTGTGCGCGCTGTCGGTCAGGATGCGCACCTGGTTGCCGGTGTAGGAAACCGCCGACACACCGCGCTTGATCAGGGCCATGCTAAGCAGGGCGATGGTGACCTGCTCGCCGGTGGAGACCATGACGTCCAGCTCGCGCGGAACCGGCTGCTCCATGACCTGCTTGGCCAGGCCGATCAGGCGGTTGGTTTCGCCGCTCATGGCGGAGACCACCACCACGATGTCATGCCCCGCCTCGCGGAACTTCTTCACCTTCTCGGCCACCTGCTCGATACGCTCGACGGTGCCGACGGAGGTCCCTCCAAACTTCTGTACGATCAAAGCCATTTCAAAAGCCGCCTGATTCCTGAAGGGCGCCCATTAGACAGGCATCGCTGCCCCTTGCCAAGGCCCGCCGGGCGCGCCGCGGGCCTGGCCTTGCCGGTGCTTACCGGCCCTGTTCGACGAAGGCCTTGGCCAGGGCCAGGGCCTCGTCCAGCTTGCCGGCGTCGGTGCCGCCGCCCTGGGCCATGTCCGGGCGACCGCCGCCCTTGCCGCCCACGGCCGCCGCGGCCTGCTTCATCAGGTCGCCGGCCTTGAGCCTAGCGCTGAGGTCCTGGGTCACCCCGGCCACCAGCACCACTTTTTCCTCGAGCACGCCGCCGAGCAGGATCACGCCGCTGCCCAGCTTGTTCTTCAACTGGTCGACCAGCGCCAGCAGCGCCTTGCCGTCCAGGCCGTCGAGGCGCGCGGCCAGCACTTTCACCCCGGCCACGTCCACGGCGGAACCGGCCAGGTCGTCACCGGCGGCGCTGGCGGCCTTGGCCTTGAGCTGCTCCAGTTCCTTCTCCAGCTGGCGGTTGCGCTCGAGCAGGCCGGAGAGCTTGTCCAGCAGGTTGTCGCGGCTGCCCTTGACCAGGCCGGCGGCTTCCTTGAGCTGCTCTTCGGCGCCGTTCAGGTAGGCCAGCGCGGCCGCGCCGGTCACCGCCTCGATGCGGCGCACGCCGGCGGCCACGCCGCCTTCGCTGGTGATCTTGAACAGGCCGATGTCGCCGGTGCGGCCGACGTGGGTGCCGCCGCACAGCTCGACGGAGAAGCCGCCGCCCATGGTCAGCACGCGCACCTGGTCGCCGTACTTCTCGCCGAACAGCGCCATGGCGCCCTTGGCCTTGGCGGTTTCGATGTCGGTCTCTTCGGTCTCAACTTCGCTGTTGGCGCGGATTTCGCGGTTGACGATGTCTTCCAACTGCTTCAGCTGCTCGGACTTGATGGCCTCGAAGTGGCTGAAGTCGAAGCGCAGGCGCTGGCTGTCGACCAGCGAGCCTTTCTGCTGCACGTGATCGCCCAGTACCTGGCGCAGCGCGGCGTGCAGCAGGTGGGTGGCCGAGTGGTTCAGCGCGGTGGCCTGGCGCACCGAGGCGTCGACCTCGGCCTTGACCGCGGCGCCGACGCTCAGGCTGCCCTGGGCGACGATGCCGTGGTGCAGGTGGGCGCCGCCGGCCTTGGTGGTGTCGCGCACGTCGAAGCGCACGCCGGCGCCGGACAGGGTGCCGCAGTCGCCGACCTGGCCACCGGATTCGGCGTAGAACGGCGTCTGGTCGAGGACGACCACGCCCTCCTCGCCTTCGTTGAGTTTCTCGACGGCCTTGCCGTCCTTGAACAGCGCGATGATCTGGCCGGCGCCGGAAACGCCCTGGTAGCCGAGGAAGCGGGTGTCGCCGTCGACCTTCACCAGACTGTTGTAGTCCATGCCGAAGGCACTGGCCGAACGGGCGCGCTCGCGCTGGGCCTCCATCTCGCGCTCGAAGCCTTCCTCGTCGAGGGTCAGGCTGCGCTCGCGGGCGATGTCGTTGGTCAGGTCGACCGGGAAGCCGTAGGTGTCGTACAGCTTGAACACCACGTTGCCGGGGATGACGCTGCCTTTCAGTTCGCTCAGGTCCTGCTCGAGGATCTTCAGGCCCTGCTCGAGGGTCTTGGCGAACTGCTCTTCCTCGGTCTTGAGCACGCGCTCGATGTGCGCCCGCTGCTGCTTCAGCTCGGGGAAGGCCTCGCCCATCTCGCCAACCAGCGCGGCGACGATCTTGTGGAAGAAGCTGCCCTTGGCGCCCAGCTTGTTGCCGTGGCGGCAGGCGCGGCGGATGATGCGGCGCAGCACGTAGCCGCGGCCCTCGTTGGACGGCAGCACGCCGTCGGCGATGAGGAAGCTACAGGAACGAATGTGGTCGGCGACCACCTTCAGCGACGGCGCGTCGTCATTGGCGCAGCCGATGGCCTCGGCGGAGGCTTTCAGCAGGCTCTGGAACAGGTCGATCTCGTAGTTCGAGTGGACGTGCTGCAGCACCGCGCTGATGCGCTCCAGGCCCATGCCGGTGTCCACGCTCGGCGCCGGCAGCGGGTGCATCACGCCGTCCGCGGTGCGGTTGAACTGCATGAACACGTTGTTCCAGATCTCGATGTAGCGGTCGCCGTCTTCTTCCGGCGAGCCGGGCGGGCCGCCCCAGATGTCGGCGCCGTGGTCGTAGAAGATCTCGGTGCAGGGGCCGCAGGGGCCGGTGTCGCCCATCGCCCAGAAGTTGTCGGAGGCGTAGGGAGCGCCCTTGTTGTCGCCGATGCGCACCATGCGCTCGGCCGGCACGCCGACTTCCTGGGTCCAGATGTCGTAGGCCTCGTCATCGCTGGCGTAGACGGTGACCCAGAGCTTTTCCTTGGGCAGGTTCAGCCACTTGTCCGAGGTCAGGAATTCCCAGGCGTAGGTGATGGCATCGCGCTTGAAGTAGTCGCCGAAGCTGAAGTTGCCCAGCATCTCGAAGAAGGTGTGGTGGCGCGCGGTGTAGCCGACGTTTTCCAGGTCGTTGTGCTTGCCACCGGCGCGCACGCATTTCTGGCTGGTGGTGGCGCGGGTGTAGGCGCGTTTCTCCAGGCCGAGGAAGCAGTCCTTGAACTGGTTCATGCCGGCGTTGGTGAACAGCAGGGTCGGGTCGTTCGCCGGAATCAGCGAACTCGACGCTACGCGGGTATGCCCCTTCTCTTCGAAGAAGCGGAGGAAGGCTTCACGGATTTCAGCGCTTTTCATAGGTTCTTCCACGGAAAAATGCGGCCACGAATCGCCGGCAAAGGGCCGCATTATATCGGCCCTGCGTACCGGGTACAGTGTGTTTGTACGATAGATGGCAGCTATTGTGCTTCCATCCTAGTCAGTCGCGACGAAAGGCGGCGAAAGCCTCGACGATACGGGGAATGTCCGCCGTTTTCACGTCCAGGTGGGTGACCAGGCGCAGGCGCGGGGCGGCGCTGACGCGGATGCCGCGCCCGCCGAGGAAGCCGCGCAGGGCTTCGGCGCGCTCGCCAATGCCGACGTAGACCATGTTGGTCTGCACCGGCTCGACGGCGTAGCCCAGCTCCGCCAGGCCGCGGCCGAGGGTCTCGGCATTGGCGTGGTCCTCGGCCAGGCGCTCGACCTGGTGGTCCAGCGCATACAGCCCGGCCGCGGCCAGGCCGCCGGCCTGGCGCATGCCGCCGCCGACCATCTTGCGCAGGCGCCGGGCCCTGCCGATCAGCTCGGCGCTGCCGCACAGCACCGAGCCCACCGGCGCGCCCAGCCCCTTGGACAGGCACACCGAGACGGAATCGAAGTGGCGGGTAATCTCGCCGGCGTCCACGCCCAGCTTCACCGCCGCGTTGTACAGGCGCGCGCCGTCCAGGTGCAGGCCCAGGCCGCGGCGACGGGTCAGCTCGCGGGCGGCGGCCAGGTAGGCCAGCGGCAGGACCTTGCCCTGCATGGTGTTCTCCAGGGCCAGCAGGCGGGTACGGGCGAAGTGGAAGTCGTCCTGCTTGATGGCCGCCTCGACCTTGCCCAGGTCCAGCGAACCGTCGGCCTCACCCTCGATGGGCTGCGGCTGGATCGAACCCAGCACCGCGGCGCCGCCGCCCTCGTATTTATAGGTGTGGGCCTGCTGGCCGACGATGTACTCGTCGCCGCGGCCGCAGTGGGCCATCAGCCCGAGCAGGTTGCTCATGGTGCCGGTGGGCACGAAGAGCGCGGCGGCGAAGCCCAGGCGCTCGGCCAGGATGGCCTCCAGGCGGTTGACGGTGGGGTCCTCGCCATAGACGTCGTCGCCCAGCTCGGCCCGGGCCATGGCCTCGCGCATCCCGGCACTGGGCAGGGTGACGGTGTCGCTGCGAAGGTCGATGACGGACATGGCGGGGCTCCTGGAAAGCGGGGAAAAGCCCGATGCTATGCGCTTGGCTGCCTGGGGACAAGGCTCGGAAGCGGGTCTTCGCGGGCAGGGGAATGGCGCGGGTGGAGCGGCGTAGGAGCGGATCTCATCCGCGAATCGCGCCGGTGGGTCCGGCTATCGCGGACAAGGCCCGCTCCTACGGCGGGAGGAATACCGTGCCTCCCGGCAACCTGTAGGAGCGGATCTCATCCGCGATTCGCGCCGGTGGGTCCGGCTATCGCGGACAAGGCCCGCTCCTGCGTTGCAGGCGAGCCTGGCTTCTCGTAGGAGCGAGCTTGCTCGCGAACCGCATAGCACCGCAGCCACTGGAAAATCTGTTCGCGAGCAAGCTCGCTCCTACGAAGAGCCCCCAAACGCCGGGCGCTCAGAGTTCCGTGGGCACCACGAGGATGCCCGCGCGCAGGCCGTTTCTCACCCGCGGGTTGGGGAAGATGATGCGGGCGCCCTTCTCTTCGACGATCCAGCGGGTGCCGCCGATGTCCTCGGCGAGCAGGTAGCCGTGGTCCAGCTCGGTGAAGTTGTCCACGGCATCGTCCAGGTGCAGGCGGAAGTGATCGCTGTGCTTGATCACCTCGCGGGACACGGCGAACAGTTGCAGGCCGTCCAGGCCGCCCTCCCCGGCCGGCGCCTCGGTGCCGTCGACCAGCACCTGCAGCAGCCCCTCCAGGCGGCCCAGGTTGACCACCTGGTTCTGCCCGAAGGGCCGTGCCTTGCCCAGTTCCAGGGTGAAGGCCTCGGCACCCAGGCGGCTATAGGTGTAGGAGCTGAAGGTGATGCCGGTCTTGCTCTGCAGCAGCACCGCGTCGATGCCGGCGCTACGCAGCCGGGCCAGTTCCGCGCGGGAATGCTCGCGCCCCTCGCTCCAGGGGTAGAGGGCGAACTGTTCGATCTTCGAGCCGCGGATGGCCGTGTGCAGGTCGTAGTGCAGGCGCTGGCGGCCGTCGCGGGCGAAGAAGGCCGCGGCCAGGCGCTCCAGCTCGGCGGCGCGCAGGGCCTCGCTGCCGCTGCCGTCCTCGTGGCGGCCGCAGAACAGGCGGTTGATGTCCTGCTCCAGGTAGCGTTCGCCGCGGCGCATGGCCTCCGGGTTGCCGAGCAGGAACAGCAGGCGCGCCGCCGGCTTCAGCTCGCCGCGGGCGATGCGCTGGACCAGGCGGTCGAGCAGCTCGATGGGCGCCGTCTCGTTGCCGTGGATGCCGGCCGAGAGCAGCAGGTCCAGGCCGTTGTCGCGGCCGCTGGCGGGGGTCACCTCGAGGGCGCCCTCGGCCAGCCAGTGCAGGCGCGTGCCGTCGGCGGTGAGCTGGATCTTCTCGGTCGGCTCGCGACCGACGAGGGTCAGGTCGAGCAGCTTGCCCAGTGCTAGCATGCGCGGGTCTCCCGGTTGGCCGCCGGCACCTGCGGGCGGCGGCCCCTGCGATCAGTGATGGTCACATCCACAGTCTGGACCATGTTCGTGGACTTCGGCGGCCTCCAGCTCCAGGCTCAGGCTGAGCTGGTTGACCGCCTGCGGGCGGACCACCAGCAGCGGCACCTCGGTGTCCTCCTCGAAGGACTCGGCGTAGATCAGCAGGCCGCCCTTGCCGTCGGCCTCCAGCCACAGGTCGCGCCCCTCCAGGCGGATGGCCAGGCGGGCGCTGTGGGTCTCGCGGCGGGCGCCGGTGGCATCTTCGAGGATCAGCGGAAGGCTTTCGGTGGTCATGATGTTCAACTCATCTGGAAGGGGTAGACGGAGCCCAGTTTAAGGATCCGGCTCAGTTCATCCAATGCCGTCCGGCATTCCACCAGCAGCTGCGGGTCGGCCAGGTCGGCTTCGGACAGGCGGTCGCGGTAGTGCTTGTCGACCCAGGCCACCAGGGTGTCGTACAGCGCCGGGGTCATGACCACGCCCGGGTTCACCGCGGCCAGCTCGGCCTCGTTGAGCGCCACGCGCAGGCGCAAGCAGGCCGGGCCGCCGCCATTCTGCATGCTCTGCTTGAGGTCGAAGACCTTCACCTCATGGATCGGCCCGCCCTCGGCAGTCAGGCGCGACAGGTAGCTCCACACGCGCTCGTTCTGCCGGCACTCTTCCGGGACGATCAGCAGCATGCTGCCGTCGGCGCGGCTGAGCAACTGGCTGTTGAACAGGTAGGAACGCACCGCGTCCTCCACCGCGACCTGGTCGGCGGGCACCCGCACCGCCTGGAAGCGGCCGCCGCGGCGGGCCAGCTTGGCGTCCAGCTCGGCCAGCACCCTGTCGGTGTCGAGGAAGGCGTCCTGGTGGTAGAACAGCACCTCGCCGTTGCCCACCGAGATCACGTCGTTGTGGAACACGCCCTGGTCGATCACCGCCGGATTCTGCTGGGCGTAGACCACGCCCTCCTCGCCCAGGCCGTGCAGGCGGGCCACCGCCTGGCAGGCTTCCAGGGTCTGCCGCGCCGGGTAGCGCACAGGCTGAGGGAAGCGGCTGTCGAAGGCGCTGCGGCCGAACACGAAGAACTCCACGCCGGCCTCGCCGTAGCCCTTGCAGAAGCGCGTGTGGTTGGCCGCGCCTTCGTCGCCGAACTGCGCCACCGCCGGCAGCGCCGGGTGGTGGGCGAAGTGCTTCTCGTCGCGGAACATGGCGCCGAGGATACGGCTGGTGACCGGGTGCTCGATGGAGCGGTGGAACTTGCAGTTGAGGTTGGCGGTGGTGAAATGCACGCGGCCATCGGCGGTGTCGGCGCTGGGGCTGACGGTGGCGGCGTTGGCCGTCCACATGCACGAGGCCGAGCTGACCGCGGCGAGCAGCGGCATGGCTTCCCTGGCCGCCTTGGCGATCACCTCGGCGTCACTGCCGCTGAAGCCGAGGGCCCGCAGCGAGGCCACGGCCGGGCGCTCCTGCGGGGCCAGCACGCCCTGCTTGAAGCCCATGTCCATCAGCGCCTTCATCTTCGCCAGGCCCTGCTTGGCGGCTTCCTTCGGGTTGGACGCCACCTGGCTGTTGCTCTGCGAGGCGACGTTGCCGTAGGACAGGCCACCGTAGTTGTGCGTCGGGCCGACAAGACCGTCGAAGTTCATTTCATGGGCGGTCATCACAGGCTCACTCCCGGAGTCAGGGTTGCAGGCAGGGCAAGGCTTTCGCTTTCCAGCGAGGCCACCGGATAGGCGCAGTAGTCGGCGGCGTAGTAGGCGCTGGGACGGTGGTTGCCGGAGGCGCCGATGCCGCCGAAGGGTGCGCTGCTGGCGGCGCCGGTCAGTTGCTTGTTCCAGTTGACGATGCCGGCGCGGCTCTCCAGCAGGAAGCCCTCGAAGCGCTCGCGGGAGTCCGACAGCAGGCCGGCGGCCAGGCCGTACTGGGTGGCGTTGGCCTCGCGCACGGCCTCGTCGAAACCGGCGTAGCGGATGACCTGCAGCAACGGGCCGAAGAATTCCTCGTCCGGGCGCTCGCTCACGGCGGTCACGTCGAGGATGCCGGGGGTCAGCAGGGCCGCGCCCTCCAGCGGCTGGGACATGGCCAGCAGGGCCACGGCGCCATTGGCCAGCAGGTGTTCCTGGGCCTTGAGCAGGTGCTCGGCGGCGGCCAGGGAGATCACCGAGCCCATGAAGGGGGCCGGCTGTTCGTCGAAGCGGCCGACCTTGATGCTCGCGCTCACCGCCACCAGGCGCGCCAGCAGGGCGTCGCCCCAGGCACCGGCGGGCACCAGCAGGCGCCGCGCGCAGGTGCAGCGCTGGCCGGCGGAGATGAAGGCGGACTGGATGATGGTGTAGACCGCGGCGTCCACGTCCCGCACTTCATCGACGATCAGCGGATTGTTGCCGCCCATCTCCAGCGCCAGGATCTTCTGCGGCTGGCCGCCGAACTGGCTGTGCAGCAGGTTGCCGGTGCGGCTGGAGCCGGTGAAGAACAGGCCGTCGATGCCCGCGTGGCCGGCCAGGGCCACGCCGGTGTCGCGGGCGCCCTGCACCAGGTTGAGCACACCCGCCGGCAGGCCGGCGTCGATCCAGGCGCGCAGGGTCAGTTCGGCGACTTTCGGCGTCAGCTCGCTGGGCTTGAAGATCACCGCGTTGCCGGCCAGCAGCGCCGGCACTATGTGGCCGTTGGGCAGGTGGCCGGGGAAGTTGTAGGGGCCGAACACCGCGACCACCCCGTGGGGCTTGTGGCGCAGCACGGCGGTGGCGTCGGCCAGCGGGCCGCTCTTGGTGCCGGTGCGCTCGCGGTACGCCTGGACCGAGATGGCCACCTTGTTGACCATGCTGGTGACCTCGGTGGTGGCTTCCCACAGCGGCTTGCCGGTCTCCTCGCCGATCGCCCGGGCCAGCTCGTCGCCGCGCGCCTTGAGGGTGGCGGCGAAGGCTTCCAGCACGGCGATGCGTTCCTCCAGCGGGCGCCGCGCCCAGGCCGGGAAGGCGGCACGGGCGGCGGCCACGGCGGCGTCGACCTGCGCAGCGTTGGCGGCGCGACCGCTCCAGACCACGGCCTGGCTGACCGGGTCGAGGGATTCCAGGGCGTCGCCCTCGCCCGCCTGCCACTGGCCGGCGATGTAGTGGGTAGTCATCTCTTGTTCTCCTCCGATCCGCGCGGGATCAGCGTTTTCCGGCGGACAGCGGCACCGCGCGCACCGAGGCGCCGGCGGACAGGCGCAGGCGCTTGGCGGTCTGCGCGTCGACCACCAGGGAGCCGGCGGCGACCCGCGCCGGGGCCGCGGCGATGCGGCACTCCTCGCGCTTGCGGTTGTGGATCAGGTAGGGCTCGGCGTCATCGCCCGGCGTGCCGATGGCCAGCACCAGGGCCTGGCTGTCGGCGATGGCGCGGATCTTCTCGGTCGGCGCCTCGATGGCCGGGCCCGCGTCGAAGATGTCGACGTAGCCCTGGTAGCTGAAGCCCTCGGCCTTGAGCATGGCCAGCGCCGGTTCGGTGTCCGGGTGCACGCGGCCGATCACGTTGCGCGCCTCTTCCGAGAGGAAGCAGGTGTACAGCGGGAATTTCGGCATCAGTTCGGCGATGAAGGCCTTGTTGCCGACGCCGGTCAGGTAGTCCGCCTGGCTGAATTCCATCTTGAAGAAGTGCCGGCCCAGGCTTTCCCAGAACGGCGAGCGGCCGTCGGCGTCGGACATGCCGCGCATCTCGGCGATCACCTTGTCGCCGAACAGCTCGCGGAACTCGGCGATGAACAGGAAGCGCGCCTTGGACAGCAGGCGGCCGTTGAGGCCCGTGCGGTGGTCGGCATGCAGGAACAGCGAGCACAGCTCGGACTGCCCGGTGAGGTCGTTGGCCAGGAACAGCGTGGGAATCTCGCGGTGGATGCCCAGTTCCTGGGAGGCGCTGACGGTGAGGCCGACGCGGTAGTTGTACCAGGGCTCGCGCAGGCCGACGGCGCCGGCCACGGCGGAGATGCCGACGACCTTGCCGGCGTCGTCCTCGAGGACGAACAGGTAGTCGGCGTCGGCGCGCTCGGCTTCGCCGCGGAAGGCCTTCTCGGCCCAGCCGACGCGGTGCGACAGGCGCTGCTCGTTGGCCGGCAGCGTGGTCAGCCCGGTGCCGGTGCTGCGCGCCAGTTCGATGAGGGCCGGCAGGTCGGCGCTGGTGACAGGACGAACGATCATATTCACTCCGTTTCGGCTTCAGGCCGCAGGCTCCAGGCCACAGGCGAAAGCTTCCGTTTGGGCCCGCAGCCTGCCGCTTGCAGCCTGCAGCCCATGACTCACACCGCCACCAGGCGGACGCTGGCACCTTCGCCGATGCCCAGGGCCTCGGCGGTCTCGGCGCTGAGGGTCACCGGCTTGCCGGGTACCCAGTCCAGCTCGGCGACCAGCGCACGGTAGTCCTGCAGCAGTCCGTTGGTGACCAGGTAGCTGCGGGTGGCCTTGGGCACCTCGCCGATGCGCACCGGCACCAGGCGGCTCTGGGCGATGGAGCGGATGCCCGAGGTGCGCGCGTGCAGGGTCGGGCCGCCATCGAAGATGTCGATGTAGTTGTCGGTCTCGAAGCCTTCGCGCATCAGGATGTCGAAGGTGATCTGCGCCCGCGGGTGCACCTGGCCCATGGCCTCCTGCGCCTCGTCCGGCAGCAGCGGCACGTAGATCGGGTAGTGCGGCATCAGCTCGGCGAGGAAGGTGCGGCTCTTCAGCCCGGAGAGCTTCTCGGCCTCGCTGTAGTTGAGGTCGAAGAAGTTGCGCCCGACGGCGTTCCAGAACGGCGACTCGCCCTGCTCGTCGCTGTAGCCGACGATCTCGGTGACCACGGCGTCGGCGAAGCGCTCCGGGTGGCTGGCCATGAACAGCAGGCGGCCGCGGGAGTTGAGCTCGGCGATGGGGGTGTTCACCAGCTCGCGCCGCACGTAGAAGCTGGTCAGCAGGCTGTTGCCGGTGAGGTCGTGGCACAGCGAGAGGACGTGGATCTTGTTGTGGATCTTCAGCTCGCGCGAGGCGTGCACGAAGGTCTCGTTGCGGAAGCTGTAGAAGGGCTCGGAGAAGCCGGCCGAAGCGACGATGGCCGAGCAGCCGACCAGTTGCCCGGTCTGCGTGTCCTCGAGGACGAAGAAGTAGCTTTCCTCGCCGTTGTAGCTGACTTCGGCGGCGAACGACGCCTCCGAGGCCAGGATCTTTTCCTTCAGCCTTTCCGCGTCGTCCGGCAGCGACGTGACGCCGACCGGGCTGTCCGCGGCGAGACGCTGCACCTGCTGCAGGTCGGCCACTTGGGCGGGGCGCATCACCAGCATGGCGTCACTCCTCTAACCAGACAAAACCACATGAACTTTCCCCGTCGCGTCGCGGGCACGGGACAGCCTGCGCCAACGCATTCGGGGCCTGCGAAGAACGGCCGGGCGCACCCGGCCGGGTCGAACCGGCGCCGGCGGAATGGCCGGCGCCGTACTGCCGATCAGCCGCGGGTGAGCTTGGCCACCGCGCGTTCCAGGCGATCCAGGCCTTCGTCGATGTCGGCGTCCTCGATCACCAGGCTGGGCGCGAAGCGCACCACGTCCGGGCCGGCCTGCAGGATCATCAGGCCTTCCTTCTCGGCGGCGTTGAACACGTCCTTGGCCTTGCCCTTCCAGGCATCGGACAGCACCGCGCCGATCAGCAGGCCGAGGCCGCGGACCTGGGTGAAGATGCCGTATTCCTGGCCGAGCTTCTCCAGGCGCGCCTTGAAGCGCTCGTGCTTGGCGCGCACGCCTTCGAGCACCTCAGGAGTATTGATCACATCGAAGGCCGCGCCAGAAACCGCGCAGGCCAGCGGGTTGCCGCCGTAGGTGGTGCCGTGGGTGCCCACCACCAGGTGCTCGGCGATCTTCGCGGTGGTCAGCATGGCGCCGATGGGGAAGCCGCCGCCCAGGCTCTTGGCGCTGGAGAGGATGTCCGGGACCACGCCGTAGTACTGGTAGGCATAGAGGTAGCCGGTACGGCCGAAGCCGCTCTGCACTTCGTCGAAGATCAGCAGCGCGCCGTTGTCGTCGCACAGCTTGCGCACGCCTTCCAGGTAGGCCTTGTCGGCCGGCAGCACGCCGCTCTCGCCCTGCACCGGCTCGACGATGACGGCGCAGGTCTTGTCCGAGATGGCCGCCTTGAGCGCGTCCAGGTCGTCGAACGGGATGTGGGTGATGCCCTCGACCTTCGGCCCGAAGCCGTCGGAGTACTTGGCCTGGCCGCCGACGTTGACGGTGAACAGGGTGCGGCCGTGGAAGCTGTTGACCATCGAGATGATCTCGTACTTCTGCGGACCGTAGACGTCGTGGGCGTAGCGGCGCGCCAGCTTGAGCGCGGCCTCGTTGGCCTCGGCGCCGGAGTTGGCGAAGAACACCCGCTCGGCGAAGGTGGCGCCGATCAGCTTCTGCGCCAGGCGCAGGGCCGGCTCGTTGGTGAACACGTTGGAGACGTGCCAGATCTGGTTGGCCTGCTCGGTCAGCGCCGCGACCAGCGCCGGATGGCAGTGGCCCAGGGAGTTGACGGCGATGCCGCCGGCGAAGTCCACCAGCTCGCGGCCGCTCTGGTCCCAGACTCGCGAACCCTGACCACGCACCGGGATGAAGGCGGCCGGAGAGTAGTTGGGGACCATCAACTGGTCGAAGTCGGAGCGTTGTACCTGAGCATGCGGAGCGGACATCGGTGTTCTCCTGCCTGGTGAGGCGGCTATCGATGGAAGGATTGTAGGGACGAAAGACCGGTTGGCATTGCCGCCAAGCGACAACTTCTTATAGCGCCAACCCGTGGATTTCCGAGGCTTTCGGAAATGCGACAGAAAGCGTCGGTAAGGCGCAGTGTAAAGCCAGGGAGGGCCCGCGGGTACAAGGCGCGGGGGAATTTGTTCGATGGCCGGACAGGGGAAGGTTGGGTGGGGTTTTCGTGGGGGAGAGAGGACGCCTGGCC
Source organism: Pseudomonas sp. RW407 (assembly GCF_003176655.1). NCBI lineage: Bacteria > Pseudomonadati > Pseudomonadota > Gammaproteobacteria > Pseudomonadales > Pseudomonadaceae > Pseudomonas > Pseudomonas sp. RW407. Next base: position 316,450 of record NZ_QGSL01000029.1, on the reverse strand, counting down.
CTTCCTCTCCGGAACGCTCGGCGTTGCCGGGAAATCCCGATTGTTCGCGAGCAAGCTCGCTCCTACGAAAAGCCCACGCAGCACCGCGCTTGCTCTTGTAGGAGCGAGCTTGCTCGCGAAGGGGATTCCCCGGTGGCTACGGCGCCTGGACTCGGCTCCGCCCCTCTCCCTAACCCTCTCCCTGAAGGGAGAGGGGACCGTTGGGCAGACGCGGATGTACAGGAGTTAGCCGGCAACGCCGAAAGCCTCAGGCTAAGACCATACCTTCTCTCGGCACGGACAAGCCCCCTCTCCCTTCAGGGAGAGGGCTGGGGAGAGGGAACGCGGCCAAGCCCAACGTCAGTGTAACCGGGAGCCTCCCCCGCTCCACTCACCCCCGCTCGCCAGGCCCCGGCGCACCATCGGCGACACCCTGCCCACGACGCTGATTACGGTCCTCACGAGGGGTCACGCCAAAGAAGTTGCGGTACGCGCTGGAGAAGTGCGGGCCGCTGGAGAAGCCGCAGGACAGGCCGATCTGGATGATCGACTTGCTGGTCTGCATGAGCATCTGCCGCGCGCGGTTCAGGCGCAGTTCCAGGTAGTACTGACTGGGCACGCGGGTCAGGTACTGCTTGAAGATGCGCTCCAGCTGGCGGCGCGACACGCAGACGTGCTGGGCGATCTCGTCGGTGGTCAGCGGCTCCTCGATGTTCGCTTCCATCAGCAGCACCGCCTGGGTGAGCTTGGGGTGGCTGGAGCCCAGGCGGTTCTTCAGCGGAATGCGCTGGCGCTCGCTGCCCTCGCGGATGCGCTCGACCACCAGCTCCTCGGACACCGCGCCGGCCAGTTCCGCGCCGTGGTCGCGGGACAGCACCGCCAGCAGCAGGTCGAGCACGGCCATGCCGCCGCAGGCGCTGAGGCGGTCGCGGTCCCACTCGAACAGGTGGTTGGTGGCGATGACCTTGGGGTAGCGCTCGGTGAAGTCGTCGTGCCAGCGCCAGTGCACCGCGGCGCGGTAGCCGTCGAGCAGGCCGAGCTGGGCCAGCGGGTAGATGCCGGCGGACAGCGCGCCGACGCTGGCGCCGCCGCGGGCCAGCTGCTTGAGGGCGGCGGCCAGCGGCGCGGAGACCTGCTGCGGCGCCTCGTCGGCGACCAGGAAGACGCGCTGGCACTGCTCCAGCACGCCTTGCCAGGCCTGCCCCGGCAGGCGCCAGCCGTCGCCCTCGGCGGGCTGCTCGGCGTTCATGAACACCGGGTCGTAGAGCGCTTCGGGGTGCAGGCGTCGGGCGACCCGCAGGGCCTCCTCGGCGAGCGCCAGGGTCAGCGCGCGGGTCTGGGGCCAGAGCAGGAAACCGATGCGTTGGGCAGTCATGCGGAGGCTTCTGTCGACTTCTTCGGGGGACAGCTTACTTCAAGCTGCCGGAAAGGAACTGCTTCAGACGCTCCGATTGAGGGTTGGCCAACACCTCTTTCGGACATCCACGCTCTTCCACCAGGCCCTTGTGCAGGAACACCAGCTGGTTGGAGACCTCGCGGGCGAAGCCCATCTCGTGGGTCACCACCACCATGGTGCGGCCTTCCTGGGCCAGGTCCTGCATGACCTTGAGCACCTCGCCCACCAGCTCCGGGTCCAGCGCCGAGGTCGGTTCGTCGAACAGCATCACCTCCGGCTCCATGGCCAGGGCGCGGGCGATGGCCACGCGCTGCTGCTCGCCGCCGGACATGTGCGCCGGGTAGGCGTCCTTGCGGTGCGCCACGCCGACCTTGGCCAGGTAGTGCTCGGCCTTCTCCAGGGCTTCCTTCTTCGATACGCCGAGCACGTGCACCGGCGCCTCGATGACGTTGTCCAGGGCGCTCATGTGCGACCACAGGTTGAAGTGCTGGAACACCATCGACAGGCGCGAGCGCATGCGCTGCAGCTGGCGGGTGTCGGCGGCCTTGAGCGCGCCGTCCTTGTTCGGCACCAGCTTCAGCTCCTCGCCGTTGAGCAGGATCTTGCCGGCGTGGGGCTGCTCCAGCAGGTTGATGCAGCGCAGGAAGGTGCTCTTGCCCGAGCCGGAGGAGCCGATGATGCTGATCACGTCGCCCGCTTTCGCCGCCAGGGAAACGCCCTTGAGCACTTCGTGGGTGCCGTAGCGCTTGTGCAGGTCTTGGATTTCCAGTTTGTACATGTCGGTTACTCGAATTCAGTCGTTGATCAGCCGGCCCGTACGGAACGGCTCACGCCCGGCCACCTTGGCCATCCAGTGTCCTGCCAGCGCGTAGCGCCCCCGCTCCAGGGCGAAGAGCACGCCGGCGGTCCCGGCGTACACGGTGCTGACCTTGTCGTTCAGCGGGTCCACCACCTCGAACAGCGCCTCGCCCTTCTCCACCCACTCGCTGGCGCGGCGCAGGAAGCTGACCACCCCGGCATGGGGCGCGGCGAGGTATTCGGTGCCCTCGAAGGGCATGCCTTCGCAGCACTCGGCCGGCGCTTGCGGCCAATCGCCGGCGATCAGCCCCTGTTCGGCGAGGAAGGCCAGGATCGCCTCGGCGTTGGCGCGCGCCTGCTCGACGCGGGTGTCGCCCATGCTGCCCAGCTCGACCGTGGTGGCCATGCACGCCGCGGGCAAAGCCGCCTGTGGATAGGCACGGGCCAGGCGCAGCCAGGGCAGCGAACAGGATTCGTCGAAGGAATTGCCGCCGGAATCCTCCGCCAGCAATGCCACGCCCGCCTTCAGCCGCGCCGCCAGGGAGCGCCACTGCGGCCAGTGCTGGGGAATGGCGTAGAGGTGGATGCAGGCCTCGAAGTCGCAGTGCAGGTCGAGCACCACGTCGGCGTCGCAGGCATGGCGCAGCAGCAGGCGTTGCAGGCCCTGCAGCTCGGAAGTGGCCGGCGCCAGCGCGTCCAGGGCTTCGCGCATGTGCTGGCGGACCAGTTGCACGTTGGCCGGTGCGTCGGCGCCCAGCTGGCCGGCGACGCGCGGCTCGACCAGGGACGCCAGGTCGACGAAGCCGCGGTTGAAATTCTGCCCGCTGCTGGTCTCGAAGCGCCCGAGGTGGCTGGCCTGCAGCCACTGGCCGAGGCCGACGGGGTTGGCCACCGGCACCAGCTCGACGGTGCCGAGCAGGCGCCCTTCGGCCTCCAGCGCGGCCAGGCGCAACTTCAGCTCCCAGGCGGTGCGCATGCCCGGCAGCTCGTCGGCGTGCAGGCTGGCCTGGATGTAGGCCTTGCGCTCGCCGGCGCCATAGCGGAAGACGCTCAGGCGGCGTTCGGCGCCGAGGCTGGCGCAGGGCAACAGGTGATCGATGCGTTGCATGCTCCGCTCCTCCGCCTCAGTGCTTGCGCGGTGCCAGGTAGGCCAGCCAGCGGCGTTCGGCGGCCTTGAACAGGCGCACCAGGATCAGCGTCAGGATCAGGTAGAAGACCCCGGCGGTGATGAAGGCCTCGAACGGCAGGTAGTACTGCGAGTTCACGGTGCGCGCGGCGCCGGTGATGTCCACCAGGGTGACGATGGACGCCAGGCTGGTGGTCTGCAGCATCATGATCACCTCGTTGCTGTACTGCGGCAGCGCGCGGCGCAGCGCCGAGGGCAGGAGGATGCGGCGGTACATCTTCAGGCGCGACATGCCCATGGCCTTGGCCGCCTCGATCTCGCCGTGGGGCGTGGCCTTGAGGCTGCCGGCGAGGATTTCCGCGGTGTAGGCGCTGGTGTTGATGGCAAAGGCCAGGCAGGCGCAGAAGCTGGCGTTGGACAGCCAGGGCCAGAAGGCGCTGTTGCGCACCGCCTCGAACTGGGCCAGGCCGTAGTAGATCAGGAACAGCTGTACCAGCATGGGGGTGCCGCGGATAACGTAGGTGTACAGCCAGGCCGGCAGGTTCACCGCCGGGCGCTTGGACACGCGCATCAGCGCCAGCGGCACGGCCAGCAGCAGGCCCACGGCCAGGGAGATCAGCAGCAGCTTGAGGGTCACCAGCAGGCCGCTGAAGTACAGCGGCAGGTTTTCCCAGATGACGGTGTAGTCGAAGATCATCGCGTGGCTCCCCTTACAGTTCCGCGACCTTGACGCCCACCGAGTAGCGGCGCTCGAGCAGGCGCAGCAACAGCAGCGAGACGCTGGTCACCACCAGGTAGAGGGCGGCGACGAACAGGTAGTAGGTAAACGGCTCGCGGGTGGCGTCCGCGGCCTGCTTGGCCTTGAACATCATGTCCTGCAGGCTGACCACCGAGATCAGCGCGGTGGCCTTGACCAGCACCAGCCAGTTGTTGGTGAAGCCGGGGATGGCCAGGCGGATCATCTGCGGCACCTGCACGCGGAAGAACACCTGCAGGTGGCTCATGCCGTAGGCGAAGCCGGCCTCGGCCTGCCCCCTGGGGATGGCCATGAAGGCGCCGCGGAAGGTTTCCGAGAGGTAGGCGCCGAAGATGAAGCCGAGGGTGCCGACGCCGACCACGAAGGGGTTCAGGTCGATGTAGTCGTCATGGCCGAGCAGCGGCGCCACGCGGTTCACCAGGTCCTGGCCGCCGTAGAAGATCAGCAGGATCAGCACCAGGTCGGGCACGCCGCGGATCACCGTGGAATAGGCGTCGCCGCACCAGGCCAGCCAGCGGACGGGCGACAGGCGGAAGGCCGCGCCGACCAGGCCGAGCACCGCCGCCAGGGCCATCGACAACAGGGCGAGCTGGAGGGTCAGCCAGGCACCATCGACGATGGTGGCCGCGTAACCGTTGAACATGGTCAGCACCTCATGCAACCGCTCGCCGCAGCGGCGAACGCAGAACGACGGGCCACGCCGCCCGCAGCCCGGAAACCGACGACAGTCGCCAAGACGCCCGCCGCCCAATAAAAAAGTGGCACAAACTTCAGGTCTCGGCCCGGGTTTGCGCCACTTTTCGGTCAGGGGTCAGTTCGAACCGTAGACGTCGAACTTGAAGTACTTGTCCTGGACCTGCTTGTACTTGCCGTTGGCACGGAGCGCGGCGATGGCGGCGTTGAACTTGCCGGCCAGGGCGCTATCGCCCTTGCGCACGGCGATGCCCACGCCTTCGCCGAAGTACTTCTCGTCGGTCAGCTGCGGGCCGACGAAGGCAAAGCCCTTGCCGGCGTCGGTCTTGAGGAAGCCGTCGTCGAGGTTGACCGAGTCGGCGACCACCGCGTTCACGCGGCCGGCCACCAGGTCCATGTTGGCTTCCTGCTGGGAGTTGTAGCGCACCACTTCCACGCCGGCAGGGGTCAGCTCGCCGGAGGCGTAGCGGTCCGCGGTGCTGCCGCGCAGCACGCCGACCTTCTTGCCCTTGAGGTCGGTCAGCGGGTCGTTCAGCGCCGAGCCTTCCTTCATCACATAGCGGGCCGGGGTGTTGTAGTACTTGTTGGTGAAGTCCACGGACTTCTTGCGCTCGTCGGTGATGGTCATCGACGAGAGGATGGCGTCGATCTTGCGCACCTTCAGCGCCGGGATCAGGCCGTCGAACTCCTGCTCGACCCAGGTGCACTTGACCTTCATCTCTTCGCACAGCGCATTGCCGATGTCGACGTCGAAGCCGGCCAGCTGGCCATCGGGGGTCTTGAAGGAGAACGGCGGGTAGGCCGCTTCGATACCGATACGCACGGGCTTGTCGTCGGCGTGGGCCATAGCGGTGATAGCGGAGAGCGCCAGCGCGCCGAGAAGTGCGAACTTCTTCATCAGTAACTCCTTCGAGGGTAGGACTTCGATTGGCAGGAGAAAGGGGTTGGCCCAGGCTGCCCGTGCAGAAGTGAAGGTTCTTGTCGTCTGCGCGCATTGCCGTGGCGGGTTTCTCGTGGAAAACCACGCCATCCAGGGTGAGCGGCATTCTAGCGACAGCCCCTGGGCGGTTATTTCTTCAATGCGACAACTAATTATAGAAGCGCCGGAGAGCGGGCTTCGACATCTTGACGGGGCGGATTTTAGGTGATCAAGGCGGGAATAGTAAAACCTATATCCACTGCAGGTATCGGGCCATGATATGAATACCTCAGTAATTACGCGGCCTCCAGCCCGGAGGCGGGTTGATGGACGTCGGAAAACACGCACGGGAAGTGTGCGAAATGTTTCCGGGCGCCTCATTTTGTCGCAGCGGGGCGGGTAGTGTTACCGCATGCCATTCGGCGTCGGGCGCCAACCTGTAGGAGCGGGCCCTGCCCGCGATTCGCGCGCAGGGCGCGCTCCTACATGGAATGGTACGGGGGGGTGGCGTAGGAGCGGATCTCATCCGCGAATCGCGCCGGGACGGCCGGCTATCGCGGACAAGGTCCTACGACGGTGCATCCCTGGGACCGCAGGAGCGGACTCTGTCCGCGATTCGCGCGCAAGGCGCGCTCCTGCACGTAGGATGGGTGGAGCGAAGCGATACCCATCGTCCCGGCTCAGGCCAACTCGGTGATCAGGTCCAGGGTTTCCGGGTGCCTGGCCAGCAGGCGGATCAGCAAGGTGGCCTGATCGTTGGGGCGCGAGCGGTTCTGTTCCCAGTTCTTCAAGGTCGCCGGCGCTGCATGGAGGAGTCGGGCGAAGACCGGCTGGGACATGTTCAGGCGTTCGCGCAATGCAGCTATTTCCTCCCCCGTCGCCGGCGACAGCGGCGCCAATTCGACCTTGTGGGTTCGCAAGGTGATCTTGCCCTGGCGCTCTGCCGCCAAGTCGTCGAAGCCTTCCAGCAACTCGGCAAAGATGTCGCGCTTGCTCATCGCCCCGTTCCTCTCGATTTCAATTCCGCCTGCAGCAGCATGGCCAACTGGTTTCTCTGCCGTTCGTTCAAATCATCCTGCTCATCCTTGTCGTACAAGGTGAACAGCCAGAACTGGGCACCACCCAGCCAGCAGTAATGGATCACTCGCAGCCCTCCCCGCCTTCCCTTGCCACGCCTCGGGTCGCCGAAGCGGACCTTGCGCAGGCCACCGGTGCCAGCGATCACGTCCCCGGCGTCAGGTCGCGTCAGTAGAAGCTGCTGGAGCAACCGAAACGCATCGTCGTCCAGGTAGTGACGGCGATTGCGCTCGAATGGGGATAGCTCGACAAATGTAGCGTTCATATTATATACGCTATTAACGTATATTTTTGAAGCCACAGACTGCATGGCTGCAACCATGCGGGTCGATCGACCGAATAAGACAGCCCTGTAGGAAATCAGCTCATCGCACAAAGAAAAACGCCCCGGCTTGCCGGGGCGTCTTTCGTTTCAGCGGCGGATCAGGCGGCCTTCATCGCCCGGTGGGTGTCCACCAGGTGCTGCACCACGCCCGGGTCGGCCAGGGTGGAGATGTCGCCCAGGGCGTCGTACTCGGCGGTGGCGATCTTGCGCAGGATGCGGCGCATGATCTTGCCCGAGCGGGTCTTCGGCAGGCCCGGGGCCCACTGGATGACGTCCGGGGTGGCGATCGGGCCGATTTCCTTGCGTACCCAGGCCTTGAGTTCCTGGCGCAGTTGCTCGTTGGCTTCCTCGCCGGCGTTCAGGGTGACGTAGACGTAGATGCCCTGCCCCTTGATGTCATGCGGTACGCCAACCACCGCGGCCTCGGCCACTTTCGGGTGGGCGACCATGGCGCTCTCGATCTCGGCGGTGCCCATGCGGTGGCCGGAGACGTTGAGCACGTCGTCGACGCGGCCGGTGATCCAGTAGTAGCCGTCCTCGTCGCGGCGGGCGCCGTCACCGGTGAAGTACATGCCCTTGAAGGTCTTGAAGTAGGTGTCGACGTAGCGGTCGTGGTCGCCGAACAGGGTACGCGCCTGGCCCGGCCAGGAGTCGAGAATCACCAGGTTGCCCTCGGCCGCGCCCTCGATGATGTTGCCCAGGTTGTCCACCAGGGCCGGCACCACGCCGAAGAACGGCTTGGCGGCGGAGCCCGGCTTCAGGGCGTGGGCGCCCGGCAGCGGGGTCATCAGGCAGGCGCCGGTCTCGGTCTGCCACCAGGTGTCGACGATCGGGCAGCGCGACTGGCCGACGGTCTCGTAGTACCACTGCCAGGCTTCCGGGTTGATCGGCTCGCCCACCGAACCCAGCAGGCGCAGGCTGGAGCCGTCGGCGCCTTCGACCGCGGCCTTGCCCTCGGCCATCATGGCGCGGATGGCGGTGGGCGCGGTGTAGAGGATGTTGACCTTGTGCTTGTCGACGATCCTGGCGACGCGGGTGATGTCCGGGTAGTTCGGCACGCCTTCGAACAGCACGGTGGTGGCGCCGTTGGCCAGCGGGCCGTAGACCACGTAGCTGTGGCCGGTGACCCAGCCGATGTCGGCGGTGCACCAGAAGACTTCGCCGGGGCGGTAGTCGAACACGCGCTCATGGGTCAGCGAGGCGTACACCAGGTAGCCGCCGGTGGTGTGCAGCACGCCCTTGGGCTTGCCGGTGGAACCGGAGGTGTAGAGGATGAACAGCGGGTCCTCGGCGCCCATTTCCTTGGGGGCGCAGGTGGTGCCGGCGACCTTCATCAGGTCTTCGTACCAGACGTCGCGGTGCGAGTGCCACTTGATGTCCGAACCGGTGCGCTTGCAGACGATGATCTTCTGCACGCTGCTGGTTTCCGGGTTGGTCAGGGCGTCGTCGACGTTGGCCTTGAGCGGGGTCTTCTTGCCGCCGCGCACGCCTTCGTCGGCGGTGATCACGATCTTCGAGCGGCAGTCGATGATGCGGCCGGCCAGGGCTTCGGGGGAGAAGCCGCCGAACACCACGGAGTGGATGGCGCCGATGCGGGTGCAGGCGAGCATGGCCACCACGGCTTCCGGGATCATCGGCATGTAGATGGTCACCACGTCGCCGCGGTGCACGTCCTGGCCGCGCAGGGCGTTGGCGAACTTGCAGACCTGCTCGTGCAGCTCGCGGTAGGTGATTTCCTGGTGCTCGGACGGGTCGTCGCCTTCCCAGATGATCGCCACCTGGTCGCCGCGCTCGGCGAGGTGACGGTCGAGGCAGTTGTAGGAAACGTTGAGGGTGCCGTCGGCGAACCACTTGATGTCGACGTGGTGGTCGTCGAAGGAAGTCTGCTTGACCTTGGTGAAGGGCTTGATCCATTCCACCCGTTGGGCCTGCTCGCGCCAGAAGCCGTCGGGGTTGACCACCGACTGCTGGTACAGCTTCTTGTAGGTGGCTTCGTCGGTCAGGGTATTGGCGGCCACTTCGGGGCGCACGGGATACACGGATGCCGCAGTCATGACACGTTACCTCGGTTCGGAGTGTTGTTCTTGTTGGGACCAAGTTGTAACGGCCGGGGTGCGCAGGGACCATACGACCATGGTCTTACCAATCCTTAGTCGTAGTGATAAGCCCCATCAGCCCGGCTGACGGGGCCTGCGGCAATGCGTCACAGTCCCAACAGACGAGGCAGCCCGAGGGAGATCAGCGGTACGTAGGTGATCAGCAGCAGGAACGCCAGCAGCACGCTCAGCCACGGCAGGGCCGCGCGCACGGTGGAGCCCAGCGGCATGCCGGTGACCGCCGAGGTGACGAACAGGTTGAGCCCCACCGGCGGGGTGACCAGGCCGATCTCCATGTTCACCACCATGATGATGCCCAGGTGGATGGGGTCGATGCCCAGCTCCATGGCGATGGGGAAGAGGATCGGCGCCAGGATCAGGATCACCGCCGACGGTTCCATGAAGGCCCCGGCGACCAGCAGCAGGACGTTCACCAGCAGCAGGAACTGCCAGGGCCGCAGGCCCAGGTCGACCATCCAGGCGGTGACCTGCTGGGGAATCTGCTCGGTGGTCAGCACATGGGCGAAGAGCATGGCGTTGGCGATGATGAACATCAGCATGATCGACAGCTTGCCGGACTCCAGCAGCACCCGCGGCACCTCGCGCCAGGCCAGGTCCTTGTATACGCACAGGGCCACCCAGGCGGCATAGATCGCAGCCACCGCGGCGGCTTCCGTGGGGGTGAACAGGCCGCCGTAGATGCCGCCGAGGATGATCGCCAGCAACAGCAGCCCCCAGCCCGCCTCGCGCACCGCCCCCAGCACCTGCCGCAGGCTGGCCCGCGGCAGCGCCGGCAGGCGGCGCACCCGCGCCACCACGTAGATCGCCAGCATCAGCACGACCCCGAGCAGCACGCCGGGGACCACCCCGGCCATGAACAGCTTGCCCACCGACTGCTCGGTGGCCGCGGCGTAGACCACCATGACGATCGATGGCGGGATGAGGATGCCGAGGGTGCCGGCGTTGCACAGGATGCCGGCGCCGAAGGCCTGCGGGTAGCCGGCGCGGACCATGCCGGCGATGGCGATGGAGCCCACCGCCGCGACCGTGGCGGGGCTGGAGCCGGACAGCGAGGCGAACAGCATGCAGGCCAGCACCGCGCCTATGGCCAGGCCGCCGCGGATGTGCCCGACGCAGGCGTTGGCCAGGGCGATCAGCCGCCGCGCCACGCCACCGGTGGTCATGAAGGCGCCGGAGAGCAGGAAGAACGGGATGGCCAGCAGGGTGTAGTGCTCGCTGGTCTCGAACAGCTTGATGGCCAGCGAGCGCACCGAGTCCTCGCTGAACAGCATGAGCGTGAGCGAGCCGGCCAGGCCCAGGGACACGGCGATGGGCACGCCGATGAACATCAGCGCGAACAGCAGGATGAACAGGAACAGCACCGTCATGGCCGCGTCTCCTCGGTGTCCTGCAGCTTCAGCGCCTCGGCGGCCTCGTCGGCCAGGCCGAGGCCGGTCTGCCGCCCGCGCAGGATGCGCACCAGCACCTCGAGGAAGCGGACGAACACCAGGGCGAAGCCCAGCGGCACGACCAGCGCTATGTGCCATTGGCGCACGCCGAACCGGGCCAGGTCCTCGGCGCCGATGCCGGCGCCGCGCAAGGTGCTCACCCAGTCGAAGCTGCCCACCGCGAGCAGGCCGGCGTAGGCCATGCAGCACAGGCAGGCGAGCAGGCCGAGCCAGCGCTGCACGGGGCGCGACGCCAGGCGCACCAGCACGTCCACGCCTATGTGCCCGGCCGTGCGCACGCCATAGGCCAGGCCGAGGAAGATCAGCCCGGCGAACAGCGCCTTGGTCAGCGCATTGCTCCAGCTCATGTCCTGGGCCACGCCGAGGATGGCATCGCCCACGGCGTAGCTCGGGCCGCTGATGGCCGGCCAGGTATCGCCCAGGTCGTAGAACAGGGTGAACACGTTGGTCACCACCACGTAGAAGAATGTCACTAGCGCCATGGCCGCCAGCAGCAGGGCGATGAGGCCCTCCTCCAGGCGCTCGCAGGCACGCTTGAGTCGTTGCATGGCTTCGCTCCGGAATGGTTCTCAAAAACGGGTTCAGAGGGGACGGTTGGCCGCCTCGGCGGCCTGGATCAGCTCGGGGCCGATGTCGTCGGCGAACCTTCGCCACACCGGCTGCATGGCCTGGCGCCAGCTGGCGCGCTGGGCCGGGGTGAGCTCGTGGATCTGGCTGGCGCCGCTGCCGGCGATCTGCTGGCGGGCCTCGAGGTTGAGCTGCGCGGCCTGGCGGTTGACCTCCGCCGAGACCTCTTCCATCACCGCCTGCAGCGGCTCGCGCAGGTCCGCCGGGAGGCCGTTCCAGAAGGCGGCGTTGGTGATCACCATGTAGTCCACCACCCCGTGGTTGGAGGCGGTGAAGTGCTTCTGCACCTCGAAGACCTTCTGGCTGGCGTAGTTCGACCAGGTGTTCTCGGTGCCATTCACCACGCCGCTCTGCAGGCCCTGGTAGACCTCGGCGAAGGACATCTTGCGGGAGATGGCGCGCAAGGCGCGGAACTGCTCGTCGAGCACCGCCGAGGCCTGCACGCGGAACTTCAGGCCGCGGGCGTCGGCCGGTTCGAGCAGCACGCGGTTGGCCGACAGCTGCTTCATCCCGTTGTGCCAGTAGCCCAGGCCGAGGATGCCCTTGCCTTGCATGCTGGCCAGCAGCGCCCTGCCCTGCGGGCTGCGCTGGAAGCGGTCGACGGCATCGATGTCGTCGAACAGGAACGGCAGGTCGAAGAGCTGGATGGACCTGGCGTAGTGCTCGAACTTGGCCAGGGACGGTGCCAGCATCTGCACGTCGCCCAGCAGCAGCGCCTCCATCTCCTTGCCGTCGCCGAACAGCGAGGAGTTCGGGTAGACCTCCACGCGCACCCGGCCGGGCAGGCGCTCCTCGGCCAGGCGCTTGAACAGCAGCGCGCCCTGGCCCTTGGGGGTGTTCTCCGCCACCACGTGGGAGAACTTGATGACCACCGGAGTCTCGGCAGCGTGCGCCAGGCTGGCGCCCGACACTGCCAGGGCGCACAGCAGCGCCCGTAGCATCGAACCTAACATCGCGTCACCCTCGGTTCTTCTTGTATTGGCGAGGCAGGCCGCGGAGCGGCCGGGGCTACCCAGACTGACGCAACGATGGCGTTCGGAGAATTCACGATTTCCCAAGGCCGCGTTAGGCATCGCGATATGCGGGCGCGAAAGCCTCCACGCCGGGCCGTGCAGGAGAACGCGGGAGGAAGACGCAGGCGCCGCCCGTTGCGGGCGGCGCGGCTCAGGCGAGTTGGCGCCTCAGTTCGGCAGGCGCGCGCTGTGCGTGAGCATCAGTTGCTCGTCCTCGGCGAGCATGCCGGGGATGCAGTCGCGGAGGAATTCGACCCAGGTGCGGATCTTCGCATCGAGGAACTGCCGCGACGGGTAGAGCGCGTAGATGTTCAGGTGGAACAGGCTGTAGCCGGGCATCACCCGCACCAGGCTGCCGTTGCGCAGGCCCTCCACCGCCGAGTACACCGGCAGCGCGCCAATGCCCATGCCGGCCACCACCGCCTCGGTCAGGGCGTCGGCGGTGTTGACCTGGAAGTGGGTGTGGTCGATGTGCGCCAGCTCCTCGCCGTCCGGGCCGTGGAACAGCCACTTGTCCAGCGACATCACGCTGTTCACCAGGCGCAGGCAGCGGTGCCCGGCCAGCTCCGCGGGCACCTTCGGCGAGCCGTGGCGGGTCACGTAGGCGGGCGCTGCGCAGAGCACGCTGTGGGTCTGCCCCAGGCGCTTGGAGACGAAGCCGGAGTCGGGCAGCTCGGGGGCGATCACCACCGAGATGTCGTAGCCCTCGTCGAGGATGTCGGTGGTGCGGTTGGCCAGGGTCAGGTCGAAGCTGACTTCCGAGTACATCTCGCTGTACTGGGAGATCGCCTTGATCAGGTAGTGCTGGCCGATGCCGGTCATGGCATGCACCTTGAGCTTGCCGGCCGGGCGCGAATGGGCGTCGCTGGCCTCGGCCTCGGCTTCCTCGATGTAGCCGAGGATCTGCTGGCAGCGCAGCAGGTA
>NZ_QGSL01000029.1:303026-303241 GCF_003176655.1 Pseudomonas sp. RW407 | reverse complement strand
CGTGACGGGTGAGATGACGGCGCTTGCTGTTCGTACAGCGCGACTGCAAAGGGCAAGCGCAGCAATCGCCGCTGATCGCGTAAATCCTCTCCATGCCGAGTACCTGCTTGAGGAGGAGCCACTGGCCCGCCGGGCACTGATAGCGGTCGTGCTCCGCGTCGTAGGTAAAGATGCTGCGATCGAACAGCTCGATGCCCTTGCCGTGGTTGTTGATG
>NZ_QGSL01000029.1:254955-303016 GCF_003176655.1 Pseudomonas sp. RW407 | reverse complement strand
CCGGAGAAGCCGCCGGCCCCGGAACCTGCGCCCGCCCCCGCGCCCCGCAAGGCAGCGCCGAAGGCCGCCGCACCGGCGCCGGCGAAGCCCGCGAAAGACCCCGTCGAGAAGGACGCAGAGGGCGAAACCGTCGGCGAGCCGGACGACAAGCGCGAACCCCGCCTCGACCTGCCGCGCGACGAGCATGAGTTCGACGAGAACATCTTCGCCGAGGACGAACTGCACGAAGAAGCGCCCCTGGCCGCAGAGGAATTTTCCGAGGACTTCGCCGAAGAAGCTGACGAGGCCGAGGAAACCGCCGAGGAAGAACCCGAGCCGGTGCTGCCCAACCCCTGCGCCGTGCTGGCCGTGCAGCTGGGCAACCAGGAGCAGCTGCGGCGCCTGCCGCGCAGCCGCCTGGTGGACCTGCTGGAACGCTACCGCGACTGCCTGGAGCAGGCCGCGCGCCTGTACAAGGGCCAGCTGTTCACCCTCAGCGACGGCGGCAGCCTGATCCTCTTCCACGCCCGCGACGACGACGACTACCTCACCCACGCCCTGTGCTGCGGCGAGCTGATGCGCGCCCTCGGCCACGCCCTGCAGATCGAGGTGGTGGACAGCGGCATCACCCTGCAACTGCAACTGGGCCTGACCCAGGGCGACGAACTGGCGGAACTGGCCCAGGCCGAACTGCTGCAGGAAAGCGCCGTGCAGAACGCCCTGAACCTCAGCCAGCACAGCCGCAACCTGCTGTTGATCGAGCGTGTCATCGCCGAGGACGAGCAGGTGCGCCAACGCGCCCGCGTCCGCGCCATCGCCAACCCGGCCGAGGCCAGTTGCGTGGAATGGCTGAAGGAACCCTACCCGTCGATGCTGGAACGCCAGCTCACCCGCATGCGCGCCCTGCGCACCTCCTGAGCCGAAGGCCGGCCGCCCCGCGGGGTGGCCGGCCTTGCAGCCCTCCAGCCCTACCCCACCCCGCCCTTCATTCGTGCGCCTGCTGCGCTGCGGGCAGGTACAGCAGCACATGGGGCTCATGGTCGAAATCCGCCGCTACCAGGGGCTTCAGGCCAGCCACTGACGACGCCCGCAAGGCATCCCGGCGCGCGGCCGACATCACCAGGTAGAGCGGACCCTGCAGCCCCTGCAGTTGGCTGTCCTGGTCGATGAAGCCCGGCGCCAGGTCGTGGTCGAGGTTGACCAGGTACTTGATCGCCTTGGCGTCCCTGCCCAGGCCGACGAAAACCACCGGCGCCGGCCTGGCGGCCATGGCCGCGTCGGCAGCCAGGGCGAAGGCGCGCGTGCCGTACAGCCCGCGCTCCATGGGCTCGAAGGCGAGGATGTAGGCCGCCCACAGCGCCAGCACGGCGCAGCCGGCCAGCCCCGGCGCCCGTAGCCGCGGGTGGCGCAGCATCCACAGGGCAGAGCCCTGCAGGACCAGCAACAAGGCCAGGGTGCCGTACAGGGCGAGGTGATAGCCCTGCAAGTGCCCGCCCAGTCGCCGCCAGGCGAATGCCAGGGCCAGCGCCAGCACCCCGGGCAGGATTGCCCAGAGGGCCTGCATGACCCAGCGCAACGCCGAAGCCAGGCGGCTGCCTGCCACCTGGAAGGGGTAGGCGGCGACTATCGCCAGGTAGGGCGCCGCCGCCAGGATGTAGCGGGCCTTCTTGGCCTGGGGCACGGACAGGCCGAGCATCACCAGCAGCGCAGCCAGGACACAGGCCAGCAGCAGGGTCCGGGTGCCCTCGTCTTCACCCCGCCCGCATGCGCCGGGCAGCAGCAACAGCGCCGGCAGCGCCAGGGGGAAGGCCAGGGCGTAATTGCCGGGCGCACTAAGGAAGTAGTAGAAGGGCGAGCTGGCCCCGGCGCTGCCGTCGAGACGGCCGATGACCTGCATCTGCAGCACTTCCCGGACGAAGCCGGGGCCGCCGCTCAGCCGGGCCGCGCCCAGCAGCGCCAGGCAGGCGAGCACCAGCAGGGCCGCGGCGAACGGGCCGAAGACCAGCAGCCGGCGCCAATCCCGCGCCGCCAACCAAAAGGCGCAGACCGCCGCGGCGGGAATCACCAGGCCCAGCGGGCCGCGGACCAGGAAGCCACCCAGCAGCAGCGCCCCCAGCCGCGCCAGCAAGGGCGGCAGCGGGCGCCCGTGGTCGCGCCGGGCGAGGTAGAAGGCGCCCAGGGCCAGGGCCGAGACCATCTGGTCCAGCGACACCGCGCGGGTCTCGCTGACGAAAGTCGCGGTGAGCAGCAACAGCGCCACGGCGGACAGCGCCCAGCGCTGCGAGGTCGGCTCCAGCAGGCGGTACACCAGGGCCACCACGGCCGCCGCGGCCAGCGCCGAGGGCAGCCAGGCGCCCAGGCTGTCGACGCGGCCGAAAGGCAGCGACAGCAGGTAGATCAGCAACGTCGAAGTGCCCGGGTAGTCCGGGTAGGGTTCGCCGTAGGTGGTGGGGAACAGGCTCGGCCCGTGGCGCAGCATCTCCTGGGCGAACAGCACGAAGCGCGAGTCGAAACCGATGATCGCCCGCCCCTTGGCCTGGGCGCAGAACAGCAGCAGGGCGAGCAGCCCCAGCAGCCAGGCGCGGGCGGCCGGGCCCAGGCTGGCCAGCCTGGAGGGCAAGGGCGACAAGGAGATGGACGGTGGCAAGGACCTACCCCCGCCGGGCGCCAACCGAAGGGATTCCGATCAACGGCGCCGGCAGAACCGCAGCCTTGTTAGCACCGTCATGGTCAAGAATTCGTCAACGAAGAGCGGCCCGCGGGCAGGACACCCGCGGGCCGTCGGCGATCAGAAGCGGAAGACTTCGGCGTTGTTGTGGATGGGCACCACCAACGGCATCTTCGGCCCTTCTTCCTTGGGCTTGGCGGCCTGTTCGGCGGCCGCGGCCGGCTTGCGTGGCGCCGCCGGCTGCTCGGCGGCCACCGCCACCGGGCGCACGTCCTGGGCCAGTTGCCCGGCCAGGCGGCGCAGCAGTTCGCTCTGCGCGCGGACCTGATCCTGCAGGCTGCCGTCGTGCTTTTCCTCTTCATGGAACACGCGGCTGTCGCGCAGCGCGCCCTTCTGGTCGAGCAGGCGCCAGCGCGCATCCAGCACCGCCGGCTCCTTCGGACCGGAATCCAGGCGACTGATGGTCAGCATCACCTGCACCTGCGGGGTGAACCCCGGCTGCTCCGGGAACAGCGCCAGGCGGGTGGTGTCCAGGCTGCTGGACAACTGGCGCACCAGCAACTGGCTGACGTTGGTTTCCAGGCTGCCAGCCCAGCGCGCCTCGGTGGACAGGTTGAGGATGCCATCGGCCTGGCGCTGGACCATGGACTCACGTTGCAGGTAGTCGGCCAGTTGCACCGGCCCGAGCAGTACGGCGATACCGTTGTCGCGGGTGGGCACCGGGGTCGCCCCGGCGTCCAGTTGGTACAGCTGGGTCGGTCGATTCACCGTACAGCCCGCCAGCCCGAGGAGGCCGACGAGGGAAAGACATGCGAGGACGCGCAGGGCGCTCATCGTGCAATCACCGTTAATTCGCCGAAGATCGGCGTCACTTGCTACAAAAAACCACTAACCAAAACGACAATGGAGCCAAGGCGCCCGTGTCAAAGGGACCTATCATCCCTTAACCGGCGCCATAGCTCCAGAGGCAGAGTGTATCGCAGAGCGTTTCAGTCCTGAGACAGCGACTCGACCAGCAGTGCATCGACCCGCTGGAAGCCACGCGGCAGCTTGTTGCCACGCCGGCCGCGCTCACCCTTGTAGTGCTCCAGGTCGTCGCCGCGCAACGACAGGGTGCGCTTGCCGGCCTGCAGCACGAGGGTCGCCCCCGGCGGCAGAACTGCCAGGTCGGTCAGGTATTCCTCGCGGCTGGCCACGCGCTCGCCCGGTACGCTGATGATCTTGTTGCCCTTGCCCTTGGCCAGTTGCGGCAGGTCGGAGACCTTGAACAGCAGCAGGCGGCCCTCGGTGGTCACCGCCGCCAGCCAGTCCTGCTCGACGTCGGCCACCGGCCGCGGGGCCATCACCTGCGCGCCGTTGGGCAGGCTGAGCAGGGCCTTGCCGGCCTTGTTCTTGGCCTGCATGTCCTCGCCCTTGACCACGAAGCCATAGCCGGCGTCCGAGGCCAGCACGTACAGGGCGCTGTCCTCGGGCAGCAGCACGCGCTCGAAGCTGGCGCCCGGCGGCGGCGTCAGGCGGCCGGTCAGCGGCTCGCCCTGGCCACGCGCCGACGGCAGGCTGTGGGCCGCCAGCGAGTAGCTGCGCCCGGTGGAGTCGATGAACACCGCGTACTGGTTCGAACGCCCGGGCGCGGCGGCCTTGAAGGTGTCGCCGGCCTTGTACGAAAGCCCTTCGGCGTCGATGTCGTGGCCCTTGGCGCAGCGCACCCAGCCCTTGTCGGAGAGCACCACGGTGACCGGCTCGGTGGGCATCAGTTCGGTTTCCGAGAGGGCCTTGGCCTCGGCGCGCTCGACGATCGGCGAGCGGCGGTCGTCGCCATAGGCCTCGGCGTCGGCGATCAGCTCGTCGCGCACCAGCTTGCGCAGCTTGGCGTTGGAACCGAGGATCGCCAGCAGCTTGGCGCGTTCCTTGGCCAGCTCTTCCTGCTCGCCGCGGATCTTCATCTCTTCCAGGCGCGCCAGCTGGCGCAGGCGGGTGTCGAGGATGTAGTCGGCCTGCACGTCGGTGAGGGCGAAGCGCTCCATCAGCACCGGCTTGGGCTGCTCCTCGGTGCGGATGATGTGGATCACCTCGTCGAGGTTGAGGAAGGCGATCAGCAGGCCTTCCAACAGGTGCAGGCGCTTCTCCACCTTGTCCAGGCGGAACTGCAGGCGACGGCGCACGGTGTCGGTGCGGTAGGTCAGCCACTCGGTCAGCAGCTGGCGCAGGTCCTTGACCTGCGGCTTGCCGTCCAGGCCGATGACGTTGAGGTTCACCCGGTAGGAGCTTTCCAGGTCGGTGGTGGCGAACAGGTGGGTCATCAGCTCGTCGGCGTCCACGCGGTTGGAACGCGGGATGATGACGATGCGGGTGGGGTGCTCGTGGTCCGACTCGTCGCGCAGGTCGGCGACCATCGGCAGCTTCTTGGCCTGCATCTGCGCGGCGATCTGCTCCAGCACCTTGGCCCCGGAGACCTGGTGCGGCAGCGCGGTGACCACGATGTCGCCGTCCTCGACGCGGTACACGGCGCGCATGCGCACCGAGCCGCGGCCGGTTTCGTAGATCTTCTGCAGGTCGGCGCGCGGGGTGATGATCTCCGCCTCGGTGGGGAAGTCCGGGCCCTGCACGTGCTCGAGCAGTTCGCCGACGCCGGCGTCCGGCTGGTCGAGCAGGCGCACGCAGGCCGCGGCCACTTCGCGCAGGTTGTGCGGCGGCACGTCGGTGGCCATGCCCACGGCGATGCCGGTGGTGCCGTTGAGCAGCAGGTTGGGCAGCCGCGCCGGCAGCACCGCCGGCTCCTCCAGGGTGCCGTCGAAGTTCGGCACCCAGTCCGCGGTGCCCTGGCCCAGCTCGGAGAGCAGGGTCTCGGCGTAGCGCGACAGGCGCGCCTCGGTGTAGCGCATGGCGGCGAAGGACTTGGGATCGTCCGGCGCGCCCCAGTTGCCCTGGCCGTCCACCAGCGGGTAGCGGTAGGAGAACGGCTGGGCCATCAGCACCATGGCCTCGTAGCAGGCCGAGTCGCCGTGGGGGTGGTATTTACCCAGCACGTCACCGACGGTGCGCGCCGACTTCTTGTGCTTGGAGTCGGCGTCCAGGCCCAGCTCGCTCATGGCGTAGACGATGCGCCGCTGCACGGGCTTGAGGCCGTCGCCGATGTGCGGCAGGGCGCGGTCCATGATCACGTACATGGAGTAGTTCAGGTAGGCCTGTTCGGTGAACTCGGCGAGGGAGCGGCGCTCCACGCCTTCCAGGCTCAGATCGAGGGTTTCGCTCATGCGTGCCTCACGGGGAAGTGTTCTGGCGCAGCACCAGGGTGCCGTCGCGCTGGGAGAATTCGAGTTGTCTGAGGGCGCTCATGCCGAGCAGCACCTCGTTGCCGCCCATGCCCGGGGCGATGATCGCCGGCACGTCGCGCAGCAGGATGTCGCCAAGCTCCAGGCGCTGCAGGCGCGTGCGCCAGCCCCGGGTGCGGCCGTTGGCGGTGTCCAGGTCGATGGGCGCGCCACGCTGCAGCTGCAGGCGCAGGGCCAGTGCTTCCGGCACGGCCACGGCGCTGGCGCCGGTGTCCAGCAGGAAGGTCGCCGGCGTACCGTCGATCAGCCCGTCGAACACGTAGTGGCCCTGGCGGTTGCCCAGCAGGCGCAGTTCCACGTAGCCGTCGCCGTGCAGCGACTGCGGCTGGACGTTGGGGTTGTGCTGGCGCTTTTCCCACAGGCCGAAGAAGTGCGTGGCCAGGCCGATGCCGGCCAGCCAGGCGAGCAGCATCATGGCCTTGCCGAGGCGGCGTCCGGGTTGTGCTTCGCTCATTTGCCACCCAGCCAGCCCTCCGCCGGGGCGGCGAAGCGCAACACGTAGGGCCGCGCATCGCCGTCGGCGCGCGCCGCATCGCCGTTGTCCAGGCCGATCCAGGCGCCCTTGTCGTCGATCACCAGGGCCTCGGCCACGCCATAGGGCAAGGCGTAGCGGCGCTGCGGGGCCAGGGCGCCGTCGGCGAACGACCAGCAGCGCTCGGCGGCGCCGCTGTCGGCGTTGCGCCGGCAGACCTGGTGGACCAGGCGTTCCAGGGTGAACAGCTTGCCCTGGTACAGCGCCAGGTCGGAGAAGTCCAGGGCCAGCGGCTTGTCGCTTTCCAGCTGTGGCGGCGGCAGCGCCGTGCCGCCCTCGCTGAGCAGCACGCAGGCGCCGTCGCATTTCCAGCTGCCGTTGTCGTTGCGCAGGCGCAGCAGGCCGCGGCGCTGGCGTTCGGCGGCGAGCCACAGGCGCTTGCCGTCGGCGTCGATGGCCAGGCCTTCGTAGTAGGCGTTGTTGACCATCAGCAGGCCGCTGGCGCGCGCCTGGCGCAGCAGAGTCGGCGGCAGCTCCAGCCATTGCGCGGCGCCGGCCTCCGGCACCCGCAGAACGCCGGCATAGGCCTCGCTGACCAGGTAGCGGTTGCCCTTTGCATCGCAGCTGACGCCTTCGAAATCCAGGGCGCCACCGCGCACCAGGCCGTACAGCCAGGTGCGCGCGCGGGCGCCCCAGGACAGGCCGCTGTCGGGCAGCCCGGGCACGCTGAAGGTCTCGGCGCGGGCGTGCCAGACGCTGCCCGGGGCTTCGTCCGGGCGCAGGCCGTAGAGGCGGTCGTCGTCGCGGTCGGATACCGTCCACAGCTCGCCGCCGCACAGCGCCAGCCCCGACAGGTTGCCGCCGGGCATGCCTTCCACCGCGTGCTCGGAAAGGAACTGCAGGGCCGGCCCCTGCCCCACCGCGGGTGCGTCCGCCAGGGCCTGGGCGCAGCCGAGCACGGCCGCCAGGGCGGCCAGGAAGCGGCGCATCAGGCCAGGACCTCGGCCAGGTTGCCCTTGGTCTCCAGCCAGGACTTGCGGTCGCCGGCGCGCTTCTTGGCCAGCAGCATGTCCATGATCTCGACGGTGCCCTCGGCGTCTTCCAGGGTCAGCTGCACCAGGCGCCGGGTGTTCGGGTCCATGGTGGTTTCGCGCAGCTGCGGCGGGTTCATCTCGCCCAGGCCCTTGAAGCGGGTGACCTGCGGCTTGCCGCGGCGCTTCTCGGCCAGCAGCCGGTCGAGGATGCCGTCGCGCTCGGCATCGTCGAGGGCGTAGAAGACTTCCTTGCCCAGGTCGATGCGGTACAGCGGCGGCATGGCCACGTAGACGTGCCCGGCTTCCACCAGCGGGCGGAAGTGGCGGACGAACAGCGCGCACAGCAGGGTGGCGATGTGCAGGCCGTCGGAGTCGGCGTCGGCGAGGATGCAGATCTTGCCGTAGCGCAGCTGGGTCAGGTCGGCGGCGCCCGGGTCGACGCCGATGGCCACGGCGATGTCGTGCACTTCCTGGCTGGCCAGGACTTCGCCGCCGTCCACTTCCCAGGTGTTCAGGATCTTCCCGCGCAGCGGCATGATCGCCTGGAACTCCTTGTCCCGCGCCTGCTTGGCCGAACCGCCGGCGGAGTCGCCCTCCACCAGGAAGAGTTCGGCGCGCATCGGGTCCTGGCCGGCGCAGTCGGCCAGCTTGCCAGGCAGCGCCGGGCCCTGGGTGATTTTCTTGCGCTCGACCTTCTTGCCCGCCTTGAGGCGGCGGCCGGCGTTGCTGATGGCCAGTTCGGCCAGCTGCAGGCCCAGCTCGGGGTTGGCGTTGAGCCACAGGCTGAAGGCGTCCTTGACCACCCCGGAGACGAAGGCCGCGGCCTCGCGGGAGGACAGGCGCTCCTTGGTCTGCCCGGAGAACTGCGGCTCCTGCAGCTTCATCGAGAGGACGAAGGCGATGCGCTCCCAGACGTCTTCCGGCGCCAGCTTCACGCCGCGCGGCAGCAGGTTGCGGAACTCGCAGAACTCGCGCATGGCGTCGAGCAGGCCCTGGCGCAGGCCGTTGACGTGGGTGCCGCCCTGGGCCGTGGGGATCAGGTTGACGTAGCTTTCCTGCAGCGACTCGCCGCCCTCGGGCAGCCACAGCAGGGCCCAGTCCACCGCCTCCTTGCTGCCGGCCAGGGTGCCGCAGAAGGGCTCTTCCGGCAGGCGCGGCAGCTCGGACACCGAGTCGGCCAGGTAGGAACGCAGGCCGTCCTCGTAGTGCCATTCGACGCGCTCGCCGCTGCTCTTGTCCTCGAAGCTGACCAGCAGCCCCGGGCAGAGCACGGCCTTGGCCTTGAGCACGTGCTTCAGGCGGCTGACGGAGAACTTCGGCGAGTCGAAATACTTCGGGTCGGGCCAGAAGCGCACGGTGGTACCGGTGTTGCGCTTGCCGACGCTGCCGACGACTTCCAGGTCGCTGGCCTTGAAGCCGTCGGCGAAGGTCATGCGGTATTCGTTGGCGTCACGCTTGACGCGCACTTCCACCTGGGTGGAAAGCGCGTTCACCACCGAGATGCCCACGCCGTGCAGGCCGCCGGAGAACTGGTAGTTCTTGTTGGAGAACTTGCCGCCGGCGTGCAGCTTGGTGAGGATCAGCTCGACCCCCGGCACGCCCTCTTCGGGGTGGATGTCCACCGGCATGCCGCGGCCGTCGTCGATCACTTCCAGCGAGTTGTCCTCGTGGAGGATCACCTGCACGCTCTTCGCGTGGCCGGCCAGGGCCTCGTCCACGGAGTTGTCGATGACTTCCTGGGCCAGGTGGTTGGGCCGCGTGGTGTCGGTGTACATGCCCGGGCGCTTGCGCACCGGATCGAGGCCGGAGAGGACTTCGATGGCTTCTGCGGTATAGGCGTTCTGCTGGGCCATGGGGTCCCTTTTCAGTCAGCAAATTCAGTCGAAAGTGGAGAAATCGAGGTCGTGCCAGCGGCTCGCCGGCACCCCGGCGAAGGCCAGCAGCGCCGGCAGCCAGCGAGCGAAGCCCTGGAAGCTGTGGTCACCGCCGGCCTCGATGCGCAAGGCACAGGCCCGGTAGAACACCGCGGCCACCTTGTAGTCGAGGGTTTCGTCGCCGGTCTGCAGCCACACCTGGTAGCGCGCCGCATCGACCGGCGGCGGCACTTCGAGTTCCGCCAGGGCGTCGACGTGTTCCTGGGTCAGCACCCACTCCTCGCCGCTGTAATGGTTCTTCTGCGGCCCCAGGTAGCCGTCGAAACGGCCGTGGGGCAGCACCGCCGGGTTGATCAGCAGGGCCTTGAGGCCATGCCGCTCGGCAAGATGGGTCGCATAGTAGCCGCCCAGGGAACTGCCGACCAGCAAGGGCCGGTCGAGCTCGCCGATGGCCGCCTCGAGCTGGGCCATGGCCTGGCGCGGGTGGTGGTGCAGCTCGGGCACCCGCAGGTGCGCCTGCAAGCCCAGGCGGCCCATGACGGCCATCAGCTGGCGGGCCTTCTGCGAGGCCGGGGAACTGTTGAAGCCGTGGATATAGAGGATGTCGGTCATGGTGCGGGAGGCTACAAGCAGCGAGCCGCTGCCTGCAAGCCGCACGCGTCAGTAGCCCTGGACGCTGTAGTCCACCTGGAAATCGATGCCGGTGACCCGCGACACGCCGGTCTGCACGCCGCCATCGGGCAGCAGGCGCAGCCAGCGGTAGCCCGGCGCCAGGCTGTCCACGCCGAAGTCCTCGCTGCCCGGGGCGAACTGCACGCAGGTGGAAGGCGATGCCAGCAGGCGCACGTCGCCGCGCAGGCGGTCGATCTCCTGGTGCACGTGGCCCCAGAGCAGGCAGCGCACCTGGCGGTGGCGGTCGAGCACGGCGAACAGGTCCTGCGGGTTGCGGATGCCGATGCGGTCCATCCACTGGCTGCCGATGCTCACCGGGTGATGGTGGAAGGCCACCAGCACGTGGCGCTCGCGCGCGCCGTGCAGGGCCTCGTCCAGCAGGGCGAGCTGCTCGGCGGACACCTGCCCGGGCACCGCGCCGGGAATGGTGGAGTCGAGCAGGACGATGCGCCAGGCGCCCAGGTCGAGCACCGGGTCGAGCCGGTCGCTGTCGGCGCAGACTTCGCGCATGGGCGCCAGCTCGTCGTGGTTGCCGGGGAACCAGCGGCTCGGCGCCTGGATGCTGGAACAGATATCCAGGAAACGTCGGTACGATTCCACGGAACCGTCCTGCGAGATATCACCAGTCGCCAGGACCAGGTCGACCTGCGGCTGCTCCTCGAGAACCCGCTTCACCACCTGCTTCAGGCTGTCCGCAGTATCCATGCCAAGGAGTCGGCCATCATGCTCGGCGAACAGATGGCTGTCGGAGAGCTGCACCAGCAGCACCGGCTCATTTGAGGAAAATTCTTTCGCAGGCAATGCGCCTTCTCCTGTCAGGCGAGGCGTCGTCGTTGAAGGAAGTATGGTGACAGCCCCGGTGCCGGGCAAACCGGGAAAGAGTCACAGTTCACAGTAAGCTCGCCGTCGGCCAGACGAACGACATTCTATCATGGCGCAGTGCCACTACCCATGTTTCAGCGCTGCAGCACCGGCTCCAGCTCGTGGCCGCAGGCCAGGCAATGGCTCAGCCACTCGCCGAGGAAGAGGTTGAGCTGGCTCTTCTCGTCCGGCTGGTGCATGGCCTGGTTCGGATAAGGGTAGATGGCCAGCAGGCGGCGCGCCTGCTCGGCACCAACCACTTCGGCCATGCGCGCGTCATGGTAGACGCGCACTTCCAGGCGCGGCGCGGGCAGCCAGGGCAGGCCCAGCTCCTGGCGCACCTGCAGGGTGGTGGTGTAGGGGCAGGCCTCGATCACCTCCAGGGCCAGCACGCCGAGCAGGCGTTCGCCCTCGCTCAGCGCCACGCGGCGTTGCGACTGCACCTCGCGCATGTCCGGCAGCAACCGCATCAGGCGCAGGTAGTTGGCCTCGCAGGTGGCCTGCAGCCCGGCGAGGTCGACGCGGTAGCGCTCGCGCAGCAGGTTCACACCCATAGCCCACGGACCTCGGCACGGTTCAGCGCCAGCCATTGCAGGGCGAGCATGCTCGCGGCGTTGTTGACGCGCCCGTCGCGCACGGCCTGCAGGGCA
The DNA here is from genome assembly GCF_003176655.1 of Pseudomonas sp. RW407. Lineage (NCBI taxonomy): Bacteria > Pseudomonadati > Pseudomonadota > Gammaproteobacteria > Pseudomonadales > Pseudomonadaceae > Pseudomonas > Pseudomonas sp. RW407. Next base: position 291,474 of record NZ_QGSL01000029.1, on the reverse strand, counting down.
TCTTCCAGGGCCAGCACGTGGACGCGGATGTCCTCGCCCTCCTCCTCCAGGCCATGGATGCCCGAGGCCAGGCTGCTGTCGCAACGGCCGACGAACAGGTGCACCAGCTCGTTGCTGCCGCCCGGCGAAGGCAGGTACTGGCTGATCGGCCAGAGCGCGCCGAGCTGCAGGCCGGCTTCTTCCACGGCCTCGCGGCGAGCGACTTCCTCGGGCTCCTCGTCCTTGTCGATCAAGCCTGCGACCAGCTCCAGCAGCCAGGGGTTGACCCCAGCCTCCATGGCGCCGACGCGGAACTGCTCGATCAGCACCACCTCGTCGCGGTGCGGGTCGTAGGGCAGCACGCAGACGGCATCGTGGCGGACGAACAGCTCGCGGCTGATCAGCGGCCCCATGTCGCCGGCGAACTGGCGATGACGCAGGTGCAGACGCTCGATGCGATAGAAGCCGCGGAAGCATTCCTCGCGCCGAGTGATCTCCACATCGTCCGGGCCCGCCTTGAAGATATCCGCCATCCCACACACTCGCTGATCGGTTGAACTTCGCGCCATCCTAGCGCGACGCCGTGCCCCGTGCAGCCTCTTTCCGCCACCGCCCGGCGGGGAGCCGCGCGACACTGCTACACTCGGCGGCGCGGCGAACCCGGCGCGGCTTCGCCGCTCCAAGCCGCGCGGCCGATCGCCGCCGGACACGCAAAGAAGGACTCCCATGCATTTTCTGAAAACCCTTGCCGCCGCGGGCCTGCTGCTGGCGCTCGGCGGCTGCCAGAGCCTCTTCGGCCCGGGCCTGGGCGACCCGCTGAGCGCCCGCCACACCACCTTCGAACACCTGCAGCCGGGCTGCCAGGGCGAGCAGTGCCCGCTGTTCAACCTGGACACACTGGGCTTCGACGGCGAACCCGCGCTCGACGCCGCCATCGAGCAGCAGCTACTCGAACTCACCCGGGAAACCCCGGACGACCCGCGCCCGGCCAGCCTCGCCGGCTACGAGCGGGATTTCCTGGCCAGCGCCAAGCCGGGCTGGAGCAGCTACCTGCAGGCGAAGATACGCGAGCAGCATGACGGCCTGGTGATCCTCGAACTGTCCAGCTACGTCTTCACCGGTGGAGAGTATGGCCGCCCGGGCCGCGCCTTCATCAACTACGACCGCCGCCTGCACAAGGTGCTGACGCTGCAGGACGTGCTGCTGCCCGGCCAGGAACAGGCGTTCTGGGACACCGCGCGCCTGGCCCACCAGGCCTGGGTGGTGCAGAACAAGCTGGTGGAGCAGGACGCGAACTTCCTCAGGGACTGGCCGTTCCAGAAGACCCCGCACTTCGCCCTGACCTTTGGCGCGCTGACGCTGAAGTACGACATCGACCGCATCGCCCCGCACTCGGTCGGGCACCCGGAGCTGAAGATTCCCTATCCGCGGCTCAATGGGATCGTGAAGCCCTACTATTTCCCGGGGCGTGGGGCGCAGTAGCCGGGCGCCCAATCGCGGACGGAGTCCGCTCCTACGGCAGTGCCTCCCTGGAACCGTAGGAGCGGGCCCTGCCCGCGAATCGCGCGCAGGGCGCGCTCCTACAGATGGGGCAACGGTGGTGGGGTAGACGCGAATGGCGTTCACCGGCATGAGCACGAAGCTCGGCGTCAACCTGTAGGGCGCATAACGCCCAAGGCGTTATCCGCCGCCGTCGTCGGGCACCGGCGCTCCGGCCAACGGCGGATAACCGCGAACGGTTATACGCCCTACGGGAAACGCCGTGCCTCATTGCAGACTGTAGGACCTTGTCCGCGAACGGCGCTCACCGGCGGCACCGTGCTTCGGGTTGATGCCGTCCCCTCTCCCCAACCCTCTCCCGCAAGCGGGAGAGGGGGCAGTCCGGCATGAACGCGAAGCTCGGCGTCAACCTGTAGGGCGCATAACGCCCAAGGCGTTATCCGCCGCCGTCGTCGGGCATCGGTGCTCCGGCCAACGGCGGATAACCGCGAACGGTTATTCGCCCTACGGGAAACGCCGTACCTCATTGCAGACTGTAGGAGCGGACCTTGTCCGCGATCCGGCCGGCAGGCCGGTCAGCCCCTGGCGCCGAGGCGCCCCAGCAGCAGTTGCAGCACCCCGGCCACCAGCAGCGCCGGCAGGGTGGCGCCCAGGTCCGGCGCGTAGTTGGCCAGCAGGTGGTAGGTGACCACGCCACCGGCCCAGGCCAGCAGCGAGCCCCAGCGCAGGCCTGGGCGAATCTCGGCGGCGGCGCGGCGGCGCAGCAGGAAGTGGTCCACCAGCACCACGCCGAACAGCGGCGCGAACACCGAGCCGATCAGCAGCAGGAAGTTCTGGTACTGCGCCAGCGGCGCGAACCAGGCGATCAGGGTGCAGAGCACGCCGATGATCAACGCCAGGTGCTCGACCTTCAGCGGCACCAGGATGCCGCTTGAGACCGCCGCCGAGTGGATGTCGGCGAAGGCCTTCTCCGACTCGTCGAGCAGGATCAGCAGCAGCGGGATGCCCATGCCGGCGCCGGCCAGGGCCAGCAGCAGGGCGTTGGCGTCGCTGCCCTGGGCGAACGCCAGGGTGTAGGCCACGCCCAGGCCCATCAGCCAGAAGCAGCCGATGAAGAAGCCCAGGGCGGCGCCGCCGAATACCTGCCCGGCGTGCTTGCCGAAGCGCGAGTAGTCGGCGATCAGCGGCAGCCAGGACAGCGGCATGGCGATGGCGATGTCGAAGCCCACCGCCAGCGGCAGCGAGCCGTCGCCGCCGCGGGCCCAGATGGCCGCGAGGTCCGCACGGCGCAGCAGGTCCCAGGTCAGCCAGACGCAGGCCGCCAGCAGCAGCCAGATGCCCCACTTGCGCAGCACGCGGCGAACGAAGGCCAGCGGCCCGCTGACCGCCAGCAGGGTGGCCAGGGCGCCGAACACCAGGGTCCACAGGGCTGGGCTGGTCCACAGGCTGCCCTCGCCGAAGGCACGCGCGGCCAGCAGGCTGGCGGCGTCGCGCATGACGATCACCTCGAAGGCGCCCCAGCCCACCAGCTGCAGCAGGTTGAGCACGGCCGGCAGCGCCGCGCCGTGGCCACCGAGGCTGAGCTTGAGCGAAGCCATGGCGGCCAGCCCGGTGTCGCTGCCGATCACCCCGGCGGCGGCCAGCAGCAGCACGCCGACCAGGGTGCCGAGGAAGATCGCCAGCAGCGAGCCGGCCAGGCCCAGGCCGGGCGCCAGCAGCGCGCCGGTCTGCAGCACCATCAGGCCGATGCCGAGGGAGAACCACAGGGAAAACAGGTCACGCAGGCCGAGCACGCGCTGGGCGGCGCCAACGGCGATGGCCGGGGAATAATTGGTCGTAGGGAAACTGGTCACGATGGATGCAAGGCTCAAGGGAAAAATTGGCTACAGGCGGCAGGCTACAGGCCACAGGCGGTGCCAGGCGAGCGCTTCGCTCCTGCCTGCAGCCTGCCGCCTGAAGCCTGCCGCCATTCTTCAGACCTGTTTGTAGATCACCGAACCTTCATCCTTGAAGCGCGCGGCCTGTTCCTGGAAGCCGGCCTCGATGGCCTTCTGCTCGTCGGTCAGGCCGTTCTCCTTGGCGTAGTCGCGGACTTCCTGGGTGATCTTCATGGAGCAGAACTTCGGCCCGCACATGGAGCAGAAGTGCGCGACCTTGGCCGAGTCCTTCGGCAGCGTCTCGTCATGGAAGGCACGGGCGGTGTCCGGGTCCAGGCCGAGGTTGAACTGGTCTTCCCAGCGGAACTCGAAGCGCGCCTTGGACAGGGCGTTGTCGCGGATCTGCGCGCCCGGGTGGCCTTTTGCGAGATCGGCAGCATGCGCGGCGATCTTGTAGGTGATGATGCCGGTCTTCACGTCGTCCTTGTTCGGCAGGCCCAGGTGCTCCTTGGGCGTGACGTAGCAGAGCATGGCGCAGCCGAACCAGCCGATCATCGCCGCGCCTATGCCCGAGGTGATGTGGTCGTAGCCGGGGGCGATGTCGGTGGTCAGCGGGCCGAGGGTGTAGAACGGCGCCTCGTCGCAGCATTCCAGCTGCTTGTCCATGTTCTCCTTGATCAGGTGCATGGGCACGTGGCCGGGGCCCTCGATCAGCACCTGCACGTCGTGCTTCCAGGCGATGCGGGTCAGCTCGCCGAGGGTTTCCAGTTCGCCGAACTGGGCGGCGTCGTTGGCGTCGGCCACCGAGCCCGGGCGCAGGCCGTCGCCCAGCGAGAAGCTGACGTCGTAGGCCTTCATGATCTCGCAGATGTCCTCGAAGTGCGTATAGAGGAAGTTCTCCTGGTGGTGCGCCAGGCACCACTTGGCCATGATCGAGCCGCCGCGGGAGACGATGCCGGTGACGCGCTTTGCAGTCAGCGGCACGTAGCGCAGCAGCACGCCGGCGTGGATGGTGAAGTAGTCCACGCCCTGCTCGGCCTGTTCGATCAGGGTGTCGCGGAAGATTTCCCAGGTCAGGTCCTCGGCGATGCCATTGACCTTCTCCAGCGCCTGGTAGATGGGCACGGTGCCGATCGGCACCGGGCTGTTGCGCAGGATCCACTCGCGGGTCTCGTGGATGTGCTTGCCGGTGGACAGGTCCATCACGGTGTCGGCGCCCCAGCGGATGCCCCAGGTGAGCTTCTCCACCTCTTCCTCGATCGAGGAGCCCAGCGCGCTGTTGCCGATGTTGCCGTTGATCTTCACCAGGAAGTTGCGGCCGATGATCATCGGCTCGAGTTCCGTGTGGTTGATGTTCGCCGGGATGATGGCGCGGCCGCGGGCCACTTCGTCACGCACGAACTCGGCGGTGATCTCCTGCGGGATGCTGGCGCCGAAGCTCTGCCCCGGGTGCTGCGCGTCGAGCAGGCCAGCGGCACGGGCTTCCTGCAGCTTCATGTTCTCGCGGATGGCGATGTATTCCATCTCCGGGGTGATGATGCCCTGGCGCGCGTAGTGCATCTGCGTGACGTTGCGCCCGGCCTTGGCCCGGCGCGGGGTGCGCACGTGGGCGAAGCGCAGGGCGTCGAGGCTGGCGTCGGCCAGGCGCGCCTTGCCGAACTCGGAGGTCAGCCCGGGGAGGATCTCGGTGTCGCCACGCTCGTCGATCCAGCGCGAACGCACGTCGGGCAGGCCCTTGCGCAGGTCGATGCGTACGGCCGGGTCGGTGTAGGGGCCGGAAGTGTCGTAGACGTACACCGGCGGGTTCTTCTCGCCGCCGAAGGCAGTGGGCGTGTCGGCCAGGGAAATTTCCCGCACCGGTACGCGGATGTCCGGGCGCGAGCCGGTCAGGTAGACCTTGCGCGAGTTGGGGAAGGGCTGCGCCGATTGGCGGTCGAGCTGTTCAAGGCGGGTGACGTTGTTCTTCTGGGTGCTCATCCTGGCTCTCCTGGGTTGATTGTCGGGAGAACCTGGGTGACGCGGGAGCCGCAAGGCACTGCGGAGAAAGGACGCGTCCGGGAAGGGCTGGGGCCGGCCGGAAAGGCACTGGGGACGCGGACTTCTTGTTCCCTACGCGGGTGCTAACCCGATCAGGTTCAACGGGATCCGGAACTATCCGATCTCAGCCCCTCGCAATGGGGCACCCCGACAAGAACGTCCGCAGTCTAAACAAGAGTTCGGTGCTTGGCCAATGCCGCCGGGCCGAAAGTATCCGAAGCGACTTCGCGGTCACACACCGGCAACTACACTCCTGCAACGAATTGCCCCAAGATGGCGCCTTGACCGCCAATCGGGGCGACCGTAGCCTTGCCCCACCCGCACACTTTCTAGGACGAACGAATGCTGCGCAGACTCTCCCTGGCTGTCGCCGTGGCCGCCTCCACAGGTTTCGTCTGGGCAGCCCAGCCCACGTCGAGCGTCGCTCCACTGCCGAGCAAGACCGACCTGATCAACGTCTACAAGGATGCCGTAGACAACAACGCCGACCTCGCCGCCGCCCAGGCCGACTACCTGGCGCGCAAGGAAGTCGTGCCCCAGGCCCGCTCCGGCCTGCTGCCGCAGATCAACGCCGGCGGCAGCCTGGGCAACACCCGCACCTCGCTGGACACGCCGGACGCCACCCTCAACCGCAGCAGCCAGCTGGTCCAGGCCAGCCTCAGCCAGCCGCTGTTCCGCGCCGACCGCTGGTTCCAGCTCAAGGCCGCGGAAAACATCAGCGAACAGGCCCAGCTGGAATTCTCCGCCACCCAGCAGCGGCTGATACTGCAGACCGCCGAGACCTACTTCGGCGTGCTCCGCGCCCAGGACAACCTGGCCGCCAGCAAGGCCGAGGAAGCGGCCTTCAAGCGCCAGCTCGACCAGTCCAACGAACGCTTCGACGTCGGCCTGTCGGACAAGACCGACGTGCTCGAATCCCAGGCCGGCTACGACACCTCGCGGGCCAACCGCATCGTCGCCGAGCAGGCCGTGGAAGATGCCTTCCAGGCCCTGGTGACGCTCACCAACCGCGACTACAGCGGCATCGAGGGCATCCTCCACTCGCTGCCGGTGGTGGTGCCCACGCCCAACGACGCCAAGGCCTGGGTGGACACCTCGGTGCAGCAGAACATCGCCCTGCAGGCCAGCAACTTCGCGGTCACCGCCGCCGAGGAAACGCTGCGCCAGCGCAAGGCCGGGCACCTGCCGACCGTGGACGCGGTGGTGCAGTACCAGAAGGGCGACAACGACGCCCTGGGCTTCACCAACAGCGGTACCGGCCCCACCTATGGCAAGTGGGTGGACCAGACCAGCGTCGGCGTGCAGCTGAACATCCCGATCTACAGCGGCGGCCTGACCAGCTCCCAGGTGCGCGAGTCGTACCAGCGCCTGAACCAGAGCGAGCAACTGCGCGAAAGCCAGCGCCGCCAGGTGGTGCAGGACGCGCGCAACCAGCACCGCGCGGTGAACACCGACGTGGAGACGGTGAAGGCGCGGCGCCAGGCGATCATCTCCAACCAGAGCTCGCTGGAAGCCACCGAGATCGGCTACCAGGTCGGCACCCGCAACATCGTCGACGTGCTCGACGCCCAGCGCCAGCTGTACAGCGCCGTGCGCGACTACAACAACGCGCGCTACGACTACATCCTCGACAACCTGCGCCTGAAGCAGACCGCCGGCACCCTCAGCCCGGCCGACCTGCAGGCCCTGGGCACCTACCTCAAGGCCGACTACAACCCGGACAAGGACTTCCTCCCGCCGGACCTGGCCAAGGCCGCCGAGCAGCAGCTGGAAAGCAGCAGCAAGGCACGGACCCAGCAATGAACGACAAGCCCGGCGAAAGCCGGGCTTGTTGTTTGCGGAGCGGACTCCGCCCGCGATAACCGGATGCCCCAACGCCGTGCCCATGTAGGAGCGCGCCCTGCGCGCGAAATCGCGGGCAGGGCCCGCTCCTACAGGTTGCTGGGAGGCACGGTATGCCTCCCCCGTAGGAGCGGACCTTGTCCGCGATAGCCGGAGGTTCCGGCGCGGATCGCGGATGAGATCCGCTCCTACACCGCCCCACCCACGTCATTTCCATGCAGGGGCGCAGGGCGGGGTTGCGGACCGCTCGAGGTCGACCTTGGCGTGGACACCGGCACGGTCAGGCGGCGTATAACCGCGAACGGTTATACGCCCTACGTCAGTTCCTGTAGTCCGGCGCGGTGCGCTCGAGCATGCGCAGCAGCGCCTCCCAGGCCAGGTCGTAGCCATCCGGGTCGCTCAGCTCGCCCTCGGCCTGCGGCCGCGCCGGTTCGTTGAACTGGCGCTCGGTGCGCCGGCACACCGCGTCCGGCGGGATCACCAGCTCGCCGCCAGCCTGGGCGGCGACCTGGATGTCGCAGGCCTTCTCCAGGTAGTACATGCGCAGGAACGCCTGCTTCACGCTCTCGCCCACGGTCAGCAGGCCGTGGTTGCGCAGGATCATCCCCAGGTGGTCGCCGAGGTCGCGCACCAGGCGCTGCTGCTCGTCGAAGGACAGGGCGATGCCTTCGTAGTCGTGGTAGCCCAGGCGCCCGTAGAACTCCATCGACATCTGGTTCAGCGGCAACAGCCCCCCGGCCTGGGAGGCCACCGCGCAGCCGGCGCGGGTGTGGGTGTGCAGCACGCACCGGGCATCCTCGCGGGCGGCATGGATGGCGCTGTGGATGACGAAGCCGGCCGGGTTGACCTTGTAGCGCGTCGGCTCCACCGGATTGCCGTCCAGGTCGATCTTCACCAGGCTGGAGGCGGTGATCTCGTCGAACATCAGCCCATAGGGATTGATCAGGAAATGATGCTGCGGCCCGGGCAGGCGCAGGGAGATGTGGGTGAAGATCAGGTCGCTCATGCGGAAATGGGCGATCAGCCGATAGCAGGCGGCCAGCTCCTCGCGCAGCTTCCACTCTTCGGCGGAGCAGGTTTCACGGGAGGGCATCGGGATGGTCATGCCGGGGTTCCTCTTGTTGTTCGGGCTACAGGGAAGAGCATGTGCGGAGCTCTTCGTAGGAGCGAACTTGCTCGCGAACCGGGCAGGCACGGTGCCGGGTTTGGTTCGCGAGCAAGCTCGCTCCTACAGGGGGACCGGCTCTTCGCTCTTGCCTGCAGCTTGTAGCTTGTAGCTTGCAGCCGCTCCTGACCTATTGCGCCGCCCAAGCGTTGAAGCGCTCCTCCAGCTCCTCGCCATGGTCGGCCCAGAACTCGTCGTCCATGGCCAGGCCCACCTTGATGTTCGCCGGCGCGGTCGGTACCCAGCGCGCCAGGTCCTGCGGCAGGCGTTCGGCGGCCTGCTTGTTGGTGGGGCCGTAGGGGATGTTGTGCACGTAGTCCACCTGGGCGTCGGCCTGGTTGGCGAAGGCGATGAAGCGCTTGGCCAGGTCGACGTGCTGCGAGCCCTTGATGATCGCCCAGTAGTCCATGCCGTACAGCGCGCCCGGCCAGACCAGGTCGAGGTTGCGCCCGCTCTTGTGGGCGTCGGCGATGCGCCCGGTGTAGCTGGTGGTCATCACCACGTCGCCGGCGGCGAGCCACTGCGGCGGCTGGGCGCCGGCCTCCCACCACTGGATCGACGGCTTGATCTGGTCGAGCTTGGCGAAGGCGCGGTCGACGCCCGCCTTGGTGGAGAGCACCTTGTACACGTCCGCCGGCGCGACGCCGTCGGCCATCAGGGCGAACTCCAGGTTGTACACCGCGCGCTTGCGCATTCCGCGCTTGCCGGGGAATTTCTGCAGGTCCCAGAAGTCCTGCCAGCCGCTGGGGGCGGTCTTCAGCTTGTCGGCGTCGTAGGCAATGGCCACGCCCCAGACCAGCGCAGCCGAACCGCACTCCTTGGCGGCGTTGGGCACCAGTTGGTCGGCGCCGCCCAGTTGCTTCCAGTCCAGCGGCACGAACATGCCCAGGTCGCAGTTGCGCGCCAGGTCCGGGCCCTCGATCTGCACCACGTCCCAGTCGGCGTGGCCGGTGTCGGTCATCACCTTGATGCGCGCCATCTCGCCGTTGTACTCGGCCTGGGTCAGGCGCGCCCCGCTGGCCTTGGCGAAGGGCTGGAAGAAGGCCAGGTCCTGGGCCTTCTGCCCGGTGCCGCCATAGCCGACCACGACCATGGAATCCTGCGCCTGGGCGCTGCCGAGACCGAGTCCCAGGAGCAGCAGCAGGGGTTGCAAAGCGTTCTTGCGCGAAATCATCGAGCGGACCCTCTGTGAATGCGAACCGTGGCCACCGCGGTGGCACGGCGGAGGTGGGTTGGGCGTACCGGAACAACTCGCGGATGGCAGCTGGCAGTCAGAGGCGAAGGGGCGCTGCGGCGTGGGGCAGCCGGCGCGGGAAGACACCGTGGAGCACGGTTCATGCGCATCTCCTCTTGTAGTTGTTGTGGAGTACGTCGCTGGGCATGCCCCGTCGGCGACGGGGCATGGACACGAAACTACCCAGTCATTTTTAAAAAAACAAGTTGATTTTTTACTGAAGGTAAATTTCCATGGCGTTACTTGGATAACAACAAAACCCAGCGCCAGGAGTCCCCACCGTGCCCGACGTCATCCACTTCCAGCAGTCCGCCCTGCAGTTCCAGCCCTACGCCGGCCAGCCGCCGGAGCGCGCGGCCATCTGCCGCCTGATCGGCCCGGCCGACAGCCAGACCATGGGCGCCGGCCTGGCCCGCTTCGACGGCTGTTCCATCGAATGGACGGTGCTCTACGACGAACTGATCGTGGTGCTGGAAGGCCACTTCCGCCTGCGCCTGGGCGAGCGCGTCATCGAGGCCGCGCCGGGCGACGTGATCTGGGTGCCCGAGCGCACGCCCCTGGCCTACGAAGGCGAGAAGGCCTGCGTGTTCTACGCCCTCTACCCGGTCGACTGGCAGGCCCGCAACGCCTGACCTCCCGCAGAACGACAAGAAAGGACGAAGTCCGTGACGAATGCCTTCCCGCACCTGTTCAGCCCGCTGGAAATCCGTGGCAAGCGCCTGAAGAACCGCATCATGTCCACCGGGCACGACACCTCGATGCCCACCGACAACCTGGTCAACGACCAACTGGTGGCCTACCACCAGGCCCGCGCCAAGGGCGGCGTGGGGCTGATCGTGATGCAGGTGGCGGGGGTGCACGACAGCGCCCGCTACACCTCCCACGTGCTGATGGCCACCGACGACGAATGCATCCCCGGCTACCGCCGCGTCGCCGAGGCCTGCCACGCCGAGGGCACCGTGGTGCTGTCGCAGATCTTCCACCCCGGGCGCGAGATCATGGAGTCCAGCGACGGCCTGCTGGCGGTGGCCTACTCCGCCTCGGCCTCGCCCAACGAGCGCTTCCGGGTGATGCCGCGCGAGCTGGACCAGCGCATGATCGACGAGATAGTCGCCGGCTACGCCGCCGCCGCGCGGCGCCTGCACCAGGCCGGGCTGGACGGCGTGGAAGTGGTGGCCAGCCACGGCTACCTGCCGGCGCAGTTCCTCAACCCGCGGGTGAACCAGCGCAAGGACGGCTACAACGGCGACCTCGACGCGCGCCTGCGCTTCACCCGCGAAGTGGTCGCCGCCGTGCGCGCAGCCACCGCCGAGGACTTCATCGTCGGCCTGCGCATTTCCGCCGACGAACGCGACCCCGAGGGCCTCACCGAGGACGAATCGCTGCAGGCCGTGCGGGCGCTGCAGGGCGAGCTGGACTACGTGCACATAGTCGCCGGCACCTCCGCCTCCCTCGGCGGCGCCATCCACATCGTCCCGCCGATGGCCATCGAGGCCGCCTACCTGGCCAGCAACGCCGCGACCTTCAAGGCGCGCCTGGACATCCCGCTGTTCGTCACCGGGCGCATCAACCAGCCGCAGGAAGCCGAGCTGATCATCGCCCGCGGCCAGGCCGACGTGTGCGGCATGACCCGCGCACTGATCTGCGACCCGCAGATGCCGAGCAAGACCGAGAGCGGCCACGTCGAGGACGTGCGCGCCTGCATCGCCTGCAACCAGGCGTGCATCGGCCACTTCCACCGCGGCTACCCGATCTCCTGCATCCAGCACCCGGAAACCGGCCGCGAGCTGCAGTACGGGCGCATCGAGCCGGCCGTGCAGCGCAAGCGCGTGCTGGTGGCCGGCGGTGGCCCGGCGGGCATGAAGGCCGCGGCGGTGGCGGCCCAGCGCGGCCATGAGGTGATCCTCTGCGAAGCCGGCGCGCAGCTCGGCGGCCAGGTCAACCTGGCGCAACTGCTGCCGCGCCGCGCCGAGTTCGGCGGCGCCTCCACCAACCTGCAGCGCGAGATGCAACTGGCCGGCGTGGAAGTGCGCCGCAACACCCGCGTCGACCGCGCCCTGGTGGAAGCCGAGAAACCCGACCTGGTGATAGTCGCCACCGGCGCCAGGCCCTACTGGCCGCCGTTCGAGCGCGGCGGCGAACTGCAGGTGGTGGACGCCTGGCAGGTGCTGCGCGGCGAAGTGCAGGTCGGCCGCTCGGTGCTGGTCACCGACTGGCGCTGCGACTGGATCGCCCCCGGCATCGCCGAGCAACTGGTACGCGCCGGCCACCAGGTGCGCCTGGCGGTGAACGGCACACACGCCGGCGAGAACCTGCCGCTGTACGTGCGCGACCACCTGGCCGGCGAGCTGCACCGCCTGGGCATCGAGATCACCCCCTACGCGCGGCTGTACGGCTGCGACGACAGCAGCGTCTACCTGCAGCACAGCGCCAGCGGCGAACCGATGATCTTCGAAGACATCGACACCCTCGTGCTGTGCCAGGGCCACCAGCCGGTGGACGACCTCGCCGCGGAACTGGAAGGCCTGGTGGAATTCCGCCGCATCGGCGACTGCCTGGCGCCGCGCACAGCCGAAGAAGCCATCTACGAAGGCCTCAAGGCAGCCTGGGCGATATAGGGGCGGCGGCAGGCGACAGGCTGCAGGCTTCAGGCAAAAGCAAGAGCCGCTTCAGCCTGCCGCCTGAAGCCTGTAGCCTGTAGCCGTTTTTCTCCAGGACCTTTGCCGCATGAGCCCGAAAGCCCCGCAGGAAGCCCCCGCCAGCCCCGAAGCGCAATTCCTCGGCACGCGCATCCGCGGCCTGCGCAAGCGGCGCGGCATGACACTGGCCGAGCTGGCCGAGCAGAGCAAGCTCACCGCCGGCTACATCAGCCAGCTGGAGCGCAACCTGGCCTACCCGTCGATCCCGGCACTGTTCAACATCGCCCGCAGCCTGGGGGTGACCATCCAGTGGTTCTTCGCCAGCGAAGTGCAGGCCGACCCGGCCGACGCCGGCTATGTGGTGCGGCGCAACGCCCGCACCAGCGTGCACTACGAGGACGGCATCGTCGACGAACTGCTCAGCCCGCAGCCCAGCCGCCAGCTGGAGATCCTCCACTCGCGCTTCCCGCCGGGCACCTACAGCCAGCAGAGCTACAGCCACGACGGCGAGGAAGCCGGCTACCTGCTCAGCGGCACCTTCGAGCTGTGGGTGGGCGAGCGCCACTTCCAGCTGAACGAAGGCGACAGCTTCAGCTACTCCAGCCAGGAGCCACACCGCTACGGCAACCCGGGAGACGTGGATGCGGTGGTGCTCTGGGTGATCACGCCGCCGACGTTCTGACACGGCGCCTTTCTGCAGGAGCGAGCTTGCTCGCGAACGGAGTTTCCCGGTCATGGCGGTGCATGAGGTCACCACCGTCCCCTCTCCCCAGCCCTCTCCCTGAAGGGAGAGGGGGCTAGTCCGTGCCGAGAGACGTGATGGTTTCAGCTGGAAACCTTCGGTGTTGCCGGCTAACTCCAGAACACCCAGCTCTGCCCAACGGTCCCCTCTCCCTTCAGGGAGAGGGTTAGGGAGAGGGCGCTCTTCGGGGCAGACACCATTCGCGAGCAAGAACTAGGCGTCCCCCTCGCTCCTATGAAACGCTTCCCACCCGCGACCGATAGCCGCGCGCCAGGCGATCCGCTAGTCTCAGCGCAGAGACACTCGGAAGTCCCCGACGCGCATGCTTTCCTCCCCGTTGTTCGAGTCCCTGCGGCGCCTGTGGGCGCTGGACAAGTTCGCCTACAGCCTGCGGGTGACCATCGCCCTGGCCGGGGCCATGGCCGCCTGCCTGCTGCTGGGCCGCACCGAGCTGGTGATCCCGCTGTTCCTGGGCATCATCGCCAGCGCCCTGGCCGAGACCGACGACCACTGGCTGGGCCGCCTGCAGGCGCTGCTGGTGACCCTGGTGTGCTTCCTCATCGCCGCGCTGGCGGTGGAGCTGCTGTTCCCCTACCCCTGGCTGTTCGTCGGCGGCCTGGCCCTGTCGGCCTTCGGCATGACGCTGCTGGGCGCGCTGGGCGAGCGCTATGCGGCCATCGCCTCGGCCACGCTGATCCTGTCCATCTACACCATGATCGGCGTCGACCAGCGCGGCGGCGCCCCCGGCGACCTGTGGCAGGAACCGCTGCTGCTGGTGGCCGGCGCGGCCTGGTACGGCGCGCTCTCGGTGCTGTGGAACGCGCTCTTCGCCAACCAGCCGGTGCAGCAGGTGCTGGCCCGCGCCTACTTCGAGCTGGGCGAGTACCTGAAGATCAAGTCGACGCTGTTCGAGCCGCTGCGCCAGCTCGACGTCGAGGGCCGGCGCCTGGCCCTGGCGCGGCAGAACGGCCGCCTGGTGGTGACCCTCAACCAGGCCAAGGAGACCATCCTCAGCCGCCTCAGCCACGGCCGCCCGGGGCCCAAGCTGAGCCGCTACCTGAAGCTCTACTTCATCGCCCAGGACGTCCACGAGCGCGCCAGCTCCTCGCACTACCCCTACAACCGCCTGGCCGAGGCCTTCTTCCACAGCGACGTGCTGTTCCGCTGCCAGCGCCTGCTCAACCAGCAGGGCAAGGCCTGCCAGGCGCTGTCGCGGGCCATTCGCCTGCGCCAGCGGTTCGACTACAACGACAGCGAGCAGGCCCTGGCCGACCTGCAGGCCTCGCTGGAATACCTGCGCCAGCAGGGCAACCCGGCCTGGCGCTCGCTGCTGCGCTCGCTCGGCGCCCTGGCCGCCAACCTCGCCACCCTGGACCAGAAGCTCAGCGGCGCGAGCAACCCCGACGCCCTCGCCGAGGAACAGGACAGCGCCCTGCTGGACCGCTCGCCGCGCTCGCTGCGCGACGCCTTCGAACGCATCCGCCAGCAGCTCACGCCCACCTCGCTGCTGTTCCGCCACGCCCTGCGCCTGGGCCTGACGCTGACTGCCGGCTATGGGGTGCTGCACCTGATCCACCCAACCCAGGGCTACTGGATCCTGCTGACCACGGTGTTCGTCTGCCAGCCCAACTACGGCGCCACGCGCATCCGCCTGGTGCAGCGGATCCTCGGCACCCTGGTCGGCCTGGTGGCCGGCTGGGCGCTGATCGACCTGTTCCCCAACCCGCTGGTGCAGTCGCTGCTGGCGGTGGTCGCCGGGGTGGCCTTCTTCGCCACCCGCAGCACCCGCTACACCCTGGCCACCGCGGCCATCACCCTGCTGGTGCTGCTGTGCTTCAACCAGGTGGGCAACGGCTACGGGCTGATCCTGCCGCGCCTGTTCGATACGCTGCTGGGGGCCTTCATCGCCGGCCTGGCGGTGTTCCTCATCCTCCCCGACTGGCAGGGCCGGCGCCTGCACAGCCTGGTCGGCAACACCCTGGCCTGCAACGCCCGCTACCTGCGCGAGGTCATGCAACAGTACGCCAGCGGCAAGCGCGACGACCTGGCCTACCGCACCGCCCGGCGCAACGCCCACAACGCCGACGCCACCCTCTCCACCACGCTGTCGAACATGCTTCTGGAGCCG
Organism: Pseudomonas sp. RW407; assembly: GCF_003176655.1. Classification (NCBI taxonomy): domain Bacteria; kingdom Pseudomonadati; phylum Pseudomonadota; class Gammaproteobacteria; order Pseudomonadales; family Pseudomonadaceae; genus Pseudomonas; species Pseudomonas sp. RW407. Next base: position 276,331 of record NZ_QGSL01000029.1, on the reverse strand, counting down.
GGCCACTTCCGCAAGGACGCCGAGCTGGGCTTCCGCTTCCTGGTGCTCTCGCACACCCTGCTCAGCTACCTCTCGGCCCTGGGCGCGCACCGCGACCGCCTGCCGGAGTCGCCGGCCAACGCGCTGATCGACGAGGCGGCCGCACAGCTCACCGCCAGCCTCGACGACATCGCCGCCAGCCTCGCCCAGCGCCGCCCGGTGGCCATCCACAGCGACGCCGAGGAAGACCTGGCCAAGCGCCTGGAACAGGTGCCCGAAGAGCTGGAAGACCCACAGCGCCTGGTCCAGACCCAGCTGGCGCTGATCTGCCGCGAGCTGGCGCCGCTGCGCAGCCTGGCCGCGCACCTGCTGAAGAAGGAAATCGGCGCCGAGCAGGAAGCGGCCGCCTGAGCCCGGCTCAGGGCCCGCGCAGGCTCATGAAGGCGTCGTAGCTACCGTCCTCGCGCATCAGCCGCAGTTCGCGATTGAAGTCCTCGACTATCTGCGCATGGCGCGGGTTGGCGCGGCTGACCAGGATGTGCAGCGGGTTCTCCGCCAGCGGCTGGGGCAGGAACTCCAGCTTGTCGCGCTCGGCCCTGAGGTCGTGCTCGAGGATGTAGCGGGCGGTCCACTCGTCCTCCAGGGTCAGCTCGACACGCCCGGCCACCACCATCATCGCGGCGTTGGGGAAGGACAGCACCGGCACCTTGTTCAGCCGGCGATCCTCGTTGAACTCCGGGGTGTAGCTGTAGCCGCGGACCACGGCGATGCGGAAGGGATAGAGGTCGGCCAGGCGGTCGAAGACGATGGGCGAGCCCTTGCGCTTGAGAAAACGCAGGCGGTTCACCAGGTAGGGCTCGGAATACTGCCCGAAGGCTTCGCGCTCGGCGCTGTACCAGGAGTCCACCAGCACGTCGTACTCGCCGTTGCGCACCCCGTGCAGGGCGCGCGGCCAGGGCACCTCGGCGTAGTGGATGGCGTAGCCGGCGCGGGTCAGCGCGGTGCTGACGAAATGCACCGCCAGGCCGCGGCCGGGCATCTGCGCGTCGGCGTAGGGCGGCCAGCGGTCGGCGACCAGGTTCAGCGGCTCCTCGGCCTGGGCGCAGAGCGGCAGGAGCAGGGCGATCAGCAGGGCACGCAGCAGCATGGCTCTCCTTGCAAGGCCCGCGCCCCGCTGCTGGCGAGCGGGCGGACTCAGAACAGCATCGCCGCGCGTAGGCTCATCCCTCCACCCGCTTCAGGCAGGACACCGAAGGAATAGGCACTGTCTGGCGACCCCTCAAGGAACAGATTGTAGGTGAAGTTGGCGGCGAGGTTGCCCACCGCCATGCCCACCAAAGTATCGGTCGGGTAGTGCTTGGAGCCTTCCACCCGGGCCAGGGCGGTCAGCCCGTCCACCGTGTAGAGCCCGGCCTTGGCGGTGAAGCGCAGGGTCGGGTCCATGTCGATGTAGTCCAGGTTGCGCCGGGTGAAGCTGTTGTGCACGGCGGTCACGGCCGTGTGCTTGGAGGGGAAGGAGTCGTCGGGAATGCCGTCGGGGCGGTCGCGCCCGGACACCTCCTTCCACTCCTCCACCAGGCCGGTCACGGCGTAGCGGTCGGTGGCCAGCAGCGCCAGGTTGCGCCCGCGCCAGCTCCACTTCTCCTCCCCCTCGCTGCCCTTGGGCGCGGCCAGCAGGCCGGTGACCACGCTCAGCGCGGTGCTGGCGTTGAGCATGTGGTCGGCGGCGGAGTTGGCGTCGCCGCCGAACAGCCATTCGTGGTTGGCCGCGGACTTCTGCCACTTGTGGTCCCAGTTGCCGGCGGCGATCACCGCGGCGCCGGCCACCGGCGCCCAGGTGCCGGGGTCGAGCACGGCGCGCTGGGCGGAGTCGCCGACGCGCGACCAGCTCATCTGAGGAGCGCCGGCGCAACCGGCGACGAGGGCGGATGACAGCAGGGTCAGGGCCGCGAGGGTACGGTAGCTCATGGTTTCCCCCCGTAACCCGTCCGCAAGGGGACGGTAACGAATTTTCAGAAAACCTAGAGGGTAGACGCCTCAGCCCTATCCGACATGCCTTCAGTCAATTCTTAGTCTGTCCGTTTGTTTCGAGCAGCCCCTTGAGCAGGTCGATGGGCATCGGGAAGACGATGGTGGAGTTCTTGTCGCCGGCGATGCTGCCCAGCGTCTGCATGTAGCGCAGCTGCATGGCGCCGGGCTGGCGGGCCAGCATCTCGGCAGCCTGCATCAGCTTCTCCGAGGCCTGCAGCTCGCCCTCGGCGTGGATCACCTTGGCCCGCCGCTCGCGCTCGGCCTCGGCCTGGCGGGCGATGGCGCGGACCATGGACTCGTTGAGGTCGACGTGCTTGATCTCGACGTTGGCCACCTTGATGCCCCAGGCATCGGTCTGCGCATCCAGCACCTTCTGGATGTCGACGTTCAGGCGCTCGCGCTCGGCCAGCATCTCGTCCAGCTCGTGCTTGCCGAGCACCGCGCGCAGCGTGGTCTGGGCCAGCTGGCTGGTGGCGGCGAGGAAGTTCTCCACCTGGATGATGGCCTTCTGCGGGTCGAGCACGCGGAAGTACACCACCGCGTTGACCTTCACCGAGACGTTGTCGCGGGAGATCACGTCCTGCGGCGGTACGTCGAGCACCACGGTGCGCAGGTCGACGCGGACCATCTGCTGCACCACCGGGATCACCAGCACCAGGCCGGGGCCCTTGACCTTCCAGAAGCGGCCGAGCTGGAACACCACCCCGCGCTCGTATTCGCGCAGGATGCGCAGGGCGCTGGCCACCAGCATCAGCAGCAGGACCAGTGCCACCAGCAGTCCGAAGGGAATACCCATCAGTCACCTCCCGATTCGTCGTCGGCCGCCACCTCCAGGCGCAGGCCGTCGCGCGCCAGCACCTTCACCCGCTGGCCGGCGCGCAGGGTCCGGGCGCAGCGGACCTGCCACTGTTCGCCCTGCAGTTGTACCCAGCCGGCGTGGGCATCCTCGTCGGCCACCGCATCCACGGTCGCCAGGCTGCCCACCAGGCCCGCCGCGCCGCTCACCACCTGGCGCCGCCGGCTCTTCAGCGCCACGCCCAGCACCCCGGCGATGAACAGCGCGCTCACCGTGGCCACGCCGAGGATCAGCCCCAGGGGAATGCCGAAGCCCGGCGCCTCGGTGTCCAGCAGGATCAGCCCGCCGATCACGAACGCGGCGATGCCGCCGATGCCCAGGCTGCCATAGCTGGGTACGAAGGCCTCGGCGGCCATGAAGGCCAGGCCGAGGACGATCAGCGCCACCCCCGCGTAGTTCACCGGCAGCAACTGCATGGCGTAGAGCCCGAGCAGCAGGCAGATGCCGCCGAGCACGCCGGGCAGCGCAAGGCCCGGGTTGGCGAATTCGAAGATCAGCCCGTACACGCCGATCATCAGCAACAGCAGCGCCACGCTGGGGTCGGTGATCACCGCCAGCAGGCGGGTGCGCCAGTCGGCCTGGTGTTCGACCCAGGCGAGGCCGGCGCTGTGGAGGGTCACCGCCTGCCCCGCCACCTGCACCTTGCGCCCGTCGATGGCGCGCAGCAACTGGTCGAGGTCGCCGGCCTGGAGCTCGACCACCTTCTGCTTCACGGCTTCCTCGGCGGACAGGCTGACCGCCTCGCGCACCGCGCGCTCGGCCCATTCGGCGTTGCGCCCGCGCAACTGCGCCAGGCCGCGGATGTAGGCCGCCGCATCGTTGATCTGCTTGCGCTTGAGGGTGTCTTCCTCGCGCGGGGCCTGCTTGCCATCCTTGCCCTGCGGCGTATCCGGCGTGGAGGGTGCTCCGCCGATCTGCACCGGGGTGGCGGCGCCCAGGTTGGTACCCGGGGCCATGGCGGCGAGGTGGCAGGCGTAGAGGATGTAGGTACCGGCGCTGGCCGCCCGCGCGCCACCGGGGGCGACGTAGCCGACCACGGGAATGGGGCTGGTGAGGATCGCCTTGACGATGTCGCGCATGGCGCTGTCCAGCCCGCCCGGGGTGTCCAGGCGCAGCACCACCAGCGGCGCCCCCTCGTCCGCGGCACGCTGCAGGCCGCGCACCAGGTAGTCGGAAGTCGCCGGGCCGATGGCCCCGTCCACCGTCAGCACCACCGCCGGCGGGGCCGCCAGCGCCCCGGCCGCGAACAGCAGCAGGCAGAAAGCGCAACGGCGAATCAGCGTGGACATGGCACGCCTCCCCGGCCAGGGCCGAAGCGGCGCCGCGGCGAATGAAGTGACGGCGCCTTCCTACAGCATAGTCCCCTGGCCCGCGGTGCCCGTGGCAGGCTGTTGCAGGGTGTTTTGCTGGAGAACGCCTAGCCGGCTTCTCGTAGGAGCGAGCTTGCTCGCGAAGGGGCCCCCCGGTGATTCCGCTGCCTTGGCTTGGCTCCGCTCCCTCTCCCTAACCCTCTCCCTGAAGGGAGAGGGGACCGTTCGGAGTGCGCTGATGTTTCGGCGTTAGCCGGCTAGCACAGGGACTACCGGCTGAAACCAAGCCTTCTCTCGGCACGGACTAGCCCCCTCTCCCTTCAGGGAGAGGGCTGGGGAGAGGGTACGGAGGTCAGCCCGACTACATGGCTGCCGGCCTGCACCCTTCGCGAGCAAGCTCGCTCCTACAAGAGCCCAGAAACGAAAACGCCGTTTCCCCCTCACGGAAGAAACGGCGCTTTTGCCTTCGGCCTCAGGCCGAAGAGAGCGGCCCGGTCAGCCCTTGAACACGTCTTCCACCGACTGCAGCGGATAGTGTTTCGGGTACGGCAGGGTGGCCACGCCGCTCTCGATGGCGGCCTTGGCCACTGCATCGGAAACCACGGTGATCAGGCGCTTGTCCATGGGTTTCGGGATGATGTACTCACGGCCGAACTCCAGGGAGGACACGCCGTAGGCCTCGCACACGTCCTTGGGCACCGGCTCCTTGGCCAGGTCGCGCAGGGCCAGGGCGGCGGCGATCTTCATCTCTTCGTTGATGCGGGTGGCGCGCACGTCCAGGGCACCGCGGAAGATGAAGGGGAAGCCCAGCACGTTGTTCACCTGGTTCGGGTAGTCCGAACGGCCGGTGGCCATGATCACGTCGTTGCGGGTGGCGTGGGCCAGTTCCGGCTTGATCTCCGGGTCCGGGTTGGAGCAGGCGAACACGATCGGGTTCGGCGCCATGCGCTTGAGGCCTTCGGCGCTCAGCAGGTTGGCGCCGGACAGGCCGACGAACACGTCGGCGCCGTCGAGGGCGTCGTCCAGGGTGCGCTTGTCGGTCTCGGTGGCGAACACCGCCTTGTACTGGTTCAGGTCGGTGCGGCCGGCGTGGATCACGCCCTGGCGGTCGATCATGTAGATGTTCTCGACCTTGGCGCCGATGCTCACCAGCAGCTTCATGCAGGAGATGGCGGCGGCGCCGGCGCCCAGGCAGACGATCTTTGCGCTTTCCAGGTTCTTGCCGGCGATTTCCAGGGCGTTGAGCATGCCGGCGGCGGTGACGATGGCGGTGCCGTGCTGGTCATCGTGGAACACCGGGATGTCGCACTGCTCGATCAGCGCGCGCTCGATCTCGAAGCACTCCGGCGCCTTGATGTCTTCCAGGTTGATGCCGCCGAAGGTGATGGAGATGCGCTTGACGGTGTCGATGAAGGCCTGCGGGCTCTCGGCGTCGACCTCGATGTCGAACACGTCGATGCCGGCGAAGCGCTTGAACAGCACGCCCTTGCCTTCCATGACCGGCTTGGAGGCCAGCGGGCCGAGGTTGCCCAGGCCGAGGATGGCGGTGCCGTCGGAGATCACCGCGACCAGGTTGCCCTTGCCGGTGTACCTGTAGGCCAGTTCGGCGTCACGGGCGATCTCGCGGACCGGCTCGGCCACGCCCGGGCTGTAGGCCAGCGACAGGTCGCGGGCGGTGACGGTCGGCTTGGTCAGCTCGACGCTGAGTTTCCCAGGGCGGGGTTGCGCGTGATATTCGAGGGCAGCGGTCTTGAGATCAGACATTTTTGGCACTTCCGCTTTATTGCTTTGTTGGACAGACGGGCGACCGAGCATACGCGGGAAGAAAGCGCCTGCCAAGATAGCTTCAGGGCTGTGGTGTCAATGCTGCTAACGCACGATTTTCAACCATTCCCCGGGTTTTGGCTGACCAGTTGGATACAAATCGTTGAGCAATCGTATACGAGAAATCGCGTCAGATTCCGGCTCGTTTCCGCCCTTTGCCAGCTGTTCCAGGCCTTGCCCGGCCTTCACCTGGACCAGTTGCAGGCGCCGCGGCTCGGCCAGTTTCCGTTCGTCGGCGCGCAGCGGGCGGAAACTGCGGATCACCGAGAGGAACTCGGCGTCGCGGCTTTCCAGCGAGGCGCGGCCTTTGACCACACCCACGAACAGGTAGGCGCCCTGGTCCTTGTAGATCACCGCCACGCGCCGCGCGGGCGAACCGGGGATCACCGCGGCGGCGCCCTTCAGGCCGGCCTGGTTCAGTTCCTGCTCGTCGGCCAGGCGGCCGCCGGCGCCCTTGCGCAGGTAGTCCAGCGGGCTCAGCTGGCCATCGCGCGGCACCAGCTTCATGCCGATGTAGGCCTGCTGGTCCTCGGGGTAGCCGATCAGCGCGGTGGGCTGGTTGAGCATGCCCCAGCCGGTGGGATAGCTGAGGGTGAAGCCCAGTTCGCCGTGGTAGAAGCTTTGCCCGCGGCGGATGCCGGACTCGGCGGAATCGCCGAAGGGCATGCCGTCGATGGCCTTCAGGTAGCGGTCGCGGCCGACCTCCTGCTGCCCGCCGGCCAGGGCCTGGGCCGGGCCCAGCACCTCCTGCAGGCGCCGGTCGTTGTCCGGGTGGGTGTCGAACAGGCCGTGGTAGCCCACCGGCTGCACCGCCTCGCCCTTGGCCTGGGCGACCTGGCGGGCGTAGTCCTCCTGGTTCTTCAGCACCCGCACCACCTGGATCATCGCCTTGGGGTCGTAGCCGGCGCGGGCCAGGTACTTGGCACCCAGGCCGTCGGCCTGCAGCTCCATGTCGCGGCCGTAGCCGCGCACCACGGCGGTGCCCAGGACGTTGGTCAGGTCGCCGGCGGCGCTGACCCCGGTGCCGATGGCCACGGCCGCGCCGAGCACGTTCCAGGCGCTGGCCTGGCTCTGCTGGCGCACGCTGTGACGGGCGGTGACGTGGCCGATCTCGTGGCCCAGCACCGCGGCCAGCTCGGCTTCGGAATTCAGGTAGGCCATCAGCCCGCGGTGGATGTAGATGTAGCCGCCGGGCAGGGCGAAGGCGTTGATGTCGGGGCTGTCGACCACGGTGAAATGGTACTGCAGGGTGGGCCGGTCGCCGACCCGGGCGACGCGCTCGCCCACCTGCTGCACGTAGGCCTGGAGCTTCTCGTCGGCGTAGCGCGGGTACTGCTTGGCCGCCTCCTGGCTGGCCTGGCGGCCGAGGGCCAGCTCGTCCTGCTCGCTCATGGTGACGAAGTCGGTCTCGCCGGTGGCGGGGTTGACCGCGCAGCCGCCCAGCACGCCGCTCAGCGCGAACAGGCAGGTCAGCAACAGCATCCTTGTCGGGGTCATGGCAGCAGCTCCAGCATGGCCGGGTCGGTGATGGGCAGCATCCAGCGTGCCTGCCCCGGTTTTACTGCGCCCCGTGCGGCGCGGTCAATCACCCAGCCGCGCGCCTCCAGGGTGCGGCCCGGGAGGGCGTCGAGGGTGCGCTTGTCGAAGGCCCTGACCAATTGCGGCGCGATGCGCAGCACCAGCGGGCCGTCCATCTCCAGCCACAGCCCGCCGCGGTTGCGCTGCACCTGGGCGACGCGCCCGCGGACGATGGCGAAGCCGCTCTGCCGCAGGGCCTGGGCATCCTGCACCGGCGGGCGCTTCCACAGCCCGCGGCCGGCCTTGCGGGCCTCACGCTCGGCGGCCTGCTGGCAGGCGGTCAGCTCGGTGTTGGGCGCCACCGCCACCAGGTAGCCCAGGCCTTCGGCCAGCAGTTGCGCCTCTATGTTGTTGCCCTGGCGGTCGTAGAGGTGCGCCAGGGTGCGACCGTAATGGTCCTTGGCCTGGCGTCCGAGCTGCAACCCTAATTCGCCGTCGTTGGCCGCCACCAGGGCCTGCAGGCGCTGCCGCGCGGCCTCGGCGAAGGGCTCGGTGCTGCGCCCGCCGTGGGCCAGCTCCGGGGCGTTGACGCCGATCAGGCGCACGTTGCGGCCGTCTGCCAGCCTCAGCGTATCGCCATCCACCACCCGTGCCACGCGCACCGTGTCGGCACCGCCGGGCGCCGGGCAGGAGGCCGCCTGCGCCTGCGCGCCCAGGCAAATCGCGAGCACAAAAAAGGCGCCCCGCAGGGGCGCCTTTTTCAGCAGATCGGGAAAGGCCATCGGGCTTTTCCGGAAATCGCTATTACTTCTTGCCACCGAACATGGCGAAGCGCTGGTTGAAGCGGTCGATACGACCACCGGTGTCAACCACTTTCTGCTTGCCGGTGTAGAACGGGTGGCACTCGGAGCACACGTCCAAGTGGATGCCTTTGCACAGGGTCGAACGGGTCTTGATCACGTTGCCGCAGCTGCAGGTGGCTTCGATGTCTTCGTAAGCGGGATGGATTTCCGGTTTCATCTTGAACTTCCTCAGGTAGGGGTGCCGCCACCCAGTCTCTGTCAGAAGCCGAGCCACGATCGACGAGGACCGCAGGCGGGATCTATTTACCGGGCACCGCACGCAAATTAAGGGCGTGGATCATACCAGAGACGCGAATCAACGCAAGCCGGCGCATCGACCGACCGTCGCCGCCACCGGCAAATGCTAACATCCCCGCTCCCGCCGCCTCGGAAACCGCCGCGTGCCCCAACCCAGCATCCTGCGCCTCGCCCTGCCCTCGCCGCTGCGCCGCCTGTTCGACTACCTGCCGCCGCGCGGGGTGGACCCCCGGCACCTGCAGCCCGGCGTGCGCCTGCGCGTGCCCTTCGGCCGCCGCGAGATCGTCGGCGTGCTGGTGGAGCTGGCGGACACCTCGGAAGTGCCCGAGGACAAGCTGCGCCCGGCGCTGGCCGTGCTCGACCGCGAGCCGCCGATGCCGGCGCACCTGCTGGAGCTGTGCCGCTGGACCGCGCAGTACTACCAGCACAGCCTGGGCGACACCCTGTCCTGGGCCCTGCCCAACCTGCTGCGCCAGGGCGAGCCGGCCGAGGCGCGGGTGCAGCGCTTCTGGCTCGCCGCCCCCGGGGCGCGCCTCGACGACCCGCGCCTGGCCCGCGCGCCACGCCAGCGCCAGGCCCTGCAGACGCTGCAGCAGCACCCCCACGGCGTGCTCCACGAACTGCTCGGCCAGCTGGACATCAACAAGGACAGCCTCGACCTGCTGGTGGAAAAGGGCCTCGCCACCCAGGAGAGCCGCCGCCACGTGCCGGCGGAGCACCACGGCGGCTGGCTCGCCCAGGCCGAGCTACCGCTCAACGCCGAGCAGCGCGCCGCCTGCGAGGCCGTGCGCGCCGGCTTCGGCGCCTTCCACAGCTACCTGCTGGCCGGCGTCACCGGCAGCGGCAAGACCGAGGTCTACCTGCAGTTGATCCACCAGGTGCTGGAGGCCGGCAAGCAGGCGCTGGTGCTGATCCCGGAGATCAACCTCGGCCCGCAGACCCTCAGCCGCTTCGAGCGCCGCTTCAACGCGCGCATCGCCCTGCTGCACTCGGCGCTGACCGACCGCGAGCGCCTGGACGCCTGGCTGGCGGCCCGCGACGGCGAGGCGGACATCGTCATCGGCACCCGCTCGGCGCTGTTCACCCCGCTGAAGAACCCGGGGCTGATCATCATCGACGAGGAGCACGACGCCTCCTATAAACAGCAGGAAGGCCTGCGCTACCACGCCCGCGACCTGGCCCTGGTGCGCGCGCGCCTGGAGAAGGTGCCGATCCTGCTCGGCTCGGCCACGCCCTCGCTGGAAAGCCTGCACAACGCCGCCAGCGGCCGCTATGGCCTGCTGCGCCTGACGCAGCGCGCCGGCGGCGCCCAGGCGCCGAAGTTCCAGCGCCTGGACGTGAAGAGCCTGCCGCTGGACGCCGGCCTGTCGATGCCGCTGCAAAGGGCCATCGGCGAGACCCTCGGCGCCGGCCAGCAGGTGCTGGTGTACCTGAACCGCCGCGGCTTCGCCCCCACCCTGCTGTGCCACGACTGCGGCTGGATCAGCCAGTGCCCGCGCTGCGACGCGCGCATGACGCTGCACCAGGGCTCCGGCGAGCTGCGCTGCCACCACTGCGACCACCGCGAGCGCCCGCCGCGCCAGTGCCCCAAGTGCAACCAGCTGGACCTGCGCCCGGTGGGCGCCGGCACCGAGCGCGCCGAGGAACGCCTGCGCATCCTCTTCCCCGACTACCCGGTGCTGCGCATCGACCGCGACAGCACCTCGCGCAAGCACGCCATGCGCGACCTGTTCGCCACCATCAACAAGGGCGAGCCGTGCATCCTGGTGGGCACCCAGATGCTCGCCAAGGGCCACCACTTCCCGCGGGTGACCCTGGTGGCCATCCTCGACGCCGACGGCGGGCTGTTCTCCGCCGACTTCCGCGCCAGCGAGCGCATGGCCCAGCAGATCGTCCAGGTCGCCGGCCGCGCCGGGCGCGCCGAGGAGCCCGGGCGGGTGCTGATCCAGACGCACCTGGCCGACCACCCGCTGCTGGTGCAGCTCACCGAGCAGGGCTACTTCGCCTTCGCCGACCAGGCCCTCGCCGAACGCCGCGCCGCCGGCCTGCCGCCCTTCTGCCACCTGGCCCTGCTGCGCGCCGAGGCGCACAAGCCGGGCCAGGCCGAAGGCTTCCTCGAAGAAGCCTGCGCCGAGGCCGAGCGCCTGCAGGCGCAGCTGGGCAGCGAGGTCGAGCTGCTCGGCCCGGTGCCGGCGCCCATGGAACGCCGCGCCGGCCGCTTCCGCGCCCAGCTGCTGCTGATGAGCAGCGCCCGCGTACCGCTGCACCGCCTGCTGTCGTGCTGGCTGCCGATCCTCGAAACCATGCCCGGCGGGCGCCAGGTGCGCTGGTCGCTGGACGTCGACCCGATCGATTTATTTTAGAAAGCGGCTGCAGGCTGCAAGCGACAGGCTGCAAGCGAAAAGCGTGTGGGCATGGCGGAAATCAAGGCCCGGAAGGGCTTTTGCTTGTAGCTTGCTGCTTGAAGCTTGCCGCTGCGCCCCCCGGGCGCCGATAATGCGCGGTTCTGAGCCAGATATGCGGTCGCCGCCCCGAGTTGCGCGCGAGCACGGAGAAAAGCCATGAAAGACACCATCCGCCAGCTGATCCAGCACGCCCTCGCCAGCCTCGTCGAGGACGGTACCCTGCCGGCCGGGCTGACCCCGGACATCCAGGTCGAGACCACCAAGGACCGCAGCCACGGCGACTACGCCAGCAACATCGCCATGATGCTGGCCAAGCCCGCCGGCATGAAGCCGCGCGACCTGGCCACCAAGCTGGTCGCCGCGCTGCCGGCCAACCCGCAGGTGGCCAAGGTGGACATCGCCGGCCCCGGCTTCCTCAACTTCTTCCAGGACCAGGCCTGGCTGGCCGCCAGCCTCGACGCCGCCCTGCGCGACGACCACCTGGGCGTGCGCAAGGCCGGCCCGGCGCAGCGCGTGGCCGTCGACCTGTCCTCGCCGAACCTGGCCAAGGAGATGCACGTCGGCCACCTGCGCTCGACCATCATCGGCGACGCCGTGGCCCGCGTGCTGGAGTTCCTCGGCGACACCGTGATCCGCCAGAACCACGTCGGCGACTGGGGCACCCAGTTCGGCATGCTGCTGGCCTACCTGGAAGAGCAGCCGGTGGACGCCCAGGCCGAGCTGCATGACCTGGAAGTCTTCTACCGCGCCGCCAAGAAGCGCTTCGACGAGTCAGCCGAGTTCGCCGACCGCGCCCGCGAGCTGGTGGTCAAGCTGCAGGCCGGCGACGCCGAGTGCCTGCGCCTGTGGACGCGCTTCAACGAAATCTCCCTGTCGCACTGCCAGAAGGTCTACGACCAGCTCGGCGTGAAGCTGACCATGGCCGACGTCAAGGGCGAGAGCGCCTACAACGACGACCTCGCCAACGTGGTCGACGAGCTCAAGGCCAAGGGCCTGCTGACCGAGGACGACGGCGCCCTGTGCGTGTTCCTCGACGAGTTCAAGAACGCCGAGGGCAACCCGCTGCCGGTGATCGTGCAGAAGGCCGGCGGCGGCTACCTGTACGCCACCACCGACCTGGCCGCCATGCGCTACCGCCACAAGGTGCTGCACTGCGACCGCGTGCTGTACTTCGTCGACCAGCGCCAGGCCCTGCACTTCCAGCAGGTGTTCGAGGTGGCCCGCCGCGCTGGCTTCGTCCCGGCCAGCATGGACCTGGAGCACATGGGCTTCGGCACCATGAACGGCGCCGACGGCAAGCCCTTCAAGACCCGCGACGGCGGCACCGTGAAGCTGATCGACCTGCTCGACGAAGCCGAAGAGCGCGCCTACACCCTGGTCAAGGCCAAGAACCCCGAGCTGGGCGACGACGAGCTGCGCCACATCGCCCATGCCGTGGGCATCGGCGCGGTGAAGTACGCCGACCTGTCCAAGCACCGCACCAGCGACTACAGCTTCAACTTCGAGCAGATGCTCAGCTTCGAGGGCAATACCGCGCCCTACCTGCTCTACGCCTACACCCGCGTGGCCAGCATCTTCCGCAAGCTGGGCAAGGGCTATGACGAAGTCGGCGGCCAGATCGTCCTGGAAGCCCCGCAGGAACAGGCCCTGGCCGCGCAGCTGGCGCAGTTCGGCGACCTGCTCAACAATGTGGCGCTCAAGGGCGTGCCGCACATCCTCTGCGCCTACCTGTACGAACTGGCCGGGCTGTTCTCCAGCTTCTACGAGCACTGCCCGATCCTCACCGCACAGACCCCGGAGCAGCAGGAAAGCCGCCTGAAACTGGCCGCACTGACGGGCCGCACCCTCAAGCAGGGCCTGGAGTTGCTGGGCCTGGAAACCCTGGAACGCATGTAACCCTCCATGGCGAAGAAGAAACCCGCTCCCAAGCGCGGCGCCAGCCGCTACCAGGCCCCGGCCAAGAAGACCTCGGTCCCCGGCTGGGTCTGGCTGGTCGCAGGCCTGGCCATCGGCGGCTTCATCATGTTCCTGATGAAGCTGGAACCGGGCCGCAACGAAGTCCGCCGGGAAAAACCCGAGCAGCAGAAGCCGGGCATCGCCCAGGGCACCAAGCCGGCCACCCCGGCGCAGCAGCCCTCGGCGGTGGCGGTGAAGCCCAAGTACGACTTCTACACCCTGCTGCCGGGCTCGGAAGTGGTGGTGCCGCCGGAAGCCGTGCCGGAGAAGCCGCAGACGCCGACGGTGGTCAGCACCCCGGAGGAAGCGGCGAAGATCGACGCCGCCCGCGCCCAGGCCGCGCTCAACGGCCAGGTCCCGCCGCCGCCCGCGGTGGTCAAGCCAGCCACGCCGCCGGCGCAGCCGCAGCAAGCGGCAACGGCGCAGCAGCCCGCCACCCAGGCCAAGGCCACGCCCCCGGCGACAGCCACGGCCCCGGCGAGCAAGCCGATCGCCCCGCCGGCGGTGGCCGCCACCCAGTTCTTCCTGCAGGCCGGCTCGTTCCGCAAGCAGGCCGACGCCGACCGCGTACGCGCCCAGGTGATCCTCCTCGGCCAGAGCGCGCGGGTGGAATCCGGCGCGGTGCGCGACGAGACCTGGTACCGGGTGATGGTCGGCCCCTACAGCGACCGCGCCCAGGTCTCGGCGGCGCAGAAGCAGCTGTCGGCCAACGGTTTCAGCAACCTGCTGTTACAGCAGCGCCAGACCCGCTGAAGCCCCGCGCGGGCCCGCCCCCCGGCGGGTTCGCGCGGCACTCGCCGGGCAGCGCCGGAAAGGTACGTCCGTCACCCCGCCTTGAAGGCCGCGTCCTTCATCCCCATATGACTCCGCATTCGGGCACCAATGCCCCGCTGTGTGGAGAACTCCCCCTTGACCACTATCGTTTCTGTCCGCCGCAACGGCAAAGTCGTCATGGGCGGCGACGGCCAGGTTTCCCTTGGCAACACCGTCATGAAAGGCAACGCGAAGAAGGTCCGCCGCCTCTACCACGGCCAGGTGCTGGCCGGTTTCGCCGGCGCCACCGCCGACGCCTTCACCCTTTTCGAGCGTTTCGAGCAGCAGCTTGAAAAACACCAGGGCCACCTGGTCCGCGCCGCCGTCGAACTGGCCAAGGACTGGCGCACCGACCGCTCCCTGAGCCGCCTGGAAGCCATGCTGGCGGTGGCCAACAAGGACGCCTCGCTGATCATCACCGGCAACGGCGACGTGGTCGAACCCGAGCACGGGCTGATCGCCATGGGCTCCGGAGGCGGCTTCGCCCAGGCCGCGGCCATGGCCCTGCTACAGAAGACCGACGAGAGCATGGGCGCCCGCGAGATCGCCGAGACCGCGCTGAACATCGCCGGCTCCATCTGCGTGTTCACCAACCAGAACCTCACCATCGAGGAGCTCGACAGCGCCGTCTGAGGCCCTGTCGCTCCGGAGTAGCCGAACAAATGTCCATGACTCCCCGCGAGATCGTCCACGAACTCAACCGCCACATCATCGGCCAGGACGACGCCAAGCGCGCCGTGGCCATCGCCCTGCGCAACCGCTGGCGGCGCATGCAGCTGCCGGCCGAGCTGCGCGCCGAGGTGACGCCGAAGAACATCCTGATGATCGGCCCCACCGGCGTCGGCAAGACCGAGATCGCCCGGCGCCTGGCCAAGCTGGCCAATGCCCCCTTCATCAAGGTGGAAGCGACCAAGTTCACCGAGGTGGGCTACGTCGGCCGCGACGTCGAGTCGATCATCCGCGACCTGGCCGATGCCGCGATCAAGATGCTCCGCGAGCAGGAAGTGCAGAAGGTCAAGTACCGCGCCGAGGACGCCGCCGAGGAACGCATCCTCGACGCCCTGCTGCCGCCGGCGCGCACCGCGGGCTTCGGCGACGAGCCGGCGCGCGAGGACTCCAACACCCGCCAGCTGTTCCGCAAGCGCCTGCGCGAGGGCCAGCTGGACGACAAGGAAATCGACGTGGAAGTGGCCGACGTCCCGGCCGGCGTGGAAATCATGGCGCCGCCCGGCATGGAGGAGATGACCAACCAGTTGCAGAACCTGTTCTCCAACATGGGCAAGGGCAAGCGCAAGACGCGCAAGCTGAAGGTCGCCGAGGCCATGAAGCTGATCCGCGACGAGGAAGCCCAGCGCCTGGTCAACGAAGAGGACCTAAAGGCCCGCGCCCTGGAGGCGGTGGAGCAGAACGGCATCGTCTTCATCGACGAGATCGACAAGATCGCCAAGCGCGGCAACGTCGGCGGTGCCGACGTTTCCCGCGAGGGCGTGCAGCGCGACCTGCTGCCGCTGATCGAGGGCTGTACCGTCAATACCAAGCTGGGCATGGTCAAGACCGACCACATCCTGTTCATCGCCTCGGGCGCCTTCCACCTGTCCAAGCCCAGCGACCTGGTGCCGGAACTGCAGGGCCGCCTGCCGATCCGCGTCGAGCTCAAGGCCCTGACCCCGGACGACTTCAAGCGCATCCTGCGCGAGCCGCACGCCTCGCTCACCGAGCAGTACACCGCGCTGCTGAAGACCGAGGGCCTGGATATCGCCTTCGCCGACGACGGCATCCAGCGCCTGGCGGAAATCGCCTGGCAGGTCAACGAGAAGACCGAGAACATCGGCGCCCGCCGCCTGCACACCCTGCTGGAACGCCTGCTGGAGGAAGTCTCCTTCGACGCGGCCGACCTGGCCAGCGAGCACAGCGACAAGCCGATCGTGATCGACGCCGCCTACGTCAACGGCCACCTGGGCGAGCTGGCGCAGGATGAGGATCTGTCGCGGTATATTCTTTAAGAGCGGCGGCAAGCTGCAGGCTACAAGCTGCAAGCAAGAGCCGGTGGCCCTCGCCGTCGTAGGATGGCGTTGAGCGCAGCGATACCCATCACCACCGCTGCAGGCAAGAGCGACGAGCTGATCCCCCTGTAGGAGCGAGCTTGCTCGCGAACCCAATCCGGCTCCGTGCCAACCCGGTTTGCGAGCAAGCTCGCTCCTACGAAGAGCCTCGCCACGCTCTTAGCCTGTAGCCTGTAGCCTGTAGCCTGTAGCCTGTAGCCTGTAGCCTGTAGCCGGAGTTTCCCATGCACATTCCCTCTGCCATCCAGCTGCACAAGGCCTCGCGCACGCTCACGCTGAAGTACGGCGAGCAGTCCTATGACCTCTCCGCCGAATTCCTGCGCGTGCATTCGCCCTCGGCCGAGGTGCAGGGCCATGGCAACCCGATCCTCCAGGTCGGCAAGCTGAACGTCGCCCTGGTCGGTTTGGAGCCGGCCGGGCAGTACGCGCTCAAGCTGACCTTCGACGACGGCCACGACAGCGGCCTGTACAGCTGGGACTACCTCTACCAGCTGTGCACCCGCAAGGACCAGCTGTGGGCCGAGTACCTCGCCGAGCTGGCCGCCGCCGGCAAGTCCCGCGACCCCGACGAGTCGGTGGTCAAGCTGATGCTCTGAACCCACCTTTGCGCCGGTTTACCGGCCGCCGCCGCGCCAGCATCCTCCTGCCCCCGATCAGGGCACGTCATTTGCAACATTCGCCCTGCACACTGGAAACCGCGTGTTTCCTGTGTCCGGGCTGCGGACGAGCGAGCGCTCTAGGGCGCGTTTTCTAATCTTTCGCGACATACTCGGGCGCAGGGAACCACGCTGCACCAGCTTGCGCGGCGGGAGAATCTCGGGTAACCAAGTCAGTGCAACGCCGTTGCAGACGCGGGCCCCGGACCCCCAGCGATGCCGCCAAGTGTTGACATGCGTGGAGCCTGCTCCACGTTCCGCTAACCCGAGCAGTACTTGGCCCGTCACCTAGGTGCAGCCCCGCCAGTATTCGTCTCAGGACAATGGAGCGTCGCCGATGACCGAAAAGAAGAACAACGATCTGTCCCAGCAAGCCGCGGAAAACACCCTGAACCTCAACCCGGTGATAGGCATTCGCGGCAAGGATTTGTTGTCCACTGCCCGCATGGTGCTGCTGCAGGCCCTCAGGCAGCCCTTCCACAGCGTCAAGCACGTCGGCCATTTCGGCCTGGAGCTGAAGAATGTCCTGCTCGGTACCTCGGACCTGCGCCCGGCCGACGACGACCGCCGCTTCAACGACCCGGCCTGGAGCCAGAACCCGCTGTACCGCCGCTACCTGCAGACCTACCTGGCCTGGCGCAAGGAGCTGCACCAGTGGATCGGCAACAGCGACCTGTCGCCCCAGGACATCAACCGCGGCCAGTTCGTCATCAGCCTCATGACCGAAGCCATGGCGCCGACCAACACCCTGAGCAACCCGGCCGCGGTCAAGCGCTTCTTCGAGACCGGCGGCAAGAGCCTGCTCGACGGCCTCAGCCACCTGGCCAAGGACCTGGTGAACAACGGCGGCATGCCCAGCCAGGTCAACATGGGCGCCTTCGAGGTCGGCAAGAACCTGGCCACCACCGAAGGCGCGGTGGTGTTCCGCAACGACGTGCTGGAGCTGATCCAGTACCGCCCGATCACCGAGAGCGTGCACGAGCGCCCGCTGCTGGTGGTGCCGCCGCAGATCAACAAGTTCTACGTCTTCGACCTGTCGCCGGAGAAGAGCCTGGCGCGCTTCTGCCTGCGCAACCAGGTGCAGACCTTCATCGTCAGCTGGCGCAACCCGACCAAGGCCCAGCGCGAATGGGGCCTGACCACCTACATCGAGGCGCTCAAGGAAGCCATCGACGTGGTCCTGGCCATCACCGGCAGCAAGGACCTGAACATGCTCGGCGCCTGCTCCGGCGGCATCACCACCGTCACCCTGCTCGGCCACTACGCGGCCCTGGGCGAGGAGAAGGTGCACGCCTTCACCCAGATGGTCAGCGTGCTCGACTTCGAACTGGACACCACCGTCGCCCTGTTCGCCGACGAGAAGACCCTCGAGGCCGCCAAGCGCCGCTCCTACCAGTCCGGCGTGCTGGAAGGCAAGGACATGGCCAAGGTGTTCGCCTGGATGCGCCCCAACGACCTGATCTGGAACTACTGGGTCAACAACTACCTGCTGGGCAACGAGCCGCCGGCCTTCGACATCCTGTTCTGGAACAACGACACCACGCGCCTGCCGGCCGCGCTGCACGGCGAACTGGTGGAGATGTTCAAGACCAACCCGCTGGCCCGCCCCGGTGCGCTGGAAGTGGGCGGCACGCCCATCGACCTCAAGCAGGTCACCTGCGACTTCTACTGCCTGGCCGGCCTCAACGACCACATCACCCCCTGGGAAGCCTGCTACCGCTCGGCGCGCCTGCTCGGCGGCAAGTGCGAGTTCATCCTCTCCAACAGCGGGCACATCCAGAGCATCCTCAACCCGCCGGGCAACCCCAAGGCACGCTTCATGACCGGCCCGGACCTGAGCGTCGATCCCAAGACCTGGCAGGAGAATTCCAGCAAGCACGCCGACTCCTGGTGGCTGCACTGGCAACAGTGGCTGGCCGAGCGCGCGGGCAAGCTGAAAAAGGCGCCGACCGCCCTGGGCAACAAGGCCCACCCGGCTGGCGAAGCATCCCCCGGCACCTACGTACACGAACGATGAAGACAGAAAACCTACCCGAAGCCACGCCGGAACGGCAGGTGCCAGCGCAACCCGAGCCGGCGCCGCCGGCCGCGCGTCGCCGCAAGGCACGCGCCTCCGCCCCGGAAGCCGAAGCGCAGCAACCGGCCGAGGCCCGCGCACGCGTGCTCGCGCCGCAGCCCTTCATATTCCGCACCATCGACCTGGACGGGCAGACCATCCGCACCGCCGTGCGGCCGGGCAAGGGCCACATGACGCCGCTGCTGATCTTCAACGGCATCGGCGCCAACCTGGAGCTGGTGTTCCCCTTCGTCGCCGCGCTGGACCCGGACCTGGAGGTGATCGCCTTCGACGTGCCCGGCGTCGGCGGCTCGTCCACGCCGAGCACGCCCTACCGTTTCCCCGGCCTGGCCAAGCTGGCGGCGCGTATGCTCGACTACCTGGACTACGGCCAGGTCACCGCCATCGGCGTGTCCTGGGGCGGCGCCCTGGCCCAGCAGTTCGCCCACGACTACCCCGAGCGCTGCAAGAAGCTGATCCTGGCGGCCACCGCCGCCGGGGCGGTGATGGTCCCGGGCAAGCCCAAGGTGCTCTGGCGCATGGCCAGCCCGCGGCGCTACATCCAGCCGTCCTACGGCGCGCACATCGCCCCCGACATCTACGGCGGCGCCTTCCGCCGCGACCCGAAGCTGGCCATGGCCTTCGCCGCCAAGGTGCGTTCCTCGGGCAAGCTGGGCTACTACTGGCAGCTGTTCGCCGGCCTGGGCTGGACCAGCATCCACTGGCTGCACCACATCCGCCAGCCGACCCTGGTGCTGGCCGGCGACGACGACCCGATCATCCCGCTGGTGAACATGCGCCTGCTGGCCTGGCGCATCCCCAACGCGGAGCTGCACGTGATCGACGATGGCCACCTGTTCCTGGTGACCCGCGCCGAGACGGTGGCGCCGATCATCATGAAGTTCCTCGCCGAGGAACGGCAGCGCGCGGTCATGCACCCGCGGCCGTTCGCCCCCAAGGCCGGCTGACCCCCGGCCTGGATCATCGCCTCGTAACAGTGCACGTTCATCGTCGATGGCCGGCAGGCGCGTCGATTCGTGCCTATGCTTCAGCTCTTGCGCGCGTCAGGAACGCGCCTGCGCCGATTCTGGTACGGGCCTTGCTGCGCCCGACTCACGACGGTTCTTTTCCCAGGGAGCGCTGCACATGCGAGAGAACTCCAGCACCGGCAGGCTGCCGGCCCCCGCCGACTTCATGAACGCCCAGAGCGCCATGGTCGGCCTGCGCGGCAAGGACATGCTGTCCACCCTGCGCCAACTGGCCTTCCAGGGCATGCGCCGGCCACTGCACAGCGCCCGCCACCTGGCGGCCTTCGGCAAGCAGATGGGCCACGTGCTGCTGGGCGACTCGCCGCTGCAGCCCAACCCCCAGGATGCCCGCTTCCAGGACCCGTCCTGGCGCCTCAACCCCTTCTACCGGCGCACCCTGCAGGCCTACCTGGCCTGGCAGCAGCAGTTGCTGGCATGGGTCGACGAAAGCGACCTGGACGGCGACGACCGCACCCGCGCGCGCTTCCTGCTGTCGTTGTTCGCCGACGCCATGGCGCCGACCAACAGCCTGATCAACCCGCAGGCGGTCAAGGAGCTGTTCAACACCGGCGGGCAGAGCCTGCTCAAGGGCGGCCGCCACCTGCTCGACGACCTGCTGCACAACGGCGGCATGCCCAGCCAGGTCAACAAGCACGCCTTCGAGGTCGGCCGCAACCTGGCCACCACGCCGGGCGCCGTGGTGTTCCGCAGCGAGGTGCTCGAACTCATCCAGTACAAGCCCCTGGGCGAGCACCTGCACGCCAAGCCGCTGCTGATCATCCCGCCGCAGATCAACAAGTACTACATCTTCGACCTGAGCCCGGAGAAGAGCTTCGTCCAGTACGCCCTGAAGAACAACCTGCAGCTGTTCATGGTCAGCTGGCGCAACCCCGACGCGCGCCACCGCGAATGGGGCCTGTCGACCTACGTGAAGGCCCTCGACGAAGCCATCGAGGTGGCCCGCTCGATCAGCGGCAGCCGCAGCGTCAACCTGATGGGCGCCTGCTCCGGCGGCCTGACCATCGCCGCGCTGCAGGGCCACCTGCAGGCCCGCCGGCAGCTGCGCAAGATCGCCAGCGCCACCTACCTGGTGAGCCTGCTGGACAGCCAGGTGGAAACCCCGGCAGCGCTGTTCGCCGACGAGCAGACGCTGGAAAGCACCAAGCGCCGCTCCTACCAGCACGGCGTGCTGGAGGGCAAGGACATGGCCAAGGTGTTCGCCTGGATGCGCCCCAACGACCTGGTGTGGAACTACTGGGTCAACAACTACCTGCTGGGCAAGCTGCCGCCGGCCTTCGACATCCTCTACTGGAACAACGACAACACCCGCCTGCCGGCCGCCCTGCACGGCGACTTCCTCGACTTCTTCAAGCACAACCCGCTGGCCCGCCCGGGCGCCATGGAGGTGTGCGGCACCTCCATCGACCTGAAGAAGGTGGCGGTGGACAACTTCCACGTCGCCGGCATCACCGACCACATCACCCCCTGGGACGCGGTCTACCGCTCGGCCCTGCTGCTGGGCGGCGACAGCCGCTTCGTGCTGTCCAACAGCGGGCACATCCAGAGCATCCTCAACCCGCCGGGCAACCCCAAGGCCTGCTACTTCGAGAACGGCAAGCTCAGCTCCGACCCGCGCGCCTGGTACTACGACACCCAGCGCCAGGAAGGCAGCTGGTGGCCGCTGTGGCTGGCGTGGATCCAGGAGCGCTCGGGCGAACGCCGGCCGGTGAGCTTCGAACTGGGCAACGCCGAGCACCCGCCGATGGAAGCGGCGCCGGGGA
>NZ_QGSL01000029.1:129900-254945 GCF_003176655.1 Pseudomonas sp. RW407 | reverse complement strand
GATGCTGGCCGGCGCGGCTTCCGGGCTGGTCGAGCCGTTGTTCGCGGTGCTCTGCGCCTGGCTGGTGGGCGTATCGCGGATGCTGCTGCCCTGGGGCCTGGCCCTGGCGGCGGGCGCCATGCTCTACGTGGTGGTGCGGGAAATCGTTCCGGAATCGCAGCGCCGTGGCTATGCCGGGGAGGCCACCCTGGGGCTGATCGTCGGCTTCTGCCTGATGATGGTGCTGGATACGTCGCTGGGCTAGCACCCGGCGTCGTGCGGGCGGGCGGTCACTCGCCTTCGTCGAAGTAGTTGTTGATCAGGTCGACGAGCGCCTGCAGGGCCTCGTCGGCCTGCTCGCCCTCGGCGTTCAGGTGCAGGTTGGTGCCCTTGCCCGCGGCCAGCATCATCACGGCCATGATGCTCTTGCCATCCACCGTGCTCTCCGGGCTGCGGCCGACGCGGACCTGGCACGGGAAGCGGCCGGCCACGCCGACGAATTTGGCCGCCGCGCGGGCATGCAGGCCGAGCTTGTTGATGATGGTGATCTCGAGGGCGGGCATCGCGAGGGGGCTGTCCTTTCGTTATCTGCTGCTAGCTCAGGTCGCGGTGGCGAATCTGCACGTTCTTCAGGGTGGCTCTCAGGGCACTGCCGATGCGCTCGGCGAGGTAGACCGAGCGATGATGGCCGCCCGTGCAGCCGATGGCAATGGTGACGTAGGCGCGGTTGCTGGCGGCGAAGCGCGGCAGCCATTTGTTCAGGTAGCCCAGGGTGTCCTGGTACATCTCTTCCACGTCGGGCTGCTCGGCGAGGTATTGCTGCACGTCCTTGTCCAGGCCCGACTGCTCGCGCAGTTCCGGTTTCCAGTAGGGGTTGGGCAGGCAGCGCACGTCGAACACCAGGTCGGCGTCCACCGGCATGCCGCGCTTGAAGCCGAAGGACTCGACGAGGAAGGCGGTGCCCGGCTCGGGTTTGTTCAGCAGGCGCAGCTTGATGACGTCGCGCAGCTGGTAGAGGTTGAGGTTGGTGGTGTTCAGCTTGAGGTCGGCGAGGTCGGCGATCGGGCTGAGCAGTTGCTCCTCGTCGGCGATGGCCTCGGCGAGGGAACGGTTGTCGGTGGTCAGCGGGTGGCGCCGGCGCGTTTCGGAGAAGCGCTTGAGCAGCGTCTCGTCGTCGGCGTCCAGGTACAGCACGTCGCACTGGATGTGCTTGTCGCGGGCCTCCTGCAGCAGCTCGGGAAAACGCTTGAGCTGGCTGGGCAGGTTGCGCGCGTCGATCGACACGGCCACCTGCGGATGCATCAGCTCGGTGTGCAGCAGCGCGCGCTGGGCCAGGTCCGGCAGCAGGCTGGCTGGCAGGTTGTCGATGCAGTAGAAGCCGCTGTCCTCGAGGACGTTGAGGGCAGTGCTCTTGCCGGAGCCGGAACGGCCGCTGACGATGATCAGGCGCATGCTAGTGGCCGTTCTGCACTTCCACGACTATCTGATACAGCGCGTCGCCATCGCTCGCGCGGCGCAGGCGGTCGCGCACCTCGGAACGGTCGAGCATGGAGGCGATCTGGCGCAGCAGCTCCAGGTGCTCCTCGGTGGCCGCTTCGGGTACCAGCAGGACGAACAGCAGGTCGACCGGGGCGCCGTCGAGGGCGTCGAAGTCCACCGGTGCATCGAGGTGAAGGATTGCGCTGATCGGCGCCTTGCAGCCGGTCAGGCGGCAGTGGGGAATGGCGATGCCATTGCCGAAGCCGGTGGAGCCCAGGCGTTCGCGGGCCACCAGGCTTTCGAAGATGTCTTGCGCGTCGAGGCCGGGAAGGTCTTTCACGACCAGGTTGGCGATCTGTTCGAGTACGCGCTTCTTGCTGCCGCCCGGCACGTTCACCAGGGAACGGCCGGGGGACAGGATCTGCTCAAGTCGGATCATAGGGGAGGGGGGTTAGCGGACTCCAACGCCCTGTTGGCGTTCGAGGTACTTTTCCTTGTGTTTGATCAGTTGGCGGTCGAGTTTGTCGGTCAGCAGGTCGATGGCTGCGTACATGTCTTCATGTTCGGCACAGGCCACCACTTCGCCACCGGCGATGTGCAGGGTGGCTTCGATGCGCTGTTTCAGCTTTTCGACCTCCATGATGACCTGAACATTGGTGATCTTGTCGAAGTGGCGCTCCAGTCGGCCGAGTTTCTCGCCGACGTAGTCGCGCAGGGCGTCGGTCACATCCAGTTGATGTCCACTGATGTTGACTTGCATACCGCTTTCTCCTTATTGCCCGTGTATAAGTGGCAGGTTATGGGGCCTGCCGCCGGAACACCTTGGCTTGGGTCAATCAGACCAGTCGCTTGCGCTCGCTCGACGGAGCTATCCCGAGGGATTCCCGGTACTTGGCGACTGTCCGACGTGCCACTTGAATGCCCTGTGCCTCCAGTAAACCAGCGATCTTGCTGTCGCTCAACGGCTTTTTCGGACTTTCTGCCGCGACCAGTTTCTTGATGATGGCGCGGATCGCCGTGGACGAGCATTCACCGCCCTCGGAGGTGCTGACGTGGCTGGAGAAGAAGTACTTCAGCTCGAAGATGCCACGCGGGGTGTGCATGAATTTCTGCGTGGTGACCCGCGAGATGGTCGACTCGTGCATGCCCACCGCCTCGGCGATGTCATGCAGGACCAGCGGCTTCATGGCCTCCTCGCCGTACTCGAGGAAGCCGCGCTGGTGCTCGACGATCTGCGTCGCCACCTTCATCAGCGTCTCGTTGCGGCTCTGCAGGCTCTTGATGAACCAGCGGGCTTCCTGCAGCTGGTTGCGCATGAAGGTGTTGTCGGCGCTGGAGTCGGCGCGGCGCACCAGGCCGGCGTACTGCGAATTGACGCGCAGGCGCGGCACCGCTTCCTGGTTCAGTTCCACCAGCCAGCGCTCGTTGTGCTTGCGCACTATCACGTCCGGCACCACGTACTCGGCCTCGCCGGACTCGATCTGCGAGCCCGGGCGCGGGTGCAGCGACTGGATCAGCTCGATGGTCTCGCGCAGCTCGTCTTCCTTGAGCTTCATGCGCCGCATCAGCTGGGTGTAGTCGCGGCTGCCGAGCAGGTCGAGGTGGTCGGCGACCAGGCGCAGGGCCTCGTTCAGCAGGTGGGTGTTGGCGGGCATCTGGCGTAGCTGCAGCAGCAGGCATTCGCGCAGGTTGCGCGCGCCGACGCCGGCTGGCTCCATCTGCTGGATGCGCCGCAGCACCACTTCCACCTCGTCCATCTCGACGTCCAGCTCGGGGTCGAGGGAGACGAGGATGTCCTCCAGGGACTCCTCCAGGTAGCCGTCGTCGTTGATGCCGTCGATGATGCTGAGGGCGATCAGGCGGTCGGTGTCGGACATGGGGGAGAGGTTCAGCTGCCACAGCAGGTGGCTCTGCAGGCTCTCGCCGGCGGAGGTACGGGCGGTGAAGTCCCACTCGTCGTCGTCGTTGCTGGGCAGGCTGCTGGCGCTGGTCTGGTAGACGTCTTCCCAGGCGGTGTCGACCGGCAGCTCGTTGGGGATGCGTTCGGCCCACTGGTCCTCGTCCAGGCTGTCGGCGCTGGGCGTGGTGGTTTCCTGGAAGCTTTCGCTCTGCGAGTTGGCGTTGGTGTTGGCGGGGGTTTCCGCGCCTTCGGCGTAGGGGTCGCTAGCGTCGAAGTCGTCGCCTTCTTCCTGGCGCTCGAGCATCGGGTTGGATTCCAGCGCCTCCTGGATCTCCTGTTGCAGGTCCAGGGTGGAGAGTTGGAGCAGTCGGATGGCCTGTTGCAGCTGCGGGGTCATCGTCAGCTGCTGGCCCATCTTGAGGACAAGCGATGGTTTCATGGCTGGAACTTGGCACCTTGTTCGCTGGCGTGTAGTGCGCCATATCCACGACTACGGGCGCCAGGGCCGAAGCTCCGGAACGCCGCTAGGAAGCAAATTATATGCCTGAATTCTCGGACTTTGCCTAGGGCGTTTACGCATAAATCTGATGTCGGTCGGTCGGGCCGACGTGATGGGGTGCCTGCGCCCCGGCGCGAGGCCGGGGCGTGGGGGCTCAGAGGCGGAACTCGTGGCCCAGGTAGACTTCCTTGACCAGCTCGTTGGCCATGATTGCCGTGGAGTCGCCTTCGGCGATCAACTGGCCGTCGTTGACGATGTAGGCCGTCTCGCAGATGTCCAAGGTCTCGCGCACGTTGTGGTCGGTGATGAGCACGCCGATGCCCTTGGCCTTGAGGTGGTGGATGATCTGCTTGATGTCGCCCACCGAGATCGGGTCCACGCCGGCGAAGGGTTCGTCGAGGAGGATGAACTTCGGCGAACTGGCCAGGGCGCGGGCGATCTCCACGCGGCGGCGCTCGCCACCGGACAGGCTCATGCCGAGGTTGTCGCGGATGTGGTGGATGTGGAACTCCTCCAGCAGGCTCTCCAGGGCTTCCTTGCGGCCGTTGCGGTCGAGGTCGGCGCGGGTCTCGAGGATGGCGCCGATGTTGTCCGCCACCGACAGCTTGCGGAAGATCGAGGCTTCCTGCGGCAGGTAGCCGATGCCGGCGCGGGCGCGGCCGTGCATGGGCAGGTTGGTGACGTCCTGCTCGTCGATGCGGACCACGCCCTGGTCGGCGCGCACCAGGCCGACGATCATGTAGAAGCAGGTGGTCTTGCCGGCGCCGTTGGGACCGAGCAGGCCGACGATCTGCCCGCTGTCGATGCTCATGCTGACGTCGCGGACGACCTGGCGACCCTTGTAGCTCTTGGCGAGGTGCTGTGCGGTGAGCGTGGCCATTACTGGGCTTGATCCTGCTTCTTCTTGGGCTGGATGACCATGTCGATGCGCGGGCGCGGGGTGGTCACCTGGGTGCCCGTGGCGCGGCCGGCGTTGACGATCTGCCGTTCGGTATCGTAGACGACCTTCTCGCCTTCGAAGGTATTGCCTTCCTGGATCACCTTGGCCTGGTCGATCAGGATCACCCGGTTCTGGGTGACGAAGTACTGGATGGTCAGGCCGTAGGCCTTGGTGATTTCCTTTTCCGGCGCCGGCTTCTGCTCGAAGTAGGCGGGCTTGCCGACCGAGGTGACAACCTCGATCTCGCCGTCCTTGTTCTGCTTGAGGGTGACGGTGTTGCCGGTCAGCTTCATGCTGCCCTGGGTCACCACCACGTCGCCGCGGTAGACCGCGACGCCCTGCTTGTCGTCCAGCTCGGCGCTGTCGGCCTGCACGCGGATCGGTTGTTCGCGATCGGTCGGCAGCGCCCAGCTTGCGCTGCTGCCCAGGCTGGCGACGAGGCCGAGGAAAAGGGGGAAGGTTTTAACGAACCTCATGCTGACCTCTTACGTTGGACAGCAGGGTCATCCGGCTGTCTTTCAGATACGCTTTCATGCCTACCGCCGTGGTCACCCCTTGGGGCTCGGTGATCTTAACGGGTTGACTGGTCTCGGCATAATCCTTGTCCGGGAACACCGTCATGCGCGTGGTGGTGAGCAGCAGGGTGCGGTTCTGCGCGTCGGTGCGCTGGACCCGGACGTTGTCTATCAGTTCGACCTGCTTGCCTTCCGGGCCCACCTCGGCGCGCACGCTCTGCACGTGCCACGGCTGCGGCTGGCCCTCGCGGAAGAAGAACAGGTCCGGCGTGGTGACGTTGGTGACGTCGGTGGCCTTCATGTGTTCCAGCCGATCGGCGGTCATCTCGTAGGCCAGGCTGCCGTCCTCGCGGTACTGCAGGCTGTGGGCATTGGCCGCGTAGAAGTCGATGGCGTCGTTGCTGGGCGTGACCTGGCGCTCGTTGAAGTCCAGGCGCACGTTCCAGTAGTAGCCCAGTGCGACCAGCAGGACCGCGATCAGGGCGAGGAGGAGCTTCTGGCGAAGGGTCTTCGGCATATCCGGCTCTACAGGTAGGCGCTCTGCGCCGCCTCGAGGTTGCCCTGGGCGCGCAGGATGAGTTCGCAGAATTCACGGGCCGCGCCTTCGCCGCCGCGCGCCTGGGTCACGCCGTGGGCGTGCTGGCGAACGAAGGCGTCGGCGCTGGCCACCGCCATGCCCAGGCCGACCCGGCGGATGACCGGAAGGTCGGGCAGGTCGTCGCCCAGGTAGGCGACCTGTTCATAGCCTAGCCCGAGTTCGGCGAGCAGTTGGTCGAGGACCACCAGCTTGTCCTCGCGGCCCTGGAACAGGTGCTCGATGCCCAGGTTCTGGGCGCGGCGCTCGACCACGGCGCTCTTGCGGCCGCTGATGATGGCGGTGCGCACGCCCGAGGCGATGAGCATCTTGATGCCGTGGCCGTCGAGGGTGTTGAAGGTCTTGAACTCGCCGCCGTCGGGCAGGAAGTAGAGCTTGCCGTCGGTCAGCACGCCGTCCACGTCGAACACCGCCAGGCGCACGCCAGTGGCGCGTTGCAGCAGGTCTGCGGTCATTCAGATGACTCCGGCGCGGGTCAGGTCGTGGACGTGCAGCACGCCCACCGGGCGGTCGCCGCCGTCGACCACCACCAGGACGTTGATCTTGTGGTCGTCCATGATCTTCAGGGCTTCGGCGGCGAGCATGTCCGGGCGCACGGTCTTGCCGTGCACGGTCATCACCTGGTCGATGGTGGCCGTGCGCACGTCCACGCCCTTGTCCAGGGTGCGGCGCAGGTCGCCGTCGGTGAACACGCCGGCCAGGCGGCCGTCCTCGCCCAGGACGATGGTCATGCCCAGGCCCTTGCGGGTCATTTCCAGCAGGGCGCCGCTGAGCGAGGTGCCTGGGGAGACCTGCGGCAGTTCTTCACCCACGTGCATGATGTTTTCCACTTTCAGCAACAATCGCCGGCCCAGGGCGCCGCCCGGGTGGGAGAAGGCGAAGTCCTCGGCGGTGAAGCCGCGGGCCTCCAGCAGGGCCACGGCGAGGGCGTCGCCGAGCACCAGGGAGACGGTGGTGGAGGAGGTTGGCGCCAGGTTCAGCGAGCAGGCCTCGTGCTCGACGCTGGCGTCCAGGTTCACCGCGGCGGCCTTGGCCAGCGGCGACTCGGGGTTGCCGGTCATGCTCACCAGGGTGATGCCCAGGCGCGCGATCAGCGGCAGCAGGGTGATGATCTCGGCGGTGGAGCCGGAGTTGGACAGCGCCAGGACCACGTCGTCCCTGGTGATCATGCCCATGTCGCCGTGGCTGGCCTCGGCCGGGTGGACGAAGAACGCCGGGGTGCCGGTGCTGGCCAGGGTGGCGGCGATCTTGCGGCCGATGTGCCCGGACTTGCCCATGCCGACCACCACCACGCGGCCCTTGCAGGCGAGCAGCAGCTCGCAGGCTCGGGAGAAATCGGCCCCGATGCGTGGCAGCAGGGCATCCACCGCATCGCGCTCGAGGCCGATGGTGCGTTGTGCCGACTGGATGAAATCGTGATTCTGGCTCATGTTCCGATCGCGTGGGGCGAAGTGAAGGGCGAGATTATAACGGTAAAGCGGTCCGGGCTTCACCCTGCCGATACCGGATCTTGCACACGCGAACCTGAATCCGAGCTGAATCGCCGGTGGCGGGCCTTGGGCCGCCGCGCACGCCAGTGCTATAGTTCGCCGCCGTTCGGCCTGTCTTGCGTCACCGTGTTCCGGCGGTTCGACGGGGCATTGCAGGGACAGGGCCGTCATGCAAGGAGTTCTATGAGCACCGATGAAAAATACGCTGTCGAGCTGAAGGGGGTTACCTTCAAGCGCGGTACCCGCGCCATCTTCGACAACGTGGATATCCGTATTCCGCGCGGCAAGGTCACCGGCATCATGGGGCCGTCCGGTTGTGGCAAGACCACCCTGCTGCGCCTGATCGCCGCACAGCTGCGCCCGGTCAGGGGCGACGTCATGGTCAACGGGCAGAACCTGCCCAAGCTGGCCCGTGCCGACCTGTTCGACATGCGCAAGCAGTTCGGCGTGCTGTTCCAGAGCGGCGCGCTGTTCACCGACCTGGACGTGTTCGAGAACGTCGCCTTCCCGCTGCGGGTGCACACCGACCTGCCCGAGGAGATGATCCGCGACATCGTCCTGATGAAGCTGCAGGCCGTGGGCCTGCGCGGCGCCGTCGAGCTGATGCCGGACGAGCTGTCCGGCGGCATGAAGCGCCGCGTGGCACTGGCCCGGGCGATAGCCCTGGACCCGCAGATACTCATGTACGACGAGCCTTTCGTCGGCCAGGACCCGATCGCCATGGGCGTGCTGGTGCGGCTGATCCGCCTGCTCAACGACGCCCTGGGCATCACCAGCATCGTGGTTTCCCACGACCTGGCGGAAACCGCCAGCATCGCCGACTACATCTATATCGTCGGCGACGGCAAGGTGCTGGGGCAGGGCACGCCGGCGGAGCTCAAGGAGCTCGACGATCCGCGCGTGCGCCAGTTCATGAAAGGCATCCCGGATGGTCCGGTGCCCTTCCACTATCCCGCGCGCGACTACCGCGCCGACCTGCTGGGGGAACGCTGATGCGCAAGACTTCACTGCTCGAGCGGATCCGCCTGCTCGGGCGGTCGGGCCTCGACGTGCTCGAGGCGCTCGGCCGTTCCACGCTGTTCCTCGGCCACGCCGTGCTCGGCCGCCGGGTGCCCGGCGGCATGGGCCAGCTGCTGGTCAAGCAGCTGTACTCGGTGGGCGTGCTGTCGCTGGCGATCGTCGTGGTTTCGGGCATCTTCATCGGCATGGTGCTGGCCCTGCAGGGCTACAACATCCTCAAGGACTACGGTTCCGAGCAGGCGGTGGGGCAGATGGTGGCCCTGACCCTGCTGCGCGAACTGGGCCCGGTGGTGACCGGCCTGCTGTTCGCCGGCCGCGCAGGCTCCGCGCTGACCGCCGAGATCGGCAACATGAAATCCACCGAGCAGCTTTCCAGCCTGGAGATGATCGGCGTCGACCCGCTGCGCTACGTGATCGCGCCGCGCCTGTGGGCCGGCTTCATCTCGATGCCGCTGCTGGCGGCGATCTTCAGCGTGGTCGGCATCTGGGGCGGCGCCGCCGTCGCCGTCGACTGGCTGGGCGTATACGAGGGCTCCTTCTGGTCGAACATGCAGAACAGCGTGCAATTCGGCGAGGATGTGCTCAATGGCGTGATCAAGAGCGTGGTGTTCGCCTTCGTTGTGACCTGGATCGCCGTGTTCCAGGGCTATGACTGCGAGCCGACCTCCGAAGGGATCAGCCGCGCGACGACTCGAACCGTGGTCTATGCCTCCCTGGCGGTACTGGGGCTGGACTTCATACTGACCGCTTTGATGTTTGGAGACTTCTGATGCAAACCCGCACCCTGGAAATCGGTGTAGGCCTGTTTCTTCTCGGCGGCCTGCTGGCCCTGCTGCTGCTGGCCCTGCGTGTCAGTGGACTGACCATCGGGCATTCCACCGACACCTACCAGCTGTATGCCTACTTCGACAACGTCGCCGGCGTGACCGTGCGCGGCAAGGTGACCATGGCCGGCGTGACCATCGGCAAGGTGGTCGCCGTGGACCTGGACCACGACAGCTACCGTGGCCGGGTGACCATGGAGATCAACAAGAGCGTCAACAACCTGCCGGACGACTCCACCGCGTCTATCCTCACCGCAGGCCTGCTGGGCGAGAAGTACATCGGCATCAGCGTCGGTGGCGACGACAAGATGCTCGCCGACGGCGGGGTGATCCACGACACCCAGTCCGCGCTGGTGCTGGAAGACCTGATCGGCAAGTTCCTGTTGAACTCGGTCAACAAAGAAGAGCCCAAGAAGCAATGACGATGATGAGGATGAACGCCATGCTGACTCTCCTGCGCCGCGGCCTGCTGGTCCTGCTCGCCGCGCTGCCGCTGATCGCCAACGCCAACGCCGCGCCCAATGCGCAGCAGGTGGTGCAGCAGACCGTCGACAACCTGTTGTCCGACCTCAAGACCAACAGGCCGGCCTACCGTGCCGATCCCAAGCAGCTCTACGCCGCCCTGGACCGCATCCTCGGCCCGGTGGTGGACTCCGAGGGCATCGCCAAGGGCGTGATGACCGTCAAGTACTCGCGCCAGGCCACCCCGGAGCAGATCAAGCGCTTCGAGACGGTGTTCAAGAACAGCCTGATGCAGTTCTACGGCAACGCCCTGCTCGAGTACGACAACCAGGACATCCGCGTGCTGCCGTCCACCGGCAAGCAGGACCCGGAGCGCTCCAGCGTGAACATGGAGATCCGTGACAGCAAGGGCACCGTCTATCCGGTGCAGTACACCATGGTCAACCAGGCGGGCAACTGGCGCCTGCGCAACGTGATCATCAACGGCATCAACATCGGCAAGCTGTTCCGCGACCAGTTCGCCGACTCCATGCAGAAGAACGGCAACGACCTGGAGAAGACCATCGCCGGTTGGGACCAGGTGGTCGCCCAT
Organism: Pseudomonas sp. RW407; assembly: GCF_003176655.1. NCBI lineage: Bacteria > Pseudomonadati > Pseudomonadota > Gammaproteobacteria > Pseudomonadales > Pseudomonadaceae > Pseudomonas > Pseudomonas sp. RW407. The sequence continues at coordinate 244,650 of NZ_QGSL01000029.1, read as the reverse complement.
GCCAAGGACGCCGCCAAGGGCAACCCGGACGAGGGCAGCGCGCAATGAGCAGCGCCGCCAGCATCAGCGAGGGCGCGGCCGGCGAGCTGCGCCTGGCCGGGGTGCTCGACTACCGCAGCGGTGCGCAGCTGCGCGAGCAGGGCAAGGCCCTGATCGCCGCGAGCGGCGCCCAGCAGCTGGTGGTGGACTGCTCGGCGGTGGAGAAATCCAGCAGCGTCGGCCTGTCGCTGTTGCTGGCCTTCCTGCGCGATGCCCACGACGCGGGCAAGAGCCTGCAGGTCCGCGGCCTGCCCAAGGACATGCAGGACATCGCCAAGGTCAGCGACCTCGACGGCATCCTGCCGCTGCAGGGCTGACCGGGGCGGTCGAAAGCCCCTCCGTCTGCGACTTCCCATGGCGGGGTTCGCAGGCGGGGGGCTTTTTTGTATCATTGCCGGCCCGCGCGCGTTGAGCGCCGATTGAGGTCGAGCATGCAGGCGATTGAAGTCAAGAACTTCCTGGAAACCAAGCTTCCGGGTACCCAGGTCGAAGTGGAAGGCGAAGGCTGCAACTTCCAGCTGAACCTGATCAGTGACGAACTGGCCGGTCTGAGCCCGGTGAAACGTCAGCAGCAGATCTACGCGCACCTTAACGAATGGATCGCCAGTGGCGCCATCCATGCCGTGACCATGAAATTCTTCAGCCGCGCCGCCTGGGCCGAGCGTTCCTGAGCCGCCGGGGATAACCTGCTATGGACAAACTGATCATTACCGGCGGTTCCCGTCTCGACGGCGAAATCCGCATCTCCGGCGCCAAGAACTCCGCGCTGCCGATCCTCGCCGCCACCCTGCTGGCGGACACCCCGGTCACCGTGTGCAACCTGCCGCACCTGCACGACATCACCACCATGATCGAGCTGTTCGGTCGCATGGGCGTGCAGCCGGTGATCAACGAGAAGCTCAACGTCGAAGTCGACGCCAACAGCATCAAGACCCTGGTCGCGCCCTACGAGCTGGTGAAGACCATGCGCGCCTCGATCCTGGTGCTCGGCCCCATGGTCGCGCGCTTCGGCGAGGCCGAGGTGGCCCTGCCCGGCGGCTGCGCCATCGGTTCGCGTCCGGTCGACCTGCACATCCGCGGCCTCGAGGCCATGGGCGCGCAGATCACCGTCGAAGGTGGCTACATCAAGGCCCGGGCCCCGGCCGGTGGCCTGCGCGGCGCGCACTTCTTCTTCGATACCGTGTCCGTGACCGGTACCGAGAACATCATGATGGCCGCGGCCCTGGCCAACGGCCGTACCGTGCTGGAAAACGCAGCCCGCGAGCCTGAGGTGGTCGACCTGGCCAACTGCCTGATCGCCATGGGCGCGCAGATCCAGGGCGCCGGCACCGACACCATCGTCATCGACGGCGTGAAGCGCCTGGGCGGCGCCAAGTACAACGTGCTGCCCGACCGCATCGAGACCGGCACCTACCTGGTCGCCGCCGCGGCCACCGGTGGCCGCGTCAAGCTCAAGGACACCGATCCGACCATCCTCGAGGCGGTGCTGCTGAAGCTGGAGGAGGCCGGTGCGCACATCAACACCGGCAACGACTGGATCGAGCTGGACATGAAGGGCAACCGGCCGAAGGCGGTGAACATCCGCACCGCGCCGTACCCGGCGTTCCCCACCGACATGCAGGCCCAGTTCATCTCGCTGAACGCCGTGGCCGAAGGCACCGGCGCGGTGATCGAGACCGTGTTCGAGAACCGCTTCATGCACGTCTACGAGATGAACCGCATGGGCGCGCAGATCCTGGTCGAAGGCAACACCGCCATCGTCACCGGCGTGCCGCAGCTCAAGGGCGCACCGGTCATGGCTACCGACCTGCGGGCTTCCGCCAGCCTGGTGATCGCGGGCCTCGTGGCCGAGGGCGACACCCTGATCGACCGCATCTACCACATCGACCGTGGCTACGAGTGCATCGAAGAGAAGCTGCAACTGCTCGGCGCCAAGATCCGCCGCGTACCGGGCTAGGGCTGACCAGACATGCTGACCATCGCCCTGTCCAAGGGCCGGATCCTCGATGACACCCTGCCGCTGCTCGCAGCGGCGGGCATAGTGCCGACCGAGAACCCGGACAAGAGCCGCAAGCTGATCATCCCCACCAGCCTCGACGACGTGCGCCTGCTGATCGTCCGCGCCACCGACGTGCCGACCTACGTCGAACACGGCGCCGCCGACCTCGGCGTGGCCGGCAAGGACGTGCTCATGGAGTACGGCGGCCAGGGCCTGTACGAGCCGCTGGACCTGCGCATCGCCAACTGCAAGCTGATGACCGCGGGCGCGGTCGGCGCGCCGGAGCCCAAGGGCCGCCTGCGGGTGGCCACCAAGTTCGTCAACGTCGCCAAGCGCTACTACGCCGAACAGGGCCGCCAGGTCGACGTGATCAAGCTCTACGGCTCGATGGAGCTGGCGCCGCTGATCGGTCTGGCCGACAAAATCATCGACGTGGTCGACACCGGCAACACCCTGCGCGCCAACGGCCTGGAGCCCCAGGAGCTGATCGCCCACATCAGCTCGCGCCTGGTGGTCAACAAGGCGTCCATGAAGATGCAGCACGCCCGTATCCAGGCGCTGATCGACACCCTGCGCGACGCCGTCGAGGCGCGACACCGTCACTGATATCCACCGCGGTCCCATGACCGCGGCAGCCTATCCGTGTCATAGCCAATTTTCTCGGGTGCCCGCACGGCAGGCTTGCTAGTCTAGCGGCGCCCGAGATCACGCCAATTAAAGAGGCCAGCTATGACCGCACCCTTCGCCATCCGTCGACTCAATGCCGCCGATCCGGACTTCGCGCGTCATCTGGACCATCTGCTGTCCTGGGAAAGCGTATCCGACGACGCCGTGAACCAGCGCGTGCTGGACATCATCGCCGCCGTGCGCAGCCGCGGCGACGCCGCCCTGGTCGAGTTCACCCAGCGCTTCGACGGCCTCGCCGTCAACTCCATGGCCGACCTGATCCTGCCGCGCGAGCGCCTGGAGCTGGCCCTGACGCGCATCACCCCGGCCCAGCGCGAGGCGCTGGAAACCGCCGCCGAGCGCGTGCGCAGCTACCACGAGAAGCAGAAGCAGGACTCCTGGCGCTACACCGAGGCCGACGGCACCGTGCTCGGCCAGCAGGTCACCCCGCTGGACCGCGCCGGCCTGTACGTGCCCGGCGGCAAGGCATCCTATCCGTCCTCGGTGCTGATGAACGCGATTCCCGCCAAGGTCGCCGGCGTTTCCGAGGTGGTGATGGTAGTGCCGACGCCGCGTGGCGAGATCAACGAGATCGTCCTGGCCGCCGCCTGCATCGCCGGCGTCGACCGCGTCTTCACCATCGGCGGCGCCCAGGCCGTGGCCGCGCTGGCCTACGGCACCGAGAGCGTGCCCCAGGTGGACAAGATCGTCGGCCCGGGCAACATCTACGTGGCCACCGCCAAGCGCCACGTGTTCGGCCAGGTGGGCATCGACATGATCGCCGGCCCCTCGGAGATCCTCGTGGTCTGCGACGGCGGCACCGACCCGGACTGGATCGCCATGGACCTGTTCTCCCAGGCCGAGCACGACGAGGACGCCCAGTCGATCCTGGTCAGCCCGGACGCGGCCTTCCTCGACAAGGTCGCCGCCAGCATCGAGAAACTGCTGCCGAGCATGGAGCGCGCCGAGATCATCCGCACCTCGCTGGGCAACCGCGGCGCGCTGATCCAGGTCGCCGACCAGGCCCAGGCCTGCCAGGTGGCCAACCGCATCGCCCCGGAGCACCTGGAGCTGTCGGTGGCCGACCCGCAGAGCTGGCTGCCGGACATCCGCCACGCCGGCGCCATCTTCATGGGCCGCTACACCGCCGAGGCCCTGGGCGACTACTGCGCAGGCCCGAACCACGTGCTGCCGACCTCCGGCACCGCGCGCTTCTCCTCGCCGCTGGGGGTGTACGACTTCCAGAAGCGTTCGTCGATCATCTTCTGCTCGGCCGATGGCGCTTCGGTACTCGGCAGGACCGCCTCGGTCCTGGCCCGCGGCGAGTCGCTGACCGCCCACGCCCGCAGCGCCGAATACCGCATCAAGAACTGAACCCGTGCCGCCGCCCCGTGATGGGGCGGCCCCACCACCGCATTCGAGGAGAGAAGGGCGATGAGCAAGTTCTGGAGCCCCTTCGTCAAGGACCTGGTGCCCTACGTGCCGGGCGAGCAACCCAAGCTGGCCAAGCTGGTCAAGCTGAACACCAACGAGAACCCCTATGGCCCTTCGCCCAAGGCGCTGGCCGCCATGCAGGGCGAGCTGAACGATGCCCTGCGGCTGTACCCGGACCCCAACGCCGACCGCCTGAAGCAGACCATCGCCGACTACTACGGCGTGCGCCCGGGCCAGGTGTTCGTCGGCAACGGCTCCGACGAGGTGCTGGCCCACGCCTTCCACGCGCTGTTCCAGCACGACGGCCGGCCGCTGCTGTTCCCCGACGTGACCTACAGCTTCTACCCGGTGTACTGCGGTCTCTACGGCATCCCCTTCGAGGCGCTGGCGCTGGACGAGCGGTTCCAGATCCGCGTCGAGGACTACGCCAGGCCCAACGCCGGCATCATCTTCCCCAACCCCAACGCCCCCACCGGCTGCCTGCTGCCCCTGGAGGCCATCGAGCGCCTGCTGCTGGCCAACCCGGACAGCGTGGTGCTGGTGGACGAGGCCTACGTCGACTTCGGCGGCGAGACCGCGATCGCCCTGGTGGAGCGCTACCCGAACCTGCTGGTGGCGCAGACCCTGTCCAAGTCGCGCTCCCTGGCCGGGCTGCGCGTCGGCCTGGCGGTCGGCCACGAGGACCTGATCGAGGCCCTGGAGCGCGTCAAGAACAGCTTCAATTCCTACCCGCTGGACCGCGTGGCCCAGGCCGGCGCCATCGCCGCCTTCGAGGACCGCGAGTACTTCCAGCGCACCTGCCAGGCGGTGATCGACAGCCGCGAGAAGCTGGTGGGCGAGCTGAGCGGCATGGGCTTCGAGGTGCTGCCCTCGGCGGCCAACTTCATCTTCGCCCGCCACCCGCGGCACGACGCCGCCGAGCTGGCCGCCGGCCTGCGCGAGCAGGGTGTGATCGTGCGCCACTTCAGGCAGGAACGCATCGCCCAGTTCCTGCGCATCAGCATCGGCACCGAGGAGCAGAACCAGGCGCTGCTGGACGCCCTGCGCCCGCGGCTCTGAGCCTTCCTCGGCAGGAAAAGCAACGGCGCCCTCGGGCGCCGTTCTTCGTCATTGCTGCTGTTGCTGCGCGGGCGGGGCCGGCGGCGGGCGCAGGCCCACTTCGGCCTGCAGGGTGACGTGCTTGCCGTTGCGCAGCACCTGGATGCTGATCTGCTCGCCCGGCTTGGTGCGCGCCACCTGGTTCATCGCGGTGCGGCCATCGGCGGCCTTCTTGCCGTCGATGTCGAGGATGATGTCGCCCGGCTGCATGCCGGACTGGGCCGCGGGGCCGTCGCGGTAGACGCCGGCGACCACCACGCCGCCCTGGTCCTGCAGGCCGAAGGACTCGGCCAGCTCCGGCGTCAGCGGCTGCACCTCGACGCCCAGCCAGCCGCGGATCACCGAGCCGTGCTCGATGATCGACTGCATCACCTCCAGCGCCAGCTTGACCGGGATGGCGAAGCCGATGCCCTGGGAGCCGCCGGACTTGGAGAAGATGGCGGTGTTGATGCCCACCAGGTTGCCGCTGGCGTCCACCAGGGCGCCGCCGGAGTTGCCCGGGTTGATCGCCGCGTCGGTCTGGATGAAGTCCTCGTAGGTGTTTAGCCCCAGCTGGTTGCGGCCGGTGGCGCTGATGATGCCCATGGTCACCGTCTGGCCCACGCCGAAGGGGTTGCCGATGGCCAGGCAGACGTCGCCGGTGCGGATGCCGTCGGAACGGCCGAGGGTCATCACCGGCAGGTCCTTGAGGTCGATCTTGAGCACCGCCAGGTCCGTCTCCGGGTCGCTGCCGACCAGGCGCGCGGTGGTCTCGCGGCCGTCGCGCAGGGCCACGACTATCTGGTCGGCGCCGGCGGTGACGTGGTTGTTGGTCAGCAGGTAGCCTTCCGGGCTCATGATCACCGCCGAGCCCAGGCTCGACTCCATGCGCTTCTGTTGCGGCAGGTTGTCGCCGAAGAAGCGGCGGAACAGCGGGTCGTCGAGCATCGAGTTGCCCGGCCGGCTGACCATCTTGGTGGTGTACAGGTTGGCCACGGCCGGGGCGGCGCGGGTCACGGCGTCGGCATAGGTCCCGGGGCCCTGCTGCAGGCGGCTGAGCAGGGGCGCCTGCTGCAGGTGGACTTCCTGTTCGGGCAGGCCGACCCATTCGGGGTTACGCTGGATGATCAGCAGCGCCAGCAAGACGCCGACAAGCGCGGGCCAGCCGAGAAAACGCAGGGCCTTCAGCATCGGAGGACGATCCTTGGGGGTTGCTCGGCCTGGGGAAGGCCGCTAGGGTGGCCGCCATTATACGGGCGGCGTGGCAAGAAAATAGCCGTCTCCCTTATTGCCTGGAGGAAAATCGATGGCGATCGATCTGACCGTTCTGGTCGAAGAGGCCGACCGCTACCTGGACGCCGCGCGCATCCAGGACTACTGCCCCAATGGCCTGCAGGTGCAGGGCCGGCCGCAGGTGCGGCGCATCGTCAGCGGCGTCACCGCCAGCCAGGCGCTGCTGGACGCGGCGGTGGCCGCGCAGGCCGATGCGGTGCTGGTCCACCACGGCTACTTCTGGAAGGGCGAGAATCCCTGCGTGGTGGGCATGAAGCAGCGCCGCCTGAAGACCCTGCTGGCCCACGACATCAGCCTGATCGCCTACCACCTGCCGCTGGACCTGCACCCGCAGGTGGGCAACAACGTGCAGCTGGGGCAACAGCTCGGCCTGCACATCGAGGGCCCGCTGGAGCCGGGCAACCCGCGCTCCATCGTGTTGCTGGGCGCCCCCGCGGCGCCCACGGCGCCAGCCGATTTCGCCGCCCACGTGGCCCGGGTACTGGGCCGCGAGCCGCTGCTGGTGGAAGGCGAGCGGCCGATCCGGCGCATCGCCTGGTGCACCGGCGGCGCCCAGGGCTACATCGACCAGGCCATCGCGACGGGCGTGGATGCCTACCTCACCGGCGAGGTCTCCGAGCAGACGGTGCACAGCGCCCGGGAGAACGGCATCACCTTCATCGCCGCCGGCCACCATGCCACCGAGCGCTACGGCGTACAGGCGCTGGGCCGTTACCTGGCCGAGCGCTTCGGCATCGAGCACCGCTTCATCGACTGCCCGAACCCCGCCTGAGCGCCGCGGGCGCTCACGGCGTCGAGGCGTAGCGGCGCCGGGCCTGGTCCACGGCCGCGCCCAGCTGCCACACCGCCATCGCATAGTGGGTGCTGTGGTTGTAGCGGGTGATCACGTAGAAGTTCGGCAGGCCGTACCAGTACTGGTAGTTGCGGCCCATGTCCAGGCGCAGCAGGCTGGCGCTCTGGTGCTTGCCCAGCGGCGCCTGCGGGCGCAGCCCGGCGGCGCTCAGCGTCTGGATCGGATACTGCGTCTTGAAGCCATCCTCCAGCCCGCGCGCCTGGCCGCTGGCCGGCACGGCGATGCTGTCGTGGGTGACCCAGCCGTGCTGCTGGAAATAGTTGGCGACGCTGCCGATGGCGTCCTGCGGGTCCCACAGGTCGACGTGGCCGTCGCCATCGAAGTCCACCGCGTAGCGGGCGAACGAGGTCGGCATGAACTGGCCGTAGCCCATGGCGCCGGCGTAGGAGCCGCGCAGGGCCAGCGGGTCGTCGCGCTCCTTGCGCGCCAGCAGGAGGAACTGCTCCAGCTCGCCGGTGAAGAAGTCGGCGCGCCGCGGGTAGTCGAAGGCCAGGGTGGCCAGGGCGTCCATGATCCGCGTCTTGCCCATCACCCGGCCCCAGCGGGTTTCCACGCCGATGATGCCGACGATGATCTCCGGCGGCACGCCGTAGGTCTTCCAGGCGCGCTCGAGCGCGTCTTCGTACTGGTTCCAGAAGGCCACGCCGTTCTGGATGTTGTCCGGGGTGATGAACTTCCTGCGGTAGCGCAGCCAGGCGCCATTGGGGCCGCTCGGCGCCTGGTAGGTCGGCGCCTGGCGGTCCATCAGGCGGATCACCCAGTCCAGGCGCTGGGTGCGGCCCAGCACGTCCTGCAGCTGCTGGCGATCGAAGCCGTGCAGGCTGACCATCCGGTCGACGAAGCGCCGCGCGTTCGGGTTGTTGGCGAAGTCGCCGGTCAGCGGGCTGATCGGCTGCACCGGGTTCGCCGGGGTGTACAGGCGTGTCGTGGTGGGCGTGCCACCTTTCTGCGGGGCGGTTGCCGGCGGCGGCGAGGTGGGCTTGCTGCTGCAGGCGGCGATCAGGAGGAACAGGGGCAGGAGCGGGGCGATGCGGCGCATGGGAAATCTGCTGGGGCGTCGGGAATGAGGAATAGGGTAGCGCAGATGGGGGCGCTTACCGGGGCCTACTCTAGCGGAGGGCGGGATGCGCTTCCTCCTGAATCTGTTTCCGGGCCCGGGCTGGGTGGCGGCTTTGTGGGTGAAGGGCTGTTCGTCGGAGAGGCGGGCGCCTGTGGATATCTCGTTTCCCGCGGCGCGCCCCATCCGCCCGGCCAAGCCTGGGGCCTTAGTCTCCTGGGCCCTGGCGCGCTCTGACAAGTGGCTATATGGGTATATTCTTTCGGTATAAGTGGGCGCCCGGTTAGAGTCTGGCGTTGTGGTAGAGTGCGCCCTCGTCTACGGCCCGAAGGCCGTCCATAAGCAATTCCGTGAGTAGCCATGGTCGACAAACTGACGCATCTGAAACAGCTGGAGGCGGAAAGCATCCACATCATCCGCGAGGTGGCCGCCGAGTTCGACAACCCGGTGATGCTGTACTCGATCGGCAAGGACAGCGCCGTGATGCTGCATCTGGCGCGCAAGGCCTTCTTCCCCGGCAAGCTGCCGTTCCCGGTGATGCACGTCGACACCCGCTGGAAATTCCAGGAGATGTACCGCTTCCGCGACAAGATGGTCGAGGAGATGGGCCTGGACCTGATCACCCACATCAACCCCGATGGCGTGGCCCAGGACATCAACCCCTTCACCCACGGCAGCGCCAAGCACACCGACATCATGAAGACCGAAGGCCTCAAGCAGGCCCTCGACAAGTACGGCTTCGACGCCGCCTTCGGTGGCGCCCGCCGCGACGAGGAGAAGTCCCGCGCCAAGGAGCGCGTCTACTCCTTCCGCGACAGCAAGCACCGCTGGGACCCGAAGAACCAGCGCCCGGAGCTGTGGAACGTCTACAACGGCAAGGTGAAGAAGGGCGAGTCGATCCGCGTCTTCCCGCTGTCCAACTGGACCGAGCTGGACATCTGGCAATACATCTACCTGGAACAGATCCCGATCGTCCCGCTGTACTTCGCCGCCGAGCGCGAAGTGATCGAGATGAACGGCGCGCTGATCATGATCGACGACGAGCGCATCCTCGAGCACCTCAGCGATGAACAGAAGGCCAGCATCCAGAAGAAGATGGTGCGCTTCCGCACCCTGGGCTGCTACCCGCTGACCGGCGCGGTGGAATCCACCGCCACCACGCTGCCGGAAATCATCCAGGAAATGCTGCTGACGCGCACTTCCGAACGCCAGGGCCGGGTCATCGACCACGACCAGGCAGGTTCGATGGAAGAAAAGAAACGTCAGGGGTATTTCTAAGAAGCGGCTACAGGCTGCAGGCTTCAAGCTGCAGGCTCCAGGCAAGAACGGAGTGCTGCGAATGGATTTCGAACGGCTTGCAGTCTGGCAAAAGGCCAGGACGCTTACGGTAGATGTATATCGCGGCTTCGCAGGATGCCGCGATTACGGTTTCAGGGATCAGATCACTCGTTCGGCCCTGTCCATTCCCAGCAATATCGCCGAGGGCATGGAGAGAGGGAGCGAGAGGGAGAAGTGCCGGTTCCTCTGGATCGCGAAGGGTTCTTGTGCAGAGCTCAGGACGCAGATTCTGGTGGGTGCCGACATCGGTTACATCAGTCCCTCAGTCGCCGACCACTGGCTTGAAGAGTCGACGCGGATCTCTCGGATGCTGACCGGCCTGATTGGCCGGATTTCAGAGTAATTTTTGGCGCTGTAAGCCTGCCGCCTGCAGCTTGCAGCCTGGAGCCCACGAAATGTCGCATCAGTCTGAATTGATCAGCGAGGACATCCTCGCCTACCTGGCCCAGCACGAGCGTAAAGAGCTGCTGCGCTTCCTCACCTGCGGCAACGTCGATGATGGCAAGAGCACCCTGATTGGGCGCTTGCTGCACGACTCCAAGATGATCTACGAGGATCACCTGGAGGCCATCACCCGCGATTCGAAGAAAGTCGGCACCACCGGCGACGACGTCGACCTGGCGCTGCTGGTGGACGGCCTGCAGGCCGAGCGCGAGCAGGGCATCACCATCGACGTGGCGTACCGCTACTTCAGCACCGCCAAGCGCAAGTTCATCATCGCCGACACCCCCGGCCACGAGCAGTACACCCGCAACATGGCCACCGGCGCGTCCACCTGCGACCTGGCCATCATCCTGATCGACGCCCGCTACGGCGTGCAGACCCAGACCCGCCGGCACAGCTTCATCGCCTCCCTGCTGGGCATCAAGCACATCGTCGTCGCCATCAACAAGATGGACCTGAAGGACTTCGACCAGGGCGTGTTCGAGCAGATCAAGGCCGACTACCTGCAGTTCGCCGGGAAGATCGAGCTGAAGGCCAGCTCGCTGCACTTCGTCCCCATGTCGGCGCTCAAGGGCGACAACGTGGTCAACAAGTCCGAGCGTTCGCCCTGGTACACCGGCCAGTCGCTGATGGAGATCCTCGAGACCGTCGAGATCGCCGGCGACCGCAACCTGGAGGACATGCGCTTCCCGGTGCAGTACGTCAACCGCCCGAACCTGAACTTCCGCGGCTTCGCCGGCACCCTGGCCAGCGGCATCGTGCGCAAGGGCGACGAGGTCGTGGCGCTGCCGTCGGGCAAGGGCAGCAAGGTCAAGTCCATCGTCACCTTCGAAGGCGAGCTGGAACACGCTGGCCCGGGCCAGGCCATCACCCTGACCCTGGAGGACGAGATCGACGTCTCCCGTGGCGACATGCTGGTGCATGCGGACAACCGCCCGCAGGTCACCGACGGCTTCGACGCCATGCTCGTGTGGATGGCCGAGGAGCCCATGCTCCCGGGCAAGAAATACGACATCAAGCGCGCCACCAGCTACGTGCCGGGCTCGATCCCGAGCATCACCCACAAGGTGGACGTGAACACCCTGGAAGAGACCGCCGCCAGCGAACTCAAGCTCAACGAGATCGCCCGCGTGAAGGTCAGCCTGGATGCGCCCATCGCCCTCGACGGCTATGCGCAGAACCGCACCACCGGCGCCTTCATCGTCATCGACCGGCTGACCAACGGCACCGTCGGCGCCGGCATGATCATCGCCGCGCCGCCAGCCGGCCAGAGCCATGCCGGCCACCACGGCCAGGGCGCCCACGTGAGCCGCGAGGAGCGCTCCGCGCGCTTCGGCCAGCAGCCGGCCACGGTGCTGTTCAGCGGCCTCTCCGGCGCCGGCAAGAGCACCCTGGCCTACGCCCTGGAGCGCAAGCTGTTCGACATGGGCCGCGCGGTCTACGTGCTGGACGGCCAGAACCTGCGCCACGACCTGAACAAGGGCCTGCCCCAGGACCGCGCCGGGCGCACCGAGAACTGGCTGCGCACCGCCCACGTCGCCAGGCAGTTCAACGAGGCCGGGCTGATCAGCCTGTGCGCCTTCGTCGCGCCCAGCGCCGAAGGCCGCGAGCAGGCCAGGGCGCTGATCGGCGACGAGCGCCTGATCACCGTCTACGTCCAGGCATCGCCGCAGGTCTGCCGCGAGCGCGACCCGCAGGGCCTGTACGCGGCCGGCCAGGACAACATCCCCGGCGAGTCCTTCCCCTACGACGTGCCGCTGGATGCCGACCTGGTGATCGACACCCACCACCAGTCGGTGGAAGAGGGCGTCAAGGCGGTCCTCGACCTGCTGCGCCAGCGCGGCGCGATCTGATCGCTACGCCGCTGTGAAAAAGCCCTGCTTCGCAGGCTGTGTGAAAAACCGAGCGGCTCTTCGAAGAGCGCGTTCCTACGTGAAATCTGAAGAGGCTTGGCTATTCAGCCAATCCAGAATCCACGTAGAAACGCGAAATCCAGGTTGTTTTTTAACCAGTAGGACCGATCCTGAGGTTTTCACACAGCCTGGAATGCCGGCCATTTTCATTGCGCGGCGCGCGGGCTCAGTCCGGGTCGGCGCCCAGCACCACGCTGCGGCGCTCGGGGAAGAACAGGCGCTTGAGCTCGACGCCCGGGTCGTCGGCGCGCATGAAGGCCTCGCCGACCAGGAAGGCGTAGACCTCGTTGACCTCCATCAGCTCGATGTCGGCGCGGTTGAGGATGCCGCTCTCGGTCACCACCAGGCGATCGCGGGGGATCTCCGGCAGCAGGTCGAGGGTGGTGTCCAGGCTGACCTCGAAGGTGTGCAGGTTGCGGTTGTTGATGCCGATCAGCGGGGTGTCCAGGGTCTTCAGCGCGCGCTCCAACTCATCGCCGTCGTGCACCTCGACCAGTACGTCGAGCTGCTGCTCCCTGGCCACCGCGGCCAGTTCGGCCATGCGCGCGTCGTCCAGCGCGGAGACGATCAGCAGGATGCAGTCGGCGCCGATGGCGCGGGCCTCGACCACCTGGTAGGGGTCGATCATGAAGTCCTTGCGGATCACCGGCAGCGCGCAGGCGGCGCGGGCTTCCTGCAGGTAGGCGTCGCTGCCCATGAAGTAGTCGATGTCGGTCAGTACCGAGAGGCAGGTGGCGCCGCCCTCCTGGTAGCTGCGTGCGATGTCCGCGGGCGAGAAGTTCTCGCGCAGCACGCCCTTGCTCGGCGAGGCCTTCTTCACCTCGGCGATCACCGCCGGCTGCTTGCGCTGGGCCTGCGCCAGCAGCGCCGCGGCAAAACCGCGCGGGGCGTCGGCGGCGCGGGCGCGCTGCTCCAGCTCGGCGAAGGAGACGTGCGCGCGGCGCTCGGCGACTTCCTCGGCCTTGCGGGCCAGAATCTTCTGCAGAACCGTGGGCACAGTCACTGTGCATTCTCCTCTCGGTAAACGGCGGTAAAGGCGGCCAGTTCGTCCATTTTCTCCCGGGCCAGGCCGGTGTGCAGGGCATCGTGGGCCAGGTGCATGCCCTCGTGCAGCGAGCTGGCGAGGTCGGCGGCGTAGAGCGCGGCGCCGGCGTTGAGCACGATCAGCTCCGCGGCCTTCTGCCCGGCCTCGGTCCTGCGCCGGCCGAGGGCGTCGCGGATCAGCTCCAGGGACTGCTGCGGGCTGTCGACGGTGAGGCCGATCAGCGTCTGGCTGCGGATGCCGAAGTCTTCCGGCTTCACTTCGTACTCGCGCACCTCGCCGTCCTTGAGTTCGGCGACGTGGGTGGCGGCGGCCAGGCTGAACTCGTCCAGGCCGTCGCGCGAATGCACCACCAGCACGTGCTCGCTGCCCAGGCGCTTGAGCACCTCGGCCAGTGGCCGGCACAGGGCCTGGTTGAACACGCCGACCACCTGGTGGCGCACGCCCGCCGGGTTGGTCAGCGGGCCGAGCATGTTGAACAGGGTGCGCAGGCCCAGCTCACGCCGCGGGCCCGCGGCGTAGCGCATGGCCTTGTGGTGGACCTGGGCGAACATGAAGCCCACGCCGACGCTCTCGATGCAGCGGGCCACCTGCTCGGACTTCAGGTCCAGGTAGATGCCGGCGGCCTCCAGCAGGTCGGCGCTGCCGCTCTTGCCGGACACGGCGCGATTGCCGTGCTTGGCCACCTTGCCCCCGGCGGCGGCGACCACGAAGGCCGAGGCCGAGGACACGTTGAAGATGTTGGCGCCGTCGCCGCCGGTGCCGACCACGTCGACCACGCGGTCCAGGCTCTGCAGCTTCACGCCGTCGGCCAGCTCGCGCATCACCGAGACCGCGCCGACGATCTCGTCGATGGTCTCGCTCTTCATGCGCATGCCCATGAGGAAGGCGCCGATCTGCGCGTCGGTGCACTGGCCGGTCATGATCTCGCGCATGACCGCCTGCATTTCCTCGGTGGAGAGGTCGAGCTGGTTGACCACGCGGTCGAGGGCTTCCCTGATGTTCATGCGCGCACCCCGCCCTGTTGCTTGAGGAAGTTGGCCAGCATCTCGTGGCCCTGCTCGGAAAGTATGGACTCGGGGTGGAACTGCACCCCCTCGACGTTCAGCGTCTTGTGGCGCAGGCCCATGATCTCGTCCACGGAGCCGTCGTCCTGGGCGGTCCAGGCGGTGATCTCCAGGCACTCGGGGAGCGTCTCGCGCTTGACCACCAGGGAGTGGTAGCGCGTCTGCGTCAGCGGGTTGTTCAGGCCGGCGAACACGCCCTGGTCGTTGTGGAACACCGGGCTGGTCTTGCCGTGCATGACCTGGCGCGCGCGCACCACGTCGCCGCCGAAGGCCTGGCCGATGGACTGGTGTCCCAGGCAAACGCCCAGCAGAGGCAGCTTGCCGGCGAAGCGCTGGATCACCTCCAGCGACACACCCGCCTCGTTGGGGGTGCAGGGCCCGGGGGAGAGCACGATGCGCTCGGGGTTCAGCGCGGCGATCTGCTCGACGCTCAGCTCGTCGTTGCGAATGACGTGGATGTCGGCCTTCAACTCGGCGAAGTACTGCACCAGGTTGTAGGTGAAGGAGTCGTAGTTGTCGATCATCAGCAGCATTTTTGCCCTAACCTATTGATTCTTAAAACTTTCGCTGTGGTCCGACTTGCTTTATACCCGCATTTGTACCCGCTATTTTCGAGTTTCGAGGCCGGGGCAGGCGGGGCAGGACGGCGAGAAGGGCCCGGCAAAGGCCGGGAAAGAAAATGTCAGGCGCGCCAGCGCCAACGGGCGAAAGCCTTGATCAGGGAGGTGATGATGCTGCGGAGGTGGATCACTGTAGCCGTCTCTGTCGCTATGGGCGGAACAGTAGCCCACCACCCATGCACGGTGCAATATCGCCGCATCGTGTGACGCCACCTACCGGCACGAGCGCATCGCGGCTACCGGCAGCAGTCCGTAGCCGATCCGCTGGCGGCTCGCTGCCCGGCGTAAGCCCAGCCGCCCTTCACAGACGTGTACCACACGTATTTACCGTTCGCCTTACGGATATAGATCTGAAAAGAAATCAGGAACCACACGTCCCTTGCCATATGAGGCCAAAGGGCGCCTCAGAGTCCGCCTGTTCGATGATCACGTGCCCCTCGGAGATCATGACAAACCGCTTGAATCCGACTTCAATCCCATTGAATGCTGTGTAGCGTACCTCTCCACAAGCACCTCTGACATTACGAAAGACTGCACTCTCAGGCTTGCTGAGCTGAGCCAAGACGAGCGTCTTGAGCTGTGACTCAATGCTCAACTGATCATGTCTTTCGGCTGGCGACTGATAAAGCACAAGGCAGTAAATGAAGAAAGAGATGCCAACAAGCACCAGCAAGACAATTAAAAAATTAACCTTTGGTCCTGACACACTCCTCTCATGCTTCATCACTTACAGACCCTTCTCCATTCACGCTCAAACGAGCGCCCTGCCCAAGGTTGCTCTATTATAACTTCGCTCCCACTCTTCGCGATAAACCTTTTAAACCCCGAGTCCAAGCCATAGAAGTCTCGATACTTGACCTCCCCACACTGACCTGAAACCAACCGAAACTGCGCGGTATCCGGATTGCTGAGGTTAGCAAGAACGAAGGCCTTCACTCTCTCAGGATCATACTCCACCCCTCGTGCGGAAAACGAAAACAAAAAGATGACTATGAAAAAAGCACCATGCTTAACCACCATCCCTCCATAAATATGGCGAGTCAAAACGGGGCTCTGGGCCCTCTGCGTATCAGGTTACAGCCCCAAAGAGGCCATTTCCAGAGAAGTGCGATAGGCCGCTGCCGTAGAGTTGATGCATGCACGATTTGGCGCATTGTTCGCGGCATTCGCAAGCGTTGCGGCGATAGACACACTCTTCCCGAGCAGCCAGGGCAGACTAAACAGCTTACCCAGGGCGGCATCGGCAAGTAGCTCAAAAAGTCCCTTGATAGCCGCAGAACATATGGAAATCTGCTCTACGGCAGTTCGTACTACCTCTGCGACTTCATAGTTGTAATTAATGCTGTTAGCGACGCTAGCACCCCATACTTGGGTGACAATCGCTTTCAGTCCAGCGATCTCGTCATTGGTAAGAGCCATGATGTTTTCCTCGTATGATCAACAGTTGTGCGGCACATGCCGCATGGTGTCGCTCAAAGGCGGGGCATCGAGACTCTTGGCCTTCTCATGATTCAAGACCCGGCAACGTGGGCACTTGACCTGGATGTTCACGGGGTCGCCCACACGGGCGAGAAGCTTTTTGCAATTACCGCAACGGAAATCTCTTAGCATCTGCAGAACCTCATCGACTTTTGCCAGAGCCCGCCCTGCTCGCGCGTGAGCAGTGGGCCTTGGCTGGCTTGCAGGCAAGAATTGAATATTGGTGACCATGGAAGGTGTCGCGCCACCAACCACGGCCGCCCTCTCTTCCTCCCGCACACAAAGGCCGGTCATGGTCCGGAGTGGCGGTTCCCAGCGGGCCGCGGCTTATCTGTACCGAACTCGGCAGTGCGGTGCGCAGCCGCTGCTCGATGACGGCCAGCAGGCTTTCGAGGGTCAGTTCCTGGTCAGGCATGGCGCCTCCCTTTCCTTGTGTTGATGCATTCAGCGGCGTTCGCGCTCGTCGTCCGGCAACCGGCAGATGCCGAGGCGGCGGGCGGCCCAGCGCTCGTAGAGGCCGACGGCGATCTCGGCACCGGCCGCCGCGGTCAGGCTGCCGACAGCGGCGCTGAGCAGCAGCGAGGCGCCGCAGGCCAGGGCCAGGAACATCACCGCCACGCCGCAGACGATCGAGGCGCCGGAGCGCAGCGCCAGGCGCCGCAGCAGCCCCCAGCCGCCCAGGCCGGCCTTGTCGGCCCGCCACATCTCGCCGCTGACGCCGCCCACGGCGGCCAGCAGGATCGATACCCACAGCGGCATCTCGGGTTCATTGCCCATGGGCTCACCTTGAAGACAAACGCCCGCGCCGGCGGGCGGAACCGGCGGCTATCAGCCAGCCGGGGATTACGGTCGCAGGCCGCGAAAGCGGACGGCGGAAACGAAAAAGCCCGGCGCTAAGGCCGGGCTCGACGAGGTTTTCAGCGGTGCTCCCTGGGGACGCACCTTTGCAAGATTGATGACTTTGTACCCCCCGATTCCCGGCCGGACAAGGCATTTGCGCCCTGGCACCGCAATAGGTGGGCAATGCACCGGCAACGCACCGGCGATGCACTGCGATTCAGCCCAGGGGCTTGCTCAGCAGCACCGTGGTGAAACCGCTGTGCCATTCCTCGTCGGGGTAGAAGTCGATTTCCGCGTAGCCGTGCCTGGCGTAGAAGGCGCGGCTCTGAGTGTTGAAGGTGTCGGTCTCCAGGCGCGCCCGGGCGTGGCCGGCCGCGGCCATCCGCCGTTCGGCGAAGCGCAGCAGGGCGCTGCCGGCGCCGGCGCGTTGGGCACGGGGCGAGACGTGCAGGGCATCGATGAAATCGTCGCGCCAGTCGACCAGGCCGATGACCTCGCCGCCCAGGCAGGCCAGGTGGAAATGCCCGAGGCGCTCCTGGACGTAGGCGCGGGTACTCCCCGCCGCTTCGAAGCGCGCTCGCGCCTCGGCGGTCAGTTGGGGTTTCCAGGTGATTTCGTAGGTTTCGCCGAGGATCCGCAGGATCGCCTCGGCATCGGCCGGGCTCGCGGGGCGCAGGGTGAGGGAGGGGCTGTGCATGGCCGCGAGCATAGCGCAGCGGCGCATGGAAAGCCCGGCGCAGGGCCGGGCCCGTAGGGGTCAGGCCACGCGGCGCAGCAGGCGGGCCTGGATGCTCTGGTGCGCCACGTGCAGGCGCAGGTAGAAGGTGTTGCGGCTGCAGCGGCAGTGGCGGTACTTCTGCTCGGGCGCGCTGTCGCGGTTCAGGTAGTGCTCGCTGACCACCTGCTTCTGCTGCTCGGGCAGGCCGTTGACGACCAGGTCCAGCTCGGCGACGCGGTCGAGCAGCACCCGGCTGCCACGGGTGCCGCGGATCATCTCGCCCTTGTTGGCGATCATCAGCGCCAGCAGGTTACCACCGGCATAGCCGCCACCGGCCACGCCCGGGCTGTGCATTTCCTCGGCCCAGAGCCTGAGCATTTCATCGATCGGCTTGATCACGTCCACCTCCCGCGCCTTCAGCGGCGCCGTCCCAGTTCATCCAGGGCCTGACAGTCCAGGCAGCGGTTGCAGCCGGGCACCGCCAGGCGGCGGGCCTCGGGGATGGGTTCGCCGCAGACCTGGCAGTCGGCGGCGGCGGGCTCCGGCTCGCTGCCGCGCCGCGCCGCCAGCAGGGCGTCGAGGCGTTCCAGGGCCAGGTCGTTGGCGTAGTCGGCGAGGTCAGCCATGGGCGGCCTCCCCGTGGTGTTGCGCTGGTGCGTTCATGCTTTTCTCCGGGCGACGACCCGCCCTGCGCGTGCCGCCCCGCGGCCGCGCTGCCAGGTCATTCGCGTGCTGTTTGTCGATATGTGGCGCCCAGGTGGCGCCACTCGTCATGCGGAGGCGGTGCGCTCCTCGCCCGCCTCCGCCGGCAACCTGCCCCGTGACGCACAGGCCGCAGGCAACCCACGGCGTCCCTGCCGCGGAAGACGGAGGCGCCGTCACCCTCGTATCGGATCGCGTCCGCCGCCGGCTCGGAAACAACCTTCAGAAGGCCGGCGAAGAGAAAACTACAACCAAAGCTATTTATCGTCAACACCAAAGCTATTTACACTTCCCCGGGACGGGCGGTAGAGTGCCGCCATGAACAGCACAGCCCGCCCCTCCACGCTCGCCGAGCGCCTCAAGCAGGCCATGGCCGCGCGCAACCTCAAGCAGGAGAGCCTCGCCGAAGCGGCAGGGGTCTCGCAGAACACCATCCACAAGCTGACCGCCGGCAAGGCGCAGAGCACCCGCAAGCTGATCGAGATCGCCGCGGCCCTGGGCGTCTCGCCGGTCTGGCTGGGGACCGGCGAAGGCTCGCCGCAGGCCACCACGCCACCGGCCGACGGCAGCCCGCTGCGCCTGGAGCCGCTGCACCCCTGGGACAGCAGCACGCCGCTGGACGAAGACGAGGTGGAACTGCCCTTGTACAAGGAAGTGGAAATGTCCGCGGGCGCCGGGCGCACCGCGGTGCGCCAGATCGAGGGGCGCAAGCTGCGCTTCTCCTATGCCACCCTGCGCGCCGCCGGGGTCGACCCGGACGCGGCCATCTGCGCCCAGCTCACCGGCAACAGCATGGAGCCGCTGATCATGGACGGCTCCACCATCGGCATCGATACGGCGACCACGCACATCACCGACGGCGAGATCTACGCCCTGGAGCACGAGGGCATGCTGCGGGTGAAGTTCCTCTACCGCCTGCCCGGCGGCGGCATCCGCCTGCGCAGCTTCAACCGCGACGAGTACGGCGACGAGGAATACGACGCCCAGGCCATCCAGGCCAGCCAGCTGAGCATCATCGGCTGGGTGTTCTGGTGGTCGACGGTGCGCCACCGCCGCGCGCCCACGCTGGTTCGCTGAAGCCCGGAAGAACCCCCGCCACGGCGGGGTTTCTTCTGCCCGGATGAAAGGCGGCCCGTGGCGATTGCCAGGAAAAACAACAAAAGCTATATTTCCTCCATCGAACGACAACCGCGAGCAGGAGGAAGCCATGCTGCTGTCGACCCCCGACACCCAACCGGCGCCACGCCAGGAGACCGTGGCGCTGGTCTACCAGATCTTCGGCGACGTGCTGGTGCCCCTGGAACAGGTGCGCGAGCGCTGGTTCCGCAACCTCAACCGGGAGAACTTCGGCAAGGCCCTGGCCTGCGGGCGCATCGCCCTGCCGGTGACCACCCTGGACGACAGCCACAAGGCCATGCAGTACGTGGCGGTGGACCACCTGGCGGCCTACGTCGAGCAGCGCGCCAGCCTGGCCGACGCCGCCCTGGCCCGGCGCCGCGCGGGACAGCAGGCGTAAGCGAATATGCCGTCTCCACGTAGGAGCGCGCCCTGCGCGCGATTCGCGGGCAGGGCCCGCTCCTACAGCTCCAGGGAAGCACGGCACGTTTTTTCGTAGGAGCGAGCTCCTCGGTACACCCGCCTCCCAAGAACTGTGGAGCGGATCTCATCCGCGAATCGCGCCGGTGGTTACGGCTATCGCGGACAAGGTCCGCTTGTGTCTGCGACTTTCGATAGGATCGAAGGTGAGAGCGACGGGAGGCAAGCTGCAGGTCCGCGGTGTCGCGAGCACGAGTAGGAGCCCAAGCTGCCTCCCGTCGTCCCTCTGACTCAAGCCCGAACAGTTGAACGAGCTAAACCTCGAACCACAAGCGTGGGCAGTCAGAGTGCTCTCGCCGTGCAGTTTACGAGGGTTTGATCATGACGTGTTGGGTAGGTATCGATGTCGCCAAGGATTCGCTAGCCGTATGGCTGCGTCCGCAGGGCAAGAGCTTCAGCGTTTCCAATGACGAGCAAGGTCACCAGCAATTGCTGGCGCTGTTCGCCGAGGAAAAGCCCGGCCGTATCGTGCTGGAGGCGACCGGTGGTTATGAGTGCGATGTGATGTTCGGCCTGTCTCGCGCCGGTCACGCGGTCTCGCGCCTGAACCCCACGCGGGTGCGAGCCTTTGCCACGGCCATGGGCAAACTGGCCAAGACCGATCCCATCGACGCGGCGGTACTGGCGCATCTGGCTCAGACGCTGGAGGAAGCCCCCAGCACCGTGCCTTCGCCGGAACGCGAGCGGCTGCGGGAGCTGGTGCAGCGCCGCGAGCAACTGGTCAGCCAGCGCGATGATGAGCGTCGTCGTTTGCATCAAGCCCGCGACCCCTTTGTCCGCCAATGCCTGGAAAAAGCCATCAAGGCGCTCAAAGAAGCGATCCGCCGCTACGACAAGGAAATCGCCAAGGCGATGAACGCCGTGGACGCAGAACAGGCCCAGCTACTCAGCCAGGTCAAAGGCGTGGGACCGGTGACCGTGGCCGGGCTGCTGGCCTATCTGCCGGAGCTGGGGCAATTGAACCGTCGCCAGATCGCCGCCCTGGTGGGCTTGGCGCCATACAACAGCGATAGCGGGCAGAAGTCGGGGCAGCGCCGGATCCGAGGAGGACGAGGCATGATCCGGCGCATCCTGTACATGGCGGTTTTGTCGATCATTCGCTATCAGGAAGACTTCGCTCGCCGCTACCAGAGCCTGCGTGAGAACGGTCGATGCGCCAAGGTTGCCCTGGTGGCCTGCATGCGTGTGCTCATCGTGCGGCTGAACGCCATGGTCAGGGACGGTACCTGCTGGAGAACAGATACCGTGCAGCAGTGAAAGACAGTTGCTCCTACGGGGAAACCTGCGAGCACAAACGAAAACGCCGTCTCCCCTCCCGGGGAAACGGCGTTCTGCGTTACGACGACAGCGCTCAGTCTTCGAGACGCGCGGTGTGCTCGGCCAGGGCCACTGCGCGGAACATGGCGCGGCGCTTGTTGATGGTTTCTTCCCACTCCAGCGCCGGCACCGAGTCGGCGACGATGCCGCCGCCGGCCTGCACGTGCAGTTCGCCGTTCTTGATCACCGCGGTGCGGATGGCGATGGCGGTGTCCATGTTGCCGTTCCACGCCAGGTAGCCCACGGCGCCGCCGTAGACGCCGCGCTTGACCGGCTCCAGCTCGTCGATGATTTCCATGGCGCGGATCTTCGGCGCGCCGGACAGGGTGCCGGCCGGGAGGATCGCGCGCAGGGCGTCCATCGCGCTCAGCTCGGGCTTGAGCTGGCCGTTGACGTTGGAAACGATGTGCATGACGTTGGAGTAGCGCTCGATGACCATCTGCTCGGTGACCTTCACCGAACCGGTCTGCGACACGCGGCCGACATCGTTGCGGCCCAGGTCGATGAGCATCAGGTGCTCGGCGATCTCCTTGGCGTCGGACAGCAGGTCCTGCTCCAGGGCGCGGTCGGCTTCCTCGGTGGCGCCCCGCGGGCGGGTGCCGGCGATCGGGCGCACGGTGACCTCGCCGTCCTCCACGCGCACCAGCACCTCCGGCGAGCTGCCCACCACGTGGAAGTCGCCGAAGTTGAAGAAGTACATGTAGGGCGTCGGGTTGAAGCAGCGCAGCGCGCGGTACAGGTCGATGGGCGCGGCCTTGAAGTCGATGGACATGCGCTGCGACGGCACCACCTGCATGCAGTCGCCGGCCAGGATGTATTCCTTGACGGTGTCCACCGCGCGCTCGTAGTCCTCGCGGGTGAAGCTGGCGCGGAACTGCGGCTCGGGCGCGTTGACCGCGGCGAAGTCCAGGCCCTTGCGCGGGGTGATCGGCTGGCGCAGGCGCTCAAGCAATTGCTCCAGGCGCGCCAGGCCCTTGTCGTAGGCGTCCGCCTCGGCCGGGTCGGCGAGGACGATGGCGTGCAGCTTGCCGGCCAGGTTGTCGAAGACGACCACGGCGTCGGAAACCATCAGCAGGATGTCCGGGTTGCCCAGCGGGTCCGGGTTCGGGCACTGCGCCAGGCGCGGCTCGACGTAGCGCACGCAGTCGTAGCCGAAGTAGCCGACCAGCCCGCCATTGAAGCGCGGCAGGCCCGGCAGGGTCGGCACGCGGTAGCGCTCCTTGAACTGCTCGACGAAGGCCAGCGGGTCCTCGCAGTCGAAGCGTTCGCTTTCCACGCCGTCGACGCTGACGCTCACGCTGTGGCCGTACACCCGCAGCACGGTGCGGCACGGCAGGCCGATGATGGAGTAGCGGCCCCACTTCTCGCCGCCCTGCACCGATTCCAGCAGGTAGCTGTTGGCGCCGTCGGCGAGCTTCAGGTAGATCGACAGCGGGGTGTCGAAGTCGGCGAGGGTTTCGCAGGTCAGGGGAATGCGGTTGTAGCCTTCGGCGGCCAGCCGCTGGAATGCGTCGCGGTTCATGAGCGGTCTCGAGCAGTGATTCGGATCGGGCGGTGCAAACGGGCGCCGGGAAGTCCGGCCGGAGGAATGTCAGGCGCGCCAGCGCCAGCGGGCCAGGGCCTTGATGACTTTCATCCAGAGTTTGCGGGGAGCCGTATCCAGCACGTTGGGGTCTCGATGGGCGGGGTTGGAACCGTCGTCCGGCAACACTATCGCTTTGCCCGGGTCGAAGCAAGGCAGCAGTTGGCGCAGGTCATCCAGCACCAGGCTCGGCTGTTCCTCGGCGATCGGCCGGCCGTGGTTGTAGCCGTAGGTCAGGCCGACGCTGCGCACGCCGGCGGCCTTGGCGGCCAGCACGTCGTTGCGCGAATCGCCGACGAACAGCGCTTCGCCCGGCGCGACGCCGGCGGCCTTCATCACGAACAGCAGCGCGGCCGGGTCGGGCTTCTGCTGCGGCAGGGTGTCGCCGCCGACGATCCAGCGGAAGAACTTGCCCAGGCCCATCTCGTCCAGCAGCGGGGCGACGAAGCGCTCGGGCTTGTTGGTGATCAGCGCCAGCTCCACGCCCTGTTTCTTCAGCCACTTCAGGGTGTCCACCACGCCCGGGTAGACCTCGGTGAGCGCGTGGCTGCCGGCGTAGGCGTCCATGAACAGCGCCAGGGCGCGTTCGGTGTCTTCCTCGCCGACGCCGTCATGCTCGATGCTGCCGGCCAGGGCGCGGCGCACCAGGATCCGGGCGCCGTTGCCGACCCAGTGGCGCACCTGCGCCAGCCCGGCGGGGGCCCGGCCCATGGCGACCAGGGCCTTGTCCACCGCGGCGGCGAGGTCCGGCACCGAGTCCACCAGGGTGCCGTCCAGGTCGAACATCACCAGGCGCGGCAGGCGCCCGGCGAACAGAGCTTGGGCGGCGCTCATCACTTGCCGACCTGTGCCAGCTCGGCATGCATGGCGCGGATGACCTCGGCGTAGTCGGGAGTGTTGAAGATGGCCGAACCGGCGACGAAGGTGTCGGCGCCCGCCGCGGCGATCTCGCGGATGTTCTTCACGTTCACCCCGCCGTCGATCTCCAGGCGGATGTCGCGGCCGGAAGCGTCGATCAGCGCGCGGGCCTCGCGCAGCTTGTCGAGGGTGCCGGGGATGAACTTCTGCCCGCCGAAGCCGGGGTTCACGCTCATCAGCAGGACCATGTCGATCTTGTCCATCACGTACTTGAGCGCGTCCAGCGAGGTGGCCGGGTTGAACACCAGGCCGGCCTTGCAGCCGCCGTCCTTGATCAGTTGCAGGGAGCGGTCGATGTGCTGGCTGGCTTCGGGGTGGAAGGTGATGTAGGTGGCGCCGGCCTCGATGAAGTCGCCGATGATGCGGTCCACCGGGGATACCATCAGGTGCACGTCGATGGGCGCGGTGACACCGTACTTGCGTAGCGCCGAGCAGACCATCGGGCCGATGGTCAGGTTCGGCACGTAGTGGTTGTCCATCACGTCGAAGTGGACGATGTCGGCGCCGGCGGCGAGCACCTTGTCCACGTCCTCGCCCAGGCGGGCGAAGTCGGCGGAGAGGATCGACGGGGCGATGGCGTAGGGTTGCATGGCGCACCTCTGTGGGCGAAATCACGGATGGCGCGCATTGTAGCCGCTCGGAGCGAGCGAGGGGGATCGAGGCGATGGTTGTAGGAGCGAGCCTGCTAGCGAACATTGGTTCGCGAGCAAGCTCGCTCCTACGAAGAGCAGAGGATCAGGTGGTGGGCGCGGTGCGCAGTTTTTCGCTGCGGCCGCGCAGCCATTCCAGGGTCAGCAGGAGCAGGACCGAGAAACCGATCAGCAGTGTCGCCGCGGCGGCGATGGTCGGGCTGAGGTTCTCGCGGATGCCGCTGAACATCTGCCGTGGCAGGGTGGCCTGCTCGGGGCCGGCGAGGAACAGCGTCACCACCACTTCGTCGAACGAGGTGGCGAAGGCGAAGAGCGCGCCGGAGATCACCCCCGGGGCGATCAGCGGCAAGGTCACCTTGAAGAACGTCAGCACCGGCGGCGCGCCGAGGCTGGCGGCGGCGCGCACCAGGTTCTGGTTGAAGCCCTGCAGGGTCGCCGACACCGTGATGATGACGAAGGGCACGCCCAGCACCGCGTGCACGATGATCAGCGAGATGTAGCTGTTGCCCAGGCCCAGCGGGGCGAAGAACAGGTAGGCGGCCACGCCGATGATCACCACCGGGACCACCATCGGCGAGATCACCAGGCTCATCACCAGGGCCTTGCCGCGGAACTCGCCGCGGGTCAGGCCGATCGACGCCAGGGTGCCGAAGACCATCGCCAGCAGGGTGGCCGCCGGGGCCACGATCATGCTGTTGGTCAGCGAGCGCATCCATTCGGCGCTGTGGAAGAAGTCGGCGTACCAGCGCAGCGAGAAGCCCTGCAGCGGGTAGACCAGGAAGGTGCCGGAGTTGAACGACAGCGGCACTATCACCAGCACCGGCAGCACCAGGAACAGCAGCACCAGGCCGCAGAGGATGCGCAGGGTGTAGAACCACACGCGCTCGACCGGGGACATGTAGGGACTCAGCATCTTCTTTTTCTCCTCAGCCCAGGCGCAGGCGGCTCGCGCCCACCAGCCAGCCGTAGATCACGTACAGCACCAGGGTGGCGAACAGCAGCAGGCCGCCCAGGGCCGTGGCCATGCCCCAGTTGATGGTGGTGTTGGTGTAGAAGGCGACGAAGTAGCTGACCATCTGGTCGTTCGGGCTGCCCAGCAGGGCCGGGGTGATGTAGTAGCCGATCGACAGGATGAACACCAGCAGGCACCCGGCGCCGACGCCGGCCACGGTCTGCGGGAAGTAGACCTTCCAGAAGGCGGCGAACGGGTGGCTGCCCAGGGAGATGGCCGCCCGCATGTAGCTGGGCGAGATGCTCTTCATCACGCTGAAGATCGGCAGGATCATGAACGGCAGCATGATGTGCACCATGGCGATGTAAACGCCGGTGCGGTTGAACACCAGTTGCAGCGGCTGGTCGATCAGGCCCAGCTTGAGCAGCGCGCCGTTGATCAGCCCGCCGGACTGCAGCAGCACGATCCAGGCCGCCACGCGCACCAGGATGGAGGTCCAGAACGGCAGCAGCACCAGGATCATCAGCAGGTTGCTCTTGCGCGTCGGCAGGTTGGCCAGCAGGTAGGCCAGCGGGTAGGCCAGCAGCAGGCAGATGATGGTGATCACCGCGCCCATCCAGAAGGTGCGGGCGAAGATGTCCAGGTAGATGGACTGGTCCGGGGTGGCCGGGGCCAGTTCGCCGAGGTCGTCGATGCGGTGGTCGAGGGCCGCGAGCAGGTAATAGGGGGTGATGCTGCTGGCGTTGCGGCGGATCACCTGCCAGTAGGCCGGATCGCCCCAGCGCTCGTCGATGGTCTCCATGGCGTCCTTGTAGGAAGCCGGTTGCTCCTTGAACGGCAGGGCGCGGGCGGTCTTGGCCATCAGGCTGCGGTAGCCGGCCAGTTCCATGTTCAGGCGCTTGGAGAGGTCACCGATGGTCTGATTCTTGCGCGCGGCATAGAGGTCTTCGCTCAGGGCCTGGTAGACCGCGTCCGGCGGCAGCGACTTGCCGTCCCAGGTGGTGATGGCGTTGACCGTCTTGGGCAGCGAGCCGACCACTTCGGGGTTATACACGCTCTTGTAGAGCAGCGCGGCGATCGGCACCAGGAAGGTCAGCAGGAGGAACAGCAGCAGCGGCAGGACCAGTGCCTGGGACTTCAGGCGGTTCATCCGCTCCGCACGCGCCAGGCGCTGCTTCAGGGTGGGGCCGGCGACCTCGTTCAAGGACACAGCGGTGGCCATAGCGAACTCCGGTAAAACGGGCCGCCCGCGAGGGCGGCCAAGGTGTGGTGTATCGGGTGTGTCACGGCGAGCGCCGCCGCACCGGGCGCTTTCCCCGGCGGGAGCGGCCCGCAGGGCCTGCGGGCCGTGGCGACATCGCCGCGGTTGCCGCCCGTGCGGGCGGCGGGGCCTGCCTTACTTGGCGGCCCAGGCGTTGAAGCGCTGTTCCAGCTGCTCGCCGTAGTCGGCCCAGAAGGTCACGTCCATGCCCACCTGGTTGGCGATGTTTTCCGGGGTGGTCGGCATGTTGGCCTGCACGCCCTTGTCCAGCAGGCTCACGGTGTTCTTGTTCACCGGGCCGTAGGCGATGTTCTCGGCGTAGATCTTCTGCTGCTCGGGCTTGACCGAGAAGGCGATGAACTTCAGGGCCTCTTCCTTCTTCTTGTCGCCTTTCGGGATGGCCCAGGCGTCGAAGTCGTAGATGCCGCCGTTCCACACGACCTTCAGGTTGCTTTCCTTCTGCACCGAGGCGATGCGGCCGTTGTAGGCCGAGCTCATCACCACGTCACCGGAGGCGAGGTACTGCGGCGGCTGGGCGCCGGCTTCCCACCACTGGATGCTCGGCTTGATCTCGTCGAGCTTCTTGAAGGCGCGGTCCTGGCCTTCCTTGGTGGCCAGCACCTTGTACACGTCCTTGGGCGCGACGCCGTCGGCCATCAGGGCGAATTCCAGGGTGTACTTGGCGCCCTTGCGCAGGCCGCGCTTGCCCGGGTACTTCTTCAGGTCCCAGAAGTCGGCCCAGCCGGTGGGGGCGGTCTTGAGCTTGTCGGCGTTGTAGGCCAGCACGGTGGACCATACGAAGAAGCCCACGCCGCAGTTGCTCACGGCGCCCGGAACGTAGTCCTCGGCCTTGCCGAGGATGGCCGGGTCGATTTCCTCGAACATGCCTTCGTCACAGCCGCGGGCCAGTTCCGGCGACTCCACCTCGACCAGGTCCCAGGTCACGCTGTTGGTGTCGACCATGGCCTTCACCTTGGCCATCTCGCCGTTGTACTCGCCGGCGACGATCTTGTTGCCGGTGGCTTTCTCGAAGGGCTGGTAGAAGGCCTTGGCCTGGGCATCCTTGTTGGCGCCGCCGAAGGAGATCACGGTCAGGTCGGTGGCCGCCATGGACTGCGCGGCGCAGGCCACGCCGAGGGTCAGCGCGGCGAGCTTGAGGCCGGTCTTCGACGGGTGGAACGGGGACTTCGACATTATTCTTCTCTCCACAGTGTGCTGGTTTGTTTTTCTTCGAATCAGGCCGCCGAGAGCGGGTCGAGGGCACGCACGTGCTCCACGGCCCAGCCCAGCGGTACCACATCACCCACGCCCAGCGCGGGGTCGAGCTCGGCGATCGGCTGCTTGACGAAGAAATCGGTGCGGCCGCAAACCTCCAGGCGGATGCGCACGTGGTCGCCAAGGTAGATGAACTCGGCCACACGGCCGGAGAAGCGGTTCACGCAGCTCTCGCTGTGCCCGTTCAGGCGCACCCGCTCGGGGCGGATCGACAGGCTGACGGCGTCGCCGGGCTGGCCGACGTTGACCGCCAGCGCCTCGACCTTCTCGCCGCGCGCCAGTGTCACCACGCAGCGCTCACCGTCGTGGCTGTGCAACTGCCCGGCGATACGGTTGTTCTCGCCGATGAAGTTGGCCACGAAGGAGTTGCGCGGGTGTTCGTAGAGTTCGTGGGGCGGTGCGATCTGCTGGATCTCGCCCTGGTGGAAGACCGCCACGCGGTCGGACATGGTCAGCGCCTCGCCCTGGTCGTGGGTCACGTAGACCACGGTCACGCCCAGGCGCTGGTGGATGTGCTTGATCTCCATCTGCATGTGCTCGCGCAGCTGCTTGTCGAGCGCACCCAGGGGTTCGTCCATCAGCACCAGTTGCGGCTCGAAGACCAGCGCCCGGGCCAGGGCCACGCGCTGCTGCTGGCCGCCGGAGAGCTGCGCCGGGTAGCGCCCGCCGAAGGCGTCGAGCTGGACCATGGACAGCGCGCGCTTGACGCGCTCGGCCACGTCGGTCTTGCTCATGCCGCGCACCGACAGCGGGAAGGCCAGGTTCTCGGCCACGGTCATGTGCGGGAACAGGGCATAGTTCTGGAACACCATGCCAATGTCGCGCTTGTGCGGGGGGACGTTGTTGATGGAGCGGCCGGCCAGCTGGATCTCGCCGGAGGTGGGGGTTTCGAAACCGGCCAGCATCATCAGGCTGGTGGTCTTGCCGGAACCGGACGGGCCCAGCAGGGTGAGGAATTCGCCCTTGCGAATATCCAGGTTGAGGTCTTTGACGATGAGTGTCTCGCCGTCGTAGCTCTTCTGGACGCCACGGAAGCTGACCAGCACATCGTTCGCCTGAGTCTCGGCCATAACCGCACCTTTTGTATTTGTAAGAAATTGCCGTGAAGCAAGACTAGAGAAGCCTGCGGTGCGCGCAAATCGGGCGGGAAGAGAAGTTGTTATAAGGGTAGAAGAGGATCGCCTGTAGGGCGATCCCTACACGAAAAGTGTGGCTATCAGTCGCAGGAAGCCGGTGCCGCATTGATTGCGACACCGGCATATCCAATAGCGACCAACCACGGTCTCTGGAGCGAAGCGCAGCAGATCGCGCAGCGTCTCAGCGCTTGGCCCAGTCCTGGAAGCGCTTCTCCAGGGCATCGCCATGCTCGGCCCAGAAGGCCACGTTCATGCCCAGCGCGTCGGCCATGTTGGCCGGCGCCGTGGGCAGGTTGGCGGCCACCTGCGGGTCGAGCTGTTCCACCGCCTTGCGGTTGGTCGGGCCGTAGGCGATGTTCTGTGCGTAGACCTTCTGCTGCGCCGGCTGGCTGGCGAAAGCGATGAACTTCTCCGCCAGCTCCTTCTTCCACACCCCGGACGGCAGCGCCCAGAAGTCGAAGTCGTAGATGCCGCCGGCCCAGGCCATGCGCAGGCCCTTCTGCTCGGGCTGGGCCGCGGCGATGCGGCCGTTGTAGGCGGAGCTCATGACCACGGTGCCGTCGGACAGGTCGCGCACCGGGTCCTGCCCGGACTTCCACCAGTGGATGTAGGGCTTGATCTCGTCGAGCTTGCGGAAGGCGCGGTCGACGCCGCCCTGGGTGCCGAGCACCTGGTAGACGTCCTTGGGCGCCACGCCGTCGGCCATCAGGGCGAATTCCAGGCTGTACTTGGCGCCCCAGCGCAGGCCGCGCTTGCCCGGGTACTTCTTCAGGTCCCAGAAGTCGGCCCAGCCCTGCGGCTTGCCCTGCAGCTTGTCCTGGTTGTAGGCCAGCAGGGTGGTCCAGACGAAGACGCCGACGCCGCAGGGCTGCACCGCGCCGGGCACGTAGTCGGCGGGGTCGCCGATCAGGCGCTGGTCGAGCTTCTGGAACAGGCCTTCCTGGCAGCCGCGGGCCAGTTCCGGCGCCTCCACCTCGACCACGTCCCAGGACACATGGCTGATCTCCACCATCTGCCTGAGCTTGTCCAGGTCGCCATTATAGGAGCCGTGCACCACCGCCGTGCCGGTGGCCGCCTTGAAAGGTTCGTAGAAGGCCTTCTCCTGGGCCGCCTTGTTGGCCCCACCGAAGGAAATCACCGTCACGTATTCCGCCAGCGCCGGCGTGGCGACAGTCCCCAGCAGGCCGGCCAGCAGCCCGCCCCGTACCGCTCGCAACAACATCCCTTTTCTCCTTGTTCTGATGAGATACCCCACTGAGCGGGCAATGATTCCCTTTCGCCAGCCGGCGAGGTAGCCGGGCGTTGCAAAAACCGGAAGGGACTCACATAAGCGCTGGCGGAATCACCCCGCCGCGCACCAGCTCAGACCAGCTTGTGCTCCACCGCATACTTGACCAGGTCGGCCACCGAGTGCGCGCCGAGCTTCTGCATCAGCCGCGCCTTGTGGGTGCTGATGGTCTTGCTGCTGACCGCCAGGTGCTGGGCGATCTCGTTCACGCCCTCGCCCTTGACCAGGCGCTCGAACACCGAGAACTCGCGCTCGGACAGCAGCGCGTGGGGCGGCCGCGAGTCGGTCAGGCCGACCTCGAAGACCATGCGGTCGGCCAGTTCGGGGTCGATGTAGCGGCCGCCGCTGGCGACCTTGCGGATGGCGGTGAGCAGTAGCGCCGGGTCGCTGTCCTTGGTGGCGTAGCCGGCGGCGCCGATCTTCAGCGCGCGGGCGGCCATCTGCACCTCGTCGTGCATGGACAGCATGAGGATCGCCGGCGGCTCGTTCAGCGCGCGAATCCGCGGGATGGCCTCCAGGCCGTTCATGCCGGGCATGGAGATATCCAGCAGGACCACCTCGCAGGGCACCTGGCGCAGGGTTTCGAGCAACTGCTCGCCGTTGGTGGCCTCGCCCACCACCTGCAGGTCCTTGGCCATGCCGATCAGTTGCTTGATGCCCTCGCGGACGATGGTGTGGTCTTCGGCCACCAGTACTCGAATCACGCTGCCCTCCCCGAACAGACAAAACCGCGCCGGCCCTTCACGCCTCCGGCAACTCCCCCGCATCCAGCGGCACGCGAACCCGCAGGCTGCTGCCCTCCCCCGGCTGGCTGTCGATCTCCAGCTCGCCGCCGAGCATCAGTACGCGCTCGCGCATGCCGACCAGGCCGAAGGAGCTGCCGCCCCAGGCCGCCGCGGTATCGAAGCCGCGGCCATCGTCGCTGATGCTCAGGCAGAGTTCGTCGCCCTCCACCCGCAGGGCCAGTTCGACAGTATGCGCCTGTGCGTGGCGCATGACATTGGTCAGCGCCTCCTGGAGGATGCGGAACAGCCCGATGGCCTTGGCGTCGCCGAGGCGCGGCGGGTTCTCCGGCACCTCCACCAGGCAGGGGATGCCGGTGCGCGTCTCGAAGCGCCGCGCCTGCCACTCCAGCGCAGAGCCGATGCCGGCGTCGAGGATCGGCGGGCGCAGGGCCGAGGCCACGTCGCGCACCAGCTGGAACAGTTGCGCGATGAGCTTCTTCATGTTGCCCAGGCGTTCGCTCAGGCCCGGGTCCAGCTCGCCGTAGCCCAGCTCGCACATGGAGGTTTCCAGCTTGAGCACGGTCAGCACCTGGCCCAGCTCGTCGTGCACTTCCCGGGCGATGCGCGCCTTCTCTTCCTCGCGCACGCTCTCCAGGTGCGCCGACAGCTCGCGCAGCTGCGCCCGTGATTGCGCCAGCTCCAGTTCGATCTGCTTGTTCTCGCTGATGTCCCAGACCACGCCGTCCCAGGCCAGCCGGCCGTCCTCCAGATGCCGGGCGGTGGCCTTGATGTCCACCCAGCGCGGCTCGCCGGAACGGGTGAGGATGCGCCCCTGCCAGTGCCAGTTCTTGCCGCCGGCCACCGCTTCCAGCTGGCTGGCCAGGTAGCCGTCGCGGTCCCCCGGGTGCACCAGGCCGAGGATGCCCAGGCCGCTTTCGCGCAGGTAGCCGGGGGAATAGCCCAGCGAGGCCTCGCTGCCGCCGCTGATGAAGCTGAGGTGGGCGAAGTCGGAGCCGCCCGGGGCGCTGGGTTCCAGGCGGAACACCAGGCCGGGGACGTTGGCGGCGATGCCCTGCAGGCGCGCTTCGCTCTCTTCCAGGGCGGCGCGGGCGCGGCGGCGCTCGGTGGCATCGTTGAGGAACACCAGCAGGTATTCCGAGCCGCCGAAGCGCAGGAAACTCAGCGACACCTCCGCCGGCAGCCACTGGCCGTCGGCGCGGCGCAGGTGGCTTTCGAAGCTCAGCGGGCCCTCTTCGCTGTTGCGCGCGCGGCGCCAGAGGTCGAGCCAGGCGTCCATGCCCAGGCTGGGTTCGAAGTCCGCCAGGGGGCGCTCGATCACCTCGCCGGGGGCATAGCCGAGCATGTCCTCGGCGGCGCGGTTGGCATAGCGCACGTGGCTGTCCCAGTTGACCCAGAGGATGCCCACGGTGCTGCTGTCGATGGCGAACTGGGTCAGGCGCAGGGCTTCCTCGGCCGCCTGGCGCAGCTCCATGTCGCGGCGCGCGGCGAGCAGGCGCTGCTCCAGCACGTTGCGCTGGCGGCGCAGCCAGAGCGCGGTGGCCAGGGCCAGGACCAGCAGCAGGCCGAGGAGGATGCAGAGGTTCTGCCAGAAGCCGGGGGACTGCCCCAGACGCGGGTACTGCGGCTGCAGCCAGCGCTCGTGCAACTGGTCCAGTTGCTTGGCCGGCAGGGCGCGCAGGCTGGCGTCGAGGATGCCGGCCAGTTCCGGCAGGTCGCGGCGGGTGGCCAGGCGCAGCAGCTGTGGATAACCAATGTCGGCCACCACGCGGAAACCGGAGAACTCGACCTCGCGGCTGAGGCGGGCCAGGTGCGCCTCGTCGACCACCGCGTAGCCGGCATCCTGGCCGAGCACCCGGCGCAGGGCTTCGCGGTCGCTGTCGGTGAGTTGCAGGGCGAGGCTCGGGTAGGTCCCGCGCAGGTAGTCGGACACCGGCCCCGGGCCGCGCAGCGCCACGGGTTCGAGCTCGCCCAGGCGCTCCAGTTCGACGGAGCCGGGGCCGTCGCGGAAGCCGATGAGCAGGCGCGGCACCCGCAGGTAGGGGTCGGAGAACAGCCAGTCGCGCAGGCTGCCGGGGGTCTGGCCGAGCCCCGGCGCCAGGTCGACTTCTCCGGCGCGCGCGGCACGCTCCAGTTCGTCCTGGTCGGCATAGACGCGCCACTGCAGGCTCACCTGCAGCGCGCCGGCGATCCAGTCGAGCAGCTCGACGTGGGCGCCGGAGAGCTGCTGCAGGCGCCGGTCCTGCTGGGCGTAGGGCGCATCCAGGACCACGCCGACGCGCAGCTGCGGGTGCGCCTGCAGCCAGGCGCGCTGGGCGGCATCCAGGGGCACGCCGGCCGGCACCTCCTGCGCCGCGCCGCACAATGGAATGCACAACAGGAACGCCGCCACGGCGCTCCACCACAGTCGTCCCATGCCCGCTCCCCGAGAAAAAAGCGCAGCTACATTACCCCATGGCGAGGGGAACCCGGTAAGGCCGGCGCCTGACAAACCAGGAACAAGGGATTAGTCTGGCCGTTTTGCCAGGCCTGCCCGAGCCACGCAAGGAACCCGCCCCATGCCCCGTCCCGCACAGCCTACCCGCCTCGCCCTCTGCCTGGCCCTGAGCCTGGCGCCCCTGGTTCCGGGCTGGGCCGAAGACGCACCGGCCAGCCCGCCCGGCCCGGCGGTGGCGCCGGCAACGCCCGCTCGCCCGGCCCTGGAGGAGCGCAGCCAGGACGAAGCCAGCGCCCTGCAGCAGCGCCTGCCGCAGAAGCAGCAACAGACCTTGCAGGCCGGCGAGGAAAGCTTCCTCGCCCTGTGGCTGCCGGCCAACACACCCCAGGCCGAGGGCGTGGTGATCATCGTCCCCGGCGATGGCGAGAACCCCGACTGGCCGGTAGCCGTGGGCCCGCTGCGGCGCAAGCTGCCCGATGCCGGCTGGCAGACCCTCGCCCTCAGCCTGCCCGACCCGCAGGACAGCCAGCCGGTGCCGCGCAAGGAAAGCCCGGACAAGGCCGCCGCCGACAGCGATGCCGGTGCCAGCAGCAAGGACGTCCAGGGCGAAGCCGGCGCCGCCACGCCCACCCCGGAAAGCACCGCCGAGGCCGGCAGCGGTGAGCCGGCCCAGGCCAGCAGCGAGGCGCCACCGGCGCCGGACCCGGCCATCGAGCGGCGCAAGGCCTATGCCGACCGGGTCATGGCACGCATCCAGGCCGGCCTCGACTTCGCCCTGCAGGACAAGCCCAAGAGCATCGTCCTCCTCGGCCACGGCACCGGCGCCTACTGGGTGGCGCGCTACCTGGCCGAGCGCGAGCCCGGCGAGGTACACAACCTGCTGATCGTCGACGCCGAGGTGCCGCGGGACTTCCGCCCGCCGCTGGAGGACATGGTGCCGCGCCTGCAACTGGCCACCGGCGACTTCTATTACAAGGACAGGCGCACCGACCGCGACGCCGCCAGGGCCCGCCTGCAGGCGAGCCGGCGCGAAACCGGCAAGACCTACGTGCAGGTCGGCATGAACGCCCTGCCGGCCGACCGCGCCACCGAGCAGGACCAGCTCTACCGGCGGATCCGCGGCTGGCTGTCGCTGCACATCAAGCAGGCGTCGGCCGAGTAGGCGGGCCCGCCGCGACGAAACGGCAACGGGCGTCAGCGGAAACCGCGACGCTCGCGCACCACGGCATAGGCCTGCTGGATCTCGCGGGTCTTCTCGGTGGCGGCGGCGATGCGCGCCTCGCCGGCGCCGGCCAGCTTGTCCGGGTGGTGCTGGCTGATCAGGCGGCGGTAGGCGCGCTTGATCTCCTCCACCGGACTGTCGTCCTCCACCCCCAGCAGGCGCAGAGCCTGGCGATAGCTTTCCGCCCGGCTCGGCGACGCGCGCAGGGCCTCGACGCCGGCGGCCAGGGACAGCACAGTGGCGCGCGGCAGGCCGAAGCCCTCGCCCCAGCGCAGGATCAGTGCCTTCTCCGCCGCGCTCGGCGCGCCGGCCGCCCAGGCCATGCGCCAGCAGGCCTGCAGCAGGCCGTCGACGCTCGGCCGCTGGCCACGGTACTGGCTGATGCCCTCCTCCAGGCGCGGCCCGCCCTGCTTGCCGCGCCCGAAGGCGTCGATGGCACGCAGCCGCCCGGGCTCGTCCAGGCCCATGCGCAGCATCTCCGAGCGGGCCTGCTGGATGTGCGCATCCAGCACGCGGCCACGGCTCTTGGCCAGGCGGCCGAGCAGGAGGAACAGCAGCTCCTCCTCCGACACCCGTGCGCCGCCGCGCAGCTCGTCGAGGAACTCGCGCCAGCCGCGCCGGCGCAGGCGACGGTCGAGCACCTGCCCGAGCAGGCCGCCGAGCATGGCCCCGGGGATGCTCGCCAGCGCCCAGCCGGCGACTATGCCTATCAGGGTGCCCGGCCAGAACATTCAGCCGGCCGCCAGCAGACGTTCGACTTCGGCCAGGCGCTCGTGGGTGCCGACGTCCACCCAGCGCCCGCGGTGCAGCTCGCCACTGACACGCCCGGCCGCCATGGCCTCGCGCAGCAGCGGCGCCAGCTTGAAGGCGCCGCCCGTGCAACCGTCGAACAGCGCCGGGTGCAGCACGGCGATGCCGCTGTAGGTGTAGCTGGGCTCGCCCTCGCGGTAGTCGCTGGCGCGCCCGCCCTCCAGGCGGAAGTCACCCCGGGCGTTGTGCCCCGGGTTGTCCACCAGCACCAGGTGCGCCAGGTCGCCCTCGGCCAGCGCGCCCTGCAGGCGCGCGTAGTCGAAGTCGGTCCAGATGTCGCCGTTGACCAGGGCGAAAGGCGCCTCGCCGAGCAGCGGCAGGGCACGGAAGATGCCGCCGCCGGTCTCCAGCGGCTCGCCCTCGGCGGAATAGCGGATGCCGACGCCGAAGCCCGAGCCATCGCCGAGGTAGTCCTCGATCTGCTGCCCCAGCCAGGCATGGTTGATCACCAGGTCGTGGAAACCGGCGCGGCGCAGGGCCAGCAGTTGGTGCTCGATCAGCGGCCGGCCGCCGGCCGGCACCAGCGGCTTGGGCGTGTGCAGGGTCAGCGGGCGCAGGCGCTCGCCCTTGCCGGCGGCGAGGAGCATCGCCTTCATGGCGCCACCGGTTGCGGCAGCTCGGCGAGCAGCGCACCCAGGTCGGCCAGCTCGGGCCGGCGGGCGACGACGCTGTCGAGGTAGCGGAAGAAGCGCGGCACGTCGCCCAGGTAGCGCGGCTTGCCGTCGCGGTGGCAGATGCGCGCGAAGATGCCGATCACCTTCAGGTGGCGCTGTACGCCCATCAGGTCGCTGGCGCGGAAGAATTCCTCGAAGGTCGGCGGCAGCGGAATGCCTGCGGCCTGGGCCTTGCGCCAGTAGCGGCTGAGGCCGTCGTGCACGCGCGGCTCGGGCCAGCTGAGGAAGGCGTCCTTGTACAGGCAGGTGACGTCATAGGTCACCGGCCCGTAGACGGCATCCTGAAAATCCAGGATGCCGGGGTTCGGCTCGCTGAGCATCAGGTTGCGCGGCATGTAGTCACGGTGCACCAGCACCCGCGGCTGCTCCAGCGCGCTGGCCACCAGGCGGTCGCAGGTGCGCTGCCAGCGCGCCAGTTGCTCGCCCTCCAGCTCGATGCCCAGGTGACGGCCCAGGTACCACTCGGGGAACAGGCCCAGCTCGCGGCGCAGCAGCGCCTCGTCGTAGGCCGGCAGGCGGCCTTCGGCCGGCACCCGCTGGAAGGCCACCAGGGCGTCCAGGGCGTCCTCGAAGAGTTCCTCGGCATTCTGCGGGTTGAGCACGTCCAGGTAGGTCTGGCGGCCCAGGTCGTCGAGCAGCAGCAGGCCCTGCTCCAGGTCCTGGGCGAGAATCCGCGGCACGTGCACCCCTGCCTCGGCGAGCATGCCGGCCACCTTGACGAAGGGACGGCAGTCCTCCTGGGGCGGCGGCGCGTCCATGACGATCAGCATGCGGCCCCCGCCCTGCCAGCGGAAATAGCGGCGGAAGCTGGCGTCGCTGCTGGCCGGGGTGAGCTCGGCGGGCGGCACCGCCCCCCATCCCTCGGCACTGAACACTACGGGTAAACAAGAGTCCAACCAGCGATTCAGAAGCTGGTAACGGGCATCCTCAGACATCTTTTGGGGTTCTCCACGGCCCTAGCCGTTGCGCGGGTCATGCTTTATTATCCAGCATCTTGTGCGACACGCGTAGCGTGTCTCCGGCTCCAAGCTGTAGGGTCAGCTTGGGGGATTTCCGAGAGGAAATCGCACGCTTGGGTATCCATCCCCAGGAACCAAAACCCGCCCAGAAGTCCATTGCCTTCAAGGACTTGCCGCAGCGGCGGTGGCAACCCCAAGGTCGCCTAGCACTCGGAAGCGCGACTGCGAACCAGCTCTTTTCGGTTCTGGAGTGCATGCCCAATGGAGGGTGGTATGAATGAGATGAGCCAAGATACCTTCGGCATAATCATGCTCACCGGCCTGCTTCTCTACTGTTTAGGGATGGCAGCCTGGGCTGATTGGCCAAGGATCAAAAGCCGCTTCAAACGACCACATTCCAAGCACTAACCCCGGCCCTCGCGGCCCAACCCTTGCGGGAGAGAATCCCCGCTGGGGTTCCTCCTGCCTCAAAACAGGAGGAAACCTTCCCCCGAGAGCACGCTGCGCCCGCAGTACCTGCTCACATCAAACTGGAGACATGGGCGGAAGCTCTGTCTGTCATTGTCCAACCACACCCATCAGGGTGCGGTAGCGGACTCGTTGTGCGACCAACGGTAGCCTACGACGACGTGCATCACTGGCAACGGCGGTGTGCGAAGCTCGTCCGACAACGTAGCCCCCTATCCAGGGTGCAGTCCTTCCGCGAGGCAGACTGCAGATACTCGGAGCAGTACCGGGTTGAGGCGCCAGGCTGGCTGGCATGGGCAACATATGTGAATCGCTGATAAACACCGTAAGGATAGCCATGCCAAAACTGCTGTCAGGCATGAACCAAAAGGTATGTGGTCGGTTATCTCCGTGGGATGTGGGGATACGTCGCCTTCAAGACCACCGGTGAAAAGGCGAGTCCTAACCCAGTCGTGTGACAGATAGGGAACGTGGTAAGCCCGTATCGCCGCCCTCCGGGCAGGGGAGCCGCAAGGCGAACTGTTGGCGGTGCGGGTATGGGATCGCAGAGAAAGCGAATGCCGGGTTGTAACGATCCGGATAGGGGTTGAAACATCACCCCACGGGAAACCGGGCAGACTTCTGCGTGGTCTTCCGTCGCAACAGCTCTGACTGAGACCGTCTCAATCAACCCAGGGCCAGCTTCCATCGGCCCTTAACAAACCTACCCTGGCGGGTGCACTCACCCCGTCAGGGGCGGCGTGCGTCTTCCGCTCGGGTGGATTCACTTGAGAGGAAAGCAGCATGAAAGAGCTCAGCCATCAGGCCGGGCCTGCGCTTTCCGGCAAACCGCAGCAATGGCACGACGTCGATTGGAGTCGTGTCCAGCGGAATGTCCGGGGAATGCAGGTGCGGATTGCGAAGGCTTGTCGGGAAGGCAAATGGCGCAAGGTGAAAGCCTTGCAACGGATGCTGACCCGCTCGAAGTCGGCCAGATACTTGGCCGTACGGAGAGTCACGGAAAATCAGGGAAGCCGCACGACGGGAGTCGATAAGCAACTCTGGGATACACCCAACGCGAAATGGGAAGCGGTTGGTCAGTTGAAGACGCGGGGATACAAGGCCCGGCCTCTACGGCGAGTCTTTATTCCGAAGTCGGATGGCCGGGAACGCCCTCTGGGTATCCCGACCATGACGGATAGAGCCATGCAGGCGTTGTATCTGCTGGCGCTGTCTCCTGTCGCTGAAACCCGGGGCGATCCGAATAGCTACGGCTTCAGGATCGAACGCTCCACGGCGGACGCGATGGCGCAGTTGTTCGTATGCCTATCCAAGCGAGCTTCCGCTCAATGGGTGCTGGACGCGGACATCGAAGGATTCTTCGACAACATCAACCATGATTGGCTGATAAGGAATGTCCTCACGGATACACGAGTACTCCGGCAATGGTTAAAGGCCGGCGTTGTACACCGAGGGCAGTTGCACGCAACGGATGCAGGTACGCCACAAGGGGGGATCATCTCCCCAACCCTGGCAAACCTCGCGCTGGATGGGCTGGAATCACTCCTCAAGCAACATCTGGGGGTGACGAGGGCGAAGAAGCTGAAGATCAACGTGGTGCGTTACGCGGATGATTTCGTAATCACTGGAGCCTCCCCGGAGGTACTGGAAAACGAGGTCAAACCCTGGGTAGAGCAGTTCCTGGCGGTACGCGGGCTGCGGCTTTCTCCCAAGAAAACCCGCATCGTCCACATCGACGAAGGCTTCGACTTCCTTGGATGGAACTTCCGGAAGTACGACGGAACGTTGCTGATCAAACCGAGCAAGAAGAACGTCAAGGCGTTCTACGGCAAGATCAGGGAAGTGATCGACACCCACAAGACGAGTAAGCAAGAGGATTTGATCCGACTGCTAAATCCGATCCTGCGGGGGTGGGCGCTTTACCATCAGCCAGTGGTGGCCAAACAGGCGTACAGCCGGATGGATAACAGGGCGTTTGTTAAGCTCTGGCGCTGGGCAAAAAGGCGGCATCCAAACAAGTCCCTGGACTGGATACGGAAGAAGTATTTCCGACCGCAAGGGGAACGAGGATGGGTGTTCGCCACCACGGTTCTGGAAGCGAACGGAACAAAACGGGAGGTCGAGTTGTACCAGCTTGCAGGGACACCGATCGAGCGGCACAAAAAGGTGAGTGGGGAATACAACCCCTACGACCCGACCATGGAGGCGGCAGGCGAAAAACTGCGCATGGAACGGATGCTGAACAAGCTGAAGTACCGGAAGCAAATCGCCAGTCTATTCACCAGCCAAAGTGGGTTATGCGCGCTATGCAAACAGCCGATATCCAGGGAAACCGGGTGGCACGATCACCACATTATCTACCGCTCACAAGGCGGTGGAGACTCCCTGGAGAACCGGGTACTATTGCACCCCATTTGTCACCAACAGCTCCACGCACGTGGTCTGCACGTGAGCAAACCGGCCCCCTTGGGGGTTTTGGATAGGCCTGAGCCGTAAGCGCTGAAAGGTGCACGTACGGTTCTTAGGGGGGGATCAGCCAGTAATGGCTGGTTCCCACCCGACTTTGAGCCCATCGAGTGGCTATGGCCGATCTGGCCGATGGCTCGCAGGAAGCCCGGATTAACAAGATGGCAGTGATTCTCCCCGTGTTCCGTAGAAAGTTCCCCTTACTGGTGACCGGTGGCCTGCTGGCTATGCAGCCGCTCGCTTCCTCGACCGCCACGGCGGCCGAACAGTTCAACTGCACCCCCTCCGGCGGTAGCTGGGACTGCTCCTCGCAGCAGCCGGCCAGTGCCCTGCCGCCGCGCCCGGAGCATACCGAAAGCTCGGTCAGCACCCCTTCCAGCGCCAGCGGCGAAGGTGCTGCCGTCGCCGCCGGTGCGGCTGCCGGCGCCGAAGAGCCCAAGCAGAAGCTGGTCACCGAGAGCGGCGGCAAGGGCCTCAAGTCGCGCAGCGCCGACTACAGCCACCTCGACTGGGTCCCGCGGGAGAAGCTCACCGCCGCCCAGCTGGCGGAGGTCGGCCCGTACTGCAGCGGCGCCTACATCGAACCCACCCGCCCGGGCATGAACGACAAGACCCCGCGTGACGAGGCCCCGACCTACGTCTCGGCGAAGGTCTCGCGCTACGAGCAGGAAAGCCAGGTCGCCACCCTGGCCGGCAACGTGGTCCTGCGCCAGGGCAGCATGCAGGTGGAGGCCGACGAGGCCAACCTGCACCAGGCGGAGAACCGCGGCGAGCTGGCCGGCAACGTGCGCCTGCGCGACAACGGCGCGCTCATCGTCGGCGACCACGCCGACCTGCAGCTGGACAACGGCGAGGCGAAGATCGACAACGCCGAGTACGTCATGCACCAGGCCCAGGTCCGCGGCAGCGCGCTCTACGCCAAGCGCCAGGAAGACGCGATCATCCAGCTCAAGGACGGTACCTACACCCGTTGCGAGCCGGGCAGCAACTCCTGGTACGTCAAGGGCAACAACATCAAGCTGAACCCGGCCACCGGCTTCGGCACCGCGACCAACGCGACCCTGCGGGTGAAGGACATTCCGGTGTTCTACACCCCCTACATCTATTTCCCGATCGACGACCGCCGCCAGTCCGGCTTCCTGCCGCCCACCCTGGGCAGCACCAGCGACACCGGCATGTTCGTGGTCACCCCGTACTACTTCAACCTGGCGCCGAACTACGACGCCACGCTGTTCCCGCGCTACATGGCCAAGCGCGGCCTGATGATGGAAGGCGAGTTTCGCTACCTGACCCACAGCAGCGAGGGCCAGGTCACCGCCGCCTACCTGAACGACAAGGACGACGACCGCGAGGGCCAACCGCACTTCACCGACCAGCGCTGGATGTACGGCTGGAAGAACACCAGCGGCCTGGACTCGCGCTGGCTGGCGCAGGTCGACTACACCAAGATCAGCGACCCGTACTACTTCCAGGACCTGGACACCTCCCTGGGCCTGGGCTCGCCGACCTACGTGAACCAGCAGGGCGCCCTAACCTACCGCGGCGACGACTTCACCGCGCGCCTCAACGCCCAGGCCTACCAGTTGGCCACCGTGACCGACGTCACCCCCTACGACCGCCTGCCGCAGCTGACCCTCGACGGCCGCCTGCCATTCAACCCGGGTGGCCTGGACTTCACCTACGGCAGCGAGCTGGTGCGCTTCGACCGCGACCTGGACGAAGACGTCTACTTCGACGCCGACGGCAACAAGCTCGGTCAACGCCCGGACGTGAACATCTCCGGCCTGGCCCGGGCCACTGGCGACCGTGCGCACTTCGAACCGGGCGTCAGCCTGCCCATGGCGAGCAGTTGGGGGTTCCTGACCCCGACGTTGAAGGCGATGTACACCAAGTACGACCTGGATCTGGACGGCACCGGCAAATCGGTACTCAGCACCCAGCAAATCTACCATCGCGGCAACTATGGCGAAGTCAGCTACGACAGCAGCCC
The DNA here is from genome assembly GCF_003176655.1 of Pseudomonas sp. RW407. Classification (NCBI taxonomy): domain Bacteria; kingdom Pseudomonadati; phylum Pseudomonadota; class Gammaproteobacteria; order Pseudomonadales; family Pseudomonadaceae; genus Pseudomonas; species Pseudomonas sp. RW407. Next base: position 202,325 of record NZ_QGSL01000029.1, on the reverse strand, counting down.
CGACCGCTCGCTGCCGCTGGCCAAGCTCGACGGCGGCCTGTACTTCGACCGCGACACCAGCTTCGGCGGCACCAAGTTCCGCCAGACCCTGGAGCCGCGCGCCATGTACCTGTACGTGCCGTACCGCAACCAGGACAACCTGCCGACCTTCGACACCGGCGAGTTCAACTTCAGCTACGACTCGCTGTGGCGCGAGAACCGCTTCACCGGCAAGGACCGCATCGGCGACGCCAACCAGCTGTCCCTGGGCGCCACCTCGCGCTTCATCGAGGACAACGGTTTCGAGCGCGCCTCGGTCAGCGCCGGCCAGATCTACTACTTCTCCGACCGCCGCGTGCAACTGCCGGGCCTGACCGAGAAGTACATTCGCAACTACAATGCGGATCCAGCGAACATAAACCGGCAGATTGACAACCCCGATGCAGACACCTGGCGCTCGCCGTACGCGCTGCAAGGCGTCTACCGCTTCGACCACGACTGGCGCGTCAGCTCCGACTTCAACTGGAACCCGAACACCCACCACACCGACAACGGCAGCGTGATGTTCCACTACCAGCCCGAAGCCGAGCCGCAGAAGGTGTTCAACGCCGGCTATCGCTACCGCGCGGACAGCAAGTCGTTCGACCCGAACCTCGGCCGTTTCAGCTACAACAGCGACGAGTACAAGATCGAGCAGCACGACTTCTCGGTCATCTGGCCGATCGTTCCGCAGTGGAGCGCCATCGCCCGCTGGCAGTACGACTACAACCAGAGCCGCACCCTCGAGGCCCTCGGCGGCTTCGAATACGACAGCTGCTGCTGGAAGCTGCGACTGGTCAACCGCTACTGGCTGAAGTACGACGACAACGAGTTCGTCACCGCCGAATCGAAAGCCGACCGTGGCATCTTCCTGCAAATCATCCTGAAGGGCCTTGGCGGCGTTGTAGGCAACCAAGTCGAAGGCTTCCTCGACCAAGGCATCCAAGGTTATCGTCAACGTGAAGACAGCTCTATGTAATGCCCTGCGCCCGCTGATGCTGGGCGCCCTGCTGGCCTGCTCCGCAGCCCACGCCGAAGTCACCCCGCTGGACCGCGTCGTGGCCATCGTCGACAACGACGTGGTCATGCAGAGCCAGCTCGACCAGCGCCTGCGCGAAGTCCGCCAGACCATCGAGAAACGCGGCGCGCCGCTGCCGCCCGAGCATGTGCTGACCCAGCAGGTGCTCGAGCGCCTGATCATCGAGGACATCCAGCTGCAGATCGGCGAGCGCTCCGGCATCCGCATCACCGACGAGGAGCTGAACCAGGCCATGGGCACCATCGCCCAGCGCAACAACCTGAGCCTGGACCAGTTCCGCGCCGCCCTCTCCCGCGACGGCCTGTCCTACGACGACGCCCGCGAGCAGGTGCGCCGCGAGATGATCATCAGCCGCGTGCGCCAGCGCCGCGTGGCCGAGCGCATCCAGGTCAGCGACCAGGAAGTGCAGAACTTCCTGGCCTCGGACCTGGGCAAGATCCAGCTCTCCGAAGAGTACCGCCTGGCCAACATCCTCATCCCGGTGCCGGACGGCGCTTCGCCGGAAACCCTCCAGGCCGCCGGCAGGCAGGCCCAGGAGATCTACCAGCAGCTCAAGCAGGGCGCCGACTTCAACCAGTTGGCGATTTCCCGCTCGGCCGGCGACAACGCCCTGGAAGGCGGCGAGATCGGCTGGCGCAAGGCCGCCCAACTGCCCTCGCCGTTCGACGGCATGGTCGGCAGCCTGGCCGTGGGCGACGTCACCGAGCCGGTGCGCACCCCTGGCGGCTTCATCATCCTCAAGCTGGAAGAGAAGCGCGGCGGCAGCAAGATGGTGCGTGACGAGGTGCATGTCCGCCATATCCTGCTCAAGCCCAGCGAAATCCGCAGCGACGAAGAAACCCAGAAGCTGGCGCAGAAGCTCTACGAACGCATCCAGGGTGGCGAGGACTTCGGCAAGCTGGCCAAGCAGTTCTCCGAAGACCCCGGCTCGGCACTGCACGGCGGCGACCTCAACTGGATCGACCCGGAATCCCTGGTTCCGGAATTCCGCGACGTGATGAACAGCATCCCGCAGAACCAGCTGTCCAAGCCGTTCCGCTCGCCGTTCGGCTGGCACATCCTGGAAGTCCTCGGTCGCCGCGCCACCGACAGCAGCGACAAGTTCCGCGAGCAGCAGGCCGCCCAGGTCCTGCGCAACCGCAAGTACGACGAGGAACTGCAGGCCTGGCTGCGGCAGATCCGCGACGAAGCCTACGTCGAGATCAAGCTGTAAGCCCCGCAAGCGACACAGGAACCCGGCCCCAAGGCCGGGTTTCTTTTTGCCCGCGCCACGCTTCGGCGTAGAGTGGGCTCATACCGAACAACCCCGGCTGCCCGGTGCGGCCGATGCCCCAGAGACACCGCCATGCAAGCCCCCAAGCCATTCGCCCTGACCCCCGGAGAGCCGGCCGGCATCGGCCCGGACCTGTGCCTGCTGCTGTCCCGCGAGGCCCAGCCGCACCCGCTGGTGGCCATCGCCAGCCGGCAGATGCTGGCCGAGCGCGCCGCCCTGATGGGCCTGGACATCCAGTTGCTGGACACCGGCCCCGGCCAGTGGCCACAGGCGCCCGCCCCGGCCGGCGCGCTCTACGTCTGGGACACCCCGCTGGGGGCGCCGGTGCAGGCCGGCCAACTCGACCCGGCCAACGCCGGCTATGTGCTGCAAACCCTGACCCGCGCCGGCCAGGGCTGCCTGGACGGCACCTTCGCCGGGATGATCACCGCCCCGGTGCACAAGGGCGTGATCAATGAAGGCGGCGTGGCCTTCTCCGGACACACCGAGTTCCTTGCCGAGCTGACCCACACCCCGCAGGTGGTGATGATGCTCGCCACCCGTGGCCTGCGCGTGGCGCTGGTGACCACCCACTTGCCGCTGCGCGAGGTGGCGGACGCCATCACCCCGGAACGCCTGGAGCGCGTCGCCCGCATCCTCCACGCCGACCTGCGCGACAAGTTCGGCCTGGCCGAGCCGCGCATCCTGGTCTGCGGCCTCAACCCCCACGCCGGCGAGGGCGGCCACCTGGGCCACGAGGAAATCGACGTCATCGAGCCCACCCTGGAGCGCCTGCGCGCCGAGGGCATGCAACTGGTCGGCCCGCTGCCGGCCGACACCCTGTTCACCCCCAAGCACCTGGAACACTGCGACGCCGTGCTGGCCATGTACCACGACCAGGGCCTGCCGGTGCTCAAGTACAAGGGCTTCGGCGCGGCGGTGAACGTCACCCTGGGCCTGCCGATCATCCGCACCTCGGTGGACCACGGCACCGCCCTGGACCTGGCCGGCACCGCCCGCATCGACGGCGGCAGCCTGCAGGTGGCGCTGGAGACGGCCTACCAGATGGCCGAGGCGGGCGGAGCCCGCCGCTAGGCGGCAGGCGGCAGGCGGCAGGCGGCAGGCGGCAGGCGGCAGGCGGCAGGCGGCAGGCGGCAGGCAAGGATGCCCGCGGACGGTACAACTGGTAAAATTTCCCCCTTTGACCCGCTTTGGCTCTAGCCTGTCGCTTGCAGCTTGAAGCCTGGAGCCGCCTTTATGTCCGAGCTTTTCCAACATCGCGCGCGCAAGCGCTTCGGCCAGAACTTCCTGCATGACGCCGGGGTGATCCACCGCATCCTGCGCGCCATCGCGCCCAAGGAAGGCCAGCACCTGCTGGAGATCGGCCCGGGCCAGGGCGCCCTCACCGAGGGCCTGGTGGACAGCGGCGCGCAGCTCGACGTGATCGAGCTCGACCTCGACCTGATCCCGCAGCTGAAGTGGCGCTTCGGCCTCAAGCCGAACTTCCGCCTGCACCAGGGCGACGCCCTGAAGTTCGACTTCGCCACCCTGCCCCAGGCCGGCGAGAAGCTGCGGGTGGTGGGCAACCTGCCCTACAACATCTCCACGCCGCTGATCTTCCACCTGCTGGAGCACGCCGGGATCATCCAGGACATGCACTTCATGCTGCAGAAGGAAGTGGTCGAGCGCCTGGCGGCCGAGCCCGGCGGCGGCGACTGGGGCCGGCTGTCGATCATGGTCCAGTACTTCTGCAAGGTGGACTACCTGTTCACCGTCGGCCCGGGCGCCTTCAACCCGCCGCCCAAGGTGGAATCGGCCATCGTCCGCCTGGCGCCGTACGCCGAGCTGCCGCACCCGGCCAAGGACCACCGCCTGCTCGAACGCATCGTCCGCGAAGCCTTCAACCAGCGCCGCAAGACCCTGCGCAACACCCTGCGCAGCCTGATGTCCATCGAAGACATCGAAGCCGCCGGCGTCGACCCCAGCCTGCGCCCGGAGCAGCTGGACGTGGCTGACTTCGTGCGCCTGGCCAACCGCCTGGCGGAACTGGCCCCCGAGCAGTGAAACCCTCGACGAGACGCCCGAGCCGAGCATGAGCGATCCCCGATACCAGATTTGCGTCAGCGTCACCACCCGCCACCTGCCCGAGCAATCGCAGCCGGAGCAGCAGCGCTACGTCTTCGCCTACACGGTGACCATCCACAACCAGGGCGAGCAGGCGGCCAAGCTGCTCAGCCGCCACTGGATCATCACCGACGGTGACGGCCACGTGCAGGAAGTGCGCGGTGCCGGCGTGGTGGGCGAGAAGCCGCTGATCGAGCCGGGCGCCAGCCATACCTACACCAGCGGTACCGTGCTGGCCACCAAGGTGGGCAGCATGTCCGGCAGTTACCAGATGGTCGCGGCAGATGGCCATCATTTCGACGCCGATATCCCCGTGTTCCGCCTCGCCGTCCCGGGGGCGCTGCACTGATGGCCACCTACGCCGTGGGCGACCTGCAGGGTTGCCTGGAACCGCTCAAGCAACTGCTGCAGCGCGTGGCCTTCGACCCCGCCCGCGACAAGCTGTGGCTGGTCGGCGACCTGGTCAACCGCGGCCCGCAGTCGCTGGAGACCCTGCGCTTCCTCTACGCCATGCGCGACGCCGTGGTCTGCGTGCTGGGCAACCACGACCTGCACCTGCTGGCGGTGGCCTGCAACGCCGAGCGCCTGAAGAAGGCCGACACCCTGCGCGAGATCCTCGAGGCGCCGGAGCGCGACGACCTGCTCGACTGGCTGCGCAACATGCCCCTGGTGCACCACGACGCCGAGCGCGACATCACCCTGGTGCACGCCGGCATCCCGCCGCAGTGGAGCATCGAGAAGTCCCTGCAGCGCGCCGCCGAGGTGGAGGAAGCCCTGCGCGACGACCAGCGCCTGCCGCTGTTCCTCGAAGGCATGTACGGCAACGAGCCGGCCAAGTGGGACAAGAAGCTGCACGGCATCGACCGCCTGCGGGTGATCACCAACTACTTCACCCGCATGCGCTTCTGCACCCCCGACGGCAAGCTCGACCTGAAGAGCAAGGAAGGCCTGGGCACCGCGCCGGAAGGCTACGCCCCCTGGTTCAGCTACCCCGAACGCAAGGCCGCCGGGCGCAAGATCATCTTCGGCCACTGGGCGGCGCTGGAAGGCCAGTGCGACGTGCCCGGCCTCTACGCACTGGACACCGGCTGCGTGTGGGGCGGTAGCATGACCCTGCTGAACGTCGACAGTGGCGAACGCATCACCTGCAATTGCGCCGGCAACGCCGCGTGAGAGAGTAGAGAACATGAGCGAATTCAAGCGTATAGCCGCCGAACAGGCCCAGCAGTTGCGCCAAGCCGGCGCCCAGGTGGTGGACATCCGCGACCCGCAGAGCTACGCCATGGGCCACGTGAGCGGCTCCCACCACATCGACAACTACTCGGTGGCCGATTTCATCCGCCAGGCCGACCTCGACGCCCCGCTGCTGGTGTTCTGCTACCACGGCAATTCCAGCCAGAGTGCGGCAGCCTACTTCGTCCAGCAAGGCTTCACCGACGTGTACAGCGTCGACGGCGGCTTCGAGCTGTGGCGCAGCGTCTATCCCGCGGATACCAGCAGCGGCCAGGCGGACTGAGGGGCCTGGCCGAGGTTCCACAAATAAATCTGTAACTTCTCACTCGATTCCCCTTTACAGGCCGGATAACGAACTATCCTTTTCCTCAGGCCATCCAAAAGGGGAGAGCCGGCCCACCGGCTTCCGGGAATCGGCAGTGACCATTCGGGGCGGTTCAGGGCGCAAGCCAGGTACCGTTGGAGTTCTGGGGGAAATTCGCCGGCCACGCTGGCAGCCCGTCCGCACCCACTCACACCGATCCCGTGCCGGCTCCATGCATCGAGCGAGGAGACGTCATGAGTATTTTCAGTCACTTCCAGGAACGCTTCGAAGCGACCCGCCAGGAGGAATACTCCCTCCAGGAGTACCTGGATATCTGCAAGCAGGACAAGACCGCCTATGCCACCGCGGCCGAGCGCATGCTGATGGCCATCGGCGAGCCGGAACTGCTGGATACCTCCACCGACCCACGGCTGTCGCGCATCTTTTCCAACAAGGTGATCCGCCGCTACCCGGCGTTCGCCGACTTCCACGGCATGGAAGAATGCATCGACCAGATCGTCGCCTTCTTCCGTCATGCGGCCCAGGGCCTGGAAGAGAAGAAACAGATCATCTACCTGCTGGGCCCGGTGGGCGGCGGCAAGTCGTCCCTGGCGGAAAAGCTCAAGCAACTGATGGAGAAGGTGCCCTTCTACGCCATCAAGGGCTCGCCGGTGTTCGAATCGCCCCTGGGGCTGTTCAACCCCGATGAGGACGGCGCCATCCTCGAGGAAGACTACGGCATCCCGCGGCGCTACCTGCGCTCGATCATGTCGCCGTGGGCGACCAAGCGGCTCAACGAGTTCGGCGGCGACATCAGCCAGTTCCGCGTGGTCAAGCTGTACCCCTCGATCCTCAACCAGATCGCCATCGCCAAGACCGAACCCGGGGACGAGAACAACCAGGACATCTCCGCCCTGGTGGGCAAGGTGGATATCCGCAAGCTGGAGGAATTCCCGCAGAACGACGCCGACGCCTACAGCTACTCGGGCGCGCTGTGCCGGGCCAACCAGGGCCTGATGGAATTCGTCGAGATGTTCAAGGCGCCGATCAAGGTCCTGCACCCGCTGCTGACCGCCACCCAGGAGGGCAACTACAACAGCACCGAGGGCCTGGGCGGGCTGCCCTACAGCGGCATCATCCTCGCCCACTCCAACGAATCGGAGTGGCACAGCTTCCGCAACAACAAGAACAACGAGGCCTTCATCGACCGTATCTACATCGTCAAGGTCCCGTACTGCCTGCGCGTCACCGACGAGATCAAGATCTACGACAAGCTGCTGATCAACAGCTCGCTGGCCCACGCGCACTGCGCCCCGGACACCCTGAAGATGCTCTCGCAGTTCTCCGTGCTGTCGCGCCTGAAGGAGCCGGACAACTCCAACATCTACTCGAAGATGCGAGTCTACGACGGCGAGAACCTCAAGGACACCGATCCCAAGGCCAAGTCGATCCAGGAATACCGCGACGCCGCCGGGGTCGACGAGGGCATGGCCGGGCTTTCCACCCGCTTCGCCTTCAAGATCCTCTCCAAGGTGTTCAACTTCGACCCCCACGAAGTGGCGGCCAACCCGGTGCACCTGCTCTACGTGCTGGAACAGCAGATCGAGCAGGAACAGTTCCCGCCGGAAACCCGCGAGCGCTACCTGCGCTTCATCAAGGAATACCTGGCGCCGCGCTACGTGGAGTTCATCGGCAAGGAAATCCAGACCGCGTACCTTGAGTCCTACAGCGAATACGGCCAGAACATCTTCGACCGCTACGTGCTCTACGCCGACTTCTGGATCCAGGACCAGGAATACCGCGACCCGGAAACCGGCGAAATCCTCAACCGCGCCGCCCTCAACGAGGAGCTGGAGAAGATCGAGAAACCGGCCGGCATCAGCAACCCGAAGGATTTCCGCAACGAAATCGTCAACTTCGTGCTGCGCGCCCGTGCCGGCAACAACGGCAAGAACCCCAGCTGGCTGTCCTACGAGAAGCTGCGCGTGGTGATCGAGAAGAAAATGTTCTCCAACACCGAGGACCTGCTGCCGGTCATCAGCTTCAACGCCAAGGCCAGCAAGGAGGACCAGCAGAAACACAACGACTTCGTCCGGCGCATGGTCGAGCGCGGCTACACCGAGAAACAGGTACGCCTGCTGTCGGAATGGTATCTGCGGGTACGCAAGTCGCAGTAAAACAGCTACAAGCTACAGGCCGCAGGCGGCAAGCTGGACAGCGACCCGCCTGCAGCCTGTCGCCTGCAGCCTGAAGCGCCCGGAGGGCCTATGAGCTATGTCATCGACCGGCGTCTGAACGGCAAGAACAAGAGCACGGTGAACCGCCAGCGCTTCCTGCGGCGTTACCGTGAGCACATCAAGAAGGCGGTCGAGGAGGCCGTCAGCCGGCGTTCCATCACCGACATGGAGCACGGCGAGCAGATCAGCATCCCCGGCCGCGACATCGACGAACCCATCCTGCACCATGGCCGTGGCGGGCGGCAGACCATCGTCCACCCGGGCAACAAGGAATTCACCACCGGCGAGCACATCGCCCGGCCCCAGGGCGGCGGAGGTGGCCGTGGCGGCGGCAAGGCCAGCAACCAGGGCGAGGGGATGGACGACTTCGTCTTCCAGATCACCCAGGAGGAATTCCTCGACTTCATGTTCGAGGACCTGGAGCTGCCCAACCTGGTCAAGCGCCACATCACCGGCAGCGACACCTTCAAGACCGTGCGCGCCGGCATCAGCAACGACGGCAACCCCTCGCGCATCAACATCGTCCGCACCCTGCGCTCGGCCCACGCCCGGCGCATCGCCCTGACCGGCTCCACCCGCGGCAAGCTGCGCGCCGCCGTGGCCGAGCTGGAACGGCTCAAGCGCGAGGAGCCGGACAACCTCGGCGACATCCAGGCGCTGGAGCAGGAAATCACCCGGCTGCGCGCGCGCATCGACCGCGTGCCCTTCCTGGACACCTTCGACCTCAAGTACAACCTGCTGATCAAGCAGCCCAACCCCACCTCCCAGGCAGTGATGTTCTGCCTGATGGACGTCTCCGGCTCCATGACCCAGGCGACCAAGGACATCGCCAAGCGCTTCTTCATCCTCCTGTACCTGTTCCTCAAGCGGAACTACGAGAAGATCGAGGTGGTGTTCATCCGCCACCACACCAGCGCCCGCGAAGTGGACGAGGAAGAGTTCTTCTATTCCCGGGAAACCGGCGGCACCATCGTCTCCAGCGCGCTGAAGATGATGCAGGAGATCATGGCCGAGCGTTACCCCACCCACGAGTGGAACATCTACGCGGCCCAGGCCTCGGACGGCGACAACTGGAACGACGACTCGCCCGTCTGCCGCGATATCCTGATGAAGCAGATCATGCCGTTCGTGCAGTACTACACCTACGTCGAGATCACCCCGCGCGAGCACCAGGCGCTGTGGTTCGAGTACGAACGGGTGCGCGAAGCCTTCGAAGACAGCTTCGCCCAGCAGCAGATCGTCTCCGCCGCGGACATCTACCCGGTGTTCCGCGAACTGTTCCAGAGGAGGCTAGTCGCATGAGCAAGCGCCAGCCCATCGCCACCGGGTCGGAATGGACCTTCGACCTGATCCGCCAGTACGACCGGGAGATCAGCCGTATCGCCGAGCGCTACGCGCTGGACACCTACCCCAACCAGATCGAGGTCATCACCGCCGAGCAGATGATGGACGCCTACGCCTCGGTCGGCATGCCCATCGGCTATAACCACTGGTCCTATGGCAAGCATTTCCTCAGCACGGAAAAGAACTACAAGCGCGGGCAGATGGGCCTGGCCTACGAGATCGTCATCAACTCCGACCCCTGCATCGCCTACCTGATGGAGGAGAACACCCAGTGCATGCAGGCGCTGGTGATCGCCCACGCCTGCTACGGGCACAACAGCTTCTTCAAGGGCAACTACCTGTTCCGCACCTGGACCGACGCCAGCTCCATCATCGACTACCTGGTGTTCGCCAAGCAGTACATCATGCAGTGCGAGGAGCGCTACGGCATCGACGCGGTGGAAGACCTGCTGGACTCCTGCCACGCCCTGATGAACTATGGCGTCGACCGCTACAAGCGGCCCTACCCCATCTCCGCCGAGGAAGAGCGGCAGCGCCAGAAGGAACGCGAGGAACTCATCCAGCGCCAGGTCAACGACCTGTGGCGGACCATCCCGCGCGCCGCCGGCAAGGACAAGGAACAGGAACTGGCGCGCTACCCCAGCGAGCCGCAGGAGAACATCCTCTACTTCATCGAGAAGAACGCCCCGCTGCTGGAGCCCTGGCAGCGCGAGGTGGTGCGCATCGTGCGCAAGGTGGCGCAGTACTTCTACCCGCAGCGCCAGACCCAGGTGATGAACGAGGGCTGGGCGACCTTCTGGCACTACACCCTGATCAACGACCTCTACGACGAGGGCCTGGTCACCGACGGCTTCATGATGGAGTTCCTCCAGTACCACACCAGCGTGGTCTACCAGCCCGGCTTCGACAGCCCCTACTACAGCGGCATCAACCCCTATGCCCTGGGCTTCGCCATGTACCGCGACATCCGCCGCATCTGCGAGGAACCCACCGAGGAAGACCGCCGCTGGTTCCCGGACATCGCCGGCAGCGACTGGCTGGCCACCCTGAAGTTCGCCATGAAGAGCTTCAAGGACGAGAGCTTCGTGCTGCAGTTCCTCTCGCCCAAGGTAATCCGCGAGTTCAAGCTGTTCAGCATCCTCGACGACGACCAGAAGGACGACCTGCTGGTCGACGCCATCCACGACGACGACGGCTACCGCAAGATCCGCGAGACACTCGCGGCGCAGTACAACCTGGGCAACCGCGAGCCCAACGTGCAGATCTGGAACGTCGACCGCCGCGGCGACCGCTCCCTGACCCTGCGCCACCAGCAGCACGACCGCCAGCCGCTGGGCGAGTCCACCGAGGACGTGATGAAGCACCTGCACCGCCTGTGGGGCTTCGACATCCACCTGGAAACCCTCAACGGCGAGCAGGTCGTGCAGACCCACCACATGCCCCCAAAGGGTGAACGCGAGAACGAGGACGGCTACCCGCGGCTGGACCTGATCATCCCGCCCATTTGATCGGTTGACCGCCCCCGGGGCAGGACCGAGCATGGCGCCAAGCCCAGCCGAGGTCGCCATGCGTCTCTTCGCCATCCTCCTGCTCTGCCTCGCTCTCGCGACCTGCACCACGCAGATCCCCCAGGCCCGGGTGACCCAGGCGGCGGACAGCCGCCTGGCCGGCCTGCAGGCCTTCCAGCTGATGCCCCCGGAAAACGCCGTCGACGCCCTGCCCTACGCCAGCCGCTACCCGCTGATCAATGCCTGGCTGCGCCAGGGCCTGGAGCAGCGCGGCTACCGCGAGGCCGGCACCCCGCAACTGCGCGTCTACTACTGGCTGGCCCTGCGCGACGCGCCGCTGGAATTCAAGGTCGACGTGCCGCCGCCCCAGGCCCTGGGGCCCTACCTCGCCATCCACCGCCTGCGCGACGAGACCGGCACCCTGCGCGTGCGCCTGACCGACCTGCGCGGCCAGGTGCTCTGGGAAGGCACCGTCAGCACCGGCCTGAGCCCGGCGCATGCCAGCAGCGAACTGCTGCGCCACGCGGTGGAGGCGTTGGTCGAGCAGATTCCCCAAGCCACCCCGTAGGAGCGGACCTTGTCCGCGATAGCCGGAGGTTCCGGCGCGATTCGCGGATGAGATCCGCGCGGCCGCCCCACCCACGCAATTCCCTGTAGGAGCGGGCCCTGCCCGCGATTCGCGCGCAGGGCGCGCTCCTACAGGCTTGCCCCCCACGCCCCGAAGCCCGAAGCTATCCCCCTGACAGGAGAAAGCTTCATGCAGATCTACAAGGTAGGCGGCGCCGTGCGTGACCGTCTGCTCGGCCAGCCGGTCAGCGATACCGACTGGGTCGTGGTCGGCGCCAGCGCCGAAGACATGCTCGAGAAGGGCTACCGCCCGGTGGGCGCGGACTTCCCGGTGTTCCTCCACCCGCAGACCGGCGAGGAATACGCCCTGGCCCGCACCGAGCGCAAGAGCGGCCGCGGCTACGGTGGCTTCACCTTCTACGCCAGCCCCGACGTGAGCCTGGAAGAAGACCTGGTACGCCGCGACCTCACCATAAACGCCATGGCCGAGGACGATAACGGCCGGCTGGTCGACCCCTACGGCGGCCAGCGCGACCTCGAGGCCCGCCTGCTGCGCCACGTCTCCCCGGCCTTCGTCGAGGACCCGCTGCGGGTGCTGCGCGTGGCCCGCTTCGCCGCGCGCTTCGCGCCGCTGGGCTTCAGGGTCGCCGACGAGACCCTGGCGCTGATGCGCGAGCTGTCCGAATCCGGCGAACTGCAAGCGCTGACGCCCGAACGCAGTTGGAAGGAAATCTCCCGCGCCCTGATGGAAGCACGGCCCGACGTGTTCATCCAGGTGCTGCGCGACTGCGGCGCCCTGGCCGTGCTGATGCCCGAGGTCGACGCCCTGTTCGGCGTGCCGCAGCCCGCGCAGCACCACCCGGAAATCGATACCGGCGAGCACCTGCTGGCCGTGCTGCGCCAGTGCGCCGAGCACCGCCAGCCACTGACGGTGCGCTGGGCCTGCCTGCTCCACGACCTGGGCAAGGCGCGAACCCGCCAGGAGGACTGGCCGCGGCACATCGCCCACGAACATCTGGGCCTGCCGCTGATCGACGCGGTCAATGCCCGCTTCAAGGTGCCGCGCGACTGCCAGGAACTGGCGCGCCTGGTCGGCGAGTACCACACCCACGCCCACCGCGCCCTGGAACTGCGGCCGAACACCCTGCTGGAGCTGCTGCAGGCCTTCGACGTCTACCGCCGGCCACAGCGCTTCGAGGAATTCATCGCCGCCAGCGAAATGGACGCCCGCGGCCGCCACGGCCTGGAAAAGCGCGCTTATCCACAGGCCTACCACCTGCGCGGAGCAGCCAAGGCGGCCCGCGAAGTGGCGGTGCAACCGCTGCTGGAGAAAGGTTTCAAAGGCGCGGAACTGGGCGAAGCGCTCAAGCGCGAGCGTCTGAAGGCCCTCAAGGCCTACAAGACCGCACACGCCCCTCAGGCAGACCTGTAGAACAGATATGCCCAGGGTTCGCGAGCAAGCTCGCTCCTACGAAAAGCAGGCGGCTCTAGCCCGGCGGATAGCCGCGATCCCGTAGGGCGAATAACGCGAAGCGTTATCCGCCACCAGCCGTCGGCGCAGGGGCAATCGGCGGATCAGGCCGCCGGATGCGCCGAGATCAGCGCCGCCGGCGTCAACTCGGTACCGCGCCACTGGAAAGGCACCGGCCACAGGCGCTGGTCGATGTCCGCCTCGGCCCAGAGGCTGGCGAAGTCACGGCCGGCCCCCGGGTGCAGCACCTGAGGCGCCAGCAATGCCAGGGGCCAGAGCACGAAGGCGTTCTTCAGCACCTCGGCGCGCGGCAGCACCAGGCCGTCGAACTCGCCGTGCAGGTCGCCGTAGAGCAGCACGTCGATGTCCAGCGGCAGGCCCTTGCGTTCCGGCGCATAGCGGCCGTTGTCGGCCTCGATGTGCTTCAGCCGCAGGCTCAGCTCGGCCAGCGGCAGCTCGGTCTCGCCGCTCACCACCAGGTTGATGAAGGGACCGCTGCGGATGCCCACCGGCTCGCTTTCGAACACCGGCGAGCAGCGCAGGTCGTGGACGAAGCCGGTGAGCGCCTCGAGCCCGGCGTGCAGATGGCGCTCGCGCTCGATGTTGCTCCCCAGGCCGAGGAAGACGGTGGTCAGCGGCATCCGCGTTCGATCTCCACGCCAACGCCGGCGGCAGCGGCGACCGCTCCCGGCTTGGTCACCCGCAGGCGCAGCCACTGGATGCCGAATTCGGCCATCAGCAGCGCGGCCAGGCGCTCGGCGAAGGTTTCCACCAGCTGGAAATGCGCATCGCGGGCGAACTCGCCGATGCGCTCGGAAAGCACGGCGTAGTCCAGCGCCTTGGCGATGTCGTCATCGGCCGCCGCCGGGCGGATGTCCCAGCCCAGGTCCAGGTCCAGACGCAGGCACTGGCGTATCCCCCGCTCCCAGTCGTAGACGCCGATCACGGTGTCGACTTCCAGGCCCTCGATAAAAACTCTGTCCACTTACTGCTGCTCCAAGGCCAGTGCACGACAAGCGTACGCCACCCCGCTAGAATCGGGGACAGTCTCGTCCCCGGTGGAAACCATGGTCTGGCTCTTGGCGATCCTCGCCTACCTGCTCGGCTCGCTGTCCTTCGCGGTACTCCTCAGTCGCCTGTTCGGCACCGCCGACCCGCGCGCCGGCGGCTCCGGCAACCCCGGCGCCACCAACATGCTGCGCCTGGCCGGGAAAAAGGCCGCCATCCTCACCCTCGTCGGCGACCTGGCCAAGGGCCTGGTGCCGGTGCTCGTCGCCCGTCTGTTCGGCCTGGGCGCGATGCAGGAGGCCTGGGTCGGCGTGGCGGCGGTGATCGGCCACCTCTACCCGCTGTACTTCAACTTCCGTGGCGGCAAGGGCGTGGCCACCGCCGCCGGCATGCTCCTGGCGCTCTACCCGCCGGCCGCGCTGCTCGCTGCAGTGGCCTGGCTGCTCACCTTCAAGCTCTCCCGCACCAGCTCGCTGGCCTCGCTGGTCGCCACCCCGCTCACCCTGCCACTACTGGCCTGGCAACTGCCGGCGGCGCTGCTGCCGATGACCTTCCTCACCGGGCTCATCGTCTGGCGCCACCGCGGCAACCTGCGCGACCTGCTGGCCGGGCGCGAGAGACATTTCTAGAGCCGGGAGCTTCAGGCGGCAGGCTCCAGGCTGCAAGCAAAATCTGGCAAAACGCCGCTTGTAGCTTGCAGCCTGTCGCTTGCAGCCATCTTTTTTATACCGCCGGCAACGACTCCATCGGCCAGCGCGCGCGCACGTCGATGGCCGGGCCGTCGTGCTGGCCGGCCAGCAGGCGCTGGCAACCGGCGTAGGCGATCATCGCGCCGTTGTCGGTGCAGAACCGTGGACGGGCGTAGAACACCTGGCCACGGAGTTCGCCGAGCATCTTCTGCAGGTGCTCGCGCAGGGCGCGGTTGGCGCTGACCCCACCGGCGATCACCAGGTTCTTCAGGCCGGTCTGCTTGAGGGCGCGGCGGCACTTGATGGTCAGCGTCTCGACCACCGCCTGCTGGAAGGCCAGGGCGATGTCGCAGCGCGTCTGCTCGCCGTCGTCGCCCGCCTCGCGGCAACGCTGCCAGGAGTTCAGGGCGAAGGTCTTGAGGCCGCTGAAACTGAAATCCAGGCCGGGGCGGTCGGTCATCGGCCGCGGGAAGACGAAGCGCCCCGGGGTGCCTTTCTCCGCCAGCCGGGCGATCTCCGGGCCACCGGGGTAGCCCAGGCCGAGCAGCTTGGCGGTCTTGTCGAAGGCCTCGCCGGCGGCGTCGTCCAGGGATTCGCCCAGCAGCTGGTAGCGGCCGATACCATCCACCCGCACCAGTTGGGTGTGGCCGCCGGAAACCAGCAAGGCGACGAACGGGAATTGCGGCGGCTGCTCTTCCAGCATGGGCGCCAGCAGGTGGCCTTCCATGTGGTGCACGCCGACGGCCGGTATGCCCCAGGCGAACGCCAGGGCCTGGGCGCAGGAGGCGCCGACCAGCAGCGCGCCCACCAGGCCGGGGCCGGCGGTGTAGGCGATGGCGTCGATCCCGCTCGGCGGGCAGCCGGCCTCGTCGAGCACCTGGCGGATCAGCGGCAGCATGCGCTTGACGTGATCGCGCGAGGCCAGCTCGGGCACGACGCCGCCGTAGACGCGATGCAGGTCGATCTGACTGAACAGCGCGTCGGCCAGCAGGCCGCGTTCGCTGTCGTAGAGGGCGACGCCGGTTTCGTCGCAAGAGGTTTCCAACCCCAGCACACGCATGGGTTCGAGCCTTCAGTTCTGGGCAAATGAGAAGCGGCGGATGATAATCGCCCGCTGCGGACGCCGACCAGCGTTTTTCGATCGGAGGCTTTGCATTCCTGAGCCCGAACCGTTAATATCCGCAACCCTTGAAAACCGCCGTCTCCAGTGCCTACTGCCAGGAGCGCGATAAATCCCCGGTAATCATTGAAGGTACGACCTGGATGCCCGCCGTCAAAGTTAAAGAGAACGAACCCTTCGACGTAGCCCTGCGTCGTTTCAAGCGCTCCTGCGAAAAAGCCGGTGTACTGGCTGAAGTCCGTAGCCGCGAGTTCTACGAAAAGCCCACCGCCGAGCGCAAGCGCAAGGCCGCTGCCGCTGTCAAGCGTCACGCCAAGAAAGTGCAGCGCGAACAGCGCCGCCGCGAGCGCCTGTACTGAGTTCGACTCAGCCGCACGCTCTGCACATCGCCCGGCCCACTCGCCGGGCGAGTGCCTGAAAGGCTACACCGCACTCCGATTCGCGCCTGGCGAAGCTCGGAGTTTTTTGCTTTTCACGCCCCATGAAATGCCATACTCCAAGCCAGCCTTGGGTGTATGCCTGGGTCCATCCTGCGTCCCGACGAGTCTATGGCCGGCCTGATTCCGCAATCCTTCATCGATGACCTGCTCAACCGCACCGACATCCTCGATGTGGTGAGTTCGCGCATCCAGCTGAAGAAGACCGGTAAGAACTACAGCGCCTGCTGCCCGTTCCACAAGGAGAAGACACCCTCCTTCACGGTCAGCCCCGACAAGCAGTTCTACTACTGCTTCGGCTGCGGCGCCGGCGGCAATGCGCTGGGCTTCATCATGGACCACGACAACCTGGATTTCATCCAGGCCGTCGAGGACCTGGCCAAGCGCGCCGGCATGGACGTGCCCCGCGAGGAAGGCCGGCGCGGCAAGCCGCGGCAGCCGACCGACTCGCCGCTGTACCCGCTGCTGAGCGCCGCCGCCGACTACTACCGCCAGGCGCTGAAGAGCCACCCGGCGCGCAAGGCCGCGGTGGAATACCTCAAGGGCCGCGGCCTGACCGGCGAGATCGCCCGCGACTTCGGCCTGGGCTTCGCCCCGCCGGGCTGGGACAACCTGTTCAAGCACCTGGGCGGCGACAACCTGCAGCTCAAGGCCATGCTCGACGCCGGCCTGCTGGTGGAGAACCCCGACAGCGGCAAGCGCTACGACCGCTTCCGCGACCGGGTGATCTTCCCCATCCGCGACAGCCGCGGGCGGGTGATCGCCTTCGGCGGCCGGGTGCTGGGCGACGACAAGCCCAAGTACCTGAACTCCCCGGAAACCCCGGTGTTCCACAAGGGCCAGGAGCTCTACGGGCTGTTCGAGGCGCGCAAGAACAACCGCGATCTCGACGAGATCATGGTGGTGGAAGGCTACATGGACGTGATCGCCCTGGCGCAACAGGGCATCCGCAACGCCGTGGCCACCCTCGGCACCGCCACCAGCGAGGAACACATCAAGCGCCTGTTCCGCCTGGTGCCGAACATCCTGTTCTGCTTCGATGGCGACCAGGCCGGGCGCAAGGCCGCCTGGCGCGCCCTGGAATCGGCCCTGCCGAACCTGCAGGACGGCCGCAAGATCCGCTTCCTGTTCCTGCCCGAGGGCGAGGACCCGGACAGCCTGGTCCGCGCCGAAGGCCCCGACGCCTTCCGCGCGCGCCTGACCCACCAGGCCCAGCCGCTGGCCGACTACTTCTTCCAGCAGCTGACGCAGGAAGCCGACCCCAGCACCCTGGAAGGCAAGGCGCACCTGGCGACCCTGGCCGGCCCGCTGCTGGAGAAGATACCCGGCAACACCCTGCGCCTGCTGATGCGCCAGCGCCTGGGCCAGATCACCGGCCTGAGCGGCGAGGCGCTGAACCAGTTGAACGCGCCGCGCGCCAGCGGCGGCCAGGGGCACGGCCAGGCCACGCCGAACGCCGCTGCGGACAGCCACGCGCACGAATACAGCGACTACGATGTAGGCCACTTCGCCGATCACGGCGAGCCCAGCTACCAGGACAGCGCCAGCTATTTCGAGGCGCCGTCGGATTTCGCCGGTGGCAAACCGGGCAAGAAGCCCTGGAAAGGCGAGCGCAAATGGGATGGCAAAGGAGGCAAGAGCGGCAAGCGCGGCGACTTCGCCCCGCGCCAGCCGCGCACCGAGATCAGCGTCGAATCCCCCACCCTGACCGCGCTGCGCACCCTGCTGCACCACCCGCAACTGGCGCAGAAGGTCGAGGACGCCAGCCATTTCGCCAACGAAGGGCAGACCTACTCGCAACTGCTGGCGGCGCTCGTCGAAGCGCTGCAGAAGAACCCGAAGCAGCGCTCGATGCAGTTGATCGCGCGCTGGCACGGTACCCCGCAAGGGCGCCTGCTGCAGGCCCTGGCGGAAAAGGAATGGCTGATCGACCAGGGCAATCTTGAAAAGCAGTTCTGCGACACCATTACTACACTTGCACACAGTCAGCTGCACAACAGCCGCGAGGCGCGGCTGCGCAGCGTGATGCAGAAGAGCCCCAGTGAACTGACTGACGAAGAGAAAGCTCTATTGAGGGAACACTTCAGCAACGCCTCTTCACCAGGCCCCCAGAGCTGAACTGGCGCCTGAAGCCTCGAATCTGGTATAATCCTCGGCTTATTTCAGCCCGCCAAGACCTTCAGTGGATAGGGTGTTATGTCCGGAAAAGCGCAACAGCAATCTCGTCTCAAAGAGTTGATCAGCCGTGGTCGTGAGCAGGGCTACCTGACTTACGCGGAGGTCAACGACCACCTGCCGGAGGATATTTCCGATCCGGAACAGGTGGAAGACATCATCCGCATGATCAACGACATGGGGATCAACGTATTCGAGACAGCCCCGGATGCGGATGCCCTGTTGCTGGCCGAAACCGATACCGACGAAGCCGCCGCCGAGGAAGCCGCCGCCGCGCTGGCCGCGGTGGAGAGCGACGTCGGCCGCACCACCGACCCGGTGCGCATGTACATGCGCGAGATGGGTACCGTGGAGCTGCTGACCCGCGAAGGCGAGATCGAGATCGCCAAACGCATCGAGGAAGGCATCCGCGAGGTCATGAGCGCCATCGCCCAGTTCCCTGGCGCGGTGGACGGCATCCTCGCCGAATACCAGCGGGTGGTCAGCGAAGGCGGCCGCCTGTCCGACATCCTCAGCGGCTACATCGACCCGGACGACGGTTCGGTGCCCGCCGAGGAAGTGGAACTCGACCTCAAGGACAGCGCTGGCGCCAAGGCCAAGGATGACGAGGAAGAGGACGAGGAGTCCGAAGACGACAGCGAAGACGAAGGCGACGGCGGTCCGGACCCGGAAGAGGCCGCGCGCCGCTTCGGCCTAGTCGCCGATCAGCTGGACAAGACCAAGAAGGCACTGAAGAAGCACGGTCGTGGCAGCAAGCAGGCCGACGCGGAAATGCTCGCCCTGGCCGAGCTGTTCATGCCGATCAAGCTGGTGCCCAAGCAGTTCGACGTCCTGGTCGCCCGCGTCCGCGATGCCTTGGACCAGGTGCGCCGCCAGGAACGCGCCATCATGCAGCTGTGCGTGCGTGACGCGCGCATGCCGCGCGCCGACTTCCTGCGCCTGTTCCCCGGCCAGGAAACCGACGAATCCTGGATCAACGGCGTGCTCAAGGCCAAGCCGAAATACGCCGAAGCCCTGGAGCGCGTGAAGGACGACGTCATCCGCAACCAGCAGAAGCTCTCCGCGCTGGAAAACAACGTCGACCTCAAGGTCTCCGAGATCAAGGACGTCAACCGCGCCATGTCCATCGGCGAGGCCAAGGCCCGCCGCGCCAAGAAGGAAATGGTCGAGGCCAACCTGCGCCTGGTGATCTCCATCGCCAAGAAGTACACCAACCGTGGCCTGCAGTTCCTCGACCTGATCCAGGAAGGCAACATCGGCCTGATGAAGGCGGTGGACAAGTTCGAATACCGCCGCGGCTACAAGTTCTCGACCTACGCCACCTGGTGGATCCGCCAGGCGATCACCCGTTCGATCGCCGACCAGGCCCGCACCATCCGTATTCCGGTGCACATGATCGAGACGATCAACAAGCTCAACCGCATTTCCCGGCAGATGCTCCAGGAAATGGGCCGCGAACCGACCCCGGAAGAGCTGGGCGAACGCATGGACATGCCGGAAGACAAGATCCGCAAGGTCCTGAAGATCGCCAAGGAACCGATCTCCATGGAAACCCCGATCGGTGACGACGAAGACTCGCACCTGGGCGACTTCATCGAGGACTCCACCATGCAGTCGCCCATCGAAGTGGCGACCAGCGAGAGCCTCAAGGAAGCCACCCGCGAAGTCCTCGCCGGCCTCACCGCCCGGGAAGCCAAGGTGCTGCGCATGCGCTTCGGCATCGACATGAACACCGACCACACCCTCGAGGAAGTCGGCAAGCAGTTCGATGTGACCCGCGAACGTATCCGCCAGATCGAAGCCAAGGCGCTGCGCAAGCTGCGCCACCCGTCGCGAAGCGAGCACCTGCGCTCCTTCCTCGACGAGTGATCGAAGAACCCCCCGGCACAGCCCGGGGGTTTTTCTTTCAGGGATACTGGCAGGGGGCTACTGGAGCGGCGAGGGCCCGACTACACTTCGGCGTATCCCTCCCCCGGATCGAGGCCCTCCATGCCGCGTCTGCAGGTTGTTCTGTTGTGCCTGGCATTCTGGGCTTCCCAGGCGAGCGCGCTCACCCTAACCCCCGAGGAGCAGACCTGGCTGCGCCAGCACCCGCAGCTGCGCCTGGGCGTGGATGCCTCCTGGCCACCCTTCGAGTTCCGCGACGACCAGGGCCACTACCAGGGGCTCGCCGCCAGCTACGTGCAACTGATCAGCGAACGCCTGCAGGTCGGCATGCAGCCCAGCGAGCCGAGCAGCTGGAGCGAGGTCCTGCAGCAGGCGCGCGACGGCCAGGTCGACCTGCTGCCGGGCATCATGGCGACGCCGGAACGCAGCGAATACCTGACCTTCACCCGCCCCTACCTGGACTTCCCCATCGTCATCCTCGCCCGCAGGGATGGCCCCAACCCGGAAAACCTGAGGGCGCTGTACGGCCTGAAGGTCGGCGTGGTCGACCACTACGCGCCCCATGAACTGCTGATCGCCAAGCACCCGGACCTCAACCTGCTGCCCCTGCCCAGCGTCGCGGCAGCCCTGCAGGCACTAGCCACCGGGCAGGTCGACGCCTTCGTCGGCGACTTCGCCTCCAGCGTCTGGAGCCTGCGCCAGCTCCGCCTCGAAGGCATCCAGATCAGCGGCGAGACGCCCTACCGCTACCAACTGGCCATGGCCGTGCCGCGCAACGACGCGATGCTCGCCGGCATCCTCGACAAACTCTTCGCCGAACTCACCGGCGACGAGGTCGAAGCCCTGCAGGCGCCCTGGGTCGGCGGCCTGCTGGATAACCGGCCGGCCTGGTCGCGGCACCTGCTGACCATCGGCCTGCCGGTGCTGCTGGCGAGCCTGGCGATAGTCGCCGCCCTGGTGGCGATGAACCGCCGCCTGCGCGGCGAAATGGCGCGACGGGTGAAACTCGAACAGGCACTGCGCGACAGCGAGCAGCACTTCCGCGGCCTGGTCGAGAGCATGGCCGCCATCGCCTGGGAGATGCGCCTGTCGGAAAACCGCTTCACCTACGTCTCGCCCCACGCCCAGGAGCTGCTGGGCTACCCGCAGCACGAGTGGCTGACGCCGGGCTTCTGGCAACGCACCCTGCACCCGGCCGACGCCGAACAGGCGATGAGCTACTGCTTCTCCGAGAGCCGCGCCGGGCGCAACCACAGCCTGGACTACCGGATGCTCGCCGCCGACGGCCGCGTGGTGTGGATCCGCGACATCGTCACCCTCATCCGCCACGGCGACGAACTCATCCTGCGCGGCCTGATGATCGACATCACCGAGGCCAAGCGCACCGAACAGGCGCTGCGCCTGTCCGAACAGAAATTCGCCTCGGTGTTCCACCATTGCCCGGACATCATCGTCCTGGCCCGACGCATCGACGGGCGCCTGCTGGCGGTGAACAGCACCTTCGAACAACAGGTCGGCATCCCCGCCAGCGAAGCCTTGGGCAAGACCGCCACCGAGCTGAACATCTGGAGCGAACCGGGCATGGGCCCGCGCATGCTCGAACGCCTGCAGGGCGAGAACCTCAACAACATCGAGATCAGCCTGCATCGCCGCGACGGCGGCCGCTTCACCGCCCTGCTCTCGGCCCAGCGCGTGGCCCTGGACGACACGCCCGCCCTGGTGGTGGTGGCGCGCAACATCTCCCAGCTCAAGCAGACCCAGGAGCAACTGCGCGCCTCCGAGGAAAAATTCGCCAAGGCCTTCCATGCCTCCCCCGACGGCATGCTCATCACCCGCATCCGCGACGGCCTGCTGCTGGAGGCCAACGAAGGCTTCACCCGCATCACCGGCTATGGCCGCGACAGCGCCAGCGAGCGCTCGACCCTGGAGCTAGGCCTGTGGGCCGACCCGCAGGACCGCGAGCGCCTGCTGCAGATGATCCGCGAACGCTCGACGGTGCAGGACTTCACCGCCTTCATCCGCACCCGCGAAGGCGCCGCCCGGCTCTGCGAACTCTCGGCGCACCACATCGTCATCAGCGGCGAAGACTGCCTGCTGACCATCGCCCGCGACATCACCGAACGCCAACAGATGCAGGAAAAGCTCACCCTGGCCGCCACCGTGTTCGAAAGCACCGCCGAAGGCGTGATGATCACCGACGCCAGCCAGCGCATGATCGCGGTCAACCGCGCCTTCAGCGAAATCACCGGCTACGGCGAGGACGAAGTGCTCGGCCAGTCGCCGCGCCTGCTCGCTTCGGGACAGCACGACAGCAGCTTCTACGTCGCCATGTGGCACCACCTCAACGCCGAAGGCCACTGGCAGGGCGAGATCTGGAACCGGCGCAAGAGCGGCGAGCTCTACCCGGAATGGCTGACCATCAGCGCGGTGCGGGGCAACAACGGCGAAACCAGCCACTTCGTCGGCGTTTTCGCCGACATCTCCACGCTCAAGTACGCCCAGGCCCGCCTCGACTACCAGGCCCACCACGACCCGCTCACCGGCCTGCCCAACCGCCTGCTGTTCGAGACCCGGCTGACCACCGCGCTGAAGGAAAGCCAGGAAGAACAGCAGCTGGGCGCCGTGCTGTTCCTCGACCTGGACCGCTTCAAGCACATCAACGACAGCCTCGGCCACCCGGTCGGCGACCAGTTGCTGAAATCCATCGCCCGGCGCCTGCGCGAACAGCTGCGCGACATCGACACAGTGGCGCGCCAGGGCGGCGACGAATTCATCATCCTGCTGCCCGGCCTGCACCAGGCCAGCGATGCCGAGCACGTGGCGAAGAAGCTGCTGAACTGCTTCAGCCACGCCTTCGTCGCCGACGACAAGGAATTCTTCGTCAGCGCCAGCATCGGCATCAGCCTGTTCCCGGTGGACGGCAAGGACGTCGCCACCCTGGTGAAGAACGCCGACGCCGCCATGTACCGGGCCAAGGCCCAGGGCCGCAACCGCGTCGAGTTCTACACCCGCGAGCTGACCTTCCAGGCCAACGAACGCGTGGCCCTGGAGCACGAACTGCGCCGCGCCCTGGAAACCCACCAGCTGCAGCTCTACTACCAGCCCAAGCAGGCCCTGGACAGCGGTGCGCTGGTGGGCGCCGAAGCGCTGATCCGCTGGAGCCACCCCAAGTACGGCGCCATCCCGCCGGACCGCTTCATCCCCCTGGCCGAGGAAACCGGGCTGATCCTGCCGTTGGGCACCTGGGTGCTGGAAGAAGCCTGCCGGCAGATGAGCCGCTGGCAACAGAGCCACGCCGCCTTCGGCCCGCTGTCGGTGAACCTGGCCGGCGCCCAGCTGTACCAGCACGACGTGGTCGACCAGGTGCGCGAGCTGCTGCAGCGCTACAACCTGCACGCCCCCCGGCTGCAACTGGAAATCACCGAGAACTTCCTGATGCACCAGACCGACGAGGCCCTGGACACCCTGCATGCCCTCAAGGGCCTGGGCGTGCAACTGGCCATCGACGACTTCGGCACCGGCTACTCCTCGCTCAGCTACCTCAAGCAACTGCCGCTGGACATCCTCAAGATCGACCAGTCCTTCGTCCACGGCCTGCCCGACGACCCCCACGACGCCGCCATCGCCCGCGCCGTGATCGCCCTGGGCCGCAGCATGAACCTCACCATCATCGCCGAAGGCGTGGAACGCGAGGAGCAGGAGCGCTTCCTCGCCGAAGAAGGCTGCGACCAGGTCCAGGGCTACGCCCTCAGCCCACCCCTGCCTGCCGAACAATTCGCAGCCCGTTTCCTCACCCCGCTGCAGCCGATTGGCACTGCGCAAGGGACGCCGGTATAATCCGCCGGCCTTCTGGGGGCCTATAGCTCAGTCGGTTAGAGCAGAGGACTCATAATCCTTTGGTCCACGGTTCGAGTCCGTGTGGGCCCACCACTCTTAAATAGCCTGAAAGCCGCGCACTGCGCGGCTTTCACGTTTTCGAGCCCGGGTTTCCTGGAACGAGATCAGCGTTTCAGGGCGGCGATAACATGCTCGGGATCGTTGTGTATCGCCCTCAACAAGGCCTTGGCCGGACCTTCCGGCTCCCGCCTTCCCTGCTCCCAATTCCGCAGTGTGCCCAGGGCGACGTCGATCGCCTTGGCAAACGCCGCCTGCGACAGCCCCGTGGCCTGGCGGATGCTTTTGACCTGCAGCGCATCCACATGGAACTCGCGCGAAGGTTGACGCTCGCCGCGGTCGATCTCGTTCATCTGCTCCATGCTTTGAACGAGCCGGCTGAAGAGATTCTTTTCCATCACTGCCACCCTTTGTTGAGATCGCGGAGCACTTTCTTTTCATCCTCGGACAGGTCGTCCTTCACACCTTTCCTATAGATCAATAGCAGCCGAATCTGATGGGCCGCCATCATGTGGTAGTAGATCACCCGAACACCACCGCGCTGCCCTTTCCCATTCGCCTTCCAGCGTACCTTCCGGAGCCCGCCGGTGTGCTGGATCACATCACCAGCCTGGGGATTCTCTGCCAGGTACTGCTGAAAGTCCTTGTATTCGTCGTCGCCGAGCAACTCCCGAAGGTCTTCGGTGAAGATCGGCGTTTCGATGAAGATCATGCCGTCCCTTGCCCTCATGTACGCCATTGGCGTATTAAAACTATAGACTCGGATACCTATGACTTCAAGACTCATCGCCCCAGTTGGACGCCGAGCCGAATAGCTCGCGCAATCGGCTCATGAAATGAGCCGAATAATCGATTTATTCGGCTCACCGCCCAGGAAGACCTGCCATGCGCCCCGCTCCCCGCAGAAGTCGCGTGATTGAGCAGCGCCGGCTCAGCTCGACGACAGTTCCCGCAGCGCGGCGGTAGCCAGGAAGCCGGAGCGGGAGGCGTAGCGGTGGTCGCGCTTCACCCGCTCGTCGATGCGTTGCAGCAGGTTTTCCGGCAGGGTGGCGTTGAATCGCACGGCCTTGCCCAGGTAGGGGGTGACGTCGAAGTCGACCACCGCCCAGACACCGCCGGCATAGTCGGGGTTGGCCATGTGGACGTCCACTTCCTGCGCTTGCGGCAGTTCCTCGCCATCGGCTACCAGGCCCTCGAAGTGCAGGGCCAGGGCTTCCTGGACGTTTTCCAATGCCTGGCTGACGGTGGTGCCGGCGGAGAAGCAGCCGGGTACGTCGGGTACGGTCACGCCGTAATCCGAATCGGCGTCCTTGTGCAGGACCACGGGGAATTTCATGGCGATGCTCTCCTCTTTCGCAGGCGGGTGGATCATCGAAGGCCAGCCTGTCGCAGGATGCTGTTCACGGTTCCTATCGGCAGGTTGCTCCTGGGGTGGGGAACCGTTACCCGGCCCTTCTTGGTGAAGTGCCTGAATTGGTGGTGACTGCCTTTCACCTCGACCAGGTACCAGCCATCCGTACGAATCAACTCCATTATTTCTCGACTGCGCATCGTCCCTCCGCACAGCCTTGGTGTGTAGCCTACACACCAAGCGCTGAACTATCTACACACCATACACATCATGAGTTTCGAATTGCCGGCCTGATGCCGCCCGGCAATTCAAGGACGCGCGGCTTTGCGGATATGTGTGTAGGTTGGCGATCGCCGGAAACAGGGAAATTCCCTACTCGGAATTGGCGTTGCCGTCCTACAAGACGGCTGCGTAGCTTTCGCTCTGCCACGGATCAGACGTGGCCAGGTGTGGAAACCTGATTAACGAGCGGTCCACTCTCTCAGGGCGAAGTAGGCACGACGTGCCGGTAGTGCCCTGTACGCTGTGGCGGACCGTGCGAGGCGGGCGTTTGCCCGGCCGGCTTACTCGTTATCCGGTTTTCCACCCTTGCACGGTCCGCCTCCCTTCTCCGGATTGCCTGGGTGGCGGCTTCTTCGATGCAGCAAGGAGCGACAGCATGACCCTTTCTTCTACTTCCGATTCCGTTCTCGTCCCTTCCGTTTTCCTGCGCCATCGCCGGCCCCTGAGGGCGGTACTGATCGAGAACCAGGCGTGGTTCGTCGGGCGGGACCTGGCGCGGCTGACCAACAGCCATGTGTCCACGCGGGTTATCCACAAACTGGATGCCGACCAGCAGCGGTTCGAGTGCCTGCAGGCGGCTGGCGGAGAGGTGACGCGTGAGTGGCTGGTCAGCGAGAGCGGCGTTTATGCGCTGCTGATGGTGCATTTCTATCACCCGGAGAACCGGGGCTTGCGGCAATGGTTGAGCAATGAGGTGGTGCCGGCGCTGCGGGATGCGCGGCAGGGTGATCCGGATTTGCCGCGGCGGCGGGTGAAGCGGATGCAGGGGCAGCAACTGAGCGTGCTGGATTGGCAGGGGATGTTGTGGGTGCGGTTTGGGGATGCGGTGGAGTTGATGGAGCGGGAGGTGCGGCGGGAGTCGTAGGGTTGGGGGCGGTATTCATGGTGATGGGTATCGCTGCGCTCAACGCCATCCTACGGGGGTCAAGGTTGGGTCAGGTGCGGTTTTTAACTTGGGTTCCCTCTCCCCAGCCCTCTCCCTGAAGGGAGAGGGGGCTTGTCCGTGCCGAGAGAAATGATAGCTTCAGCCGGAACCTACCTGGCTAACCGGCTAACTCCAAAACGCCCGCATCTGCCCAACGGTCCCCTCTCCCTTCAGGGAGAGGGTTAGGGAGAGGGCTGCCGGGCCTCACTCTAGCGCCTAAGCCTTGACCGAGCCCCCGCCTTCACCGCTTCGCGATGATGTAAACCGCATGCACGATGCCCGGGATGTAGCCCAGCAGCGTCAGCAGGATGTTCAGCCAGAACGCCCCGCCGAAACCGACCTGGAGGAACACGCCCAGGGGCGGGAGGATGATGGCGATGAGGATGCGGATCAGGTCCATGGCTATTGCTCCTTGTAGCGGTATTCACTGACACCTGCATCGACCACGGCGGCCTGGCTGGCGTTCCATCCTTTTGCGCCATCGGCTGGACCGGGTGCCCCCGGCGGGCCATAGTTGTGTGCAGGCTTCGGCCAGTGCGTGCCGAAAAGGTGCAACCCCGCTCAAGCGCCCCTCGGGCGCCCCTCCACTCACCCGATGGCCGGCAAGGTCCGCTTCTTGCAGCGATCGCCGGGTATACGCCGCACCCGTCGGCATGGTCACCTTTCTACACAGTCCGTCGGCTTCGACCAATGATAGGTTGCACCCGGTTGCACCTTTTTCGTCCGACGTTTAAATTCTCGCCACATTTCCGCCGTGCCCACTTTCAATAACAGGTACAACCATGGCCACCACCACCCTTGGCGTGAAGCTCGACGACGCCACCCGTGAACGCCTCAAGCAAGCCGCCCAGGCCATCGAGCGCACACCGCACTGGATCATCAAGCAGGCGATCTTCAACTACCTGGAGCAGATCGAGGGTGGTCTCTCCCCCGCCCAGCATTCCGGCCTGGCCGCCGCGGCCGGCGGGGAATCGCTGGAGGCGCTGAACGAGCAAGGCCTGCAGGTGTTCCTGGACTTCGCCGAGAGCATCCTGCCGCAGTCGGTGCTGCGCGCCGCCATCACCTCCGCCTACCGCCGCCCCGAGACCGAGGCGCTGCCGATGCTGCTGGAGCAGGCCCGCCTGCCCCAGGACAAGGCCGAGGCCGCCAACAAGATGGCCCTGGGCATCGCCGAGAAGCTCCGCAACCAGAAGAGCGCCGGTGGCCGCCAGGGCCTGGTGCAGGGCCTGCTGCAGGAGTTCTCGCTGTCGTCCCAGGAAGGCGTGGCGCTGATGTGCCTGGCCGAGGCGCTGCTGCGCATCCCGGACAAGGCCACCCGTGACGCGCTGATCCGCGACAAGATCAGCAACGGCAACTGGAGCCAGCACCTGGGCCAGAGCCCGTCGATGTTCGTCAACGCGGCCTCCTGGGGCCTGCTGATCACCGGCAAGCTGGTGTCCACCCACACCGAGGCGGGCATGACCTCCTCGCTCAACCGCATCATCGGCAAGAGCGGCGAGCCGCTGATCCGCAAGGGCGTGGACATGGCCATGCGCCTGATGGGCGAGCAGTTCGTCACCGGCGAGACCATCGGCGAAGCCCTGGCCAACGCCGCGAACATGGAAAGCCGCGGCTTCCGCTATTCCTACGACATGCTCGGCGAAGCCGCACTCACCGATGAGGACGCCAAGCGCTACCTGGCCTCCTACGAGCAGGCCATCCACGCCATCGGCAAGGCCTCCCACGGCCGCGGCATCTACGAAGGCCCGGGCATCTCCATCAAGCTGTCGGCGCTGCACCCGCGCTACAGCCGCGCGCAGTACGAGCGGGTGATGGAAGAGCTGTACCCGACCCTGCTGGGCCTGACGCAGATGGCCAAGCAGTACGACATCGGCATCAACATCGACGCCGAGGAAGCCGACCGCCTGGAAATCTCCCTCGACCTGCTCGAGCGCTTGTGCTTCGAGCCATCGCTGAGCGGCTGGAACGGCATTGGCTTCGTCATCCAGGCCTACCAGAAGCGCTGCCCGTACGTGATCGACTACGTCATCGACCTGGCCAAGCGCAGCCGCCACCGCCTGATGATCCGCCTGGTGAAGGGCGCCTACTGGGACAGCGAGATCAAGCTGGCCCAGGTCAACGGCCTGGAGGGCTACCCGGTCTACACCCGCAAGCCCTACACCGACGTTTCCTACATCGCCTGCGCGCGCAAGCTGCTGGCGGTGCCGGAAGCCATCTACCCGCAGTTCGCCACCCACAACGCCCACTCGCTGTCGGCCATCTACCAGATCGCCGGGCAGAACTACTACCCCGGCCAGTACGAGTTCCAGTGCCTGCACGGCATGGGCGAGCCGCTGTACGAGCAGGTGGTGGGCAAGGTCGCCGACGGCAAGTTCAACCGCCCGTGCCGCATCTACGCCCCGGTCGGCAGCCACGAGACGCTGCTGGCCTACCTGGTGCGCCGCCTGCTGGAGAACGGCGCCAACACCAGCTTCGTGAACCGCATCGCCGACCACAGCATCTCGCTGCAGGACCTGGTGCTGGACCCGGTGCAGCAAGTCGAGCAGATGGCCGCCCAGGAAGGCACCCTCGGCCTGCCGCACCCGCGCATCCCGCTGCCGCGTGACCTCTACGGCGAAGGCCGGGCCAACTCCGCCGGCCTGGACCTGGCCAACGAACACCGCCTGGGCTCGCTGTCCTCGGCGCTGCTGACCAGCACCAACCAGGCCTACGTCGCCCAGCCGGTGCTCGGCGGCGACGCCCCGGCCCCGGCCGCTGCCGAGGCGCTGCGCAACCCCGCCGACCACCGCGACCTGGTTGGCCAGGTGCACGAAGCCAGCGAGGCCGATGTCAACAACGCCCTGCTCTGCGCCCAGGCCAGCGGCCCGATCTGGCAATCGACCCTGCCGGAAGAACGCGCCGCCGTGCTGGAGCGCGCCGCCGACCAGATGGAAGGCGAGATGCAGCAGTTGATGGGCCTGCTGGTGCGCGAGTCCGGCAAGACCTTCGCCAACGCCATCGCCGAGGTGCGCGAGGCGGTGGACTTCCTGCGCTACTACGCGGCCCAGGCCCGCGCCTTCGCCAACGACAGCCACCGCCCGCTGGGCCCGGTGGTGTGCATCAGCCCGTGGAACTTCCCGCTGGCGATCTTCAGCGGCCAGGTGGCCGCCGCCCTGGCCGCCGGCAACACCGTGCTGGCCAAGCCGGCCGAGCAGACCCCGCTGATCGCCGCCCAGGCCGTGCGCATCCTGCTCGAAGCAGGCGTGCCGGCCGGCGTGCTGCAGCTGCTGCCGGGCCGCGGCGAGACCGTGGGTGCCCGCCTGGTGGGCGACGAGCGCGTGCGCGGCGTGATGTTCACCGGTTCCACCGAGGTGGCCGGCATCCTCCAGCGCAACATCGCCGGCCGCCTGGACGCCCAGGGCCGCGCCATTCCGCTGATCGCCGAGACCGGCGGGATGAACGCGATGATCGTCGACTCCTCGGCCCTGGCCGAGCAGGTGGTGGTGGACGTGATCAACTCCGCCTTCGACAGCGCCGGCCAGCGCTGCTCGGCCCTGCGTGTGCTGTGCGTGCAGGCCGACGTGGCCGACCGCGTGGTGCAGATGCTCAAGGGCGCCATGGCCGAATACACCCTCGGCTCGCCGGAACACCTGAACGTGGACATCGGCCCGGTGATCGACGCCGAGGCCAAGGGCAACATCGACCGCCACATCCAGGCCATGCGCGACAAGGGCCGCAAGGTCTTCCAGGCCGCCCGGGTGAATGGCGACGTGCTCAAGCGCGGCACCTTCGTGGTGCCGACGCTGATCGAACTGGACAGCTTCGACGAGCTCAAGCGCGAGATCTTCGGCCCGGTGCTGCACCTGGTGCGCTACGAGCGCTCCGACCTGGACCAGTTGCTGGCGCAGATCAACGCCTCCGGCTACGGCCTGACCCTCGGCGTGCACACCCGCATCGACGAGACCATCACCCAGGTGGTGGGCAGCGCCCACGTCGGCAACCTGTACGTGAACCGCAACATCGTCGGCGCGGTGGTCGGCGTGCAGCCCTTCGGCGGCGAAGGCCTGTCCGGCACCGGCCCGAAGGCCGGCGGCCCGCTGTACCTGTACCGCCTGCTGTCGACCCGCCCGCGCGACGCGGTGGCCAACCAACTGGCCGGCGACAACGTGCAGGCCCTGGCCCGCCCGGCCGACCGCGAGAAGGCCCTGCAGGCGCTGCGCGACTGGGCGGCCAGGCAGGAGCCGGAACTGGCGAAGGTGGCGGACGAGTTCGCCAGCCTGGCGCAGAGCTACGCCTGCCACGTGCTGACCGGCCCCACCGGCGAGCGCAACACCTACACCCTGCTGCCCCGCGAGCGCGTGCTGAACCTCGCCGAGGAACGCGCCGACCTGCTGGTGCAGTTGGCCGCCACCCTGGCGGTGGGCAGCCTGGCGGTATGGCCGGCGACCCAGCGCGAGCTGCGTGACAGCCTGCCCAAGGAAGTGCAGAAGCGCATCGAGCTGGTCAACGACTGGACCGCCGCCGAAACCGCCTTCGACGCCATCCTGCACCACGGCGATTCCGACCAGTTGCGCGAGGTGTGCGAGCAGGCCGCCAAGCGCAAGGGCGCGATCGTCGGCGTGCACGGCCTGGGCAAGGGTGAAACCGATGTACCGCTGGAACGCCTGCTGGTGGAGCACGCCCTGAGCGTGAACACCGCGGCCGCCGGCGGCAACGCCAGCCTGATGACCATCGGCTGACGGGAAAGCGGCGCCCTACCCGGGCGCCGCCTGCGATACCCGCGCCCTTGCGGCGCGAACCGCGCTACCGCCCTCGCCGAGGGGGCTACCCGCCCGGTAGCGCGGCTTCCCACTGCGGCCCTGCAGGCCACGCGTCCACCCAAACGGTGGACGCCGCGGCAGCGCTACCCGCGCCGCCGCTTTCCCTTCACAGGAACCAGCGGTACTCCCGCGCACTCACCTCGTCCATGAACTCCAGGTGATCGTGGCGCTTGTTCTCGCAGTAGACGAAGACGAACTCGCTGCCGAGCCCTTCCTTCACCGCCGGATGGTTCTCCATGGCCGCCACCGCGCCGAGCATGTCGCGGGGGAAGTCGATGCCGCTGTCGCGGTCTTCGTTCAGCGGGGCGATGGGCTCCTTGCCCGCTTCCAGACCGTACTCCATGCCGGTGAGGATGGCCGCCAGCACCAGGTAGGGGTTGGCGTCGGCCCCGGCGAGGCGATGCTCGATGCGCAGGTTCCTGCCATCGGACTCGGGGATGCGGATGCACGCATCGCGGTCCTCGAAGCCCCAGCTGGCCTTGCTGGCAGCGTTCACCCGCGAGCCGTAGCGGCGGTAGGCGTTGTGGTTGGCGGCGAAGATCGGCATGCAATGCGGCAGCAGCTCCAGGCAGCCGGCCACGGCGTGGCGCAGCGGGCGCTGTTCGTCGCCGTCGAGCAGGTTGCGGCCGTCACGGTCGTACAGGCTGACGTGCACGTGCATGCCGCTGCCCGGCGCGTGCAGGTAGGGCTTGCTCATGAAGCTGGCGCGGTGCCCATGCTTGAGCGCCACGCCGCGGGTGGCGCGGGTGAAGAGCGCGGCCTGGTCGGCGGCGTGCAGGCCGTCCTCGCAGTGGGCGAAGTTGATCTCGAACTGGCCGGGGCCGATCTCGGCGGTGATCACGTTGGCGTCCACGCCCTGCTCGCGCGAGGCTTCGACTATCTCGTGGAGCACGTCGGAGAAGCGCGACAGGCGCTCGATGTGCATGTTCGGCTGGTCGTCCTCGTCCTCGCACAGCGGGTCGCGCGGGTACTGCGGCAGGCCGTCCCTGAGCTTCTTGTCGAACAGGTAGAACTCCAGCTCGAAGGCCACCACCGGGCGGATGCCCTTGCCTTCCAGGCGCTTGAGCACGCGCGCCAGCACTTCCCGCGGCTCGAACTCGATGGGCGCCTCGGTGCCGTCGGAGCTGATGATCATCTGCCCCAGCGGCTGGTTCTCCCAGCGCACCGGCTTGAGGCTGCCGGGGATCAGCCGGCGCGGCGCGTCCGGGTCGCCGTCGTTGAAGCAGTAGTCGCCGATCGGGTGCAGGCCGCCCTGCACGCCCAGCAGCACGCAGTTCTGCGGCAGCTTCAGGGGCGAGCCGGCAGCGACTTTCTCCAGCATGTCCACCGGGTAGCGCTTGCCGTAGAAGTGCCCGGGGATGTCCAGGCAGATCAGGTCGACGTAGCGCACGTCCGGGTTCTGGGCGCGGAAGGCGCGTACTTCGCTGAGCAGGTCGGGGAAGGTTTGGCGGTTCATCTTCTTGGTGCCTGTGTGTCAGGCGCAGCCGGATGCCTTCAGGTGAAGATCCAGAGCACCCTCGTTGGTTTGTCTGTCAGGTTGCCGTAGCGGAATTTCGCGTGCGGCGGCAGCTGGAAGCTGTCGTTGGGGTAAAGGGTGACGGTCTCGTCCTGGTACCAGAGGGTCAGTTCGCCCTCCAGCACGAAGCCGCCCTGCTCGGAGCTGTCGTTGAGGTGGTCCTCGCCGCTGGTGGCGCCGGGGGCGAGGATGCTGTCGAGCATGGAGAAGCCGCCGGACATGTTCGGCGAGGCGAGGATGTCGGTGATGCCGCCGGCGTAGTACAGCGTGCGGCGGTCGGCCGGGCGCGTCACCCAGGCCAGCTCGCGGGCAGGCCCCTCGGCGTAGAAGTAGGTGGTCGGCACGCCGAGGGCTTCGCTGATGGCGGTGAGGTCGGCCACGGTCGGGCGCGACAGGCCACGCTCGACCTGGGAGAGGAAGCCCACCGAGCGGCCGATGCGCTCGGCCAGGGCGCCGAGGGTCAGGTTCTTGTGCTTGCGCAGGTCGCGGATCAGGGTCGCGAGGTGTTCGTTCTGGTGTTCTTGCATAGGCGCTGCCCGGCTCTGTTCAGAAGAAGTCCCGCAAGCGATACCAGGCTTTGCCGACGGCTTCCAGTGGCGCGGCGAAGCGTTGGCCGCCGGGGAAGCCGGGATTGCTCAGGCGCTGGTACAGGTCGAGCTCCTCGCCATACCCCAGCATGGCCTGGCTGACCGCGCGGGCGGCGGCCAGGCTGGGCAGCACGCCGTGCCCGGAATAGCCCTGCAGCCAGTAGAGGTCGCCGCGGCGGCCGACGTCCGGGGTGCGCCGCATGCTGCAGTCGATGTGCCCGCCCCAGGCGTATTCCAGCTCCACCCCGCGCAGTTGCGGGAACACCCGCTCGACGTAGGGCCGGGTGGCCGCGCGGATGTCCGCGGGCATGCCGCCCAGGTAGGTGCAGCCGCCGCCGAACAGCAGGCGGTGGTCGGGGGTCAGGCGGAAGTAGTCGAGGACGAACTGGTTGTCGGTGACACAGCAGTTCTGCGGCAGCAGCGAATGCGCCAGCTCCGCGCCCAGCGGCGCGGTGGCGACCTGGAAGGTGCCCACCGGCAGGATGCGCGCGGAGACTTCCTTGTCCAGGCCGTCGATGTAGGCGTTGCAGGCCAGCACCAGGGCGGCGCAGCGGATGCTGCCGTGCTCCGTCTCGACGACGTAGCCGTTGCCCTGCTCGCTGTAGCGCAGCGCGCGGGTCTGCTCGAAGATGCGCCCGCCGGCCCTCTCCAGCGCGCCGGCCAGGCCGTAGGCCAGCTTCAGCGGGTTGAGGTGCGCGGAATTCGGGTCATACAGGCCGGCCAGGTAGCGTTCGCTGGCGATCCACTGCGGCAGCTCGGCGCGGGGAACCATCTGCAGGCCCTCGTAGCCCCAGCGGCGCGCGGCCTCGCCCTGCCATTCCTCGAGCATGCCGACGCGGCGCGGCAGCACGGCGGTCCACAGGTGGCCGACGCGGTAGTCGCAGTCGAAGCCGTGGCGCTGCGGCAGGTCGCGCATCTCGCGCGCGGCCCAGAGCATGCCCTGCCACAGGCGCAGGGCGCCTTCATGGCCGAGGTCGGCCTCGATCGGCCTGAGGTCGCTGGACCAGCCCGGCAGCGCCTGGCCGCCGTTGCGCCCGGAAGCCGCCCAGGCGATGCGGCTGGCCTCGATCACGCAGACCTGGCGGCCGCCCTCGGCCAGCTGCAGCGCGGTATGCAGGCCGCTGAAGCCGGCGCCGATCACCAGCACCTCGACCTCCAGCGCATCCGTCAGCTGCGCGCGGGGCTGCAGCAACTCCGGGTTGGCGGCGGCGTAGTAGGTGCCGACGGGCTGGCTGGATTGCAGGAACATGGCGACCTCGTGAAATTGTCATGCTTGTTTTTCATGAAAACTAACACAACGAATTTCACGAAGCCAGCCCGGCGCGAATTCGACCTGACCTGCGGCAATGCAATCCCGGGAAAAACCGCCGGCGCCTTGGCATCGGCCCGCCCCGTGCCCATCTGCCTCACAAGCCCATCCACAGCGGGGCCGATCCGTCCACGCGGATGACAGATGCCCATCTGTTGCTATGTTCTTAGAAGGCCGCCGGACGCGGTTAGCGCTGGTGTACAGGGGATAACCGGATGAATCAGATGCTGAAGCCGCAACCGTACTGCAAGAACTGCCGTCTGGCGCCGCCCACGCTCAGCGACGACAAGATTCTCGAGCTGGAGGCCATCATCAAGCCCGGCCACCTGCTGCACAAGGGCGACCACCTGTTCCGCCAGGGCGACACCTTCCACAACGTCTACCTGGTGCGTTCGGGCTCGCTGAAGACGGTGACCACCAACGAGCAGGGCCTGGAGAAGATCACCGGCTTCTACTACGCCAACGAGATCTTCGGTTTCTCCGGCATGGACGAGGGCCGCTACCCGGTGTCGGCCATCGCCCTGGAAAGCACCCTGTGCAGCGAGATTCCCTTCGACCAGTTGGAGGAGCTGTCGCAGCAGATTCCCGGGCTGTCGCACCAGTTGCTGCTGATGATGAGCCGCAAGATCCGCGAGGACCAGCAGATGAAGCTGCTGCTCTCGCGGCTCAACGCCGACTCGCGGATCGCCGCCTTCCTGCTGAACATCTCGGCGCACTTCCGCGAGCGCGGCTTCTCGGCCCTGCGTTTTCGCCTGAGCATGTCGCGCCACGAAATCGGCGACTACCTGGGGCTGGCGGTGGAAACCGTGTCGCGCAGCTTCACCCGCCTGCAGAAGAACGGCCTGCTGCGGGTCAACGGGCGGGAGACGGAGATCGTCGACTTCACCGAGCTGTGCGCACTGGCGGGGGGCGAGATCGAACTGTAACGCCTTTATCGCGGACGGAGTCCGCTCCTACGGGAGCATGCTGATAGCATACGGCCGCGCCAGGTTTCTTTCGTAGGATGGGTTGAGCCTTCGCTCAACCCATCCTACGGTGTGTGTTCGCCTGAGGATGTAGGAGCCCTGCCCGCGATTCGCGCGCAGGGCGCGCTCCTACATGGGGTACGCCATGGCTGATGCAGCGTAGGAGCGGATTCATCCGCGATGCGGCCGACAGGCCGCCTTCGGCCTCGGGGCGCAACGCCCCGGCCGGGAATAAAAGCCGCCCCGATGGACCAAAACGACGTCCGGGGGCGGGCGCGAGGCAGGTTGTGGGCAGCCGCCGCGTCAGGCGGGGCCGCTGCCCAGGCATTCGGGGCCCTGCAGGCGGGCCGTCCAGTCTTCCACCACGCCACTGGCCAGGCGTTGCGCGGCGGTCTTACGCCAGCGCAGCGAGAGCGCGTCGCACGCCATCATCTGGCGCAGGCCGCACGGCTCCAGCGGTTCGCCGAAGTACCAGCGCAACAGGCTGGCCACGCTCAGCTGCGGGTAGTGCCGCTGCACCAGCTCCAGCGGCGCGGCGGCGCTGACCATGCCGGCGCGACGCACCCGGTAGAACCAGCCGCAGCGGCCCTGCTGCTGCAGCTCCAGCGGCAGTTCCGGGAGGTTCCAGCGGCGCCCCAGGCGGTAGCATGGCGAGCGCGGCTGGCTGACCTCGATCAGCGCATCGCCCCAGCGGAACAGGTCGCCGATGCACACGTCGGCCTCGTTCACACCGAAGGTCGACAGGTTCTCGCCAAAGGCCGGTTGCTGCCAGCGCTGCTGCGGATGCTGCTTGCGCCAGTGGCGGTAGTGCTCGGCCGGGTAGTGGTGCAGCGCACGGTCGAGGCCGCCGTGGTGGCGCAGGTCGGCCTGTTCGTCGCCGGGCAGGCCTTCGCTGCCGAGCCAGACTTCCTCGCGGGTTTCCAGCTTGTCGATGGCGCTGACCAGGCCGCCCCAGCACTCTTCGACTTTGCCTATGAAAACACCCTGGATGACGATGCCTTCCACCTTTGTCTACCCGTCTGCAGCAGCGGACAGGCACTAGACTAGAGCCTCGGATAGGTACCTATCCATTTCGATTTTCCAGTTTCGTTGATAAGCCGCGCTTATGGATTTCCGCCAGCTCCGCTATTTCGTCGCGCTCTACGAGGAAGGCCACGTCGGCCGTGCCGCCGAGCGCCTGGCCCTGTCGCAACCGGCGCTGTCACAGCAGATCCGCCAGCTGGAGCGGAGCCTGGACGTGGCCCTGTTCCAGCGCATCGGCAAGCGCCTGGTGCCGACGGCGGCGGCGCACACCCTGTACAACCATGCCGTGCCCCTGCTCGAAGGCCTGGAGCGCGCCCACGAGGCCCTGCGCGGCTTCCGCGGGCAGGCCGCGCGCAGCCTGGCCATCGGCGTGCTGCAGACGGTGAACGCCAGCCTGGTGCCCTACCTGGTGGAACGCCTGCACGCCGCGCAGCCGCACCTGCAGGTGCGCATCTACGAGCTGTCCGGGGTGGAGATCGAGCGCCGGCTGCTGGCCGGGCAGCTGGACATCGGCATCGGCTTCCTGCCGCCGCGCCAGCCGGCGCTGCATGGCGTGGAGCTGTACCCGGACGAGCTGCAGTTGGTGATCCCCGCCGACCACCCGTTGCGCGAGTTCAAGAAGGTGTCCCTGGCCCAGGCCGCGGAACTGCCGATGCTGCTGCTGGGCGAGGAATTCCGCGCCCGGCAGATCTGGCAGGAGCAACTGGCCGCCATCGGCCGCCGGCCACGGGTGCAGGCCGAGCTGAACCACATGAGCGGCATCCTCGACAGCCTGCCCCACAGCCGCTTCGCCACGGTGCTGCCGGGCCGCGCGCGACAGCTGCACAGCAACCGCGACCTGCTGTGGAAGCCGTTGAGCGAGCCGCGCATCCCGCTGAGCGTAGGCCTGGTGTACCGCGACGCGCAGCGCCAGCACAGCACGGTGGAGCTGCTGCGCTCGCTGCTGGAAGGCGCGGTGCAGGGTTTTTCGTAGGGCCCCGCGCCAAGATGCTCTTCGTAGGAGCGGAGCTTCTCCGCGATAGCCGGGCGTCCCGGCGCGGATCGCGGATGAGATCCGCTCCTACGCCGCCCCACCCACGCCATTCCCCTTGTAGGAGCGGGCCCTGCGCGCGAATCGCGGGCAGGGCCCGCTCCTACAGTCGGCTAGGCGGGGAAAAACCGCAGGCAAAGAAAAACCCCGCCTTGCGAGCGGGGTTTTGCAGACCGATATCCTGACGTCCATGCTGGCCACCGTCCATGGTGGAATCCCTATCTTTCCGTTTTGTCGTCGGCGCTTCCTGCGCAGTGTCCTGACTGGAAACAAGATTACTCGCCAGCCCTCGTCGTCGATAGACGCCAAATGACACCACGACGTGTAAGCCTAGGCTTACAAAGCGTTGC
Source organism: Pseudomonas sp. RW407 (assembly GCF_003176655.1). NCBI lineage: Bacteria > Pseudomonadati > Pseudomonadota > Gammaproteobacteria > Pseudomonadales > Pseudomonadaceae > Pseudomonas > Pseudomonas sp. RW407. Next base: position 163,881 of record NZ_QGSL01000029.1, on the reverse strand, counting down.
CCCGCTGAAACGACAAGGCCCCGCCGAAGCGGGGCCCTGCCTGCCTGCGCGGCTTAGAACTGCGCGGCGTCGAGCAGGTACAGCGACTCGCTGCCGGCCTTCACCGAGGCGCTCAGCGAGTGGATGCGCGGCAGCAGACGGGCGAAGTAGAAACGCGCGGTGCCCAGCTTGCTGGCGTAGAAGTCGTCCTGCCCTTCCTTGCCCTGCGCGGCGCGAGCCATCAGCGCCCACATGTAGGCGTAGGCGGTGTAGCCGAACACCTGGAGGTATTCCACCGAGGCGGCACCGATCTCGTTGGGGCTGGCCTTGGCGCGGTCCAGCACCCAGGCGGTCAGCTCTTCGAGGTTCTGCACGGCAGCGTTCAGCGGGCCGGTGAACTCGGCCAGCTCGGCGCCGGCCGAGGCGGTGAAGGCTTTGATCTCGTCGGTGAAGTGCTTGGCGAAGGCGCCACCGCTACCGACGATCTTGCGGCCCATCAGGTCCAGCGCCTGGATGCCGTTGGTGCCTTCGTAGATCTGGGTGATGCGACAATCCCGGACAAGCTGCTCCTGGCCCCACTCGCGGATGAAGCCATGGCCGCCGAACACCTGCTGGCCGTGGACGGTGGTTTCCAGGCCCATGTCGGTGAGGAAGGCCTTGGCCACCGGGGTCAGCAGGGCGACCAGGTCCTCGGCGCGCTTGCGCACGGTGGGCTCTTCGCTGTACTTGGCGGTGTCCAGCTGCATGGCGACGTAGCTGGAGAAGGCGCGGCCGCCCTCGTTCAGCGCCTTCATGGTCAGCAGCATGCGGCGCACGTCCGGGTGCACGATGATCGGGTCGGCCGCCTTGTCCTTGGCCACCGGGCCGGTGGGCGCGCGGCTCTGGATGCGCTCGCGGGCGTATTCCACGGCGCTCTGGTAGGAGCGCTCGCCGGTCGCCAGGCCCTGGATGCCGACGCCCAGGCGCTCGTAGTTCATCATGGTGAACATGGCCGCCAGGCCCTTGTTCGGCGCATCGACGATCCAGCCGGTGGCGCCGTCGAAGTTCATCACGCAGGTGGCCGAGGCCTTGATGCCCATCTTGTGCTCGATGGAGCCGCAGCTCACGGCGTTGCGCTCACCGAGCGAGCCGTCCTCGTTGACCAGCACCTTGGGCACCAGGAACAGCGAGATGCCCTTGGAGCCGGCCGGCGCGTCGGGCAACTTGGCCAGCACCAGGTGGATGATGTTCTCGGCCAGGTCGTGCTCGCCGCCGGTGATGAAGATCTTGGTGCCGCTGACCTTGTAGCTGCCGTCGGCCTGGGGCTCGGCCTTGGTGCGGATGATGCCCAGGTCGGTGCCGGCGTGGGGCTCGGTCAGGCACATGGAACCGGCCCAGGTACCGGCGTACATGTTCGGCAGGTACTTGCCCTTGAGTTCTTCGCTGGCGTGGTTGAGCAGCGACAGGCAGGCGCCGGCGGTCAGCATCGGATAGAGGCCGAAGGACAGGTTGGCCGCATTGACCATCTCCTCGACCTGCGCACCGATGACCTTGGGCATGCCCATGCCGCCGAATTCCGGCGCGCCGCCCACGCCCACCCAGCCGCCTTCGGCGTAGGTGCGGTAGGCCTCGGGGAAGCCGGCCGGGGTCTTCACGCCCTCGGCGCTCCAGCTGCAGCCTTCTTCGTCGCCGCTGCGGTTCAGCGGGGCGATCACGCCCGCGGTGACCTTGCCGGCTTCCTCGAGGATGGCGTTGGCGGTGTCGACGTCCACCGTCTCGGCCAGACCCGGCAGCTCGGCCCAGAGCTTGCCCACCTCGAAGACTTCGTGGAGGACGAATTGCATGTCGCGCAGCGGTGCTTTGTAGTCAGCCATGTAGGAATCCTCGAGCGAAACAACGGCTGAACAAGCAGCCAGCGGTATTCAGGATAGGACGTACGCAAGGGTACGCCGGCGGAGTTTACCCCGACAACTCTCCAGAGCCATAGCGTCATATTGTGAACGAATTGTTAATCATCGGTCACACCATATGCGCCCACCGGACAGCCAGCGGCCCCGGCCGCCACGAGGGGCGACCGGGGCCGCGGTTGGCGCATCAGAGGGCGAACTGCTCGGCGGACAGGCGCATCAGGCTTTCGCCGCCGGCCTCCACCGCCGCCTTGTGCGCGGCCGCGCGCGGCAGCAGGCGGGCGAAGTAGAAGTCCGCGGTGGCCAGCTTGGCCTGGTAGAAACCGGCTTCGCTGCTGCCTTGCTCCAGCTTGCTCCGGGCCACCAGGGCCATTTGCAGCCAGAAGTAGCCGAGGGTGACGTAGCCGGAGAACATCAGGTAGTCCACCGCCGCCGCGCCGACTTCGTCGGGGTTCTTCATGGCGGCCATGCCGACCTTCTGCGTCAGTTCGCCCCACTGCTTGTTCAGCGCCGCCAGCTGCGCTACCTGGGCCTTCAGCTGCGGGTGCTCGGCATTGGCCTGGCACAGCTGGTGGACCAGCCTGGTGAAGCCCAGCAGCAGCTTGCCCTGGCTGCCGAGCACCTTGCGCCCAAGCAGGTCCAGCGCCTGGATGCCGTTGGTGCCTTCGTAGATCGGGGCGATGCGACAATCCCGGACAAGCTGCTCCATGCCCCACTCGCGGATGAAGCCGTGGCCGCCGAACACCTGCATGCCGTGGTTGGTGACCTCCAGTCCGGTTTCGGTCATGAAGGCCTTGCAGATCGGGGTGAGGAAGGCCAGCAGGTTGGCCGCCTGCTCGCGTTCCTCGGCGCTTTCGGAAAGGTGCTCGATGTCCAGCAGTTGCGCGGTGAAGTAGGCCAGGGAGCGGTTGCCCTCGTTGAAGGCCTTCATGGTCAGCAGCATGCGCCGCACGTCCGGGTGCACGATGATCGGGTCGGCCGGCTTGTCCGGCGCCTTGGGCCCGGTCAGGGCGCGCATCTGCAGGCGCTCGCTGGCGTACTTCACGGCGCCCTGGTAGCTGGTCTCGCCGAGGCACAGGCCCTGCATCCCGGTGCCCAGGCGCGCGTGGTTCATCATGGTGAACATGCAGGCCAGGCCCTTGTTGGCCTCGCCGATCAGGTAGCCGGTGGCGCCGTCGAAGTTCATCACGCAGGTGGCCGAGGCCTTGATGCCCATCTTGTGCTCGATGGAGCCGCAGCTCACCGCGTTGCGCGCGCCGGCCTCGCCGTTGGCGTCGAGGCTGAACTTGGGCACGATGAACAGCGAGATGCCCTTGGTGCCGGCCGGGGCGTCGGGCAGCTTGGCCAGCACCAGGTGGATGATGTTCTCGCTCATGTCGTGCTCGCCGGCGGAGATGAAGATCTTGGTGCCGCTGATGGCGTAGCTGCCATCGGCGTTGGGCACGGCGCGGGTCTTGATGATGCCGAGGTCCGTGCCGCAGTGCGGCTCGGTCAGGCACATGGTGCCGGTCCAGGTGCCGGCGGTCATGCGCGGCAGGTAGGCCTGCTTCTGCTCGGCGCTGCCGTGGGCCTGGATGGCGGCCATGGCGCCCTTGGTCAGGCCCGGGTACATGCCCCAGGAGCAGTTGGCCGCGCCGATCATCTCGCTGACCAGCAGGCCGAGGGACGGCGGCAGGCCCTGGCCGCCGTACTCGGGGTCGGACGACACGCCGTTCCAGCCACCCTCGACGTACTGCGCGAAGGCTTCCTTGAAACCCTTGGGCGTGGTCACCACGCCGTTGTCGAAGTGGCAGCCCTCCTCGTCGCCGGAACGGTTCAGCGGCGCCAGCACCTGCTCGCAGAACCTGGCCCCTTCCTCGAGGATCGCGGCGACCATGTCCGGGCTGGCATCGGTCGCGCCCAGGGCCTGGTAGCGGCCGGCGAAGTCGAAGACTTCGTCGATCAGGAAACGCACGTCGCGCAGGGGTGCCTTGTACTCGGGCATGGCAGTTCTCCAGTCGGTTCGGCGCCGGAACGGCGCGGATAGACCCTGAACCTACTGTGCGCCGGAAAGCGGCGGCAATCACTCTGCGCGCGATGAATGCGCGGCCATAACCGGGCCCGGCCTCGGGCCGGCCGCACCACCCCGCGACGGCCCCGGCCATACGCTGCAACGCGGTACTCGCGGCCTGCACGGGCACAAAAAAGCCCGCCATCAGGGCGGGCTTCCTGCACGGGAGAGCCGATCAGGCGAAGACCACTTCCACGCGCCCCTCACGGCGTGAACGGGGCGCGGCCTTGACCACGATCTGGACGTCACGTCCGAGCCGGGCCAGGCAGTCGATCATCTTGGCCTCGCTGATGCCTCTGAACTTCCCACGCAACATGTCGGAAACCTTGGGCTGGGGAAGCCCGAGGATTTCCGCGGCCTGGGTCTGTGTCAGGTGGCGAGCCTTGATGATGCTGCCGATCTTGGATGCCAGCCTGGCCTTGACCTGCATCTCGCCGGCATCGTCCCTGCCGAGGTCGGCATAGACGTTGCCGCTACCTTCTTCGAACTCAATCATTTTCTACGCTCTTCGCATGGGCTTCCGCGTCTTTCAGCCTTTTCTTGATCAGCGCTATGTCGTGCTGCGGAGTCTCTATGCCTCTGGTCGATTTCTTCTGGAAGCAGTGCAGAGCATAGACCGCTGCTGCAAGTTTCACCGTGTAGACCGCTCGATAGGTGTCGCCGTCGTAATCCTCGACGACTTCCAGCACTCCAACGCCCGAGAAGCCCTTCATCGGCTTGGCCTGGGGATGCTTGCCGCCCTCCTGGGCCTGGTGCAGGGCGAAGCCGAATACATCCTGGACATCCTCGGGCATGTCCAGAAGGTCCTTCTTGCTGCTGCCCATCCAGATCAACGACTTCACTGATGGCTCGGCTTTCCCATGAACGGCCGAACGAATCTATACCCATATTGGTATAGCGATCAAGCCGGGCCACGATCGCGAGTGGAGCAGGCTCGGAAATGAAAACACCCTGCGGGCGCTTGGCTCGCAGGGTGTCGGGTGCCTCCGTGGACAGCCCGCCAAGGGGCGGGCTGGTGCCAGCGGCGCTATCAGTAACCGAGGGAGAAGTCTTCCTCGGCCATGTCCATCAGGTTGCCGGCGCCGGACAGCATGGTGGCGACGTGGGTGCGGGTACGCGGCAGGATGCGCTGGAAGTAGAAGCGCGCGGTTTGCAGCTTGGCCTTGTAGAAGGCCTCCTCGCCGGTGCCGGCGGCCAGTTTCTCGGCGGCCAGGCGCGCCATGTCGGCCCAGAAGTAGGCCAGGCAGGCGTAGCCGGAGAACATCAGGTAGTCCACCGAAGCGGCGCCGACTTCCTCGCGGTCCTTCATGGCGGCCATGCCGACCTTCATGGTCAGTTCGCCCCACTCCTTGTTCAGCGCGGCCAGCGGCGCGACGAATTCCTTGACGGCGTCGTTGCCTTCGTTGGCCTGGCAGAACTTGTGCACGATCTTGGTGAAGCCCTTGAGCGCCTCGCCCTGGGTCATCAGTACCTTGCGGCCCAGCAGGTCCAGCGCCTGAACGCCGGTGGTGCCTTCGTACAGCATGGAGATGCGGCTGTCGCGGACGTTCTGTTCCATGCCGTGCTCGGCGATGAAGCCGTGGCCGCCATAGATCTGCACGCCGTGGTTGGCCGACTCGAAGCCGACTTCGGTCATGAACGCCTTGGCGATCGGGGTGAGGAAGGCCAGCATCGCGTCAGCGGCTTTCTTCTCTTCTTCGTCCTGGCTGCGCTGGACGATGTCCACCTGCTTGGCGGCGAAGTACAGCATGGCGCGGTTGCCTTCGGCGAAAGCCTTGGCGGTCAGCAGCATGCGGCGCACGTCCGGGTGCACGATGATCGGGTCGGCGGCCTTTTCCGGGGCTTTCGGGCCGGTCAGCGAACGCATCTGCAGACGCTCGCGAGCGTAGGCGATGCCACCCTGGAAACCGATCTCGGCGTGGGCCAGGCCTTGCAGCGCGGTACCCAGGCGGGCGGTGTTCATGAAGGTGAACATGCAGTTCAGGCCCTTGTTCGGCGGGCCGATCAGGAAGCCGGTGGCGGCGTCGAAGTTCATCACGCAAGTGGCGTTGCCGTGGATGCCCATCTTGTGCTCGATGGAGCCACAGGACACGGCATTGCGCTCGCCTACGCCGCCTTCGGCGTTGGGCAGGAACTTCGGCACGATGAACAGCGAGATGCCCTTGGTGCCCTGGGGGGCGTCGGGCAGGCGGGCCAGCACGATGTGGACGATGTTGTCGGCCATGTCGTGTTCGCCGGCGGAGATGAAGATCTTGGTGCCGGTGACCTTGTAGGTGCCGTCGGCCTGGGGCTCGGCCTTGGTGCGCAGCATGCCCAGGTCGGTGCCGCAGTGCGGCTCGGTCAGGCACATGGTGCCGGTCCACTCGCCGGACACCAGCTTGGTCAGGTAGGTGGCCTGCTGTTCCGGGGTGCCGTGGGCGTGCAGGGTGTTCATGGCGCCGTGGGACAGGCCCGGGTACATGCCCCAGGACCAGTTGGCCTGGCCGACCATCTCGCTGATGGCCATGCCCAGGGATTCCGGCAGGCCCTGGCCGCCGTGCTCGACGTCATGGGCCAGGCTCGGCCAGCCGCCCTCGACGAATTGCTGGTAGGCCTCCTTGAAGCCGGTGGGGGTCTTCACGCCCTCGGGGCTCCAGGTGCAGCCTTCCTGGTCGCCGACGCGGTTCAGCGGGGCGATCACCTGTTCGCAGAACTTGGCACCCTCTTCGAGGATGGCATTGACCATGTCCGGCGTGGCGTCCTGGGCGCCCGGCAGGTTCTGGTAGTGCGCTTCGTAGCCCAGCAGCTCGTCGCGAACGAAACGGATATCACGCAAGGGGGCCTTGTAATCAGGCATAGCGGTAAACCTCTACGAAGGGTTCTGGTTAATGGGCGACCGATGCTTGCGGTCGCTGTGCGGGAGCGTTCCCGGCCGCCCAGCCGATGCGCCGTGCGCCTCGACTCTCAAACAGGCGTTTGAAACATACGTTTACGCCCTACCCTTGTCAAGCGCGCAAGCCGACCGCCCGGTCACGCGCGAGGGCACGGGCCAGAGCGCTGCGTTCGCGGGTATCGATAGGCACAAGTAAAGCCCAGCCACGGGCCGCCAACAGGTGACGGCCCGAAGATGCTGAAAGGAAATTCTGAAGGGAGGAAAGGCGTCAGACGCTGATGTCGATCAGCGTCCCGAGGGTTTCGTCGGCGGTCTGCAGGACGCGGCTGGACGCCAGGGCGGCGTACTTGCTCATTTCCATGTCCACCACGGGGCGGGCGATGTCGTCCTGGGCCACGGGCTGCGCGGCCACCTGGGCGGCGGCGCGGTCGACCTGCTGCAGGCCGCGCTGCAGCCCCTGCAGACCGGTACTGAATGCGTTACCGGAGATTTCCATGGTCGATCTTCCTCGGTGGAACCTGCCGCCTATTCAAACAGGATCGTCGGTGATATTCAAAGGCCATCAGTCCGGAAGATCGAGGATCCCCAGGTCCAGGTGCCCGGCCACGGCGAACGGCGTGGGCGCGGCCAGGCGCGGCACGCGGCCGATGCAGGGCGCCGGCAGGCGTTCGGCGAGGGTCGCCAGGTTCTCTTCCAGGCGCGAGGTCTGTGGGTCGACGATGTTGGCCACCCAGCCGGCCAGCGGCAGGCCGTCGCGCAGGATGGCCTCGGCGCTGAGCACCGCGTGGTTGATGCAGCCCAGGCGCACGCCCACCACCAGGATCACCGGCAGGTCGAGGAGGATGGCCAGGTCCGACAGGCTCTCTTCGCCGGCCAGGGGCACGCGCCAGCCGCCGGCGCCTTCCACCAGGGTGAAGTCGGCGCCGCGTGCCAGCACGTGGCGCACCGGCCCGGCCAGGGTGTCGACGTTCAGCGCCACGCCGACCTCGCGCGCCGCCAGGTGCGGGGCGATGGCCGGCTCGAAGGCGAAGGGGTTCACCTCCTCGTAGGCCAGCGGCAGGCTGCACTCGCCCAGCAGGGCCAGGGCGTCGCCATTGCGCAGGCCCTCGGGGCGGCGCTCGCAGCCGGAGGCCACCGGTTTGGCGGCGGCGGTGGACATGCCGGCCATGCGCGCGGCGTGCAGCAGGCCGGCGGCGATGGTGGTCTTGCCGATTTCGGTGTCGGTGCCGGTAATGAAGTAGGCGTGGGGCATGGGGTTCCTCAAGAGGCTGTCCGTGTAGGAGCGGGCTCCGTCCGCGATTCGGCTATCGGGGACGGAGTCCCCTCCTACGAGGAAATCGGTTTGCGCAGGATGGCGTAGACCACCCTGTAGGTCGCCGGCAGCCCCCCGGGCTGGCGGAAGCGTTCGTAGGCCTCGATCAGCGCCCGCACCCTGGCCCGCCCGGTCAGGCCGTCGGGGCGGCCGGGGTTGAGGTTGTGGGCACCCAGGGCCTTGAGTTCGTGGGTCAGGCTGCGCAGGTCGGGGAAGTGCAGCACGCGGTCCTCGGTGGCCAGCTGCAGCACTTCCAGCCCGCTCGCCGCGCACTGCGCCTGGTAGTCGGCGAAGGCGCGGAAGCGGTTGACGTGAACGAAGCCGTCCACCGCCTGCCAGCTGGCGCGCAGCTCGCCCAGGGTGCCGACGCACAGGCTGCTGAAGGCGAACACGCCGCCCTCGCGCAGCACCCGGCGCGCCTCGCCGAGCACCGCCGGCAGGTCGGCGCACCACTGGATGGCCAGGCTGGAGAACAGCAGGTCGCAGCACTCGCCGCGCAGCGGCAGGCGCTCGGCGTCGCCACCGATGAACTGCTGCGCGCCGCCGTGCTCGCGGGCGTGGCGCAGCATGCCTTCGGCGATGTCCACGGCCAGCCCTTCGGCCTCGCCGAAGCGCCGGGCCAGGGCCCGGCTGAAGTGGCCGGTGCCGCAGCCCAGGTCGAGCCAGCGGCGCACCGCCAGGTCGGCCGGCAGCCGCGCCAGCAGGCCTTCGCCGACGCCGCGCTGCAGTTCGGCCACGGCGTCGTAGGTGGCGGCCGCGCGGGAGAAGGAAGCGGCGACCTGGCGCTTGTCCGGCAGCGCGCCGCCCAGGGGATCAGACATCGTCGCCCTCGTGGATGAAAGTCAGGATGGCCGCGGCCACCTCGTCCGGGCGCTCCAGCGGCAGGCCGTGGCTGGCGCCGGCTATGGTGTTCACTTCCACGTCCGGCAACCACGCCAGCAGGGCGTCGGCGGCGCCGGCCGGGACCAGGGCGTCGTTGCCGGCGAACAGGTGCAGTTGCGGGCCGTCGTAGCGCTCCAGCGCCGCGCGGGTGTCCAGGCGCCCCAGCAGTTGCAGGCCGGCGCTCAGCGCCCCGGCCTCCAGCGCCGGCAGCGCCACCTGCAGCTGCCGCGCCAGGGTGCGGGCGTCGCGGGCGCCCTGGCTGGCCAGCAGGGTGAAGCGCTTGCGCGTCAGTTCCGGCTCCAGCAGGAAGGCCTCGAAGAAATCCTCGAAGACGCTGTTGGGCATGGCCTGCGGCCAGTCGTCCAGTTGGCGGAAGCTGGCGTTGGCGGCCAGGGTGATCAGGCCCCGGCAGGCCTGGCCGCGGCGCGCGGCCAGCTCGGCGGCGAGCATGCCGCCCAGCGACCAGCCGGCCAGCCAGCTGCCTTCGGGCAGTTCGTCGTCCAGCTCGTCCAGCCATAGCGCCGGGTCGGCTTCGCGCGGCAGCGGCTCGATGGCCACGTGCAGGTGCGGCGCCTGCTCCAGCAGGGCGTCGCGCAGCGGCTCCAGGGGCGCGCAGCCCAGGCCCCAGCCGGGCAGCAGAATCAGTTGGTCACGCATCCTCGCCCTCCTCGGCGTCGAGTTCCGCCAGCAGGCTGCTGGAGACCTGGCGCCAGCTCTGCTCCAGGGCTTCGAGCAGGCGGTCGACCTGCTCCTCGCTGTGGCTGGCGCTGAAGGTCACTCGCAGCCGCGCACTGCCGGCCGGCACGGTCGGCGGGCGGATGGCGCCGACCAGGATGCCGTGGTCGCGCAGCGCCGCCGACAGCGCCATGGCCTGGCGGCTGCCGCCGATGAGGATCGGCTGGATCGGCGTGAAGCTGTCCATCAGCGTCAGGCCGATGGCCTCGGCGCCGCGGCGGAAGCGTGCGACCAGCTGGCCCAGGTGCTCGCGGCGCCAGTTCTCGCTGCGCAGCAGCTCCAGGCTCTTCAGCGTGGCGCAGGCCAGCGCCGGCGGCTGGCTGGTGGTGTAGATGTACGGGCGGGCGAACTGGATCAGCGTCTCCACCAGCTCCTCGCTGCCGGCGACGAAGGCGCCGGCGGTGCCGAAGGCCTTGCCCAGGGTGCCGACCAGAACCGGCACGTCATCCAGGCCCAGGCCGAAGTGCTCGACGATGCCGCCACCGCCGGCGCCCAGCGGGCCGAAGCCATGGGCGTCGTCGACCATCACCCAGGCGCCGTGGCGCCTGGCCTCGGCGCACAGGGCCGGCAGCTCGGCGAGGTCGCCGTCCATGCTGAACACGCCATCGGTGACCACCAGGGTGTTGCCCTCGGCCTTGCCCAGGCGCGTGGCCAGGCTGGCTGCGTCGTTGTGCAGGTAGCGCGAGAAGCGCGCGCCGCTGAGCAGCCCGGCGTCCAGCAGCGATGCGTGGTTGAGGCGGTCTTCCAGCACGGTGTCGCCCTTGCCCAGCAGCGCGGTCACCGCGCCCAGGTTGGCCATGTAGCCGGTGGAGAACAGCAGCGCCCGCGGCCGCCCGGTGAATTCGGCCAGGGCCAGCTCCAGCTCGTGGTGCGGCCCGCAGTGGCCGTTGACCAGGTGCGAGGCGCCACCGCCCACCCCCCAGCGCTCGGCGCCGGCACGCAGCGCGGCGATCACCTCGGGGTGGTTGGCCAGGCCCAGGTAGTCATTGGAACAGAAGGCCAGCATCGGCCGGCCGTCGACCCGCACCAGCGGGCCCTGCGGCGACTCCAGCAACGGCCGCTGGCGGTAGAGATCGTCCGCCTGGCGCTGGGCCAGGCGGGCGGTGAGATCGAAGGACATAAAGCAGGCTCCAGGCGGCAGGCTATAGGCTTCAGGCTAAACCACAGCCGGCCATGACGCTCTCGCTGTGGCCTGCCGCCTGTAGCCTGCAGCCGCTCTCAGACTGCCGCGTCGTAGAACAGCTGCGAATCGCGCTGCTCGACCAGGGCCTGCTCGATGGCGGCCTGGTGCACCTCGTCGGCGTGCTCCTCGCGCGCCTCGGGCTTGATGCCCAGGCGGGCGAACAGCTGCATGTCCTTGTCGGCCTGCGGGTTGGTGGTGGTCAGCAGCTTCTCGCCGTAGAAGATCGAGTTGGCGCCGGCCATGAAGGCCAGGGCCTGCATCTGCTCGTTCATCTGCTCGCGGCCGGCGGACAGGCGCACGTGGGACTTGGGCATCATGATCCGGGCCACGGCCAGGGTGCGGATGAAGTCGAAGGGGTCGACGTCCTTCTCTTCCGCCAGCGGGGTGCCCTTCACTTTCACCAGCATGTTGATCGGCACCGACTCCGGGTGCTCGGGCAGGTTGGCCAGTTGGATCAGCAGGCCGGCGCGGTCGGCCACCGACTCGCCCATGCCGAGGATGCCGCCGGAGCAGATCTTCATCCCCGCCTCGCGCACGTAGGCCAGGGTCTGCAGGCGCTCGCCGTAGGTGCGGGTGGTGATGATGTTGCCGTAGAACTCCGGCGAGGTGTCGAGGTTGTGGTTGTAGTAGTCCAGCCCGGCCTCGGCCAGGGCCTGGGTCTGCTCCTGGGTCAGCTTGCCGAGGGTCATGCAGGTTTCCAGGCCGAGGCGCTTCACGCCCTTCACCATTTCCAGCACGTAGGGCATGTCCTTGGCCGAGGGGTGCTTCCAGGCCGCGCCCATGCAGAAGCGGGTGGAGCCGATGGCCTTGGCCTCGGCGGCCGCTTCCAGCACCTTCTGCACTTCCATCAGCTTCTGCTTGTCCAGGCCGGTGTTGTAGTGGCCGGACTGCGGGCAGTACTTGCAGTCTTCCGGGCAGGCGCCGGTCTTGATCGACAGCAGGGTCGAGACCTGCACGCGGTTCGGGTCGAAGTGCGCGCGGTGCACCGTCTGCGCCTGGAACAGGAGGTCGTTGAAGGGCTGCTCGAAGAGCGCCTTCACTTCGGCGAGGGTCCAGTCGTGGCGGGTGACGACGGATGCGGATGCACTCATGGGGAATTCCTTCGGACGCGGGCTGACGCCTCGTTGTTCTCGACCACCACGGCTGGCGCGGCGGTTCAGGCTTTGGAGGCATGATATGTAAGCCTTGGTCGCTGTCAACCAAGATGAAGTCACAAGTCGACAAGTGACTACTAATTGATCAACCCTGAGCCACGGCGGCGCCCGGCGCGGAAGCCGCGGGGTACGCCACCGTGGCGGTCAGCTAGGCCAGGAAGAAGCGGTACAGGTTTTCGACCTGCTGCTTGTAGCGACGCCGCGCCACCAGTGCTTCCTCCAGGGAGATGGCGACGAAACGGGCCTTCTGGTTGGGCTGCAGCTGGGCCATGCGGTCGAGGTCGGCGCTGATCACCGTGCCGATCATCGCGTAGCCGCCGCCGGATACCGCGTCGCGGTGCAGGACGATGGGCTCCAGGCCGCCGGGCACCTGGATGGAGCCGATCGGGTAGCAGGCGTCGACGATGTTCGACGGGTCGGAACCGGCGCCGAACGGCTGCTCGCGTGGCTCGAAGGCCAGCGGCGTGCCGCCCTTGAAGCGGAAGCCGGTACGGTCGGCCTCGGAGCCGACGGTCCAGGTATCGGCGAAGAACTGCTCGGCGGCCTGTGCCGTCAGGCGATGGTGGTAGAGCCCCGGCACCACCCGCAGGCTGATCTCGCCGCCGACCTCGATCTGCAGCGAGCGCGGCAGCGCCAGGCCCTCGCGACCGGCACCAGCGGGGGCGCCCAGGGGCAGCTCGTCGCCGGCCTGCAGGCGCCGCCCGGAGAAGCCGCCGATGCTGCCCAGGCCATAGGTGGAGCGGCTGCCCAGCACCTCGGGCACCTCGATGCCGCCGTCGATGGCGATGTAGCCACGGGCGCCGGCCTTGATGAAGTCGAAGCCCAGCACCTGCCCGGCGCGCACGCGGAAGGCGCAGTCCAGTGGCATCTGGGCGCCGTCCAGGCGTGGCGTCATGGCCGCGCCGCAGACCGCCACCAGGGCATCGCGCTGGAATTCCAGCTGCGGCCCGAGCAGCGTGCACTCCAGCGCCGCGGCGGTGGCCGGGTTGCCCACCAGCAGGTTGGCCGCGCGCAGGGCGTATTGGTCGAGCGCGCCGGAGGGCGGGATGCCCAGGTGGTAGTAGCCTTCGCGGCCGGCGTCCTGCACCGAGGTGGCGAGGCCGGGCTTGAGCACCTTAAGCGACATGGAGCACCTCCTGCAGTCGTTGCTTGCAGCCTTGCGGGTCGGCGAGGAAAGCGTCGAGGTCGAACTCGACCGGGCGGATGCGCAGCGCGAAGCTGCCCGCCTCCACCTCGGCCAGGGCGCGGTCGTACGCCTCGCGGTCGATGGGGCGGAACTGGACGATGTCGCCGGCGCGGAAGAACACCATGGAATCCTGCAGGTAGCCCAGGCGCTGCTGCGGGTCGTAGATCGGCGCCGGGGTGACGCCGAACATCTGGTAGCCGCCGGCGCCGCGCACCGAGTAGATGCAGCCAAAGCAGCCGCCGTGGCCGAGGGTCAGCCTCGGCGTATCGGTACGCGGGCGCAGGTACTTGGGCACCTGCAGCTGCCGCTCGCGCTCGACCATCTGGTACATGAACGGCAGGCCGGCGACGAAGCCGACCATGGAGACGAACCAGGGCGTGCCGCTGTGCGCCTCGATGAACGCCTGGGCGTCCTGGTAGCCGTTGATCCGCGCCGCGTATTCCAGGTCGGTGGAGTCCGGGTCCTGGTGGCGGTCGCGGAAGCGCATCAGCGTCTCATGGGTCCAGGGGTCGTTGTACAGCACCGGGATCTCGATGATCCGCGTGCGGATGCTGCGCTCGGTGGTGGCATGGGCCTCCAGCTCGCGCACCTGCTCCAGCAGCGCCTGCGGGGCCACCTGGTCGGGGTCGAAGCGGACCTGGAAGGAGGCGTTGGCCAGGCACACGTCGAGCACGCCGGGGATGGCCTGGCGCTCGATCGCCCGGGTGATGGCCATGCCGCGGAAGAAGGCCTCCAGCGACATGGATTCGGCGACCTCGGCGAACAGGTGCTCGTCGCCGCCGAAGCTGTAGCGGATCTGCTCGTGCATGTCACACCTCCAGGGCGGCGGCGCGCTCGGCCAGCCAGGTTTCCAGGGTGCCGGTGTCGAACTGCGCGGCGCGCACGCGCGGCTCCGCCAGCAGCCAGCGGTGCAGCGACAGGGTGGTGGCCATGCCGCTCAGCTCGGTCTCGTCCAGGGCCTTTTGCGCACGGGCGAAGGCTTCCTCGCGGTCCTTGCCGTGGACGATGATCTTCGCCAGCAGCGAGTCGTAGTAAGGCGGTACGCGGTACCCGGGATACAGGTGGCTGTCCACCCGCACGCCGTCGCCCTGGGGCCAGCCGAGGCCCTCGACCGTGCCCGGGCAGGGGAAGAAGTTGCGCGCCGGATCCTCGGCGTTGATGCGCATTTCCAGCGCCGCGCCGCGCAGGCGGATGTCTTCCTGGCGCAGCGCCAGCGGCTCGCCGCCGGCGATGCGCAGCATGGCCTGGACCAGGTCGATGCCGGTGACCATCTCGCTGACCGGGTGCTCGACCTGGATGCGGGTGTTCATCTCGATGAAGAAGAACTCGCCGCTGTGCGAATCGAACAGGTATTCCAGGGTGCCGGCGCCGCGGTAGCCGAGGCTCTGCGCCAGGCGCACGGCGCTGGCGCAGAGCGCCTCGCGCTGGGCCTCGCTCAATGCCGCCGAGGGCGCCTCCTCGAAGACCTTCTGCCGGCGCCGCTGCAGCGAGCACTCACGCTCGAACAGGTGCACCGCGCGCTGGCCGTCGCCGAGGATCTGCACCTCGATGTGCCGCGCCTGGCGGATGAAACGCTCCAGGTACACCGCGCCGGAACCGAAGGCCGCCTGGGCCTCGCGCTGGGCGATGGGGAATTCGCGGCGCAGCTCCTCGGCGTCGTGGGCGATGCGGATGCCGCGCCCGCCGCCACCGGCCGAAGCCTTGACCAACAGCGGGTAGCCGACCGTTTCGGCACAGCGCAGCGCGGCCTCGACGTCCTCCAGTTCGCCCGGCGAGCCCGGTACCACCGGCACCCCGGCGGCCATGGCCGTGCGCCGCGCCTCGGCCTTGTCGCCCATGCGGCGGATGGTCCGCGCATCGGGGCCGACGAAGACCAGCCCGGCGGCGTTGACCGCCTCGGCGAAGTCGGCGTTCTCGGAAAGGAAGCCGTAGCCGGGGTGGATCGAGTCCGCCCCGCTGTCGCGCGCGGCCTGCAACAGCGCCTCGGCGTTCAGGTAGCTGCGGTCGGCGCGGGCCGGGCCGATGATGCGCACCTCGTCGGCCTGGCGCGCGGCCAGCGAGTCGGCGTCCGCCTCGCTGCACGCCGCGACCGTGGGGATGCCCAGGGCCCGCGCCGCGCGGATGATGCGCACGGCGATCTCGCCGCGGTTGGCCACCAGCAGTTTCTTCAGCATGGCCGGGCCCTCACGCGTCGCCGTCGATGGTCGCCAGGGCCTGGCCCGGCTCGATCGGCTCGCCATCCTCCACCAGGAAGGCGCGCAGGGTGCCGGCGCATTCGGCCTGCACCTCGGAGAACTGCTTCATCACTTCCACCAGGCCGATCACGCTGCCCGGCTCGACGCGCTGGCCGGCTTCGGCGTAGTTGGGCGCATCCGGGCTCGGCTTGCGGTAGAAGGTGCCCGGCAAGGGCGACTGCACGGTATGTTCGGCCATGACTGTTCCTCATTGTTCGAATGTATGGATGGCAGATGCAGTGATGGAAGGCCCCGCCAGGCGGGGCGGCGCTCAGCGCGGCGCCTCGATGCGGATGCCGGCGCCCAGCAGGGCGGCGCGTGTCGCCTCGACCAGCGCCAGGGCGCCGGGGGTGTCGCTGTGGATGCAGATGGAGTCGAAGGCGATGGCGATGTCCTCGCCCTCCACCGTGCGCACCCGGCCCTCCTGGCAGGCGCGCAGCACCTTGGCGGCCACCTCCTGGGGATCAAGTGCGCGCACCCGGCGGATGAAGACGATGGAGCCGCTGCGGTCGTAGTCGCGGTCGGCGTAGAACTCGCGCACCACCGGCTGGCCCAGTTCCTGCGCGGCGCGCCAGGTGGCCGAGCCGTCCATGCAGAACAGCGCCAGCTGCGGGTCGAGGCGCTGCAGGGTGGCGACGAACTCGCGGGCCGCCGCCTCGTCGCGGGCCAGGTGCATGTAGAGCGCGCCATGGGGCTTGATGTGCTGCAGGCTCGCCCCCTGCAGGCGGGCGAACTCACGCAGCGCGCCGAGCTGGTAGAGCATGTCGTTGACCAGTTCGGCGGCCGGCGCGTTGATGTGCCGCCGGCCGAACCCGACCAGGTCGCGAAACCCGGGGTGCGCGCCTATGCCCACGCCATGTTCCAGGGCCAGCTCGACGGTGCGGCGCATGATGCTCGGGTCGCCGGCGTGGAAACCGGTGGCGATGTTGGCGCTGCTGATCAGCGGCATGATCGCCGCGTCCACGCCATCGCCGATGGTCCAGGGGCCGAAGCCCTCGCCCATGTCGGAATTGAGATCGACTGTCTGCATCGCCGCCCGGCCCCTGTATGCGTTGTTGTGAAGGTCGTTGGGGTGACCTTAAGTCGCAGGGGTGTCATTGGGTAGATTTATTATCCGATACAGTAGATTCTGAAAAACAGATACCTACCGGAGCACCGCCCCATGGCTTTCACCCTGCGCCAGGTACGCTACTTCGTGGCCACCGCCGAGGTCGGGCAGATCTCCCAGGCGGCGCTGAACCTGCACATCTCGCAATCGGCCGTGACCAGCGCCATCCAGGAACTGGAGGGCCTGCTGGGCGCCGCGCTGTTCACCCGCACGGCCCAGGGCATGACCCTCACCGACAACGGCCGGCATTTCCTCAACCACGCCTATTCCATCCTGCGCAGCGTCGAGGACGCGCTGAACAGCCCGCTGCCGGACACCCACCTCAGCGGCAGCCTGAACGTGGCGGCCAGCTACACCGTGATGGGCTACTTCCTGCCGCACCACCTGCAGCGCCTGTCGCAGTGGTACCCGGACCTGAGGCTGCACCTGCACGAGCAGGAACGGGTGGACATCGAGCGCGGCCTGATCGAAGGACGCTACGACATGGCCGTGGTGCTCACCGGCAACCTCACCGAGCCGCAGATCACCGCGGAGACGCTGTTCAGCTCCACCCGCCGCCTCTGGCTGCCGATACGCCACCCGCTGGCCGAACGCACGGCCGTGGGCCTGGCCGAGGTGGCCGGCGAGCCGTACATCATGCTGACCGTCGACGAGGCGGGCGAATCCTCCATGCGCTACTGGCAGCACAGCGGCCAGCAGCCGCGGGTGATCCTGCGCACAAGCTCGGTGGAGGCGGTGCGCAGCATGGTCGCCAACGGTTCCGGCGTGGCCATCCTTTCCGACCTCGTCTACCGTCCCTGGTCACTGGAGGGCAAACGCATCGAGACGCTCACGCTGGTCGACGCGGTGCCCTCGATGAGCGTCGGCCTGGCCTGGCACCGCGACCGCGAGTTCACCCCGGCGATGAAGGCGTTCCGCGAATACTTCCGGCAGTCCTTCCTGGCGCCGCAACTGAGCAGCACACGGCGCTGAACCCGGCGGCCCTCGCGCCACTCCAATGGGCGGAACACTGGGAAAACGATACGGACATGGAAACAGAAGGCGTTTTCGACTGGCTCGGCCAGACACTCGGCAAGGCGATCCGCTTCGTCGTCGACCTCCTCTCCGGCCTGCTGGGCAGCATCTGGGCGGCCATGGACCAGTTCCTCCACGGCCTGGCCCGGGCCATCGGAATGGACGTGTCGATCTTCAGCTTCGTCCTACTCTTCCTCGGCCTGTTGCTGCTCTACAGTGGCATCCGCGCCTTCGTCCGGCGCTCGTTCTTCGGCGGCATCCTGCTCACCGTGCTCGGCCTCATCGTGATGAGCTGGCTGATCCACTGAGCGTCCGCCGGGGCATCACCCGGAGGACGCCACCCTGCTCACGTTCGCCCGCCTGCGCGCCCTCCTCGCGCCACCCCTGGACTGCCTGTTCTGCGGCGGCCCTGCCGATACCGGCCTGCCGCTGTGCGCCGGCTGCGATGCCGACCTGCCCTGGCTGGGCGGCCACTGCGGCACCTGCGCCCTGCCGCTGCCGGAACACGGCCTGACCTGCGGCGAATGCCTGCGCCGGCCGCCGCCCTTCGAACAGGTGCTGGCGCCCTGGCGCTACGCCTTCCCGGTGGACGGCGCCATCACCCGCTTCAAGCACCAGGCCGACCGGCCCCTGGGGCGGCTGCTGGGCCAGTTGCTGGGGCGCCACCTGCGGCATGCCTTCGCCGAGGGCCTGCCGCTGCCCGACCTGCTCCTGCCGGTGCCCCTGGCCCCGCGCCGGCAGCGCCGGCGCGGCTTCAACCAGGCCGAGCTGCTGGCCCGCAACCTGGCCGCGGAGCTCGGCCTGCCCTGGCGCCAGCCGCTGCGCCGGGTGCGCGACACTCCGGCGCAGCAGGGCCTGGACAAGGCCGAGCGACGGCGCAACCTGCGCCAGGCCTTCGCCCTGGACGACGCTACGGCCCTGCGCGGCCTGCACCTGGCGCTGGTGGACGACGTGCTGACCACCGGCGCCACCGCCACGGCCCTGGCGCAGCTGCTGCGACGTGCCGGCGCAGAGCGGGTGGACGTCTACTGCCTGGCCCGCACGCCGAAGCCGGGCTGAACCCGCGGCGGGCATCCGACGGATTCCCCTTGCCTTTTGCCGGCGCAGCTACCAGCCTCGCCCTATCGCGAACACAACAACGAAAACGATGACCAGCCTCAGCCTCCTCACCCAGCACGTCACCCGCCGCCCGCAACGCATCGCCCTGCTCGCGCAGATCGCCGCGCTGGGCTCCATCACCCAGGCCGCCAAGGCCGCCGGCATGAGCTACAAGACCGCCTGGGATGCGGTGGACGAGCTGAACAACCTGGCCGAACGCCCGCTGGTGGAACGCAGCGTCGGCGGCAAGGGCGGCGGCGGCGCGCGCCTGACGCCGGCCGGCGAGCGCCTGCTGGCGCTGTACCAGCGCCTGGAGGAGCTGCGCGAGCGCATGCTCGAAACCATCGAGGAAGACGGCGAGGACCTGGAGCTGATCGGCCGCCTGATGCTGCGCACCAGCGCGCGCAACCAGTTGCACGGGCGCGTCTGCAGCATCGAGCCGGCGGGGCTGAACGACCTGGTCGGCATCGACCTGCCCGGCGGCGCGCGCATCCACGCGCGCATCACCCGCGAAAGCACCGAGAAGCTGGAACTGCGCGAAGGCCTGCCGGTGATCGCGCTGATGAAGGCCGGCTGGCTCTACGTCGACCTGCCGCAGATCGAGTGCCCGGCCGGGCTCAACGCCCTGGAGGGGCGGGTCGAGGACATCCGCGAGGCCGGCGACGGCCCCAGCGAGGTGCGCATCCAGCTGCCCGGCGGGCAGATGCTCTGCGCCCTGGTGGACCAGGAACGCATCGACATCCTCCGCCTGGCCCCCGGCAGCCGGGTGCGCACGCAGTTCTCCCCGGCGCAGGTGATCCTCGGCACGCCGGTCTGAACGAAGCCTGCCTTGAGTCAACGGCCGGCGCCGGCGGTGGGGTTCCAATAGGCCATCCCACTGCCCTGAGCCCCCGCCCATGCGCCGCTTCCTGATCCCCCTGCTGCTGATGTGCAGCGCCCTGTTGCCATCGATCGGCCAGGCCACCCCCGACGTCCTGCGCGTGGCCAGCGGCCACCAGCCGATGGCGGCCCTGGAGGCGCTGGCCGACCAGTACCAGTTGCAGACCGGCAACAAGGTCCTGCTGATCGAGGGCGACAGCGCCGAGCTGGCCCGCGACATCGGCCAGGGCATGCCCTTCGACCTGTTCTTCGCCGACGACGGCGCCCACGGCGTGCAGGCGCTGCATGCCCAGGGCCGCGGCGAAGCGCCGCGACCCTATGCCTGCGCCCCGCAGGCGCAGTATTACCTGGTGCTGGTGGAAGGCCCGCGGCACGTGCTGGCGGAACGCTTCTTCAGCTACCTGAAGGCGCACCCCGAGGCGCTGGCCAAGGCCGGCTTCCACTTCGGCGCCTGCAGCAACTGACGACACCCACGTAGGATGGCGTTGAGCGAAGCGATACCCATCGTTTTCGCAAGCTCGACCCATCCTGCGAAGAGTCCCCCAGGCGTAATGGCGCAGGAGCCAGCAATCCCACGGCGGTGTGCGTAGACTAGGGGCCTGTTCACAGTCCTGGATCGCCGCCATGTCCCATCCCTTCTCCGCCCTCACGCCCGACCTGGTCCTCGACGCGGTGGAAAGCCTGGGCTACCTCAGCGACGCGCGGGTGCTGGCGCTCAACAGCTACGAGAACCGCGTCTACCAGGTGGGCATCGAGGACGAGCAGCCGCTGATCGCCAAGTTCTACCGCCCCGGGCGCTGGAGCGATGCGGCTATCCGCGAGGAGCACGCCTTCTCCGCCGAGCTGGCCGAATGCGAGGTGCCGGTGGTGGCGCCGCTGGTGCGCGACGGCGAAAGCCTGTTCGAGTTCGCCGGCTTCCGCTTCGCCCTGTTCCCCCGCCGTGGCGGCCGCGCCCCGGAGCCGGGCAACCTCGACGAGCTGTACCGCCTGGGCCAGTTGCTCGGCCGCCTGCACGCGGTAGGCGCCACGCGCCCCTTCGAGCACCGCGAGCAGCTGACCGTGGATAACTTCGGCCACCAGTCCCTGGCCACCCTGCTGGAAGGCAACTTCGTACCCAAGAGCCTGCTGCCGGCCTACGAGTCGGTGGCCCGCGACCTGCTCAAGCGCCTGGACGCCCTGTTCGTCGACAACCGCTATACCTCCATCCGCCTGCACGGCGACCTGCACCCGGGCAACCTGCTGTGCCGCGACGAGGCCTACCACATGGTCGACCTGGACGATTGCCGCATGGGCCCGGCGGTTCAGGACCTGTGGATGATGCTCGCCGGCGAGCGCCAGGAGCGCCTGCTGCAACTCTCGGAGCTGATCGACGGCTACCAGGAGTTCCACGACTTCGACCCGCGCCAGCTGCCGCTGATCGAGGGCCTGCGCACCCTGCGCCTGATGCACTACAGCGCCTGGCTGGCACGGCGCTGGGACGACCCGGCGTTCCCGCCGAGCTTCCCCTGGTTCGGCAGCGAGCGCTACTGGGGCGAGCAGGTGCTGGTGCTGCGCGAGCAGATGGCGGCGCTGGACGAGGAGCCGTTGCGGTTGTTCTGACGGCGTCAACCTGTAGGAGCGGACCCTGCCCGCGATTCGCGCGCAGGGCGCGCTCCTACAGGGGAATGCCTGCTGGCTCCTATAAAACCACAGCTTTTTCCGCGCCGTCCGGCAACGGAAACTGAACACACAGACAACATCGGCCGCGCCACCTAGAATGGCGCGGCCACTCTTCTCTACTGCCGCAAGGACGTCCGATGGCCACCGCCAATCCCCGCCGGGGCTATGCCCTGGGCCTGACCGCCTATGTCATCTGGGGACTCTTCCCGGTCTACTTCAAGCTGCTGGAACGCATTCCCGCCCTGGAAATCATCACCCACCGGGCCATCTGGTCGGCGCTGTTCGGCGCCGCGCTGCTGCTGGTGTGGAAGCACCCCGGCTGGTGGCGCGAGCTGCGCGACAACCCGCGGCGCCTGGCCGTGCTCGGCGCCAGCGGGGTGCTGATCGCCAGCAACTGGCTGGTCTACGTCTGGGCGGTGAACAACGGGCACATGCTCGAGGCCAGCCTGGGCTACTACATCAACCCGCTGATCAACGTGCTGCTCGGCCTGGTGGTGCTGCGCGAGCGCCTGCGCCCGCTGCAATGGGTGGCCGTGGGCCTGGCCGCCCTCGGCGTGGCCCAGCAGGTCTGGCAACTGGGCAGCCTGCCCTGGGTGTCGCTGGCGCTGGCGCTGACCTTCGGCTTCTACGGGCTGATCCGCAAGCAGGCGCCGGTGGACGCCCTGCCCGGCCTGGTGGTGGAAACCTGGATGCTGCTGCCGCTGGCCCTGGTCTGGCTGCTGCTGTTCGCCGACGGCCCCAGCGCCCACCTGGACTTCTGGAGCAGCCCGCAGGCGCTCTGGCTGGCCGCCGCCGGCCCCGTCACCCTGGTGCCGCTGGTGTGCTTCAACGCCGCCGCCCGCCACCTGCCCTACGCGACCCTGGGCTTCCTGCAGTACATCGCGCCGACCCTGGTGCTGCTGCAGGCCGTCCTGCTGTTCGGCGAGCACCTCAACCCGACGCGCCTGGTCGCCTTCGGCTGCATCTGGGCGGCGCTGGTGGTGTACAGCGTGGACATCTGGTACCGCCTGCGGCGCGCCTGATCATTTCCTGAGCGATAGCTTGCAGGCCCCGTCCGGCGGGGCCTGCAGCCAGGCATCCGGAACTTTTCCACAGTTTCATCCAGCGCTGGCGGGGATAACCCCGCAATGCCGCAGCCGGACCGAAGCGCCGTGGCAACGACAGCGATGGCTGCTCAGAACGCGTACAAATGCCTGCAGGGCACGTGGCCAAAGGCCGCCGACGATCTACCCAAGGGTTTTCCACAGGGCTTTCCCGGGTTTCTGTGCAGGACCACGACGGGCCTGGCGCTTTTTTGAGCACTCCTCGCGAAACCAGCATCCACGCAGCCTGTAGCCAGGCATACAGCAGTTGCCCACAGCGCGACCCACGGTTTTTGTGCAAAGACGTGGATAAGCCGCCCACCCCGGCGGCCGCCCCGGGCACGGATCATTTTCTGAGCGAACCGCCAGAGGTCACGCACAGCCTGACGTACAGCCATCCATCCACAGCCAACCAACAGGACAACCCACGGTGATTGTGGGCAACCCGTGGCGACCTGTTCACAGCGAAGCACTGCGCCTGAAACGCCGCCATGCGGGCCTTCCAGCGTTCAACGCACATTTCCTCAACAGACTTATACACAGGCCGCCGGTGTTTTTCCGCACCTCAGTCCTCCTTGTGGAAATTCAGGTCCACCATGAGGTCGTCGGCCAGGGCCTCCAGGTGCTGCTGCAACTGCTCCAGCGGCAGCGTCAGCGGCACCGCCAGCACCGCGTCGGCGTGGAACAGCGGCTCGCCGCTCATGGGCGCCGGCAGCACCTCGGTGGTCAGCCGCTCCAGGTTGACGCCGTGTTCGGCCAGCAGGCGGGTGATGTCGCGGACGATGCCCGGGCGGTCGTTGCCCACCAGGTCGAGGTGGATCGGCTTCCAGTTGCAGGAAGGCTCGATGCCGCTGTCGGCCAGCAGCACGCGGATGCCGTGGTCGCCCAACTCCTGCAGGCCTTCCACCAGTTCGTCGTAGCCTTCGGCCGGCACCGCCACCCGCAGGATGCCGGCGAACTGCCCGGCCATGCGCGACATGCGGCTTTCCAGCCAGTTGCCGCCGTGGCCGGCGATGCATTGGGCGATGCGTTCCACCAGCCCCGGCTGGTCCTGGGCGATGATGGTGAGCACGAGATGGTTCATGGCAGCCTCCTGCGTCGATGCGTCAGCCCCGGGCCTCGCCCAGGTCCAGCCAGTAGGTGTAGAAACGTTCGTCACGCTGGTAGCCCAGGCGCTCGTAGAGGCCCTGGGCATTGCGGTTGTCCTTCGCCGTTTCCAGCTGCAGGCCGCAGGCGCCGCTGGCCTCGGCGTGGGCGCGGGCGGCGTTCATCAGCGCCTCGCCATGGCCGTCGCGGCGGGCCGCCGGCAGTACGTAGAGGTCGCTGAGCAGCCAGGCCGGGCGGAGTGCAAGGGAGGCGAAGAAGGGGTACAACTGGACGAAGCCCAGGCCCACGCCGTCGATGCTGCGCGCCAGGTAGATCACCGATTCGCCGCGCTCCAGGCGCTGGGCGAGGAACCCGCGGACGTCCGCCGGGGGCGCCGGCACTTCGTAGAAATCCAGGTAGCCGGCGAACAGCGGGACCAGCTCGTCGAGGTCGGCAAGGGTGGCGCGGGCGATGGGCATGGTGATCCTCCGAGGGTGAAGCCTGAGTATAGGCCGCGGCGCGGAGCCAGCTGCGACGGGGCGTCGCAGGTTCCTCGCCGAATAAATCGTGTACTGTTTTCAGATTTATCTGGAACAATTCACCAGTTTTTTGCGAACATTGTTGCTGCTACGTGACTGAGATGCGTTCTTTGGTCTAACCGCGACGCAAGCCCACTGATTTTTCCCACGGCATCATGTAGTATTCCGCGGCTCGGACTACAAGGCGTCTTGCCTGGGTTCCGAGCTGGTCCTGAGCAGAGTGAGGCAAGCAATGACTGAACGCGTTCAAGTCGGTGGCCTGCAGGTCGCCAAAGTCCTGTTCGACTTCGTCAACGACGAAGCCATCCCCGGTACCGGCGTAGACGCCGGCAAGTTCTGGGCAGGCGTGGAGGCCGTGGTCAACGACCTGGCCCCGAAGAACAAGGCCCTGCTCGCCAAGCGCGACGAGCTGCAGGCCAAGATCGATGGCTGGCACCAGGCTCGCGCCGGCCAGGCCCATGACGCCGCGGCCTACAAGGCCTTCCTGCAGGAAATCGGCTACCTGCTGCCCGAAGCCGAAGACTTCCAGGCCAGCACCCAGAACGTCGACGAAGAAATCGCCCACATGGCCGGCCCGCAGCTGGTGGTGCCGGTGATGAACGCACGCTTCGCCCTGAATGCCTCCAACGCCCGCTGGGGCTCGCTGTACGACGCGCTCTACGGCACCGACGCCATCAGCGAAGAGAACGGCGCCGAGAAGGGCAAGGGCTACAACAAGGTCCGCGGCGACAAGGTCATCGCCTTCGCCCGCGCCTTCCTCGACGAGGCCGCGCCGCTGGAAGGCGGTAGCCACGTCGACGCCACCGCCTACACCGTGAACAACGGCGCCCTGGTGGTCACCCTGAAGAACGGCAGCCAGACCGGCCTGAAGAACGCCGCCCAGTTCATCGCCTTCCAGGGCGAAGCGGCCAAGCCGCAAGCCGTGCTGCTCAAGCACAACGGCCTGCACTTCGAAATCCAGATCGACCCCACCAGCCCGATCGGCCAGACCGACGCAGCCGGCGTGAAAGACGTGCTGATGGAGTCCGCGCTGACCACCATCATGGACTGCGAAGACTCGGTCGCCGCGGTCGACGCCGACGACAAGGTGATCATCTACCGCAACTGGCTGGGCCTGATGAAGGGCGACCTGGCAGAAGAAGTCAGCAAGGGCGGCAGCACCTTCACCCGCACCATGAACCCGGACCGCGTGTACACCAAGGCCGACGGCTCGGCGCTGACCCTGCACGGCCGCTCCCTGCTGTTCGTGCGCAACGTCGGTCACCTGATGACCAACGATGCCATCCTCGACAAGAACGGCAACGAGGTTCCCGAAGGCATCCAGGACGGCCTGTTCACCAGCCTGATCGCCATCCACAACCTCAACGGCAACACCAGCCGCAAGAACACCCGCACCGGCTCGGTATACATCGTCAAGCCGAAGATGCACGGCCCGGAAGAAGTCGCCTTCACCAGCGAGCTGTTCAGCCGCGTCGAGGACGTCCTCGGCCTGCCGCGCAACACCCTGAAGGTCGGCATCATGGACGAGGAGCGCCGCACCACCATCAACCTCAAGGCCTGCATCAAGGAAGCCCGCGAGCGCGTGGTGTTCATCAACACCGGCTTCCTCGACCGGACCGGTGACGAGATCCACACCTCCATGGAAGCCGGCGCCGTGGTGCGCAAGGGCGCCATGAAGACCGAGAAGTGGATCGGCGCCTACGAGAACAACAACGTCGACGTCGGCCTGGCCACCGGCCTGCAGGGCAAGGCGCAGATCGGCAAGGGCATGTGGGCCATGCCGGACCTGATGGCCGCCATGCTCGAGCAGAAGATCGCCCACCCGCTGGCCGGCGCCAACACCGCCTGGGTGCCCTCGCCCACCGCGGCCACCCTGCACGCGCTGCACTACCACAAGGTCGACGTGTTCGCCCGCCAGGCCGAACTGGCCAAGCGCGCACCGGCCTCGGTCGACGACATCCTGAGCATTCCGCTGGCGCCGAACACCAACTGGAGCGCGGAGGAGATCAAGAACGAGATCGACAACAACGCCCAGGGCATCCTCGGCTACGTGGTGCGCTGGATCGACCAGGGCGTCGGCTGCTCCAAGGTGCCGGACATCAATGACGTCGGCCTGATGGAAGACCGCGCCACCCTGCGCATCTCCAGCCAGCTGCTGGCCAACTGGCTGCGCCACGGCGTGATCACCGAGGAGCAGGTGGTCGAGAGCCTGAAGCGCATGGCTGCGGTGGTCGACCGGCAGAACGCCAACGACCCGCTGTACCGCCCGATGGCGCCGAACTTCGACGACAACGTGGCCTTCCAGGCCGCGCTGGAACTGGTGGTCGAAGGCACCAAGCAGCCCAACGGCTACACCGAGCCGGTGCTGCACCGCCGTCGTCGCGAGTTCAAGGTGAAGAGCAAGGCGAAAAACGGCCTCTGATTCGCGCCAGCGTGAGCTGAAAAACCGCCCTTCGGGGCGGTTTTTTCATTTCTGGCCCGCCTTTTTCCCGAAAACCGACAGGCGCCGATTGCGCAGGCTGGTTGCACTTTGCGATCATTTGCGAATAGTTATCGTTTTGTCGTTCATTCCGAATCGGGGTGGGGGAGCAAAGGTGTCGGCAGTCCAGACTGGCAATGGCGAATTCGTAGGCGCGCTCTACCGCGACCATCGCGACTGGCTGCTCGCCTGGCTCAATCGCAGCGTCGGCTGTCCGCAGCGCGCCGAGGACCTCGGCCAGGACACCTTCGTGCGCATCCTCGGCCGCCGCGAGCTGCCCAGTCTGCGTGAGCCGCGGGCCTTCCTGGTGACCGTGGCCAAGGGCCTGCTGGTGGACCACTGGCGCCGCCAGGCGCTGGAGCAGGCCTACCTCGACGAACTGCTGCAGCTGCCCGAGGCCGAGCAGCCCTCGGTGGAAACCCAGTTCCTCATCCTCGCCGACCTGCGCGAGATCGACCGCCTGCTGGGCAAGCTGTCCAGCCGCGCGCGCAGCGCCTTCCTGCTCAACCGCCTGGATGGCCTGGGCCACGCCGAGATCGCCGAGCGCCTGGGCGTGTCGGTACCCAGGGTGCGCCAGTACATCGCCCAGGGCCTGCGCCAGTGCTACATCGCCCTGTACGGCGAGCCGACATGAAGGGCCCGGTCTCCGTCCGCATCCTCGACGAGGCCATCGCCTGGCAGCTGCGCCTGGGCTCCGGCGAGGCCCGTGCCGAAGACGAAGCCGCCTTCGCCCACTGGCACGCCGCCCACAGCGAACACGCCCGCGCCTGGCACCAGTTGGGCATGCTCGACCACAACCTGGGCGCGGCCGCCGCCCCCGCGGCGCGCAGCGCCCTGCTGCGGGCGCCGGGCGAGTCGCGGCGCAAGCTGCGGCGGCTGGCCGGCACCGGCCTGTCGCTGCTGCTGGCCGGGGTGCTGGCCCTGGGCGTGGGCAACCGCTACCTGCCGCTGCGCTACGCCCTGGCCGACGTGGTCACCGGCACCGGCGAGCTGCGCGAACTGCGCCTGCCCGACGACACCCTGGTGCAACTGGACAGCCGCACCGCCCTGGACATCCGCTTCGACGCCAGCGAGCGGCGCATCGTCCTGCTCGACGGCGAAATCATGGTGCAGACCGCCCACGGCGACAGCCGCCCGTTCATCGTCGAGACCCGCGACGGCCGCCTGCGCGCCCTGGGCACCCGCTTCCTGGTGGAGCGCCGGGCCGACGGTACCCTGCTCAGCGTGCTGCAGTCCGCGGTGGCGGCCAGACCCGAACGGGGCCGCGACGAGACCGTCATCCCCCAGGGGCGCCACGTGCTGGTGCGCGCCGACGGCCTGGGGCCGCTGGAAGCCAACAGCGCCACCGCCGACGCCTGGACCCACGGCATGCTGGTGGCCGACAACCTGCGCCTGGCCGACCTGCTGGAGAAACTCGGCCAGTACCGCAGCGGCTACCTCGGCCTGGACCCGGCGCTGGCCGACATGCGCATCAGCGGCAGCTTCTCCCTGCGCGACACCGACCTGGCCCTGGATTCGCTGCCGCCGAGCCTGCCGGTGCGCGTCGAGCGGCACGGCGACTGGTGGGTGAAGGTGGTGCCGCGCGGCTGAGCCTGCCGGCCGCGCGAAATGCTCTTCGTAAAAACGCTCTTCGTAGGAGCGAGCTTGCTCGCGAATGGCATTTACCGGGGACAACGGTGCTTCGGATTTACTCCGCTCCCTCTCCCCAACCCTCTCCCTGAAGGGAGAGGGGGCTGTCCGGCATGAACGGGAAGTTCGGCGCAAACCTGAGACGACCTTGTCCGCGATAGCCGAACGCCCCTTGATCACGCTGTATCGGACTGGAAATAGGCCCCACGAAATTTTTTTCGCACAGCCCTATCACTTTCCGATTGTCGTCCGGCAATCAGGCGAACGAAACATATTCACACCCAGGAGTGAATCCCCGATGCCGTCCCCCACCATGGCCTTCCGCCCGCACCTGCTGGCCGCCGCCATCCTCCTCGCCAGCCCGCTGGCTTCCGTCGCCGCCGACGCCGTACGCGACTACCAGCTGCCCGCCGCTCCGCTGGCCAGCACCCTCAACCGCATCGCCGCGGAAGCCGGGATCAGCCTGAGCCTCGACCCGGCCCTGGCCAGCGGCCGCAACGCCCATGCCGTGCAAGGCCGCTACGACGGCCTCGGCGCCCTGCGCCAGGCGCTGGAAGGCACCGGCCTGGAACTGGTGGAGAACGCCTCCGGCAGCTACAGCGTGCGCCCGCTGCCCAAGGACACCCTGGCCATGGGCGCCACCACCGTGAGCGCCGTGCAGGAAGACCCGGACGGCCCGGCCGTCGGCTACCTCGCCACCCGCACCCGCGCCGGCACCAAGACCGACAGTTCGATCCTCGAGACGCCCAAGTCGATCTCCGTGGCCACCCGCGAACAGATGCAGGACCGCAACGTGCAGAACCTCGACGACGCGGTGCGCTACATGCCCGGCGTGATCGCCAGCAGCTACGGCAGCGACACCCGCGCCGAATGGCTGAAGGTGCGCGGCTTCGAGCCCACCCAGTTCCTCGACGGCCTGCCCCTGCCCAAGGGCTCCTACACCATGCCCAAGCTGGAGACCTGGGACCTGGAGCGCGTCGCCCTGCTGCGCGGCCCGGCTTCCTCGCTGTACGGCCAGACCCCGCCCGGCGGCCTGCTGGACATGGTCAGCCGCCGCCCGCAGGAGGAAAGCAGCCATGAAGTACAGCTGCAGGTCGGCAGCTACGAGCACAAGCAGATTGCCTTCGACAGCACCGGCAAGATCGACGACCAGGGCCAGATGCTCTACCGCGTCAGCGGCGTGGTCCGCGACAGCAACACCCAGGTCGAGCATGTCGACAGCAAGCGCTACAACATCGCGCCGAGCGTCACCTGGAACTTCAGCGACGACACCCGCCTGACCTTCCTCTCGCAGTTCAACCGCGACGATACCGGCATCACCAGCCAGTTCCTGCCGCTGCAGGGCACCAAGCTGTCGACCCCGGCGGGCAAGGTGAAATTCCACGAGAACCTGGGCGACCCGGACTGGGAATTCTACGACAAGACCTACTACGCCCTGGGCTATGCCTTCGAGCACCGCATCAACGACGTCTGGCAGTTCCGCCAGAACCTGCGCTACACCAAGAGCGACCTGTCGTTCCAGGGCATCACCGCCGGCGGCTGGGCCACCGCGGTGAGCGACGACGGCACCCTGGCGCGCGGCGCCAACGTGGTCAACGAAGACATCAGCCAGTTCGCCATCGACAACAACTTCCAGGCCGACTTCGCCACCGGCCCGGTCAAGCACACCCTGCTGCTGGGCCTGGACCACCAGCGCGCCAACACCAACTACCAGTGGCTGTACGGCAGCGCGCCGAGCAGCAACATCATCCACCCGGTCTACGGCCAGGACTTCAGCAACGTCAGCTACACCGCGTACAACGACTACGACCAGAAGATGCGCGACACCGGCCTCTACGCCCAGGACCAGATGGCCCTGGACAACTGGCGCCTGACCCTCGGCGGCCGCCAGGACTGGGCCCATACCGGCTCGAAGTTCTACAACGCCGGCGGCGCCACCGACACCCGCCGCGACAGCCAGTTCAGCGGCAACGCGGCGCTCAGCTACGTGTTCGAGAACGGCCTGGCGCCCTACGTGTCCTACGCCGAGTCGTTCCAGACCGAGGCCGGCGGCAACAACGGCGCCGCCTTCGAGCCGAGCACCGGCAAGCAGTACGAAGTGGGCGTGAAATACCAGCCGACCGGCAGCAACCTGCTGCTCAGCGCCGCCGTCTACGACCTGACCCGCCAGAACATCGTGCTCTCCGATTCCCTGGGCCGCAGCAGCCCGGTGGGTGAGGCGCAGGTCCGCGGCTTCGAGCTGGAGGCGGTCGGCGACGTCACCGAGAACCTCAAGATCACCGCCGCCTACACCTACTCCAACAGCAAGATGACCAAGGTCGCCAACCCGCTGGACAAGAACCGCCCGCTGCCGCTGACCCCGGAGAACCAGGCCTCGCTGTGGGCCGACTACACCTGGCACCAGGGGCTGCTCGACGGCTTCGGCGTCGGCTTCGGCACCCGCTACGTGGGCGAGACCGACAACATCGCCATCGGCAGCATGGGCTACGTGCGCGACAAGTCGGACGGCCACACCGGCTCCTACACCCTGTACGACGCCGCGGTGCGCTACGACCTCGGTCGCCTGGACAGCAACCTCAAGGGCCTGAGCGTGGCGGTGAACGCCAACAACGTCTTCGACAAGGAATACATCTCCACCTGCGACGGCTTCTACTGCTACTACGGTGACCGTCGCAACGTGGTCGCCAGCCTCGACTACAAGTTCTGACCTCCGGCCGCCATGGCGGCCGCCCTCCCCACGGCGCGTTCCCCGCGCGCCGTTCGCCTCCCGGCGCGTGGCGCGCTACAGTGCGCCTTCCAACGGCCACGCCCGGGAGCACCCCCATGCCGCAAAGCCCGCGACTCCTGCCCGCCCTGCTCGGCCTCCTGCTGAGCTGCACCGCCCACGCCGCCGATCCGCAGTACTACCCCCTGAGCAAAGGCAGCGCGCCCCAGGCCGTGGCCATGCTCGACGACGGCCGGCTGTGGTACGTCGCCGGGGGCAATGGCTCGCTGGGCCGCTTCGACCCGCAGAGCGGCCAGGACGAGCAGGTCAGCCTGGGCAAGGGCTCGCAGCCGCGCGCCGTGCTGGCCGGCCCGGACGGCGAGGCCTGGATCGCCGACAGCGGCCTCAACGCCCTGGTGCGCGTCGACCCGGAGCGCCTCGGCAGCGAGGTGGTGCCGCTGCCCAAGGAGGCCGCCGACGCCGGCCTGGACAGCCTGGCCTACGATGACGACCACGACATCTGGTTCACCGGCGGGAAGGGTTTCTACGGCCGCATCGACCCCGCCACGCGCAAGCTCGAGGTCTGGGCCACGCCCGGCGGCAAGAGCGCCCAGGGCCTGGCGGTGACGCCCGACGGCCAGGTCTGGTACGCCTCCGCCGACGACGACAGCATCAACCGCATCGACCCCCTCGGCCAGGCCGTCACCCGCTTCCCGCTGCCCGAAGCGGGCGGGCGACCGCAGCAACTGGGCGCCGACTCCATCGGCCGGCTGTGGGTCAGCGAGGCCGGCAGCGGCCGGCTCGGCCGCTTCGACCCCAGCGACGGCAAGTGGAAGAGCTGGCGCCTGCCCGGCGACCACCCACAGCCCGGCGCGCTCTACGTCGATGCCATGGACCGCGTGTGGCTCAGCGACCCGGGCGGCGACGCCGTGCTGCGCTTCGACCCGCAGAGCGAGAAATTCACCGCCTACCCCAGCGACCAGGCCGAGGCCCGGGTCAGCCAGCTCAGCGGCCGCCCCGGCGAGGTCTGGGGCGCCGACGCCGGCAGCGATAGGCTGCTGGTCATCCGCGAATAACCAGGAGATGCCATGAGCCCCACCCTCACCCTGTTCCACGCCCCCGCCTCGCCCTTCGTGCGCAAGGTCATGGTGCTGCTGCACGAGACCGGCCAGCTCGACAAGGTGCGCCTGCAGGCCGCCAGCCTCAGCCCGGTGAGCCCGGACGCCGGCGTCAACGCCTGCAACCCGGCGGGCAAGATCCCCTGCCTGCGCCTGGCCGACGGCCAGGCCCTGTACGACAGCCGGGTGATAGCCGAATACCTCGACCAGCAGCACACCGGCGAACCGCTGGTCCCCCGCGAAGGCCCGCAGCGCTGGCAGCGCCTGACCCTCGCCGCGCTGGCCGACGCCGTCATGGACGCCGCCGTGCTGAGCCGCTACGAAACCTTCGTGCGCCCCGAGCAGAAGCGCTGGGACGACTGGCTGCAGGGCCAGCAGCAGAAGATCGAGCGTGCCCTGGAGCACTTCGAGAACGAGGCCTTCGCGACGCTGAACGAGCGCTTCGACATCGTCGCCATCGGCCTGGCCTGCGCCCTGGGCTACTTCGACTTCCGCCGCCCCGACTGGGCCTGGCGCGAACGCTACCCGAAGCTGGCGGCCTGGTACGCCGAGGCCGCCAGGCGCCCCTCCCTGCAGGCCACCCAGCCGGCCTGACGGATCGGCACGGCGGATAACGCTGACGCGTTATTCGCCGCGGGCAGCAGGGCCAGGCTGGGCGCGCCCCCCGCTCTTCGCAGGAGCGAGCTTGCTCGCGAACCCTTCCCCGCGCACCCGCAACACCAGGCCGGCGATCCGCCGGGCCAGGCGCCGGCCGGCCCGGCGCTCCTCGCGCACCCCGCCCCAGGCGCTCACCGGCGCGCTCCCGGCAGTACAGCGATCAGCAGCTGCATGGCGGCCTCCTTCAGCCTTCGTGGCTCACTTCGTCCAGGGAGAACTGTGGCTCCGCGCGCCGGCCGACGCCGTACCAGTCCAGCCGGCGGGTCAGCGCCATCACCCCGGCGAGCACCGCGAACAACAGCAGCGAGCCCATCAGCAGCGCATAGTCCTCGGCCCGCAGCAGGCCATAGAGCATGGCGTAGAGCAGCCCCAGGCCGGCGCCGAAGGCGCAGCCGCGCACCACGCTGCGCAGCACCGTGCACAGGTAGAAGCCGATCAATGCCACGCAGGCGCCGGCGGAGGCCAGGTAGGCACGCTCGAAGCCGACGTGCTCGGCCAGCGACAGCAACAGCAGGTAGAACAGCGCCAGGGCCAGGCCCACCAGGGCGTACTGCACCGGGTGCAGGGCCAGGCCCTTGAGCACCTCGAAGAGGAAGAAACCAGCGAAGGTCAGGCCGATGAACAGCAGCGCGTACTTCAGCGCGCGGTCGGCCTTGAGGTACTGGTCGACCGGGTCCACCAGGCTGACGCCGAAACCGCGCGAGTCGAAGGTGTCGCAGCCCTTGCCGGCGAAGCAGTTCTGCAGCGCCTCCTCCATGCTGCTGGCGAAGAAGCTGGTACGCCAGCGCGCGCTGAAGCCGTCGGCGCCGATGCTGCGCTCCACCGGCAGGAACTCGCCGCCGAAGCTGGGGTGCGGCCAGTCGGCCTTGAGGTTGACCTGGCTGTCGCGGCCCACCGGGGTGATGTCCAGCCGCGAGCTGCCCAGCAGGGCCAGTTCGAAGGCGTAGTCGAAGCGCTGTTCGGCGGCGCTGGCGTCCAACGGCAGGGGCGCGTGCACGCCCTCGCCCAGGCGCTGCGAGCGGCTACCGGGAGCGAAGTCCAGGGTGCGGCCGTCGAGGCTCAGCTTGAGCGCGTTCTGGATGCCGCGCACGTCGCTGATGCCCACCGCCAGGAACGGCTGCTCGAAGCGGTAGCTGCCCAGGTCGTCGCGCACGCCGTAGCGCGCCGGCACCACGAAACTGCCGCTGACGCGGCTTTCCAGGTGGTACAGGCGCGCCTCGTAGATGCCGCGGTGGCGCAGCTCGGTGCTCATCTGGCCGTCGACCAGGAAGGTCTCCGGCAGGAAGTACAGGCGCCCGCGCTTCTCCCGCTGCACCTGCACGCGGGTGCCGCTGCGCTCGTCGCGCTCCCACTCCAGCACCTGGCGCACGTAGGGCACCACCAGCAGCGGCCCGCGCAGGCGCTGGGCGTAGGCGGAACTGCGGGCGATGTCCTGCAGCACGCCGTCGCGGTAGGC
>NZ_QGSL01000029.1:22485-129890 GCF_003176655.1 Pseudomonas sp. RW407 | reverse complement strand
CGGACTCCGCAGCGGGGTTTATTCGCGAGCAAGCTCGCTCCTACGAAGAGCATTTCGGCGCGGGCCGCAAGACAGTTGCTCCTACGACCGTGCTTCCCTGCGCCCTACGGTGCTGGGCCGCATCCTTAACGCCAAACTCCGCTTTTGGTTGACAGGAAAATTGTGCCGCGTTATCGGTTCCGATAACTTTGCTTGCCTGGCTTTATCAGCGGGCAGATATCGACCTGGCCAGGAGCCGCCTGCGCGATTGACCGAGGGAAAGAAAATGATCGAGGTCCAAGCGTTCAACAGCGTCTTCGACGCCATTGCAGACACCACCGCCGAGGCGGAAAAGCTGCGCCTGCGCGCGACCCTCCTGCAGGCGATCCAGAAGGAGGCAGCCAGTTGGGATGGCACCGACCGCAGCCGCGCCCAGCGTCTGGGTATCACTGCGCCGCGCTATACCCTGCTCAAGCGCGGCCAGTTGGGTGAGTTCAGCCTGGATGCCCTGGTTGTACTCGCCGTTCACGCCGGACTGTCCATCGGCCTGACCATAGAACATCAGGCGGCGTGATCGCTCCCGGAGGGCAGGTTGCGTAGGGCGAATAACCGTTCGCGGTTATCCGCCGTTGCGCCTTCCTTGTCGGCAACGCCATGGTTGGACTTGGCGCGGTTTCGAGGGCGGCTCCGTGGCCGGCAGCGAGCGGGATTGGACCGAGGTCAAACGGCGGATAACGCGGAGCGTTATTCGCCCTACGTACCGTGCCCGCGCATCCCTTGGCACCGAGCCCTGTAGGAACGAGCTTGCTCGCGAACAACCTCAGGCACGCGGCCCGTTCGCGAGCAAGCTCGCTCCTACGAAAAGACGCCCCGTAGGATGGGGGGAGCGAAGCGATACCCATCACCACGACTGCATGGGTTTCGTAAACTCAACCCATCCTGCGAACGACGTCTCGGCGCCAAGAGTGTATCTCCTACGACCGGGCTTCCCTGGAACCCTATGGGTTTCTAAAGAAACATCCATATCTTCCGGTGCGCCACGTAGGGCGAATAACCGTTCGCGGATGCCAAGGTTATCCAGGATTACGGACGATGGCTTTGACGAAGCGCGAGGGGATTTGGACCTGGCGGGCGGTGGTGTCCTTGCCCACGCGCAAGGTGAGTGTATCGCCCAGTGACCAGATGACAGTTGGGTTTTTCAGCACACAGGGGGCCGCCGAGGGCATGAAGTCCGGCAGGTTCTTTTCGCAGAATTCCGGTTCCATAATGAGGCTTGCCGCTTCGTAGTTCCCCAGCCCGAGACCTTTGACGACTCGTTCAGGCATAGAAGTCAATGCGCCGCTGTAGAAGGCGATGGCCAGGGCTAACGGTACGGAAATACACAAGGAATGGGTGAATCCACCGAAGGCCGCCATGGTAAAGAACCCAATGATGACGCTGAGGAACAGAGGGACCAGAAAGATGCCTAGCGTCTGAAGCTGGCCGGAAAGCATGCCTCCGAACGCCGAGTCTGACTGGGAAATGGATATGGACTGGAGCACGACCGCCTTGACGATCAGTAGTGCGATGAAAGCCGTATAGGCATATCGAAGGAAGCTCCATTTAGGCAGCTTGAAGCGCACCTGCAAAAGCACGCCAAAGAACAACGAAATCAGCGCCGTTACGAGGGCGTGAGCGGATGGCATGGACGATCTAATCGTGACGATCAGGGCAGACGTTGCCAGTGAGCTGAGTGCATAGGGAATGACGAAACAGAGGAACACCAGCCAGAGCGCATTGCGCTCTATTTCTTCGTCAGTAGCGCCCACGTGGCGCAGGCTTCCTCTGAGCGTTTTTCTGTTCACGAAGAGGTGAACCGTTATCAGCCCTGGTGAAGCGATTCCCGCAGCAAGAAGGCCGACAAAGACGAAGCCGATCACCGCCGCCGAGATCAGCAATGAGGAAAACTGGAACAGGTCAAAGCTGGGGTAGAAGTGATTGCCGAAGAAGTAGGTCAGGAAGATTGAGAACCCCACCACTGCCGGCAGCCATTTAACCAGTTGTCTGGCGTATCGCTTCGAGAATTCCTCGGTCTTCTGTACGTACCGGTCAATGAAGTCGACTTCTGCTGCTTCTTCCACTCGTGCATCCATGCTGGGCATCCACCACGTTGCGAATACCTATCATGGTAAGTGGCCAGTATTCGGCCTGTCACCTGTGCATGTGCATCCTGTAGCGCCGAGCCCTGTAGGAGCGAGCTTGCTCGCGAACAACCTTGGGCATGCGGCCCGTTCGCGAGCAAGCTCGCTCCTACGAAAAGATGCCGCCCCGTAGGATGGGTGGAGCGAAGCGATACCCATACTGCCTCGCCATCGATGGGTATCGCTGCGCTCAACGCCATCCTACGAACAGGTCCGGTGTTCAGCAGGTGGGGGTGGCGTTCACCTGCGGCCATTGCCGGTAGGGCACCCAGAGCATGCCTTGCCAGCGCAGCACCGTCAGAGCCTGGGTGGGGCCGTGGAGGGTTTCTCGGCGGGGTTGGCGGGTGTCGTGGCGGTAGCTGTCGCGCAGGGTTGGCACCACTTCCTGGGTGATCCATTGGCGGATGCAGCGGTTTTCCGGGTGGAAGTGGTGGATCAGCGTGGCGTATACGGCGGACTCGCTGAGCAGCAGTTCGTCCTCGTAGTCGCCATTGCCGCCGCGCAGCCAGGCGCGGCGGTGCTGGTCGTCATCGAGGTTGCGCTGCACGCGCTCTTCCAGCATCGGCACGCCCATCAGCCGGCCGAGGTCGCGGGTGCTGAACCAGCATTGGTCTTCCAGCAGCAGGGCGCGCAGCTGGCGCTTGTGGCGGGTGAACAGGGTGGGAATCAGGATCTCTTCAGACATGGCGCACCTCCGAGGTGGAGGGGGAAGAGGGCAGGTGCGGCGAAGCGCCTTCGGGCTGAAGGCTGGGGGTGATAGGCATATCCATTACCTCTGCTAGGTCAGAACAGCTTTCTTAGGGCTGGGTGCCGGGAGTTAAGAAACCCCACCTAGAGGGCCGGACGTATTCCCCTTTCGGGTCTTGTATTAGCCCACTCCCGGCGTCGCAGAGGTTTTTTGAGAACGAGAAAATCCCGCAGGCTCAAAAAAGCCGCTTAGCTTTCGGGAGCGGTCAGGCCGCTAGGTGACAGGCGTTTCTTAGGCGCCGGGAAATCGTAAGGATAATGTAGTTATAGGTCAACCATTATTGAGCATTTGATCGATAATACGTCATCGGCTTTGCTTATGTATTCGGTTTTGTGAAGCCCTGCATATATGCTCTGCATCGTAGTTCGGGGAAGTCTGGAATGCATTTATGATTGTGATATGAGTCCAGCCATTGATATTTCTCTAGGACGCCGGAAGTGTATTTTAATTTTGTAGTGCTGTTTAGTATTTCTAATGAGTGGCTCAGTAATTCGGGGGTTAGGTAGTCTAGAAAGATTTGGTCGTCTTTATCAATTAAGGTCAGACTAGCTGCTTGCTTAATTTGCTCTGGAGTCGTATCTTGGTCGTTTCTTAACCAGTCAAGTAGATCGTGTTCAATTATTACTCTAGGGAATTTTGCTATCTTTGTTTCAAGGTTGTATGCCTTAATTAAGGCTTCCGAATATAAGGTTTTATCGTCTTGATAGTGTTTCCCAAAGGCAATTCCACCTCTGGTTAGAATGTTTCTTGATAATAAGCTTTTTTGAATGGCAATGCTATTTCTTAGGATTTCTATGATTCCTTGGTTTTCAAGGTTGGCGGATAAGACGATACTGTCCGAGAAAAGTATTATTTCTATTCCGGAATCTTTGGATGTTTGCCTGACTTCATTACCGTCATCGATTCTCTTTAGGTTTTCTGGGTCGAGCTTCCTAGCATCGCGTTCTACGATGCTAGAGAATCCGAGAATATCAATAAAGCTTACAACTCCATATTCCCAGTTATACATGCTGTTATTTGTCAACCAGTTCTGCTAATTTGAAGAATAGTTCTTTGATTTCTTGCATTGCGTTTTCGCGGTCGTCCCAGACTGCCCCTTGCCAGCCTGTTTCTTTCTTTTCAAGCCGCCATGCAGGTTTACCAAGTTGTAACATCATGGGAGCAATACTTGCGAAGTCGGGAATAGCTGTTGCTGCGGGTGCGCTAAGAGTCGCTGGGTAAACAGATTCTTTACCTCCAGCATCAATTAATGACGGTAGAAGCTTTTCTACTGTTCTTTCGGAGATTTTATCAATCCACAATTGATAGCTTGGCTTGGCATTTCCATTGTGACGTTGGAAACGCTGCATTATCAAGCCCTTGAATATTGGTGTGCCTTCGGCAATATTCAATTTGAGTTTTTTGAAGTCGCTGACTATGTCTAATTGCTCGCTTATCCATTTACTCAGAATTTCAGAGAGCGAGTTGATTGCTTGAAAGTTGTATCGGTCTGGTGCTACGGGGGTGAGAAACTCATCGCAAGATAAGAAGAATGCTCTAGTTAAAGCTCCTGCGCTAGGCCCTACATCGACCAATATATAGTCAAATGAATCCCTTGCCCCAAGACGCCGTAGCATGTCGTGGATTGCGATATGATTTCTTTTCTGATGCATATCAGATGTCATTCGCTGACTGTGGGCATACGAGAGCCTGTCTTCAGCTTCGCTAAGAGCGATGTCTCCCCTGAAAATATATAGCTCTTCGCTGTCGCAGGGTTTTATAAGGTCAATCCCTGCAACATCTACGTCAGGTCGTTCGCCGTCTAGGCGGGGCCAGAGAGCATCTTTAAGGGAGGTGCCAGGTAGTGAGGTTTGCTCTCCTTTACTCTCCCTCTCGTCCAATTCTTCTATTATTTTGAAGAGAAATAGTTCAGTAATGTTGCACTGAGGGTCGGCATCTACAACAAGTACCTTCTTTCCAAGGTGCTCCACTAGTGCGTGAGCCAAATGGTAAGTGGTTGTAGTTTTTGAGACGCCACCCTTGTGATTGTAGAGCGTAATAATCTTTGTCACTAACTAAACTCCAAAAATAAGTCTGTACTAAAAGAGTTTCGATTGGTCTGCTTGAGAACCGCTTGCGTAGTATTCTGAATTTACAATGCCACTATATTGATGGCAACTAGAAAAGGAAAAAATTTCTTATTAAAGAAAAGCCCCGCACTAGGCGGGGCTTTTGTCTTTCTAATCACTGCCCCAAAATTCCATTTCGAGTATCAGCGTTTCTAATGGTCTTGACTTGCTGCTTTGCTACTACCGTACCTTTTCAGATGGATTTATCCCAGGTGTCGAATATTATCAATAGGTTACCAACCGGCTGGATTTGCTCCGTTTCACCAATTCCTGGAATATGTGCTTTCTTTTGCGCTAAGTACTGGACTGATAGGGAGTCGGAATTGGCCACGAGGGTGAATGACGGTTGTGGCGGATCATTGGGGCACGCTGCGTGCTGGTAGGGGAAGAGCGTGTGACGGAGAGGAGAAACTAAGAGGGAAGTGGATTAATACTCAGGGGATGCTCTATAGATAGCGTCAAGCTCTGCTCTTAAAATTGTATTTTGACCTTTGAGAAAGTCCTTGTGGGAGGGAGGAAGAGGATGAATTCTATTTTTCGCTATTTGCTGCTGAATTCTTTTTGGACTTAGTCGGTACTCAGTTCTCGCCGTCTTTTCAGTAGTGTAGGTTTTGAAGTGATTTTTCACCTTCTCGGCGTCTAGAGAACTCATCAGTGATGTAGTTGTTAGCTTGATTTCTTTAATGAAGCTTGCAGAAACAAATCGGGCATGGATCATGATTGTTGAGCAGCCTGAGAGCTTCTCAACCTCCAAAAACGTGAGAAGCCGACTTCTCCAGCGTAGGGCCTGATACAGGCTTTTGCGGGTACATAGATCCCTGCCAGGAAGTCCTGTGCTCCGAATGGCCGGAGCAGTCTCCAAAATGCCCATCTTGATGAGGGTCGGGATATCCTTGACGCCCAATCGTAGTTTGCTGGCTGCTTCGCTAAATAATATTCCTGAGCAGGAGGAGGTCTGGAGTCTGGGGGCTGTAGGAGGCCTAGGAGTGGTAAGAAATGAGAGAAGCTCTGCGGAGATTTCGTCCTTTCGATAGGCGACGAGTGATGAGCCGAAAGCCCTGTTACGTACCTCCTGGATACCCGCCGAAGTCAATAGTTTCTGTACAGTCTTGGGTTTGATTCCTAGATTCTTGGAGATTTCACGGTTGAGTACATAGGTCTGGTGGAACCTTTCGACCTCACTGCAAGGGAATAGCACCCCAACTTTCCTCTGAAACCGCTCTCCCTTAAGTAAGCCAAAGTAGTGAAGACGCTTTATCGTCTGCTTACTCGTGGTCAATGCGTATGCTGCTTCCGTTGCATTCATAAGCCTATTGGCGTTGCACGGATAGGGCTGATGATCGAAGTCATCCCAACTGATTTTGGGACACTCCATCAGTAAGCGGCAGAGATCCTGTACTTGGAATAGTTTGATAGTGGTTCCGGTAGGCCTGCTCTGATTTGGGATCTTGCTCTTCTGGGATCTTTCAATCTTGAAGGTAAATCTGAGCTCTGCTGGATTGAATAATAGTTGGCTACACTCACAGGCGTGAGCTCGGGATGAGGGTTTCTGCTGCGATGCGGCAAAAAAGTACTCGATGGCATAAGTGCGCAATTGGGTGTTGTCTGTCAGTAGCCATGGTGCCAGAATTGCCCGCCGATGTAGGCAAGGGTAAAGAGATTGTTGCTTTCTGATATGGCTGAAGAAGTAGTCTTTATCACCGGTGGCGACGTTTTGGCAATCGGCTAGCAAGTCATGGCTGCGTATTGGGCTTTCTAGATAGCGTGTGCATTTTATCGCTGTGCAGAGGTTTTTCATATAAATATGGTCAGCCTCTTGGAGTGCCTGCGCAACTAGCATCGTGGAGTAACTATTGGCGGGTTGAGTCGTGAGTTGGCGTAAGTCTTGGCCGCAGGCGCAAATCCAGCCTTTTAGGTTGCGCCAGCTAATAGGGACGTTACAGCTAGGGCACGTCAGATAGTAATATTGGCTGTGTTTGGGGCAGATATCACAGAACTCATAAGCATGCATATGGTGTAAGTAGCCCTCTCTCAGGCAGTCTGGACATATGGCCAGATCTTGGCGCAGCATGTGAGTCGGTAACCGTATCCCGTTAATCGTGAATACGTCGGTGCGATAGCGCATGGGCTTGGTGTTAAATATAGATTTAAGTAGTTCTCGATCTTCGTTTCTCAGTGTGGGTTGCCCCAATATCAATCTATATAGATTCGATCCTACCCATTGATTAGCGGGGATCCCACTATTCCCCAGGCCAAAAGACTTAAGGAATTGGTCCACGCAGAGATAACCATTTCTTTGAGCCATTCGCAGGATGGTGCTTGCAAAGCTTTCCTCATCCAGTGGAAGGGCGACATAAGGGATTCTCATCATTATCGCTTACCAAAAAGAATTCCCTGCAGCTCTGCTAGCGAAAGTTCAAAGGGGTTCTTCTTCGTCAGGCGTCGCGCATAATGAATTCGTGTCGCGGCATAAGCCAGGTCTTCACGGATAAACTTTCGGTCGTTTCTTTCCAGTGCCTGTTTCAAGGCGGAGTGTAGCAATAGCCTGAGGATGCGCAGGTTTCCAGCAGTGAAAATAAAAAGTGCCAACAGAAGTTTTTCGTCGCAAAGAACCAACACTTCATCAAACGGCATGGCATTGCTGATTTCTCGGGCAAAGGCCGCCACGAGTGTGGCGTAAACGTCCTGTTCCTCTGGTGTGCCCAGCGAGAAGTTGTACAGGTAAGCCCTGAACGGAAATCTGCCCGCCAGTTGCTCATCTTCATCCACGATCTCCTCACT
This sequence comes from Pseudomonas sp. RW407, assembly GCF_003176655.1. Classification (NCBI taxonomy): domain Bacteria; kingdom Pseudomonadati; phylum Pseudomonadota; class Gammaproteobacteria; order Pseudomonadales; family Pseudomonadaceae; genus Pseudomonas; species Pseudomonas sp. RW407. Next base: position 122,094 of record NZ_QGSL01000029.1, on the reverse strand, counting down.
TTTTCGAGTGCCGGAGAGAATGACAGTGCCTTTGAACGTATTGATCAATACCTTAACCCAGTCGCATACTCCGTTGCGTGTGGGCTCGGCTCCTCGTGATATTAGATGTTGCCACTCATCCAAAATGATGATTTTCGTGCAGCAAGTAGCTAGCAAGGTAAACAATCGACTCTCCAGGTTACTGAGAGATTGATTGTTCTTGTGTGAGCCCAGCTCCTTAAGAATACGATCGACGAGGCCTTTGATCGTTGCATGAGGTGGGACTACACAGCTGATAACCGGCTGCAGGATCGTGACGCCGTCCTTGCTGCGGGTAACTCGGGAGTCACCGACCCGGGCGGTGAGGATTTGACAAATTCGCGTTTTGCCGGTGCCGGCATCGCCGAGCAATAGCACCGAACTTGGCTCGTGGCGGTCACGGGTCATTTCGATTGCCTCATTGATGGTGTCCATCGCATTCTTGAAATACGGGTGGACCACGGTAAATGAGGAAAATCTGGTAAGAATGTCTGTTGTGTCAGGACTCTTCATGCTGAATATCCTCGACGTTAAATGTTTCGAACTTCTCGGTCTCGATGATGCTCAAGGAAACTGAAATTGGGCGGAAATTGGCCTCCTCAGAGTGTACGTAAGGGCGTTCCAGCGATTTGTTTTTCCCGGAGGGACAACTCTTTTTGCCTCGTTGCTTGGCAGAGCGTTGAGCAGCCTTCCTTTTGATCTCTTGGATGTCCTCGAAGAGTTCCTTGCGCACTTTCAATGCCAAGCTCTCATTGAAGTTTGTCCGGCTCTCATTGATCTCTCGCATGACGTTGAGGTGTTCGCTTAAGGTCAATTCATGCTGATATGCTGGTCGGGTTGCAAATGCCGGAATCATCTCTTTAGGCGAATTGCGATGAGCAACCCAGACCTCAGAGAGGTCACATGGGTCGTAATAGACGATAGCGGTTTGTTTTTTTCCCAAGCGTGCGGCAGTTTCTGCAATTCCAGGCCCGGTCCATAAGAGATTGAACATTCTCACACGGCCATTGGACAGTCTGCGATAACAGATGCTACGTGTCAGTTGCTTGAGGTCGGATGAACTGTAGCGTTCTGGCGGTGGTGATTTCTGAAGGAGTTCCAGGCGCTTTTGGTGAGGCGACATGTACAGTTCATCGTGGTAACTGTTATGGTAAATCTTCAGCCACTTGATAAATGCGGTGCGAAGTTCCTGGAGTGTGAGGCAGGCATGCTCTTTTGACTTGTAATCACCCAGCTTGGCGGGCGACTCCTTGGTCGTACCGGGCAGCATATGCACCAACCCCTGATCAACGGTTCGGAAGAAGCGCTCAATAAAGGCTTTCGCGTCCGGTTGTCCTGGAGGGACGTAGCGCAGCGAGATGCCCAGGGTATTGGCAATGTTCTGAAGCCAGTCGTTGGCGTTTTCTGAACCATTATCCAGATCAGCGTTACGCATCTTTCCCCCGCTGTCAGGATCATCCTCGTCTCCTTGAATGGCATTAATGAGAGCTAAAACCACGTGTTCTGCGCAGACGGCGCCAAGCGACATGTGCCAGCCCGTGCATTCTCGCGTGCTAGGGTTGAGTCCTGCGACCAGGACTGGCCGTCCCAAGGGTTGGCCGGTTTCGTCGACAACCACCACATCCATGGTTTTTGTATCAAATTGCACTGTGGCGTACAGGTCGTCCTCCACATAGAGAGCTCGGCCGTGTTTAAAGGTCCTTTGTGCCGCCTTGTTTCCTTCGCGCATACGTACGGCGAGGTAGCGGTCGGTGCTCACCACTTGCCGCCAGAACGTGGCATAGGAGGGCGGTTTTAGTAGCGGCATGTCCGCCTTCGCACGCTTAACGTTTTCCGCCTGAATATGTCCTTTCAGCAAACGGTAGGTGTATTGAATGGTCGGGCGTTCGCGAGTCAAATAGACCGTGTTGATGTAATGTTTCATCATTTCGATTACGGCTAGTTTGATCGCGCGTGACCGATGTGTGGGATAGTTGGGTAGCAATGCCAACGGATTACGATTGTTGCGCAGATAGCGCATGGTCCAGCAGTACACTGTGACGGGGGAGGGTTTGCGCTGATCGCCGAGAGAGGCGGCGGTCACGTCAATCAGTTTGCGCAGACGGCTTCTCGTGCAGCCCGTAAGTTCTTTCTGTTCCAGATAGGCTTCTACATAGGCACGGCGATAGTCATATTTCTGCCGGTCGGCTGCCGAGCGGAGCAACCGAGAAGCGTCGCTGAGCTCGCCAGGGGCGGCCACCTTTTTAGTGATGCTGCCCTGATGTTCCAACACGGCAAACTCCGCGCGTGAGAGGTAGCGTCGCTGGAATCCAGTAAGTGAGCACAGAGAGATCTGGTCATCCAAGACGCAGGTGACGACATAGGTGTCGTGTTCCAGATCGTACTGGGCACCGACCATTGGGGGGCTTGAATGGCTCATGATAATACCTCCAGCGTCGTGCTTGTTGTTAATAAACGGTCCAGATCAACGCCGAAGACCTCGTTGAAAATGGCCAAGTATTTGGCCGAACAGCTGATGGCTGGTAGTTCTCGTAGCAAGGCGTCGAGTGTCAGATGTCTCGGCAAAAGAGGTATTTGGCTAATGAGGTAGGCGTATTCTTCGGGGCGGGTATTGAACGAGCGTGAGTACAGCAGTTTTAGATTTCTCAATAGATGGTGTGGGCGGATATCACTGGTGTCTAAAAGTTGAAGTTCGCTACCGCGCTCGTTGAGTAATTTTTTTGCAGCCGTTAATTTTCGAAGATATTTTGAGGGTAATCGATTTCGATCTGGTTTTACCTCTACATAAAATAGCTCTTCACTACTGTTTACGCAGAAGTCCGGTGTGTAGATAAAAGTTTCGCCGTCATCGAGAAGCGTCAAGGTTTCAGGTTGGCTCCGATAGTCCAAGACTTGCTTATCGAACTCAAGTAGGAGGCAGTAATCTGCTTCCAGCACGCTTTCGCAGATTACTTGACAGTTATTCTTACGGGACGGGAAAAAAACAACATTTTTTCCATAGTGACAGCGAGTCACGTTTCGTGCTGTTTCATTAGCTGCAGCCATGATGAGTCCCCTGGGCTGGATGGGCCTAACCAGGTGCCGTACTCAGTACGCGACGAGAGCAATTCGCATCCTCGCCATGTGTCGACACTCAAGGTCGAGAGTCCTCCTCTTTACGGCCCGGTGTAATACGGAATTTCGAATTTTTTCTTGAGGCTAAATGCGTCTAAACCGGGGCTTAGATAGGGGTGTTGCTTTAGCATTTGCTAGGCGTATGGTGAGGGGGTGTTCTGCTTGGTACGGTATGGGTCGATGGAGCTAGGCAGGCAGCCAACGCGGCATGTCACGCGTTTGCGTTCGCTCTTCATGGGGCACTCGTTGCCTCAGGTGTTTGGTTGTGCGCATAAACCCTATGCCCTAATGACCGCAGGGAATATGTGGGCTGATCGTCAAGTACTGAACGGACTGATGGACAATCCTTATCAAGACTGGCGGGTCTGTTTTCGGGGCGGAAAAATCCGAGATGAAGTGCGTATTCGCTTGTGCGCGGAGTTTCAGACGTTGTCCGAGGTCTATAATAATCCACTCTGGGATGTTCTAAGGGTGCTGGCCACTCAACAACCTACCGATAGCCTTGTGGAACACTTTAAACTGAACGGTCATGATATTGCCGGCTTCTCCAATCCAGACATGGAACGCCTTTGCGGCGTGCCGAGCTGGCAGCGCTTTGGATTGCTATTGGCGATGCTTTTCTCATTCTCTTTGAAGTGGCAGCTGCACAGTCTATGGTTGCAGAAGAATTTTTCGAATTACTTTGAGATAGCTTGTTTGCGCGAACCACTTTGCTTCGTTTCGACGGAACTGTATGAAGTGCTGAGTTCTCTGCTCGCTAAGCGTCAGGATATCGTCATAAATAATTGGCCAGAAACCGCCGAAGCACTTCATCAATCCATCAAATTCAGGAATTATTTGTTTTGCCTGATGCGTGAAATGCAGTGGGCAAAAGACGCGGATGATCGAGGCTATGAACTACTCTGGAAGCTAATGGATCGTCATTGGGCTTGCGAACTCAAGGTGCTGCTGATTGACAGTACGCAGGGGAGTAGAAGGCCCTGTTCCACTGCGTTGCTGCAAAGTGCGAGACGGGCACTAGACTACCAGCGGCGAACTCAACTGCAGTTTGTCGCGTAGGGTGCACACCAAGGCGTCACTCTTACCGGGTCTCTTGTCTGGCGAGGGTACTGGCCTGAGCAATTCGTTCAGGAAGCGTGTGTTGCAGTACCGTCTGCAACTGTTCGATTTGACGGCGCTGGTCACGCAACTGGTGTTGTTGCACGCGTAGCGCTGTTAGGTGCGGACGGAGGCGCTTTTTCAGCGATGATGCTTCTTCCTCTGCATCCAACCGCGCGCGTTGCAGATGTGCCTGTTCGGTGTTCCATGCCGCTTGGCTCTGTTCGATTTGCGCGTGCAGTTCGCGCAGTTCCCGCTCCTTCTCAAACTCCCGCTGAGTCAGCATTTGAGCTTCGGCGATGAGTCGTTCATTGGCGCGATTGAGGGCGACGACATCGTTTTGCTGGCTCATCAACTGGTCTCGCACGATGCGAAGCTCCTTCTTTAACTGTTGGAGTTGCGCTTCATGGCGGCTCAGTTCTTGGGTTCTTAGCTCCTGTTGGTGTTGCCGATAATGTTCGAGGGAGTCGCGCGCATGTCGAAGCTTCTCTTCTAGCGATCGCAGCTGTGCCGCACGCTCCTCCAGCAACAGTTGAGCATTGGTGTCGGCTTGCAGTAGGCGGCGAATCTCGACTTCCCCGTGTTGCTGTTGATTCAGCAACAGGTGTTCACGCTCACGTTGCTCTTGCGCCAGTTGCTTCAGCTGGCTGACTTGCTCCTGCAACTGCTGGATCCGCTCGACCTGAAGTTGTCGTTGATGGCGAAACTCCTCCTTCTCTCTCGCCAGGGCTTCGCGTTGCGTGATGATCGCGTCCTCGGCCGCGGCCTGCAGACGTTCCGCCACGGGTAGCAAGAGATGCTCGAGCTCCCGAATCAACGAGGGCGTTGGATCAGGTCTAGGCTGATTAATGAGTTCCTTCAGATAGCGTTGAATGGTGCTTTTGGATCCGGTGTTACCTAGCTCGATACGGACGTTGTCGATGGTAGGGCGCAAGCCTCGCGCAAGCAGCGCATCGCGAGCCTGTTTGACCAAGGCTTTGTTGACTCCGGCATTGGCCATGGCGACCTCCGACAATTTCGTAGCGTGTCATGGAGTATGGAATTACAGGTGTACTGCCGCCGAATTTTGGCATCAACAGCTGACGAGCTGACGTTAGAGAATTGGGATTTCTCTAACGTGAGGCGTGAAAAGCACCGTTATAGGCGGTTATTCGGTACGCGGGAGGTGGCTCATGGCGACTGACCGGGTGACGCACTATATCCAGGCCGGCACGCGTGACAGTACGCTGCGCCGCTATCGCCAGGCCCTGGAGCATTTCGAGGTGGTCTGGGGTGGTTTCCTGCCGGCGACTGCCGAGTCTGTTGCGGCCTACCTGGCGGACTACGCCGGTGAGTTGTCGAGCAGCACGCTGCGCGGGCGTTTGGCGGCGTTGGCGAAATGGCATACGCGCAATGGCTTTGTCGATCCCACCAAATCGTTGCGGGTGCGCGAGGTGTTTCGTGGTATCCGAGCCGAACATCCGCAGGTGGAGCGGCAGGCAGAACCGTTGCAACTGCAGGCGTTGAACCAATGTGTGGAATGGTTGGAGCAGTGCGAGCAGTCGGAGGATGCCGCTGAACGACTGCGCGCTCACCGTGATCGCGCGCTGATCCTATTGGGCTTCTGGCGGGCCTTTCGCAGCGACGAGCTGTGCCGACTGCAGGTGGAACACATCCACGTGCAGCCGTCGCGAAAGCTCGTGGTCTTCGTCCCGCGCAGCAAGGGGGATCGCGAGAACCGCGGGCAACACTTCAGCGTACCGGCCTTGCAGCGTTTGTGCCCGGTGCAGGCCTATGAGACCTGGCTGGCCGTTTCTGGCCTGCAGCAGGGGCCGGTGTTTCGGGCGCTGGATCGCTGGGGGCATCTGGCCGAGGAGGCGCTGCACCCGAACAGCGTGTCTCGCATCTTGCGCCAGGCGCTGCTGCACAGTGGTTTGGCGGCTGAGCGTTATAGCAGCCACTCGCTGCGTCGTGGTTTTGCGACCTGGGCCAGCGACAATCGCTGGAGTCAGAAGGCCCTGATGGAGTATGTCGGCTGGCGTGATGGGCGTTCGGCCTTGCGCTATATCGAGCCGGAGATGCCCTTCGGCGAATTGCTGCGCCAGCCCTCCCGGTCGTGACGCGCCAGGGGGAAGGTGGCTGAAGAAAAAATCGACCAGAACCCCCGAAGTGAAGATTTTCTGCGGGGAGTGAGGAAAACTTTCAGGCGGGCGGCGGCCGTGAAGATTTCCTTGCGGCAAGAGGACTGCCGACAAGCATTGCGCGAGGAGTCGTACTACTCAGGTTGGCCATTTGCGCGCATGCTGCATTCAAAGGGGCGGACAACGAGGGGTGTTATGGACGCCGTGGATTTACCGAGGATGTCGGTACCAGCGCTGATGGAGTACCTGCGCGCTGCGGATGGAGTAAGCGTTTCGCTGGAGCGCTACCTTCAGGTGTTCGCCATGCACCCGGAAACCTTGGCGGCTCGGGCGGGCGTGACGTGCAGGGAGCTCTCGCATACGCCGGAGTCGGCGCCAGTGCAGGCGTTTATCCGGGATGCGCTGCGGGTGGTACTGATGTTAGCGGAGAGTGGTTCCTCGCTCGACCGCGTGATTTTCTGTTTCCGTAACGAGCCGCTGCCGGCCTTCGATTATCGAACGGCAGAAGAGTTGGTCAGTGCGGGCAAGACCGACCACGTACTCCAGTTCATCGAGTCTTGGCTAGCAGGGGCTCAAGGATGAGTCGCAAGGCTTCCCTTGGCCCCTCTGCCTATGTCTATGTGGCGTGTTATCGAACACTCCTCAGGGCAGTGGATCGCCGTTATGACGTTCGTGGCTATCTACTGCATGACATGGTGCTGCTATGCCTCGCGAATCATGGCCGGCTGCCACCGGCAAGACGATGCTGTTACCGGGAGTTTGTCCAAGATGAGGCCCTTGATTATCTGGAGCGCATGGCAACTTGGCTACTCTATGGGGCCATGGGACTGCTGGGGCCGAACCGAATAGTGAGCGTTAGTTCTACAGGCGCTGATTAACGTCTACCAGTCTTGGGGGCGTGGTCTGTTGAATCTCCTGGAGGAAGCGGTTGCGCCGTCTTGAAGGCTGCAACCGTCTCGTTGTTCGATGACTCGGGCATGGGAGCGCGCCATACTTGCATGTGGCGAGGAGAGTGCGCTTAGTCTTTCCCGAGGTGAGGTTATGACCGCTGTTGGGCGAAGACGACCAACTGCCATTGAATCTTACCGGCCCCTGGTGCGTGTTGGTGATGGTTTTGTGGCGGCAGTGTGTGCCCCTTGGCAATTGCGATTTCATCTCCGCAGGCGGTGCATCGGTAAATTCCCGGATTGGTTGCCGTTGCGCCGGGCGCGTGTGTTTCATCAAAGGCGGGATGATTGTTCTGCTGCAAGATTTGCGAATATTTATATTGGGCCATAGTTGTCTGTTCTCGCTGTTTTTAGTTCTCTTCGCAGCGTATAAAGTGCTCGCTGTTCTTGATGTACATTTCTATTCGTTGGTTTTCCCAATGATATTTTTCTGTTTTCTTGTATGAAATGGATGGTTTCCAGATACCGAAAAAGATGTACTCCTCCCCTGGGTTGAAATGTGTGGCGAGATCGGGAGTGGTGACAACGATCTGGGGTTGAGGTTTCTTGATGACGTTCTGGGCGTTTGGGCTGACAAATGGGGGGACGAGCTTGAGTGTATGATATTTCCGTTGGGTCGAAGGCTGCTCGATTCTGTCAATGTGGCCGTTAATAGCTAGGGGAATGGTGTATTGGTCTTTGGGGTAGTACTTGAGAAAAGTATGGAGATTCTCATGGTCAAAGAAAAATCTTGACCACGGGACTTTCATTCCTTTGTGATCTAGGGTGATGAGTTCCTTTAGTTCTTCATTGTTTGCGCAAAGATTGCGAAGCTCAAGTATCTGTTTGAGTGTTTTTAAATAGGTGCTGAGCTTCCCATGACTGGAGTAGCTCTTCTCTGGGGTGTCTGGGCGCGGTGGTCTAGCTTTTCGTTCGAAAGCCGCCTTTGTAGACTCCCAATATGCATTTTGCAGAATGTGGAGACGCAATTCGTAGCGTGCGTTTTCGATCGCGCCAAATAAGTCGGAATCAGATTCTCTTGCAACAACCGAAAGCGCACCTTTCAAGTTGTATTTACAGTTCTGGTGATGCTCTGAGCTCTTCTTCAGGCGATAGCAAGGGAGAACCTCTATCGTCTGGTCAGCGCATTTTCGAAGGTGTCGTTTGACAAAGCTTATTTCTGCATTGCACACATGGGAGTCGCAGTAGGGTTGGGGGCTTGTGCTGAGCGCTTCATACTGTAGCGCAGTGATGCCGCCCAACCCTTGGATGAGTGCTCGAGGTATCTTGCTCCCCACAGGATCTCCTTGCTATGACTGTATCTCTACTGAATACACTCCTGTGTTTTGCGGAGGAATGCAAGCCTCCGCTACCCTGCTAGGGATTAGACATTCGTTGTGTTTGTTTCCGAAGAGAGCTAACTGTGAGGGTAACTTTTGCATCACTGCTACGAATCGTAGCACCAATACTCGATTCGACTACCGTAGAGGTCATCCCATATGCTGGTGTGGCTGTGCGGTCGTACTGCTTGTGAAGTTGGCGCTTGTTGTGGCGTGTCTTTTTGTAGAGACGTTGGTTGGCAGCGCACTGGACAGAGAAGAGAAATACTTGGCGATGATCTACCTTTGGTGCGTAGATTACTTCTACGGTATAGTCTGAACGCTGAGTTAATCCCTTGGGTAGGGATAGTTAAATGTCAAAGCTTGTCGAGTTCCGAGCCGCAGAGAAGGCGCTGGCTGAACAGCTGGCACACTTGGAGTCACTGAAAAACGATGCCGCGCTCAAGGCAGAAATCGAGTTCGAAACGAAAATCAAGGAACTGATGGCGGCCTATGGAAAATCGCTACGAGATATAGTTTCGATTCTCGATCCGGAGACGGTACGTGAAGCCGGTGTGCGTGGCGCTCGCATATCTCAATCGACGCGACGTGCGCGTGCTGTCAAGGTGTATAGGAATCCGCATACTAGTGAGATGGTAGAAACCAAAGGTGGTAACCACAAGGTATTGAAAGCCTGGAAAGCGGAGTATGGCAACGATGTCGTTGAGTCCTGGTTACAAAGCTGATCCGCTGGCTCGCTACGCTTTTGCAGCGTGAGGGGCTGCGACAGGAAGTTGAGGAGGCAGTATAGAAACGACCACTCCTGTCGCAGTATTGACTCCGGAGCTGTACTTCATCTTCCGCTGCATCCTAATGACTTGCTTGTTACTCTTTTGTATTGGCATGGCAACCTGGTTTTCGCTGATCCCCTTGAGTCGCGCCACCAAACACAGTCAAACCGCGAAGCCAGCCTCAATGGTTTCAAGCATATGTATGGTGGTGGTCAGAGTAGGCTGATCGTTATGCCAGTATGCCAGCTAAGAAGAGGTGAGCAGCTCCGCTGAAAAAAGATGTGAACACTTGCTCCTATGTCGGGGGCAGTCCATTGCTGGCACCCTGTTAGGAGTCGTCAAATCGCCTGAGGTGGCAACTGCTGCAGACAGTTGCTTCGAGCTTAGCCCTCGCCGTGCATTTAGCCCCACCAAAGTCACCGCCAACCATCACTCCCGCAGCTGTCATCCGTGCTTTTCGGGAGCATCGCTCTGTGGCTCGAGTGAAGCTGTTCGGGGTGCAGTAGTATCTGTGCGTGCCCGTTGGCCATGGTGTTTCCTACCACCTGCCATGCGCTGATCGGGGGGGGAGGACCCTTGGCTGGCACATCGCTACCAGCGAGCAGAAGGTTTCGAAGCGGCCGGCGAGAGTCCAGAAGATACCTATATGGGCAGCGTTACGCATGATGTCATCGATTGTTTATTACGATACACTTGAACAGTATTTTGTATTTCGTTCATGATTTTGGGGCTCCTAATGCTGTCTGCCAGCAATGACCCATAGCGAGAAATGACAGCTTCCAGTCTTTTCGATCAGATGGATTTGTTAGATAGGGTGGCAAACTGATGGTGCATTATTCAAATAAAAACTTCGTGCCTGGCCAGAATATAGGTTTCATGTTGGTCAAGGCGCGGAACATTGTCTCGTGTGAGGCGGATGCTGCCCTGAAGGAACTGGGGGTTACTGGGCAGCAAATGGGCGTGCTGTTAACTCTACGCCGAGGTGAGGCGATTACCTCGGTGGCGCTATCCAAACTCTTCTGTATCGACACTGGTTCGGTCTCACGCATGCTTGACCGGCTTGAGAGCAAAGGACTCATTCGTCGCATCCGGAGTACCGAGGACCGTCGAGTGATCGTCCTGCGCCTGACTCCGGAGGGGGAGCGAATAGCTGACAGGGGGACTGAGTTCATAGTCCCTTTGCTGAATTCTCGGCTATCGAGGTTCAGTGAGGAAGAGTTCTCCGAATTTTTCCGCTTTCTTCAGATGTTTCTATCTGACTGATCATTAGAGAAATAGGCTGTGTGCTTACGATGCAGATGTGAATGCGAATTCGTGGGCTTCTTTCAAGCGAGGTGGTTTGCCAGGATGAAGCTGAATCGGCCAATTTTCTTTGCTTAGCCCCCTATGTAGACTGCACGTGGTACATCCGTCTTGGGGGCTAGGTTCACCATGCGCCGGCAGTACTCATTTTTGAAATTTCTGATATGTAATACCCACTACTGCAAGTTGTGTCAGAAATTCGACCAACGCGTCGAGCCGGCGGCTTGGTAGGCGCCATTCCGGATAATCGTCAAGGATAGCCATTACACTACGAACGACCAACGTCAGTTTTCCCTCATCCCTAACATACTTGCTCGATATTTGCTTGATGATTCCCCGCATATGCTCAATCTGAGCCAGTCGAATTACCATTATCGCGTTCTTTTGCTCGTTGGTGAGCTGGCGGAGTTCTAGGCGAGATAATACCTGCCTGCCGTGATTAGCAAGACTGAAGTGCACATGTGAATGGATATATTGCCGTAGGCGCTGCAAGCCGCTGGCATTACTCGGATCTTCTGCCCGGAGTGTGTCCAGCAGATCTGACTCATGCTCTTCGATTAGCTCGAACAGCAATGCCTGCTTGCTGTCCATGTGGTTGTATAGCGATCCGGCCTGCATGCCGAGAGCATTGGCGAGCTGGCGCAGGCTGACGCTCTGGAAGCCTTGCTCGACGAACAGCTGGAGTGCCACCCGACGAAGTCTTTCGTGAGCGCAAGGCTGTTTGACCAATTGCGGCTTTGTGTATTCCTCGTGCCGATATAGCATCGATTCGGCGGCTGGGCAGTCGGACTCGGCAGTCGATATGGTTTGTTTCACGATTAATCTCGATGCAGCGTCAAGGCAAGCCCCTGGCCTCCGCCGATGCACAGCGTGACAAGGCCCTTCCTGGCATCGCGGCGGATCATTTCGTACAGGAGGGGAACCAGTACCTGGCAGCCGGAAGGGTCGATCGGGTGGTCAAGAGCGATGGCACCACCATTGACTTTGTCGATGTCCCAACCCTGCTCCCCGCCAACTGACAGAGCCTGCGCGGCGAAGGTTTCGTTGGCTTCTATCAGGTCGAGATCGGCCAGTGCCCAGCCGGCCTTTTCCAGGTATTTGCGGCTGGCTGGGACCGGCCAACACCCATGATTCCCATCGCGGCAGCGGATCGTCTGGGCCGCCATGGCGACTGTCTCAGACCCGACCCGCACAGCTTGCTCATGGGCGGGCACGACATAAGGCAGCCCGGCAGTGATTGCCGCCCGGCGTGCCGGATTCTGTCCGCAGCCCTCGATAAGCACCTGGCAGAGAATCACTTCATCTACGTAGGTTGTAGCCAAGCCTGTTTTGTCTAGCAGGGTGCGGATTACGGCGCTGCCTAATTCGACGGCACTGAAGTCGGCCAGGCTGTCCTGGAAGACACCGATGGCGGTACGGTCGGCGGCGACGACGTCTTGCATGCTACCTCTCCGAATAAAACTGTCTTCGGCCCGAGCTCTCGTCGTGGTCACAACTGGGTGACCTGGATGTGTGCACTCATGCCAGTTGTCTGAGTGGCGTCGTGGAACTGTGCTTCACCACGCAACCGGGCTAGCAATCGTGTCTTGCGCTCTTCGGCGTGGGCTAGATAGCGCTCCTTGACCTGGCCATAGCCGCGTACGGCATCCGGCAATCGAGCTAGCTCCACCGCAGCGGCAAAGTTGTCGGTAGTGAAGCGGGCCAGCACTTCGTCGAGGATCGCCTCGTAGCTTTCCAGCCATGCGCGCTCGACCTTGCGCTCATGGGTGCGAGCGAAGGGGTCGAGCCAGGTGTTACGCAGGCGCCGGAAACGGGCGAGCAGGCGGAAGCCCTTGAGCATCCATGGACCGAAGCTGCGCTTGGCCGGTTCTACACCCGGTGCGGTCTTGTTGAGCAGTGGTGGGGCCAGATGGAAGTTCAGGTGGTAATTGCCCTCGAAGGTTGCCTCGATCTTACGAATGAACTCGTCGTTGGCGAAAAGACGGGCTACTTCATACTCGTCCTTGATCGCCAGTGCCTTGAAGTAATAGCGCGCCACTGCCTCGGTGAGGGCGCCGGGCTGGCCATTGAGGGTGCTTTCCGCGACGCTGAAGCGTTCGACGCGCTTACGATAGCGCTCGGCGTAGGCAGCGTCCTGATAGTCGGTCAGGAACTTGGTGCGCCGGGCAACGATCTCGTCCAGGTTCTGCGACAACTGCCGGTCGCGGCTCTCGACCCTGCCCGCTGCGAGCAACTGGCGTACTCGTTGCGAGTCAACTGCGTAGCGGCGGCCCCAGACGAAGGCAGTGCGATTGAACTCAACCGCCGTGCCGTTAAGTTCGATGGCCTCCAGCAGGGCCGTCTCGCCTATCGGCAACCAACCTTTCTGGTAGGCATAGCCGAGCATGAGGGTATTAGTGGCGATGGAGTCGCCCATCAGAGCGGTAGCGATCGCGCTGGCATCGACAAATTCCGCCCGCTCCGCGCCGACTGCTTCGTTGATTTGTGCGGCCATTTCGTGACTGCGGAAGCGAGGGTCGGGGTTTTCCAGCAGGTCACCGGTTTCCGCCTGGCGGGCGAAGGTGCGGACGAAGGCGCTGGTGATGCTTTCTTCGCTGTTGATCAGGGCTTGACTGACGCCCTGGCGCAGCTTGGCCAGGGTCTCTGTGTTGGCACTCACCACCAGGTCGCAGCCCAGCAACAGGCTGGCCTCGCCCTCTGCGATGCGGGGGGCGAACAGTTGTTCCTGGCGAGCGGCGATGCGGATGTGTGACCAAACCGCGCCACCTTTCTGCGCCATCCCGGCCATGTCCAGGTTCAGCACGCCCTTGCCCTCAAGGAAAGCTGCCATACCCAGGAGGGCGCCGATGGTGACCACTCCGGTGCCACCGACGCCGGTGACTAGGATGCTGTAGGGCTGCCCGAGGTCGGGCAGCAACGGCTCGGGAAGCTCCCAGACATCCCCGGCGCTCTGCACCAGCGCTTTGGGCTTGCGCAGCCGGCCGCCTTCGACGGTGACAAAGCTTGGGCAGAATCCAGAGAGGCAGGTGAAGTCCTTGTTGCAGGACGACTGGTCAATCTCTCGCTTGCTACCGAACTCGGTCTCCACTGCGACTACCGACATGCAGTTGGACTTATTACTGCAATCGCCGCAGCCTTCGCAAACCGCCTCGTTGATCACTACCCGTCGCGCTGGATCGGGAAATTTGCCGCGCTTGCGACGGCGGCGTTTCTCGGCAGCACAGGTTTGGTCATAGATGATCGCGGATACACCGGGAAATTCACGCAGCTGCTTCTGCACTTCTTCCATCAGGTCGCGATGCCGGACCGGTACCCCGGCTGCCAGGTCGTGTACCTCCTGGTATCTGTCCGGATCGTCGCTGACTACCACGATACGCTGAACGCCTTCGGCGGCGAGTTGTCGGGAGATCTGCGCCACGCTCAGGCTGCCGTCCACCGGTTGCCCTCCGGTCATCGCCACAGCATCGTTGTAGAGGATCTTGTAGGTGATCGGCACCTTGGCCGCCACGGCCGCGCGGATGGCTAGCAGGCCAGAGTGGAAATAGGTGCCATCGCCGAGATTGGCGAACACGTGGCGGGTTTCTGTGAATGGCGCCTGGCCGACCCAGGCCACGCCTTCGCCGCCCATCTGGCTGAAGGTCTCGGTGCGCGGATAGATCCAGGCCGCCATGTAGTGGCAGCCGATGCCTGCCAGAGCTCGGCTGCCCTCCGGTACTTTGGTTGAGGAGTTGTGAGGACATCCGGAGCAGTAGTGCGGTACCCGCTCCATCAGGTTGCTGAATTGCTGCTTGCAACCGAACTGGGCGTCTAGCACCGCCAGGTGCATCTGTAACGGACCGTGCGGGTGCATGCGCAAGATGCGCTTGGCCAGGGCTCGGGCGATCTGCGCCGGCGTCAAGTCGTTGATTGCCGGCAGCAGCCAATCGGTGTGCGGCAGGCTCCACTCGCCCTTGTCGTCGAACTTGCCGACGATGCGCGGGCGCACATCCTCGCGCCAGTTGTACAGCTCCTCCTTGAGCTGGTACTCGATCATGTGGCGCTTTTCCTCGACCACCACGATCTCTTCCAGCCCTTCGGCGAACTGGCGCACTCCCTCGGCCTCTAGCGGCCAGACCATGCCGACCTTGTAGACTCGCAGGCCTATCCGCTCGGCCTGCTCCTGGTCGATTCCGAGAATCTCCAGCGCCTGGCACACATCCAGATAGGACTTGCCGGAGGTGATGATGCCGATGCGTGCCCGACTCGAGTCCAGAGTCACTCGGTTGAGGCCGTTGGCCCGGGCATAGGCGGCGGCTGCGTAGAGTTTGTGCTCCAGCAATCGCTGTTCCTGGGCCAGCGGTGGGTCCGGCCAGCGGATGTTGAGTCCGCCTTCGGGCAGAGCGAAATCGGGAGTGACCGGCTGCACGCGATTGATGTCAAGGTCGACGATGGCCGCGCTTTCTACGGTATCGGCTACCGCCTTGAGCGCTACCCAGCACCCGGAGTAACGCGACATGGCGAATCCGTGCAGACCATAGTCAAGGTACTCCTGCACGCCGGATGGTGCCAGCACCGGCATCATCACGGCCTTGAAGATGTGTTCGGTCTGGTGCGGAAGCGAGGAGGAGCGAGCACCGTGGTCATCGCCGGCAATGGCCAGCACGCCGCCGAAGCGTGAGGTACCGGCGGCATTGGCGTGACGGAATACATCGCCGCAGCGGTCCACGCCGGGGCCCTTGCCGTACCAGATACCAAACACGCCGTCGTGCTTGGCGCCGGGGAACAGGTTGACCTGCTGGGTACCCCACAACGAGGTGGCCGCGAGGTCTTCATTGACCCCCGGCTGGAACAACACCTGGTGCTGCTTGAGGTGGTCGCGGGCTTTCCACAGCGCCTGGTCGAAGCCGCCGAGGGGGGAGCCGCGATAGCCGGAGATAAAGCCTGCGGTGTCGAGGCCGCTGTCGAGGTCGCGCTGGCGTTGCATCAATGGTAGCCGGACCAGTGCCTGGATCCCTGTCATCAGGGCCTTTCCGGTCTGCTGGACGTACTTGTCTTCCAAGGAGAGTGGTGTGCTCACGGCTAACCTCCAATTGTTCTTGTCGTTGCGACCGCGCCAGGACGTCTCGCATTTTGTTGAACGAATTATTGGTTAGTGTTCATTTTTTGTTGAGTGATAAAAATTACTTATAGGTATCTGAAAATCTAATGCCTTGGTTTTCGCCTGTGCTTTTCGGCAATAGATTTCTGTGTTTCGGCGATACCCCGATTCGTTGTTTCCGGCCCCGCCCTTCCCGTCTACTAGTACTGCGGTCGTGCCGAGAGACCGTCAGCACCGGCTGAAAATAACAACGAGCAAGACGGAGACTGCTGATGTCGAGTGCCAACCTGATCTGGGGCCATTTGCTGCTGGGTATGCTGGCGGCTCTGGCGTGTGGGGGCATGGTCCAGGCGCAGGAGTTCGAAACTGCCAACCCGGACCTGAAGCTGCGCAGGGACAATACTCTGCGCTACAACCTTGGGGTCCGGACTGAAGGGCGTGATAGTGCCCTGGCCAATAACGCCACCTACGATGAGTCCGATTCGAAGTTTGATCGTGGGGGCGTGGTGACCAACCGCGTTGACCTGATGAGCGAATTCGAACTGACCTGCCGGGAGTACCATGGCTTCCGCGTCAGCGGTGCAGCCTGGTATGACCAGGCCTATGCCGATACGGATGTCGAGACGGCCTCCGGTAACGTCTACTACGCCGGCGCGGGGGCTGGCTCGAGTACCTCCAGTTACAGCGGCAGGCACTGCTCCGGATTCACAAAGCGCTATCACCGAGGCTTGAGCGGCGAGCTGCTTGATGCTTTTGCCTTCACCCGCTTCAACCTCGGCGACGTACCGATCAGCGTACGTGCAGGTCGTCATACGGTGTATTGGGGCAATGGGGTGCTGATCGCCGGCCATGCAGTGTCCTATTCGCAGGCCCCGTTGGATGGACGCAAGGCGGTTAGCAGCCCGGGGACCGAGACACGCGAGATATTTCTGCCCCTGGGGCAGTTATCCGCCCAGGCCCAGCTCACCGAGAACCTGTCCGTCGCCGCCCAGTATTTCCTCGAGTGGGAGTCGACCCGCGCGCCGGAGAGTGGCACCTATCTCGCTTCTGCCGGCGTCGCTCTTGAGGGCCCTGACCGGATGCCGTTGTTCACCGGCGTCGCCCGACCGATCAACGATCCGGTGACGCCGCGAAACCGCAGCAACTGGGGGGGGATGGGCACCTATAGCCTGGATTTCCTGCACTCGGACCTCAGTCTGTTCTACCGCCGGTTCGACGACTACAACCCGTGGGGGCTGCAGGTCGGCAGTGACTTCGCACGCTACGTCTACGCCAGGGACGTTCGACTTTACGGCCTGGGGTGGTCGGTGGGACCGGTATAAGGTGGCGGGTCGGTTGGTGTCGACCTTTCCTATCGGCAAAACGCCCCGCTGGTATCGAGCAACTTCAGTATGGCCGACAACGCGGGAGGCCGTGGTGACACCTGAACATCCCCAATGCACTGGACATGCCCTTGCCCCAGGCCGAAGACATTGTCGCCTTGGCTCTGCAGGAGCTGCCTAACGGTCCGACCCTGGTCCATCCCCAATACGTCGACATTACTGGCTCCGGGCAGGCGCCGGGCCGGGTGCGACGCGAGCACGTGATCGCCAAGAGTGCCGAGGCCGCGGTTTTCATCGGCAACGACTGACACACTTACCACGAGAGTGAACGAGGCCTGCTCATGAAAGGTTTCAACAACGCGGAATTCAAGCGGGGCTGGCACGTGATAATTCTGGTAGTCGTCGGAGTGGCGACAAGCTCTAGTTCGCTGCTGCTGTACAGCTTTGGCGCCATGGTTATACCGCTGGAACGGGCCATGGGGTGGGCGCGCACTGACCTGCAGGCGGCGATCACTGCCCTGTCACTGGGCACCATCGTCGGCGTGCAACTGGCCGGCTGGCTCAACCTGCGCTATGACCTGCGCGCCGTCACGCTGGTTTCGCTGGTCGCGCTAGCCCTGAGTGTCTGCACGCTAGCGCGCATCGGTGGTTTTATCTGGACGCTCTACTTGGGGTTCTTCCTAGTGCCGCTAGCCGGGCTGGGTACCTTGCAGATCACTTGGTCGCATCTGGTCAATCTATGGTTCGAAGAAAATCGCGGGCTTGCCCTGGCAATCATCCTCAGCGGCTCCGGTCTTGCCGCAATCGGTTTGGCTTCTGCTTCGTCTGCTTTCTGGTCGGCCCGTTATTGCTGCTGACGCTGGGGGTGTATCCGCGCTTCAGGCAGGAGTCGGCGGTAGTGCATGGATAATTTTCTGGACAAATTATTAAAATGTGTTCAATTAATTGGCTTCTGAAATCGTGTAGAAAAAATAAGAAGGAGGCTGTATGCGCGCTGCTGTGATTTCCGAACGCAATGTTCCGCCGCTGGTGGGCGATTTCTGTGAACCCGAGCTGCAGGACGGTGCGGTCCTGATCGACGTCGACACTGCCGGTCTCGGCGGCTGGGATGTGCTCGGTGCCTATCGCCTAGGGGTGGAGTACCCCTGCGTGATCCGTGGAGAGGGTGTGGGGCACACCACCGATGGCCGCCGCGTGTATTTTGGTGAGCGCTCGGTAGCGCCGTTTGGTGCCTGGGCCGAGCGTACCCTGGTACCTGCTCCCGAGGTGTGGGAGGTACCGGATGACGTCGACGACAAGACCGCCATCAGTATGGGCATCGCCGCTACCGGGGCCATAGTGCCGTTGGAGAAAGCCGAGATCCAGAAGGGCGAGAAGGTGCTCATCCTTGGTGCCACTGGTACCCTCGGCCAAATAGCTCTACAACTGGCTCGTGGTATGGGGGCGGGTAAGGTGGTGGGTGCCGCACGCTCGGAGCAAGCCCTGTTGGGCCTGAAAACGCGTGGTATCGCTGATGAGGTGGTGACTTTGGGGGGAGCGGACGACGTGGCCGCCCTAAAGGACGCCGCCGACGGTGGGTTCGACGTGGTCCTCGATCTGGTCTGTGGCCAACCGATGCTCACCGCCCTGAAGGCCACCAACTGGGGAGCGCGGATCATGACTATCGGTACCGGGGCGGGGCGGCAAGTCAACCTGGACATTGCCGACCTGCTGTTCCGCTCGTTGTCTTGTATCGGCACCGGTCAGCGTCCACCGGCTGAGCGCGAGCAGATCTGGCGGCGTCTTCTGAAGATCGCCAAGGAACAGAATATTTGGATCGACTATATGGACTACACCCTGGACCAGGCCACCGAGGCCTGGGCTGCACAAGTGGCCGGCCCGCACGCGAAGATCACTGCAAGCATCAAACGCTGAGTCGCTTGGGAGCCCGCGGCCTGCATCCCGGCGGTTAAGAAGCCTAATGCTTGCCGGGGTGCGGAGCGGAATGTACTGCTGGTCCGCTAAGAGGGACTGTAATTGCTGCGCTGATGACGGAATTCCTCTGGTGTCATTCCAACCTCCTTGCGAAAGGCTGCGGTGAAAGCAGCAGCATTCTGGAAACCGGCACCATGGGCGACCTGCTTGATCAGCAGATGCCTGTCGGCTAGCAGCACCATGGCTTTGCGGATACGGATTTCCGCCGCGTAACAGCGTAGAGTCTTGCCGGTGGTGTGCTTGAAATACGCCGATAGCTTTCTCACTGGCAGTGAGCAGGCATCTGCTAGGCGATGCAAGGAAGCGTCCTCGGCAGATCCATACTCTAGCATTTCACGTAGTAGTTTCAGCTGACGGGGCGTTAGTTTGCCGCATGCCTCATCGTCGCGATGGCTGCCTAGGAACTCCCGGCGCAGATCCAAGGCGATGCTGGTTAGCAAGCATTCGGTATGCAGCTCACTGGCGAAGCCCGGTGCGACAACTTCTTCGGCCAGGCGTTGCAGTGTGCTTTGCAGGTAGTGACTCTGTAGGTCGAGCATGTTCTCGTCGGTGCGGCCTGCCCAATCCCAACGGTAGGCTGCCAGGTCACCGAGGTCTGCCGGATCGAATAGGCAGATCACGGCTTTTTGCTGGCAGGCGTCATGTTTGAGATGGAACTCGGTACCATGGGGAATGAATAGAAGTTGGCCGAGTGGTTTGAATTCGTGCTGAATGTGGCCGCGGAAGCTACCGAGGTTGTGCGCTTTTTCGTTGCACCCGAAGCCCGAAGGGGTGAGTGCATGCGTATCAGACAGCCCTTGCGGGTCTCGATCAGTGCAGTTCCGGCGCTAGGCCAGAAGGCATGTTCCTGGCGCACGTCAAAGCCTTTCTTGCAAAGCGATGCTTCTGTCACGAAAGCCCCCGATTGCTCGGATTCGTACTCGCAGTAATTGATCGCGTTCATCTTCAACCTTCAGCAATTCTTGTTATTGGCGCTGAAATGCGAACGGTCGCAGGAGCACCGAGCGCAGGCTCGCTCGGTGGTGCTTTCGTCTAAGCCCGAGTCTACCCAGGGAGATCACGAAGGCGATTCATAAAAATAAGAGGCAGGTATCGGAAAAGCAGATGGCGAGAGGTAAGGACATTTCCATGCGGCAACTCCGTTACTTTGTAGCGGCAGCTGACGCCGGCCAGTTCTCCCAGGCCGCACTCAAGGTGCATGTGTCGCAATCGGCAATCACTGCGGCCGTCCTGCAGCTTGAGGAAACGTTGGGGGCTAGTCTGTTCGAGCGCTTACCTTATGGAGTGGCACTGACTGCCGAGGGGCACAAGTTTGCCCTGCATGCCCGACATATTCTGGATACCCTGCAGGACGCCCTTAGTGAGCCGCTGTTACTCGGTCATTCGATGCAGGGAGTCGTGAGGGTCGGTGCGTCTTACACGGTGCTCGGCTACTTCCTACCGGCGCTTCTGGCGCGTTTCAAACGCAGTTACCCTCAGGTGGAAATCGACCTCATTGACATGGACCGTTCGAGCATCGAGGCTGCAGTGGCCGACGGTTGCCTTGACCTGGGTTTGGTGATCACCTCCAATAGTCAGGACCTGTCTCGCTTCGAGCATCATGTACTGATCCGTTCTCGGCGCCAGCTCTGGCTTGCTAGTCAGCATCCTCTAATGACGGCGAGCTCGGTCACTCTCGAGGATGTCGCCGGGCACGCCTATATTCTGGCAACAGTGGACGAGGGTGACGTCTCCACTAACCGTTACTGGGAGGCGCAGGGGCTAGCGCCACAGGTGGCGTTCCGTACCTCTTCGATGGAAGCTCTGCGTGGTCTGGTGGCGCACGGTTTTGGCGTCGCCATCCTGTCCGACATGCTTTATCGCGCCTGGTCCCTGGAGGGCAAGAAAATCGAGGCACGTCCATTGGCCGATGCCATTCCGCCCATGGAACTCGGATTGGTTTGGCGTCCCGACGCCGACCTACCGGAGCCCGCCCAGGCATTCCGGCAGTTCCTGATCATGGCATGTGCTTCCTAAACGCGCTGATAGGCATCGGCCGAGAGGGAATGCACAGCCCACCCCGGCTCGATGAGATCAGGGGCGGTTTCTAGTGCTTGTCCAGTTCGATTTCGATGGCCTGAAGTAGACGCGAATCGTCCGTCGCCACATCCGGGGCGAAGCGGCCAACCACCTGTCCGTCACGGCTGACCAGGAACTTCTCGAAGTTCCACAGTACCGCGGGAATCGGTCCCGCTTCTATGCCATAGCCTTTGAGGCGTTCGCGCATCGGACCTTCGCCTACGGTGTGTGGTTGCGCCTCCGTCAGCAGTCGGTACAGGGGATGGCGGTATTCGCCGGTCACCGCGATCTTGGAGAACAGGGGGAACCGGACGGCGTAGTTCAGTTCGCAGAATG
This sequence comes from Pseudomonas sp. RW407, assembly GCF_003176655.1. NCBI lineage: Bacteria > Pseudomonadati > Pseudomonadota > Gammaproteobacteria > Pseudomonadales > Pseudomonadaceae > Pseudomonas > Pseudomonas sp. RW407. The sequence continues at coordinate 100,639 of NZ_QGSL01000029.1, read as the reverse complement.
CCTTGATTTCCTCGTCGCTGCCGGGCTCTTGTTCCCTGAAGTCATTGGCTGGGAAGCCCAGGATCTCGAGCCCGGCCGGCCCCTTGTCCTCGTAGAGCTTTTCCAGACCGGCATACTGGGGGGTGAGCCCGCACTTCGAAGCAACGTTCACCACCAGAAGTACCTTGCCCTTGAAGCGCTCGAGCGTCAGGGCATCGCCTTCGATGCTCTTGAGTGGGATGTCGTAGATCGTCTGGGTCATGTTGTTCTGCTCCTTTCGTTTGGGACGGGGAGTCGACTCTTTCAGGCTTGTTCGTTGCGCTTCCGGGCTGTTTCGACGAAATCGCGTTTGAGGGTAGGGAAATAGGCTATCTGCCCACCCATGCCACCGCTGATGTCAATGGACGCGGCGCTGATGAACGAAGCGTACTCGCTGGCCAGGAACAGAGCCATGCCGGCGACGTCCTCGGGCTTGCCGAAGCGACCGAGTGGAACCACCTTGAGCACCATCTCGTTGAACTCCTCGCGGCTTACGCCGGGCGGCATCTCTTTGTAATGGCGCTCCCACTGCCCGGTGTCGATCCAGCCCATGTTCAGACTGTTGACGAGGATGTTGTCTTGCGCCAGGGACATGCCTAATGAGCGCGAGAGGGCGATGCAGGAGGCTCGGTTGATCACCGAGGGGATGCCGTCCGGGGTGGGCACGCTCCCCGCGAGAGCGTTGATTTCTATGATCCGTCCCCAGCGTTGAGCACGCATGTATGGAACCACTGCCTGGACGAAACGATAGTGACCCAGCTGCAGGATATTGGCGTGTTCGAGAATGGCCTCTGGTGTCAGGGTGTCCAGGTTGCCGCCCTTGCCCTGACCTGCATTGTTGACCAGGACGTCCACGCCACCCCAGGTCTCGGCGACCTCGGTGACAAATGCTTTGACCCCTGTTGTATTGGTGACATCGACGGCACGAGCAATGACTGCCTGCGCGGTGCTTTCCAGTTCCTGGCCAGCGGTCGTCACAGCTTCCAGGGTACGGGCGCAAATAGCCACTTTCGCGCCTTCGTTGGCAAATGCCTGGGCGATTGCCTTGCCAATGCCTCGTGACGCGCCGGTTATGATGACTCGTTTACCTCTGAGATCGATGTGCATGGAGCCTCCTGCTGTGGCCGATGGCCGGGGGTATCCGATGGATGCCGGCCTGTTGCGCCGCATTAAATCCCAGAGAGCGGGTTTTTTAAAGAAAATATTGAACAAAAAATATGTTTGTGTTTATTTTGGATTCGCCTCTCGCATTCTGCCTGACCCGGTGTCTGTGAAGGTCCCGTATGGGGCCAAACTGCGCGCATTCCGGGAGCGTGGGGCGCCTCTAAGCAGGGACCTCAGTCTGTGCACATGATTCTGAATATAGAATTGAAATCTGCATATGGAATTATTTGCGCTGATCGGCTAGGGTGCTGATAGGTTTGATGGAACGTTTCTGCGATTGGTGTGCATAAATTGCCAAGGGGCCCCAGGCGAGGCCGATGGGAGTATTAGTACGATTCTTCTCCTAAGTGTTTGAAAATAAAAATAAAAGGATCTGAGATGAACGCGATGGCAATGAAGAGGTCTGGGCGCAAGTCCCTCGTTCTCAGTGGTCTGGCCCTGGCTGTCATGGGGCAGGTCGGTGGTGTGATGGCGATGGACATCGATGTCGGCAATCCCGACCTACGGCTGCGATGGGACAACACTGTGCGGTACAACCTCGGGGTTCGGACCGAGGGTCAGGACCACAAGATCATGAACAACCCGAACTACGACGAGTCCGACGGCAAATTCGACAAGGGCGATGTCGTCACCAATCGCCTGGATTTGCTCAGTGAACTTGACCTCTCCTTCCGCGATCAGTACGGCGCACGCCTGAGCGCCGCGGCCTGGTACGACGATGCCTACCACGATACTGATGTGAAGAGTAACGTCCCGGGCTATTCGACCAGTTACAACCGGGATCGCTACAGTTCCGAAACCAAGCGCTATGCGCTCGGACCCTCCGGTGAAATCCTCGATGCCTTTGTGTGGAGCAACTTCCAGCTGGGGCAGACGCCCATCAACGTAAAGGTCGGCCGGCACACCAATTACTGGGGGGAGGGGCTGCTGTTCGGTGCCCATGCTGTGTCCTACTCCCAGGCACCAACCGATGGTATGAAGGCAGTAGTTAGCCCCGGTATCGAGACCAAGGAAGTCTTCCTGCCGATCGGGCAGATTTCCGCGAAAGCCCAGGTCACCGACAACCTTTCCATTGCCGGTCAGTACTTCTACGAGTGGGACAATACCCGCTTCCCTTATGGTGGAACTTACTTCGGCGCAGCAGATCCCTTCTTCGAAGGCCCTGATAGGTTGCCTGCGGCTCCAGGCTTCAACCTCAATCATGCGTCTTCTAAGCGTGGGCGCGATGGTGAGAACTGGGGAGTGATGGCCAAGCTAAATGTCGAGGCTATCGAAACTACCTTTGGTGCTTATTATCGCCAATTCGACGACTACCAACCCTGGCTATCGCCACAGATTGATGCTGCCCATCGCCAATACCGACTGGTTTATCCGCGTGACGTCAAGCTGGTGGGCGTCAGCGCTTCCCGGGCCATTGGCAGCGCCGCAGTAGGTGCAGAACTGTCCTATCGCAAGGATGGGGCGCTCAATGCTACTGGCGTCAGCTTGCTGGACGATGAGGGGCCACGTGGTGACACCATCCACTTCGTGGCCAACGCCGTGTACGGCGTACCGCGCAACTTCATCGCCGATAACGCAACGCTGGTCACTGAGTTCGCCTACAGCCATCTGGACAAGGTGACGGAGCACAAGGAGCTTTACAAAGGCGAAGGCTACAACTGCGTGGATGTCCAAACCGGCGGCAAGGGTGACAAATCCGATGGCTGCTCTACCCGTGACTACTACGCCGTGGCGGTGAACTACACCCCGCAATATGTCGAGATCCTGCCGTCATGGACTCTTGATGTGCCGCTGACCATTAACTATGGCCTGCACGGTAATGCTGCCAGCGCCGGTGGTGGTAGCGAGGGCGCGCTTTCCTGGTCGGTCGGTGCGAAGATGACCTACCGTCAGGAACACGAATTCAGCCTGCGCTACGCCGACGTATCCGCGCAGGAGAAGAATTCCCTGAATGCCAATGGAGAGCGGATGGTCAATGGCAACGGTAACGTTGGCGGTACCGACCGTGGTTGGTTGGTCTTCACCTACAAAACCTCCTTTTAATAATTCCAAGAACGGAGACTGGTCATGAAACTTCGACTCGCCTTAGCCCTTGCCTTGGGTGGACTCTCTTTGCCGGTACTGGCTGCCGTGAGCCAGCAGGAGGCCGCCGAACTCGGCAAGGACCTGACGCCCTGGGGGGCGATCAAAGCTGGTAATGCCGATGGTACCATCCCTGCCTATGAGGGTGGCCTGAAGAAGGCCCCGCCAGGGTTCCAGCCGGACAGCGGATTCTGGGTCGATCCCTTCAAGGATGAGAAGCCCCTGTTCCGCATCACCGCTGCGAATGCCGACAAATACGCAGACAAGCTCAGCGAGGGGCAAAAGGCCCTCCTCAAGCGCAATCCCGAGACCTGGTACATGGACGTCTACCCGAGTCATCGGACAACCGCCTATCCCGACGCCGTGGTCAACGCGACGCTACGCAATGCCACCGGTTGCCAGGTGCAAAAGGATGGCCTAGCGGTCGACCCCGCCTGTCGTGGCGGCCTGCCGTTCCCTATCCCGAAAAACGGCAACGAGGTGATGTGGAACCAGCAGCTGCGCTACAAGATCGGTCCGGGCTATTCCACTACCAGTTCTTCCAACAGTTGGGTGATCGATACCAATGGCCAGGTGACCAAGACTGCCGAGCAGGCGACCTTCGAGGAAACGCCGTTCTACCAGACCAGCCAGACCGATCGTGATCCGATGATGTACTCCAGGGTGTTCTCGCTGAACAACTTCCCGGCGCGGCGGGCGGGGGAGGTGATCGTCCTCAACGATTACCTCGACCCGGAAGCCAAGCCACGTCGTTCCTTCAGCTACACCCCAGGGCAGCGCCGGGTCAAGCTGGCTCCTGAGTTCAACTTCGACACCCCCGTTGCCAGCCAGGGCGGGGTAACTCTGTTCGACGAACTGCAGATGTTTTCCGGCAGCCAGGACCGCTTCGACTACAAGCTGGTAGGCCGCAAGGAAATGTACATTCCCTATAACGCGTACAAGTTCTACTTCGATTGCAAGCAGGACGAGCAATTCCTCAAGAACCACGCCAATCCTGCCTGCGAGCGTTGGGAACTGCACCGTGTCTGGGTGGTCGAGGCAACTCTCAAGCCTGGCATGCGCCACGTCTACAGCAAACGGACCTACTACCTCGATGAAGACACCTTCGGCATCGGCCTGTACGACGCCTGGGACAAGAGCGGTGCGCTGTACCGGGCGATCTTCCTCAGCGGCGTGCAGATTTACGACAAGAACATCCCTTACAACGTGAAGAACGTCGTGTACGACTTCAACAAGGGGATGTGGGCACTGTTGAACGATGCGCTGAAAGGTGGTTATCGCTTCACTGACGAGCCCTATTCGGAGCGTCAGATGAACCCGGAGGCGATCGTCTCCCGCGTCACCCAGCGTTGACTGTGAGCCCGCGCGACATTGCTTGCGTGGGCAGATGACAAGAAATGGGCGCGTCGGTGTGCTTGCTTTGGCCGGACGCGCCCGGTGGTTGAGGAAAATAACAATGACAAGCCCTTGCCGTGACCTGATCCATTCGATGCACTGCCTGCTGACTGGCAGATGGCAAGTTCGCCGGCAGGTGTTGTTGGCTGTGGCTTCGACTCCTCTGTTGCTGTTCGCCCCGTTGTTCGCTGGCGCGGCGACGATTGTCGGGAATGACGTCCTGAGCAAGCCTGCTCCGAAGGTAAGTCCTCATATACGCCCTCCAATTGTTGCTGTGACCCACTCTGGCGAGGCACTGCTCGGTGTCGGTCCACATGGTGTGATCCTACGCTCGGAAGACAATGGCCAGAATTGGAGCCAGGTTCCCAGTCCGGTTTCCAGCGATCTGGTGCAAGTACGCTTCACCGATACGAAGAATGGCTGGATCGTCGGCCACGACGCTTTGCTATTGCACAGTGGCGATGGCGGCCGGAGTTGGCAGATACGCCTGGATGGAAGGCAGGTACTGGTGCTCCTGCGCGAGCACTACTCGCGAGCAGAGAAAGCTGGAGATCAGCAGGCTGGCGACCTGTTGCGTGAAATCGACCTGGCAATGAAAACCTCGGCAACGTCGGATGTCTTGCCCACGCCGTTGCTCGATGTTGCCTTCGATGACAAGGGTAATGGCTTTGTAGTGGGCGCTTTCGGCCTGATGCTGCACAGCACGGATGCCGGCGCCACTTGGGAGCCCTGGATTGAGCGCTCGGATAACGAGCGGCGTATGCACCTCTATGGACTCGCCCAGGACCATGGTCAGTTCTACGCCTGTGGCGAGCAGGGACTGCTGCTGCGCCTGAACCCCGAGTCGCAGCATTTCGTCAAGGTTGAGACGCCCTATGGCGGTACCTTCTTTGGTATCGCCGCTCGTGACGGTCTTCTGCTTGCCTATGGCCTGCGCGGCAACTTGTATGCGAGCCAGGATGATGGCCGGGACTGGCGCAAGGTCGAAACCGGGTTGGACAGTAGTGTGGTGGGGTTGGTTGATGAGGCTGGTTCGCTGGTGCTGGTCAGCCAGAGCGGGCAACTGGCGGTACTGGCCCCGAGTTCATTGCTGGTACGGGCCCTTGAGCCGGTACGCTCCAGCGAAGTTTATGCGGCGAGCCGAACTGGCCGAGATGGCCGCTTGCTTGTGGCTACCTACGCCGGCGCACGGGTCGTGCAGATCGCCACAGCGGAATGAGCCTGCGGCTCCCCTCCAGAGAGAACGTAGAAATGGTCGAGCAGAAATACAACAGTGGAATGCCGGTGATCCCTGACCTTCGGGACTTCGACATGACCTCCGGCGGGTTTCTCGAGCGAGTGATCTTCAACAATCGCATCTTGGTGTTGCTGGCATGCCTTGTTGCCACCCTGGTACTGGGCTTCCATGCGACTCGATTGCAGGTTAACGCCAGCTTCGAAAAGATGATTCCTAGCGCCAGCCCGTATATCAAGAATTATCTTGCCTACAAGAGCGAGTTGCCTGGGCTCGGTAACAGCGTGCGGATCGTGGTGGAGAACAAGAAGGGAGACATCTATGACCATGACTACTTGACCGCGCTGCAGAAGGTGAATGACACCCTGTACCTGATTCCCGGGGTCGATCGTTCTTGGATGAAGTCTCTGTGGATGCCGATCGTGCGCTGGAAGGAGGTTACCGAGGAAGGCATCGACGGTGGTGCGGTGATGCCCGCCGATTACAACGGTAGCCAGGCGTCCATTAACAAGCTTCGGCGCAATATCGCGCGCGCAGGCATTCTGGGAAGTTTGGTGGCCAACGACAGTCGCTCCAGCATGATCGTCGCCCCCCTCTTGGAGACCAATCCCCAGACTGGCCAGCCGCTGAACTACCGCGAGTTCTCCCGCCAGTTGGAGACCCAACTACGGTCGATGGAGAACGACTCGGTTGGTATCCATATCGTTGGTTTCAGCAAGCTGGTCGGTGATCTGATCGATGGTCTCTACGCGGTAATGCTGTTCTTCGGCGCGTCGGTGATCATCGCCGCAGTCTTCGTCTACTTCTATACCCGCTGCCTGCGCAGCACTTTGCTGTTGGTTGGCATCGCCGTGGCTGGCGTAATCTGGCTGCTCGGCCTGATGGAGCTACTCGGCTACGAACTGGATCCCTACTCGATCCTGGTGCCGTTTCTGATCTTCGCCATCGGGATTTCCCATGGCACGCAGAAGATGAACGGCATTCTCCAGGACATCGGGCGTGGTACACACAAGTACATTGCTGCCCGCTACACCTTCCGCCGTTTGTTCCTGACCGGGTTGACAGCGTTGCTGTGTAATATCGTCGGCTTCGCCGTCCTGGTGATCATCGATATCCCGGTGATCCGCGACTTGGCCTTGACCACCAGTATCGGTGTGGCTGTGCTGATCTTCACCAAACTGCTGCTGATCCCCGTAGCGCTGTCCTATCTCGGGGTCAGTCAGAAGGCCGCGCGGATCGCCATCGAGAAGGATCGCGCCGGGGAAGCCAACCGCGGTTTCCTCGGCCATATCTGGCACGGTCTTGACCGCTTCACCGAACGTCCCTGGTCGATAGGGGTGATCGCCCTGTCCGTTATCGTTACCGCTGCATGCAGTGTGGTAATGCTTCATCTCAAGGTCGGTGACCTTGACCCTGGGGCGCCGGAGTTGCGCGCTGACTCGCGCTACAATCAGGACAACGCGTTCATCACCGCCAACTATGGCCTGTCCAGCGACCAGTTCGTGGTGATCATGAAGACCAACGAGGACAACTGCCGCCTCTATCAGCCGTTGCAGACTATGGACCGGCTGGCCTGGCAATTGCGTCAGACCGAGGGCGTGCAGACCACCAGTTCGCTGGCCGAGACTGTGCGTTTCTTCACTGCGGGCATGGCCGAAGGCAGCGGCAAGTGGCTGACCATCAGTCGTGACCAGGCGATCACTAATTCCTCGGTAGACTCGGCGATGATCTCCTCGCCGGGGATCACCAACCAGAAGTGCTCGATCACACCGCTGATTGCCTATCTGGCCGATCACAAGGCCGACACGCTCAACCGCGTGCTGCGGGTTGCTGAGGAGTTCGCCAGGCAGAACAACATCAGTACCGGAGAGCAACCGGTCGAGTTCCTCCTTGCCGCCGGTAACGCCGGTATCGAGGCTGCTACAAACATCGAGGTGGAGCGGGGTATCGTCACCATGTACCTGGCGGTGTATGGCGCCACAGCATTACTTTGCCTGCTCACTTTCCGTAGCTGGCGTGCCACGCTGGTAGCGCTGATTCCGTTGCTGATGACAACCATCATCTGCAAGGCCCTGATGGTGTGGCTGGGTATTGGCTTGAAGGTGGCGACCTTGCCGGTCATCGCCGTCGGCGTCGGCGTCGGCGTCGACTATGCCCTGTACCTGCTCAGCGTGCAGTTGGCGGTGCAGGAGCGTGGTGGCAGCCTGACTGTGGCTTATCGGCGCTCCCTAGACTTCACTGGCAGAGTGGTAGCCCTGATCGGTTTGACTATGGCGGCGGGCGTCGTTACCTGGGCCTGGTCACCCATCAAGTTCCAGGCCGACATGGGCATCCTGCTGACCTTCATGTTCCTCTGGAACATGCTCGGCGCTCTTGTGCTCATACCGGCCCTGTCCCATTTCCTGCTCAACCCGAAAGCTCGTCCCGCAGAACCCTTGATGGCTGGCAACACTGTGCCCGGCCCTCTCGGGAAAGGCACGGACGTAAACGTCCACGTTGCTACCGCCCATTGATCAACCCGGCCTACAGGGGCGGATGCTCGGTGGTATGTCTCCGCGCCTGGCCGACGACTAGAGGAAAGTTGCATGTTCGAATTGTTGATGAGCGCCGACATGATGGTGCCGGACCCCGACGGGATGACCGAGAAGCTAGTGGACAAGCTCGGTGTCTATAAGCATGAGCGCTGGCGGCAGGCGTTCGATAACCACCCCTACATCGCGCATTTCCTGCGGGTGCACAAATCCTTGGCGGTGGCGCCTACGCGCATCGAGCCGCAGTGGCACCTCGACAAGCCGAACCCCGGAGACCCGTTGTTCCACGATTTCCTAGAAAGCCTCAAGGACTATCAGGGGCATCATCGGCCGATGATGACCCACTCCATTGTCCTGGCCCTGCACCGCGAGAAGTTCTCTGTGCTGGTAGATAAGTTGATGCGCCGCCGCCTGCCGTTCCGCATGGCGCAGCGCACGCCGGAGATGCCGTTTGATCGCCTATGGCTCGGTGCCACGCCGGAGCAGCCGTATTACCAGCCTTCGGTCGACGGAGGCCTATGCATCGAGATCATGGAGACCGAGCCGCTGCAGATGCCGGCGGAAACCTACGCGCTGCCGCCGGTGCAGCCCCGTGACCTGGCGCCCGGCGGTATGGTGCGGGTGACTGCCCGCGGCTTCCTGGTGCGTGATCTGGACGAGACCTTGCGCAAGGTGTCCGCCAATCTTGACTGGGAGCCCAGCGGTCCGGTGGAGCAACTGCGTGAGGAAGGTTATCGCCGAGCGCGCATGGGCTTTACTGTGGCCAACAGCGCGACTCTCGATGTGCTCGAAGCGACCCACTGGAACACCGATGCCGGTCACTATTTGAACAACTGGGGCCCGGGCCCGTACTACATCCGCATTGGTGTCAACGACTTGGCTGCGAAGGCTGAGGAGTTGCGCGCGCGGGGGACTGCCTTCCAGTGGATCGAGTCGAGCGAAGCTGTTGGTGGTCGGCCACTGATCAAGGTCGACCCGAAGGAACTGGACGGCCAGGTGTTCGAGTTCGAGGAGGTGCTTGTATGACTTCCAGTTCGGAGGTATTGGATCCGCTGGTGATCAATGGAGCTGTTCGCATCGAGCGCGATTCCACCCTGGGTTGGATCGTGCTGACCCGGCCCGGACAGATCAACGCTATTAATGACGATATCCGCATCGGCGTGCCGAAGGCTTTGGCGCAGCTGGAGACCGACCCGCAGGTGCGGGTCATCCTAATTCGCGGCGAGGGTGACCGAGGTTTTTGCGCCGGTGCGGACATCAAGGAAAAACGTGGTGATGAGTCGGCCATACAGGTTCGTCAGCGTATGGAGCATTCCCGCTGGATAGAGTCCCTGGACCGCATCTCCAAGCCAGTGATAGCCGCCATCCATGGCTACTGCATGGGGGGAGGTCTGGAGCTGGCTCTGGCTTGCGATATCCGCTTCGCCGCGCCAAGTGCGGTATTTGCCCTACCGGAAACCGGGCTCGGCCTCATTCCCGGTGGCGGCGGAACCCAGCGCTTGGCGCGAGTCGTTGCTCCGGGGCTAGCCATGGACCTCCTGTTGACTGGTGAGCGGATTAGAGCGGATGAAGCCCGCCGGGTTGGTCTGATCACCCGCCTGGCGAGCGACGAGACCAACTGGCTTGATGAGGTTGCGGCACTCGCCCGGTTGATAGCCACCAAGCCGCCTGCCGCTTCTGCTTACGTCAAGCAGGCCGCGCGGGCTGCGTTGGAGCTGGACATCAAGCGCGGACTGGATCTTGAATTAGATCTGTTTGCGCTCCTGGCACCAACCAAGGACCGCCGAGAGGCCGCGCTAGCGTTTGCCGAGCGGCGTGTACCGCGCTTCACCGGTGAATGACGGGAATGAGTTGAAAGTAGTGTGGAGAACAAGGTTATGACCAGTATGGGAAAACTATCTGGACGCGTTGCGATCGTCACTGGCTCCGGTGGCGGACTGGGGGCCGAATGCGCGCGGGTTTTGGCCTCCCATGGGGCCTCCATTGCCGTAGTCGACATCAATGGAGAGGCTGCCGCGGAAGTGGCGGCCTCCTTGATATCTTCTGGTCACGACGCGCTGGGCATCCGCACCGATGTCTCGTCGGAAGAGGACGTCCACGCCATGGTTGGCCAGGTCAAGGAGCATTTCGGTCGCATTGACGTGCTGCATAACAATGCTGCAGTGCTCAATGCCGGGCAGCGACAGCGCGATCGCGACCTGGCTAATCTCGACATGGACGCTTTCGACCGGGCCATCGCTGTCAACCTACGTGGAGCGGTGCTATGCACCAAACACGTCGTTCCGGTGATGCTGGAGCAAGGTGGCGGCTCGATTATTTTCGCCACCTCCGGTCTGGGTGTGCAGGGGGATATGTCGCTGACAGGCTACGCCACCTCCAAGGCGGCGCTGCTGATGCTGCCTAAGCTGGTTGCTGCGCAGTACGGCAAGCAGGGGGTTCGCGGCAACGCTGTACAGATCGGTCTTGCGCCGCAGCACCCATTGCCTGACGCCCTGCTGGACATCATGCGTGACAACCACTGCACGCCGGAGCTGGGCACCCCTCGGCAGATCGCCGACGTGGTGGCTTTCCTGGCCTCCGACGAGTCCTCGTTCATCACCGGCAGTACCGTGGTGGCCGATGGCGGCTTCAGTAGCCACACTCCGTCACTGGTAGCGGTGCGCAAGCTGTTCGACCAGATGGGGCGCAATAGCATGTGAGCGAAGCGGGCCGGTAGGGGCGGTCAGGCCTCACGCCTGCGTGCTGAAGCTCAATCCGCACCAATCCGAATGGACCCGGGCGAGAAGTGTGGTCGTCAGTGCCCGGAGACGCCAAGCATTCCCCCGACTGGCCACTACCTGCTGTAGCTTGGCAATTTGCTGGCCACCTGGATGAGCAGCCCTTGTAGCTGCCGATAGTCATGCCCTTGCGCCCGCATCGACCGTTCCCTTTAGAAAACTTTTATTCGTGGTCACCGATGTCGATATCGGCGAGGGCTGTGCCTTGCGCCGCAAGAGTCGCTGGAGAATTGTTTGACCGCCGGTAAAACGATGCCCAACCACTGCCGGTTGGTTGTTGCTAGCGTTGCCTTCCCGGTGAAAGGCAGGACCCTAGCCTTCTGCCAAGCAGGTAGTAGTGGTCTGGTGAGAGATTGCCAGAGCCACCAGGCACTTACTCAAAACAGCGATGAACAAGAACAATCAAGCCATGAAAAATGACAACACGGATTTCGATGTAATTATCGTGGGTGGTGGTACCAACGGCCTGTCGGCGGGTTGCTACCTAGGGATGGATGGCAAGAAGGTGTTGGTGCTTGAGGCGCTGGACAAGGTTGGCGGAATGGCCTCATCGGGCTACCTGATTCCCGAGGCGCCGCAACACCTCGTACACCCTTGCGCGATGGATATGATGTCCATGCGCGTTCATGCCCACGTACCCCACGAGCTGCAGCTCGAACGGCATGGGTTCAAGTCGATCGAGCTGTCGCCGGGCTACGTGTACTTGCACCCGGATGGCACCTCGCTGGTGTTCTGGCGTGATCGTCAAAAGACGGCCGCGGAAATCCGCCGTTACAGCACCAGGGACGCTGAGGCATTCCTTGAGTTCATGGCGGTCATCGACCTGTTCCTCGACATCGCTTTGCCGATGATGCGGATCGACCCGGCTCGGACCAACATCATGACCAAGCTGAAGGTCGTAGGTACTGCACTCAAACACCGCAAGCTCAAGCCCGAGCTGATGGCGCTGATGACCGGTTCGGCACACCAGGCCGCGCGGGAGCGCTTCGAGCACCCGGTGACCATCTCTGCCATGTGTGCGCTCACTGGCCTGGCCGGCGACATCAGTGCCGATGGTGGTGGCATCTATTACGCCCTGCTGGGTTTCCTCCATCGCTTCGGTGTTGGTCGGGTGATCGGTGGCATGCAGCAGCTCAGTAACGCCATGCGCGCGCGCCTGGAGGAGCTTGGTGGCCAGGTCCTGACCCTGGCCCGTGTCGAGGAAATCCTCGCCAGCCGGGGCAAGGTTCGGGGTGTACGGTTAGCTGATGGACGTGAGTTCACGGCCCGTGCGGTTGTTGCCGGCTGCCATCCCAAGGTCGCGCTGGAAATGGTCAGCGCCGGAGAAATGCCACGCAACCTGCTGACCCGTATCGCCATGGCACCGGCCAACGCCAGGGGCTCTGGGCCGCTTAAGGTGGACCTGGCACTTGATGGACAGATCGCAGTACCTCGTTTCGAGGCTGCCAGAGGCGATGGTGTCGACCTGCGCAAGGCCTGCCTGATGATAGGTACCGAAGAGGCGGTACTGGAGAACTTCGCCTCTAGCGCCCGGGGAGAAGTGCCGCGCCTGCCCTACATCACCATGGTAGCTCCCAACTCGGTGGATCCTTCGCAGTCGCCGGAGGGACAGGACGTGCTCTATATCTACCCGCCGGTAATGCCGGTCGCTCCTCTTGAAGGGTGGGATGCGCTCAGGGAGCGAGTGGCTGACCAAGTGGTCGAACAACTGTCCGAATACGTCGAGGGTATTCAGGGGCATGTAATTGGGCGCTGGATCGAGGCGGCGCCGGATTTCACTGCACGCTTGAATACAGTGAACGGTTGCGTGGTGCATATCGACACCACGTCCATGCGCTCCAGTGCCATGCGGCCAGCCTATGGCCTCGGTGGAGAGACTCTCCCGGTCGAAGGGTTGTACTTGGGGAGCGCCGGTATCCACCCAGGCGGTGGCGTCAACGGCATGGCCGGGCGGCTGGCGGCCGGCCGGGTGAAGCGCTACTTGGCGCAAGTCGGAAGAAAGTAGCCGATGGCCGTGTAGGTGTCCTCTGGCACGGTCGTTCTAGTGCAGGGCGATGCTGGCGAGGATGAAGTCCGCAGAATGTTGGCGCCAGGTGGTCATGCCTTCCTCTGAGGTGGTGTCCAGGCCGGCCAGCGCCGACATCGAATAGCGGTTGGTGAACCAGCCGGTAGTAACCAGCGCGGCGGTGGCGAGAAACAGCCGGGGGTTGATCCCGGCCTTGAAGTCCCCAGCCTCGGCGCCGCGTCGCAGGATGCCGTCGAGCTTGTCTATCAGCCTTGGCGTCAGCTCCAGGAAGCGGTTGCGCGGTGTCTCGTGGGTGTTGTGGTAGTGGATGCCCTCCAGGGCTAGTGCGCCGAGCAGCGGATCGTGACGATACTGGTCGAAAAAGTGGTTGAGCATTCCCTGCATGGCTTGCATCGGTGGTAGTAAGTCGACATCCAACTCCACCAGCTCGGACATGACGCGCTCGGAGCATTCGTCCAGCACGGCGATGAACAGACCTTCCTTGGAGCCGTAGTAGTGGTAGACCAACTGTTTGGTGATCCCCGCTTCGCGGGCGAGCTCCTCCATGCGCACGCCGGTGAGACCCTTCTTCGCGAATTCCAAGCGGGCTACCTCGATCAGGCGGCGGATCGTGTTGCGTTTTCCGGGTTCATTCTGCACCGCGGTTTTCACCCTGGGCTCCTTATGGCAGCGATGGGCTGACGTACTTCGTTTGACCTTGGGTAAAACGAATCGAGTCGCAGAAAAGAGGCAGCTCGTTAGTATCCCAAGTTGGTGATTCCGAAAGGATACCGCTACTTGCGGCCTGGCGAGCAAGCCGGGGTGTTTCCAAATGAAATATCGCAGCGGGACCCTTACCCCGTGATGCTGATGGCCTGCCACCGTGCCGGCGTCGGTCGACTTCGACAACAACAATTTAGAGTGTTTAATCTCATGAGCACTAATAGCGCTTCTGCCCTTGATCTCAAGGAAAACTACTCCGCAGTCTCCGAAACCTATCGTGGTACCGACCTGGACATCCATGCCGTTTGCCGAGAGCAGCGGTTGAAGTCACCGATCTACGAAGGTGACTTCATCACTCAGTTCGGGGTGCCGACCAATGCGGGTATCCAGCAAGGTACCCGGCCAACTTTCGCGCTGTTTAAGTATCAGGACGTGCTGGCGGTGCTGCGCGACGGGAGCACCTTCACCAACGGCTTCATCGCCGAAGGCCTGGGCGCCTTCTTCGACGGCCTGGTGATCCTGGCCATGGACGGCGAGCCGCACCGAAAGGTGCGTGCCCTGCTGCAACCGGCATTCATGCCGGAGAATGTGAACAAGTGGCGTGGACAGATCGACGAGGTGATTCGCAGGGAGTTTCTTGAGCCGCTGGTATCGAAGAAGAGCGCCGACCTGATGGAGTTCGGCCTGGAGCTGCCGATTCGCATCATGTACGCGCTGATGGGGTTCCCCACAGACGATCCGTCGAAATACAAGCAATACGCTGCCTGGGCACTGGCCATGGTTGGTGGCAATCAGATCGACCCAGCGAAGATGGACGAAGCGCGTAAGCGTGCCGGCATCGCAGTAAAGGGACTTTACGACGCTATCCACGCCGTCGTGGTGCAGCGGCGTGCCGAGGGCAGCCACGGCGACGATGTGGTCGGCCGCCTGCTGCGTGCCGAATTCGAAGGACGCACTCTGGACGATCATGAGGTAGTCACCTTCACCCGTTCGCTATTGCCCGCTGCTGGTGAAACCACCACGCGCATGTTCAGCTCGGTGATGGCCCTGTTGCTCACCACTCCGGGCTTGCTGGAGCGGGTGAAGGCAGATCGCTCACTCGTTCCCAAGTTGATGGACGAAACCGCGCGCTTTGAGCCGGTGGCGACCTTCAAGGTTCGTGAGACAGCAAAGGACGTGGAGTTCCATGGGGTGAAAATTCCCAAGGGCTCCTTCGTTCAATGCATGGTGGTTTCCGCCAACCGCGACGAGGACGCTTTCGAGAACCCTGACGTGTTTGACATCGACCGCAAGCTCAAGCCTTCCTTCGGCTTCGGTTTTGGCCCGCATATGTGCATTGGTCAGTTCATTGCCAAGGTCGAGATCAACTGCTCGATCAACGCCATCCTCGACCTGTTCCCCAATATCCGTCTGGATCCGTCGAAGTCGGTGCCGGTCATCGAGGGTGCACAGTTACGCGGTGCCTCGTCGCTCCCGGTGATCTGGGACTGAGCCTCGCTGCCCCTTTGCCTTGCGTGCCCTCGACAATTACGACAAGAGAGAATCCCCATGAGAACTTTCAAGACGATTCCCGTGCGTGGTGACTTTGGTTTCCAGCAACTGGTCGGCCCGCATCAAGTCAGCGGTGCCTCGATGGGTGGTATCCGGGGTTATTTCGGCTTGCAGTTGAGCAAATCCTCGCCGTTCGGCTCGGTGCGTGACGAGGAGGGCAACATCTATTCATTCGTGCGTTCGCTGATGGCGCCGGGCGGTACGCCGAACCCGACCAAGTTCTTCTACCTGAACAACCATGTCGACGGTATCAACCTGCGCATGGATCACGAGAAGATGGCTCGCCAGGCGTCGACGCCGATGCCGGTGCAGACCCTGGAGGGCGACACCGTGCGCTGGACCAGCCAACCCGGCGAGGCCGGTAATGGTTGGGAAATCACGGCCAACAGTGAACGCCTGAGCTGGCGCGAGGACGGCCTGTTCCAACTGGAAGGACGGCTGCTCGGCCCGGGCCTGCAGTGGTATCTGCCGGGAGTGGAATGGGGCACCTTCTATGTGTCCCAACTCTGGGAACTGGCCGGCATCTGCGAAGGACGGCCGGTGAAGGGGGCGATGGCGCTGGACCAGTTCTACATGGCAGAGGGCGGTGCAATCCACTTCAAGAAGGACCTTGTAGTCAATAACAACAAGCACGTGCTCTGGTGGTCGTTTGTCACTGTCTACAAGGACGGCAGTTGGGACGCCGGTTCCTTCATGGTTGGCCACGATCACCTGGGCTATGCGATCTTCACCAACGATAAAGGTGAGGTGCGTGTGACCACCGATATCGAAGGACAAACCCGGCACAAGGAAGGTAGCTACTTCCTTGAGTCGGCTCGAATTGTGCTCGAAGGTGAGGAGGAGTGGGAGTTTCTTCCCGACACCAGGGGTGAAATGATCGACTTTGTCGGTGGCTTCCCGATCACCGCACAGCAGGAGGGGCGCTGGCGCCGTGTCGGAGACACCCGAGAGCCTTCGCACTGGCTAGGCTGGGGAGAGTCCGACCGGCGCAACGGTTCGGCGCGCAACATGCCGGGCCGGGATATCTGATCTGGCCGCTCGGGCTCCGTGCGGCCCAAGCTCCGCGGGAGTGTTCCGTACAAGAACAGGGGAAACAGCCGATGAGGTTCAAGAACAAGGTGGTGCTGGTCACCGGTGCCGGGCGAGGCATGGGGCGAGCCATCGCGCTGGCGTACGCGAGCGAAGGGGCAAAGGTGATAGTGTCTGCTCGTACGCCACGCCATGGCGAGGAAACCGTCGCGCAGATCGCGGCACTGGGCAGCGAGGCTCACCTGGTCGGTGGTGACATTGCCGACCGCTCGTCGGTCAAGACCATGATCGAGGGTGGTGTGGAGCATTTTGGCGCACTGGACATCCTTGTCCATTGTGCCGCGGATACATCATCCGGGTTGGTCGTCGAGATGACGGACGAGACGTTCGATCATTTGGTGCGCAGCAATATCCAGTCGCTGTTCTGGCTGGCCAAGGATGCGGCACCCCATCTTTCTAAGGCGCAGGACAAGGGCCGGATCGTATTCATCTCCTCTGGCGAGGCCAATCGCAAGTACACGCCAACGCTGATCCCGTACAGTTCCAGCAAGGCGTTCATGAACGCCTTTGCCCGTGGGCTGGCGGTGGAGTTCGGCGCACTGAACATTCTGGTCAACGTGATCGAGCCGGGGCTGATAGGCACCGATCACATGTTCGAGTCCCTGGGGGAAGAGCTACCGCACCGCCTGGCCGAGCGCTTCCCTGTGCCCCGTTTGGGGCAGTCGGCGGATATCGCCGCCGCTGCGTTGTTCCTGACCTCCGACGACGCTTCCTATATCACTGGTACCTCCCTGCTGGTCGACGGCGGCGCCACTATGGTGGCCATGCCCAAGGTCGAAGAAATCCTCAAGGGGCATTGAGCCCGGATTGCGCAGGCTGCCAACGGGCGATTGCGTCAGGAGTCCCTGTATGTCCGATACCTCCAATTCATACTGGCGCTCAGCTTTCGACATTGCTGAGTTCAGGCGTGGCTGGCGCATCCTGCTACTCGGTCTCGTGGGGATCTGCACCAGTATCAGCGCCGGTTTGCTTTATGGCTTCGGCACCCTGGTCATTCCCCTTGAGCAGGCCTTTGGTTGGAGCCGGGGCGAGCTACAAGCGTCTATCACCTTCCTGTTTGCCGGTGTGGCCGTTTCCACCCAACTGGTCGGCCCGCTGTATCACCGTTTCGGCCTGCGGCGGGTGGCGATCGTATCGATCCTGCTGCAGGTGGTCGGCTATGTGGCAATCACGCGGATCGAGCATTCCATCGGTTGGCTGTACCTGGCGTTCTTCTCCATGCCGTTGGTCTGTGCAGGCACTATTGCCATTACCTGGACGCAACTGGTCAACCTGTGGTTCGAGCGCAACCGTGGTTTGGCCTTGGCGGCTATCCTCTGCGGCACTGGGATGATGGCGCTGCTGCTGCCGCCATTACTGGCCGGCCTGATCGCCCGGTTCGGCTGGCAGGCTGGCTTTTTCGCCCTAGCGGCGCTGCCCTTGCTGTTTACCTTGCCTATGGCCTTGGCATGGATGCGTTTGCCAACGGAGGTCGAGTCCATGTCCTCGACGGAGCGTGCGTTGGCTACACAACTGAACGGTTTCAGCTTCCGCCAGGCACTGCGCTCGCCGGTATATTGGAGTTTCAATGTCGCGCTGATCCTATCGGTGTGCCTTACCGTCGGTATGGTCACCAATATAGTGCCCATGTTGCAGAGCAAGGGGCTTTCCGCCCAAGTAGCGAGCCAGATCTTCAGCAGCTTCGGCATTTCCATCATCGCCGGGCGTCTATTGGTAGGCTATCTGCTGGACCGCTACCCTCCGGTCCTGGTCGCAGTGACGAGCCTGGCGCTACCGGCCATCGGTTGCGCGGTCTTTCTGTTCGCTGGTGTGCAGAGTACCGCGCTGCTGGTGTTCGCCACCCTGTGCGTCGGTGTCAGCGCCGGTGCTGAATTCGACCTGGCGGCATTCCTCATAGCGCGTTATTTCGGGCTGCGCGACTACGCGCGTATCTTCGGCCTGCACCTGGCCTTGGTCACAGTCATGTCCGGCTTGATGCCGGTGTTCTTCGGTTATCTCTACGAGGCGTACCAGGGCTATTCGGCGGTGCTGCTGTGCTGCCTGGCCTGTTCCCTCATCGGGCCGTCGATCCTGCTCTGGCTGCGGCCGGCAGCGGTGGTCGCGGTCCAAGCAACGGCATGCCTGAAGCGGTGTGCGAACGTCCGGCGGGCCTGCCCGTCTGCGGATACTAGGAGTAAGCAATGAGTGCGCAAGAAACCATCGAGCATTTCCTGCATGGCCAGATCGATTGCTGGAACAACGGCGACAAGGAGGGGTTCTTCGAGCATTACCGGCGGATGTCGCCCGCTGGCCTGAACATCGAGTACGTTGGCCGTGCTCTGCCGACCGACCCATGGCAGATCCTCGAAGGCATGTGGGAAAACCAGCAGCCGCGTTTTCGCGTGGAGGTCAAGGAAACCATCATCAACGGCGAGGAAGCCGCCTGCCATCATCGCAATGCGTTGCGTGACGGCAATGGCGGTATCGAGACCATCGAGCTGTACCGTTTCCAGGACGGCAGGTTGTGGGTGCGATATTTCATCAAGGCGTGAAGGAAGCCACGGGGCACGCAGGCGCGCGCCCCTGACGCTCAGCCGCGAGCGGCCCGCTCCTGCCTGCGCGCTGCCCGCCAGCCCTGGAACAGGAGCAGCGGCAGGCGTAGGATCACGCCGATGCCGAGCAGCTGGGCGGCCTGCCAGCAGTCTTGCGGGTGGACCAGGATGGTGGTGCTCATGGCACCCATGACCTTGCCCTTGATCACCAGTCGTTGACCCTCGCGAGTGATGGATTTGACGTCCACCATCTCCACGCCTTCCTTGCTGAACATCTTCATGCTGCGCTTGCTCCTGCCTGGGGCTCAGGCCCCGACCAGTTCGTCGAAGTCCAGGCCGGATTCCTCCAGCAGCACCCGCGCCACGTTGCGCCCGGAGGCGGCGGTGACACCGCCGCCGGGGTGGGTGCTGGCGCCGGCCAGGTACAGGCCCGCCACCGGCGACTTGTACTGGGCGTAGCCGGGAGCAGGGCGGTTGCCGGCGATCTGCCAGGAGTAGGAGCCGAAATGCAGGATGTCGGCGCCGATCATGGCGTTGTTGTGGCGTTCGATGTCCAGCGGGGTCATCCACGAGAAGCCGAGGATGTTGTCGTCGTCCATGTTGGTGGTGAGCTTGCGCAGATCATCGAGAAAAGCGTGGGCCACCTCTTTGCCGATCTCGTCCCAGCGCTGGGCGCCGCCCTTGAGGTGGTAGGGGCAGAAGGCGTACATGTTGAGCACGCGACTGCCTTCAGGGGCGCGGGTCTTATCGTAGGTGTCCTGGGTCACGTAGGCGATGAAGTCGCGGCGCGGGATGCCGTACTCCAGGTCGCGGAAGGCGCGGGCGAATTCCTCGGGGTCGGAATGCGAGCGTTCCACCCAGAAGAAGTCGTCCACCGCCGGGCCGACCTTATAGCGCGGTGCCTCGCGCAGGGCGACGTGCATGTTGAACGGCTGGAAGCTGCTGTGCTTGAGGGTGCGGATGCGCTGCTCGAAGCCTTCGGGCAACTCGCAGCCGGGGACCATGGCGGGGAATACCTGCTTGGCATGCAGGGTGGAGATCACGCCCTGGCGAGCGAGGATTTCCTCGCCGCTGTCGAGGATCACGCCGGTCGTCTTGCCGCCGTCAATCTTGAACTGTTTGATCGGCGCCTCAGTGCGCACCTCGCCGCCATGGTGTTCCAGGCAGGCGCGCAGGGCGTCGGCGAAGGCTCCGGAACCGCCGACCGGGATGCCCACGCCGTAGCGGTGCATCAGCGGCAGGATGATGTAGAAGCCGAAGCCGGTGCCGTTGTCGAACGGGTTCATCATCGCCTCGGAAGCGTAGCGGGCCAGGGCGATCTTGACCTTGTCGTTCTCGAACCATTCGCTGATGTAGTCCCAGGCGCTCATCGCCTGGGTGCGCATCAGTTCCTGGCCGACCTGGCTCTGTTCCATCATCAGTGCTTGGTGCGAAGCGCTAGGCGGCGTGTTGAACATGCCCATGACCAGCATGTCGAGGTTCTGGAACACCTGGTAGTTGAAGCGGCGGTAGGCGTCGGCGTCACGCTCGGAAAACTTGGCGATGGCCTGGCAGGTGCGCTCTAGGTCGGTGTAGAACTCCAGGGTGCTGCCGTCGTCGTAGAAGATCGCGGTCATCTTGTCGGGGTTGATGTATTTCAGGCCGAACTTCGCTTTCAGCTCCAGCTCGTCGTTGCGTAGCAGCGGGTTGGCCTGCAGCAGGGTGTGCGCCACCGAGCAGACGTCGTGCTTGAAGCCGGGAATGGTCAGCTCGCGGGTCATGACCCCGCCGCCGACCTTGTCGTTCTTCTCCACCACGCACACGCTGCGCCCGGCCTTGGCCAGGTAGCAGGCGGCGACCAGACCGTTGTGGCCGCCGCCGGCGATGACGATGTCGTAGGTCTTGCTCATCTTCTTGTCCTTTTTCTGTCGATGTTGGTGTTGGATTCACGCGCTCAGTCGTCGGGGTAGCGCTCCACGGGCATGACGCTGGGGCCAAGGATCGGTCCGGCCCGCTCATGGCCCCAAACGCTCAGATGCTCGGGGTTCAGCTCGAAGCCGTCGTGGTGCCAGGGCTCCAATTCATGGATGCACTCAACCGCGAACCCGGACGGGCTGAAGTGGTAGAAGGAAACGTGCGGGTCCTGACAGTGCTGGCCGAGGGTCATCTGCATCGGCAGCTCGCGCTGGCGCACGATGTCGTAGGTCTTGCCGAGATCGCTCAGGCTCTTGACGAACAGGCCGATGTGCTGCACCCCCTTCATGCCGGGGGCATGGCCGAAGGCGATGTCGTGGCTGGTCTTGTCGTTCAGCTTGGCCCGGAAGAAGCCGGTACGGCCCTTGCCGGCGCCCGCGCCGTACCAGTGGAAGCCCATCAGCTCGATGAAGAAGGCTTCCAGTTCGGGACCGTAGTCCGGCGTCATCAGGACGATATGGCCGACGCCGCGCTCGTCGGCGACGAAACCGCCGTGGGGGCGACCGGGAACGAACGAGCGCGGCGTCCACTTCTGTCCGTAGAAGAGTTCGTGCTGGTAGCCCGCCGGGCAGCGGAAGCGCACCAGTTCGCGCACTCCGCGTATCTCGCGCAAGGCGTCATCGCCGATTTCCAGGGCCACCCCGGTTGCGCGAAAGCGCGCCACTGCGGCGTCGAAGGCCTGCCGTCCGCGGGCTTCCCAGCCGATATAGGCGATGTGGTCGATGGGGCCGGGGTGAAAGGCGATGCGGTGACGGCGGTCGTCGCTGCGCAGGTACAGTGAGTCGGGGTCGCCCGCCGGGGCGTTGCCCAGCCCCAGGCCGAGCACCTGCGGTGCGTACTCGCGCCAGGCGTCCAGGTTCGGGCTTTCGAAGCCCAGGTAGCCAATGCCGATGATGTCCATGCTGGCCTCGTGTCGTGGTCTTGAACCGTCCCCTCCCGGCCTTTGCCCGGGAGGGGCGCCATGGCCTTTCCTACAACGCGGTCTGGGCGTCCGCCTGGGCGAACATCGCGTTGATGTCGCCGGAGGTCACCGGCTGGCCTTTCTCGCGCTTGGGCGCGGCTCCGCCCATGCCCAGTGCCGGCTCGATATTGACGTGCGTGGCCTGGGCGCGCAGCGCGCCGACGGTGCAATTCTCCCGACCGAGCAGGGGGAACGGGTCGTAGGAGAACTCACGCATGGCGTTGAGGTGGGTGACCTTGTGGATGGTCGCCTCGGGCAGCTTGCGCAGGCTTTCCCAGGCCACTTCCGGCGAATTCGGCCAGGTGCAGTCGGAGTGCGGGTAGTCGCATTCCCAGGTGACCATGTTCTCACCCACGTCCGGCAGGTTGCGCAGGCCGAAATCGTCCTCGATGAAGCAGGTGATTATGTGCTTGCGGAAGATGTCGCTGGGCTTCTTGCCGCCGAAGTCGGCGTTGGTCCAGGCGTGGTGGTGGCGATGGGTGAAGTCGGCGCGTTCCAGCAGGTAGGGGATCCAGCCGATGCCGCCTTCGGACAGGGCCATGCGCAGGTTGGGGAACTTCTTCCACATCGGCGCCCAGATCCAGTCGGCGGCCGAGTTGGCGATGGAGATCGGCATGGAGGTGATCCAGGCATCGATCGGCGACAGCTCGGATGCGTGCTCGGCCTTGATGCCGGTGCCGATGTGGCAGCAGATCACCACGTTGTTGTCGGAGCAGGCTTTCCACAGTGGGTCCCAGTAGTCGCTGTGGATCGACGGGAAGCCGTGCAGCGCTGGGTTGTCGGACAGCGACAGGGCATGCACGCCGAGTTTGGCCAGACGCTCGACTTCGGCGGCGGCGGCCTGCATGTCCCACCAGGGCACCAGCATCAGCGGGATGAAACGTCCCGGCGCGACGTTGCACCAGTCGTGCAGGTGCCAGTCGTTGTAGGCCTGGATGGCCGCCAGGGACACGGCGCGGTCCGGGTGGTTCTGGAAGCGCTGGCCGGCGAAGCCGGGGAAGGTGGGGAAGCAGATCGAGCCGAGGATGCCGTTGGCGCTCATGTCATCGACGCGGGCCTTGATGTCCCAGGTGCCGCGGCGCATGTGCTCGTAGCCCAGCGGCTCCATACCGTATTCCTCCTTGGGCCGGCCGACCACCGAGTTGAGGCCCATGTAGCCCGTGGCCTGGCCTTCGAATACCCAGACATCACGGCCGCCGTGCTGCTCGACGCGCGGCTGGCGGCCCTTGAAGCGTGCCGGCATGTGGCGGTCGAAGGCGCCGGCCGGTTCGATGGCGTGGTCGTCCACGCTGACGAGGATCATGTCTTCGAGTTGCATTGTCGTTCTCCGTGGTTGGCCGCAGCGGCTGCGGCCTATACTTCTGTCGGGTCGATCAAAGGAAAATGCCGAGGTTCGGGGTGCCGATCACCGCCTGGTCCAGCAGGATTTCGCGCCGCGCCAGTTTCAGTTGGCCGTTCTCGCGGCGCAGGATGTCGTGGCGTTCGCAGGGGATCAGGTCGAAGTCGTCGAAGTCGAAGCGGCTGCGGGTCACCAGCAGGTAGCTCAGTACCTTGTATTCGTCGGCCTTGTCGGTGCCGAACACGCGGACGTTGCTGACCAGGCGCCGGGTGCGCGAGGGCGGGTCCTCGCCCCAGGCGCTGCGGGTGTCGGTGATGCG
Source organism: Pseudomonas sp. RW407 (assembly GCF_003176655.1). Taxonomy (NCBI): domain Bacteria; kingdom Pseudomonadati; phylum Pseudomonadota; class Gammaproteobacteria; order Pseudomonadales; family Pseudomonadaceae; genus Pseudomonas; species Pseudomonas sp. RW407. The sequence continues at coordinate 76,967 of NZ_QGSL01000029.1, read as the reverse complement.
CATGATGCGCACCATCAGCGAGCCATGGCTCTCATGCAGGTGCTGGACGTTGCGCACCACGGTCTGCTGTTGCTGGCGGTTGGGACGGGTGAGGCGCGCCGGGGCGTTGTACTCGATATCCAGGGTCAGGGTTTCGCTCCACTGTTTGAGTTGCAGGGTGTCCAGCAACTCCGCTTCGTCGTAGAGGAAGTCGACGATTTCGCTATGCAGCGGGCTGCCGCTGGAGATGCGCTTGCTGCGATCGGTCGGCGGCAGGGGCGTGGGGGCGAGCAGGGTCTGTAGGTCGTTCATGGCGATCTCCGTGAGGCTGTGCGTGCCATCGGCTGCGCTGCGCAGCCGGGCAGGGTGTACGAGGATTGGGGGTCAGGCCGTCATCAGCGCGTGCCAGTATTTCCACCACTGCCACTGGGTATCGTCCTTGGTGAAGCCCTCGCCGACATAACCGGGGCCGGGCCAGTCGGCAGGCTTGGTGTCGTCTTCGTACAAGGCCTGATACTTGAGGGTGATGTCCTCGCTCATCGCTCCCTTGGCCGCCAGGGTCATGTGTGGCCAGGTGTCGGAGTCGTCCTGTTCGACCATGCCGGAGGTGCCGAGCAGTTGGATCGACTGGCGCAGCATGCGCGCCTTGATTTCCGGCGGGGTGTCCTTCTCGGCGAGGATCCAGTTGACGAATTCCAGCTTGTCCGGCCCCTTGGGGATATAGGCGTGCAGGGCCATGGCGCCGAGCACGGTGCCGTCCGGCTGAGGCAGGTAGATGAACTCGAACAGGCCATTGGGGAAGAAGTTGCCCACCTGCGGCGGGCGCCAGCTCATGACGTGCAACTGCTCGGGGCTGAAGCGCTTGAGCAGCTCCGGGACCATTTCCCGGGTGATGCCCGGTGGTGGCAGTAGGGTGAGTTTTTCCTCGGCGCTCATGGTGGACGGGTCGCGTCCGGTGAGGCGCTGGATCTTGCGGTCCAGTTCGATGCAGCGCATGGTATGGCCGTGTTCGGTCCAGACTTCGACGCCGTACATTTCCGGGCTGAGGTCGCCGCCCTTGCCTTCGGCATCCGGCTTCTTCGCATAGGGGCCGACCTCGCCCAGCCAGCGGTGCAGGGTCAGGGTGTGGAAACCGTCCGAGGCGGATTGCTCGCAGGCGGTCTTCCAGTTGGCGCGGATGATGAAGCGCTGTGGTGGGCCGAGCACTTCCATGCCGGCGGTGGTGCGGCACCAGAGCGTGTCGAAATACCATTTGGCATCGCCGAGGAAGTCCTCGAAGGACTGGCCGTCGATGTTCCAGGTGGCGAAGATTAGGCCGCCATAGACGGACACGCGGGCCTTGTGCAGGCCGAGTTCGGCCTTCGTGCGCATCTTGCCGTGCATGCACTCCTTTTCCACCGGCGCGGCGATGAAGTCGCCGTTGGGGCGGAAGGTCCAGCCATGGTAGATGCACACATGGGCGGCGGCGTTGCCGCCATCGACGGTGGAGATCTTCATGCCTCGGTGCGGGCAGACGTTCAGCGAGACATGGATCTGCTCGTCGCTGGAGCGGGCGACGATCACCGAGTCAGAGCCCATGTCGCGGACGACGAAGTCGCCCTTGTTCGGAATCTCGGTTTCGTGGCCAAGGAAGACCCAGGTCCTGGCGAAGATTTTCTTCATTTCAAGGGTATAAAGCTCGGGGTCGGACAGCGTCCGCATCTTCACTTCATGTTTTTCCAGGTCGATCAGGTCCGAAATCCTCGTGCCGTCGCTCAGCGCCGGGTTGGTAGTGCTGGTCATAGTCGGTCTTCGCTCTTGTTGTTTAATATGAACAAAAAATAGTTTTTTGTTCATTTGCGAGCCGATTATCTGCCCCGTGGAGGGCTTTTTAATTGATCTGAGTCAACGGCTGCTCAGGGCCGGAAACCACCGGTCAGGCACGTTGCTGCTCCCGTTGGGCAGCCTTTCAGATCTATGGAATGGGGCTTGTGGAGTAGGGTGTGGCGGGTTTGCCGGCGGCCGGGGCGCTGGTTGCAGAATGCAGGTATCGATTTGTATGGGCAATATTATTGAAATTGTTCAGTTATGCTTCGACCGCCAGCGCCCCACTCTTCACTGGCCGGGGCGCTGGCGCAGGTACAGCACCAGGGTAAGGCCGAGGGTCGAGAGCAGGGCTGAGCAGAAGAAAATCCATGGCAGACCGAAATGCGCGGCCACCAGGCCCATCAGTGGGCCGGCCAGCCCTACGGCCAGGTCGAAGAACAGCGACAGTGTGCTCAGGGCCGAATTACGGTTGCTCTCCGGCGTGCGCGCCAGGGTTTCCACCCCCAGCCCCGGATAGACCCAGGACACCCCCAGGCCGGTCAGCGCCGAGCCGAGGATCGCCACCAGGGGCGTAGGTGCCAGCCAAACGAGCAGCAGCCCAAGGGTTTGTACCGTCAGGCAGAGCGCGACCACCCGGTAGCCGCCGAAGCGTGGCAGCGCGTTGGGCGATGCCAGCCGGGCGCAGATGAAGGCGATGCCGAAGGCGCTCAGGCAATAGGCCGCGTTGTTCCAGCCCCGGCTGTCGAAGTACAGGGCGACGAAGGCGGTCAGGCTGCCGAAGCCCACCGAGCTGCAGGCGATGGCCAGGCCGTTGGGCAGCACGGCGAGGAACACGCAGTGGAATGGCAGGCGTATGCCCGGCAGCAACGGGGCCGGCGGTCGGCTCCGGGCGAACAGCAGGGGCAGCAAGCCGAGCAGGGTGATGCCGATACCGATGCCGGCAAGCCCCAGCTGGTCCCGTACTAGAACGCCGAGCGGCGCGCCGAGGGCGGTTCCGCCATAGGCGGCGATGCCATTCCAGGACATCACCTGTGCGGTACGTGTCGTGCCATGCAGGCCAATGGCCCAGGTGCAGCAGGGTGTCGAGATCAGAGCCGAAGAGATGCCCTGGAGGATGCGCCCGGTGAGCAGCAGCGCCAGGCCGGCCCCCGGGGGCAGCGGCAGGATGATCGCCAGAGCCGTCAGCAGGCCGCTGCCGGTCAGCACGGCTAGTCCGGTCATCACCGTGCGTTTGGCGCCATGGGTGTCGGCAAGCAGGCCGGCCAGTGGGCGCGACAGCAGGGTCGTCAGGTACTGCATGCCGATCACCAGGCCAACCATGGCGCTGCTGAATCCGAGGGTATTCAGGACATGGCCGGGCAACACGGCAAGGGGGAGTCCGTTGGCGATGTAGGAGGCGAAGTTGAAGCAGACGATCGAGACGATCGACAGGCCGGTGGAAAGCGATTGGCTACGGGCGTTCATCAGGTGTCGCCTTGAGCGGACGGCAGTCGGTGCAGGCTCGTTCGGCAGGGAGCGGGATTGGCCGTGGCGCTGGCCGAAGCCGCGCCCTGCGGTGGGCGCGGCGGCGGTCGTTCAGTCGCGGTTGGCGGCTTCCCAGGCCTTGAGCTCGAAGCCTTCGGCGGCGGCCTCGGCGGCGCTCAGCTGCGGCGGGCGGGAGAGAATCTTGCGCGCGGCCATGTGGTCGCCCGGTCGGTTGCAGGATTCCACCGCGATCAATTGGTCGTCGCGGAAACACAGCACAGAGAGCTGCTGGGTTTCCGTCGAGCCGAGGGTCACTGTGCTGTCGTAGCCGGTGGAAAGCCCGGCGATCTGCAGCTTGAGGTTGCCCTGATCGGTCCAGAACCAGGGCAGTGCGGCGTAGGGTGCCGATTTGCCAAGCAGTCGCGTTGCCACGTTGCGCGCCTGGTCGACGGCGTTCTGTACGGATTCCAGGCGGGTCGGTTGTTCGCCGTTCTGCAGGCAAGGGAAGCAGGCGACGTCACCGATGGCGGAGATGTGCGGATCGGAGGTCAGCAGGTTGGCGTCAACGCGGATGCCGTTTTCGATGGTTAGGCCAGCCTCGCTGGCCAGTTGGGTGTTGGGGATCACGCCAATACCGAAGACCACCAGGTCGGCCGGCAGCAGGCGTCCATCCGAAGTCTGCACACCACTGACTCGGCCGGCATTGCCTTCGATCCGGGTCAGGCCCTGGCGGAAATCGAACTTTACCCCCCAGGCCTCATGTGCTTGGCGGAACAACTGGGACATCTCCGCTGAGACGGCGCGTGCCATCGGGCGGTCGCCGAGCTCCAAGACGTGCACGCTGGCACCCTGTTCGGCGGCCACTGCGGCGAACTCCAGGCCGATGAAGCCGGCACCGACTACCACAACGTTGCGGATTTCCTTCACCAGCGGGGCTAGGGCGTCGGCATCCTGTTTGGTCTTGACGCCGAATACGCCCTGCAGTTCGGCACCGGGGACCGGCAGTGGGCGGTTATGGGCTCCGGTGGCGAGGACCAGATGATCGTAGGAGACCGCCTCGCCGGAGGCTAGCAGAACCCGACGGTTCTGCCTGTCGATGGCGGTAGCTTGGTCGTGGCGAAGGTCGATGCGCTGGGTGGTGAAAAACTCGGCTGGACGGAATAGAAGAGCGTTCTCGTTGATCTTGCCAAGCAGGTAGGCCTTAGACAGCGGTGGCCGCTGGTACGGGAGGCCCGGCTCGTCACCGATCAGAGTGATAGTGCCGTCATATCCTTCTTGGCGCAGCGAGGCCGCGATCTGAAAACCGGCCTGTCCGGCGCCGACGATGACTACTGAGGCAAGTGACATAAGGACCTCTTCTTCAGAATTGCGATGCAGGCAGGTGCAGCACTAGGCCGTCGAGTTCTTCGCTGATGAATACCTGGCAGGTCAGGCGGCTGTTGTCGCGGCGCTCGAAGGCGCAGTCGAGCATGTCGTTTTCGGTGCTCTCCGGCGCAGGCAAACGTGCCAGCCAGGCTTCGTCGACATAGGCATGGCAGGTGGCGCAGGCACAGGCACCACCGCAATCTGCCGGGATGCCGGGTATCGAAGCGAAGGTGGCGGCCTGCATTACCGATTGGCCGATATCCCCGATCACCTTGTGCTCGGTGCCGTTGTGCTCAATGAAGGTCAGTGTGGGCATGGTCTTCTCCTTGGGTGTCGGGTCAGGGGTGGGACGCGATCGGCGTCGAGACGAAGCGGGGAGCGCTGCCCAGAGTCAGTAGCAACAGGGGGCCGATCAAGCTGCAGGCAAGGGAATAGACCAGCATTGCCGAATAGCCTCCGGTGCGGCTGAGAAGGAAGGCGAACAACAGTGGCGCGAGGGCTGATGCCACGGTATTCAGACCCTGGTGTACACCGAACAGGCGGCCGTACTCGCGCAGGCCGAAGTAGCGTGCGACCAGGAAGGCGGCGATGTCGAACTCGGCACCGGCGCCGAAACCCACCAGCACGGCGGCCAGCAGTAGCGGAGCGAACTCTGTGGTGCCGCCGAGGTAGACCAGGCAGCCGATGGCCGGCAACGCCAGGCTGATGGCGGCCACCATTGGTGGCCAGAGGCGGTCGAGCAGGTAGCCGATGAGCATGCGGCCAAAGATCAGGGCAATGCCGAAGCCACTGAAGATCAGGTTTGCCTCTGCGGCTGGCAGGCCTTTGGTCTGCAACATGGGGACGGTGCTGGTGACCATGCCGACGATAGAGGAAATCACAAGCGCCAGGGCCAGGTTGCAGGTCCAGAACTTGGTCGAGTACATGCCTTCACGGAAGCTCAGGCCGGGCAGTTCTAGCAGGGTACTGGTGTCGCCCTGCGCGCGTTGGCCGGCTCTGTCGGAAAGCTTGAACCAAAGCAGGGTCAGCGGTAATAGCAGCAGCAAGTTGAGCAGGGCGAGAAGAACGAAGGCTGCGCGCCAGTCCCATTGCTCGATGCTCCAGGACATCAGGCGCGGGACGACCGCCGCGGTCAAGCCGGTACCGGACAGGCCGATAGCCAGGGCCAGCCCGCGATTGCGGTCGTACCAGAGGCTGAGTAACTGGGTCCAGGTTACCGCCAGCGCTCCCATGCCGATCAAAGGCAGGACAGCGAAAGCTAGGTATAGCGACCAGATCGACCCGTTCAGCTGAGTGGTGCCTAGGTAGCCCAGAGACAGCAGGATCAGCGAGATGACTGTCACCTGCTTCATGCCGTAGCGCAAGTTGAACCAGCCAACCAGCTGCAGCGAGATTACTGCGCCACCGAAGAGGAAAGTGATCGCCGCCTGAAGTTCGCTCTTGTTCCACCCGAATGCCGCTTCCAGCGGCACTACCAGGGTACCGAACCCGTAGAGCAGGGCAGCATTGATGCTGACAGCAACCCCAACCACGGACAGTAGCAGGATGCGCCATCCCCGTTTGAACTCGGTGAAGTCAATAGCCGCTTCGTTTCGGGCGGTAGGCATGGTTTGGCGTCCTTTATTGGTTTTGTAGGGCCGGGGTCTCGAGCAGGCAAGGCGTCTTATTTGATGTTATGTACATAAACGTGAATACTGTGCAAATAGTATGGCGGGGCAGCGTGCCTGTCCAGCTATCTTCCATAACAACAAGAACGGTGAGTGCCATGATGTTTCTGAGAGGGCTTTCGATCGGCGCCAAGCTTCTCGTGCTGCCAGGGTTGTTCGTGCTGTCACTACTGATCGTGTCGGGGATGGCCTATAGGGGGCTGCTCAAGCAGCAGGCAGTGATTGAGGAAATCGACCACCTGCGTTTCCATCAGTATCGCCAGGTGCTCGAAACCTCCTCGGCTTCGCAAGCGGCGATGGTGGGCGCCTATGCTGTGGTAGTGCGAATCCTCGAGTCGAATGGCTCGGCCTCCAGGGAGGAGCTCGAGTCCTATCTCGAGGATATGCAGGACAGTATCGATGACATGCATACAGGGATGGGCAAGCTGGCTCAGGAGACCCGCCTGGGCGGCGAGGAGAAAACCCTCTATCGAGCCGTGGAAGAGCAGGCTGGGGTGGTCGGTGAAGGCTTGTCTGACTTCAAACGCACGGCCGTTGACGATCAGTTGCAGGCGGCGGCGTTGCTGGGGCGAATGCGTGCCGAATACAACGGTTTGCAGGGGCAGTTCAACCGGTTGCTGGGGTTGCAGGCGGAGTTGACCTCCAATGCCTTCATCGAGGCTGGCGATCTGCAGCGGCAGTTGTCCAGGATGCTGATTGTTGTCCTCGTTGCGGCTAGCGCTCTAGCTCTGTTTGTCAGTCTGCTGCTGCGTCGACAGATTGTTCGAGCCATTCGGGAAATTGAGCAAGCTTCCGTTAGGTTGCGCGATGGCGACCTGACCCTCCGTGTGCGGGTAATGGGGCGTGACGAGATAGCCCATACTGCGCAGGCTTTCAACGAGCTGATTGACAGTTTCCAGCAGGCAATGTGGCAGGTCACCAATGTGGCAATTTCGGTTGGCACTTCAGCGGAACAGTTGGTGGAGGCCTCCGCACAGGTGGCTGAGAGCTCCACTGCGCAGGTCGATGCTGTGGCCTCGGTATCGCTCATTATCGGGCAGATGAGCGACGGTATAGCGACTATTTCCAGTCATGCGGAAAGCTTGCGCAGTTCGGCGGAGGCGAGCCTGCACGGGGCGGAGAATGGTCATCTGGCGCTGTCACGCTTGCTCGAGAATATCGACAGCGTGCGTCACGCGTTCTCAGAAATACGGGGATCGGTAAGCGACTTCGTGGAAAGCACCACGGCCATCACTGCGAGCATTACTCAGGTCAAGGACCTGTCGGCCCAAACAAACCTGCTGGCCCTCAATGCGGCTATCGAAGCCGCGCGCGCCGGCGAAAGTGGGCGTGGATTCAGCGTGGTGGCGGACGAGGTGCGCAGTCTGGCGCAGCGTTCCGCCCTAGCGGCCAACTCGATCAACGAGCTGACCTCGAAGTTGGAAGGGCAGTCTGAGGTGGTGGACGAAGCCTTGCGTGCTGGCACTGTGGCGCTGGAGGACAGCAGCAGGCTGCTGGCTGACCTGGAGTCCACGTTACAGCAGGCGGCGGAATTGGTGGGGGATTCCACTCGTGGCGTGGAACAGATTGCCGATGCGGTCCGCGTGCAGAATGTCGGTGGACGGGACGTGGCTCTGAATGTCGAGCGCATTGCGCGCATGGCTGGAGAGGGGGATGCGATTGCTCATAGTGTCTCCAGTGCCGTTATTTCGTTGCGAGGGCTCTCCGAGGAGTTGACCCTGGCGGTAGGTCGCTTCCGCTTTCAGGGAGAGTCGGAGGCGGCCGACTGCACCTTGGTCTGATCCTGTGCGGGAGCATCGATTGCGTTTGCCTTTCTGTTACCGGCGGATCGGCGGTAGTTAGCCGGTTTTGAGCGGTCTGGGGGGATAGGTCGCAGCTATTCGAGGCGAGATGACTTTGGTTTTTGGAAGCGTACTGGGCTTTTGTTTACAAATTTAAGAAAAGTGTTCATTATTTTTGCGCCTGCTTGGATAAGGAGAATAAGATGAGTTCCGACAAGGCCCGATTCGAGGTTGTGGTCGAGCGCAGCCGCTGCTGTGGCTACGGTCTTTGTGCTGCGATCTGTCCCAGCATCTACAAGCTGGATGCCGATGGTTTGGTTTACGTCGATAACAAGGCTGTTCCCGTCGAACTGGAAGACGAGGCACGAGAGGGCGCCGAAGCTTGCCCGGCCGAAGCCATCTGGCTCGAAGAGATCAAGCCTGAGGGGCAATAGCGGTATCCGATCTGAGAAAATCAGAACAAGAAATGGAGAATGCAATGACTGGGCGTCTTGAAGGTAAGGTCGCGCTGATCACCGGAACTGGCGGTGGCCAGGGTAGGGCGGCGGCGCTGCGCTTCGCCCGTGAGGGCGCTATCGTCGTGGGCTGCGACCTCAATGGTGCAGCACACGAGGAAACCGCCGCTCTGCTGAGCGCCCAGGGACTTCGTCTGCATGGTCGAGCGCCCGTCGACCTCGGTGACTATGAGCAGGCCAGGGCCTGGGTCGAGGCGGCTGTGGTTGAGCATGGTGGCATTGATATCCTGTACAACAACGCATCGGCGGCACGCTTCGGCAAGGTCAATGAACTGTCTGTCGAGGATTGGCATTACACCATTCGCAACGAGATCGACCTGCTGTTTTATACCACTAAGTACGCCTGGGGCCATCTGGCTGCGCGGCGTGGAGTCATTATCAATGTTTCTTCCACGGCAGCCTGGGGTGGCTCCAAGGTCGCGGGAATTTCCGCACATGCCGCAGCGAAGGGGGCGGTTGTGTCCTTTACTCGGCAACTGGCTGTCGAAGGGGCTCCCCTGGGGATTCGCGCCGTTAGTCTCAGCCCTGGCTTCGTCGCTACCCCAGGGACCTTGGAGTTTCTGGAAAATCCGGTGGCGCGAGCGGCGCTTCTCGATGGTGTCCTGATGGACCGCCCTGGCGAACCCGAGGAAGTGGTCGCCCTGGCCCTATTCCTGGCATCCGGCGAGGCCTCCTTCGTGACCGGATCTGATTTCGTCATCGATGGCGGTCTGCTGGCTATCTAGCTAGGCATAGCCGTTCCTCCCAAGACATTCGAACAAGAAGGTGAAGGCATGGATATCATCGGCATCGGCTACATGGGGTTCGAGACCGCGAGCCTTGACGCCTGGCGCGAATATGGCCCGCAGGTCATGGGTTTCGGCATTGGCAAGTCGCCGGACAGCGATCTGGCGTCGTTGTATTTCAGGATCGACGACCGGCGGCACCGCTTTGCCTTTCACCCTGGCAAGGTGGATCGCCTTGCCTATATCGGTTGGGAGGCGGTCGGACGTATGGCTTTCGAGGCTGGTCTGAGGAAGCTCGAGGCTGCGGGAGTGGAGTTCGTGAGAGGCGATACGGCGTTCTGCGAGCTACGTGGGGTGCGTGAAGTAGTACGTTTCCGCGACCCGGTGGGCTACCAGTACGAACTGTTCTACGGACAGAAGTGGACGCCACGCTCTTTCATTCCCGGTCGTCCGCATACCGGCTTCCTGGCCGATGAACGTGGTGCTGGGCACGTAGTGGTGATCACTCCGGAATACACTCCGGAGTTGGAGCATTTCCTGCTCGATGTGATGGGTTTCCACTGGTACGGAGCCGGCGCCGGCAAGGGCCGAACCGGCTTCTTCCGCGCCAAGCTGAACAACCATACCAGCCACGACATCGCCTACGGCCACGGTCCAGGGCGCATGGGGGTGCAGCATGTCGGCCTGTTCGTGCGCAATGTGCGTGATGTGGGTGAAACCTACGATATCGTGCGCAAGCGCGAACTGCCGATGATGATGACCCTTGGCCAGCACAGCCAGGATCCGCATCTGTCCTTCTACCACTTCACACCGTCCGGCTTTGCCTTCGAGACCATAGCTGAGATTGAGCCGTGGCAGGGCGATCCCTATGAGCTCAACCCCGAGACCCTGAGTTTATGGGGCCATGAGATGGTTGGTCCGATCCTTGGACCGAGCGTGCGTACCCCCGAGGAAGTGCTGGACGCCGAGTACCTAGCCGGCAAGAAGCGCTGAGCATGCGCCTGGCGAGGGTTGAGGTAGCCGGTGAGGTATTCTGGGCATTGCTCGATTCGGATCTGCAGCGCCTTCGCCGCATTCGCGAGCCATTCGCTGCCTGGGCGCAGGTGATCGGGCAGGGGGGGATGATCAACCTGGGACTCGATGATGACTGCCTTGCGCTGTCGGCGTGCCGCTTGCTGCCGCCCTTGGAGCCGGGGGCGCGTGTTTTTGGCGTGGGCTTGAACTATCGCAGCCATCTTGAGCGTCTTGGCAGTTCGCCTCCGGCTCATCCGCTGGCCTACTTGAAGCCGGATTCCGCGCTGGTTGGCGCGTACGACGAAATAGCCTATCCGGCCCTGACCGGACAGCTCGACTATGAGGTCGAGTTGGTCGCTGTGGTTGCCCGGCCGCTAGGCGAGGAAGCGCTGGCCAGTGCTTGTCTACTCGGCTACACGGTCGGCAATGACGTCAGTGCGCGGGACGCGGGGAGGCGTATCGGTCGCCTCGACCTGCTAACTCAGAAAGCCATGGATCGCACTACACCGATCGGTCCCTGGATCGTCACTCTCGACGAATTGGGCGGCACCGGACAGCCTGAGTTGGAGATGGGCCTAGAGGTCAACGGTGAACCGCGTCAGCGGGACAATACTCGGCAGATGATCTTCCCGGTGGACGAATTGCTCGATTATCTTGATGCGCGTATTAGCTTGCGGCCGGGCGACCTGGTGTTCACCGGCTCGACTCACGGTGTGGGCATGGAGGATGGTCGCTTCCTTGCGCCGGGTGATTTGGTCGAGGCGCGCATCGACGGGATCGGCGAGCTGCGCAACCGTGTTGGTCCCCGGCGTATACTGTCTGCTGCGCGAAGTGCCGGGCGGCTGGGCAGGCCTGACGGCGAATGAGTATGGACAGGCAGGCCAACTCTGCTTTGGCAGTGGCGGAACACTCCTCGTTTTGGGCGCCGTTGCGTCATGGCCTGTTCGTCGGCCTTTGGCTGGCCTGTGCGGTCGTCAACCTGGCGATCTGGATGCAGACCGTGGGGGCAGCCTGGATCATGACCCAGCTATCAGCATCACCCCTGATGGTTTCCCTGGTACAGACGGCCATTACCCTGCCTGTCTTCCTGTTCGCTTTGCCGGGCGGGGTGCTCGCTGACCGCATGGATCCACGCCGTTTGTTGCTTCTCACCCAGGCGGTCATCTTGGTGGCGGCCGCAGCGCTCTGCCTGCTGGATTGGGGGGAACTGCTGGAGGCCTGGTCGCTGCTGCTGTTCACGTTCCTGCTGGGGGTCGGTAGCGCCTTGGGTATGGCGGCCTGGATGGTGACGGTGGTCGGAGTCATTCCACGTGAGCAGGTGCCGGCGGCGGTCTCTCTCAATGGTATTTCCGTTAATGCCACTCGGGCCCTGGGGCCGGCTCTGGCCGGCGCACTGATCGTCTGGTGGACCAGCGCCGCAGTATTCCTGGTCATCGCACTATGCATGGCTGCAGTGCTCGTATTCATCTTCCGTCTGCCGGCTCGCGTCCATGCCGACGGCTTGCCACCTGAAACCTTAGTCGGCGGCATGCGCAGCGGCCTGCGCTACATCCGCCACTCGACGGTTCTGTCTAGCGCGCTCAAGCGGGTATTCGTGTTCACCAGTTGCGCCAGCGCGTTATGGGCACTGATGCCGCTGGTAGCCAAGGAGGAGCTGCGCATGGACGCCGGTGGCTATGGGCTGCTGATGGCGTTTATGGGGGCTGGGGCGGTCCTCGCTGCGCTCGGCCTGACCAGCATCTATCGCCGTTTTGCCCTGCGGCGGTTGATCGACGCCGGGGCGCTCGCCTTTGCTGTGGCGACCCTGGCGGCGGCGCTGTCGCGCAGCCAGGTGGTGATCTGTGCCACGCTCCTGCTGGCCGGCATGGGCTGGATGGCGGTGAACGCGACCATTTCCACCGTGGTACAGACTTATGCTGCGAACTGGGTGCGAGCCCGTGTCGCCTCGGTTTACCTCCTGGTGCTGATGGGCTCAATGGCCCTTGGTGGCGCCCTGTGGGGGGCTCTCGCGCAATATCTGGGGTTGCAGCAAAGTCTGCTGCTATCGGCATCGAGCATCTTCCTGGGCTTGTTCCTGACTCGTGGTGGGGCGATCGAGATGGGCCGCGAAGCTGACTTCGCCGATGCCCAGCAAACGGACAAGCCGATGCTGGTCACTGAGGGCGTCGCCCACGGCGACGGGCCGGTGTGCATCGAAGTCGGCTACCGGGTGGATGCTGCCGGGCGTGAGGCGTTTCTGCGTGTGGTCTATGCCGTCGGCCAGACGCGACGGCGTAATGGTGCGCGGAATTGGTGCCTGTACCGTGATCTGGAGGAGTCCAACCGCTACGTCGAGCGCTTCATCGTCGAGTCGTGGCTGGATTACCTGCGCCAGTGCGGACGCATGACCCAGGGGGACGAAGCGCAGGCAGTACCACTTTCGCCTTTTCGCGAGGGCCGATCGACCCGACGCTATGTCAATCAAGCACCGGTAGAGGGCTTCTAGAAATCTCTATATTAAATTTGCTAGTCAATAGTGTTCTCGTTATAGAATTGATCGATAGAAAATAATAGAGAGCACGCCTATGGAAAGCCCAGAGCTCACGGAGGTTGGCAATAGTCGCAAGGGCTCCAGCGTCACGGTGAAACCGGTCGCCAACGCGATTCGCATACTCCGTCATTTGAGCCAGAGCGGGGCGCCGGAGCGTTCGGTGGACATCGCTCGGCGCCTGTCGATCAACCCCAGCACCTGCTTCAACATCCTGCGTACCTTGGCCATGGAGGATGTGATCGATTTCAACCCGATGTCCAAGCGCTATTCGGCCGGCCTGGGATTGGCCCGCCTAGTTGGGCAACTGGTTACCCAAGGGCAGCGTGTGCAATTGGTTAAGCCGCTGCTGCAGGAGTTCGCCGCGCGCATGCAGGTAACTATCACCCTTTGGCGGCGCATGGGGGAGGATCGCATCGTCATCGTTAGCTCGGCGGCCAGTCCTGCCGATGTGCGCATTGACATGGCCGAGGGGCAGCGCTTTCCGATGCTGATGGGGGCCAGCGGTCGGCTGTTCTCGACCCAGCTGGACCTGGACACGCCGGCATTCGAGGATATCTACCATCGGATACGCTGGGCGCGCCACTTGCCAATCGAGACCTATCGCGAGGAAGTTCACCTAGCCGCGGAACGGGGTTGGGCGGTGGACGATGGGTATTTCTCGGTTGGCATCCAGGCGGTCGCTGCGCCGGTGTATTCCCCTGAGGGCGCAATCGATTTCACTGTCTCCGCCGTGATGTTCCGCGGCCAGCGAGACGACGAGGGGGTTGGTGAACTGGCCGCCGAGCTCATCGAGTTCTGTACCTCACTGGCGGGTATTCTGTTCTGATCTCTTGGCTGGTGACCGCGTCAGTCGCAGGCCAGCAGCAGGCTGCCGCCCAATGGGCCGCCGCCGGCGGCCACCACAGAGAGGGAATGTGGTGCAGTCTGGCGTCCTTCCGCGCGTCCCCATAACTGCAGACAGGCTTCGTGGACATAGCCCAGGCCGTGGGTGCGTCCACCGGACAGTTGGCCACCGTTGGTATTGAGTGGCAGCCCGCCGTCCAGGGCGATCCTCGCACCGCCTTCAACAAAGGCGCCGCTTTGTCCCACCGGGCACAGACCCAGGGCTTCCAGCCAGATCATGGTGAGGATCGAAAAGCCGTCGTAGAGTTGAGCCGAGCCGACATCAGCTGGCGTGTAGTCGGTGCGCGCCCACATCATCCGGGCAACGTCGAAGGCTGCCATCTCAGTCAGCGAGATCTGATCCCAGGACCACGGTTGGTTCAGCGCGGCCCCGATGGCCTCTATACGAATAGGAGCATTGCGCGTGTCCCGCGCAGCATCGCGGCGCGATAGGACGATGGCGGTGGATGCATCGCAGTGCACATCACAGTCGTACATGCGCAGGGGGGTGGAAATCATCCGCGAGTGCAGGTAATCGTCCATCGTCATCGGCGTGCGGTAGATGGCCTTGGGATTACGTGCAGCATTGCGTCGGCAGGTCAATGCGATCTGCGCGAGTTGTTCGGGGCGGGTGCCGTATTCGTGGAAATGGCGCTGCGCATAAAGTGCCATCAGGTTGATGCCGGACATGACATTGAAGGGCGTCAGCCATTGCCAAGCGTAGCTACTATCGCGCCCTTGGGTCTTGTTGGTCAGCGCTCCTGCCTGCCTGTTGTGCAGGCGCGCCGTGGCCTCGGTGATGGTTCGGAATACCAGGACGTGGCGGCAAAGACCGGCGGCGATGGCCATTGCCCCGTTGATCACCCCGGCCAGAGGGCCAGGCCCCTCGTAGCCGGCGCCAAACCAGTTGACGTTCAACCCTAGGGCGCTTTTCAGGGCGCTGGGGCCGACTGGCGAGAAGGGATCGCCATTGTTGTTGTCGCCCGGCCAGCAGGCGACGCCATCGATGTCATGGCGCTCAAGGCCTGCATCGGCAATTGCTTCCAGGCAGGCATCGAGGGTCAGGTGCATAGCTGACTTGCTAGACGGCCGGGCCACCTCGGACTGGCCGATGCCGGTGATGGCGACCTCTTTTTCGTAGCGATGAGGGGGCATCATTGATCCTTCTCAAACAGAGGGAGCCAGACATCCTCGATGTGGAGGAAGCTGACCCGTACCAGCATGTCGATCCGCACTTGGAGCGGGTCCATCCCAATTACATTGCTGACGAAACGCAGGCCCTGCTGCTCGACCAGCTCGATAATGGCGACGACGTAGGGTACTTCCAGGTCGGCGACCCAAGGCTGGTAGTTGAGGGTGTAGCTCAGCACCTTGCCTCTTCCTGACACCGCGCGAGGTGCGACCTCCCGGCTCGCGCAGCGGGGGCAGATTGGCCCGGGCGGGTGGAAATAGTGTGCGCAGCCCTGACAATGGTGGATCAACAGCTGGTCGTGCTCGCCACCCTGCCAGAAGGCGCGGTTGTCGGCGTTGAGGGCGGGCAGTTTTCTGGTCATTCGCGGAACCTGCGAGCACTGGCTTGGATGTATGTGCTCTAATAATTGCACATATTTTCTAGAAGTGTCATATATTTATGCCGGGTTATACGCTAACCACATAGCTCGCTATCTAACAACAAGAGGATCCTTTTGCCATGTCCCGGCCTTTGCAAGACAAGACAATCATCGTCACCGGCGGGTTCGGTGCTCTCGGCGGGGCCGTTGGTCGCCTGCTGCTGGAGCGCGGTGCGCAGGTTGCTCTGCTCGATCGCGCCGAAATTCCAGCTAGTCTGGGCGATGTTTCTGGGGTTCTGCCCTTGGGCGGCGTCGACCTGACCTCTACCGAGTCGGCGCGGCTTGCCGTGGCCCGGGTGGTGGAGCGCTTCGGACACCTCGACGGCCTAATCAACGTCGCTGGTGGGTTCGCCTGGGAATCCTTCGAGGATGGCGCTCTGGATACGTGGGATCGCCTGTATCAGATCAACCTTCGTACGGCTCTGGTGAGCAGCCAGGCTGCGCTGCCCTATTTGCTTGCTGCCGAGTCCGGACGCATCGTGAACATTGGCGCTCTGGCGTCCCTGAAGGCGGGCCTGGGCATGGGCGCGTATGCCGCCTCCAAATCCGGGGTGGCACGCCTCACTGAAACACTGGCTGAAGAGCTCAAAGATCGTGGGGTCACCGTCAATGCGGTACTGCCAAGCATCATCGACACTCCAGCGAATCGCGCAGACATGCCGGACTCCGATGCCAGTCGCTGGGTAACGCCGGAGGCTTTGGCCAGAGTAATTGCATTCCTGCTCTCGGACGATGCCACACCCATTACGGGAGCCTGCCTGCCCGTGGCTGGTCGGGTATGACGCCCGTGGCCTTCTGCTGCTCTTCGACTGGAGTACAAAAGTCATGAGATTGGTAACCTTTACCGACGGCAACGGGTTTGCGCGTGCCGGGGCCTTGCTGGAGAACGACCAGATCGTCCTGGACCTACAGGCCGCCTGCCAGGCCCGATACGGAAGCGAGCGTCCCGAGTTGGTCAGCGTGCTGGCGCTGGTCGAGGCCGGGGAGGAGGGCTTGGCTCTTGCCCGTTCGATGGTGGAGCAGGTTCCTGCAAGAGCCGTGCGTGCCCGGGCGGCGGTGAAGCTGCACGCACCGATTCAGCCACCGCCGCAGATGCGCGATTGCTCCTGTTTCGAGCTACACCTGCGGCAGAGCTTTGCCGCAGCACGCCGGGCCCGTGCACTGCGAACGCCAGACCCGGAGGCTACGCTCAAGGCGATGAATACGCGTGCCGACGAGCGCGTCATCGAAACCTTCAACCGCCAACCCATCTACTACAAATGCAACCGCTTCGCGGTCATCGGTATTGACGACGAATTCCAGTGGCCGAGCTTCAGCAAGGCGCTGGACTTCGAGCTGGAGTTCGGTTGCTACATCGGCAAGCGTGGTAAGGACATCAGTCGCGATGCGGCCCGCTCGCACATCGTCGGTTACACCATCTTCAACGACATGAGCGCCCGCGACGCC
This sequence comes from Pseudomonas sp. RW407, assembly GCF_003176655.1. Taxonomy (NCBI): domain Bacteria; kingdom Pseudomonadati; phylum Pseudomonadota; class Gammaproteobacteria; order Pseudomonadales; family Pseudomonadaceae; genus Pseudomonas; species Pseudomonas sp. RW407. The sequence continues at coordinate 60,183 of NZ_QGSL01000029.1, read as the reverse complement.
CAGGCTGCGGAGATGCCCGGCATGCTCGGCCCTGCCAAGAGCAAGGACTTCGACACGGCGAACATCATGGGGCCATGCCTGGTGACGGCTGATGAGTTGGGCGACCCCTACGATCTGGAGATGGTCGCGAAGGTGAACGGCGAGGAGTGGGGGCGTGGCAACACTCGTGAGATGCGCTGGTCCTTCGAGGACGTCATCGCCCATGTGTCGCGTTCGGAAACGCTCTATCCCGGGGAGTTCCTCGGCTCCGGCACGGTCGGCAACGGCTGTGGCCTGGAGCAGTTGCGCTATCTGAAGTCTGGCGATTTGGTCGAACTGGCGGTGGAGGGTATTGGTGTGCTGCGCACCCGGGTGGGGCGCGCGGAGCAAGGGGGGGGCTGATATGTCTCAAGCCGCAGCTCTGTTGGCACGTGATATCCCAGAGCGTTGCTTTGCGCTTTATGTGTACATTTTGGTTAAAAGTGTCTTATATTCTGCCGAGGCTTTCATTCGCCGTAGTGCCCTGATCAGGAGGCAATCATGCTAACAAGAACAAGCCCTGTATTGTCCGACGGAACCAAGGTTTCCGACCTTATCTTCCCCGATACCCGCGAAGTACAGATGCGCGTGCTGTCGGACCGCGAGATCTACGAGCTGGAGATGGAGAAGATCTTCGGCAAGATCTGGGTGTTCCTCGGCCATGAGTCCGAGATTCCCAACTCCGGCGACTTCGTTGTGCGCGACATGGGCTCCGACTCAGTGATCGTCGCCCGTGGAAAGGATGGCGAGGTTTATGTAAACCTCAACGTCTGCCCCCACCGCGGCATGCGCATCAGCACCGCCGACTGCGGCAATACGCAAATCCACAAGTGCATCTACCACGGCTGGGCGTTCCGTCCCAACGGTGACTTCATCGGCTCGCCGGTGGAGCGCGAATGTATGCATGGCAAGATGTTACCCAAGGAGGCGCTTGGCCTGAAGAAGGCTCGGGTCACGCTCTATGGCGGGTTGATCTTCGCCACCTGGAACGTCGATGGTCCCTCCTTCGATGAGTTCCTCGGCGATGCCAAGTGGTACTATGACATGCTGTTCTGCCGTTCTGACAAGGGCATGGAAGTGCTCGGTCCGCCGCAGCGTTTCATTGTCAATGCCAACTGGAAGACTGCTGGTGAGCAGTCCGCCGCCGATGGCTTCCATACCTTGACACTGCACCGCTGGCTGGGCGAGGTCGGTAACTATGCGAAGAAAGGCGACGGTGAAGGTGAAGGCGCCGACCTCAGTCCGGAGATGATCGGTGTGGAGGTCAGTTCGCCGCACGGCCATGCTCTTCGCTGCATTGACCTAGCCCGCAAAATCAAACGCCTTACCGGTCTCGACCCTGCGGAACTGTCGGTGCAGGAGAAGCTGAACGCCTTGCCGCCGGCCGGGATGACGCGTGAAATGGTTGAGCAGTTGGCGCGCAATCTCAGTGAGGAGCAGCTTGAGGTACTGACTAGCATGCCACCGCAGGTTGGTGGGATGTTCCCGAACATACTGTTCGGGTTCGTCTATATCCCGCAGCCGGATGGATCGGTGGTTGGCTCCATGACCATGCACGCATACGTGCCTCAGGGGCCCGACAAGCTCGAGTTCGTCAACTGGATCTTCGCCGAGAAGGACGCACCAGCAGAACTGCGCGAGAAGATGCTCAGGCAGACTATCCAGCTATTCGGTACCTCCGGGATGGTCGAGCAGGATGACTCCGATACCTGGCCGCACATGACCCTGGCTGCCAAGGGGGCGATGGGCCGCCAGATGACCCTCAAGTACCAAGCCTGCTATGAGACCGGCGCGCCTGCGGGCTGGCCAGGGCCGGGCATCGTCAACGAGGGCTTCACCAAGGACGACACCCAGTGGCATTGGTGGTTGTACTGGCATGAACTGATGACGGCGGAGAGCTGATCGTCGCGTCGTTCCAGGCAAAACCACACATTTCAGGAGTTACACATGGCCCAAGTACAAGAGCGCGGCGTCGATCAGATCCAGCCGGGGTCGCCCGTCGGTATCAAGCGCGTCCCGGTAGGTTCGGATATCTACAACCAGGTGGTGACCTTCCTCTATGAGGAGGCGACCCTGTTGGATCAGATCCGTCTGCAGGAATGGGGTGCACGCTTGGCTCCAGACCTCGTCTATACCGTACCGCTTCGCCACACCCGCCTGCAGTCGGAATTGTCCACCACCATCGTGCGTACCGTGCAGCATTACCATGACGACTACCGTTCGATCATGGGGCGAATTCTGCGGCTGTCCGGCAAGAGCGCGTGGGCGGAGGATCCGCCCTCGCGCACCCGGCGCCTGGTGACCAACGTCTTCGTCGAGGAGACCGAAAAGTCCAACGAGTTCGTGGTGACCAGTTACTTGCTGTTGACCCGCAATCGCTTCAAGGACCACCATGTCGACATCATAAGTGGTGAGCGCCGGGATGTGTTGCGTTTGACTGATGAGGGCTTCAAGCTGGCGTGCCGCGAGGTCATTCTTGATCAGGCCGTGTTGGGCACGCCGAACCTCGCCGTGTTCCTCTGACGACCCTACCATGGCGCTCCCTTCTTTGAAGGGAGGCCTAATTCCGTTGTGGGCCTCGGTGCCGGGGCGAGTTATACCGGTACAGGTTTTTTTCATGTTGGCCCTCTCTTGGTGGGCGTGCTGACGTTTTCGGAGCGCACGTTATCTGCCGAAGCCAGCGTCATGTTGTGTCGGAGTTTTGTTTCATCCGGTTTGGCTCACCCCCTTCCCCTAAGGGGAAGGGGGCTGGTGAGTTGGCATCAGTGGCTGGCTGGTTATTCTCCGGCCAGCCAGTCTTGGTCGCCCGAGCATAGATGTGCTGCCGTGTCGCTGAAATCCCAAGTTGAACCCTTGATCCGTAGGGCTTGCGCAGCCCGTGCCGGTTGCTGGCTATAGCAGAGACTGGTGCTGGATGCATGGACCTGGGAGTCCAGTGGATGCTGGCGGCCCAGTGAAATCTGGGTGCACCTGCGTAGCAATAGCGCAGCTTCCGCATCTTCTTCGGGAAGATGGCTAAGGGCCCAGCGAGCCATTCCTTCGCGCAGATTTACCCCGCAGTAGGGCGCTGGCCCTTCGATGATCGAGCCTCGTACCTCCCAGCTCAGCAGGAGCCTCCCATCACGAAGCAGTACCGGTGTCGTGCGTTCGTTGACGCGGTCCGGTACTTGGACATCGTAGCATCGGCGGAGCGTTCCGCGGGCCGCATTGGCGATGGCCAGGCCGGCAAGGTCTAGCAGGTGTGTGCATTGATGCTGGGCATCGGTCTGCCGGGTCACTGTATGGGCGATATGGCTGAGTGGCATGCCGATCAGTTGCTCCAACTGATCGGTTGCTTGTGGGCAGGCGGAGTAGGGGTAGCGCAAGGCCTCCCCGCCAATCTCCCGTACGATGCCGTCACTATGGTGTAGCCAGACGCGGAAGTGATGGAAATCGTCCTCAAGAGTAGCCCGTATCTCTCGCATGGCATCCTGTGGCGTAGAGACGATTTCCACTCGGCGGCGGAACATGCTGGTCATCGTTTTTTCCTTGCGCTGGTTTCCGCAGGTGCCTGATCTTGCGGATTGAAGTATATTTGAACAGTATACGCAAAAGTGTTCATCTAAAAACAAGAAGGAATTCGTTATGAAGCTATTGCAAGAGCAGATAGCGCTGGTAACTGGCGCTGGTGGCGGTATTGGTCGCGGCGTGGCGTTGAGCTTTGCCAAGGCCGGCGCCGCGGTAGTGATAGCCGAGCTGGACGAGGCCTCTGGCAAGGCTGTGGAGGGCGAGTTGCTGGCGCTTGGCGCGCGCGCGGTTTTCATCAGAACCGACGTGACCAGCAAGGTGGATATTGAGGCGGCTATCCAGGTGGCAGTGGAGCGTTTCGGAGGGCTGGATATTCTGGTCAACAATGCGTTCGCCCCCACGCCCAATGTGCTACTGGAGGAGAAGACCGACGAGATGCTGGCTCGGACCCTCGACTCCACCTTGTGGGCCGCTTGGTGGTCGATGAAGGCTGCACTGCCGCACATGCGCGTGCGCGGCGGCGGCAAGATCATCAACTTCTACTCCATCGACACCGAGGTCGGTGCTTGGCTGCATGGCGACTACAACGCAGCGAAGGCTGGTGTCGTCGGTTTGACCCGCAGTGCGGCCTCGGAGTGGGGGCGTTTCAACATCCGCGTGAACGCCATTGCGCCTACCGCCATGGGGGCAACCTTCCATAAGCTGGCGGCGGAGAGCCCGGGGTTTGCCGAGCGTTCCGCCGCTCTACGCCCGTTGGGGCGTTGCGGGGAGCCGGAGGAAGATATTGGGCCAGTAGTGGTATTTCTGGCTTCTGAGATGTCGCGCTTCGTCACCGGCGAGACTCTCCATGTCGATGGCGGGCTGCACCTCCCTGGCTACAATTCCCGACCGGCCACCGTACCTGTGCGCGAATACTGACGGGAGGCATCGAGCGCGGCTATTGCCACCGCGCTTTCTTCTGTAACACGGGGCGAGGTCGCAAGATCAGGGTGAGGTGCACACTAGTTCCATCGCGAGGAAGGATAGCGAGCCCCGGCCAGTCAGAAAGTGAGGCCGGGGCTGCATGGCGGGTCAGCGCTTGGCGATCTTGATATCAGTGTCTTCCAGGTCCCAGGTGTCGGCTGTCTTGCCTTCGTCGCGCAGCTCATACTTCAGCACGCGGCCCTGGGGGTTCTTCGGCAGGTTGGTGCGGAACTCGATGTAGCGGGGCAGGGCGTAATAAGGGACTGACTCGACAGCCCAGTGGAACAGCTCTTCCGGAGTCAGGCAGGCCCCTTCATGTAGCACTGCGGTCACCTTGACGTCGTCCTCGCCCTTGTCGGACGGCACGGCATGCACGGCAACCTCGGCCAGGGCCGGGTGCACAGCGAAGGCGGCTTCCATCTCGAAGCTGGAGATATTTTCGCCACGGCGGCGCAGGTAATCCTTCTTGCGATCGACGAAATAGAAGAAGCCTTCGTCGTCGAACTTGCCGACGTCGCCGGTGTGGAACCACATGTTGCGCATCAGCTTCAGGGTATCTGCGGGGCGATTCCAGTAGCCCTGGAACATGATGTCCGGACGTAATGGGCGGACGACGATTTCGCCGGGAGTGTTGGCGGGCAGTTCTTGGTCGTTGTCATCGACGATCCGCACGTCGAAGTCTGGGATGCGTTTGCCGGACGAGCCGGGCGCTGCGTATTCGCCGGCGGCCAGAGAAGTGACTACGCAAGCCTCGGTGAGGCCATAGCCATTTCCGCCGACCAGTTTGGTGCCGAAGCGTTCGCGCCAGATTTTCTTGGTTTCCTCGGTATAGGGGTTGCCGCGAGCAGTATGGATCTGACCATAGCAGCGTTTCATCGCCTCGTTGTCAGGGGCCTGAGCTAGCAGGCCACCCATTCCGCCGAGGATGGAGGCAATAGTAGCGCCGGAACGCTCGACTTCCTGCCAAAAGTTGGAGACCGAGAAGCGCGGTAGGATCGCTGCCCGTGCACCAACGAGGATGCTGGCGATGATGCTGACACACAGGGCGTTCATGTGGAACAGCGGCAGGGGCGTGATGGTTACGTCGTTTTCGTTGGCCGGACCGGCTCGCAGCTGTAGGCGCGCCAGATTGCACATGAAGTTGTAACTGATCATGCAGCCCTTTGAGGGGCCGGTGGTGCCAGAGGTATAGATCAGACAAGCCAGGTCGGAAGCTTCCGGTTTGACGCTCAGAGGGGTGTCGTCGTTGCCACGGTGTTCGTCCAAGGCGGCGATAGGAATGCGGCAGTTCTTGGGAGCAATGAAGTCACCGCGACAGAGAATCCGGGTGACGTTAGTGAGCTGCTCGGCCAGCGGAGTGATGCGTGTCAGGTAGTCCGCTTCGCAGATGACCAGATGGGTTCCGGTGTCAGCGATCTGGTGACGGAGGAACTCGCCTTTGAGCGCGGTGTTGATCGGAACGCTAACTGCACGCAGCTTGTTGATCGCCAGCCAGCACACGACAGCGTCGATGTTGTTGTCCAGCATTGTCAGCACGGTCTCGCCTGGTAGCACGCCGAGGTTCGAGAGCGCATGGGCCATGCGGGTGGAAATCGAGTCGACTTCAGAATATGTGTATAACTTTCCGCTGAAATCCAATAGGACTCGGTCTGGATGCTTTGCTACCGCTCGTTCAAGCGCTGCGATAACAGTGTCTCGTTCCCCCATGGACCAGGTGTCCGGATGGCCAGTGCCGCTCATGTCTCGATCTCCTTAGGGCCTGCCCTGGTGCGGGCAAGCGATTTTATTTTGAAGAGAGAATGCCATTCTAGATTCAAATTTTACAGATGTCTTCAGTTAAAATTTGAACAGGTTTTGCTGATACTGCCCATATCTTGTGGTAGTGTTGCTCTTATTTAGCCGCTGAGAATCCTTGTCAATGACTTCGAAAGCCACCAGATCGAGCAAGGGCGCGAGTGACAAGCTCGCCAGAAAGAATGCCAGTCCTGCGGAGAAGCCTGCTACCGTCACGAAAAGGCCTGTTCAGAAAAATGGTGTTGCCTCGTCGGTGAATGGCAAGGTAAGGCCCAATAAGCGCTCCGAGGAGACCGTTACGAATATCCTGTCTGCCACCGAGGAGGTGGTGCTGCGCTCCGGCGCAGATCGGATATCGATCCTGGATGTTTGCCAGGTGGCTGGGGTGTCCCGGGGGACGTTCTATCGCTACTTCTCCTCCCAGGAGGACTTGCTGGATACCTTCTCCCGCCACAAACGGGACAGCTTCCATGAGTCGCTGGCCTTGGCGCTGGGGGATATTGCCGACCCCGACGCGCGTTTGAATGCGCTGATTACCTACCTCGATAATTACCTTGAGCAGAGCCGCGCCCGACGCTTGCTCGTGGTGGCGCCTGACTATGCCCTGGGTTTCTTCCGACGGATATTCCATGATTCCATCGTGCGCTTTCAGGATCTGCTGGGGATCGTGTTCGATGAGTGGGATGCCCGGCTAGGCATCAAGATCGACCGGGAGCTGGTCTGCGAAATGATCATTCGCTATGTCCTGAGCGAAGTGCTCGTGCCCGAGGGGGTTAGTCGTCGTCTCTTGCCGGTACGTGTACGGAAACTCGTCGTTGCCTTGACTGTCGGCTCCACCTCGCGCTCTCGCCGCTGATCGACCTTGCCGCCACCCTCTGCTAGGGGGTGGCTGGCTCCTTCCTCTCTCCCGTCCTCTCTGCTTTAGCCCCGCCCTCACTCAGTCGCACCCTTCCCATCCGATCTCGTCTCCCCCCTTTTTTTTCCTTACCCATTCCTCCTGGGGCTGTTCTGCTACCGCTCGTCTCGAGAGGTTGGAGTCGGGGTTGTGTCTTGTGATCTTAAAAATAAATTGAACAGTTTTTTGATTTATGATCAATTTAAAATTATGCTTCACCATGAAAGCGGGCCTGACGCGCATGTTGAGTGATGTGTACCCGGCTAGGCCGGGTACGCCACGAGCGTTGCGCTACATAAACACAAAAAATGCCACTCTGAGGTATCCAGACTATGCTCATCGATCTTCACGCCCACGCGCCCCATCCCGACTACTACGACCAGCATCCCTACTGGGGACCGGCCTTCGAGCTGCAACCCGATGGCGACATCAAGCTGCGAGTGGGAGACTGGATACTGACCCTGGGTGCTCCGGAGCGTAAGAAGGCGCTGCGCGAGGCGCATGCTCGTGGCGAAACGCTGAACGTGGCGGAATACATGGCGAAATGGCGTGACCCGAGCCATCGCCTCGCTGCGATGGATGCGGCGGGTCAGGCTGCCCAGGTGCTCTCGGTGCCGAGCCATTGCTACATGTACTGGACGGAAGCCGAGTTCGCCGTGCCCTTTGCTCGCCGGGTCAATGATGCGCTGGCGAGCTACTGCTCTGCAGCGCCCAATCGCTTGATGTTCTGGGCACACGCGCCACTGAATGTACCGCACGAGGCGGCCAAGGAAATCCGTCGTGCCTGCACCGTACTGGGCGCCAAGGGCCTGGTTGCCGGTGGTTCCAACTTTGGCGGGCTGGAATACGACTCACCCGAGCTGGATCCCGTGTGGGAGACACTGTGCGACCTCGACCTGCCGATTTTCGTGCATGGCTACAACCAGTCCGTAACCTGGGGTAAGGACGCCAATACCGATCGCTATGAGACGACCGCGATCTTGGGTATGAACTATGACGAAACCAAGTGCTTCTGGTACCTGATCAATGGCGGTGTGCTGGATCGCTTCCCGAACCTGAAGGTCTACATCACTCATGGTGGTGGCTTCGTGCCCTATCAGTTGGGGCGCATGGCGCAGACCAACCCCAATCTCGACGTCTATCACAACAAGAAGCCATTCCTGGATTATCTGTCCAACTTCTATTTCGACGTGGAGTTGCACGAGCTCCCCATGCGTCAGGCCATGCTGGACGTCATTGGTGCTGATCGAGTGGTGTACGGCTCCAACTTCGGCGGCAGTGATGCGGTGCGCCATGACCTGACGGAAGGGCTGCGCCTATCCGACGAGGATCTGCAGAAGATCCGCTGGAAAAACGCCTGTGATCTCCTGCACCTGGATCCGACCAAATTGGGCAAGGTGGGTGCCTGATGAAGCTGGCGCGCTGTTCCTATTTCCAAACGGGGCCCTTCTGGGCTGTCGTTGACCCTGAGCGCGACGAGGTCCATGCCATCGATGGGGAATTTTCCCAGTGGGCCCCCGCATTGGCCAGGGGGGCAGGTATCAGTGCCCTGCGCCTTTCTGGACCGTCGCTACCGCTGTCTAAGATGTGCCTCCTACCTCCGATCGAACCGGTCAACCGGGTGGTGGTGGCGGGTGCAAACTATGCCAAGCACCTGGCTGATGACTTCGGCCTCGCCAGCCCTCCACAGCCGGTGGCCTTCCTCAAAGCCTACGGTGCGCTGATCGGCGCGAAAGACCCGATTCGCTATCCACCCCTGACCGAGGAGCTAGACCACGAGGTCGAATTGGTGGCGGTGATCGGTAATTCCGAGATAGACCTGGATGACCCGCTGGCCAGCGTTCTGGGCTACACCGTTGGCAACGACGTCAGCGCACGGGACCTGCAGCGCAGTGGTCCGGCGGGTATCGGCATGGACCTGTTTGCGGCCAAGAGTCAGGACTGTACCACCGGGCTTGGGCCCTGGATCGTCACCAAGGACGAGTTTCCAGTCGGCTCACCTGAGCTGCGCCTAATCCTTAAGGTCAACGGCGAGATTCGACAAGACGGCTCGACCGCGGAGATGACCTGGGATGTCGGCCAGCTGATTCGTTTCGTCCAGCAGCGATCCAGCTTTGCCTGTGGTGACGTGCTGTTCACCGGTTCGCCGGCCGGTGTCGGCATGGGAACTGGCCGATTCCTCAATCCCGGGGATGTCGTCGAGGCAACCATCGAGGGCATAGGCACATTGTGCAACGTAGTGGGCAAGAAGTCCCGCGACTGAATCGAGAGCGAAGCATGAGCACTGATAAACAAGAAAAGATCGTGGTAGTGGGGGCTGGTCTGATGGGGACCGGTATTGCGCACGGGTTCGCCAGTTCCGGCTATCCCACCGTGCTGGTGGATACCAACCCTGAGTCGTTGTCCCGCGCCAGGGGCAATATCGGCAAGATCCTCGAGGATGGTGTATCGCTTGGCAAAGTCTCCGCTGAGTCGGCGCAGGCATCCTTGGCGCGCCTGTCCACCAGCGGCGACCTGGCCGAGGCCGCGCAGGGGGCCGATTGGCTGGTGGAAACGGTTTCCGAGCGACTGGATGTGAAGAGGGCGGTGGTTGCCCAGGCCGAGCCGCTGCTCGCCCCCGGCGCAATCATCGCCACCAATACCTCGGCGCTGAGTGTGACCGAGATCGCCGCCGCCCTAGCCAGCCCCGAGCGGGTCATCGGCATGCATTTCTTCAATCCGGTGCACAAGATGAAGCTGGTGGAGCTGGTTCGCGGTCTGGCGACCAGTGACGAGGCGCTGGTGCGTACTCGTGAGCTGTGCGGTGCAATGGGTAAGACCTCGATCGTTGTCAACGAGTCGCCTGGCCTGACCACCAGCCGGATGTCCGCATTGCTCGGCAACGAGGCGATGTACATGCTCCAGGAGGGTACGGCCAGTGCTGAGGATATCGACACGGCTCTGCGTCTGGGTTTCAATCACCCCATGGGGCCTTTGGAGCTGGGTGACCTGACCGGCTGGGATACCCGATTGTCTGTCTTGCGCTACCTGCATCAGACCTTGGGCGAGAAGTTCCGGCCGTGCCCTCTGATTATCAAGATGGTCGCCGCCGGGCGCTTCGGCCGCAAGACCGGGCATGGCGTCTATCGCTATGAAGAGGGCACGCGGGTGCCGGGCTCCGGCCTCAAGGCGAGTGCACTATGAAAGACATAGTGATCGTCGATGCAGTACGTACGCCGATTGGCCGTTTCCGCGGTGGTTTGGCCGGTGTGCGTGCCGATCACCTGGGAGCACTGGTGATTGGCAAGCTGCTGGAGCGCGTAGGCCTGTCGCCAGCGCAGGTTGATGACGTGATACTCGGCTGCGTCACCCAGATCGGCGAACAGTCGGCCAACATTGCCCGAACCGCGTTACTTGGTGCCGGCTGGCCGGTGGATATCCCTGGGCTGACCATCGACCGCAAGTGCGGGTCGGGAGAGGTGGCGGTGCATGTCGCCGCTGGCGCCATTGCCGCCGGGGGCGTTGACATCGTGGTTGCCGGCGGGGCGGAGAACATGAGCCGTGTACCGATGGGGAGCAACCGCGAGATCCACGGCGAAGCTTTTGGTTGGATGGCTGCCGAGCGTTATGAGCTGACCAGTCAGGGTGAGGCCGCCGAGCGTATTGCCGACAAGTGGTCGCTCAGCCGTGACGAACTGGACGACTACGCCTTCGTCAGCCATAGCCGGGCGGCCGCTGCGGCTGATTCCGGGTATTTCGCTAATGAAATCGTCGAAGTACCGGTCGAGGGTTTGCGCGAGCATGGGTTTAGCGAACCTGTAGCACCGCTGCGGGCGGACGAGACCATTCGTCGTGACACGTCCCGGGGTAAGTTGTCGACCTTGAAGACCAGTTTCCGCCCTGAGGGCGGCCGCATCACCGCCGGAAACTCTTCACAGATTTCCGATGGTGCGGCAGCACTGCTGTTGATGTCGGTGGAAACTGCTCAGCGTCTGGGATTGAAGCCTCGGGCTCGGATTCGTGCGTTCACCACGGTGGGGGCTGACCCGACGCTGATGCTTACTGGCCCGATCGCTGCCACCTACAAGGTGCTGCAGAAAGCTGGCCTGGGCATCAGTGATATCGATTTGTTCGAGGTCAACGAGGCCTTCGCTTCGGTACCGCTAGCCTGGATGCATGAAACCGGTGTCTCGCACGAGCGACTCAATGTCAACGGTGGTGCCATCGCCCTGGGCCACCCGCTTGGCGCTAGTGGCGCACGGCTGATGACCACGCTGCTGAACGAGTTGGAGCGGCGCGGTGCCCGTTATGGGCTGCAGGCGATTTGCTGTGCCGGAGGCATGGGGACCGCAACCATCATCGAGCGCCTTGGTTGAACAGATGGAGAGGGCTGCAGGCATAGCGCGAATTTCCATGGTACCGCTGGAGGATATGCCGGCCGAGCTGCGCGAGGCCATCGTGTGGGGGCAGGAAACCCGCATGCTCAGTTCGACAAGGCCGATCCAGGTCTGGGCGCATCGCCCTGGCCTGGCCCTGGCCTGGCTGGAGCTGATGGCCGGCTTCTATCGGGACAGCTTGCTGGACGAGCGCTTGCGCGAGCTGTTGCGGCTGAAGATCGCCAGTATCACCACCTGCCAGGCATGCCAGTTGGCGCGCAAGTCCGATGAGGTCAGCGAGGACGATATTGCCTGCTTGGCGACCGACAGTGAGCGCTTCACTCCTGCCGAGCGGGCTGCTCTGCGTTTTGCCGAACTGTTCGCGGGTGACTACATGGCCATCGACGACGAGCACTACGCACGAATGGCCGAATTCTTCAGTCCGGCTCAGGTGACGGAAATCAACCTCTATTGTGCCCTGATGCTAGCCGGTGGTCGTATGACTTACGTCCAGCAAGCTTATTGAACGCATTGTTCATACGCCTTGGCTGGGCATTTCTTTTCTTGATTTTGGGCAAAATGTAAAAAATCGTTCAGATTTATGCATAGCGTGCCTAATATGCCCGATAGGGCGTGTCCCTCACGGGGCCACGCATACCGGCTACGTACAACAAGAAAGGAGATGTCCATGTCCGCCCCGGCCCAAAGCAACTTGGAGCAAGTCTTCGCCAATGTCGCGAGCAACTACCGAGGTGCCGATATCGATCTGCACGCGGTATATCGTGAGATGCGCGAGAAATCCCCGGTTCTCCCGGAGAACTTCATGGCGCGCCTGGGTGTGCCGTCGATTGCCGGACTTGATCCTGACCGTCCGGTTTTCACGCTGTTCAAGTACGACGATGTCATGGCGGTGATGCGCGATGCCACGAATTTCACCAGTGGCTTCATCGCCGAGGGGCTGGGGTCGTTCTTCGATGGCCTGATCCTCACCGCCATGGATGGACTCGCGCACAAGAACATCCGCAGCCTGCTGCAGCCGGTGTTCATGCCCGAGACAGTCAATCGCTGGAAGGAATCCAAGATCGATCGGGTTATCCGCGATGAGTATCTGAAGCCCATGGTTGCTAGCAAGCGTGCGGATCTCATGGAATTCGCCCTGTACTTCCCCATTCGCGTGATCTACTCGCTGATCGGCTTCCCCGAGGACCGTCCCGAGGAGATAGAGCAGTATGCCGCCTGGGCGCTGGCTATCCTGGCTGGTCCGCAGGTTGATCCCGAGAGGGCTGCCGCCGCACGTGGCGCGGCGATGGAGGCCGCCCAGGCTCTCTATGACGTGGTCAAGGTGGTAGTAGCGCAACGTCGTGCCGAAGGCGCTGCGGGCGATGACCTGATCAGCCGTCTGATTCGGGCCGAGTACGAGGGGCGCTCACTTGATGATCATGAGATCACCACCTTTGTCCGTTCGCTGCTCCCGGCGGCGAGCGAGACTACCACTCGTACCTTTGGCACCTTGATGGCACTGCTGCTGGAGCGGCCGGAGCTACTGGCGCGTATCCGTGAGGACCGCAGCCTAGTGCCCAGAGTCATCGACGAAACGGTGCGCTACGAGCCGGTGGCCACTTTCAAGGTGCGCCAGGCGGCCAAGGACGTCGAGATTCGTGGCGTGGCCATTCCCAAGGGGGCCATGGTCTCGTGCATTGTCAGCTCGGCCAACCGTGACGAGGACGCGTTCGAGCAGGCCGACAGCTTCAACATCGACCGCAAGTCCAGGCCGTCGTTCGGTTTCGGTTTCGGTCCGCATATGTGCATTGGTCAGTTCGTCGCCAAAACAGAAATCAACTGCGCGCTTAATGCCGTCCTCGACCTGATGCCCAATATTCGCCTCGATGTCGGCAAACCGGCCCCACAAATTATCGGAGCGCAACTGCGTGGCCCCCATCACCTACATGTGATCTGGGATTGAGCCACGTGGCCCTGGCCTTTGCGGGGCGTGCTCGATGTGTTCCTGATAGAACCTGTAGTTGAACATATTTAAAAAAAGTGTTTAATTTATCTCGGTCGTGCTCTATGATCGGAAACACATCAGGAACCCGTAAGCCAAGGGGAAAACAACAATGAAGATTGAAGATCTGATTCTCGTCAGCGTTGATGACCACGCGATCGAGCCGCCGAATGCCTTTGCACGTCACATGCCGGCCCGCTTCAAGGGGCGCGAGCCCCACGTTGTCAAGCGCGGAGAGCGCGATGTGTGGGTCTTCGAGGAGCAGGCCACCGGTTATATGGGCCTCAACTCGGTGGTCGGGCGGCCCAAGGAGGAGTACGGCATGGAGCCGCTGGGCTATGAGCAGATGCGCCGCGGCACCTGGAACATCAGTGATCGTGTGGACGACATGAACGCCAATGGCGTACTCGGCTCACTCTGCTTCCCGACCTTTCCTGGCTTCGCCGGCCAGCGCTTCCAGAACCACTCGGACCGCGCCGTGTCCCTGGCGGCCATCCAGGCCTACAACGACTGGCACCTGCACGATTGGTGCAATGCCGCGCCGGGACGTTTCATCCCGCTGATGCTGGTGCCCTGGTGGGACATGCAGGCCGCAGCCGCGGAGGTTGCGCGCTTGGCCAAGCAAGGCGTGCATGCCCTCTCGCTATCCGACAACCCGGCGATTCACGGCTTCCCGTCGATCCACAGTGACTACTGGGACCCGCTATGGAAAGCCTGCGCCGACCACAACGTGGTGATCTGCTGCCACATCGGTACCGGCGTCAAGGCCGAGCACGCCTCCGACCTGTCTCCGATCGACGCCTGGATCACCTCTATGCCGATCTCCATCGCCAACTCGGCGGCCGACTGGATTTGGGCGCCGATGTGGAAGAAATTCCCGAGCCTACGTATGGCCCTGTCCGAAGGCAGCATCGGCTGGATTCCCTACTTGCTGGAACGCGCCGACTTCACCCATCGCCATCACAACGCTTGGACCAATTCCAACTTCGGTGGACAGATGCCTAGCGACATCTTCAAGAAGCATTTCATCACCTGCTTCATCGAGGATAACTTCGGGCTGCAGAACCTGAAGTTCATGAACGAAGAGATGGTGACCTGGGAAAGCGACTACCCGCACTCCGACTGCACCTGGCCGAACTCGCCGGAAACGGCCTGGGAAGGCCTGAGGCACTTGCCCAAGGAGACCATCGACAAGGTCACCCACCTCAACGCCATGCGCGAGTTCTCCTACGACCCGTTCGCGATTCTCGGTCGCGAGAACTGCACGGTCGGCGCCTTGCGCGCCCAAGCTGCGCACGTGAAAACCGAGCCGGCGCTGGGCCTTGGTGGCGCCGACCACGGGCGTGCCGATGGCAAGCCGGTCACTTCTGGCGACATCAATGCGATGTTTGCGAAGGCAGACGCCGGCACTGCTCTCTGATAAGGCGCCTACCAGCCCTCTCCCTTAATGTCGGGGAGGGCTGGCGGGTTTCGGCTCACCTGTCAGTGATTGGCCTTGTGCCCCATTTCGAGAGTTCGCATGTCTATCGCTCAATTCACTTACAGCAGGATTCCCCACGAAGCGGAGTTGCTCCGCCACGAGGTGCGGACATTTCTCCAGGACTATCTTGCCGAGTATCCGGCGACCGCCCGGGCGCAATCCTGGATGGGGTTCGATGCGGGGTTCAGTCGCCAGCTCGGCGCCCGGGGCTGGGTCGGCATGGCGTTGCCGAAGCGCTATGGCGGCATTGAAGCCGGTCCTTTCTCTCGCTACGTAATCATTGAGGAGTTGCTGGCCTCCGGTGCACCGGTGTCGGCGCACTGGATTGCTGACCGGCAGAGCGGCCCGCTGATAAACCGTTTCGGCAGCGAGGCGCAGAAAGACCGTTACCTTCCGTCGATCTGCCGCGGCGAAAGCTATTTCTGCATTGGTATGAGCGAGCCGAACTCAGGTTCCGACCTAGCTTCGATCAAGACCTCCGCTCGTCGCAATGACGGTGGTTGGTTGCTCAACGGACAGAAGGTGTGGACCACAAACGCCCAGCACTCGCATTTCATGATCGCCCTGGTGCGTACCGGCGAGAAGCAGGCGGCGCGCCATGAGGGTATGTCGCAGTTCATCGTCGACCTCAGCCTGCCGGGGATCATCATCCGTCCCATCCGAGACCTGGCCGGTGGCGAGCATTTCAACGAGGTGTTCTTCGACAACGTTCAGCTCGATGCGGATGCGCTGATCGGTACCGAAGGCAAGGGCTGGGAGCAGGTCACCGCCGAGCTGGCTTTCGAGCGTAGCGGTCCGGAACGCTTCCTCAGCTGCATGGCCTTGTTCAGGACACTGATCGATGCACTCGGCCACAGTCCGGATGCCCTACAGTGCCGCGAGGTTGGCCGCCTCACGGCGAAGCTGCTGACCTTGCGCAATATGTCATTGGCAGTCACCGCGCAACTGGCTGCCGGCGAGCATCCGACCTGGGCTGCTTCCTGCGTCAAGGATCTGGGCAATCTGTTCGAGCAGGAACTGCCCGAGGTCGCCCAACTGCTGGTCGAGGCCGAGCCTCGCCTAGTTGGTGGCAGCGAACACGCCCGGGTCCTGGCCTATCTGATGCAGATGGCACCTTCCTTCTCTCTGCGCGGTGGTACTCGCGAAATCCTGCGCGGCATCATCGCGCGTGGCCTGGGGTTGCGATAATCATGCGAGAACTATTTGAATCGACCATTGAGCGCCTGCTCGGCAATCTGGCCACGTCGGAATACGTGCTCGGCTGCGAAGGTGGTGCGTGGCCAGCAGAACTCTGGAGCGTCCTGGAGGACTCTGGTTTCACACTGGCTGCCGTACCTGAAGCCCTGGGTGGGGGCGAGGCGGGGTGGGCTGATCTCTATGTGCTGGCTCGCGCCGCCGGCCGTTTTGCTGCGCCAGTGCCCCTGGGTGAAGCGCTGCTGGCCAACTGGTTGCTTGGCAAGGCCGGGCTCGAAGGACATAGTGGCGTCCTCAGCTTTGGCGCCAGCGTTCAACTCAGCCTGCGGCGCGACAAGGTGGATGGCTCCGTGCATGACGTGCCTTGGGGGCGGTATGTCGATGCGGTGGTGGCCGTTGCCGATACCGCTGATGGTCCACGTGTAGTCCTGTTGGACCGTGCCGCGGCGGCTGAACAGATCCTGGCCCTGAACGTGGCTGGAGAGCCACGCGATGGCCTGCGCTTCAGCTCGGCTCCGGTGCTCGCCAGTGCACCCCTGCCGGCGGGGATGCCGGGTGATGTTCTTTTGTTGGGGGGGGCGTTGCTGCGTTCCGCACAGATCGCCGGGGCCTTGCGAGCGCTGCTGGACATGACCTCTGACTACGCCTGCGAGCGCAACCAGTTTGGCCGCCCGATCGGCGCCTTCCAGGCTATCCAGCAACAGCTCGCGGTATTCGCCGAGCAGGCGGCGGCCGCTGGTGTCGCTGCGGAGGCTGCCTTCGTCGAATCGGACACTGACCTGGCCGCCCTCAGTATTGCTGTTGCAAAGGTCAGTACCGCCGAGGCAGCCAGCGTCGGCGCCAGTATCGCCCATTCTGTGCACGGCGCCATCGGCTTTACCCAGGAGTATTCGCTGCACCTGCTGTCGCGTCGCCTGTGGGCCTGGCGTAGCGAGTTTGGTTCGGCCAGCCTGTGGAGCCAGCGTATCGGCCAACTGGCCTGCGCCGCTGGTGGCCAAGGCTACTGGCCGTTGCTTACAGGGCACGCAACCCAATCTCTACCTGGACTCGGGGGACATACAGCATGAATCCCTTTCTGCAGATCGAGCGGGACGGCGCCATCGTCACCGTGCGCATGAACCACCCGGAAACCCGCAACGCGCTGACCTCGCCGGAGCAAATCCAGGAGTTCGTCGACCTTTGCGCCGAACTGCGTCGGGATCACTCGGCGCGGGTTATGGTACTGACCGGCAACGGCAGCGCCTTCTGCGCCGGCGGCAACGTCAAGGACATGCGCAGTCGCGAGGGGATATTCGCCGGGTCCCCTTACGAACTGCGTAATACCTATCGTGATGGTATCCAGCGCATCCCGCTGGCGTTGTACGAGCTGGATATTCCGGTGATTGCCGCTATCAACGGCCCGGCGATTGGCGCCGGACTGGACCTGGCTTGCATGTGTGATATTCGCCTGGCGTCGACTTCGGCACTGTTCGCGGAAAGTTTTGTCCGACTGGGGATTGTACCGGGCGATGGGGGGGCTTGGTTGCTGCCACGCATCATCGGCATCCCCAAGGCAAGTCTGATGGCTTTCACCGGTGACACCGTCAATGCCGCCAAGGCTCTGGAGTGGGGGTTGGTGGAGCAAGTCTGCACCCACGAGACGCTCCAGGCCGAGGCCCGGTCGCTGGCACAGCGCATCTCTGTGAATCCGGGGCATGCCCTGCGCCTGTGCAAGCGATTGCTGCGAGAGGGCCAGCACATGCGCCTCGATTCGCTGCTGGAGTTGTCCGCCGCTTACCAGTCGCTGGCCCACCACACGGAAGACCATCAGGAAGCGGTCTCCGCCTTCTTGGACAAGCGCAAGCCGGATTATCTGGACCGTTGAGAAGACCGACTGAACTGGAGTGATAGTTATGCGTGGTGTTTTCCGTGAAGACCACAACTTGTTCCGCGAGCAGGCGCGACGTTTCGTCGATCGCGAGATCGTGCCTCACCTGCATGAGTGGGAAAAGAACGGCATCGTGCCCAAGGAGATCTGGCTGAAGGCGGGCGAGACCGGGCTGCTGTGCTCCACCGTGCCGGAAGAATATGGCGGCTCCGGTGGCGATTTCGGCCACTCCGCTGTGATGATCGAAGAGTTGGCCAGGGCCAATGCGACTGCCGTGGGCTTCACCACTCACTCGGAGATAGTCGCACCCTACATCGTCGCCTATGGCAGCGAAGAGCAGAAGCAGAAGTGGCTGCCACGGATGGTCAGTGGCGAGCTGATTGGCGTGATAGCCATGAGCGAACCTGGCATCGGCAGCGACCTGCGCTCGATGCGCACTCTGGCACGCCGCGACGGTGGCGACTACATCGTTTCCGGACAGAAGACCTTCATCACCAATGGCGGTAATGCCGGACTGGTAGTCACCGCCACCAAGCTCGACCCGGCGGCCAAGGAACTGACGCTGATCTGTATCGAGGAAGAGCGCAAGGGCTTCTCCAAGGGGCGCTTGCTGGAGAAGATAGGCCTCAAGGGCCAGGATACCGCCGAGCTGTTCTTCGACGAGGTGCGGGTACCGGCTAGCAACCGCCTGGGTGAGGAGGGGCAGGGCTTCAAGTATCTGACCCACCAGTTGGCCTGGGAGCGTCTGATCATCGCCATCCGTGCGGCGCAGTCAATCCATACCCTACTGGAAGAAACCATCGAATACACCCGCGATCGTAAGGTATTTGGTAAGCCGGTACTGGATTTCCAGAACACCCGTTTCAAGCTAGCCGAGGCCAAGGCGCAGGCGACCATGTTGCGGGTTTTCGTCGACGACTGCCTAGCCAAGGTTATGCGTGGTGAACTACCGGCGGATGTCGCCGCCATGGCCAAGTTGCTCGGTTCGGAGATGCAGGGCAAGTTGCTCGACGAATTCCTTCAACTGCACGGTGGCTACGGCTTCATGAGCGAATACAAGGTCAGTCGCGCCTGGGTGGATGCACGAGTTGCACGCATCTATGGCGGCACCTCTGAAATCATGAAAGAAATCATTGGACGTACCCTGTAATCGGAAGGCTTCGAGCCAATGACTATTGCTGACACCGAGGCCTCCAAGTTGTCTATTTTTCGCCATGTATTGCTACTGCTGCTCGGTGTGCTTTGCCTGTCCAGCGCCCAGGCCCAAGACGAAGGAAATTATGCGGCGGAGGCTATGCAGGCTAATCGTCTGTTGGACCGAGCTGTTGCCTACTACCGGGAAAAGGGGGAGGCTGCTTTTGCTGCCTTCAGTCGTCAGGGAGAGTTCGTCGATGGCGAATTCTATGTTTATGTCGTCGACACTAGCGGCGTGATGTTGGCCAGCGGAGGGCCGTCGGCGAACCTGGTGGGGCGCAATATCGGTGGCGTGCTTGACGCTGAATTGAACAAGTCCTTCAAGGCGGCGTTGGCGTTGCCAGAGGATGGTGAAACCCATAGCGCCGATTACCACTGGGTGAACTGGGTTGATGGCAAGACCGAGCGCAAGCGAGTGTTTTTCAGGCGTGTTGGTGAGCGGATCTTCGCGGTCGGCTATTACATGCCTCGCTCCAGCAAGCAGGAGGCTATCCAACTGTTGGAGCGCGCGAGTGCCGCGATAGCAGTCAACCCCGCGAAGGTGATCGAGCAGGTCAACAGCCTGGACATGGAGTTTATCCGTGATGATCTGTATGTCTTCATCGTCGACCTGGATACTCTGAAGTTCAGCGCCCACGGTTACAACCTGCGCTTGGTTGGTACTGAATTCCGTGCTTTGCAGTCCGCCGACCAAAAGCGGATCGGTATACAGATGCTCGATGCGCTGAAGAAGGGTGGTGGATATGCAGAGGTGAGCTATCTGTGGCGCAACCCTGCGAGCAATCGCCTTGAGCAGAAGAGCACCCTGCTTCGCCAAGTAGGGCGATACGCTGTGGCGGTCGGTTACTACATACGCCCTGGGACCTGAAGGGCGTTGTGGTACGCGAAGCGGGGAGCCTGTGGAGCTTGTCTGGATGTGCGCTGGTTTCCAGTGACTCCTGGGTTCGTTAGGACGGATGACTCATGATCTATCTGTTCCCCATTCTAGCTTCGCTGATCTGGGCCGGTAGCACGGTAGTCAATCGACTGGCCGTCGGTGCTATCGAGCCGGCGGCCATTTCCTTCTATCGCTGGCTCCTGGCGTTCATCTTGCTCAGCCCCTGGTTGCTGCCCAGGGCCTGGAAGCAACGGCGGTTGATCCGCCGGCACTTCTGGCAGCTGTTTGCCCTCGGAGTGTTGGGCATGGCCCTGTATCAGTCGCTAGCCTACTTCGCCGCGCATACGGTTTCTGCCACCTCGATGGGCCTGATTCTCGGTACCATGCCGCTGCTGACCACGCTGCTGGCATTACCGTTGATGGGGGTGCGGCCGACGCCTTCTGTCTGGCTCGGTTGTCTGGTCTTATTCTGCGGGCTCGCCCTGCTTATCAGTGCCGGACAGCCGAGTCGGCTGTGGCGGGAAGGAATGGGCTTGGGCGAGTTCCTCATGCTCATGGCGTCGCTGTCCTATGCGGTCTACTGCCTGCTGCTCAAGCGCTGGCAATTACCGATAGCGACCTGGGAGTCACTCTATGTGCAGGTGTTCTGTGGCTTGATCGTGTTGCTACCAGCGTTCCTGCTGGCCCCTTCGGTGCAACTGACAGCGCACAACTTGCCGCTGGTGGTCTATGCCGGTCTGTTCGCGTCGGCGCTGGCGCCCGGGCTCTGGAACCATGCGCTTGGGGAGATCGGAGCGGAGAGGATTGCGGTGTTTATGAACCTTACGCCATTGTTCACCGGCTTGCTGGCAGTGGTGCTACTGGGTGAGGAACTGCATGGCTATCACGCTATTGGTGGTGGCCTGATTCTGTTTGGCATCGCTGTGGTACAGGGACTCGTACCGATGCCGCGCAGGGGGACCAGGACCGGTACGGGAGGGACGGGACCCAGGTGCTCCGACACCTGAGCCCGCTTGGGGATGATCAGCGGCTGACCTGGGGCTCCAGTTTGAGCAGGCGGATCGCGTTGCCACTGCGAATCTTCTCCCGGTCATCTCCGCTCAGGCCCAGGTTCTCGGTGAGGTCGCCATGGGCATAGGCTCCCCCGAAGTTAGTGCCGTAGACCAGCCGATCCACGCCGACGACCTCCACCACGCCACGGCGCAGGCCTAGCGCATGTACGTCGAGGTCGAAGTAGAAGTTGTCCAGGTAGTCCATCAACGGCCTGCGGTTGCGGGCATCCGGTGCCATGGCCTGGTTCAGTTCGCTGAGGCGGCCGAGCTGAAACACCGCCATACCGCCAGCATGGGTGATGTAGGCCTTGAGTTTAGGATACGCATCCAGCGCACCACCGCAGATCAGGTACCAGAAGAACAGCGTTTCATCGACGCAGTCACCAACGATCGAGGTGGTCTCGAACTTGTCGTCGGTGTGCTTCTCGCCCCAGTAGATGGACTGGTTGAAGCCGTGCACCATGATA
This sequence comes from Pseudomonas sp. RW407, assembly GCF_003176655.1. Lineage (NCBI taxonomy): Bacteria > Pseudomonadati > Pseudomonadota > Gammaproteobacteria > Pseudomonadales > Pseudomonadaceae > Pseudomonas > Pseudomonas sp. RW407. Next base: position 38,518 of record NZ_QGSL01000029.1, on the reverse strand, counting down.
GGCACATCCAACTGCTCGATTTTCTCCCAGACCGGAAACAGGCGTTCGTCATGGGTTTCGATACCATTGAAATTGGTACCGCCGACACAGACTCCCTTGGCGCCCAACTGCTGGACAGCGCGCTCGATCTCCCTTGTTGCTGCTTCCGGCTCGGCCAGGTTTGCATGGCACCAGAAGTCGAAATGCTGCGGATCCTGACGGCAATAGGCGGCCATTTCGTCATTGCATATGCGTGCGTATTCGGTCCCGAACTCACCTGCCCAGTACATGAATGCATGAGAGGGTACTGAAACTACCAGTTTGTCTACGCCGCGCTCGGCCATCAGGCGTCGGCGGCTTTCATGGGTCATGCGACCCAGTAGGTTGGCTTCGGCTTCCTCGTCGCTTCGCGCCTTGGACGGCTGCTTGGTGCCCAAGGAAAAGTGACCGACTGTAAAGCCTGTGGTCTTCATGAAGGGGCCCCAGAACTCATGGCGGTTCAGCATTCCCTTTGTCACGAGGTGGGCATGGATATCGATCAGCACGGTGTAGTCCTCAGGGTGGGTTGCAAGGCAGTGGCACGGATTTATAAAATCTTATTTGAACATAAATTAAAAATTTGTTCATATGCTTTCCAGGCAATCATCAAGCCGGCCTTCGACATTGGCTGGCCCAGGAATCCACCGAGCCCGGAGATCAACAATGAATAAGACTTGGTTCGTCACGGGGGCCACCCGTGGTCTCGGCGAGGCCATTGCCAGAGCAGCGCTGGAAGCAGGTGACAATGTTGTTGCGACAGGTCGCCATCTGACTCGTCTCGAACGGGTGTTCGAGCCCTTTGCTGAGCGTGTACTGGCTCTGCAATTGGATGTCACCGAGGCTGGCCAGGCGGCCGCCGTGGTTGAGGCAGCAGTACAACGTTTCGGGCGTATTGACGTTGTCGTGAATAATGCGGGATATGGCCAACTGGGTCCCTTCGAGGAGAACGACGCCGGAGCAGCAGAGCGGCAGTTTGCAACCAATGTCTTCGGCCTGTTCCATGTCTGCCGTGCAGTGCTGCCAACGTTGCGCCGACAGCGCAGTGGACACATCTTCAATGTTTCCTCCATTGCTGGTCTGACCGGTATGGCTGGTGCGGCGCTGTATTGTTCGGCGAAGTTCGCTGTGGAGGGGTTTTCCGAATCCCTTGCCCAAGAGGTCGCGCAATTCGGCATACGCGTAACTCTGATCGAGCCTGGCGCCTTTCGTACCGACTTTCTCGATGGCAGTTCGGCCGCTTTGGGTAGCAACAGCCTGGAGGACTATGCCGAGCTCAGTCGTCGTATCAAGGCGTCGTCGGCGGCTAACAATCACCAACAGAAGGGCGATCCCGCCAAGCTGGGTGTGATGCTTGTGAGGCTGGCCGGTGAAGAGCATCCGCCGCTGCGCTACCTGGCCGGTTCCGATGCCCTGCAAGTAATGACAGGAAAACTGGTGGCGTTGACTCGCGAAGTGGAGCAGTGGCGCGATTGGTCGGCACTCACCGACGGGAATTTCAGCTGAGGCCAGGGAGATCGTTGAGGGTGGGTTCGGCTCTGCCTGGAGCCGGACATTGCCATTGGGTCGAAGGCATCACAGGATTTGTGAAGGAACTTCTACTTGAATCGCGATAACAAGAAAGACAATCGGTTTCGGAGTTACCTGCTGATATTGATGCTGCTGGCTTGTTCCAGGGGAGAGGCTTTGGGGGCACAGGACCGACAGGCGTTGCACGGGATGCGCACTCTGGCGACCCGGGCGGCCGTCAATGCGCTGCTCTACTACAACCTCAACGGCACCCCCTATGAGGCAGAGAACATCGAAGTCTCCACCCGTGAACTGGAGCGCTTGCACGAAATGGCCACGCAAGTGGGGGATGCGTCTCTGATTGAGCAGGTCCGCCGGTTCGACAATGCGGTTGTCGAACTCAAGCACCTGCCACAAAGCATCGCTGACGCTCGCCAGGTTCAGGCAGCTTATACACGTTGGTTGCCCGCTGTCGTTGAGGGGTATTCCAACCTAGAAAGGTTACTGACCGAGCACTACGACGCTGCTCCTGATCCGGGGAAGATGCAAGACGAACTGCACGAGCTAAGTCAGAATATCGGGCAGATGTTGATCTCGTACCAACTGGCGTCCTTTCCGAACTTCGGCGGCGACCTCTGGATTCTCGACGATCAAGCACTCGCCTCGCTGGATAGCAGTATCGAACGGCACTTTGCTGAGCTATCCGCGCGCGGCCACGATCTGTCCACGACTCTGAACGCTCCACAGCGTGACTACCATTTCGTGCGTCCGCGCCTTCTGGAGCCGTCAAGGCACTGGGCGCCGAATGCGGTAGCGCTGTACCTGATGAAAGCGATGACCGCCCTTGATGATGAAGTACGGCGCTTGGGGACTAGGTCCAGATAATTCGCGCGTGTAGTTGCTTGGTCTCTTAGAAACCAGAAATTACCCTACCGGAGGACTGTAATGATGTTTACGCATTTGACTGTGGGCACCAATGACCTGGTAAAGGCGCACGCCTTCTACAATCTTGTTCTTCCCACACTGGGCTACGTCTGTTTGGCATCCATGGAAAATTCCGCAGTCTGGGGAGGAGCAGATTCTCGCTTCGTGGTCCTGAAGCCAACTGATGGCAATGTCGCAACAGTAGGTAACGGCGTAACGATAGGTTTCACCGCCCCCACCCGGGCTGCGGTGGATGAATTTCACAAGGTGGCTCTGCAGGCTGGAGGCGTCGATGCGGGGGCCCCCGGTCCGCGGAACTACGGCCCTCACGTATATTCCGCGTATGTACGTGATCTGGATGGCCACAAGATCGTTGCCACTTGTCTGAACCTCGAATGAGTCGGGCAGACGTAGAGTGCATCCATGTGCCGACGTCAGTCGAGGTGTCGCAAATTCTGGCGGATGCCCGGTTGAGCGCTTCTGCCTGGCTAGTCCGGCAAATAGCCTGGTGTTGGGGCGGCTGCTCTGTGTCGATGGCGTCACCGAAGTTCTGGAGCGGGGGGGGCACTGGTAAGCCCGAAGTGCTAGGTTGTCAGGTTCAATGGAGTCGCTGTTGAAGGTGCTGCGACTTTATTTAATGCAGCGGTTCGACAAACTGGTAATGGTTCAGGCATAGGCTGACGGGCCGGTTTTTTCCACGAGCTTTTGCTGTGACTTTGGAATGGCCTGTTTTCAGCGGTTGAAAAGAATGGTCATGACACTTGGTTTTGCCTCTAGGTGCGAGTACTTGGGGTGATTGTGGCTATGTCAAGTTTTTGAGTGTCGCTAGAGTAATTCTGGCCTGCCGCCAATAGACCTGCCAGGAAGAAACTATGGAAGAAGTCTAAGAGCGCGGCGGCTGTAGTTTTCTTCATGTCGATGGTGGGATTTTTGTAAGTGTTTTCCATGAGTAGAGCAATACAAGGTCCGACAATGCAGAGTACGAAGTACGGCAGGTCGGGAGCGGTTCTAGGAATGCCGCTAATCTGGCTAGAAATCTCCAGTAGTCTCGATATTTGAGCATCACCCTCTTTTTCAAAGAGCTTCTGAAGTCTCGAAGATGGCTGGAATAGTTCTCTTATAAGTATCTGGACATACCATATGTCTTTTGTTGTACTTATGTCGATCAGACGCTCTAAGGTGCGACGCAATTGTATCGATGCCGGGAGCTCTAGGTCAGAGGTAGGGCTCAGTTCTGGAAGGCGATCTATTCGCCTTTTAGCTTCGGAAATAACCTCCTCGTAAAGCTTTGCGCGACTGCCAAAATGGTAATTTATTGAGGCAGAGCTGGTGCCAGATTTCTCTGCAATTAATGCGCTTTTCACTCCTGCCAGACCGTACTTAGCAATAAGTCGACCGGCCTCCTCAATAATGTGCTCGCGAGTGGCAGCGCCGTCTGATCTTGATGAGGAATGACTGTTGGTCACGTGAGTCTCCGCTTTGATCTGCTTTGTGGCCTGATCCGCAACTGATGTGCAGTTAGTTAAGGCTATTACTTGCATTTCGCCGCTCAAACTCCATCGGACGGAGATTGCCCAATATCGAGTGGCGACGGAGGTGATTGTAAAGGTAGATGCAGTCGAGCAAGTCACTTTTCGCATTCTGGTTGCTGGTGTAGTGCGTCAGGTACAGCCGTTCTGCTTTCGGCGAGCGGAAGAAACGCTCCACCTCCGTATTGTCCCGGCAAGCCTCTGGTTGCGAGGGGCTGTGCAGGATGCGAATTTGCCGGGACCAAGGCTAAGTAGTCGTAGGTACAGCCGTACCAACCGTTCCTTCGCCGACTTCAACAACACCATGTGCCTGAGCCCGGCGCTGACCATCGACCGCGAACAGGCCGACCAGATCCTTTCGATCCTCGATGAGGCTCTGGCAGAGGAGGGGAAAGTTTTCTAATGAAGTCCCATGGGCAACGACGGGAAGCGGTGTCGATGGGCTTTGTCAGAGCGATTCCGGTGCTGTCCCTAACATGCCCCCTTGAAGTGAAAAATTCCAGCTCATAGTGACAAATGACGCAAATAGAGCAACGTGGTTACATCTTCACTTTCGCGGTTTCGACATAAAGAAAGTCGATCTCGAAGTAGTCAGATATACATATTTTTCACTCTAGATCACCAAAGTATCTGTGATTTTGCACATACTAACGATCAGGGTGTCTTGGAAGGCGTGGATGTTCCGCTGGGCGGCGGCGTTGGTTCTCCGGCAAGGGTTTTGGCGCTTCTTGATTTGTCAATCCCCCAAACGGCCTTCGCTACCTCTTCAATTTTTGCAACGAACTTGTCGACGTTGAAACCGGCGATGAATGCAAGGGCGAAGAAACCAATCTCGCTTGCGTCGGCCTTTGAGCTCGACTCCAGCACAAGGAGGCCAGCTTTGAGGAATAGAAAACTGACTGCCCCGGCAATAGTGCTGGTGATGGGGCGAATGAAATACCAGATGTGCCAGTCTGGGTCCCAACGCTTATGAACGCATTTGTTTAGGTATATCGCCCGGAAGCAATACAGCGCCCCGCCCACATAAGCGATAGCGCCACACATGAGCGGCACGCGCAATGGCGCGTAGGGGACTGGTAACCAACCTAATGCCATGGCACCTATCGAGTAGGTTGCGAAGATGAGCCAGCCCAATAGATAGAACAGGATCCCTAGGATCATCCATATGTGCTTGGCTGGAGCGTCCCCTGTTACGCCGTTATCACTCATTTTGCTGTGCCTCCCCTATAGGAATATGTTCCTCGATGCGAAGCATGACGATTTGCTGGGAGTCATTCACGGGGTCGCCCGCCTTGAGATTCAAGTTCAGGCGGCGATTGAGGTAGTAGAGCTGGGCTTTGCGGGCACGAAGCTTGGTTTCTCCATTTACCATTTGGTAGTCGTGCTCAATCGCTCGGCGCTTATTAGGGGGGTAAGTCGGATTGGGTCCGATGACTACGTCGATCAATGTTTCCCACTCTGCATCTCGTGGGATAGGTGAGGGGGGGGGGGAGGAGTTGATGACCTCTGTAATTCGCCCCAGTACAAAGTCCTTGAAAATGAGCGACCTGAAACAGAATGCTCGGACGTGCCACCGGAAGCCGTCGCTTGCAAACGACGTCGGGTAAATGGTTCGTAGTGTCGGCTCATCGAAGTGAGTCATTGAGCGATATCCCTGTGCCTTCACTCCTGTCACCTGTCGATGTGAGCGAGCAAATGCGTCGAAGTGCCCACAGAGGACTCCAATGCTGGCCTCGCCGCGAGGCTACCGAAGGAGATCGCCGGGTCGGTGTAGCGCATCGCTGATTTAATGTCCTTCCAGCCCACGTAGGTCATCAGCGCTTTGAGATCCCAGCCATTGGCCGTGGCCCAGGTGGCGAAGCCGCGGCTCAGCGAATGACTGGTGTACAGCTCAGCCGGGACACCGGCGCGCAACAATATCTGGCGTAGCAGGCTGATCAGGCTGCCGGGGTGCAGCGCCTTGTTGTTCAGGTGCCCCCAGCGATCCAGGCGGCGAAACACGGCCCCGCGCGCCATGCCGGCGAACTTCGAGGTTCTTGGCATCCATCTGGTGACTCCTTTCCTGCGGCAGTCTGAGTCTAGCGTTCAGTCTCGTACGCAGCCTGTCTGCGATGTGCCGGGAGTGGCTTTATACACATAGGCCACGCCCGCTTAGATTTTTCGGTGTGTGGCGGACGCTTGCGTTTGGCGGGCATCATCAAAAAAAGGCCGGTGTGCATAGCAGCACTCCGGCCCTTTCGACTGCTCCTCTTCACCGCCATCCTTAACGGCTCCAAGGTTCTTGCTTGTTACACTCCGCACTCATTTGGTGCGTTTATTCCACTTTGAAGTGAATAAATTCCAATTCTTAGTGAAAAATGACGACTACTTCCGTCAGTCCCAGCTCAGCGCGCCGCCGGTCTGGTACTCGATCACGCGGGTCTCGAAGAAGTTTTTCTCTTTCTTCAGGTCCATGATTTCGCTCATCCACGGGAAGGGGTTGCTGGTGCCCGGGTATTCTTCCTTCAGGCCGATCTGGGTCAGGCGGCGGTTGGCGATGAATTTGAGGTAGTCCTCCATCATCGCCGCGTTCATGCCCAGGACGCCGCGCGGCATGGTGTCGCGTGCGTATTCGATTTCCAGCTGGGTGCCCTGCAGGATCATCTGCGTGGCTTCGTCCTTCATCTGGGCATCCCACAGGTGCGGGTTCTCGATCTTGATCTGGTTGATCACGTCGATGCCGAAGTTCAGGTGCATGGATTCGTCGCGCAGGATGTACTGGAACTGCTCGGCGGTGCCGGTCATCTTGTTGCGGCGGCCCATGGAGAGGATCTGGGTGAAGCCGCAGTAGAAGAAGATGCCTTCCAGCACGCAGTAGTAGGCGATCAGGTTGCGCAGGAACTGGCGGTCGGTTTCCGGGGTGCCGGTCTGGAACTGCGGGTCGGAGATCGAGCGGGTGTACTTCAGGCCCCAGGACGCTTTCTTCGCGACGCTCGGGATCTCGTGGTACATGTTGAAGATCTCGCCCTCGTCCATGCCCAGCGACTCGATGCAGTACTGGTAGGCGTGGGTGTGGATCGCCTCTTCGAAGGCCTGGCGCAGGATGTACTGGCGGCATTCGGGGTTGGTGATCAGGCGGTACACCGCCAGCACCAGGTTGTTCGCCACCAGGGAGTCGGCGGTGGAGAAGAAGCCGAGGTTGCGCATGACGATGCGGCGCTCGTCTTCGCTCAGGCCGTCCTTGCTCTTCCACAGGGCAATGTCGGCGTTCATGTTCACTTCCTGCGGCATCCAGTGGTTGGCGCAACCATCCAGATACTTCTGCCAGGCCCAGTCGTACTTGAAGGGGACGAGCTGGTTGAGGTCGGCGCGGGCGTTGATCATCTGCTTGTCGCCGACCTGTACGCGGGCGGCGGAGCCTTCCAGGTCGTCCAGGCCTTCCTGGATGTCCAGGGCGTCCAGGGCCTGCTTGGCGCGGGCGACCGCGTCGGAGTCGCTGGCGGAGACGGCGCGGGCTTCTTCCACGGAGCCGGCGGCTTCGTCATCGAGCTTGTCGGCGGCCTGGGCGGCGGCCTTGGCCACGGCCGGGGCGGCCTTGGCTTCGGTGGGGTCTTCCTTGTCGAATTCGTCCCAGCTGAGCATTGGGGGCTCCTTTCAGTCGCAGCTACAAGCGGCAAGCCTGAAGCTGCAAAGAGGTTTGGTGTTGCCGGTGAAGCCAGGGCACACCTGGCTTCACCGTCGTCGAGCACGTCAAGGCAACTGCGGACGGCCTGCGGCCTGTCGCCTGCAGCTTGCCGCTGCTCTTATTGGCAGGCTTCGCAGTCCGGGTTGTCGATGCTGCAGGCCTTGGGCACCGGGGCCGGCTGCGGGGCAGCGGCCGGGGCGGCTTGCAGGCCTTCGTCGATCACCGAGCTCACGGCGTTCAGCTTGCCGGTGTTGATGGTGGACTTCTCGGTGCTGGTGGCGGCCAGGGCACGGAGGTAGTAGGTAGTCTTCAGGCCGCGGTACCAGGCCATGCGGTAGGTCACGTCGAGCTTCTTGCCCGAGGCGCCGGCGATGTACAGGTTCAGCGACTGGGCCTGGTCGATCCACTTCTGGCGGCGGCTGGCGGCGTCGACGATCCACTTGGTCTCGACTTCGAAGGCGGTGGCGTACAGGTCTTTCAGGTCCTGCGGGATGCGCTCGATCTGCTGCACGGAGCCGTCGTAGTACTTCAGGTCGTTGACCATGACCGGGTCCCACAGGCCGCGGGCTTTCAGGTCGCGTACCAGGTAGGGGTTGATCACGGTGAACTCGCCGGAGAGGTTCGACTTCACGTAGAGGTTCTGGTAGGTCGGCTCGATGGACTGCGACACGCCGGTGATGTTGGCGATGGTCGCGGTCGGCGCGATGGCCATGATGTTCGAGTTGCGGATGCCTTTCTGTACGCGAGCGCGCACCGGGGCCCAGTCCAGGGACTCGGTCAGGTCGACGTCGATGTACTTCTGGCCACGGGCCTCGATGAGGATCTGCTGGGAGTCCAGCGGCAGGATGCCCTTGGACCACAGCGAGCCGTCGAAGGTCTCGTAGGCGCCGCGCTCATCCGCCAGGTCGCAGGAAGCCTGGATGGCGAAGTAGCTCACCGCTTCCATGGACTTGTCGGCGAACTCGATGGCCGCGTCGGAGCCGTAGGCGATGTGCTGCAGGTACAGGGCGTCCTGGAAGCCCATGATGCCCAGGCCCACCGGACGGTGCTTGAGGTTGGAGTTCTTCGCCTGCGGAACCGAGTAGTAGTTGATGTCGATGACGTTATCGAGCATGCGTACCGCGGTCTTGACGGTTTTCTCCAGCTTGGCGGTGTCCAGCTTGCCATCGACGATGTGGTTGACCAGGTTCACCGAACCCAGGTTGCACACCGCGATCTCGTCCTTGTTGGTGTTCAGGGTGATCTCGGTGCACAGGTTCGAGCTGTGGACCACGCCCACGTGCTGCTGCGGGCTGCGCAGGTTGCACGGGTCCTTGAAGGTCAGCCACGGGTGGCCGGTCTCGAACAGCATCGAGAGCATCTTGCGCCACAGGTCTTTGGCCTGGATGGTCTTGAACAGCTTGATCTTGCCGTACTGGGTCAGGGCTTCGTAGTACTCGTAGCGCTCTTCGAAGGCCTTGCCGGTGAGGTCGTGCAGGTCCGGCACTTCCGAGGGCGAGAACAGGGTCCACTGGCCGTCGTCGAACACGCGCTTCATGAACAGGTCGGGAATCCAGTTCGCGGTGTTCATGTCGTGGGTGCGGCGGCGGTCGTCACCGGTGTTCTTGCGCAGCTCGATGAACTCTTCGATGTCCATGTGCCAGGTTTCGAGGTACGCGCAGACGGCGCCCTTGCGCTTGCCACCCTGGTTCACGGCCACGGCGGTGTCGTTCACCACCTTCAGGAAGGGCACGACGCCCTGGGACTTGCCGTTGGTGCCCTTGATGTAGGAGCCCAGCGCGCGCACCGGAGTCCAGTCGTTGCCCAGGCCACCGGCGAATTTCGACAGCATGGCGTTGTCGTGGATGGCGCTGTAGATGCCCGACAGGTCGTCCGGCACGGTGGTCAGGTAGCAGGACGACAGCTGCGGACGCAGGGTGCCGGCGTTGAACAGGGTCGGGGTCGAGCTCATGTAGTCGAAGGACGACAGCAGGTTGTAGAACTCGATGGCGCGGTCTTCTTTGTGCTTCTCTTCCACCGCCAGGCCCATGGCCACGCGCATGAAGAAGACTTGCGGCAGTTCGAAGCGGATGCCGTCCTTGTGGATGAAGTAGCGGTCGTACAGGGTCTGCAGGCCGAGGTAGGTGAACTGCTGGTCGCGCTCGTGGTTGATGGCCTTGCCCAGTTTCTCCAGGTCGAAGGTCTTCAGCTGCGGGTCGAGCAGTTCGAACTCGACGCCTTTCTCCACGTAGGCCGGCAGGGCGCTGGCGTAGAGGTCGGCCATTTCGTGGTGGGTGGCGCTGTCGGCCACGCCGAGGAAGCCCAGCGCTTCGGCGCGCAGGGTGTCCATCAGCAGGCGGGCGGTGACGTAGGAGTAGTTCGGCTCGCGTTCCACCAGGGTACGGGCGGTCATCACCAGGGCGGTGTTGACGTCCTTCTCGGCCACGCCGTCGTACAGGTTCTTCAGGGTCTCGCGCTCGATCAGGCCGCCGTCGACTTCGGCCAGGCCTTCGCAGGCCTCGCGGATGATGGTCTGCAGGCGGCCCATGTCCAGCGGCTGGGTGCTGCCGTCGGCCTTGGTGATGCGGATGCTCGGGTGCGGCTGGGCGACCTCGCCGGCGCTGCTGGCGTTCTTGCGCTCGTTGGCGCGGGCTTCGCGGTAGATCACGTAGTCGCGGGCGACTTTCTGTTCGCCGGCGCGCATCAGGGCCAGTTCGACCTGGTCCTGGATCTCTTCGATGTGGATGGTGCCACCGGACGGCATGCGGCGCTTGAAGGTCGCGGTGACCTGCTCGGTCAGGCGCGCGACGGTTTCATGGATGCGCGACGAGGCGGCAGCGGTGCCGCCTTCCACGGCGAGGAACGCCTTGGTGATGGCTACGGTGATCTTGTCATCGGTGTAGGGGACTACGGTGCCGTTGCGCTTGATCACGCGCAGCTGGCCGGGCGCGGTGGCGGCCAGATCCTGGGCGGATTCGGCAGCCTGCGGCGCTGCGGCCTGCGGGTTCTCGCGAGTGGTGTCGATTTGCATGGGTGGGTGTCTCCACATTCTCTTAGTGGGTTCTGTCACTGGCGCCAGGGGCGCCGCTCCGGAAAAACAGCAATAAAGAGCGTGTGCGTCCGGCGGGGCCGGCCGCATGAAAACTTGCGTAACAGGGGAAGGGGACTCAAGCGCCTCCCTGGCCCAAGTCGGGTGTCCGGCTTTACGGGCCGGAACCACAATACCTAGTGGTGTTGACCGATCGGTTGCAACACCCGTACCGCATGGCCATCGACATCGATCACTCCTTTGCGGCCTACGCCGCGTCGGACTTCCGTACGCCTGGATGCAGCTGCTGGGGGAACCGGAGGAGCCGTGGAAAAGGCTCGCGACCTCGTGCTTCTTCTTGTGTCCGGTTCCAGGTTGCGGACCCAACATGTAGGGGTTATCCGCAACGGGGATACAAGATAATGCGCTATGGGAGGCTTTGCAAGGCGGGAGGCTGGGGGAAACCTGTGGATAAATTGTGGGTGGCGTGTGCGTGATCGCGTATGGATCGCGCCAGGCCGCACCGCTGCTGATTTTCACCGTTCGTCATGAGCGACTGACAGATTCAGGAGTTGGCCTGAGGCTGTCAGGGTGTGAACCCTACCACAATATCTTGTGGTCCTGCCCCGTCGCGTTCCGCCCGTGCCATGGCGCGGCTTCCTGGCTACAATGCGGCACGTCCGTACGCGCCGCGCGGCGCCCTGGCGCCTGCCTCGCGGCGGTGCGCGGCGGACCCGTTCAGGTGCATTGGGAGGCGGTGTGGAGCAAGAGGCGCGAATCCTCATTGTCGAGGACGACCAGCGGTTGGCCGAGCTGACCCAGGATTATCTGGAAAGCAACGGCCTGAAGGTGAGCGTCGAGGCCGACGGCGCCCGCGCGGTGGACCGCGTGCTGGCGGAACGGCCGGACCTGGTGGTGCTGGACCTGATGCTGCCCGGCGAGGACGGCCTGTCGATCTGCCGGCGCCTGCGCCCGGACTACGACGGCCCGATCCTGATGCTCACCGCGCGCACCGACGACATGGACCAGATCCAGGGCCTGGAGATGGGCGCCGACGACTACGTGTGCAAGCCGGTGCGCCCGCGCCTGCTGCTGGCGCGCATCCGCGCCCTGCTGCGGCGCAGCGAGGGGCCGGAGGAGGCGCCGGCGGTGGGCAGCAAGCGCCTGACCTTCGGCAAGCTGGTGATCGACAACGCCATGCGCGAGGCCTGGCTGGACGACCAGACCATCGAGCTGACCAGCGCCGAGTTCGACCTGCTCTGGCTGCTGGCCGCCAACACCGGGCGCATCCTCTCCCGCGAGGAGATCTTCAATTCCCTGCGCGGCATCGAGTACGACGGCCAGGACCGTTCCATCGACGTGCGCATCTCGCGCATCCGCCCGAAGATCGGCGACGACCCCATGCACCCGCGGCTGATCAAGACGGTGCGCAGCAAGGGCTACCTGTTCGTTGGCGAGCAGTAGGGGCAACGTTCTCGCCAGCCTCCGTGTTCACGTAGGATGGCGTGGAGCGCAGCGATACCCATCGATGGGAATCGCTTCGCTCATCCCATCCTGCGTGTTGCATCCATACTTCCCGGCGCCATCCCCGCGCCTCCACGCCGGCCGCTGAACCCGGCACAGGGCTTCGCCGATGAAATCCATCTTCCTGCGCATCTACGGCGGCATGCTGCTGACCCTGGTGCTGGTCGCCGCCCTCGGCGTGCTGACCCTGCACCTGGTCAACGAGGTGCGCGGCGACCGCTACCGCGAGGAACTGGCCCGCGGCACCTTCCGCCTGATGGCCGACGAGATGGCGCCCATGGAGGAGGTGGACCGCAAGCGCGCGCTGCTGCAGTGGAGCCGCCTGATGGGCATCCCGCTGAGCCTGCAGAAGCTCGACGCGCTGGGCATGGACGGCCGCGACCGCGCGCGGCTGATGAACGACCAGGTGCTGGTGGAGGCCTTCGGCCCGCACCAGGTGAATATCTACACCCAGGTCAGCCTGCAGGAAGGGCTGGTGCTCACCGGCGAGGTGGAGCAGGTCAGCGAGCAGCTGGCGCGGGCCACCATCTATATGCTGATGGACGAGCTGCGCCGCTTCCCTGCCAGCGAGCAGCCTTACCACCTGGCGCGCATCGTGCGCGACAAGCGCTTCGGCTTCGACGTGCACCTGCTGCGCCTGAAGGAGATCGACCTGGACGACGACCAGAGCCGCCGGGTGGAGGAGGGCGACACGGTGCTGGCGCTGGGCAAGAACGGCGACTCCATCCGCGTGGTGGCCGGCATCGTCGACACGCCCTGGGTGCTGGAGCTGGGGCCGATCTACCAGATGAACCCCTACCCGCCGGAGCTGCTGCTGCTGATCGCTGCCGTCGGCCTGTCGCTGATCGGCCTCACCCTGTACCTGCTGGTCAGCCGCCTGGAGCAGCGCCTGCGCGGCCTGGAGTCGGCCGCCTCGCGCATCGCCCGCGGCAGCCTGGAGACCCGCGTGGAGGAGCGTGGCAGCGACTCGGTGGGGCGCCTGGCCGGCACCTTCAACCACATGGCCGAGCAGATCCAGCGCCTGGTCAGCGTGCAGCGCGAACTGGTCCGCGCGGTGTCCCACGAGCTGCGCACGCCGGTGGCGCGGCTGCGCTTCGGCCTGGAGATGATCGAGTCCGCCGAGGACGACAAGGCCCGGCGCAAGTACATCGAGGGCATGGACGGCGACATCCAGGACCTCGACCAGATGGTGGACGAGATGCTCACCTACGCGCGCCTGGAGCAGGGCTCGCCGGCGCTGAGCTACCAGGCGGTGGAGTTGGGCGCGCTGGTGCGCCAGGTGGTGGCGGAGATCGCCCCGCTGCGCCGCGAGGTGCAGGTGAGCTGCGAGGCGGGCGCGCTGGTGCCCTTCGACCAGGGCAGTTGGATCGAGGCCGAGCCGCGCTACCTGCACCGCGCCCTGCAGAACCTGCTGAGCAACGCCATCCGCTACGCCGAGACGCGGGTGCGGGTGAGCTACCGCGTCAGCCTGGACCGCTGCCAGGTGGACGTCGAGGACGACGGCCCGGGCGTGCCCGAGGACCGCTGGGAGCGCCTGTTCACGCCGTTCTTCCGCGTCGACGACAGCCGCACGCGGGTCACCGGCGGGCATGGCCTGGGGCTGTCCATCGTGCGGCGGATCATCCGCTGGCACGGCGGCCGGGTGTCCATCGCCCACAGCCAGGGCCTGGGCGGCGCCTGCTTCACCCTGACCTGGCCGCGGCGCCAGGCGCCCAGGGAATAGGCCGGCCGGCGGCCCGGCGCGTGGCTCCGGTTGATACTTTGCGAAAATACATTATATATTTTTGTATATTGTTTTCCTGGAAGCCCTGCCCATGAGCATCGACTGGAATGCCTTCACCCCCTGGAGCGCCCTGGCCGGCGGCGCGGTGATCGGCCTGGCCGCCGGCCTGTTCGCCCTGCTCAACGGCCGCGTGGCCGGCATCAGCGGGCTGCTTGGCGGCCTGCTGGCCAGGGGCGGCGCCGGCGGCGAGCGCCTGGCCTTCCTCCTCGGGCTGTTGCTGGCGCCGCTGCTGTGGCTGGCCTTCGGGCCGCTGCCGACGCTGCACTTCGACAGCGCCTGGCCGGCGCTGCTGCTGGCCGGGCTGCTGGTGGGGCTGGGCAGCCGCTACGGCGCCGGCTGCACCAGTGGCCATGGCGTGTGCGGCCTGGCGCGGTTGTCGCCGCGGTCGCTGGTGGCCACGCTGTGCTTCATGGCCAGCGGTTTCGCCAGCGTCTTCTGCATCCGCCACCTGCTGGGAGCCTGAACATGGCCCGACTGAGCGCCTTCCTCTGCGGCCTGCTGTTCGGCCTGGGCCTGCTGCTGGCGGGCATGGCCGACCCGGCCAAGGTGCTGGCCTTCCTCGACCTGGCCGGGGCCTGGGACCCGTCCCTGGCCCTGGTGATGGTCGGCGCCATCGCCACCGCCCTGCCGTTCTTCGGCCTGGCCCGGGGCAAGGCCCACGGCCTGCTCGGCGGCGCCATGCAGCTGCCGGCGCGGCGCGACCTGGACCGCCGCCTGGTGTTGGGCAGCCTGCTGTTCGGCGTCGGCTGGGGGATCGCCGGCATCTGCCCGGGGCCGGCGCTGGTCGGCCTGGGCGCCGGCCACTGGCAGGCGGCGCTGTTCGTGGTGGGGATGCTGGCCGGCATGGGGCTGTTCGAATGGCGCCAGCGGCGCGAGGGTGGCGGGGCATGAGGCCGCGGCTTCTTGGACGCGCGGCGGCCCGCCGCCTACGCTACCCGGGAATTCCCCGGCAAACCGAGGCTCCATGTCCGACCTGAACGACCCCCGCGTCTTCTTCGCCGCCGAGCGCACCCTGCTGGCCTGGAACCGTACCGCCCTGGCGCTGATCGCCTTCGGCTTCGTGGTGGAGCGCACCGGCCTGCTGCTACGCCTGATGCACGCCGGCCTCGAGACCGCGGCGGCGCAGCGCATGTCGTTCTGGGTGGGGCTGGGGTTCATCGCGCTCGGCTGCGTGGCCGCCTGCAGCTCGGCGCTGCAGTACCGCCAGGTGGTGCGCGGGCTCAAGCCGGTGGAGATTCCCGAGGGCTACCGGGTCAACGCCGGGCCCTGGCTCAACCTGGCGGTGGCCGGCCTGGGCCTGCTGCTGACGCTGTACCTGGCGTTGTAGCACCACGTAAAAGTTGACCTTGAAGTCAATAAGTGCAGAATGCTGGCGTGCTCCCCGGCACGGACGCCCCCGGCCACGCTGATGGCGTTGCCCTTAATGGGTATTGCAGTGCCGCGGGTGCCGTTATGTAATTTTTGATATAACGAATCTCCAGCAGCGGGCCCCGGCCTCGACCGGGGCCCGCCAGCGACGTGCCGTGGCATCCATCAGGAAGGAACACCGAGAATCACATGGGAAGCCTTGATCACCGCCGTGGCCTTGACGCCGGCCGCCAGCCCCAGCTCGGCGACGGCGTCGCGGGTGACCACCGCCACCACTTCGCTGCCGCCGCCCAGGTCCAGCACCACCTCGGCGTTCACCGCGCCATCGGCCACCGACTTCACCGTGCCGGCCAGGCAGTTGCGCGCCGACAGGCGGATGCCCTCGGCGTCGGTCATCAGCATCACCCAGGGCGCCTTGACCAGCGCCACCACGTCCTTGCCCTGGGCCAGGCCGAGGCTCTTCACGCTTTCCTCGGTGACGATGGCCACCAGGTCGTTGCCGCCGGGCAGTTGCACCACCACCTCGGCATTCACCGCGCCGTTGCGCAGTTGCTTGACCTTGCCGCGGAACACATTGCGCGCGCTGACTTTCATGTCTTTCACTCCTTGGTTCCAGTGAGGTCAGGAAGGTATAGCAGAGCCGGCGCGCCCTTCGAAGCAGAACAACAGCCAACCACTGGAGCATATCGATGAAACACGCATTCGCCCGC
>NZ_QGSL01000029.1:15311-22475 GCF_003176655.1 Pseudomonas sp. RW407 | reverse complement strand
ACGCGCACTTCTGGCTCGCCACCATCGGCACCGTGCTCTACATCGCCTCGATGTGGGTCAACGGCATCACCCAGGGCCTGATGTGGCGCGCGGTGAACGCCGACGGCACCCTCACCTACTCCTTCGTCGAAGCCCTGCAGGCCAGCCACCCCGGCTACATGGTGCGCCTGTTCGGCGGCGCCCTGTTCGCCAGCGGCATGTTCCTCATGGCCGGCAACACCTGGCTGACCGTGCGCGCCGGCCAGCGCATCGACCGCATGCCCATCGCCAGCGCCGCCTGAGAAGCCCCGCCATGCAACTGCTGCTCGCCCTGGCCACGCTGCTGGCGCTGGCCATCGCCCTCTACCTGCACCTGCGCCGCGCCAGCCGCCACGACCTGCAACAGGCGGCGCTGCTGCCCTTCGCCGACGACCCCGAGGCCGCCGCACGAATGAGCGCCGCCACCGGCCAGCACTGCGAACGGCTGTTCGACCCGCGCCGCGAGTGCCGCCTGCGGGCCTGATTTACCCCGATCCAGGGACGGATCCCTCCCTTGTGCCTGTCTGGCACTTTCCGGGGCCCACCTCGTTGTTCCGTGAGGTGGGCCCTTTTTTTCATGGCGCATGATGCGTTGGCGTTTTCCAGTTCATCTCCGAGGGGGATTCGGGCAAGGTCAGACGGCGGATAACCGCGAACGGTTATCCGCCCTACGATCCTGCGCGAGCTTGCTAGCGAACAAGAGCCCCTCTCCCTAACCCTCTCCCTGAAGGGAGAGGGGACCGTTCGGAGCGATTGGGTTTTCCAGAGTCAGCCGGCAGCTCCAGAATTGCCGGCTGATATTAAATCCTCTCTCGGCACGGACTAGCCCCCTCTCCCTTCAGGGCGGGGCGCGCAGCCGAGGGCTTCTGAGGCCAGCCTTTGCAGGGCCGACGGACACATGCAAAAACGCACGCGCCCCACCTCCCTGGCAGGCCGCGTGCGTTACCAACGCTTGTTCCTATCGAATCGTCAGACCTGTTCCTGCACACCTCCTTCCGCGTAGATATCCACGGTCCTGCCACGGGGTGAAAGCACGCCGGTCACCACCTGCCAGGCCATCGACAGGGCCCCGACGATGAACACCAGGTCGCCGAAGGTGCGTACCCAGCGCAGGGTCTGCAGCAGCGGTTGCTGCATGAACTCCTCGCTGCGGGCGTACCAGAGGCCGACGCTGGCGCTGGCGTGGAACTGGATGATGCCGATGGGCAGCAGGCTGGTGGCGAGCATCAGCACCAGGCCGCCGTTGAGGCACCAGAAGGCGGTCTTCATCAGCCGTTCGTTGAAGTGCAGCTGCGGGCGGATGTAGCGCAGCACCAGCAGGGTGAAGCCCAGGGCGAGGAAGCCGTAGACACCGAACAGCGCGGCGTGGGCGTGGGTCGGCGTGGTATTCAGGCCCTGGATGTAGTACAGCGCCACCGGCGGGTTGATCATGAAGCCGAAGACGCCGGCGCCGAGCATGTTCCAGAAGGCCACGGCGACGAAGCAGGCCAGCGGCCATTTCACCCGCTGCATCCAGGCCGCGCGGTTCTTCAGGCGCCAGTTCTCCCAGGCCTCGTAGCCCAGCACCACCAGCGGCACCACTTCCAGGGCGCTGAAGGTGGCGCCCACCGCCATCACCGGCGTGGTGGTGCCGGCGAAGTACAGGTGGTGGAAGGTGCCGGGCACGCCGCCGAGCATGAACAGCGAGGCCGAGGCCAGGCTGGCGGTGGTGGCGGCGCGGCCGGACACCAGGCCCATGTTGGAGAAGATGAAGGCCAGCGCGGTGGTGGCGAAGACCTCGAAGAAGCCCTCCACCCACAGGTGCACCACCCACCAGCGCCAGTACTCCATCACCGACAGGTTGGTGCGCTCGCCGTAGGCCAGGCCCGCGCCGTAGAACAGGCCGATGGCGATCACCGAGGCCGACAGCAGCGCCAGCAGGTTCTTGTCACCCGGCTTGCCGAAGGCCGGCAGGATGCCGCGCAGCATCAGCAGCAGCCAGAAGGCGATGCCGAGGAACTTGCCGATCTGCCACAGGCGCCCCAGGTCGACGTACTCGTAGCCCTGGTGGCCCAGCCAGAAGTTCCACTGCGGCGGCATCAGCTGGGCGATGGCCAGGTAGTTGCCGATGAACGAGCCGGCCACCACCACGACCAGCGCCCAGAACAGCACGTCGACGCCGAGCTTCTGGTATTTCGGGTCCTTGCCGCCGTTGATGATTGGCGCCAGGAACAGCCCCGCGGCGAGGAAGCCCGTGGCGATCCAGAACAGCGCGCTCTGGATGTGCCAGGTGCGCAGCAGCGAATAGGGGAACCACTGCGACAGCGGGATGCCGTAGAAGTCCTGCCCTTCCACCGTGTAGTGCGCGGTGGCGCCGCCCAACAGCACCTGGAAGCCGAACAACCCGACCACCAGCAGCAGGTACTTGCCCAGCGCCCGCTGCGACGGGGTGAGCGCCACCAGGCTGAGCGGGTCCTGCAGCGGCGGCTCGGGCTCTTCCTCGTCATGCCCGCGCAGGAAGGCCCAGGCCCAGACCAGGAAGCCGACGCCGGCGATCAGCAGCACCACGCTGACGATGGACCACATGACGTTCTCGGCGGTCGGCTGGTTGCCGATCAGCGGCTCGTGGGGCCAGTTGTTGGTGTAGGTGGCCGCCGAGCCGGGGCGCTCGGTGGCGGCGGCCCAGGCGGTCCAGAAGAAGAAGTGCGTCAGCTCCTGGCGCCGTTCGAGGTCCGGCAGGGTGCCCTCCTTCATGGCGAAGCTCTTGCGGCTGTGCTGCAGCGCCGGGTCGTCGCCGAACAGCGCGATGTAGTAGTCGGCGGTGTGGCGGATGGCCTCGACGCGGCGGGCGCTCAGGGTCAGCACGCCATTCTCGGCGCGGTTGCCGCGGTACTCGCGCTTCAGGTGCGCGAGCAGCACGGCCTGCTGGTCGCCGTCCAGTTCAGCGAAGGCCTTGCCGTACTGCTGGTGGGCGCCGATGTCGAGCCAGGCGCTCAGCTCGCGGTGCAGCCAGTCCGCGGTCCAGTCCGGGGCCTGGTAGGCGCCGTGGCCCCAGATGGAGCCGAGCTGCATGCCGCCCACGCTCTGCCAGGCGGTCTGGCCGTCGAGGATGTCGTTGCCGCCGAACAGCGTCTCGCCGGTCTCGCTGCGCACCTGCTCGGGAATCGGCGGGGCCTGGCGGTAGACCTCGCGGCCGAACCAGCCGAGGATGCAGAAGGTGACGCCGAGTACGGCGATCAGCGCCCACCAGAGCTTGCGGTATTCACCCATGGTGGCTCTCCTCGCCGGCGACCGGGCAGGTGGCGGGACGGACCGGGCAGCGCTGGGCGCCGGAGAATTTGACGTAGGCGCGATGGCCTGGGATGTTGCTGAGCGGGACGTGCATGGGATGGCTCCTTGGTCAGGCACTGCTTGCGCTATCGCAAGCGCTGTGCCATCTCATAAACCGCTCAGGATCAATAACTTGCGAAATTCACGAGTCAAAATGACTTCGCCCGGGAAGGGTTTTAATGACCTCGAAAAGGTAAAAAATACCCCGCTGCTGGATACCCTCCTGGCGGACCTGGCCGACGACCTGCCCATCGCCGTGCGCCTGCAACGGCTGGTGGCGGCGCTGCGCGACGAGTTCGCCTGCAGCGCCGTGGTGCTGCTGCAGCTGGACGGCGACAGCCTGCAGCCCCAGGCCGCCGTGGGCCTGGACCGCGAAGTGCTCGGCCGGCGCTTCGCCGTGGCCAGCCACCCACGCCTGGCGCGCATCCTCGAACGGCGCGAGCCACTGCAGTTCAGCGCCGACAGCGAGCTGCCCGACCCTTACGACGGCCTGCTCCAGGACAGCCCCGACAAGCCCCTGCCGGTGCACGACTGCATGGGCATGAGCCTCTACCTGGAGGGCCGCCCCTGGGGCGTGCTGACCCTGGACGCCCTGCGCCCCGGCAGCTTCTCGCCGGTCCTGGTCCGGCGCCTGGAGCACTGCGCGCCGCTGATCGAGGCCGCCGTGCGCGTCGGCCGCCTGGAAAGCGAAGTGCGCCGCCTGCGCCTGACCCGCAGCGCCCTGGCCGAACCCGCCCTGGAGCCCGGCGCCGGCATCCTCGGCGAAAGCCCGGTGCTGCACCGGCTGCTGGACGAGCTGAAGATAGTCGCCGACTCCGAGCTGCCGGTGCTGCTGCAGGGCGAGACCGGCGTCGGCAAGGAACTGTTCGCCCGCGCCCTGCACGCCAGCTCGCCACGCTCGCGCAAGCCGCTGGTGTACGTGAACTGCGCGGCGCTGCCGGAAACCCTCGCCGAAAGCGAGCTGTTCGGCCACGTGCGCGGCGCCTTCTCCGGCGCCGCCCAGGACCGCCAGGGCCGCTTCGAGGCGGCCAACGGCGGCACGCTGTTCCTCGACGAGATCGGCGAGCTGCCGCTGTCGATCCAGGCCAAGCTGCTGCGCGCCCTGCAGGGCGGCGAGATCCAGCGCCTGGGGGCGGACCGGCCCCGGCACGTCGACGTGCGCATCATCGCCGCCACCAACCGCCACCTGGCCGACGAAGTGCGCGGCGGGCGCTTCCGCGCCGACCTCTACCACCGGCTGTCGGTGTACCCGGTGCACATCCCGCCGCTACGCGAGCGCGGCCAGGACGTGCTGGTGCTGGCCGGGCATTTCCTCGAACTCAACCGCACCCGCCTGGGCCTGCGCTGCCTGCGCCTGGCACCGGACGCCGAGCAGGCCCTGCTGGACTACGCCTGGCCGGGGAACGTGCGCGAGCTGGAACACCTCATCAGCCGCGCGGCGCTCAAGACCCTGAGCCTGGCCGGCTCCCGCCGCGAGCTGCTGAGCATAGACGCGGCGGGGCTCGGCCTGGACCTGCCGGCGGCCGATGACGCCAGAGCGGCCAGCGCCCCCGCGGCCGAGGACGCTCATTCGTTGCAAGAGGCGGTCGACGACTTCCAGCGCCACCTGCTGCGGCGCGCCCTGCAACGCCACGACGGCAAGTGGGCCGCCGCCGCCCGTGCGCTGAAGATGGACCCGAGCAACCTGCGCAAGCTGGCGCGCCGCCTCGACCTGCGCTGAGCGCCTCGCGAGCGGCCTGGGGGCCGCTCGCAGCGGGGGCTTCAGCGCACCAGGTGCAGGTAGTGCAGGTGGCGTTCGTACTGGTCGAGGATGTCGCCGATCACATCCTCGCGGCTCCAGCCCATGATGTCGTAGTCCTGGCCGCCCTCGCGCAGGTGCACCTCGGCGCGGAAGTACTTGCGGGCGTCGTTGCCCTCGTCGCTGTCCTGCACCACGAAGCTGGGCTGGGCGAAGGCCCGTGGGCGCACCTCGTAGAGGAAGCGACCTTCGCCGGCGTGGTCCAGCGCCAGGCTCACGCGGCCGTCGTCGCGCTCCTCCACCGCCACCTCGTAGCCCTGCTTGCGCAGCTCGCCGGCCACCTGCTCGCAGGCCGGGCGCACCACCTCGGTGATGAAGCGCGCCACGTGGGCCCGCCGCGGGCGCATGGCGATGTTGCGCAGGCGCCGCTGCCAGCCGCCCTGCGCGTGGGGCGCATGGCGTGGCGAGGGCAGCGCCTGGTGGCGCAGGCCGCGGCGGGTGGCGTCCAGGTGCAGCGCCTTGAACAGGCCCCAGATCGACGCCAGGAGGATGATGGCGAACGGCAGCGCGCTGGCGATGGTCGCCGTCTGCAGCGCCTTCAGGCCGTTGGCCAGCAGCAGCGCCACCGCCACCACGCCGATGCTCACCGACCAGAAGATGCGCTGCCACAGCGGCGAGTGGTCGTGCCCGGACGAGGCCAGCATGTCCACCACCAGCGCGCCGGAGTCGGCGGAGGTGACGAAGAACACCACCACCATCAGCACCGCCACCAGCGACACCACGCGAGACAACGGGAAGTGCTCGAGGAAGGCGAACAGCGCCAGGGAGCTGTCCTGGCCGACCACCGTCGCCAGGTCGGTCACCCCTTCGTTGAGGATCATGTGCAACGCCGAGTCGCCGAACACCGTCATCCATAGCAGGGTAAAGCCGGCCGGCACGAAGAGCACGCCGCAGACGAACTGGCGGATGGTCCGCCCGCGGGAGATGCGCGCGATGAACAGGCCGACGAAGGGCGACCAGGACAACCACCAGCCCCAGTACAGCAAGGTCCAGCCGCCGATCCAGTCGGTGGGCTGGTAGGCGTAGAGGTTGAAGGTCTTGTTGACGATCTCCGAGAGGTAGGCGCCGGTGTTCTGCACGTAGGCCTGCAACAGGAAGACCGTAGGGCCCAGCAGCAGCACGAAGAGCATCAGCAGCACCGCCAGGCCCAGGTTCAGCTCGGAGAGGATGCGGATGCCGCGGTCCAGGCCGCTGGCCACCGAGAGGGTCGCCAGGGCGCAGGTGGCGGCGATCAGGATGACCTGCACGGTGGCGTTCACCGGCAGGCCGAACACGTGGTGGAAGCCGCTGTTGATCTGCAGCACGCCGTAGCCCAGGGAAGTGGCCACGCCGAACACGGTGCCGAGGATGGCGAACACGTCCACGGCATGGCCGATGGGGCCGTGGATGCGTTCGCCGATCAGCGGGTAGAGCGCCGAGCGCAGCGTCAGCGGCAGGCCCTTGCGGAAGCTGAAGTAGGCCAGGATCAGCCCGACGATGGCGTAGATCGCCCAGGCGTGCAGGCCCCAGTGGAAGAAGGTGATCTTCATCGCCTCGCGCGCGGCGGCCACGGTGCCCGCCTCGCCCACCGGCGGCGTGGTGAAGTGCATGACCGGCTCGGCGACGCCGAAGAACATCAGGCCGATGCCCATGCCGGCGGAGAACAGCATGGCGAACCAGCTGCCGTTGCGGTACTCGGGCTCGCTGTGGTCGGGCCCCAGCTTGATGTCGCCGTAGCGGCTGATGGCCAGGAACACCACGCTGATGAGCACCAGCGCCACCGCCAGGATGTAGAACCAGCTGGCGTTGCCGACGATCCATTGCTGGATGCGGTCGAACCGGGCCTGCGCCTGGTCCTGGAAGGCCACCGCGTAGAACACCAGCAGCACGATGAGCAGTGCGCTGCTGTAGAAGACCGGGGGGTTGAGCGTGCTCCTTGGTTTGGAAGGGTCGGACATCGGGGACGGTTTCTCCTTGTGAAGCGAAGGCGCCGGCGGCGCCCTGAACCTGCGTTCGCCTGCAAGGGTAGCTCATCGGCATCTCGTACTAATTCGAGGCAC
>NZ_QGSL01000029.1:9873-15301 GCF_003176655.1 Pseudomonas sp. RW407 | reverse complement strand
CTCACCTCGTTCCTGGGCTGTGGGGGCCGGCGCGTCCAGCAGCTCGCCCCAGTCGGTGCGCCCCTGCATCTGCCGGCGGGTGGCCGCGTCGACCAGGGCGCGGCTGTCGTCCCAGCCGCCACCGAGGGCCTTGTACAGGGCCACCAGGCCGCCCACCGCGTTGCCGCGGCTGACCAGGTAGCCGTCCTGCTGCTGCAACAGCAGCTGCTGGGCATCCAGCACCCGCTGGAAGTCGGCGAAGCCTTCGCGGTACTGCGCGCTGGCCAGGTTCAGCGAGCGCTCGGCGGCCTGCGCCGCGTCCTGACGGATGCGCGCGCTGTCCAGGGCGCGGACCAGGCCGCTGGCGGCGTCGTCGGCCTCGCGCGCGGCCTGGCGCACGTCCTGCTGGTACAACTCGATCAGCTGCTGCAGGCGGGCGTCCTCCACGCGCACGGCATTCCTGCGCCGGCCATGGTCCAGCGGGTTCCACAGCAGGCTGGGGCCGGCGGCGAGGTCGAAGCTGTCGGGCAGGTTGTGCGCCGAGACGAAGCTCCAGCCGATGCTGCCCAGCAGGCTCAGCGCGGGGTACAGGTCGGCCTCGGCGACGCCGACCAGCGCCGATTGCGCGGCCACCGCCCGCTCGGCGGCGCGGATGTCCGGGCGGCGCAGCAGCAGGCTGGCCGGCACGTCCTGCAGCACCGCGCGGTCGGGCAGCGGCAGTTGGCCGCGGCGCGCGTCCAGTTCCGGCATCGGCCCCGGCGGGCGGCCGACCAGGGCGCAGAGGGTGTTGCGCAGGGCGTTCACCTGGTTCTCGAACTCGGGGATGGTCGCCTGGGTCGCCAGGTACTGGGTGCGCGCCTGTTGCCAGTCCAGCTCGTCGTTCTCGCCATGGCGGAACAGCCGTTCGGTGATCTGGAGGCTGCGCGCCTGGCGCCGGGCGTTCTCCCGGGCGATGTCCAGGCGCGCCTCGGCGGTGCGCAGGGCGAAGTAGGTGTCCGCCACCTGGGCGCGCAGCAGCACCTGGGCGTCGGCGTAGTTGGCGCCGGAGGCGAAGTAGGCGTCGTCGGCGGCCTCGATGGCACGGCTGAAGCGGCCCCAGAAGTCGATTTCCCAGCCGATGTCGAAGCCCGCGCTGGACTGCCAGAACACCGAGTCCTGCGCACCCGGGCCGGACTGGTCGCGCTTGAGGTAGAGGCTCTCGCCGCGCAATTGCTGCAGTTGCGGGTAGCGCCCGGTGCGGACGATGGCCAGTTGCGCGCGTGCCTCGGCCACGCGCAGCCCGGCCACGCGCAGGTCGCCGTTGTGGGCGTCGGCCTCGTCGATCAGGGCCTCCAGGGTGGGGTCGGCGAACACCGCCCACCAACGGCGCAGGTCCGGGCTGGCCACCACGTGGCCGGCCTGCTCCAGGGCCGGCGTGTTCCAGTGCTCCACCCAAGGCGTGGGCGGCGTGCGGTGGTCCGGCCCGACCTGGGTGCAGCCGGCGAGCAACAGGCACAATAGGCTGGCGCGTCGGCCCATGGGCGATTCCCGCCGGGTCAATCCGGCTGCCCGGGGTCGGCCGGCGCGTCCTGTTCGTCCACCCACTGCCAGAACAGGTTGTAGGCCACCGCCAGGATCACCGGGCCGAGGAACAGGCCGATGATGCCCTGCACCACCATGCCGCCCAGCGCGCCGAGCAGCACCACCGGCATCGGCACGTCGACGCCGCGCCCCAGCAGCAGCGGCTTGAGCACGTTGTCGGCCAGGCCCGCGACCAGGCTGTAGACGGTGAAGACGATGGTCGCCAGCGCCACGCCCTGGGTGCCCAGCACGTAGGCGATCACCGGCAGGGTGACCAGCGTCGCCGGCAACTGCACGATGCCCAGCAGCAGCACGACCAGGGCGAGGATGCCCGCGCCCGGCACGCCGATGGCGACGAACCCCACGCCCACCAGCAGCATCTGGATGAAGGCGATGCCGATCACCCCCTGGGCCACTGCGCGGATGGTGGCGGTGCACAGGGTGACGATGCGCGGGCCGCGCTCGGGCCCGGAAACCCGCGTGGCGATGCGCTGGGCCGCGTGGTGGCCGCGCTCGCCATAGGCCATGCAGATGCCGGCGATGATCAGCGCCGCGACGAACAGCAGGAAGGCCGCGCCGACGTTGGCCAGCGCCCCCAGCAGCGCGCGGCCGCTGCCCTTGAGGTGCGGCAGCAGGCGCTGCAGCGCGCTGGTGAGGTCGCCGGAGGCCGACAGCCAGGCCTGGTGCAGGCGCGGCCCCACCAGCGGCCAGCCGGCCACCGCGTCGGGCGGTGCCGGCAGGCTCCAGTCGCCGCTGCGCAGCAGGGCCAGCAACTGCTCCAGCGAGTCGCCCAGGGACACCAGCAGCAGGTAGACCGGCACCAGCAACAGGGCCAGCGCCAGCAGCACGATCAGCGTCGCGGCGCGGCCGTCGCGCCCGCCCAGGCGTTGCCGCAAGCGGCACTGCAGCGGGTAGAGGGTCACCGCCAGGATCAGCGCCCAGAGCATCAGCTCCAGGAACGGCCGGAACACCTGGAAGGAAAAGGCCACCAGCACGGCGATGAGGCCGGCGCGGATGAACAGGTCGAGCAGGTCCCGCGACAGCCTGCCGTCCAGCCTGAAGCTCGGTTGCATGGTCATGCACTCCCCTCTGTGCCCGCGCCGCTAGTGCTCCCGCGGCGGTTCCGGCGGCATCGCCGGGTCGTCTTCTTCGTCGAAGGTGGCCTCGGCGGGCGCATCGCTCCCTCCACGGTGGAGGTCCGCCAGGCGTCGCTCTTCCTGTTTCTGGTAACCCCGCACCCAGGCCGCCGCCTGCGCCTCGTCCACGCCCAGGGCGAGCAAGGCGCGGCGGGCCATCTCCAGGCTGGAGTGGAAGGTCTCGCGCACCGGGCTCGCCCCCAGGTCCAGCAACTGCAGCACGTGCTGGCGGTTGCGCGCGCGGGCGATCACCCGCGTGCCGGGATAGTGCCGGGCGATCACCTCGGCGGTGCGCAGGTTGCTCTGCGGGTCGTCGGTGGTGACGATGACCAGTTCGGCCTCGCCCACCCCGGCCGCGTGGAGGATTTCCGGGCGCGTGGGGTCGCCGTAGAAGACCGGCACCCCGGGTACCTCGCGGCCCAGGGCCTGCACCGAGGTCTCCAGCGCCACCAGGGGAATGCCGCGGGCCTGCAACAGGCGGGCGATGACGCGGCCCATGCGGCCCATGCCGGCGATCACCACCCGCGGCGCCTGGTCCACCTCCGGCTCGGCCACCGGCGGGGCCCGTACCTCGGCGGCCGGCGCATGCAGCTGTCGCGCCAGGGCGAGCATCAGCAGCGGCACCAGTGCCATCGACAGGGTGATGGCCAGCACCAGCAGGTCGTGCAGGCGCTGGTCGAGCAGGCGCTGCTCCAGGGCCAGCCTGAACACCACGAAGGCGAACTCGCCACCGGAGGCCAGGACCACGCCCAGGCAGACCGCCCCGGCATGTTCCAGGCCACCCGCCAGGCGCCCCATGGCATACAGCAGCGGCAGCTTGACGGCCACCAGCAGCAGGGTCAGGCCCAGCACCACCCAGGGTTCGCCCAGCAGCAGGCGCAGGTCGGCGGTCATGCCCACGCCGACGAAGAACAGCCCCAGGAACAGCCCCTTGAAGGGCTCGATCTGCGACTCCAGCTCGTGGCGGTATTCCGATTCGGCCATCAGCAGGCCGGCGAGGAAGGCGCCCAGGGCCATGGACACGCCGACGTGTTCCATGATCCAGGCGGTGCCCAGCACGATCAGCAGCGCCATGGCGGTGGCCAGCTCGCGCAGGCCGGGACCCACCGCCCAGGTGAAGGCCGGGCGCAGCAGGTAGCGGCCACCGAGGATGACCAGGCCGACGCCGGCGGCCACCGCCAAGATCGGGCGCAGCCCGCCGCCGGCGTCGGCGGCATCGCCAGCCGAGGCCCCCAGCAGCGGCACCACGGCGATCAGCGGGATGGCGGCGATGTCCTGGAACAGCAGGATGGCCACCGCCAGGCGGCCATGGGGGCGGCCCAGTTCCTTGCGCTCGGCCAGCACCTGCAGGCCGAAGGCGGTGGACGACAGGGCCAGGCCCAGGCCCAGCACCACCGCCGCCGGCAGGCGCTGGCCGAGGGCCAGGGCGATGCCGCCCAGGAGCACGGCGGTGAGCAGCACCTGCAGCAGGCCGACGCCGAACAGCGCCCGGCGCATGCTCCACAGGCGCCGCGGGGACAGTTCCAGGCCGATGATGAAGAGCAGCATCACCACGCCGATTTCCGAGAGCCGGCTGACGTTCTGCGGGTTGTTCACCAGGCCCAGCACCGAGGGGCCGATGAGGATGCCGGCCAGCAGGTAGCCGGGCACCGCGCCCAGCTTCGCGCGCTGTGCCAGCGGCACCAGCAGGACCACGGCGAGCAGGAAGATCACCGTGGCCTGGAGCAGGCTCCCGTCATGGGGCATGGCTGCGTCTCCCGGCGGGCGTTGGGCTCAGAAGCGCTCGGCGACCATCCGGAACGGATAGGGAGCGGCCTTGTACTTGCCGATCCGCCCGCGCCTGGGCAGCTCGACGACCTCCTCGCGGGTGATGTCCTTGTAGGGGATCTGCGCCAGCAGGTGGCTGATGATGTTCAGCCGCCCGCGTCGCTTGTCCTCGGAGCGCGCCATGTACCAGGGGGCCCAGGAGGAATCCGAGGCGGCGAACATCTCGTCGCGGGCGCGGGTGTAGTCGTCCCAGCGGCCGTAGGACTTCAGGTCCATGGGCGACAGCTTCCACAGCTTGCGGCCGTCGTTGATGCGGTCCTGCAGACGGCGCGTCTGCTCCTCGGCGCTGACTTCCAGCCAGTACTTGAGCAGGATGATCCCGGACTCGACCATCATCTTCTCGAACAGCGGCACCACGGCGAGGAACTTGCGCGACTGTTCCTCGGTGCAGAAGCCCATGACCCGCTCGACGCCGGCGCGGTTGTACCAGCTGCGGTCGAAGATCACCACCTCGCCGGCCGCCGGCAGGTGCGTCAGGTAGCGCTGGGCGTAGATCTGCGACTTCTCCCGCTCGGTGGGCGCCGGCAGCGCCACCACGCGGAACACCCGCGGGCTGACGCGTTCGGTGATGGCCTTGATGGTGCCGCCCTTGCCGGCGCCGTCGCGGCCCTCGAAGACCACGCAGACCTTGAGCCCCTCGGCCACCACCCACTCCTGGAGTTTCACCAGCTCCACGTGCAGCTGCTTGAGTTCGGCTTCGTAGGTCTTGCGGTCGAGCCGTTGCGCTGCGTCGTCCTTCGCGTGTTTCCTGTCTTTCTTGGATTTGGCCATGAGGCCCTCCGTGCGCTGCCTTGGCCCCGTGCGGACGGCGCCCGCTCCTGCGGCGCCCGGTACGTGGGATGTCCTGGCTGAGTATGGATGATCCCTGGCGGTTTGCCGGTGGCCCGGGGGCCTTTTCGAACACTCGCCAGGTCGCCCGGGACGGA
>NZ_QGSL01000029.1:7094-9863 GCF_003176655.1 Pseudomonas sp. RW407 | reverse complement strand
GAACGCATCTGCTGGGGCTGCGACCGTTACTGCCCGGCCTCGGCCATGGGCTGCGGCAATGGCTCCAGCCGTACCCAGCACCCCATCGAGATCTTCGGCGAGGATTGGGCGGACGAGCCCGCCTGGGGCCTGGACGAGACGCCCGCGCAGCCGGTCGAGGTGCGCCAGCCGGCGCCCTGACTCAGCCGGGGGCCTTGGCGCAGCAGCGCGCCAGCAGGGCTTCCAGGTTCAGGTCGGGCATGGCGCAGGCGCGCAGCGCGCTGGCCGTCTGCTCGACGTATTCGCGGGTAGTGCCGAAATGCCCCTGGGCGCTGTCGAACACGCGCTGCACGATGCTGTCCGGCAGCGAGCCGGCGTAGCTGGGCAGGTGGCGTTCGAGGACGAAGCCCAGGGCGCGCACCCGGCGGCCATCCTCCAGGCGGCAGCTGAGCCACTCCGGGCGGTAGGAGGCGTAGGGCATCTCGCGCTGCCAGAGGGCGAACAGGTTGGCGTCCAGGCCGTCGTCCGGCAGGCGGTAGGCGAAGCCGCCGCAGGAGCCGCCGCGGTCCAGGCCCAGCACCAGGCCAGGCATCTCCGGGGTGCCGCGGTGGGTCAGCGACCACAGGTAGAGCCCGCGGTGGTAGCCGTGCACCCGCGCGCGGCTGGCCTCGGCCACCGGGAACTCCGGGCGCCAGATCAGCGAGCCGTAGGCGAACAGCCACACGGCGCCGCCGCCGTGCTCGGCCATGGTGATTTCCAGCGAGGCGCGCAACTGCTCCGCGCTGAGTCGTTCCGGCGCCCCCAGCGCCGGTGGATAGAAGGGGCCGTCCAGGTTCATAGACGTGCTCATGCGTAACCCCCAAGGTACCTCACGCTCTGAAAACTTAGCGGATGTGACCTTTTGACAGAAGGGGCGGCTGCGCAAGACACCTTTGCGCGGACGAACGGCGCTACCGCCGGTC
Organism: Pseudomonas sp. RW407; assembly: GCF_003176655.1. Taxonomy (NCBI): domain Bacteria; kingdom Pseudomonadati; phylum Pseudomonadota; class Gammaproteobacteria; order Pseudomonadales; family Pseudomonadaceae; genus Pseudomonas; species Pseudomonas sp. RW407. The sequence continues at coordinate 8,922 of NZ_QGSL01000029.1, read as the reverse complement.
CGGATGGCAGGGGGCAAAAAAGAGGGCCGCGCGGGGCGGCCCTATCACCAAGATCTTTGCTGGCGTGGGGTGCCAGTGGGTGTGAGGTACCCGACCAGCAGTAGAGCAGCCGCCCATGACAGGCGCATGACGCTCACTGCCCGGCCTGCCACTGGCCCTTGCTCTGGCTTTCGCAGAACGGCTGGAGGAAGCGCGCGTCGCTGGCCACGCCGTAGTAGTGGATGTCCTGGCGGTAGGGGCTGTTGGGCACCTGGGCGTTGGCGCAGACGCCGAAGGCGCCGGTCGGGCAGGCGTCGGCGTAGGCCACCTCGACCTGCTGGTCCTTCAGTTGCGGCTGGCAGAAACCTTCGTGGAACAGCTTCGCCGGGATGCTGCGGTTCTGCTGGCAGACCTTCACGTCGAGGTTCCTGCCGCGGCTGTGCACCACGCAGGCTTCGGCGTGGGCAAGGGCGGGCAGGGCGAAGCAGGACGACAGGAGCAGGGCCGGCAGACGCATGAAGGCGGGGTCCTTTGAGCGAAGGGGCGACTCTAGCGCTTTTCCCCGCCCTCGTCAGGCGGCAACATGGCGCCATGCTCGAACAGATTCCCACCCATGTGATCGGCGGCCCACTGGGCGCCGGCAAGACCAGCCTGATCCGCGACCTGCTGGCCCAGCGCCCGGCAGACGAGCGCTGGGCGGTGCTGGTCAACGAATTCGGCCAGGTCGGCCTGGATGCCGCGCTGCTGGCCACCGATGCCGACGGCGTGGCCATCGGCGAGGTGGCCGGCGGCTGCCTGTGCTGCGTCAACGGCGCGCCCTTCCAGGTCGGCCTCGCCCGCCTGCTGCGCAAGGCGCGGCCGCAGCGGCTGTTCATCGAACCCTCCGGCCTCGGCCACCCGCGCACCCTGCTGCGCCAACTGGGCGAGGCGCCCTGGCGCGGCGTGCTGGCGCCACAGCCCTTGTTGCTGGTGCTGGATGCCGCGGCGCTGGCCGCAGGCGCTTCGCTGCCGGAGGCGCAACGGGACGCCCTGGCCGATGCCGCGCTGCTGGTGCTGAACAAGAGCGAAGGGCTGGATGAGGCGGCCCGGGAACGGCTGCAAGCCGACCTGCCGGCGCTGCCGCAGGTCTGGACCGAACAGGGGCGCCTGCCCTTCGCGAGCCTGCCGTTCGTCGCCAATATCGGATCGGACGCGGCGGCGGAGCTGCCGCCGCCCACGGCCGAACTGCCCGTGCTGCTCACCCGCGCCGCGCCCCTGCGGCAGGTGCACAGCGAGGGCGGGCGCCAGGCCGTCGGCTGGCGCCTGCACGCCGACTGGCGCTTCCGCCGTGCGGCGGTGGAGGCCTGGCTGGCCGGCCTGGGCGGCCTGCTGCGGGCCAAGGCGGTGCTGCACTGCGAGGACGGCTGGCAGGCCTGCAACCGGCTGACGGGCGCCGAGCCCTGGCAGCCCAGCGCCTGGCGGCGGGACAATCGGCTGGAGCTGATCTTCGACGCCGAGCAGGATCTGCAGGCCCTGCAGCAGCAAATGTTGACCTGTGCCAGGTTGGCCGATGGCCAATAAGGTTGCCATCGACGGGGCGAATGATAATAATTATCAGATTCTGGTCATTTCCCCACAGGCTTCTCCCATGGCGCCATCGCAATCGCGCTCGCCGGCGGGCTCTGCTCTCGTCGCGTCCGCCGCGGAACTTCCTTCGTCCTCTGACAGCGACGAAGGACTCTCGCTGCCTTGCGTCAGCGCCCAGCGTGGCAGTGAAGCCAACCTGCGACTGGTGGACTGCTCCGGCGCCCGCCGCGACGAGGAAGTGGCCGTCGCCGAGGAACTGCTGATTCCCTACGCCGCGCCCGTG
>NZ_QGSL01000029.1:5704-7084 GCF_003176655.1 Pseudomonas sp. RW407 | reverse complement strand
GCCCTGCGCGCGATTCGCGGGCAGGGCCCGCTCCTACAATGGGGCGAGATGGGAGACGCGAATTTCGATCCAGTCACTCCCGCGAACGACGGAGCCCAGAAGACAGTTGCTCCTACGCCTCCAGGAAAGCACGGGCGTAGGAGCGGACTCCGTCCGCGATGAAAAATCGCAGGCAAAAAAACGGGCGACCGAAGTCGCCCCAAGTGCCTTGCGTGCTCTGTGATCGGGAAGGAAATCAGCCCTTCTTGTGGCTGTCCTTCCAGATGAAATATCCGACTCCACCGCAGAACAGGACCATCAGACCAACGGTGACAATGCCGGCGAGAACCACTTCGTCGATGAACATGATGCTGGCCTCCTGGATCCCTGTGCGTTTTGAAGATGGGCTCAGGTTAGCGTCGGCCGGGGGCGCGATATTGACTTGGATCAATGGCCGCAAAGCCCCGGTTCACGGGGCTTCGGATAACTGATCCAGATCAAGTTCGGGGAGGGTTGGGCTGCGGTGCATGGCCGCGCGGGGCGGCTTTGGAAGGGGAAATCCGGGCAGGCGGGACGGGCTCAGCGCTTCTTCGGCTTGCCCTTGCCCTTCTTGCGGGCCTTGCCCAGCGGCAGGGCCTGTTCGAAGGCCTTGCGCACTTCCTGCAGGCGTTTCTCGTGGACGTCATGGATGCGCTTGTCGCGCTCGGCGTTGAAGTCGATCAGCTTGTCGTCGTTGCTCATGATCAGGCATGCACCAGGCGGAAAGTCAGGTTCAGGCGGGGGGCGACCGGGCGCTGCGTCTTGGCCACCTGATGCTGCCAATAATGCTGCGTTGCGCCGGACATGACCAGCAGGCTGCCGGAATCCAGCGCCAGGGAATGCTCGATGGCCGTTTGGCCCTTGCGGCGCAGGTCGAAGCGCCGCGTGCCGCCGAGGTTCAGCGAGGCCACCAGGGGGTTGCGGCCGAGCTCCGGTTCGTCGTCGCTGTGCCAGCCCATGGAATCCCGGCCATCGCGGTAATAGTTGAGCAGCACGCCGTTCAGGCGCTGGCCGACCTCGGCCTGCACCCGCGCGCGGATTTCTGCCAGCAGCGGCGTCCAAGACAGTGGTCGGTGGACCAGGCCGGAGTAGCGGTAGCTGGCCTCGGCGTCGCCGTACCAGGCCACCAGGCGCGGCACCGGGTAGTCGCGGCCGTGCAGGTGCACGCTGGGCTGCTCCCATGGGGTGTTCTCCACCAGTTCGGCGAGCCAGGCCGCGGCGCAGGCCGGCTCGCACCAGTGCGGGATCAGGCGCAGCTCGGCGTGTTCGAGGTGGATGGGCGCGTCGGCGAACAGCATGGCGGTAACGGGAGCAGGTCGAGAAGCACAGCTTACTACGCCGCTCAGACCTCGATGTCGATCC
>NZ_QGSL01000029.1:1189-5694 GCF_003176655.1 Pseudomonas sp. RW407 | reverse complement strand
GCCCAGGTCAACGTCAACGAGACCGACACCCCGGTCAGCACCGGCGGCCAACTGACCATCACCGACGTCGACAGCCCGGCCACCTTCGTCGAGCAGACCAACGTCGCCGGCCAGTACGGCCACTTCACCTTGGCTGCCGACGGTACCTGGAGCTACACCGCCGACTCGGCCTACAACGAGCTCAAGCAGGGCGAGACACTCACCGACACCTTCAGCGTCCAGAGCGCGGACGGCACGCCGTCCAGCGTCACCGTCAACATCGTCGGCAGCAACGACGCGCCGGTGGCCCAGGCCGCCAGCGCCAGCGCCGTGGAAGGCGGCAGCCTGCAGCCGGGCGCCGTCGCCAATGCTACCGACGGCTCGGCGCTGACCCTGACCATCACCACCACGCAGCCGGGCGAGACCATCGGTTTCAACTGGACGTTCAGCACCCAGGACTACGCGCCCTTCAACGACTTCGCCTTCGTGCAGGTCAACGGCCAGGTCGTCACCCTGCTGAGCAGCGTCGCCGCGGTGGGCGACTACGGCACTTCGGGCCCGCAGGCCTTCAGCCATACCTTCGACCAGCCGGGCACCTATACCCTGGTGATCGGCGTGGCGGACAGCGGCGACAGCTCCGTCGACTCCACCCTGGTGCTGAGCAACCTGCCGCCGCAAGCCAGCGTCGTCGGCACGGTCGGCCAGGCGGTGCAAGGCGGCACCGGCTGGACCCTCACCAGCAACGGTGCGAACAACCAGGCGCTGGTGAACCAGCTCAAGCCGGTCAGCGAGATCACCGGCCAGCTGCAGGCCAGCGACGTCGACCATGGCGCCCAGCTGAGCTACTCCGTCGACGGCACCGCGCCGGCCGGCTTCACTCTGCGCAGCGACGGCAGCTGGGTGTTCGACGCCAAGGACCCGGCCTACGACAGCCTGGCCGCGAACCAGGTGAAGGTGCTGCAGATCGGCTACACGGTGACCGATGAATACGGCGCCACCGGCAGCAGCACCCTCACTCTGACCATTACCGGCACCAACGACGCACCGGTGGCCAACGCAGACCAGGCGCAGACCCCGATCAACGTGGCGTTGCCGAGCATCGACGTGCTCGGCAACGACACCGACGTCGACGGCGACACGCTCAGCGTCAGCAAGGCGGTGCTAGCCGACCCCAGCCAGGGCAGCATCAGCATCAACGCCGACGGCACCCTGAACTTCGTGCCCGGCGACAACGTCAGCGGCAACGTGGTGATCCACTACGAGATCAGCGACAGCCATGGCGGCAGCGCCAGTGGCAGCCTGACCGTGCAGGTGGGCGGCAACACCCCGCCGCAGGGCGCCGACCGCACCGACAGCATCGCCGAGGACAGCAGCCGCAGCTTCAGTGCCGCCGACTTCGGTTTCAACGACGCCGATGCCGGCCAGCACCTGCAGGCTGTGCGCATCGACAGCCTGCCGGGCGCCGGCAGCCTGACCCTCGACGGCGTCGCCGTCGTCCAGGGCCAGGTGATCGCTGCCGCCGACCTCGGCAAGCTGCTGTTCACCCCCGACGCCAACGGCAATGGCGCGCCCTACGCCAGCTTCGGCTTCAGCGTGCAGGACAGCGCCGGCGCCTTCGACAGCACTCCGCACACCTTCACCCTGGACGTCACCCCTGTGGACGATCCCTCGGTACTGGCGCCGAACTACGCGAGCCTGGACGAGGACAGCGGCAGCGTGAGCGGCAACGTGCTGACCAACGACGTCGACATCGATGACATCCTGAGCGTGAGCAGCTACAGCGTCGCCGGCTTCAGCGGCAGCATCGCCGCCGGCACCAGCACCACCATCGTCGGCGTCGGCAGCCTCGTCATCAACGCCGACGGCAGCTACAGCTTCACCCCGGACGCCAACTACCACGGCGCCGTACCGCAGATCACCTACACCACCAACACCGGCTCCAGCTCGACGCTGGACATCACCGTGAACTCGGTGAACGACGTGCCGCTGGCCGATAACGGCAGCAAGACCACGCTGGAGGACACGCCGGTTTCCGGTCAGGTCGTGGCCAGCGACGTCGATGGCGACACTCTCACCTACACCCTGAAGTCGGGCGGCGAGCCGGCACACGGCACCCTGGTGCTGGATCCTGCAACAGGCAGCTACACCTATACCCCGAACGCGAACTACCACGGCGACGATAGCTTCATCGTCGTGGTCGACGATGGCCACAACGGCACCACCGAGTCCGTCGTCAACATCACCGTCACCTCGGTGAACGACAACCCAACGACCAGCGACGACAGCAAGACCACCGCCGAGGACACCCCGGTTTCCGGCCAGGTCGTGGCCAGCGACGTCGATGGCGATACCCTCACCTACACCCTGAAGTCGGGCGGTGAGCCGGCACACGGCACCCTGGTGCTGGATACCGCGACCGGCAGCTACACCTATACCCCGAACCTGAACTATCACGGTCCGGATAGCTTCACCGTAGTGATCGACGACGGCCATAACGGCACCACCGAATCCACCGTCACCCTCACCGTCACCTCGGTGAACGATGTCCCGGTGACCAGCGACGACAGCAAGACCACCACCGAGGACACCCCGGTTTCCGGGCAGGTTGTGGCTAGCGATGTCGACGGAGACATCCTGAGTTACACCGTCAAATCCGGCGGTGAGCCGGCACACGGCACCCTGGTCCTGGATCCTGCGACCGGCAGCTACACCTATACCCCGAACCTGAACTACCACGGTCCGGATAGCTTCACCGTGGTGATCGACGACGGCCACAACGGCACCACCGAATCCACCGTCACCCTCACCATTACCTCGGTGAACGACGTCCCGGTGACCAGCGATGACAGCCAGACCACCGCCGAGGACACCCCGGTCTCCGGCCAGGTCGTCGCCAGTGATGTCGACGGTGATGCCCTTACCTACACCCTGAAATCGGGCGGTGAGCCGGCACACGGCACCCTGGTACTCGACCCAAGCGCCGGCCAGTACACCTATACGCCGAATGCGAACTACCACGGCGACGACAGCTTCACCGTGGTGATCGACGACGGCCATAACGGCACCACCGAATCCACTGTCACCCTCACCGTCACCTCAGTGAACGATGATCCGGTGACCAGCGATGACAGCAAGACCACCGCCGAGGACACCCCGGTTTCCGGGCAGGTTGTGGCCAGCGATGTCGATGGAGACATCCTGAGTTACACCGTCAAATCCGGCGGCGAGCCAGCCCACGGCACCCTGGTGCTGGATCCTGCGACCGGCAGCTACACCTACACGCCGAACGCGAACTACCACGGCGACGACAGCTTCACCGTGGTGATCGACGACGGCCACAACGGCACCACCGAGTCCACCGTCACCCTCACCATTACCTCGGTGAACGATGTCCCGGTGACCAGCGATGACAACAAAACCACCGCTGAAGACACTCCGGTCTCCGGGCAGGTCGTGGCTAGCGATGTCGACGGAGACATCCTGAGTTACACCGTCAAATCCGGCGGTGAGCCGGCACACGGCACCCTGGTCCTGGATCCTGCGACAGGCAACTACACCTATACGCCGAACGCGAACTACCACGGCGACGACAGCTTCATCGTCGTGGTCGACGATGGCCACAACGGCACCACCGAATCCACCGTCAGCATCACCGTCACCTCGGTGAACGACGCCCCGACGACCAGCGACGACAGCAAGACCACCGCCGAGGACACCCCGGTTTCCGGCCAGGTCGTGGCCAGCGACGTCGATGGCGACACTCTCACCTACACCCTGAAGTCGGGCGGTGAGCCGGCACACGGCACCCTGGTCCTGGATCCTGCGACAGGCAACTACACCTATACGCCGAACGCGAACTACCACGGCGACGACAGCTTCATCGTCGTGGTCGACGATGGCCACAACGGCACCACCGAATCCGTCGTCAACATCACCGTCACCTCGGTGAACGATGTCCCGGTGACCAGCGACGACAGCAAGACCACCGCCGAAGACACCCCGGTCTCCGGGCAGGTCGTGGCTACCGACGTCGACGGTGACGCCCTCACCTACACCCTGAAGTCGGGCGGTGAACCGGCACACGGCACCCTGGTGCTGGATCCTGCGACCGGCAGCTACACCTATACGCCGAACGCGAACTACCACGGTCCGGATAGCTTCACCGTGGTGATCGATGACGGCCATAACGGCACCACCGAATCCACCGTCACCCTCACCATTACCTCGGTGAACGACGTCCCGACGACCAGCGATGACAGCAAGACCACCGCCGAGGACACCCCGGTTTCCGGGCAGGTCGTGGCTAGCGATGTCGATGGAGACATCCTGAGCTACACCGTCAAATCCGGCGGTGAGCCAGCCCACGGCACCCTGGTGCTGGATACCGCGACCGGCAGCTACACCTATACGCCGGACTCGAACTACCACGGTCCGGATAGCTTTACCGTGGTGATCGATGACGGCCACAACGGCACCACCGAATCTACCGTCACCCTCACCGTCACCTCAGTGAACGATGATCCGGT
>NZ_QGSL01000029.1:0-1179 GCF_003176655.1 Pseudomonas sp. RW407 | reverse complement strand
CATCCTGATCATCTCCACCCCGCAGGACACCCCGCGCTTCGAGCAACTGCTCGGCGACGGCAGCCAGTGGGGCCTGAACCTGCAGTACGCCGTGCAACCGTCCCCGGACGGCCTGGCCCAGGCATTCCTGATCGGCGAGGAGTTCATCGGCAACGACCTCTGCGCGCTGGTGCTGGGTGACAACATCTACCATGGCCACGACTTCCAGGAGCTGCTGCTCAACGCCATGCAGCGCGATGCTGGCGCCAGCGTGTTCGCCTATCACGTGCATGATCCGGAACGTTACGGCGTGGTCGAGTTCGACGCCGATGGCAAGGCCATCAGCCTCGAGGAGAAACCGGCCAAACCGAAGTCCAGCTACGCGGTGACCGGCCTGTACTTCTACGACAACCAGGTGGTCGACATCGCCAAGAACATCAAGCCCTCCGCCCGCGGCGAGCTGGAGATCACCGACGTCAACAAGGCCTACCTGGAAGCCGGCAAGCTTTCCGTGGAGATCATGGGCCGCGGCTACGCCTGGCTGGACACCGGCACCCACGACTCGCTGCTGGAGGCCAGCCACTTCATCGCCACCCTGGAAAACCGCCAGGGCCTGAAGGTCGCCTGCCCCGAAGAGATCGCCTTCCGCCAGAAGTGGATCAGCGCCGAGCAACTCGAAGCCCTGGCCGCCCCGCTGGCCAAGAATGGCTATGGCCAATACCTGAAACGCCTGCTGGTCGAGACCGTCTACTGATGAAAGCTACCCATCTTGCAATCCCGGAAGTGGTCCTGATCGAACCCAAGGTTTTCGGTGATGATCGGGGTTTCTTCTTCGAAAGCTTCAACCACCAGCAATTCGAGGAAGCCATCGGCCGCCCGGTCAAGTTCGTCCAGGACAACCACTCACGCTCGTCGAAAGGCGTGCTGCGCGGCCTGCACTACCAGCTCCAGAATCCCCAGGGAAAACTGGTGCGCGTGGTCAATGGCGAAGTCTTCGACGTCGCCGTGGACCTGCGCCGCTCCTCGCCGACCTTCGGCCAATGGGTGGGCGCGCTGCTGAGCGCGGAGAACAAGCACCAGCTGTGGGTGCCGGAAGGCTTCGCCCACGGCTTCGTGGTGCTGTCGGAGTCGGCGGACTTCCTCTACAAGACCACCGATTATTACGCGCCGCAGCATGAGCGCTGCCTGGCCTGGAACGAT
>NZ_QGSL01000028.1:0-585 GCF_003176655.1 Pseudomonas sp. RW407 | reverse complement strand
TGAATTCATTTGAATAGGACTTTCGCACTATTTTCGCCTCCAGTTGGGCGCCATGATAGCGCCCGATGAAGGTGTCCAAGATCATTAGGCCAGCTCAGAGGAACGCCGTCGTAGGATGGGTATCGCTTCGTGCGAAACCCATCGCCATGGCCGCATGGGTTTCGCCAAGGCTCAACCCATCCTACGGAGAGCCCTCGGCGCAGCCTGCGAGACAGTTGCGCCCGAGCGTAGGGCGAATAACCGTTCGCGGTTATCCGCCGTTGGCCCGGGCACCGACACCTGAAGGTTCGCGCGGCCGGAGCCCATCGCGGACGGAGTCCGCTCCTACGTCCGTGCTTCCTGGAACCGTAGGAGCGGACTCTGTCCGCGATTTGGCGGATAACGCCGTAGGCGTTATGCGCCCTACGAACTATCGCGAACGCGGGAAGCCAGGTTCGCGAGCAAGCTCGCTCCTACGAAGAGCAAAAGCGCTTTTGCTCTGGCGTTTGGACTTCCAGAGAAACAACCGAGCGCACCGGAACGCCCCTTCAGAAGGCCGAGCGAAACCGGCGCTCAGGAGGTCATGCGACATGGATGTCGCGAGAG
>NZ_QGSL01000027.1:0-406 GCF_003176655.1 Pseudomonas sp. RW407 | reverse complement strand
AGGCCGGCCCGGCCGGCATCCCCACCCAGACCGCGTTCAGCCAGAACACCCGCTGGCCGAGCCTGGACGACGACCGCGAGAACGGCTGCATCCGCAGCGTCGAGCACGCCTACTCCGCCGAGGGCGGCCTGGCCGTGCTCTACGGCAACATCGCCCTGGACGGCTGCGTGGTGAAGACCGCCGGCGTGGATGAGTCGATCCACGTGTTCGAAGGCAGCGCGAAGATCTTCGAAAGCCAGGACGCGGCGGTGAAGGGCATCCTCGCCGACGAAGTGAAGCCGGGCGACATCGTCATCATCCGCTACGAAGGCCCGAAAGGCGGCCCGGGCATGCAGGAGATGCTCTACCCCACCAGCTACCTGAAGTCCAAGGGCCTGGGCAAGCAGTGCGCCCTGCTCACCGACGG
>NZ_QGSL01000005.1:0-19295 GCF_003176655.1 Pseudomonas sp. RW407 | reverse complement strand
AACGAGAGCACCCTGCGCGGCATCGCCGAGACCGGCGTGGACTACATCTCCATCGGCACCCTGACCAAGGACGTCAAGGCGCTGGACCTGTCGATGCGGTTGAGCCTGTAACGGCGCCGCGGGTCAGATCAGCTCCACCAGGCCGATGCGCTCGTCTTCCAGGCTCCTTTTCAATTGCTCTGCCGAATTGCAAAGGGCCTGGACGATTGACTGGTTCGAACCGTTACCCATCGCCAGCAGGATCACCTTGGGTGGATATCCCCAAGCTGCCTGCAAATCATGAAAGTCCTCATCCTTGGTGACGATCACGTAGTCGCGCTGCTTCGTGTATTCCCATATCCGCCTATCACTTACCTGCTCGAGCCCGAGCAAGGCAACCTGGGAAGAACCGGGAAAGTCCATTTCCAGGGAGGGCAACATGCGCCGGGAAAGATTCTCGTCCAGCAAAAGCTTCATGCCGCCTTGATCCACGCCGAATGCTTCATGCGAGCCGCCGCGAAGGCCAGGCAAGCGAGAATGTCTTCACGCTCGAGCTCCGGGTAGTCAGCGATGATTTCTTCCTGGCTCATTCCGGCGGCCAGCCAGCTCAGGACATCCTCCACGGTTATCCGAAGCCCGCGCACACAGGGTTTCCCGCCACGCTTGCCGGGCTCCAGGGTAATCCTCGACTCATCCGCCATGGCTCTGTCTCAGTTGAAAGGGTAACGTCATCCAACTGTATCATCCGCCTCGGCTCGCATAGCGAGCTTGGCCTGTAGCGGCGCGACGGGCCAGGTCAGCGCCACGAGGCCGATAGCTCATCCAGCAAGCGCCTCTTCGAGGGTATTCGGCGCCTCAACCATGGTGCTGCAGATATTCGCTCAGCGCCTGCCGGGCAAGGTCGTTCAGGCTCATGCGCTGCCGGTTGGCCGCCACGCTCGCGGCCAGATGCAGGTCATGGCCGACCCGCACATTGAACGATCCCTTGCAGGGCACCTCTGGCTCCCGCCCCTGTTCCTGGCAGGTGGCCAGGTAGTCGTCCACCGCCTCGCGGAAGGCGGCCTGCAATTCGCTCACTGTCTCGCCTTCGTAATTGACCAGCGCACGGATGAAGAGCAGCTTGCCGAACAGGCAGTTGTCCTCTAGGCCAGGCGCGCCGCGGCGTCCAGTTCGGAAGCCAGGACGATGCGGTCGCGCCCCTGCCCCTTGGCCTCATAGAGCGCCTGGTCCGCCCGGCGCAGCCACTCGGTGGCGTCGGGCATGGCCGGATCGAAACCGGCGATGCCGATGCTGAGGCTGACGCGCAACTCCGGCACCCGCTCCCAGGCCTCCGCGGCCAGTTCGCGGGACAGCCGCCCCAGGACCTCCCGCGCCGCCTCCGGCTCCAGCCGCGGCAACAGCACGCAGAACTCGTCGCCGCCGTAGCGCCCGGCCAGGTCCTCGGCCCGCAGATGGCTGCGCATGAACTCGCTGAGGCGACGCAGCACCAGGTCGCCGATCACGTGCCCGTGGCTATCGTTGGTGGCCTTGAAGTGATCGACGTCGATCAATGCCAGCGAGGCCTGCTGCTGCGCCTGCCGGCAGTGCTCGAACTCCTGCTGCAGGCGCTCCTTCCAGTAGCCGCGGTTGAACAGCTGGGTCAGGCTGTCGGTACGGCTCAGGTCCCGCAGCGCCTTCTTGTGCCGCGACAGCTGGATGGCCAGGCGGTAGAGCACCAGGCCGATGGTCATGGGGTGGATGACCAGCATGGGAATACAGGCGTACAACTCGACCTGGGACGTGTCGGGCGAGAAACCGAAGCCCAGCAACAGGCCGGACAGCACCATGCCCAGCGACTGCAACACGAAGCCCTGGACCACGAACCGCGCCCCGCCCGCCGCCGTGTTGTTCATCGCCAGCATGGAAAGCATCATCACCGAAGGCAGCACGTTGAACTGGATGGTGGCGATCCAGAACCCGCCCATCAGCGAATCGAACAGCACGAAACGCCGCTCCAGCTCCTTGGGCCGCGATGAGCGCGAGGTGACCTGGTAGGCCATCAGGGGCCACAGGTAGCAGAACCACAGCAACAACCCCCACAGCCACGCCGAATACCCCTTCCCCCAGAGCACACCGGCAACACAGAAGAACCCCACGGCCAAACCCACCGCGCGCGGCAAGAGCACGCGCTGGGCATAGGAACGGCTGAACCTGGCGGACTCACTCGACTGCTTCACAGACCGCTCCCTTCCTCACCGAAAGCTTCCCTGGGCAGCGGCAGTATAGTCCGGCGCCTGATGGCCGTTCGATAGCATCCATGCGGCGGATACGACGGTTTCGGAGCCGAAAAAGCAAAAGGCCCCGCCGAAGCGGGGCCTTTGCCAGAGATGGTGCCGGTAAGAGGAATCGAACCCCCGACCTTCTCATTACGAATGAGCTGCTCTACCGACTGAGCTACACCGGCGGCGCGGCGTAAGCTAGCACTCTAAAAAGGCCAAATCAATCGCTCCGGATTCATCCGTGAACCAGCATTGGCGAGAGCGCCATCACAGTTTTCCGCGTGCGCCCACACCACGTTTCCTCCACAGGACAAAGTCCGACAGAATAGCGCGTCGATCCTCTCAGGAAGTCGGATATGAATGCGCTAGACCTGCTCCGTCAGAAAATCACTGACAATGACTTTGTTGTCGGCATCTACGGACTTGGTTACGTTGGCCTGCCATTGGCGCTTCGGTTTGCCGAGGTTGGCGTGCGGGTCATAGGTTTCGACATCGACCCAGAGAAAGTTCACAAGCTCAACGCGGGCAAGAGCTACATCGAGCGACTGGAAAGCAATCAGATTGTCAAAGCTCTAGAAAGCGGCTTCGAGGCAACGGACGATTTCTCTCGCAGCATAGAGGTCGACGTACTGATCATTTGCGTTCCGACCCCCCTCGATCGCCACCATGAACCGGACCTGAGCTTCGTGGTGAACACAATAGAAGCCATTCTGCCGCACTTCCGCGCAGGCCAGATGCTCAGCCTGGAAAGCACGACTTGGCCAGGCACCACCGAGGAAGTCCTCCTCCCCCGTCTTCGCGAACACGGTTTCGAACCCGGAATTGACTGTGCGCTGGTCTTTTCTCCGGAACGGGAGGACCCGGGCAACCCCGTCTACGGCACCAGTGACATTCCCAAGGTAATTGGAGGGCAAACTCCTCTCTGCCTAGAATTGGGGCAGGCCGCCTACGCTCACGCCATCAAGACGCTGGTGCCTGTCAGCAGCCCACGAGTGGCGGAAATGACCAAACTGCTCGAAAACATCCACCGAGCAGTGAACATCGGCCTGGTCAATGAGATGAAGATCGTCTGCGATAAGATGAAAATCGACATCCATGAGGTGATCCGAGCTGCAGCGACCAAGCCCTTCGGCTTCGTTCCCTACACTCCTGGACCAGGTCTCGGCGGCCACTGCATCCCCATTGATCCGTTCTACTTGACCTGGAAGGCCAAGGAATACGGCATCAATACCCGCTTCATCGAGCTAGCCGGCGAAATCAACCATTACATGCCGCACTGGGTCGTTCAGAAAATAGCGGATGCCCTTAATGACCGCGGTCGTGCCATCAAGGGCAGCCGTATTCTGGTACTAGGCCTGGCATACAAAAAGAATATTGACGATACACGTGAGTCTCCTGCAGTGGAAATCATGTCACTACTGGAGGGTAAAGGAGCACATGTGGAGTACTCAGACCCTCATGTACCAAAGTTTCCAAGCAAACGGGACTACTCATTTAACCTTGAATCGGTAGAGCTAACGCAACAAAGCTTGCAGAGCTTTGATTGCGTGGTGCTAACAACCGATCACGATACCTTCGACTACGAACTGCTGCAGAAGCATTCACCGTTGTTAATCGATACTCGAGGACGCCTAACCGGGGCAGCCAATGTCGTCAGTGCCTGAGCAAATGCACCGAAGCTGGAAGATTCTCCTAATCACCCGCAACCTCCCCCCATTAGTAGGAGGCATGGAGCGCTTGAACTGGCATCTGATCCAAGAGCTAGCCAAGGCTGCGCAGGTTATGACCATCGGCCCAAGTGAAGCGGCCCTCTTGGTGCCAAGCAACACCATCTTCAACCCGGTGCCACTACGACCACTCTGGCGCTTCCTCTCGAGTGCATTCAGGCAAGCACTATGCATCTCTCGGCGATGGCGCCCCCATATCATCATGGCTGGTAGTGGTCTCACAGCTCCGATTGCCCTGCTAGCCGCCCGAACTTGTGGCGCAAAAGCAGTGGCGTATGTACACGGACTGGATGTCACGATCCAAAATCCAATCTACAAAACGCTGTGGCTTCCTGCACTTCGACGGATGGACCGCATAATTGCCAATAGTCATTCTACTGCGGAGTTTGCCCGCTTAGCAGGAATTAGCGAGCAACGCATCGGCTTAGTACATCCTGGCGTAACAGTGCCAGCCCCTCCAGCCTCTACCGATCAATTGCAAAATTTCAGAGCAAAGCACAATCTCGAGGGCAGGGATGTGCTCATCTCTGTCGGCCGACTGACCGCTCGAAAGGGATTGCGCGAATTTGTACAGTTGGCACTTCCCCTCATCGTCGCCGAGCGTCCAGATGCACTCCTATTGATAGTGGGCTCAACCCCCAACGATGCCCTTCACGCACATACCCAGACGGCAGAAAGCATTGAAGAGGTGGCACGAACTGCAGGTGTCGCCAACAACGTTCGGCTAATCGGACAAATCACCAACACAGACGAACTGCTCACTGCATATCAGTCGGCCATCGCGCACATTTTTCCTGTTCGCCATATTCCCAATGATACGGAAGGGTTTGGTATGGTAGCAATTGAAGCAGCGGCCAACGGCGTACCCACGGTGGCATTTGCCACGGGAGGCATCATAGATGCCGTCGCTGAAGGAGAGTCGGGTTACCTGGCACCACCTGAAGATTATGAATTCCTGGCCCAGTTGGCTCTTCGCGTAATAAAGTCACCCGGCAGTATGCATACCACCTGCTTGCGTCATAGTGTAGCCTTCGCATGGGAAAACTTTGGCAGAGCTGTACTCGATCAGCTTGAGCAGCCCGCTCCCTCGCACCGATCATGAGCACACTTTTCATCGGCAAGCGCTTTTACACTAACAGGGATGCTCTGAAGGACCAATTTGGTAGAATTTACCAGCTTCCGAGGTTCTGGGCGGAAACAGGTATGGAAGTCAATCTCTGGCTGATCGACTATCACACCAAGGAACGGATGAGTGAGCATCACCAGAGCCTGCGAATTCATTCACTCCCAGTCTTCAGCTTGCATAGCCTGAGACACCTACTTACCAGTCTGCGACGAAGACCGCGAAATGTAATTGCCAGTGGTGACTGCTATATCGGACTGCTGGGATACATGATTGCTCGTCTGAGCGGCGCTGGGTTCACTTTCGACATTTACGACAAGTACACTACCTTTCCTGGATATCGCAAAATCATAGGCATCGATCCATTCAAATTCCTAGTCAAAAACTCAGACCACCTGCTCTTTGCCAGCACAGTATTAGCAGCCGAGACCACGCCCTATCAAAGCCGAAAAGCAACATTCAGTATAGCCCCGAACGGGATCGACTCTAAAATATTCTACCCGAGATACCGCACTCATTGCCGAAAAACCCTAGGACTCGACACGCATTCATTATATGTAGGCTACTTCGGAAGTATGGAACCAGATCGAGGCCTAACTGATCTGCTGACTGCCATCCGATATCTCCGTCTAAGCGGCCTTGAGATTCGACTACTCCTAGCAGGAAATAAATCTGCAAATTTAAATATAAGCGACGACTGGGTTGACTATCTAGGCAATATTCCACATACAAAAGTGGCAATAGCTCTCTGCTGCTGTAATGTCTTATCCTTGCCCTATAGAAATTCGGACTTCTTAGACATGGCCTCATCCTGCAAGATTGCTGAATATTTGGCTGTTCAGATTCCTATCGCAGCAACCCGCACACCAAATCTCATACAGAACTTTCCGACTCAAGCACTGCAGCTCGAGAATGTACTAGCAGCTCCAAATGACCCCACTAGCCTAGCCATGAGCATAGCCCAACAGCTTATGGCGCCGGTACTAGCAAGCACACCGCTGGAGATGGACTGGCAACACATTGCTGAGCGGATCCTTCGAGAGTTGCCTGTACGCTGATACCTCATACTGGTATCGAGTTGAGGCACTCAAGCAAACGAGCTGATGCCGCAGCATCACGATGGTCAAAAGCGAGGCGTAAGACCATCTCTCGTCTTCCCGCATATTCATCAATACCAACAACCTGCCTCTCTAGAGAAGCAAGCAAATCATCAAACGTATGTGCATGAGCCCCGGGAGTCATATCTGGATAGGGAAATAGAAGAGATCTGTCGTCTCGCAGATACTCATCCAAGTCGTACGGATAGAAAATAATGGGGCGATCAAGGAGAAGAAAATCGAAGTAAATAGACGAATAGTCAGTTATCAGAATATCTATACCAGCCAAGAGAGGATAGATATCCGAGTCAGGATCAATATCCACTAAGAAAGGAGAGCTCTCCATACTATATCGGCCTTGCATGAGCGGATGCAATTTTAGGACAAACAAAATCCCAAGACGCTCGCAAAAAGCAGACAAACGCGATAGATCCATGTGACCGGTGTCGAAGGGGGAGATTTTTCCATTACGAAAAGTCGGCATATATGCCACGATCTTGCCACCCGACTCACGGTGCGCATGAATTCGCTGCCTCGCCACAGCATCCACATTGCAATTCACCAATCCACCAGACTGCCTCAGAGCGTCGAGCATGGCATCATTCCTTGGATAGCCCAGCGCTAGAATTTTCTTCGCGTGAAAGCTCCGTTGAAATGCCTTCTCGGTGAAATACTCGGATGTAGAGACCAACAGATCGGTGCGTCGATATCTCCCCAACACTCCCTTGTACATCCCCACTAGCCATCGTTTAAAGGGAGATAGTCGAGCCAAACGACGACGATGAAGATCCAGCTCAATTTCCTTCAGTGGTGCACCATGCCATAACTGAATAAGACGAGCACCACGAATCAGCCCTATTCGCCCATGCTCTCCGTAATCCATGGAGTCGACCACCAGAATGCCAGCACGTAGCAATCTAATGAATGCAGGCCAGCTTGGATAGCGTAATACTTTAACACCTTGCTGTTGCAGCATGGATGCGGTAGTGGTTGATTCAGTTAGGAATGCGCAGCGCCATCCGGGAGTTTTGTCCTGCAAATAGCAGAAGAAATGCTTAGCATTATCCAAAAACTTTCCGTGCTCGCGCCCTAAAACGAGAATACTGAATGAATCACGAGGTATCATCAATGTGAGTGGGTAGGCAACAAGTCTAGATACCAGTGCCAATAAAGCAGCACCCGTTGCAAATATCGCTTTGTGAAACATCAAGAAACCACCTCGACGAGAAACAAGGCTAAGTGCGTATTCGTTCTATTACTTCTGTCGTAGAGATCGACGGTGTACGCGGTAGATAAATAACCTCACACCAAGGCATTAGCCAATCGAATCTTCCGCCCCAGTCATCACCCATGACTAGTATGTCAGCACGGTACTCTCGAATGTACTCCAATTTCTGCTCTAGAGAGTGCTCGAGAAACACTTCGTCAACACAGCGCAGCGCTTGGATCAACCTGACCCGCTCACCTTCTGGGTATATGGGATGACGTCCTTTTTTCGAAATATTCAAAGCATCGGTCGAAACGCCAACAATCAAACTCTCCCCCAGCTTTGCAGCACGCTCAAGGAGATTGAGATGTCCGACATGAAAGACATCAAAGGTCCCAAAAGTGATGACTGTCTTCTTCACTTACTTACCTTGCAAAATGATCTTGAAATCCAAACGGGTGCCTCCCGAGCAAATCGACGCATGAGTTCCAATGAAATAGCACCCGGCCATCGAAAGAACAAACGTCCCGCCAGAGTGAAGTGCCGGGACCGGCACGCCCATAGGAATAAGAAATAGGCTTCTAGGCGAACCTCTAGTGCAAGGCGACGCCGTATGGCCATACACATATCTGGTCGGTCAACAAACCACCCCAGCGATAAATCGAGAAGCTCGCGCATATGGGTGTGACGCGACTGATTTGAACTGGTCGAGACAGCCAGTACGCGATACAGATACAGGGGTTCGGACACATACCGTAAAAAAGCACCAGCGGCCAGCAATCGAAAAATAAACTCCGAGTCCTCGGCATAGGGCCTACATCCCTGGCGTACTCCTGAGGACTCCAGCATCGCGCGCGAAACCAGGGGCTTCATCAGTAGCCTAGAAGAACCGGCCCATGCAGCACTAGGAATATCCTGCACTCGAACCTCAGGCTTGGTACCAAAGGCTTTTGGTCCACGCAAACGCCGCCAAGGCCTCAAACCATGAATAGTGGAGATACATTCAAAGATATCGTCGAAGACTATAGCATAGTCATCATTACCTGCTGCCTCAACCAACCTTTCCAGACGCTGCGGCATCCATTGGTCGTCAGCATCTAGAAATGCCAGCCAGCGCCCACTAGATACATCAATGGCCCGATTCCTAGAAATACCAGCCCCACAGTTTCTATCGTTATATAAAATACGAACCCTAGAGTCAGACAATAATTGGAGACGCTGTCGAGTATCGTCGATTGACCCGTCATCACAAATAATTATCTCGATATCCCGGTAGGTCTGCGCCAGCACAGACTCAACCGCATCGACTATAGTCGATGCGGCATTGTAGGTAGGTATCACTACTGATACCCGCCCCTTGGAAAAATCCTTGGCCAAGCTATCAGGCTTGTACATTAGGACTCAGCTCATAGACGACCTGAGCCGCAAACAGTGCAGGACACCAATTGCTGAGCCAGCGTATCAGCCTGTCGGGTTTGTCCACCTGAGCCTGGCAATTATGAATATGCATTCCCAATACAGCCGCCCACTGCTCGAAGTCCTTTACCGTCCAAAAACGAATATGCTCACGCATGTGGTAAATTATTGTGGTAATGGGAAAGCGGCCACCGAACATTAACCTGAGCCGATGCAACAGGAAACCGGCATTGGGAATCGTTATGAAAATTCGACGCGGAGCAAGTTCGATAACTTGTCGCACCAGATCCTCTGCATCTACCACATGCTCAATCACCTCCATTAATACAACGACATCCCAGTCTTCGGTGAATTGCTCAACGAGTCGCTTCCGCGGGTTAATCTGGGTCGTCCTAATACCTGAAGCGGCCAACCTCTCTAGAGCAGTAGAAGAAATATCCGCTCCATGCCCATTACAATCCGGTCGATTGCGCGACAAGTAGCGTAAAAAGCTTCCTTCACCACAACCGACATCTAAAACAGACGAGTTTATCGGCAGTGCGCCGGCAATCAGGCGATAGCGATCCATCTCCTTGGCTGTACGTTGCTCCTGGACTCGCATCTGCCAGTAAGTTTCATAGTCCTCGAACTCCTGCAATGGAGCCGGACGAGTTATCTCACGCCAATATCTACTAAGAATCCGGAGTACAGGTATTTTATTTAAAATTTTCATCAAAACCTTCAGACACCCAAGACCGTAGGTCGTATATCCAGTCGCTGGCGAACTTGCAGCAGTAGAACAACACGTGAAAATAGGATACTACCGCAGGTGGCGATAGCCGCACCAATGGCACCGTAACGCGGAGATAGCAGGGTATTTAGCAAGATATTCAGTAGAACACCCAACGCAACACCAAACAGATGAGACTTCTCGTTGCCTGACATATTTAGCAAAGTCCCAAGAGGACCGCCAAGCACGGCAACTAACTGAGCAACAATCAGTATCTGTAAGATAGTCGCACCCTCAGCATAACTGTGCCCGTATATTAATGGAACCAATTGGGGAGCGAAGATAAAAATGATCAAGGCAGGCGGCACTGTCAACAAAGCCAGTCGCCGCCCTAGCGATGTCACCAACAACTGCAACTCATCCTTTTTCTTCGATGCCAAGAGCCGGGCAAAACTTGGAGCCACTGCTGTAACCGAAGCCATACTCAAAAAAACCAATAGCTCTGCGGCCCTAGAGGAAACACTATAAATCCCTAACTCCTGTGGCTTGCTGTTGATCCCCAGCATGATCAGATCGATTCGGCTGGAAACAAAATAAGTGCAAGCCAGCAGCATAAATGGAAAAGCCTGCCCAACTCGCAGCGCAGCAGCCTCCTGCGACACCTTGGGCGACACAGCCTGGCGAAATTGCAAATGATTGATCAAAAGTGCTATCGCCGCAGAAATCGTCGAAATCGACATGAGCTGCGCGGCACTTACTCCGCCTTGCGACAACCATAAAACTGAGCAGAGAAGAAAGGACACTGTCGGTATCAGGAGCAAGGATGGCCATTGACTACGCACCAGCCAACCTTGAGCCTGCAACAATGCCTGACGAACACTACTCAACGCCAAGAGCAATGGCAACGGGGCTGCTGCCAGGAAGATATGACTATCGAATCTCAGCTGAGCTAACGTGCCGAATATAACAAGGACAAGAGCACACACTCCACCACAGAGAAAAGCTCGTTGATCCGCAAAGGTTCTCATCCACGCTAGACAATGCGGCGCCTGCACACCCTCTCGAATCAGGTACTGGGGAAAACCAAGTCCCGCCAAGATCGCAAGCAACGATACCCATGCATTAACGAAGGAGTACACACCGAACTCGCTCGCTCCTAGGGCGCGAGCAAAAACGATACTGGAGCAAAATGCCATAGCAGCTGAAAGCAGTTTCAGTAATGTGCCCAACCCTGCAGCGCGCAACGGTGCCTCCCACCCAGAGGAGGAACCACCGTTTCTCTGTAAGCACTTGCTCATGAAAGGTAGCACCTTACTAAGCATGACAGACATCCCATCTGCTCATCCCCGCGTGAACTAGCTCCGATCCTGCCCTGCTGAATCCTTATACATAAGTGCTGTGATTTGCTCTGAAATTAGCCCCATCAAAAATATCATTACCCCTCCGGTATAAAGAAGAGCACTCATATTGGTGAAGCGCCCGTGTAAAAGATAAGTGTATCCATACCAAAATGTTGCCAAGATCATTATAAAAGCTGCTATCGGTGCAAACAGTTTCAAGGGCGAGTAAAGCGTACCAATCTTGAAAATTATCAGCAAAAATCGCACACCATCCTTGAATGGCTTTATATGGCTAGTTCCAACTCTTTTCGCTGCATGAATAGGAACATAGAAAACCGAATAGCCCGCCCGAAAAAACGCCATGGTAGAGGTAGTTGGATATGAAAAACCATTTGGTAGTAGGTAGAGAAACTCTCTAAATTTTTGCGCCCTCACGGCACGGAACCCCGAGGTAAGATCCTCGACACGATGCCCAGTCATGTAGGTAGCCAGACTATTATAGAAGCCATTGGCCAAACCTCGGCCCATACTGGCCTGAGAACCGCTCTGACGCGCACCGACTACCATATCATGCCCCTCCTCCAGAGCCTCTAGCAGCCTCGGAATATCTGACGGGGAATGCTGACCATCAGCGTCCATGAAAACGATGACATCACCTCTTGCCTGCCTTGCCCCAGACTTGATCGCTGCGCCATTTCCTTTCGAATACAAATGCCGGACAACCTTAGCACCAACCCCTTCAGCAATTTTAGCGGTAGCATCAGTGGAACCGTCATCAACTACGATAATTTCTGCGTCACCATATAGCTCCCGAATACCCTCAATCACATTAGCGACTGCCTCTGATTCATTCTTCGCCGGAAGAACAACACTAAGCTTCATCGATAATACCTACTAGATTAAATTTCGAACGCGACGACTGCATCTGGCTGGATCCTAATATAAGAGAACGTATACGCTCGAATTCCGCCTCATACACTTCAGGGGATCTTTTCAGCTTGAAAGTGGGTTGCTTGCGGTAGACCCTCTCCGCCTGATCGAGCAACTGCAGAGCACCCTCTGCATAACCGCTACTAGCCACTTCCGCGACCATCATCATCGCTGCATCGGTATCATTGTATCGACTGATAGCAAGGGAATAATTCGCCAAGGCCTGCTGGCGCTTCCCTTGCGATAGGAGCAGCTTCCCTTTCAGATATGGTGTCAGTCGGCGGAAAAGTGCAAAGCGCCCATAACGAGAGCTGGTTTCCATACGCTCCAAAAGCTCCACACTAGGCTCGCGATAGCGGGCCAGAACTCTTTCGCGAGCAATAACTTCAGCAAGCGAACGGACACCTCTAACTGCTTGGGCATCAAAGGGTTGTTGAGAAAGGCGGAGCGCAGCTGCTTGAAAATCTGCGTTAATCGCAACCCCTTGCTCGACTCGCAGCAACAGCCCGTTGATGGTCAGCAGAGCACTATCGGGTAGACGTTGTGAAGCCTGATCAATAAATACAAGAGCGTCCCCCCCTCGGCCAAGCCGATTCAAGCGCCAAGCAATAGTGCTCTGTGCTCTAGGAGACTCTGGTGTATTGTTCGCCCAGTACATTTCTAGGCGATCGGTATCACCCCATAGCTCAGCGCGCTGCCAAGTCATGCAGGCTAAAAGCAGGATTACCGACACAGCCACCAATACAGAAACGGATACACTGACTCTATCCGCCAACCAAACAATGAACAGCGCCAACGGAAGAAACAAAAACAACGCAGACAAATAATTTCTATGCTCGAAATACAATTCAAGCCCAATGAGTGTTGACTCCACTATATGCGCGACAAAGAAGAAAAGAATAGCCAAGGCCAGTAAAGGGATACGTCTACGCGCAAATAGAGCCAGAGCAAGCAAGCAGAGCAATAGCAAGAACGAATAAAGAGTTGAGAGCGGATGCAGCAGCGAACTAGATACAGAAAAACCATCTTGAAACAAACCACGCCCTTCTATACGCGGAGCCACCAGATTCATCAGATATTCGGCGACAATGCGACACTCACTATACAAACGCTCAATCTGATTAAAGGAGCGATTGGGCCAGGGTTCTGCCGAAAAATTTAGATAACTCAGCAATACCCCTATAATTAAAAATGAAGGCATCCAAATGAAAAAAAGGCGCCAGCGCCAATCAAGCCTACTTTGACTCGGATTGCAAAACTCAATCAATCCCAGAAGGAGCGGCAAAAGTATGCCATTTTCTTTGCTTAAGGTTGCCAGCACTGTCCCTACGATGAGAGAAACACTCATCAACCAGTACCCTTGCTTGGCATAGCCCTGAGCTAGCGCTAACCGCCCCTTTAGATAACCGACTATACCAACAAGGCTGAACAACGCTGCCAGTTGAGCCATTCGCTGGACAACATAAAGGGTAGTAGAAACAAAAAAAGGATGTAGCAGCCAGAGCGCACAAGTAAGAATGGCGACCCACTCTGCCTTATCTCTTGGATAATTATACAAGCGCAGCAAAAGAAAGGTGGACCAGCACAACAATAAGCCGCACAGCAAATGAATCAGAAGATTTGTAGACTTAAAATAGCTTCCCTGACTGGGCCATGCATTGTCGTTCAATAAAAAACTAGCCAATGCGACAGGACGACCGCTGGGGCCAGACCAACCATTGAATACGAAACTTTTGAAGGTTTCCCAGTCCACTACTCCACCGTAGGCGGAAAGATCACTGAGGTTGGGAAAATCATCGAAGAGAAAACCGCCTTTCAATCCTGGGAAATAGCAGAAAGCCGTCAACCCCATAATCAGCAGAAGCATAGCCAAGGGAAGATGGCGAGACATCAGGCGCATTGTAATAAATCTCAAATATGGAAACGCCCACCAAGGGGTGGGCGTTTATACAACGAAAACCAAGAATTAACGGCAGCTGGCCGGACGATACTTGGTCTCTACAGTACCACCTTTACATTTCCAAGTGATGGAGCCAGAGCTAGTGGTCGGGCTCAGCAGCAGAGTTTTGCCATCATCAACCTTGTCGTTGAAGGTAATGGTGATGAGACCAGTATTGGCTGTCACACCTACCGACTTGACCGCATTACCTTTGATGTCAGTAGCAGTAGCCAAGCCAGCGGAAGCCTGAGACGGCGGGAACTTGCCTTGGGAGGAGAAAAACTCAGTCACAGAAGCCTTAGCACCACCAGCCAGAGACAGACCCTCGGCCACATGAGAACGCTTGGTGTAGTCCTGATACGCCGGCAGGGCGATAGCAGCCAAAATACCGATGATCGCGACAACGATCATTAATTCGATCAGGGTAAAACCTTTTTGAGCCTTCATGAAACTCTCCTTGAAATGGGAAGAGGTCTATCGACCTTTCAGAAAAAAAGCACAGATCGTGCCAGACATCACCGTGCGCTGAAGGCCGCGACCTACAGGCGTAGCCCCATGAAGAGAACATCGTCTGAGGGCAGGTTCTGACAAAAAATGGCACCTTCAATGATGGGCATTTGGCACCATCGCCCTCGTGCGTTATAAGTCCTGTCCAACTCAACTCGCATATTTGCCCCCAATGAACGATCAAGCCGTGCTTTCCGGCCTCGCCCGCCAATTGGTGATCGCTGATCTGTTGGACGAAAAGAGCGCCCAGCAAGCCCAGCAGCAGGCTCAACGAAACAAGCTTTCGTTGGTGACCTACCTGGTACAGAACAAGCTGGTCAAAAGCCGGCCACTGACCGAACTGGCGGCGGATCAGTTCGGCATAGCCTTCTGCGACCTAGGGGCCATCGACAAAGAAGGCATTCCCAAAGAACTGATCAGCGAAAAGCTGGTTCGCCAGCACCGCGTCATTCCATTGTGGCGTCGAGGTAACAAGCTATTTGTCGGCATCTCCGACCCAACCAACCACCAGGCCATCACGGATGTCCAGTTCAGTACAGGCCTGACCACCGAAGCTATTCTGGTTGAGGACGACAAACTCGGTGATGCAATCGAGAAGCTCTTCGAGAGCGCTACCGGGGGGCTGGACGACCTGGGCGACGTCGATCTGGAAGGCCTGGACATCGAAAGCGGCGACGCCGAGCGTAAGGAAGAGACCATTGGCGGCGATGCAGATGACGCGCCGGTGGTGCGCTTCGTCAACAAGATGCTGCTGGATGCCATCAAGGGAGGCTCGTCCGACCTGCACTTCGAGCCTTACGAGAAAATCTACCGGGTGCGCTTCCGTACCGACGGCATGCTGCATGAAGTGGCTAAACCACCGATTCAGTTGGCCAGCCGGATTTCCGCGCGCCTCAAAGTAATGGCGGGCCTGGATATTTCCGAGCGGCGCAAGCCCCAGGACGGCCGTATCAAGATGCGTGTGTCCAAGAGCAAGTCCATCGACTTCCGCGTCAACACCCTGCCTACGCTGTGGGGCGAGAAGATCGTGATGCGGATTCTCGACTCGGCCAGCGCACAGATGGGCATCGATGCGCTGGGTTATGAGGAGGAGCAGAAAGAGCTTTACCTGGAAGCCCTCAAGCAGCCCCAGGGCATGATCCTGGTGACAGGCCCCACCGGCTCGGGCAAGACGGTATCCCTCTATACCGGCCTGAACATCCTCAATACCCCGGACATCAATATATCCACCGCAGAGGACCCGGTGGAGATCAACCTGGAGGGTATCAACCAGGTCAACGTCAACCCTCGCCAGGGCATGGATTTCGCCCAGGCCCTGCGCGCCTTCCTGCGCCAGGACCCGGACGTGATCATGGTAGGCGAGATCCGCGACCTGGAAACCGCCGAGATCGCCATCAAGGCGGCGCAAACCGGCCACATGGTGATGTCCACGCTGCACACCAATAGCGCCGCGGAAACCCTGACGCGTCTGCTGAACATGGGCGTGGCCTCCTTCAACCTGGCTACCTCGACCAACCTGATCATCGCCCAGCGCCTGGCGCGCAAGCTTTGCGCCCACTGCAAGAAGGAGCACGATATCCCACGCGAAACCCTGCTTCACGAGGGCTTCCCCGAGGAGCGGATCGGCAGCTTCAAGCTGTACTCCCCCGTGGGGTGCGAAAATTGCAAGAACGGCTACAAGGGCCGCGTGGGTATTTATGAAGTGGTTAAAATCACGCCGGCGTTGCAGCGGATTATCATGGAAGAAGGCAACTCCATTCAGATCGCGGAGCAAGCCCGCAAAGAAGGCTTCAATGACCTGCGCACCTCAGGCCTGCTCAAGGCCATGCAAGGCATTACCAGCCTTGAGGAAGTCAACCGCGTGACCAAGGATTAATCCATGGCGGAAAAAGCACTGAAGATGAGCGTCTTTACCTGGGAGGGTACGGATCGCAAGGGCGGGAAGGTAAAAGGGGAGCTTTCCGGCGCCAACACTGCACTGGTCAAGGCACAACTGCGCAAGCAGGGCATCAACCCGACCAAGGTACGCAAAAAAGGCATTTCGCTGTTAGGCAAGGGCAAGAAGATTAAGCCCATGGACATCGCCCTATTCACTCGGCAGATGGCCACCATGATGGGCTCGGGTGTCCCCCTATTGCAGTCCTTTGACATCATCGCCGAGGGCTTCGACAACCCCAACATGAGGAAGTTGGTCGAAGATATCAAGCAGGAGGTCGCTGCGGGTAATAGCCTAGCCAACTCATTGCGCAAGAAGCCACAGTATTTTGATGATCTTTATTGCAACCTTGTGGATGCAGGTGAGCAGTCTGGTGCACTGGAAACACTACTGGACCGGGTGGCGACTTACAAAGAAAAGACTGAGTCCCTGAAATCCAAGATCAAAAAGGCGATGACCTACCCCATCGCTGTGGTAGTTGTAGCAATTGTAGTTTCAGCGATCCTCTTGATTAAAGTCGTCCCTCAATTTCAGTCTGTTTTTGCCAACTTTGGCGCTGAGCTTCCTGCCTTTACACAGATGGTTATTGGCCTATCTGAGACGTTACAGAAGTGGTGGTTTATTGTATTGATAGCAATGTTCATCATTGCTTTCGCTCTCAGAGAAGCCCACAGGCGGTCAGAAAAATTCAGAGACTCAGTTGATCGCGGAATTCTTAAACTACCAATTGTCGGCGGTATCATTTATAAATCTGCCGTAGCCCGTTATGCACGTACCCTTTCGACTACCTTTGCAGCCGGCGTGCCACTGGTAGAAGCCTTGGACTCGGTATCTGGCGCCACCGGCAACGTGGTCTTCCGCAACGCGGTGAACAAGATCAAGCAGGACGTTTCTTCGGGCACTCAGCTCAACTTCTCCATGCGCACCACCGGCGTTTTTCCAAGTATGGCCGTGCAAATGGCAGCCATCGGCGAGGAGTCCGGCTCCTTGGACTCGATGCTGGACAAGGTCGCCAGTTACTACGAAGAAGAAGTCGACAACGCCGTCGACAACCTCACCACCCTGATGGAACCCATGATTATGGCGGTCCTCGGCGTACTGGTCGGCGGCCTGATCATCGCCATGTACCTCCCCATCTTCCAACTGGGTTCCGTCGTCTAAGCATGCCTGTACTCGACTTCCTGGCCAGCCACGCGCTGGCCTTTGTTTTATGCGCCGCCCTGCTCGGCCTTCTGATCGGCAGCTTCCTCAACGTAGTCATCCATCGCCTGCCGAAGATGATGGAGCTGGAATGGCAACAGCAGGCGCGGGATGCGCTTTCCCTGCCCCAGCCCGAGCAGAAGGCCACCTACAACCTGGTGCTGCCCAACTCCCAGTGCCCGCATTGCGGTCATGAGATCCACGCTTGGGAGAACATCCCCGTGGTGAGCTACCTGGCCCTGCGTGGCAAGTGCTCGGCCTGCAAGGCGCCGATCAGTGCGCGTTATCCGCTGGTCGAGCTGGCCACCGCCCTGCTCTCCGGTTTCGTTGCCTGGCACTTCGGTTTTACCTGGCAGGCCGGGGCCATGCTGTTGCTGACCTGGGGGCTGCTGGCCATGAGCCTGATCGACGTCGACCACCAGTTGCTGCCGGATGCGCTGGTGCTGCCGCTGCTCTGGCTGGGGTTGATCGTCAACTACTTCGGGCTTTTCGCCAGCCAGGGCGATGCGCTCTGGGGGGCGGTGTTCGGTTACCTGAGCCTGTGGTCGGTGTACTGGCTGTTCAAGCTGCTGACCGGCAAGGAAGGCATGGGCTATGGCGATTTCAAGCTGCTGGCCATGCTCGGCGCCTGGGGCGGCTGGCAGGTGTTGCCACTGACCATCCTGTTCTCGTCCCTGGTCGGGGCCGTGCTGGGGGTCATTCTGCTGCGCCTGCGCAACGCCGAGACCGGCACGCCGATCCCCTTCGGGCCCTATCTGGCCATCGCCGGCTGGATTGCGCTGCTCTGGGGTGATCAAATAACCACTACCTATCTGCAGTTCGCCGGCTTCCGGTAATCCTGCTCGAGCGCTGCCTCTCCGGCCCGGCGTTCGCGGGACGACGGGGAGCCAGGCGCGAGGAGTACGATGAAACCCTGGATCCTTGGCCTCACCGGCGGCATCGGCAGCGGCAAGAGCGCCGCCGCCGCCCACTTCGCCAACCTCGGCGTGCACATGGTGGATGCCGACCATGCCGCGCGCTGGGTCGTCGAGCCCGGCCGGCCCGCGTTGGCGAGCATCGTGGAGCGCTTCGGCGAAGCCATGCTGCTGCCCGACGGCAGCCTCAACCGCGCCGCCCTGCGCGAGCGCATCTTCCAGTCCGCGGAGGAGCGCCGCTGGCTGGAGCAGCTGCTGCACCCGCTGATCGGCCAGGAGATCGCCAGCAACCTGGCGCAGGCCGAGTCGCCCTATGCCATCCTGGTCTCGCCGCTGCTGGTGGAGTCCGGGCAGCACCGCATGGCCCAGCGGGTGCTGGTGGTGGATACCCCCGAGCACCTGCAACTGGAGCGCACCGTGCGTCGGGACAACGTCCCCGAGGAACAGGTGCGCGCCATCCTGCAGGCGCAGGCGCAACGCGACGACCGCCTCAAGCATGCCGATGACATACTGCTGAACGACCGCGATCTCGGCCACCTGCAGCGCGAAGTGGAGCGCCTGCACGACTTCTATCTCAGCCTGCGCGGAGGACGCCCATGAGCCAGCCCCTGACCGTTGAATGCCCGACCTGCGGCGCCCCGGTGGAATGGAGCGCCAAGAGCCTCTACCGCCCCTTCTGCTCCGAGCGTTGCAAGCTCATCGACCTGGGCGCCTGGGCCGCCGAGGAGCATGCGATTCCCGGCAACGACCTGGAGGACGACGTGTTCTCCGCGGAGCTGGATGCACCGCCGCTGCGGGGGCATTGAGGGTTCGCGAGTTGAATGGGCCGGCCTGTTGGCCGGCATCGCGGATGAATCCTACGCGGGCCGAGCCATGCCATTCCCCTGTAGGAGCGCGCCCTGCGCGCGAATCGCGGGCAGGGCCCGCTCCTACAATGGGGCGACATGGGAGACGCGAATTTTGATCCAGTCACCCCCGCGAACGAGGGAGCCCAGAAGACAGTTGCTCCTACG
>NZ_QGSL01000026.1:0-393 GCF_003176655.1 Pseudomonas sp. RW407 | reverse complement strand
GAGCTTTCGACGATTTCGGAGATGGTGGAGCCAAGGAGGATCGAACTCCTGACCTCCTGCGTGCAAAGCAGGCGCTCTCCCAGCTGAGCTATGGCCCCATCGGATCAAGGCACCACCACAACAATTGGTGGGTCTGGGCAGATTCGAACTGCCGACCTCACCCTTATCAGGGGTGCGCTCTAACCAACTGAGCTACAGACCCAATCGTTTTGGCCCTGCAGGTCGACCTCACCCTACTCTCTATCCAAGAGCCTGGGGTGCGCTCTAACCAACCGAGCAGCAAACCTATCGTCTAACCAGTGAATCAAGCAATTCGTGTGGGAGCTTATGAGAAAGCCGGGATCTTCGATTAAGGAGGTGATCCAGCCGCAGGTTCCCCTACGGCTACCTTGT
>NZ_QGSL01000025.1:0-299 GCF_003176655.1 Pseudomonas sp. RW407 | reverse complement strand
GTCTCAACCGAGGCCGCGCATTCTACGCCAACCTCTTATTCCGTCAAGCGTTATTTTCAGAATTTTTCGTTCCTACTCAACCGCTTGCGCTTTCGATCAGCCGAAACTTCTCGTCAGCGGGAGGCGCATTCTACAGCGTTCAAACTCGCTGTCAAGCACCTCGGCGATCTTCCTTTTCGGCCCGCTGCCGGAGCAGTTGTTGAACCGAAAGGCGGCAAGTGAAGCACCTGCCTGATCACCACCCCAACTTCGAACCTGCTTAAGTGCTTGATTTTCAAGCTCTTTCAGCGCTTCGTCGC
>NZ_QGSL01000024.1:0-343 GCF_003176655.1 Pseudomonas sp. RW407 | reverse complement strand
ATGATCGCCGCCAGGCCAATGCCGCCCAGGCCGAAGATGGCCACGCTGGCGCCCTCTTCCACCTTGGCGGTGTTGAGCACGGCGCCGATGCCGGTGGTGACGCCGCAGCCGAGCAGGCAGACCTTCTCCAGCGGCGCGTCCTTGGGAATCTTCGCCAGGGAGATTTCCGGCAGCACGGTGTACTCGGAGAAGGTCGAGCAGCCCATGTAGTGGTAGACCGGCTGGCCGTTGTAGGAGAAGCGCGAGGTGCCGTCGGGCATCAGGCCCTTGCCCTGGGTGGCGCGCACGGCCTGGCAGAGGTTGGTCTTGCCGGACTTGCAGAACTTGCACTCGCGGCATTCGG
>NZ_QGSL01000023.1:0-949 GCF_003176655.1 Pseudomonas sp. RW407 | reverse complement strand
CCGCCGAAGTCCGGCTGGTCCACGCCCAGCTGGGCCTGCACCTTGGGGTTGGTCAGGCCGATCTTGCGGCCGACCAGGCGCCGGCCGCAGGCCAGGGCATGGGCGACGTTGAGGCGCTGGATGGCGTAGGCGGCCTCGCCGTTCTCCGCGCCGAGGGTGTCACGCAACGGGGCAATGGCCTCGCCCTGCGTTTCCGCGCGGCGCAGGTCGGCGGCCAGGCGTTCGAGGGTCTCTTGGCTGATGGTCATGGGGCACCTCGGGTTCAGTGCTGGAGGAAGTCCAGCACCAGGCGGTTGAAGGGTTCGGCGTGTTCCCACTGGGCCCAGTGGCCGCAGTTGTTGAACACGTGCAGCGTGGCGTCGGGGATGCCGGCGAGCAGGCGCAGGCCGGCGTCCATGGGCACGAAGCGGTCATTGCGGCCCCAGACGATCAGGGTCTTCGCCTGGATCTCGTGCAGGCGCGAGCCGAAGTCGGGGAACTGCTTCGGGTTGGCGGCGAGGCTTTCGACGAAGTTGTCCAGGTGCTCGCGGCGGCTGAGCATGTTGTCCAGGCGCACCTGGAACAGTTCCTCGGTGAGGTCGCTGGGGTCGAAGACGAAGACGTTCATCATCCGCTTCAGGTTGTCGATGGTCGGTTCGCGGTACAGGCCGTTGAGCAGCTTGATGCCCTCGGTGGGCATCGGCACGAAGGGGCTGGCGCCGCCGGTGCCACCGCCCATGAGCACCAGCTTGCCGACGCGCTGCGGGTTGGCCAGGGCGAAGGCCACGGCGCTGTGGGCGCCCATGGAGTTGCCGAGCAGGTGCACGCGTTCCAGCCCCAGCACGTCGAGCAGGCCCTTGAGCGCCGTGGCGTTGAGGTCCGAGCGCGAGCCGCGGCAGACGATGGGGTCGCTCCGGCTCCAGCCGGGGCAGTCCATCAGCACCACGCGGTAGCCGGCGGCCAGCAGCGG
>NZ_QGSL01000004.1:0-556 GCF_003176655.1 Pseudomonas sp. RW407 | reverse complement strand
CGTATCTGATTACCCGTGGCCGTACGCCGCCGCACATAGCCACGCCGAATCCGGTGGCAGGCCTGCATCGCCAGCGCCGCGACACTCTTCACCGGCACCGACGCGATGCTGCAATCCCGTCCCGCTCGCAAAATGGCATGGGCATCATTGCGATCATTCTTTGCCCCGCTACGATGCTCGGCCACACGCTGGGCCGGCAGGATACGCACCGGGTTGCCCTGCATCTGCAGCAACCGGGCCCAGGCTTGCGCACCCGGACCGGTTTCCACCAGCACCGTCACGCCCCTCGGCAGCTTCTGCAGGAACACCTGAAACGCTTCACGCGACTTGATCCGCTGCTCGTACACCAACTGGCCCTGGGCATCTTCCCCGGCCACCTGGAATACCTGCTTCGCCAAATCCACGGCGACTGTCGTGCAAGCCGACACATCCACTGCAGACATGGGCTTCGTCGTCGTCGTATGCTTTTTCATGGCCTCACCCTCACTGTCGCTGGCTTCTTAGAATGCCACCGTGGCGCTTCGACGCCTCGGTGAGGGTGAGTCCATCCAATTAC
>NZ_QGSL01000022.1:0-302 GCF_003176655.1 Pseudomonas sp. RW407 | reverse complement strand
GAAGCACTTCAGATAGCAGTTGAGGCGCGCGGTAAACCAAAAGGCGTGATGTTCCACTCAGATCAGGGCTGCCAGTACGCCAGTCATAAATTCAGGGACACGCTTGAAAAGTATGGCGTGACTCAAAGCATGAGCCATCGCGGCCAATGCTGGGATAACGCAGCCATGGAGCGCTTCTTCGGTGCGCTGAAGTCAGAGTGGGTGCCAAGGGATGGATACAAGAGTGATGAGCAGGCCAGGGTCGATATCCAGGCCTATATAACGCGGTACAACCTTAAGCGCCTCCACAGCTACAACGGATA
>NZ_QGSL01000021.1:0-791 GCF_003176655.1 Pseudomonas sp. RW407 | reverse complement strand
GGCAATGACGAAAAGGTCATCAGCCTCGACAAGCTGACCTACGCCGGCAACCGCCAGAACCTGGCCAGCCTGGACGACGACGAGCGGCACGTATTCGTGCACGGCGACATCGGCGATGGCGAACTGGTTTCCCGCCTGCTGGCCGAACACCAGCCCCGCGCCATACTGAACTTCGCCGCCGAATCCCACGTGGACCGCTCCATCCACGGCCCGGAAGACTTCATCCAGACCAACATCGTCGGCACCTTCCGCCTGCTGGAAGCGGTCCGCGCCTACTGGAACGGCCTGGCCGACGAGCCCAAGGCCGCCTTCCGCTTCCTCCACGTCTCCACCGACGAGGTCTACGGCTCGCTGGGCCCGAACGATCCGGCCTTCCGCGAAAGCAACAAGTACGAGCCGAACAGCCCCTACTCGGCCTCCAAGGCCGCGTCCGACCACCTGGTCCGCGCCTATCACCACACCTACGGGCTGCCGGTGCTGACCACCAACTGCTCGAACAACTATGGCCCCTACCACTTCCCCGAGAAGCTGATCCCGCTGGTCATCCACAACGCCCTGGCCGGCAAGCCGCTGCCGATCTACGGCGACGGCCAGCAGGTCCGCGACTGGCTATACGTGAAGGACCATTGCGCGGCCATCCGCCGCGTGCTGGAAGCCGGCCAGCTGGGCGAGACCTACAACGTCGGCGGCTGGAACGAGAAAGCCAATATCGACGTGGTCCATACCCTGTGCGACATCCTCGACCAGGAGCAGCCGCGGACCGACGGACGGAGCTACCGCGAGCAGATCAC
>NZ_QGSL01000020.1:0-468 GCF_003176655.1 Pseudomonas sp. RW407 | reverse complement strand
TCGGCCATCGGCTGCAGTTGGCGAGTGTCATTGCCGTCCCGGGTCACCTCGTGGTGCAGCACTAGGCAATGCTTGTCATCGACGGCGCTTTGCACGTTGTAGGCGACCCGCGCCCCCTGCTGGGTTCGCATCAACTGGGCATCGGACTCGCCGATCACGAATTGCTCCAGCCCCTGGGCCTGCATCAGGACCTGGCAGGTCAGGTTGTCAGCATGCCGAGCCTGCAACTGTTCGAGGGCGGTCTTGACGGCCCCCCGGTCGATCCCTTCGCCGGCTTCGGCGCGGTCGGCTTCATCCAGATCGCTCAGATAACGAGCGATCTCGGCCTCCAGTCTGGCTTGCTGACGCTTGAGCCGCGCCAGGCTCAAGTGCTTGCGTCGTGAAGCCACCGCCTGAAACTTGCTGCCATCGATAGCCACCAACTGACCACCGATCAGCCCGACCTGACGGCAGAACTGCACAAAGGCA
>NZ_QGSL01000019.1:0-782 GCF_003176655.1 Pseudomonas sp. RW407 | reverse complement strand
TCGGTCTTGGTGTTGCCGCGGTAGTTGATGCGGTTGACGTAGGCGCGCTTGCCCGGGTCGACCACGTAGGTGATGGACACGGTCTTGTCGTCGTCGTGCGCTTCCGGCACGCCGTTGACGTTGGCGAAGGTGTAGCCCTCGTTGCCCAGGCGGCGGGTGATCAGGTCGGAGGTGGAGGTCATCACCTTGCGCGAGAACACCTGGCCCGGCTCGACCAGCATCAGCTTCTTGATCTCTTCTTCCGGCACCTTGAGGTCGCCGGTCAGTTTCACCTCGCGGACCTTGTACTTCTCACCCTCGTTGATGTTGACGGTGATGTAGACGTGTTTCTTGTCCGGGGTGATGGACACCTGGGTGGAGGCGATGTCCATGTGGATGTAGCCGCGGTCCAGGTAGTAGGAGCGCAGGCGCTCCAGGTCGCCGGAGAGCTTCTCGCGGGAGTACTTGTCGTCGTTCTTGAAGAAGGACAGCCAGTTGGTGGTCTTCAGCTCGAACAGGCCGGTCAGGTCCTCGTCGGAGAACACGGTGTTGCCGACCACGTTGACGTGGGCAATGGCCGCGACCGTGCCTTCGTTGACGGTGATCTTCAGCGCCACGCGGTTGCGCGGCTGCGGGGTGACCTGGGTCTCGATGTTGGCCGAGTAGCGGCCCTGGGCCACGTACTGGCGCTGCAGTTCGTTGCGCACGCCTTCGAGGGTGGCGCGCTGGAAGATCTCGCCTTCGGCCAGGCCCGACTGCTTGAGGCCCTTCATCAGGTCTTCGGTGCTGATGGCCTTGTTGCC
>NZ_QGSL01000018.1:0-1091 GCF_003176655.1 Pseudomonas sp. RW407 | reverse complement strand
ATCCGCCGCCCGCGCGCAAGCGAAATTGGCGCGTACCCTGCAGGGGATGTCCTCACCGTGGCGGCCGGCCGCGCCCAGGCGCACGGCAACGCCCGATCCAGAGGCTGCGTTGGGGGTGGAGAGCACCATGTCGGGGCGATTCGTCTGTTGCGTTCTGCTACTGATCTTCTCACTGGCGGCCAGCGCCCAGACGCTGAACGTCGGTTTCCATCGCCTGACCCTCGACGACCCGCTGGACCACCGGCCGATGCGCGCCATCGCCTTCTACCCGACGCGGGCCGCGGTTTCGCCCACCACCCTCGGCCTGTTCACCCTGCCCCTGGCCGAGGAAGCCCCGGCGGTGGCCGGGCGCCATCCGCTGCTGGTCATCTCCCACGGCAACGGCGGCACCCCGCTGGCCCTGCGCGACCTGGTGCTGGCCCTGGCCCGGCGCGGCTTCGTGGTCATCACCCTGGTGCACCCCGGCGACAACCTCCACGACCAGAGCCGCCTGGGCGCCCTGAGCAACCTCTACGGCCGCCCGCTGCAGGTCTCCGAAGCCATCAGCGCGGCCCTGGCCGACGAACGCCTGGCGCCGCTGCTGGACCCACGGCGCATCGGCGTGATCGGCTACTCCGCCGGCGGCGAGACGGCGCTGATCCTCGCCGGCGCCCAACCGCGCCTGGAACGCCTGCGCCGCTACTGCACGCGGCGCCCGGACGACCGCGACGCCTGCAGCGCCGGCGGCGAGCTGCTGGCCGACCGCAGCGACCTGGCGCCCATGGCCGACCCGCGGGTAGGCGCGGCGATGCTGCTGGCGCCGCTGGGGCTGATGTTCGGCAGCCGCGAGCTGGCCGACGTGAACATCCCGGTGCTGATCTACAGCGGCGACAACGACAAGGTGCTGGACTGGACGCGCAACGCCGCCGCCCTGGCCCGCAAGCTGCCGCGCAGCGCCGACTTCCACGTGCTGCTGGGCGCCGGCCACTTCGTCTTCATGGCCCCCTGCAACGACGAGGAAACCGCCGCCACCCCGGGCCTGTGCAAGGACGCGGAAGGGGTGGACCGGGTGGCCATCCACCGCAACCTGATTGGTGATGCGCAGCGCTTTT
>NZ_QGSL01000017.1:0-352 GCF_003176655.1 Pseudomonas sp. RW407 | reverse complement strand
TTGATAGGTCGGGTGTGTAAGCGCTGTGAGGCGTTGAGCTAACCGATACTAATTGCCCGTGAGGCTTGACCATATAACACCCAAACAATTTGTGTGTTAGACGGTGAAGTCGACGAACCGAAAGTTCGTGTGAACCGCAAATACCTGTCACATACCCGAATCTGGGTGAGCGTGAGCGCAAGCCACGAGCATCCGAAAGAATTGCTTGACGACCATAGAGCGTTGGAACCACCTGATCCCATCCCGAACTCAGCAGTGAAACGACGCATCGCCGATGGTAGTGTGGGGTTTCCCCATGTGAGAGTAGGTCATCGTCAAGCACCTATCCCAAAACCCCTGATCAGCCTGGCTG
>NZ_QGSL01000016.1:0-416 GCF_003176655.1 Pseudomonas sp. RW407 | reverse complement strand
ACCACCGGCATCGGCGCCGTGCTCAACACCGCCAAGGTGGAAGAGGGCGCCAGCGTGGCCATCTTCGGCCTGGGCGGCATTGGCCTGGCGGCGATCATCGGCGCCAGGATGGCCAAGGCCTCGCGGATCATCGCCGTCGACATCAACCCGGCCAAGTTCGATATCGCCAGGGAACTGGGCGCCACCGACTTCGTCAACCCGAAGGACCACCAGAAGCCGATCCAGGACGTCATCGTCGAGATGACCGACGGCGGCGTGGACTACTCCTTCGAGTGCGTCGGCAACGTGCAGCTGATGCGCGCGGCGCTGGAGTGCTGCCACAAGGGCTGGGGCGAATCGACCATCATCGGCGTCGCCGGCGCCGGCCAGGAGATCAGCACCCGGCCGTTCCAGCTGGTCACCGGCCGCGTCTGGCG
>NZ_QGSL01000015.1:0-327 GCF_003176655.1 Pseudomonas sp. RW407 | reverse complement strand
ACGCAGCCCGAGTCATGCCATTCCCCTGTAGGAGCGCGCCCTGCGCGCGAAATCGCGGGCAGGGCCCGCTCCTACAAAGAGCACCCCGGCGCGGACTGCAAGACAATCGTCATTCCCGCGAACGCGGGACGCGGCTCCATCGCGAACAGCGCTTGCGCTGGCCCGAAGGGGAATAACCCAGAGACTTTTGGGTTTGGGTGTAGCGCGCCGCACCGAGTGCTCGGATGTTTCTTGTTTCGCCCCCTCGGGCGAGTCCCTTTTGTCAAACGCCACAAAAGGAACCAAAAAGGCTTGCCCCGCATACGGGCCCGATGAAGCCGGGCTACC
>NZ_QGSL01000003.1:0-2382 GCF_003176655.1 Pseudomonas sp. RW407 | reverse complement strand
CGAACATTGATGTCTGGTCTTTGTGCCAGAACCGTTCTTTAAAAATTTGGGTATGTGATAGAAGTAGACTGAATGATCTCTTTCACTGGGGATTGTTCAAGTCAAGGTAAAATTTGCGAGTTCAAGCGCGAATTTTCGGCGAATGTCGTCTTCACGTTCGAGACGTATGACCAGATTGCTTGGGGTTATATGGTCAAGTGAAGAAGCGCATACGGTGGATGCCTTGGCAGTCAGAGGCGATGAAAGACGTGGTAGCCTGCGATAAGCTTCGGGGAGTCGGCAAACAGACTTTGATCCGGAGATCTCTGAATGGGGGAACCCAGCCAGCACAAGCTGGTTATCACACACTGAATCCATAGGTGTGTGAGGCGAACCAGGGGAACTGAAACATCTAAGTACCCTGAGGAACAGAAATCAACCGAGATTCCCTTAGTAGTGGCGAGCGAACGGGGACTAGCCCTTAAGCTTCTTGGAATCTAACAGAACGCTCTGGAAAGTGCGGCCATAGTGGGTGATAGCCCCGTATGTGAAAGGTTCCAGGAAGTGAAATCGAGTAGGACGGCGCACGTGAAACGTTGTCTGAACATGGGGGGACCATCCTCCAAGGCTAAATACTACTGACTGACCGATAGTGAACCAGTACCGTGAGGGAAAGGCGAAAAGAACCCCGGAGAGGGGAGTGAAATAGAACCTGAAACCGTATGCGTACAAGCAGTGGGAGCCCACGTTGTTGGGTGACTGCGTACCTTTTGTATAATGGGTCAGCGACTTATATTCAGTGGCGAGCTTAACCGAATAGGGGAGGCGTAGCGAAAGCGAGTCTTAATAGGGCGTTTAGTCGCTGGGTATAGACCCGAAACCGGGCGATCTATCCATGAGCAGGTTGAAGGTTAGGTAACACTGACTGGAGGACCGAACCCACTTCCGTTGAAAAGGCAGGGGATGACTTGTGGATCGGAGTGAAAGGCTAATCAAGCTCGGAGATAGCTGGTTCTCCTCGAAAGCTATTTAGGTAGCGCCTCACGTATCACTCCAGGGGGTAGAGCACTGTTTCGGCTAGGGGGTCATCCCGACTTACCAAACCGATGCAAACTCCGAATACCTGGAAGTGTCAGCGTGGGAGACACACGGCGGGTGCTAACGTCCGTCGTGAAAAGGGAAACAACCCAGACCGTCAGCTAAGGTCCCAAAGTTATGGTTAAGTGGTAAACGATGTGGGAAGGCTTAGACAGCTAGGAGGTTGGCTTAGAAGCAGCCACCCTTTAAAGAAAGCGTAATAGCTCACTAGTCGAGTCGGCCTGCGCGGAAGATGTAACGGGGCTCAAACCATACACCGAAGCTACGGGTGCATCGCAAGATGCGCGGTAGAGGAGCGTTCTGTAAGCCTGTGAAGGTGAGTTGAGAAGCTTGCTGGAGGTATCAGAAGTGCGAATGCTGACATGAGTAACGACAATGGGAGTGAAAAACTCCCACGCCGAAAGACCAAGGGTTCCTGCGCAACGTTAATCGACGCAGGGTTAGTCGGTCCCTAAGGCGAGGCTGAAGAGCGTAGTCGATGGGAAACAGGTTAATATTCCTGTACTTCTAGTTACTGCGATGGAGGGACGGAGAAGGCTAGGCCAGCTTGGCGTTGGTTGTCCAAGTTTAAGGTGGTAGGCCGAACACTTAGGCAAATCCGGGTGTTCAAGGCCGAGAGCTGATGACGAGCTTTCTTTTAGAGAGCGAAGTGGTTGATGCCATGCTTCCAGGAAAAGCTTCTAAGCTTCAGGTAACTAGGAACCGTACCCCAAACCGACACAGGTGGTCGGGTAGAGAATACCAAGGCGCTTGAGAGAACTCGGGTGAAGGAACTAGGCAAAATGGCACCGTAACTTCGGGAGAAGGTGCGCCGGTGAGGGTGAAGTATTTACTGCGTAAGCCCACGCCGGTCGAAGATACCAGGCCGCTGCGACTGTTTATTAAAAACACAGCACTCTGCAAACACGAAAGTGGACGTATAGGGTGTGACGCCTGCCCGGTGCCGGAAGGTTAATTGATGGGGTTAGCGAAAGCGAAGCTCTTGATCGAAGCCCCGGTAAACGGCGGCCGTAACTATAACGGTCCTAAGGTAGCGAAATTCCTTGTCGGGTAAGTTCCGACCTGCACGAATGGCGTAACGATGGCGGCGCTGTCTCCACCCGAGACTCAGTGAAATTGAAATCGCTGTGAAGATGCAGTGTATCCGCGGCTAGACGGAAAGACCCCGTGAACCTTTACTGTAGCTTTGCACTGGACTTTGAGCCTGCTTGTGTAGGATAGGTGGGAGGCTTTGAAGCGTGGACGCCAGTTCGCGTGGAGCCAACCTTGAAATACCACCCTGGCATGCTTGAGGTTCTAACTCTG
>NZ_QGSL01000108.1:0-421 GCF_003176655.1 Pseudomonas sp. RW407 | reverse complement strand
GCATGCGTGTGCTCATCGTGCGACTGAACGCCATGGTCAGGGACGGTACCTGCTGGAGAACAGATACCGCGCAGCAGTAAAAGACAGTTGCTCCTACGCCGCCCCGCCCGCGGTGTTCCCTTGTAGGAGCGCGCCCTGCGCGCGATATCGCGGGCAGGGCCCGCTCCTACATTGTTCCGCTCAATAGGCCACGGTGAACCGCTGGCGATGGTGGGCGGGGGTTTGCGCCTCGTCGAGCATGGCCACGGCCAGGTCGGGGAGGGAGATGCGGCTTTCGCCCTGGGCGTCGAACAGCACCTGGTCGCCGCCGATGCGGAACTTGCCGGTGCGCTGCTCGCCTTCCAGGAGCATGGCCGGGCTGAGGAAGGCCCAGTCCAGGTCCTTTTCGCCGCGCAGCTGGTCGAGGGCGTCGGCGGCGCCG
>NZ_QGSL01000107.1:2097176-2099695 GCF_003176655.1 Pseudomonas sp. RW407 | reverse complement strand
GCGCCGCGCGTGGCCTGCGGCCCCGGAGCTTCCTGCTGCGGGGCCTGGCCGGCGGGGCGCGCGGGCGGGTTTGCGGGGGTTACTTGAGGTGGATGGTGGTGTTCACCGCGCCGCCCACTTCGTTCTCGTCGAACCAGCGTTCGGTGACCGTCTTGGTCTGGGTGTAGAACTGCACCACCTGCTTGCCGTAGGGGCCCAGGTCGCCCAGCTTGGAGCCGCGCGAGCCGGTGAAGGAGAACAGCGGCACCGGCACCGGGATGGGCACGTTGACGCCCACCTGGCCGACGTCGATCTCTTCCTTGAAGTGCCGCGCGGCGGCGCCGGAGCGGGTGAAGATGGCGGTGCCGTTGCCGTTGGGGTTGGCGTTGATCAGCTCGATGGCCTCGTCGAGGGTCTTCACCGAGACCACGCAGAGCACCGGGCCGAAGATTTCCTCGCGGTAGATGCTCATCTGCGCGGTGACGCCGGAGAAGAGGGTCGGGGCGACGAAGTTGCCTTTCTCGTAGCCGGCCACCTGCGGGTTGCGGCCGTCCAGCTCCAGCTTGGCGCCTTCCTGGATGCCGCGCTCGATCAGGCCGCTGACGCGGTCCAGGGCGGCGCAGGAGACCAGCGGGCCGACGTCGGTGTTGGCCTCGGTGCCGCCGCTGACCTTGAGGGTCTTGGCCTTGGCCACCAGGTCCGGGATCCACTCGTTGGCCTCGCCCACCAGGATCGCCACGGACACCGCCATGCAGCGCTGCCCGGCGGCGCCGAAGGCCGAGCCGGCGATGGCGTTGAGCGTCTGGTCCTTGTTGGCGTCGGGCAGGATCACGGCGTGGTTCTTGGCGCCCATCATGCACTGCACGCGCTTGCCGGCCAGCGAAGAGCGGTTGTAGACGTGGGTGCCGACGCGGGTGGAACCGACGAAGGACACGGCCTTGATGTCCGGGTGGTCGCAGATGGCGTTGACCACGTCGGGGCCGCCGTGGATCACGTTCAGCACGCCCGGCGGGATGCCGGCCTCATGGGCCAGCTCGACCAGGCGCATGGTCACCATCGGGTCCTGCTCGGAAGGCTTGAGGACGAAGGTGTTGCCGGTGGCGATGGCCATCGGGAACATCCACAGCGGGATCATCGCCGGGAAGTTGAACGGAGTGATGCCGGCGCACACGCCCAGCGGCTGCAGCAGGGTGAAGGTGTCGACGCCGCCGGCCACGTTGTTGGCCAGTTCGCCCAGCTGCAGGTTGCCGATGGCCGCGGCGTGCTCGACCACCTCCAGGCCGCGGAACACGTCGCCTTCGGCGTCGGGCAGGGTCTTGCCCTGTTCGGCGGTGAGGATGGCCGCCAGTTCCTTCATGTTCTCGCGGATCAGTTGCTGGTACTTGAGGAAGATGCGTGCGCGGGCGCCGATCGGGGTTTTCTTCCAGGTCTTGAACGCGGCCTTGGCGCTGGCCACGGCGCGCTCGACTTCATCGCTGGTGGCGAAGGGCACGCGCGCCAGGACTTCCTGGGTGGCGGGGTTGATCACCTCGCGCCATTCGCTGCTGGTGGATTCGACGGGCTTGCCGTCGATGAAGAGTTTGACCGTGGGAACGGCAGCATTGGTGGTACTCATCGGAACTCCCAGCCTGCGGCGGTTTGTTGTTATGGGCCTTGGGGCGAGCCTCAAGGAGGTTGGGTTGATCCTAGCAGTGCATTTTTGATGAATTCAATGCGGTGATGTGCAAGCATGCTCTGCGTTTTTGCACACTCGGAGCCGGCGATGGACTGGGACAACCTGCGTTTCTTCCTCGAACTCTCCCGCGCCGGCAAGCTCACCGTGGCCGCGCGGCGCCTGGGCGTCGACCACACCACGGTGGCGCGGCGCCTGCAGGCGCTGGAAAAGAGCATCGGCGCGCAGCTGCTGGTGCGCGAGCCCTCCGGCTACCGCCTGACCGAGGCCGGGCACGGGCTGTTGCCGCAGGCCGAGGCCATGGAAAGCGCCTGCAAGGTGATCGAGAAGCGCCTGGCCGGGGCGGAGGACAACCTTTCGGGCAAGGTGCGCATCGGCGCCACCGAGGGCTATGGCTCGACCCTGCTGACCTCGCAACTGGTGGAACTGAACCGCCGCCACCCGCACCTGGGCGTGGACCTGCTGGCGGTGCCGCGGGCGCTGCAGCTGTCGCGCCACGAGGCGGACATCGTCATCACCCTGGAGCGCCCCGGCCGCGGGCCCTACCTGATCACCCGACTGACCGACTACGTGCTGCGCCTGTACGCGGCCAGGGACTACCTGGCCGAGCGCGGCCCCATCCGCAGCCGCGACGACCTGCGCAAGCACGCACTGGTGGGCTACGTCGACGACCTGCTGTACAGCAAGGAATTGCAGTACCTGGACGAGATCGGCCGGCCGCTGCACATGGCCCTGCGCTGCACCAGCATCCTGGCCCAGCAGCGCGCGGTGGCCGAGGGCGCCGGCCTGGCCATCCTGCCGGCGTTCGCCGCGGCGGAGGACCCGACGCTGCAGCCGGTGCTGCCGGGCGAGATCGAGTTCGTGCGGA
>NZ_QGSL01000107.1:2053134-2097166 GCF_003176655.1 Pseudomonas sp. RW407 | reverse complement strand
AGGGGCGGGCGAGGGAAGGGGGTGAGTTGTTTTTTGGTTGTGGGTGAGAGGGCAAGCTTCACGACCGGTTCGTGCGCCGATCACGCAACCGCTCTTGAAGGTACTGAACGCCTTGAGGCAAATGAGCGATGGCAGTGGCAGGCTACAAGGCTCCCCTTCCGACTCATATCTGATATCGATGCGAGTCGGTACATGGATAGAGTGATTTCCCCAGAGCGACTGTCCACTCTTGCCGGAGCGGTAGCTCTAACCACCGAGAGCGCAGCCAGGCACGTCTCCGCTGCGCTGGTGGGCATGAGCAAGATCGTAGATATGAGGTGCTCTCTTCAGGCGCGAGCGATCTTCTTCTGCAGGATCGCCGACGCTTCGTTATAGGCGCTCAGGAAGGCGCGGCTTTCGACCCAGGCCAGTGCCATGTCTTCGTCTTCATCGTGGAAGATCTCGCGATAGGTGACCAGCAGGCCCATTATGAAATCGGTCGTAGCCTCTTCCGGTTCCTCGGCGACCACCAACTGCAACACCGGGTATTGCAGGAACACCAGGCACATGGCGAGCAGGCTGATGTCCTCTGCGTCTCTCATGGCCTCGAACAGATCGCTGAAATACACCGGGTCGAAGCCGTTCTCCTGGATGTCCTTGAAGTCGAAGGTGCTCAGGTCGAGTTCGAAATCATCGAACGGCTCGTTGATCAGCGGGTGGGCCAGAAGCGGATGGATGACATTGGCTTTCGGCTTGCCCATGCGGTTCTGTTTGGCCTTGGCTTTGGCCCGCTGGGCACGTTTCTTCTGTTTGTCTGAGGAGGCCATGGAGGCGAGTTCCTTGTTCGGGTAGCTATTTCATGATCGGAAAGATCAGGCGCTTATTGTATGCGCAAACGTCCGTTTCTGGCCGGAAGCGGGCATGGCTACAGGTATCTAATGACCAAGAGGCTTCAGACTTATTCCCGGGCACTTGGTCCCACTTTTGGTTTCGATTCCGTCTTATTACTGTCTGGGCTCGGCTCTTGAAGCTGCCTGGCCTCGGCGATTGACAGGTAGTTTTTCCTGATCGCTTCCCAGCTCATGAAATGCCCATGAGCAAAATACACAAACCTGCCTATTAGACTCTTCAGAAACGATTGGTTATCGATGCTCAATTGAGCCATATGGTGCACCGCAGTAGCCAACCGAAACTCAGCACTGCCGGTACCGGACAAGGCGAGATAAAGGCTTAGTCCGTGGTTGAACACATGGGAGGTGTACGTCACCCAAGGGCTGTACCTTGAGTTGACCGCCAGAGCCTCTTTACCAAATAGGCAGTCAAGGTGCAGATAAATCGCGTTTAGCAGCATTTCCGGGCGCCCTTCAGCGGCGAAGATTTCGCGCCCATGAGTCTGAATGATCTTGAAAAGGATAAGTCCAGCCAGCGTGCTCGGGGTATTAGCCAAGCGATAGATATCTTGGAACGTGAGCGGCAGTGGAAGCGCTCCTAAAGCGTAGAGCACTAATGCGTGACGCCTTTGTTCGAAATCAAACGGTGCGCTCACCATTGCCCTAAGCAAAACTGCCTGGACATTCACTAAAGGATGGCCTTTCGCATTGTGAAGGGCACCAAAAGCCCCATCCATACAGAACCATGGAATCTGGTTGGCTATCGAGAGCTGCATCGCGTCATAAACTGTAGCGTCGACGGCGTCTTTGATCGCGAAGGCCTCAAGCTCAGCGTCATGCACAATCGGCCGGACAACGGTAGCGTTGTCCAGGATGAGGCATAAGTTTTCGAGGACGTGGGCATCCCGCTCACGCAAATCCAATGCTGTCGTTCGGAAAAGCCTCCCGCCCTCAGTAACGCCCAAGAGCATAAAGTGCTCGTCAGAGACCTCAGCGAGGAACGCCTTAAGGGTCTCTTTCGTAGCCGCAGGGACGACGAACGAGATACCAGTGTCTAGTAAATATCTAGCAGCATTTGTAACCGCCAGATAGCTGATGCTGTAAGCATCGAGTACGATTGCAGTCGGTTCCGTCTCTCCTGTATCACATAGTGGCGATTTGGGAATTCGTTGGTCAGTCCAGCAGTTCATAGCAGCCTTGAAGGCATCCGATGGGTATAGCGCATGACCGCGCAGGTACAACGGAATGGCCTCCATTGACTGCAGATGCTCACGCCGCTCCGCATCCCGTGTCATCTTTTCCTGGAGAAAAGGAATAAACTCGGCAGGGTCAGCTGGCATGTGCATCATCACGAAGCAATCGCTGCCATCGTTGTGGATGTGACGCAGCTTCAATGCGATTCGTACACATGCCACGTAAGGTAGAAGACGCTCCTCCATCTTGTAGGTAGCCATGTTCAGGTTTTCTCTCTCGCCTGGCGACAGCCTCTGCAAAAGCTGCCCTACCTGGCTAGAAGCCTTCAACGTGCACTCACTACCCTCCAGCTCATCATCGACAATAAGCCGGACGACTG
The DNA here is from genome assembly GCF_003176655.1 of Pseudomonas sp. RW407. Taxonomy (NCBI): domain Bacteria; kingdom Pseudomonadati; phylum Pseudomonadota; class Gammaproteobacteria; order Pseudomonadales; family Pseudomonadaceae; genus Pseudomonas; species Pseudomonas sp. RW407. The sequence continues at coordinate 2,094,724 of NZ_QGSL01000107.1, read as the reverse complement.
AGTCCCCCTCATAGGTGTACTGAACAGCCGCCAGGCATTGCCGCATCGAGGACGAAACCTCCATGGGCTCACATCGCCGGAAAGCGAGGCCGAAGTGGAAATTGACGAGATCGACTGCATTTCCTCGGGGATCCTCGATCATCCACTCAACCCAGCGGGGTTCTGCTCGCTTGAAGCTTCCAGCGAGTGTCAGGAAAAAGAGGATGCCCTTCACTTCACGTGAAGGCTTTAGCAATACCGAGTCCGGAACGCGCGGATGGAATGCCTGCTGCTCCTCTAGGCTACGATAGTGACCAAGGAGATAGCAGCGCCGGTACCAGGCATAGGGCCATTCGGGCGCAAGCTCGATCATCGACTCGCTAATTTTGATCGCCAAGTCGATGTCACCGCCACGTTCAGCTTGCACCGACTGAAAGCTCAGCAACGCTACGGACTGATCGGCGCCTTTGATCTTGGCGATCACTTCGTCAAAGGTCTTGTTCTGTCTGGCTTCCTGCAAGCAATTCAGGTAAGTCAATACATAGGGCGAAGGCCACAGCTCATGGTTGGGCATGACCGGCGTGATGAGCCTGAGTGCCTTGTGCGGCAAATTGAGGGCGACTAACTTCTCCGCAAGCTCGAAGAGACCGTTTGGCATGATGGTGGGGAGTGCAGCCTCCCACTCGGCGGCGAACTGGTCTACGTGCTCCTCAATCTCATGCCGATGCACTGGGCTATCGCCTTGGCCCGAGCACCGAAAAATATCAGCGACTAGCCTGATATAGGCTTCCTCCATCTCGGAAGCCCCAGTCAGGATTGTCTCGCGGCTCAACCACTCACCAAGCTCGGACGACTTGGCCAGATTGATGAAAGGGCCCACCTCTCCAAGACTGTGAGAACTCGCCTCAAGAAATTGCCGGCACCATGCCTGCCGTTTTTGCGGATCTTCATAGGCTGCCTGCAAATCCTTCTCTGCCTGCGGGAGGTATGTATCGTCCCCTGCCAACGCCTTGCACCTGGCAATCTCCTCGGATCTATTCGGGTCTAAGTGCTCGACGTGTTTTTTCAGCGCTTCGAGCAGCACACCGCACTGATATTGGTATATTTTGAAAATCGAGCAACCAAGGTCATGAACGCGCCCGTCGGTACCCGACTCCTCAAAAAGCCGAATGACCATATCTCTGAGTTCGTCCACCCGCTCCTTCACCTCCGGCCGGTTCAGCCAAAGGTGATGCCCCGCAAGATCCGGATTGAGCGCAAGGCCTGTTGCCATCGCCAAGAGCACTCTGGCGTTGTAGGAGTCATAGAGCGAATTCAGCCGTGTTGCCAGCTCAAGCGCCAGATTTGCTGAGTGCAGCCGAATGGCCCCTTCGACAGCACCGGTTAGTACACCCTCCGGAGGAAAGCATTTCACGGCCGTACGCAGTTGCTCTTCGCCTGCGTAACAACGCAGATAGGCTTCCTGGGCGTACGCACCCGGTGAGGACTCAGCCAAATAAAGGTCTTTCGCCTCTTCCTCACGTGCGGTGCGGTAGGACAGTTGCAGCAGAGCGGCCTGGCAAACGTCCCTGATGATGGGGTTTGTGGTGCGTGAAACGATCCTCGCGACAGTCGTCCAGGCAGCATCGCGGTTTTGAGCGTCCACGAGCCCACCATAGATGGAAATGACCTCTATCAGCGCGGCAGACTCCTCTTCGCGCTGCGCGATCGCCTTGAGCATGCCCATCTGGGCCTTGGCTGTCGCCTTATCCTTTTGCCTAAGGCTTTCAAACACCATTCCTATGGGTGCGATGAGGTCTTTCGGGGCAAGCGACCTGATCTCATTGATGATCTTGTCACCCGCAACGTTGTCCCCATCACCGCTATGGTGTTGCTCAAAATTAGTCACACGCACACTTTCCGTAGCTCAGTTGACGATTTTGTTGCCAGCCACATTGTCGCCGCTGCCGCTATGCGTCTGGTTGACGGTGGTGATAGTGGACGGTGCAACCAGAGCAGCCTCCGCGTTGATGTCGCGGATTAGCGTGGAAATTGCCTGGGATTGATCGAGTTGCTGGGAGATAGCTTTTTCACTCAGCCCATCGTGAAGATCAAGCTTGGAAAGCTCGCCAGCAACGGCTTCGGCGACGACGTCCTCCTTGATCCATTGGCCCAGGCGATCCTTCAGCACGCCAGCACTGAGTTTCAGGCCGTTCTTCAGGAGGTCGTAAACAGCACTTGCGATGACACCGGTGGTAATGAAGTCCATTCCGGACATTCCTTTTATGTGATGGATTGATAATGACCGCTGGGTTAGGGGTGGTAAGCGCTGGAGGAAATTAGACTCTGAGGCACAAGCCGTACCGACAGCCTGACCTCTTGAGAAAGAGTAATTGGGGACAAGTCTCGATTTTCAAGCCCTTCTGCATTTTAAGTACTCTGCATCGTCCGGCACTTGGGGACCCCCGAGCATCCCCAAAACTGCTGTCCTGCTTTCACCCTTGATTTCACGGTGCGAATTAGCAGGGCACCGCCACACTTCAGGCATGGCCGCTCCGCTGTCGGATCACTACGACGTTTAAGGCTGCACATGCTCGCGGTGGGTGGTGAGGTGCGGCGCGCGTCGGCCGGCCTGCAGAGCTTTCAGTGTGGCGTCGACTTCAGCCGCGCTGAATACCGGCTGTTGGAATGACTTGATGTGGTGAATAAAGCCGATACCCTCGGTGACATTATCCGGCACATCGGTTTTGAAGGAGTTGCCGCTAACGAAGGTGATAACCAAGTGCAGATGTGCCGGAGCGCCATCCGGTCTGTCCCCGTATGTAACCCTCGACACGCAGTGAAGGCCGTACGAGAACCGATCTCTCCTGTGGCGAATAGCTCTCTGACCGGCTGCTTCTGGCCCAGGCTGTGTAAAAACGTATTCGAGAGCGGGGATGCTCAAAAAGAGAGCAAATTTCGCGCTTCCTCGCGAGTTCCAGCCGGGTCAGCTTGGAAAGTCTCCGTAGATTTTACGTAGCAACGTGAGCCTCGAATTTGAGCAAACGTTTTTACACAGCCTCGGCCGATAGCAGCCCCTCCTGACACCTACCATCCCCATCCTCTCGACGACAAGAAAACGAATGCCCGCAAATCGCGGGCATCCGGGAGCAGGGTAGGGCCCTACGCCGTCAGAACTTCCCGCGCAAGGTGACCATGAAGTTGCGCGGCGCGCCGTACCAGTTGCCCTGGTCGCTGCTGGCGACGGTCTGGTAGTACTTCTTGTCGAACAGGTTGTTGCCGTTGAGCGCGGTGGTCCAGTGTTCGTCGATGCGGTATTCCACCAGCGCGTTCCACAGCGCGTAGCCGGCCTGGGTGTATTCGAAGCTGTTGGTGCTGGGGCTCAGCGAGCCGTCTTCCAGGCGCCGCTGGACTTCGCCGCTGACGTAGTTGCTGCTCTGGAGGGTGGCGCCGGTGCCGAGCTTCCAGCGGTTCAGCTCGCCGGGCAGCTGGTAGGTGGTGAAGAACTTGAACAGGTGCTTGGGCGTCTGGGTGCTGATCGGCTTGCCGACCGCGGTGTCGTCGCCGGTCTTGCGCTGCTCGTTGATGTTGAAGGTGTAGCCGGCGGTGAGCTGCCAGCCCGGCGCCAGTTCGCCGGAGATTTCCGTGTCGAAGCCCTTGCTGACCATCTTGCCGCCGGCCACGTAGCAGCAGGCGTTGGTCGGCGTGCTCTCGTAGAACAGCTGGATCGCGTTGTTCTCCTGGCGGGTGTAGTAGAGCGCCGAGGAGAGGTTCAGGCGGCCGCCGAACAGCTCGCCCTTCACGCCCATCTCGTAGGTGTCGCCGGTGATGGCCTTGAGCGGCTTGAAGTCGCGGTCGAGGATTTCCGGCTGCGGTTTGTAGATTTCGGCATAGCTGGTGTACACCGACCACTGCGGGGTGAGGGCGTAGACCAGGCCGCCGAAGGGCGTGACGATGCCGCTGTCGTGGCCGCCGTCCTTGCTGTTGGTGCCGAAGGAGGGCACCAGGGCGTGGATGGTATTGGCGTAGTCGGAGTAGCGCGCGCCGACGATCAGCTTGAGCGGGTCGGCCAGCGCCAGGCGCAGGGTGCCGTAGGCGCCGCTCTTGCGGATGTTCCAGTCCGGGTACTCGTAGTAGAGCGCGGGGCTGGCCGGCTTGGGCAGCGAGCCGATGTCGGTGGAGAACACGTCCACCGCTTGCCGCGAGGTCCACTCGCTGTGGTCGGCGTAGCTGCGCTGGATGTCCGAGTAGTCCACGCCCATCAGCACTTCGTGGCGCCGGCCGAAGGCGGCGAAGGCGCCCTGCAGGTTGGCGTCGAACAGGTCCTGGTCGATGCTGTAGTTGCGGACGATGCGCTGGAAGGTGGCGCCTTCGAGGGTGTCGGGGTTGATCGGGCCGCTCACCGCGCCCATGTCCTGTTCGGTGTCGTAGCGGCTGCGGGTGAAGCTGGAGTTGATCTTCCAGTCCTCGTCGAAGCTGTGCTCGACCTTGAGGAAGCCCTCGCTGCGCTTGTAGTTGTTGCTCGACCAGTCGGCGCTCAGCTTGTCGCTGCGCGACAGGCCCAGCGGGTCGCCGGTGGTGTAGCGCGGCAGGCCGCCTTCCCAGTAGCCGTCCATGTCGCGCCACTCGTAGGTGCCGCCGACGCTGACCAGGGTGGCCGGGGTGAGGTCGGCCTCCAGCACGCCGAACAGCACGTGCTTGTCGCTGTCGGCGCCGTCGTAGAAGTAGCGCTTGTTTTCCTGGGACGCGGCGAAGCGCCCGCGCAGCGCGCCGTCGAAGGCCAGCGGGCCGGTCACGTCGACTTCGCTGCGGTAGTTGTCCCAGCTCCCGGCGGACAGGTTGACCTGCGTCTGCGCCTCGGACAGCGCCCGCTTGCGCACCAGGTTGATCACCCCGGAGGGCTCGCCGGTGCCGCCGAACAGGCCGTCGGAGCCGCGCAGTACCTCGATGTGGTCGTAGGCGGTGGTGTCCGCCAGGGTGTCGTAGGTCTGCTCGCGGAAGCCGGGCGTGCCGCCGTCGACCTGGATGTTGGTGAGGGCGAAGCCGCGGGACAGCACCTTGGTGTTGGCGTCGTTGCCGCCGACCAGGGTGATGCCGGTGGTCTGGTCGAGCGCCTCGGCCAGGTTGGTGATGCCCTGGTCCTCCATGCGCTGGCGGGTGATGATCGACACCGACTGGGGGATGTCCTTCAGCGCCTGCGGGCTCTTGCCGCCGATGCTGGCCGCGCCGGTGGTGTAGGAGCCGGTGCCCTCGGTCATGCTGCCCAGGGTCTGGCCGACCACCAGGGTGTCGTCCAGCGCCAGCGCCGCGTCGGGGTTGCGCACCAGGCCGTAGACGCCGTCGCCGCGGAACACCGCCTGCAGGCCGGTGCCGCGGAGCAGGGCGGCCAGGCCTTCCTCGACGCTGTAGTGGCCGCGCAGCCCGTTGGAGTTCAGGCCCTGGGTCAGGTCCGGGGAGAATTGCACGGTGATCTGCGCCTGGGCGGCGAAGCGGGTCAGCGCCTGGCCGAGGCTGCCGGCCTGGATGCTGTAGGCGTGCCCGGCGGCTTCTGGCGCGGCCAGGGCCTGTGGCATCGCCGACTGCAGGGCCATGGCCAGCGCGCTGAGCGCGAGCAGGCGGCGCGGCTGGGCCAGGCGCTGGCCGGGGAAGGAGCGGTGCGCTCCGGAGGCGGAGGTGATGCGGTGCTTCATGAATGGGTTGTCCTTGGTGTGTGGCAGTTCCACATCAAAGGACTGACGGCGTGGAAAAAGGGGCCAACATCCTTCAGCGTTTGCTGACGCTGACCCAGTAGCGCGTGCGGTAGCTGACCTCCACCGGCAGGGTGGCGGGCAGGGCGGCGAGGATGGCGTCGGTGTTGTCCAGCTGGAAGCCGCCGCTGATGCGCAGGCGCGCCGCCTCGCCGTCGCAGCGCAGCCAGCCGCTGCGGTAGCGGCCCAGCTCGCGGAGGAAATCGCCCAGCGGCATGTCGTCGGCCACCAGTTGGCCCTGGGTCCAGAGCAGGCTGTCGGCCTGGGTGGCGCGCGGCTTTTCCACGGCGAGTTCGCTGAAGAGCACCTGGCTGCCCGCCTCGACGACCTGCCCGTCGCCTTGCCGGGGCATGACCAGCACCTTGCCCTGCAGCACCTGCAGTTGCGTCAGGCCGTCGAGCTGGCGGACGCTGAAGCGCGTGCCCAGCGCCTGCAGCAGGCCTTGCCCGGTGGCGACGCGCAGGGGGCGATGCACCGGGCTTGCGCTGTCCGCGCCGCTCTCGACGAGGATTTCCCCGCGCAGCAGGCGGATCAGGCGTTGCCCGGCGCTGAAGTCGAGGTCGACGGCGGTATCGGTGTTCAGGTCCAGCAGGCTGCCGTCGGCCAGGCGCAGGTGCTGGCGCTCGCCCACGGCGGTCTGGTAGTCCGCGGTCCAGCGCGTCCAGGGGGCCTGGCGATAGCCGAGGTAGCCGGCCGGCAGCAGCGCGGCCAGCACCAGCAGCTTCTTCATCGCCTGGCGCCGTTCGCGGTTGAGCGTGCCCATGGCCAGGTCGCGTGGCAGCAGGCCGAGGCGTTCCTGCACCCGCTGCACGCGCTGCCAGGCACGCTCGTGTTCCGGGTCGGCCGCGCGCCAGCGGCTGCAGGCCTGGTACTGGCCGTTGTCCGCCGCGCTGTCGTGCATGCGCATCAGCCAGTGCGCCGCCTGGCGGGCCACTTCGGGGCGGATCGGCGCGCCGTTGTCGCTCATCCGAGGTCGCCTTCGAACAGGATGCAGGCCTCGAAGGCGCTGACCATGTGGCGCTTCACGGTGCGTTCGCTGATGCCGAGCTGGCGGGCGATCTGCAGGTAGGTGAGGCCGTCGAGCTGGGACAGCAGGAAGACGCTGCGCACCACGGGTTTCAGGCGGTCGAGGAGGGCGTCGAGCTGCTGCAGGGTCTCGCGCATCAGCCACAGTTCCTCGGCGGACAGGGCGAAGGCCTCGGGCGTGCGGGCGAGCAGGTCGAGGTAGGCCTGTTCGAGGGAGTGGCGGCGGAAGTGGTCGTACACCAGGCGCCGTCCGACCGTGGCCAGGTAGGCGCGCGGGCGCTGCAGGTCAAGCGCCTCGCCGGTCTTCTGCTGGGCCTGGAGCAGGCGCAGGAAGGTGTCCTGGGCCAGGTCGGCCGCCTGGCTGGTGCAGCCCAGGCGACGGTACAGCCAACCCTTCAGCCAGCTGTTGTGCTCCATGTACAACGACCCCATCTGATCCTTGCTCAAACCGACTCCCCCCACCCAGGAAGCGCGAACGATAATTGATAATTATTCTCACTTCAATGGTTGGCCGTCGGCTCGATGCTGGCGGGGCTAGTCCGGGTTACGAGGGGGAGGAAAGGCACGGCGGCAAGGATTCCCCTCCTGCTTTTCAAGGCCTGGATTTCTGCCCGGCCTCGTAGAGACGAAGCTCTTCCTGCGCCACGCGAAGATCGGTCGAACCCACTTCCGCCCTCAGGCACAGGCGCACGAACCTTCTCTTCTCATGGAATGCGGCGAGCTGCTCGGTGGAGAGCGGAAGGAGCCCGTTGCTACTGTTCCCGATCAGCTCGTCACGGATGTAGTCGCGGAAGCCGAACAGGGCCCGGCGGGCTTTCTGCGACAGGTAGAGCCCGCTCCTGGCGTTGAAGGTGTCTTCCAGCAGGCGGATGAACGCCCGGGCCTCCTCGACCGAAATGGCCTGGCCGCCGCCCCTGGCCTGCAGCATGCGGCCTTCGCCCCCCGAGCGGGAGGCCGCGGCGAAAATGCTCCAGATGGCCTCCAGGGCGTCCAGCTGGCGGCGGATGATCTCGGCCCGGTGCGCCGCCCCCAACTGCATCCGCGCCTGCCTGATCTGCGTGCGCAGGGTGAGGTAGGCAACGCCGAAACCGGTGAGGGCGGCAACCATTGCCGCCAGGACTTCGTTGCTCATTGTGCTTCTCGCTGGTTGTCGCGTACGGGGGAGGGCTTATTGCCGGTGTAGACCGGCGGCGAGGGGGCGGCAAGTGCGGGCGTGGCGGTCCGGTCATGGCCGGTTGCTGCCGTTGAACGGGTGGTCGTGTTCGTCCTCGCAAGCCACTTGAGATTGCTCTTTGGCAACCTTCGGCTTCCCGAGCAGGTTCGGGATTGCCCAGGATCTGGCGTGGTTGATACGATAATTATTCCCATTTGCATATGGATGATTATCGGCAATGACGAGCCAGGGCCCGGTCCGGCGCTTGGAGGTGGGCGACCTCTACAAGGAACAGCACCGCTGGCTGCGCGGCTGGTTGCGTAGCCGGGTGGATTGCAGCCAACTGGCGGCCGACCTGGTGCAGGACGTGTTCGTCCGCCTGCTGGGCAGTACCGACCGGCAGGGCAGCATCGAGGCGGTGCGTGAGCCACGCAGCTTCCTCGCCACCGTCGCGCGCCGGCTGATGATCGACCACTTCCGTCGCCAGCGGCTGGAGCGCGCCTGGTTGCAGGCGCTGGCGGAAACGCCCGAGGCGCTGGACATCTCCGCCGAGGATCGGCTGCTTCTCATGGAAACCCTGGTCCAGCTCGACGCCATGCTTGCCGCGCTGGGCGACAAGTTGCGCCAGGCCTTCCTGCTTTCCCAGCTCGATGGCATGACCTACCGCGACATCGCTCAGACTCTCGGTGTGTCGCTGGTCACGGTGAACCGCTACATCGCCAAGGCTACGCGCCATTGCATGCTCTACAGCCTGGAGCACGGGCTGTGAGCGGCACCGGTATCAGCGCTGCACAACTGGACTCCATCGAACAGGCGGCGGACTGGTTCAGCCTGTTCGCCAGCGGCGAGGCCTGCCCGGGGGACCGCGACGCCTGGCAGCGCTGGCTGGAAGCGTCGCCGCACAACGTTTGGGCCTGGCGGCAGGCTGAGCGTCTGCAGCAGCGTCTGCAGGGCATGCCCGGCGACTTCAGCGGACGCGTCTTCGGGCTGGCCCGCGAGGATCGTCGCCACAGCCGTCGTACGGTGCTCAAGGGATTGTTGCTGGCGCTGGGGACTGGGGCGCTCGGGCTGGGCGGCTACCGCGAGTTCGAACAAGGTGCGCTGTTCGCCGATTACCGCAGCGGCATTGGCGAGCGATTGCCCGTTACCCTCGCCGATGGCAGCCAACTGTTGCTCAATACACAGAGCGCCCTGGATGTCCGTTACGCCGGTGGACAGTGCCGAGTGACGCTGCGCCGCGGTGAAGTGCTGCTGAACGCCACGCCAGGCGCGCGCCTGAGCGTGGCGACGGCGCAGGGCGTGGTGCGTGCCGAGGGTGGGCGCTTCGCGGTGCGCCAGCTCGACGCGGCGACGCAGGTGCAAGTGTTCTCCGGGCAGGTTCAGGTGCAGCCTGAGCATTCACTTGCCGCCACGGCGTTGGAGCAGGGCAGGGCCTGCCTCTTCGATGCGGGCCGGATTCTGTCCACCCGAGTGCTGGACTACGCGGCCGACGCCTGGTCCCGCGGCCTGCTGATCGCCAACGACCAGCGCCTGGCCGACTTTCTTGCCGACCTTGGCCGCTATCGACCCGGCCTGCTGCGTTGCGACCCCCAGGTGGCGGACTTGCGCCTGAGTGGCACCTTCGAGCTGGACGATCCGGAACAGATCTTCCGTGCCCTTGCCAGTGCGTTGCCGGTGCGGGTTGAGCGTCGCACACGCTTCTGGATCACGGTCATGCCGGCCGGATAAAAAATATTTCGTGCCAGGTGATATCAATTCGCATCTTCGTTCGACCCATGAAAAACGGCCGATCCACACGGCCGATGACCATGAGAGAAGGACGATGATGATTTCCTCGCAAAATCCCCCGGTAGATTCCCTGCAGCCCCTGCGCGCCCGCATCCGCCTGGCCATCCTCTGCTCGGCGTTGCTGGCACCGCTGTCGGCGCTGGCCGACGCGCCCGCTACGCAGCGTTACCAGATTGCCGCCGGCGACCTGAGCCAGGTGCTGACTCGCTTTGCTGCGGAATCGGGGATCGTGCTGTCATTCGATGCCCGCCTGACGCGCGGCCAGAACAGTGCCGGCCTGGATGGCAGCTTCCCGGTGGAGGACGGGTTGCGCACGCTGCTCGCTGGCACCGGCATCCGCGCCCTGCGCGAAAGCGACGGGCGTTACACCCTGGTGGCCGCCTCCACGGAGGGAGCGCTGGAGATGGATGCCACCTCGGTGATCGGCCAGGGCCTGGGCGAAACCACGGAGCACACCGGCTCCTACACCACCGGCAGCAATAGCACGGCCACCAAGATGCCGCTATCGCTGCGCGAAACGCCGCAGTCGGTCAGTGTCATCACCCGCCAGCGCATGGATGACGAGAGTCTCATCACCCTGGGCGAGGTCCTCGAACAAACCACTGGGCTGACCGTCACCAAATGGGGCGGCGAGCGCGAGCGCTACAACTCCCGTGGTTTCCAGGTCGAGAACCTGATGGTCGACGGCCTGCCGATCCAGTACGAGGAAGCTGCGCTGTCCACTGGCGCGATGGCCATGTACGACCGCGTGGAGGTGGTGCGCGGCGCCTCCGGCCTGATGGAAGGTACGGGAACCCCAGCCGGCTCGATCAACCTGGTGCGCAAGCGCCCGACCCGCGAATTCCAGGGTTCGATCACCGGTTCCGCCGGTCGCTGGGACGACTACCGCAGCGAGCTGGACCTCTCCGGCGCGCTCAACGAGCAGGGCACATTGCGCGGTCGCACCGTGCTGTCCTACCAGGACAAGAATTCCTATATCGACTACTACGAGAACCAGCGCAGCCTGGCCTATGGCATCCTCGAGGCCGACCTGGACGACGCCACGACCCTCTCCCTCGGAGCTTCCTACAGCAAAGACAATAACCCCGGGGCCGACTGGAATGGCCTGGGCACTTATCCGGACGGCAGCTTCCTGCCGATCTCCCGGTCCACTCGCATGAGCCCGAGCTGGTCCTACTGGGACAAGGAAAGCCGGACCTTCTTCGCCGAGCTGGAGCATCGCTTCGACAACGATTGGAAAGGCAAGCTTTCGGCTACCTGGATCAACAGCGAGATGGACATGCTGGGGACTTTCCTCAACGCGCCGACTCTCGATGCCAACGGCGAGCCGCAGTACGCCATGCGCGGCGGCGCCTACAACTACGACCGCGACCAGAAGAGTTTCGACGGCTACTTCAGCGGCCCCTTCAGCCTGCTGGGCCGCGATCATTCTGCGGTTTTCGGAGCCAGCCGGCGCAGCGCGGACTGGCACGATACCGGCGCCGCCACGACCCTCGATGGCAGCTTCGACATCGCCACCATCAACCCGCTCAACTGGAACCCGAATTCGCTGGCGATTCCGCCGGTGGGCGAGTTCGGCGAATGGAACCGCTACCAGCAAATCGACCAGACCGGCGTCTACGGCACGCTGCGCCTGAGCCTGGCCGATCCGCTGAGCCTGGTGCTGGGCGGACGCGCCGACTGGTACGAGCTGGACGTGGTGCAGTACGACGGCGACTACCCCTACGGGGCGGCGAACTACAAGGTGACGCGCAAGTTCACCCCCTACGCCGGTGTCGTCTACGACCTGAACGATACCTACTCGGTCTACGCGAGCTGGACGCGCATCTTCAATCCGCAGAACTACCAGACCGCCGGCGGCAGCCTGCTGGAACCGCAGGAAGGCACCAACTACGAGGTTGGCTTGAAGGCCGAATACCTGCAGGGCCGCGTCAATGCCAGCCTGGCGCTGTTCCAGATAGACCTGGAGAACCTGCCCGACGCACTGCCCACCAGCACCTGCGCCACTGGGCTGACCAGTTGCTACAGTGCCGCCGGCGAAGTCCGCAGCCGCGGCGTGGAGCTGGAAGTGAATGGAGAAGTGCTGCCCGGCTGGAACCTCACCGCCGGCTACACCTACAACAGCGCCGAACGGGTCAAGGAGTCCGACTATGATCCCATCGGCGTCTTCAGCAAGGGCAAGCGCTACGGTACCAACCTGCCGCAGAACCTGTTCAAGCTGGGCACCAGCTATCGCCTTCCCGGTGAGCTGAATCGTTGGCGCGTGGGCGGCGCCTTGCATACCCAAAGCAAGATCAGCACACCTTATGGCGTCAAGCAGGGTGGCTACACCCTGGTGGACCTGAGTGCAGGCTTTGCCGCCACGCGGAAACTGGACCTGCAGCTGAACATCGACAACCTGTTCGACAAGCGCTACTACAGCAGCATCAGCGATACACAGGGCTCCAACTTCTTCGGCGACCCGCGTTCGTACCGGCTGACGGCGAAGTACAGTTTCTGAGCCTCGCAGGCGACCTGGAGGGAGACGCTGAGACTGTTTCCGACGAGTCTCACGAGTCTCCCCTTGAGTTGCACATCGGCAGCTTCCGACCCAAGGCGGACACTGGGAAAGCTTCAATATCAGGTTGCAGCAGCTGTACTCATAGCTTGCGTCGTTGTTGCTTCAGCCAATTGACGGTGGTGGGAGATGCTGCGCTCAAGGGAAGGGACGCCTGATACCAGGCGCCATTCCATCCCTCCATGGTGATCCACAACTCGGAGTCGGTAGGGCTGTCGGCCGCAATTGAAATCGAAGCGCTCATATCGTAGGGCGATCCGGAGAGGAGGCTGCCCGCCTTCTTGAGGCTCGAAGGCTTGCCTAAATGCAGGTAGACGGCCTTGACCTCTCCAATGCAAGCCTCACATAACGCGGCCTCGAAGCTTTTAAGTGGTTTGGGGGGCTGTACCCGGGATTCGGCCAGATACAGCTTCCAGGGCCCGACCACGACGACGCCTGCCTCGCGCTCGCCCAGCCCTCGCTCTCCCTTGAATAGAGCCTGATCGGCGAAATAACGTGGCAAGAAAAACACTGGTACTGCAACCAGCAGGATACTGAGATGGAAACGCCACGCCGGCCACAGGGAACGCCAGGCTGACGCCGGTTCGATAGTCTCATTCTTCCGTGCGGCGCGTTTGAGCGCCGATGCGGTAGCCACAGCGGTTCGCTTGCTCCATATCAGTAGCCCGCTGAGGATCAATACGCTTAGCACCAAGCCAAAGAGGAACCATATCCCCTTCAGCCACAAACCACCGAAGTCACCGGTGTGCAGAGGCCTCATGGATTCAGTGACAAGTTCGAACGCTGATCGATGGGCGAGGGTCCGTGCCGATTGAACAGTGCCGCTATACGGACTGGTACTGACAGTGTCGTAAACCAGTGGATAGCTGCTCCGGCCTCGGAAGCTGACGGTGTCGAAGGCGTTGCCAGGCATCCTGACGAAAGACGCCTGAAACGCGGGAATCTGCGCCATTACGTTACTGAGGGCATGCTCCAGGCTGACGATCCCCGGCCGTCCCGAGTGGCTTGTCGGAACCTTCTCGTAGGCAAGGCTGGTCGCGACCTTGTTACGCGACATGGTGATGTGGTTGTCGGCCAGAAAAGCCTGGATCAGGAACCAGCTGCCGGTGATCGAGATGAGCAAGATGAACCAGATGGACCAGATGCCGCCCAGGCGGTGGCAGTCGCCCCAAAAGACCCGCGCGCCATGGTTGAAACGCAGGGTAGGCTTGAGAAAACCCTTCCAGAACCGCTTGTATACGACCAGCCCTGTTACCAGTGAAGCAAGCATCGGCAACGCGAGGGCCGAAACCAGGTACCAGCCCCATGGATAGCCCCGGGTGACAGGAACCAACCACCACCCATGCAATGCGCGAAGGAAGCCTCGGAAATCGAACGACTGAGCGCCCTGAATCTTCCCCGTATAGGGGTTCACGTAGAGGTTTCGGGTACTGTGGTCGGGTCTGCTGACCTGGACCTGCAAGGCGAGGTACGCCTCGTCCGGACGCAGGATGTAACGGATATCCAGCTCCGGTTGGGCTTCGTGAATGGTCTTGATGATCTCGTCGAAGTTGAGTGGCCGGGCATCGTCCGAAGGCTTTGGTGCTCGTACTTCGGGATTGGCCAGCCAAACCAGTTCCTGGCTGATAACAGCGACTGTGCCGGTGACGCAAACGGCCAGAACGAAGAACCAGATCGGCAGGGCCAACCAGCTATGCGCTAGGAACCATAGCCGTGAGCGCGATTTCTTGGTCATGGAATTTACAGCGTTGGAGGTTGAGAAAGATCGTCGGATGGGACGCGGCTGCAAGCCTTCAAGAGGCTTGCGGCCATCCTCTGTTGGATCTGTACGTGCTTTAGAACTGCGGCGTGTACTTCACGGTGAGCATGAAGTTGCGTGGGTCGCCATAGTAGTTGTTTGCATTCAACTGGCTGTAGGCGGGCAGGTAGTAGACCTTGTCGAACAGATTGTTGAAGTTGACTGCCAGGGTGATCTCGTCGTTGACCTGGTAGCCCAGCCGCGCATTCCATACCGAGAAGCCAGGTTGCTCGTACTGGCGGTCGCTACTGATGGTGCCGCTCTGCGAGTTCACACCGGCACCCACGCTGAACTGTCTGTATTCGCCCGGCAAGGTGTAGTCGGCCCACAGCCGCACCATGTGTTTGGGCGTCCAAGTGGTAAACACCTTGCCCTGGTAGGTAGCGTCCTTGAGGAATTTGGTGGTGTTGTAGGTGTAGCTCGCGGAAGCCTGCAGGCCGGGAAGCACTTCACCCCCGATCTCGGCGTCCAGCCCCTGACTGCGGACCTTGCCCGATGCCTCCGAGCAGCTCCCGCCATTGCATTGGCCGACGGTGTTGGGGATGGTGACGGCGCGGTTCTCGTTGTCATAGCGGAACAAGGCGATGGAGGTATTGATCCGGCCATCCGCCAGCTCGCCTTTCAGGCCCGTTTCATAATTGCTGCCGGTGATGGGTTCGAGTGTCGAGCCGCCGACTCCGATCGCGCTCTGGGGAATGAAGACATCGGCATAACTGGCGTAGGCCGACCATTCAGGGGTCAGGGAGTAGATCAGCCCGGCGTAGGGTGTCACTACGCCGTTGTTGGCCTTGGTGCTGTTGGTGTCATAGCTGAAGACGTTGCGGTTGTAGACCGTGGCGTCGTAGTCATAGGAATACCAGCTGGTACGTCCGCCCAGCACCAGGGTCAGCGGGTCGGTTAGCTTGACGCGCCAGGTCCCGTAGATGCCTTTCTGGACGATCTTGTAGTTGCTGTCGGTTCGAGTACCGGCAGCAGCCAGGCTGTCGTAGTCCTGCCAGGGGAGATGATTGTCCAGGTCGAATATATTCGCGCCAGCGACAATCACCCTCGCCAATGTGTCATTGCTGGTTAGGCGGGAGTAGTTGGCCCCCAGTACCACCTCCTGATCGAATCCAAAGCCGTTGTAGTCACCGTCGACGAAGACATCCAAGCCGCGATTGCGTGACTCGAGATCGGTCCCGTACTGCCAATTGCTCAGCGCGCTGCCATCATCCAGAACACCGCCCATGCCATCCTGAAATGCGACGACGTAGGCGTAGGTCATTTTGTTGTGTTCGTTGATCGCGGCGAGTGCGGCTTTGAGTTTCCAGTGTTCGTTGAAACGGTGTTCGAGGTCGGCGTAGAGACCGGTTTGTTCGATCAGCCCTCGGTTCCAGTCGGAGCCGGTGTACGTGGAGCGCGCCAGGTCGATATCGCCGCCGTTCCGATAGCGCGGAAGGCCTGCGACCATAGGGCGGAAATGCGCTTTGCGATTGCTCACGCCGAAGCCGAACGTGGTGTTGTCGGACAAATCGAAGTCCAAGGCGCCGTAGAGCTTTTGATCCCATCCGTTTACATAATCGATGAAGGAGTGGCTGGTGTCGTAGTCGACCACGGTCCTGCCGCGAATGGTGCCTTCATCATTCAAGGGACCGCCGGCATCCAACTGGCTTGCGTAGTGGTTCCAGGAGCCAGCTTGGCCGGTAACGGTTACGGTCGGAGCGGCCTGTCCGCGTTTGCGTACAAAGTTGACCGCGCCCCCGGGACTGTTTGCACCTTGCAGCAGGGCGGCACCGCCACGAAGTATCTCCACGCGATCGTAGAACGCGGTGGACTCGGTGAGATAGCTGCCAAGGGCATAAATTCCGCGTGTCAGCGGCACGCCGTCGTACTGCATTGATTCGATTTCGAAGCCACGGGAGGAAATGAACCCACCGGTCCCTGGGCTTTTTGAGAACACCATGCCAGGAGCATTGGCAAATAGCTCCGGCAAGTTGGTGATGTTCTGATCGTCCATGCGCTGTCGAGTGATAACGCTGATGGTTTGCGGGATGTCCTTGAGCTTCTGCTCGCTCTTGCCAATGCTGACTTCGCCGGTAGTGTAAGACCCGGTACCCTCGGTGGTGAGCCCCAGGCTGCGGCCGACGACAGTCGACTCCCCCAACTCCAGTGCCGCGGAATCATTGGAGGGCTCGACGCTCAGCGCACCGCTGGGAGTTATCCGGACAGTCAGGCCGGTTTCCTTCAAAGCCTGGCTGACTGCCTGCTCGGCGGTCAGGTCGCCTCGTACTGCAACGGCCCGACGGCCTGCCACCAAGCCTTCCTGGAACAGCACCTGCCTGCCACTCAACTGGCCGATACGCATCAGTGTATTGGCCAGCGGGGCGGCCGGCAGATCCATACTGACGCTGGCTTCTGCGGCGACCAGTGACGTAGAAAGAACAACGGCAGCCACTCCAGCCGCCAAGGAGGAAATAACAATACGATGACCCATGGGACCACTCCAGATTCGATATGAATAGGCCCTCTGCAAAGGGGCCTTGCTGGTTCTGTGCGACGAACCGGGAGTTTTTTCAGGGGGAGGGAGAAAAATTTTTCAAGGAGGGGCCAAAGGCATCGGCGACCCGCGATTCAGGCGGGGACGATTCTTGTCCACCAGCCCAGGTAGCGCTCGATGCGAATCGGCAGAACATCGCTCAATGCCGCCAGGGCCTGGTCGCTATCATCCAAATAGAACAAACCGGAAATTCGCAGTTCCGCCACCTCCGGCGCCAAGCGTATCGAGCCATGGTGGTACGGTCGCAGCGCATCGATCACGCTGGCCAGTGACTGGTGATGTACTTCCAGCAGACCTCGAGTCCATGCCTGTGGGTCGCCGGCAAGCTCGCTCGGCAAAATGCCCTGGTCGGTAAGGCGGATACTCTGGCCTGCGTCCAACGCCATGCGTTCGCCGGATCTGCCGAGCACTGTCGCGTGGCCGGCCAGCAAAAAGAGCTGTGCTTCCGTCTTCTGCAGCATCAGCATGCAACGCCCACTGACCAGTTGAGCAGAGCCGTAGCGGCAACCCAGTTCCAATGGCGTCTGCGCACGAACTACATCGACAAGCAAGCCACCGTCGATGAGCCTCACCCGGCGCTGCCCATTGGAAAAGTCCAGATCCACAGCACTCTGCGCATTGAGTAGCAGGCTGGAGCCATCGGGCAGAATAAACGTACTGCGTTGCGCAGTCCCGGTACTCAGATCCGAGCGCAGGCCGGCCAGTGGGAAACCAGGCTCACTGAGCAGGCGTCCACCCAACGCGAGCCCTCCCAGGCATAGTGCGCCACGTAACAGGGATCGTCGTTGCTGACTGGACACCTGCAGAGCTCCTCGAGCCGGCGTTCCTGCCAGCGGTGCCAGGGTCTGAGCCAGGCGCTGTTCGAGTTGCCCCCAGGCGGCCTTGTGCTGCGGCGACTCCGCGAGCCAGCGCAGAAAGTGCTGGTGCTCTTCGATACTGAAGGTCCCGGAAGCCTGGCGGGCATACCAGTCGATTGCCTCGAGCAATGCAGAGCTGCCAGATGCGCTCACACTGTCACCTGGCAGCAAGCCCTGAGTCCTTGCACCACGTACTGATGCACTCGGGTCACCGACACGCCGATCTCATGTGCAATCTGACGGTAGGGCAAGCCATCCAGCTGACTATAAAGAAAGGCCGAGCGTGCTTTAGGGGAGAGGCCGTCGAGGAGGCGGTCCACCTCCAGCAACGCCTCCATTACCAGGTAGTGATCCTCGGCCGAAGGTGCCCAGGACTCCGGCTCGTTCGCCAGCGCCTGCATATAGGCCCGCTCCAGATCGCGCCGACGCCAACTGGCGAAGATCAGCCGCTTCGCGATGGTGGTAAGCAGTGCCCTCGGCTCGCGGATGTCCTGCGGGGTTGGCAGCGCTACTACCTGGGCGAAGGTTTCCGCCGCCATGTCCGCCGCATCGAAACGGCAGTTAAGGCGCAGGCGAAGACGCTCCAGTAGCCACCCGTGGTGCTCACCGAACAGACGGTGCAGCACCTTGGCTCTGGAAGGCTCGAAAGGAAGGCTGGAGGAGAGCGGTTCGCTCGGCATCGACGGAGTGCTGCTAAATGCGAATGATTTCTAATCGTCGCATGCGGCAAGTCGATCTGACAATTGTCTGAGCCGTTCAATCAAGCCGGGTATCGTTCTTTCCGTCCGATGAGGCGGCGGTTTCGCACGGACAGTGTCCGCTTTTTGGCCGGCAGCGGTCGAACCTTGTATCGCCTGTTGCTCCCGCGCTCGATTCCTCGCCATGAACGGCCAGCCCCACCATTGCAGCGGGCGCTGGCCGGAAGGGGCTCAACGCCGGACCTTCGGCTTGGGCCGGCCCTGCACGCACTTGAAGCGCGGGTTGGATTTGCAGATCACGTACAGCCGGCCGCGCCGCTTCACCACCTGGCAATCGCGGTGGCGCAGCTTGGCTTTCTTCAGGGAGGCGAGGACCTTCATCACGCCCCCTTGTTGCCGACGAAGCCGGCGAAACGCTTGTTGAAGCCCGCCACGCGGCCCTCGGACTTGGCCTTGCGCTGCTCGCCGGTATAGACCGGGTGCGAGGCGCTGGACACGTCCAGGGTCATGTAGGGGTAGGTGTTGCCGTCGGTGTGGGTGTAGGTCTTGTCCGTCTGCACGGTGGAGCGGATCAGGTAGAACACGTCGGCGGAGGTGTCGTGGAACAGCACGGGACGGTAGTCGGGGTGGATGCCTGGTTTCATGGGGTATCTCCTATATGTAATGTAATAATATTACATTTAATCGAGAAGAGTTCGCAATGCCACACGTCCGGTAGCTCAAGGCCGGGCCTCCCAGGGAGGCTGCCGCGGGCATGTCGGTCCGTCGATCGGCCCGATCTCCGGCCGTTGCCCACCCGCGGGGCGCGGCTCCAGCGACCAGTGCGCGGGCGCATGTGAAGGGGCTCGTTCCCGCCATCGGCAGGGCGGTGTCCAGCGTTCAGAAAATGGAACGCTGAGAGCCATTCAGCCGGACTACCGGCAGTATCGTTGCGGAATTACCGTGCTTCTCGTCGGCGACGTCGAGCGCGCTGGAGGGCCCGCCCCAGGCCGCTTCAGCTTCGACGCCGGGACCGCTGGCCGATCGGCGCACCGCCGTTCCCGGCAGCCATTTCCTTTCGTATTTGCCGGCAGCCATGGCAGGCGGCACGGGTTCGGCTTGCCCGCGATCCGTGAGCAGGGGCTGGGCCAGCGCGCCCGCCCTGGTGGGCACCTTTCCGATTTCAAGAACAAGAGTACGGAGTACGATCATGAACCCGCACAACACCTCCCACGTCATCGAAGTCCCCGTCCTGATCGTCGGGGGCGGCCCGTCCGGCCTCACGGCTTCGCTGCTGCTGTCGCGCTATGGCATCCGCAACCTGCTGGTCAACAAGTACCGCTGGACCGCCAACAGCCCGCGGGCGCACATCACCAACCAGCGCACCATGGAGGTCTTCCGCGACGCGGGCGTCGAGGCGCAGGTGGTGGCCGCCGCCAGCCCCCACGAGCTGATGGCCAACAACGTCTGGGCCACCAGCTTCAGCGGCCAGGAACTGGGCCGCCTGCTCACCTGGGGCAATGCCATCGAGCGCAAGTCCGACTACGAGCTGGCCAGCCCCTCGGCCATGTGCAACATCCCCCAGCACCTGATGGAACCGATCCTCGCCAACGAGGCCCTGCGCGCGGGCAGCGAGATGCGCTTCAACCACGAACTGCTGGACTTCACCCAGGACGGGGAGGGCGTCACCGCGCGCATCCTCGACCGCGGCACCGGGCGCGAATTCACCGTGCGCGCCCAGTACATGATCGGCGCCGACGGCGCCCGCAGCCGGGTGATGGAACTGCTCGGCATCCCGCTGGAAGGCGAGATGGGCCTGGGCTGCGCGGTGAACGTCTGGCTGCGCGCCGACCTGCGCCGCTACTGCGAGAGCCGCCCGGGCGTGCTCTACTGGATGGTCCAGCCGGGCAACGACTACTGGGTGGGCAGCGGCACCTTCATCTGCGTCCGCCCGTGGAACGAATGGGTGATGCTGTTCATGTACGACCCCGCCCAGGGCGAGCCGGACCTCGGCGAGGCAGCGGTGATCGAGCGGGCGCGGCGGGTGATCGGCGATGCCGACATCCCGGTGGAGATCCTCGCCACCAGCAAGTGGCAGATCAACCACGTGGTCGCCCAGCGCTACTCCGAGGGCCGGGTGTTCTGCTGCGGCGACGCCGTGCACCGCCACCCGCCGGCCAACGGCCTGGGCACCAACACCTCGGTGCAGGACGCCTACAACCTGGCCTGGAAGCTGGCCCTGGTGCTCAAGGGCCAGGCCGGCTCCGGGTTGCTGGACAGCTACTCCGCCGAGCGCCAGCCCGTCGGCCGCCAGGTGGTGGACCGGGCCATGGAAAGCGTGCGCAACATGCTGCCGATCTCCAACGCCCTGGGCTTCAAGCCGGGCCAGAGCGAGGCCGAGGGCTGGAACAGCCTGCACGAACTGAGCGCCGACAGCCCGCTGGGCCGCGAACGCCGCGCCGCCCTGGAACAGGCCATCCAGCTGCAGCACTACCAGTTCAGCTGCCACGGCGTGGAACTGGGGCAACGCTACCGCAGCGGCGCGGTGCTCGCCGACGGCAGCGAAGAGCCGGCCTACACCCGCGACCGCGAACTCTACTACCACCCCACCACCTGGCCCGGCGCCCACCTGCCGCACGCCTGGCTGCACGACACCGCCGGGCGCAAGCTGTCCACCCTCGACCTCTGCGGCCAGGGCCGCCTGACCCTGCTCACTGGCCACGGCGGCGAAGCCTGGCGCCAGGCCGCCGAGACGCTGGCCCGTGAACTGGGCATCGACCTGGTGGTGCGCCGCATCGGCCTGGGCCTCGACTACGAAGACAGCTACGGCGACTGGGCGCGCCTGCGCGAGATAGACGAGGACGGTTGCCTGTTGGTGCGGCCGGACCTGCATGTGGCCTGGCGTTCGCAAGGGGCGCCGGCGGATGCCGAGGCGCTGTTGCTGGGGGCGGTCAAGACGGTGCTGGCGCGGGGCTGAGGACTTTCCACGTTCCGCGGAGTAGCGGCCCAGGGAGGGGCCGCAGCGGTAATATGCGAGTTTCGTCGCCAGCGGATCCCAGTGATGCGGCCACCTCTCAGGCTGCAGTGTTCCTGGCGTGCCTTGGCCATCGCACGGCAGTCGTGATCGGCAGGGAACACCCGGGAGCCATCCGCCTCATCGACCAGGACACTGAAGGGAAAATTGCCATGCGCCTGACCATCCGCAACGAACAGCCCGAAGACATCGACGCCATCACGCGCCTGACCACAGCGGCATTCGAAAACGAAGAACACTCAAGCCATACCGAGCAATTCATCGTCAAAGCCCTGCGCCGCTGCGGGCAACTCACCGTCTCCCTGGTGGCGGTAGAAGAGGGCAAGGTCATTGGCCATGTCGCCATCTCGCCGGTCCGAATCTCGTCGGGAGCAAGTGGCTGGTACGGACTCGGGCCGATCTCCGTATGGCCGGATCGCCAGGGCCAGGGCATTGGATCAGCCTTGATGAAAGCGGCGCTGGCGGAGCTGCAACGCGTCGGCGGCATCGGCTGCGTAGTGCTGGGCGACCCTGGCTACTATGGCCGCTTCGGCTTCAAGGCCCACCCGGATTTGGAACTGCCTGGAGTGCCCCAGGAATACTTCCAGGCGCAGGCATTTGCCGGCGGGTTGCCAGCGGGGACTGTGCAGTACCATGAGGCGTTTGAGGCTGTCGAGTAACAGTGCGGCCTCTATTTTCCTACCCTGTACTAGCCAACCGGATGAGCCAAGCAGGGGCATGCAATGAAACTTGTCGAGCGAGCTGCATTGCGTGCGCGAAGAGACGGGGAGCGCTCATATGCCTACGTCAAGGCTGCGGAGGGTAACGCCAGGCAGTTCCAGCTTCATCTTTGTGCTGCCGCAACGGCTTGGTTCCTGCTGAACTCGCCATCGCTGATCGCCTTCATCCTTTCGCTGGCCGCGATTCAGGCTGGGATGTGGGCTTTCAATCGGGCGGTTGCCGAGAAGCTTGCGCAGTTGAGTGGCGCTGCCGAAGATTAAAGGCGGAAGGGCTGGGTTGCGGGAAAGGAGTTTGTCTTCCTATAGACTGTTTGTGAGCGATGGCTGCTTTTTGCGAGGGCTGCGTTCAACTCATAGCTGCCCTTCGTGAAGGGCTGCATACGGCCAGAAGCTGCCACTAACGATTAAACTAACGGACAGTCAAAAGCGTAGCTTTTGACTGTCCAGATAACGGAATGAGCGACAGTTGAGCGCATTGTTAGAATGCCAATACTCGGTTGTTTTCTAGGTTGCGCAACGCCGCGATGCCGTTACTGATATTTCATTGTTTTCGCTAACTTTGGCTTGAGTGTTGAGCTGTACAGCGCTTTTTTCTTTGGTGTCGTAACCGGTGTGGGTGATAATAACAGAATAGCCGTCTCGGTGGTACGGAATGACGCAGCCACTTTCATAGTGCCACTCATACTTAGACTCGAGTGGTTCATTTTCTTTGACATGCTTCATTATTGCAGTTGTAGCTTCCGGCCACTCACACCAAATATCGTCTAGAGATTCGTACTTTTGCATCATGCTTTCTTTGGCCTTCTAACGATTAAGCTAACGGGCGGCCAAAAGCGTAGCTTTTGGACGTCCAGCGAACGAAGTGAGCGGCAGTTGCGCGCATTTTTAGGCTGTACGCCCGTCGGTCTTGGCTGTGTAGCCATAACCATATAACGACACAAGAGAACCAATCACGAGGCACGCAGCAGCAATAGCGGAAGCTGAGTAAATGGAGAGTGTCAGGGCGCCGAATAAAGTTGATAGTCCTACCCAAAATGACCAGGTGCTCAGTGGTGAGTTTCGAGGATTGTCTTCCACAGTCATGTTGAGTTGAGTTAGTGAAAAGGTCAGATTGGCAGGTAGGGAAAGTGAGAAAAGTGCGAGTGCGGCCAGTTGGATTTGATTTGGCTCGTTTATTACGATTAAGACAAATATGGCGGCGACAGAGGTGGCTGCTGATGCTGCGCCAATCGCGGATCTTTGTTCGTGGGTGTTCATGTTTTTCTCGTGCGGCCTAACGTCTGAATTAAGCCGCGCCGCGAAGCGGCGTCGGCTTGAATGAATTAGCAAAGAAAGGGGGATTTATTTTTGCCACTCTAATTCTGTCCGGTTGGGTAGGTTTAGAGCAGTAGAAATAAATCTGTCCCCTTTTCTAGTCCCGGTAAGAGCTTTTACTTAATAGTGCGCACCAATAATCGTAATGATTGTTACAGAAGAGCCGCGCTTCGGCTTTTTCTTTGTAGTTGAATTGTAATAGCCAACAGCCTGGACCAATTCTGGGCGTGTCAGCGCTCGGTAAGCCATTACATGATAAGTAATATCTTTGGCCGAATCTTTAATCGAGTTGCGTACAGAAGGTGCTTCCATTGCTACCTCTAACGATTAAGCTAAGGGGCCGGCTTTGCCGGTCCCGGCGAACGAAGTTGCGCTTTGAGCGCATTGTTAGGAAATGCCCAGCTCGGAAAGTAGTTTCTTGGGGGTAATTTTAGAGCCTAGTTTGTTAATTGCGTCAGCTGCTGTGTTGTAGGCTCTGATTTTCATTGCGTCGGTGTTACCTTTTGCGTCGATGTCATAGCCAAGCTCTTTTAGTACTCTGACTTTAAAGCCAAAACCATCCCACCCTGGGCCACCTAGCGAAGAGAGCGCTCCTTCAATTTTTAGATGATTTGGTAGCGGGCCTTCGACCCTGTACAGATCTTCAATATTTACGTGCTCGAGCATAAATTTTCCTAGGCGGCTCCTAAGGTTTGGTTAAGGGGCGGGCTTTAGCCCGTCCTAGTGAGCGAAGCGAATATTTTGAGCCATTTGTTAGCCTTTGGAGGCCAATAGAAGATTTAGCTTTTTATGGAACTCCATTGCATTGGAGATTGATAGGGCTATTCCCGAGCTAAATATAAATATAGCTAGGCCGACATATATCCAGACTGAAAGATTAAGTATTAGCACTGCATTTGCGACGCCAAGTATTAGCAGAAATGTAAGTGAAATTATTGCTAGTAAAATAGCCAGCTGACCAGCAAGGCTCCTCCAGTGACTTGAGTTGCTTTCGTTTGCTGGCACAGGCAGCAGCATGCTTAGGTAATGAAATGAGAAACAGCCGCCCCAAAAGAATACTGCGAATCTTGAAAATGCAGCCTCATCAAGACCTCTCATGTCGGTTAGGCTTATCGCGTATAAAAGCGCGCTTGTAAAGAGCACGTACATGAGAATTACAAACCGTTTTAGGGCTTCGTATTTGTTTGTCATGCGCATACCTAGGGCTAATTATAAGTAGGCGACACATGCAGGGTGATTTTTTACGTCACTTATGTCGCATAACGTTCCTTGTCGCCCTGTCAGTCCTTCATCAGCTAGCAAGGCGCGGTTGAAACGCGACATTGGGCAGGGAGAAAAAGCGACATGGCCTGATGGAGATTACGAAGTTGCTAGCAGTGTGTCCATCGCCTGGTTTGGCCGGTTACTGCAGTTCATGACAAGGTTTCAGCCACCTTACTCGAGGAGCCGCTTCTGGCCGATAACTGCCAACCACCGACCTGTCCGCTCTGTTGCCCCTTTAGTCCGAGCCTTGGAAAATCACTCACCTCCTCACATAACTCTTCCGCCCACCCGGCGTCAGGCAATAAACCCCACCCCGAGGCCCCGTACAGAAACTACCGGAACCACAACCACATTCGCTGGAGGCACCCGAAAAGCGCTGCAGGGACGGTGTGGCTTGGCTGCCAGAACCGCTCGCTCCACCCAGATAGGCCGAACAACTCCGCTTCGACCCACTGATCGACCCGTCATTGCAAAGGAATAGATCGCCATCGCACCGGGCAATCCCGCCCTTGCTACCGGAGCAGGGCTTATTGCCGGCGTGGGCCTGGAGCGAAAGCGCGGCAAGCGCGATGGCGAGGAGGAGGAAGAGGCGTAGCGGTCCTGGCACGTCGAGCATCCTTGCAGGTAATGGCCCGATGCTATCCCTCGGGCCTATCCTCAGACAAGGAATTCGCCTTCAGCCTTTACCTTCGTCGTATATCCCGACCGGCGCCGCCATTGCAGCGAACACCGGCCGGAAACGAACACACGCAGGCTTATCAGGCCCCATTGGCCTCGAAGCTGTCACTGCGCGCCATGCGCCACATGCGCTCGTAGAACTCCCCCTCGATATTGCCGCTGAGCAGTTCGCCCGGCTTGAGGAAGTAGTGCAGGTGGGCGAACAGGCGGATTTCGCTGGAGGAGACGCGGCGCACCAGGTGCTTGGCTTCCACTTCCGAGGGGTGGCGCAGGCCGGCGGCGGCGAGCATTTCGGCCAGGGCTTTCAGGGTGTTGCGGTGGAAGTTGTAGACGCGTTCGGCCTTGTCCGGCACCACCAGGGCGCGTTGGCGCAGCGGGTCCTGGGTGGCCACGCCGGTGGGGCATTTGTTGGTGTGGCAGCTCTGGCTCTGGATGCAGCCGATGGCGAACATGAAGCCGCGCGCCGAGTTGGCCCAGTCGGCGCCCATGGCCAGCACGCTGGCGATGTCGAAGGCGCTGACCACCTTGCCGCTGGCGCCGACGCGGATCTTGTCGCGCAGGTTCAGGCCGACCAGGGTGTTGTGCACGAACAGCAGGCCTTCGCGCATGGGCAGGCCCATGTGGTCGACGAATTCCACCGGGGCTGCGCCGGTGCCGCCTTCCTTGCCGTCGACCACGATGAAGTCGGGGAGGATGCCGGTTTCGTGCATGGCCTTGGCGATGCCCATGAATTCCCAGGGGTGGCCGATGCACAGCTTGAAGCCCACCGGCTTGCCGCCGGAGAGTTCGCGCAGGCGGACGATGAAGTCTAGCAGTTCCCGGGGCGTGCTGAATTCGCTGTGGCTGGAGGGCGAAATGCAGTCCTGGCCCATGGGCACGCCGCGGGTGGCGGCGATTTCGGCGGTGACCTTGTGCTTGGGCAGGATGCCGCCGTGGCCGGGCTTGGCGCCCTGGCTGAGCTTGATCTCGATCATCTTCACCTGCGGGCTGGCGGCCTGGGCGGCGAAGCGCTCGGGGTCGAAGCGGCCGTCGTCGGTGCGGCAGCCGAAGTAGCCGCTGCCCAGTTCCCAGGTGAGGTCGCCGCCGTACTCGCGGTGGTAGGGGCTGATGCTGCCTTCGCCGGTGTCGTGGATGAAGTTGCCCATGCGCGCGCCCTTGTTCAGCGCGCGGATGGCGTTGGCGCTCAGCGCGCCGAAGCTCATGGCGGAGATGTTGAACACCGAGATGGAGTAGGGCTGCCTGCATTCCGGCCCGCCGACCATCACCCGGAAGGTGCTGGGGTCGGCCAGGGGCGCGGGGCGGATGGAGTGGGCGATGAACTCGAAGCCGGACTCGTAGACGTCGATGAGGGTGCCGAAGGGCTTGTCGGCGGTTTCCTGCTTGGCGCGGGCGTAGACCAGGCCGCGCTGGGCGCGGGAGAAGGGCAGGGCCTCGCGGTCGCCTTCGAGCAGGTACTGGCGGATTTCCGGGCGGATGCCTTCGACCAGGTAGCGGATGTTGCCGAGGATCGGGTAGTTGCGCCGCACCGCGTGGGGCGCCTGCAGCAGGTCGAACACCCCCAGCAGGCTGAGGGCGAGGGTCACCAGGGTGAAGGGCCAGACCCAGTCGTGCCCGAGGAAGGGCAGGCTGAACAGGGTGAAGAGCACACAAGCGGCGAAAAAGGCGTAACGGCTTAGCAGCGACAGGTTCATGGAATCTCCAGTCGTCGGGCTTGATCACGGGGGTGGGCTGCCGGCATGGCGCAGCGGACCGCCATTGAGCATGGCAGGCGTTGCGCCGCTGCGCTCGGGCGAAGGTCAATGGGCTGGGCGTTGCGGGCGGATTCTTATGGTGTGGAAGGCTTGCGAGGCCGAACTTAGCCCGAAGCGGAGGAAAAAGAAAGCAAGCTAACGATATTTTCCGTCGCTGAGAAAGCTTGCTTCCAGATGCGCAAAAAACTGGCACAGGCGTGGGCGCAGCCTGGCCGCGGGAGGATCAACGCCCCGCCCGCAGGAAGTCCGCCCACTTGCGCACCAGGTAGTTGTGTTCATCCATGACGGAGTTCCACACGCCGATATGCCCCATCCGCTGGGCGTATGAGCCACCTTCGCGTATTTCACCGGGCTCGATCAGGGGCTCCCCATCGCTGCCGGGCAGCCGTTCGGTGGCGGGCTTGCCTTCGTACCAGTAGTCCCATTCCGCCGCGGACAGGTGGTCGCGGGCACGTGGCGGGTTGGAAATGTAGAAGCCTTGCCTGGCCATCAGCGCGCCGGGCCAGCCCGCCAGCCACCAGTTGAGGTAGGCGTATGCGGCGTCCTTCACTCGGCCTTCCACGCAACGGGAGAGGGAGAGGCCGCCGAACCAGGCGCGGTAGCCTTCCTTGGGAATGGCCAGGCGGTATTTCACGCCGGCCCGGTGCAGTTGCATCAGCGTTGGCGACCAAAGGCTCTGGATATGGACGTCCGGCCCCAGCATGAGCTCGCCGGCCTCGTGGTCGTCCGACCAGAAGGCGGCGAAGTGCCCATGGCGTTGCAACCTGATGAGGATCGCAGCCAGTTGATCGATCTCTTCCAGGCGCAGGTTGCCGATGTTTTCGAAGTGCGCCAGCCCCTTGGCCTGGACCGCCATGGCGGCATCCAGCGCGCCGATGGCGGCGTCGCTTTGCAGGGCGATGTGCCCACACCATCCTTCGTCCAGGAGCCACGACCAGCTTTCCTCCTGGCCGGCCAGGCTGGTGGGCAGCCGCTCCGGCCGATAGGCGAAGCTGTCGGCATTGTGCGTCAGGGGCAGCATGCTGATCAGCTCGCTGGGGTGGCTGCCCAGGCTGGCATCGCGCTGCACGAACAGGCGGTCACAAGGCAGGCTGCCGCTCGCCAGGCGATCTTCCTGGTGCAGCCGGCCACGCTTGGGCAGGTCGTTGATCTCCTCCCACAGGGCGATGCGACGGGTATCGATAGGCTGGATCGCGCGTGCGGGCCAGACGAAGTCGATGTTGTGGAACCACTGATCGTAGAGGTCGTAGCTTTCCGGCTGCATCACAGCTATGCGTTGCGCCGTCTGGGTGTCGTGGATCCGATATTCCAGGCGGATGCCCAGCTCTTCTTCGGCGCGCAGGCGGATCGGCTCCAGCAATGTGACCGAGGTGCCGAGTACGCGCAGGGTGACGGGATTGCTCATGCCGCCCGTCCCAGGCGTTTCAGGAAGGCATTGAAGGATCGGCGCAGTTGCTGGAGGTCCAGGTCGCGGACGATGAAGACCAGGCGCGAGCGGCGGGGGCCGACTGGCCAGTCCTTCAGGTGGACGGGGGCGTACAGGCAGTGCTGTACGCCATGGACGACGATGGGCTGGGGGGAGTCGATCACGTCGAGAATGCCTTTGACTCGGAGAATTCGCTCGCCGTGGCATCTTAGCAGCATGGACAGCCAGACTCCGAAAGCCATCCAGTCGAGCGAGCCATCGAACTCCAGGCAGCAGACATTGGCGCTGCCATGGCGGATTTGCGCCAGCGGGGCGAACAACTGCCAGCGGGCGACTTCGGCATCCGCGGCCACGCCCTTGAGCCCTTCGCCGAGGAGCAATTCGTCCCCGTCGGCTACTTCATCGGTCAGTGCCAGCGAGGCCGTGGGGTTCAGTTGCCGGAGGCGTCGCAGAAGCTGTGCCAGCGCCTGCGGGGAGACCAGTTCGCGCTTGCTCACCAGGAGCCTGTCGGCGGCGGTGACCTGCCCGAGCCATTCAGGGTGAAGCCGTTCCTGCATCGGCGCGTGCTGCCCATCGACGACGGTGGCCAGCAACCCGAGATGAAAGCGGCCGCGCAATTGCGGGTCCCGGTGCACGGTGCTCAGGATCGGACCGGGATCCGCCAGCCCTGTGGTTTCCAGCAACACTCGGCGAAAGGCCGGCATGTCGCCACGGCTGCGCTTTGCATGCAGGTCGAGCAGCGCCTGCTTCAGGTCGCCGCGTACCGAACAGCAGACACAGCCGCCGGGCAGCAGCACCGTACCGGGCGCTATCTCCTCGACCAGCAGGTCATCGATTCCGACCTCGCCGAATTCGTTGATCAGCAATGCCGTCTCCCCGAGTGCCTTGCCAGCCAGCAGACGCTTGAGCAAAGTGGTCTTGCCGCTGCCGAGGAACCCCGTGATGACATTGATCGGCAGGCTCATGGGCGGGCCTCCAGGTGGTCGAGCACGCGCGGGTCGAGGGGGTCGAGCTTGCTGCCAAGCACTTCCTCGGCCACCCGCCAGAGTTCCTCCAGGCCATTGGCGAGCGCCTGTTTTCCGGTCGGCCCTTGCACGAGGTAGGAGGTGCCCTGGACGTCACTGACCCGCAGGCGGAACGGTGCGATCACCTGATTGATCGCAGCGATCCGCCGCAGGCGCTCGCGCCGGCGGGGCAGGGAGCCCCCCAGCGGGTCGCTCCAGTGCACATCTTCCCCGAGAAGACCACAGAGTCCGCACATCTTTTCACCTCAAGGCATCACGTCGCCGGCGTTCGGGCCGAGGGTCTGGCCGACGAAGAGATTGCCGCCGGGCTCCGATGCCAGCAGCACGGCGATGGGAGCGACTTCATCGGCCCTGCCGAAGCGCCCCAGGGGCAGCTCCCTGGCCTTGGCGGTCTTCCACGCCTGGCTGATCCCGTCCACTAGGGGCGTTTCGATGGGGCCGGGCGCGATGGCATTGACCAGGACGTTGTGCTTGCTGACCTCCAGCGCCAGGGATTTGCTGAAGCCGATCACCCCGGCCTTGGCCGCGGCGTAGTGCGCCAGTTCCGCGCCGCCCTTGATGCCCAGCTGCGAGGCGATGTTGATGATGCGTCCCCAGCCTTGGGCGAGCATGTGCGGCAAGGCGCGCTGGCTGGCGACGAAGACGCTGGTCAGGTCGACGCGCAGCATTTCTTCCCACATCTCGTAGGTCAGCTCGACGCAGGGTGCCTGGGTCAGCATGCCGGCATTGTTCACCAGGATGTCGATGCCGCCGAAGGCCTCCAGGCAGGCATCGACGCCAGCCTGCGCACCCTCACGGGTGCCAACGTCGGCCACGCACGCCTGCGCCTGCGCTCCACGGGCGCGGCATTCTTCGACCGTTGTCGCCAGGCGTGTGGCGTCGCGGTCGCATAGCAGCAGGCGCGCGCCGGCGTCGGCATAGGCGTGGGCGATGGCCGCGCCGATTCCGCTCGCTGCCCCGGTGATCACCGCACGCCGATTCTGCAGATGTTTCATGTGTCTCTCCCTGGAAGCCGCGCGGGCTATCCCGCGCGGCGGTTCGATATCAATCGGGCCAGCGAACGGTCAGGCCACCATCGATGATGATGCTCTGCCCGGTGATGTAGCTGGCCTGGGGGCTGGTCAGGTAACGCACGAGGTCCGCGACTTCGCTGGCGCGGCCCACCCGGCCCAGTGGAATGGCTGCGGCCGCTTTCGCCAGGCCCTCGGGACCCAGGGAGTTCTTCGCATCGAGCGACTGCGGCGTTTCGATCAGCCCGGGAATCACCGCGTTGCAGCGAATGCCCCTGGGCGCCAGCTCCACGGCCAGCGAGCGGCACAGGCCGGGTACGCCCGCCTTGGCCGCCGCATAGTGGGCATGCTCCTGCCAGCCGTAGACGCCACCGGCGATGGAGGAGATGGCCACCAGGGCGCCGCCTTCGCCCATGTGCCGAACCGCGCTGCGGAAGGTCCGCATGACGCCGCCCAGGTCCACGTCGAGCATCTCGTTCCAGCGCTCGTCGGACATCTCCAGCAGGGGTGCACGCCGCAGCAGCCCGGCGTTGGCCACGGCGTAGTCGAGCCGCCCGAAACGTTCCATGGCGGCAGCCGCGAGCGCATCCAGGGAGGCGCTGTCCGTAACGTCGGTGGGCAGCATCAGGCACTCGCCTCCAGCCTCCTCTACCAGGTGGCGGGTGCGGGCGGGGTCGTGGGGATCGCCGGGGAAGTAGCCACCGGCGACGCGCACGCCGTGCGTGGCGTAGGCCACGGCCAGGGCCTGGCCGATTCCGCTGGCGGCGCCGGTGATCAATGCGACGGGTCGAGACATGTCGGAGGCTCCTGGTTACTTGACGCTGGTGGGTTCGACGTGGCGGGCGGCGAACATCACCAGCCCGGAGAGGAAGCAGGGCAGGGCGCCGAACCACAGCGCCGCGGCGTGCCACTGGCCGCCGCCGGCCAGCACGCTGGTGATGCCCAGGCCGGCGACTATCGCGCCGATCGGCCCCATGGCATGGACGATCGCACCGCCCGTGGCGCGGATGCTCGTCGGGAAGCTCTCGCCCATGAAGAACAGCATTGCCGAGTAGGGGCCGGTCAGGAAGAACAGGCCCAGGCTGTACAGCGCGACGACGGTGGCCAGTTCGCTCGGCGCCTGGAGCATGGCGAAGAAGGCCAGGCCTCCGCACATCCAGCCGGCGGCCACGGTGTTGCGGCGGCCGATGCGGTCGCCGAGCCAGCCATGGAACAGGTAGCCGATGAAGCCGACCAGGTTGGAAAGCACGAGGATCCACAGCGAGTTCTCGAACGACAGCTTGTGCACGCTGACGATCACCGAGGTGCCGAGCACGCTGAACACCTGGATCGCGGACCAGTTCAGCAGGATCGCCAGGCTCAGCACCAGGGTGGGACGCAGTGCGGCGCCACGGAAGGCCGCGGCCACTCCGGCCTTGGCGTGCTCGTCGTAGTCCACGTCGTACTCGCGGGCCAGGGCGCGGGCGTCGGCGTCCTGGCCGGCTTTGCGTAGATGAACGATGCGCTGGTGCACCTGGAACTGGGGGCTTTCCTTGAGCTTGCGGGCCAGCACTGCGATCACGAAGGCGGGAACCGCCGCGAAGACGAAGCAGCCCTGCCAGCCGATATGCGGAAGCAGCAAGGCGGTGAGGCCGGCGGCTATCAGCGCGCCCACCGGCCAGCCGCTCTGCACGAGGCTGTAGATGAAGCCGCGGCGCTTGACCAGGCGGGGATCGGTAGAGGCGGCGTACACCTCGGTCAGGTAGGTCGCGTTGACGCCTTCCTCGGCATAGCCGAGCCCTGCCACCGAGCGGACCAGGACCAGGGGCGCCTTGCCCAGGCCGGCGCACACCGCCGTCAACGCGGAGCACAGCGCGGTTCCGCCGATGGTGAGCATGATGCCCCCGCGCCGCCCGATGCGATCGACGACCGGGCCGATGGCGAAGGCGACGACGGCGCCACCGATGGCGACCCAGGTCGCGATCTCGGCCTGCTGGGTTTCGTTCCAGTCGAAGTGCCCACCCATGACCGGCAGCAGCGTGCCGAACAGGATGAAGTCGTAGACGGCGAAAACCCAGGCGAAGAAGGCGATCCAGGTGGCATAGGTGACGTCCCTGGATTCCAGCTGGACGGGTTTCCAGGCGTCTGGCTCGGTGACTTGCGTCGTGGTTGCGGCGTGCGTGGAGGTCATGTCGGCATTCTCTTGTTGTTGAGGGTCAGCGCTTGCGCGGCTGGCGACGCAGGAAGTCGTCGGCGATCTCGTCCATGGTCACGAATCGCACGCCTGCATGGCCCTGCATGTGCTCGATGAGGCGCTCCAGCATGAGCAGCACCTGGGGGCGTCCGGACACGTCGGGGTGGATGGTGATGGGGAAGACCGCATAGTCCAGCTCGCGGTAGACCCAGTCGAACTGGTCGCGCCACATCTCTTCCAGGTGGCGGGGGTTGACGAAGCCGTGGCTGTTCGGCGACTTCTTGATGAACATCATCGGTGGCAGGTCGTCGAGGTACCAGTTCGCCGGAATCTCCACCAGGTCGGTTTCCTCGCCGCGGACCAGGGGCTTCATCCAGGTGTCCGGGTGGGCGCTGTAGTCGATCCGCGTCCAGCTGTCCTTCACCCGCACGTAATAGGGGTGGAAGTCGTTGTGCATCAGGCTGTGGTCGTACTTGATGCCCTTCTTGAGCAGCAGTTCGTTGGTCACGTTGCTGAATTCCCACCAGGGCGCGACGTAGCCGGTGGGCCGCTTGCCCGCCAGCGCGGTGATCAGCTCGATGGACTTGTCGAGGACGATTTCCTCCTGCTCGGGGGTCATGGCGATGGGGTTCTCATGGCTGTAGCCATGAATGCCGATCTCGTGGCCGGCGTCGACCACGGCTTTCATCTGTTCCGGGAAGGTCTCGACGGAGTGCCCGGGGATGAACCAGGTGGTGCGCAGGTCGTACTTCCGGAACAGGTCGAGCAGGCGCAGCGAGCCCACCTCGCCGGCGAACAGGCCGCGCGAGATGTCGTCCGGGGAATCCTCGCCGCCGTAGGAGCCAAGCCAGCCGGCCACTGCATCCACATCGACGCCGATGGAGACGAATATTTCTTTTGCCATCGTTGAGTCCTCTGTTGCCCGGGAACTGATACCGCGGGGGCAAGGCCGGGCCCTTGCCCCGCAAGGGGGTGTCGGGGCGTCAGGCCCGGCCCAGGGCCTGTTCGATCGAAAGGGCGGCGCGCAGCAAGTGCTCGTCGCTGCCACTGGGGCCGGCGACCAGCAGGCTGGTGGGCAGGCCATGCTCGTCGACGCCGCTGGGCAGGGCCACGCCCGGCATGTCGAGCATGCTTCCGGGCATGGTCAGGCGCAGCGTGGCCAGGTTGGTCCGCGCGAAGAGGTCGTCGTCGTTTTCCAGGGGCGCGAGGGCCGGTGCGACGTGGCCCACCGTGGGGGTGATCAGCAAGGCGCCGTCAAGCTCGAGCGCCAGTTGTCGCTGCAAGCGTTCCGCGGCCTGGTACAGGCGAATCTGCGCGCTTGCCGGGAACTGCCGGGCCGCTTCCAGGCGCTTGCGCACGCGGGGATCGAGGTGTTCGGCATCGGGGCTGTCGAGCAATTCCTGATGCAAGGTGAAGGCTTCGGCGCTACCCAGCCAGCCGCTGCTTTCCACGAGCCGCAGGGCCTCCTGGAAGGCTGCCAGGGGCTGCTCCTCGATCACGGCTCCGGCCTCGGCCAGGCGTTTCAGGGCGGCCAGGAGATTGCCCGCGACGCCCGCCTGCAGGCGGGCGTCGCCGAGAAGCTGCGGGTCGACCCGCAGGCGCATCCCCGCCAGGGGCAGCCCCGAGACGGGGCGGTTCGAGGCAATGTCTGCGCGCATGAGCCGATCCATGGCGATCAGGTCGCGAACGCTCTTCGCGATGGGCCCCAGGGCGTCCAGCGAGCGGGCGAGGGGGAATACCCCGTCGAACGAATAGCGCTGGCGGCTGCTGCGGTAGCCGACCAGGCCGTTGAAGGCGGCTGGAATGCGGATCGAACCGGCGGTGTCGGTAGCCATGGCCAGCGGCACTACACCGGTCGCCACGGCGATCGCGGAGCCGGAGGATGAACCGCCGGGGACCCTGGCTTCGCCTTTGAAATGGCTATTGGCAGGGGTGCCGAAGTGGGGGTTCAGGCCAAGTCCGGAGTAGGCCAGTTCGCTGAGATTGGTCTTGCCCACGGTGACCAGCCCCGAGCGGGCCAGGGCGGTGACCAGCGCCGAGTCCGCCACCGCCGCCGGGGAATGCAGGCGAAGCCTGGCGCCCGCCGTCGTCACGCATCCGGCGACATCGAACAGGTCTTTCCAGGCCATCGGCACCCCATCCAGTGGCGACAGCGGTTGACCCGCTTCCCAGCGTGCCTTGGCGGCCAGGGCTTCACGGCGTGCCCTGTACTCGGTCAGGCAGATGAAGGCTTCGGGTATCCGGGCGGCACGGCTGAGCGCCTCGTCCAGCGCCGCGACGGGATCGGAGGCGCCGGTGGCAAAGCCTTGCGCCAATGAGAGAGCGTCAGTGAACATGGGTTTCCATAAATGTATATGTTTCTAATAAGTACATTTATGAAAGCACTGTTCATGCCAACCCATCGCTGGGCCATGTCCGGGCCGCATATAGATTGCGTGGCAGATGCCCTTGGAGGCTTTTACCTCTCGATGAAGCGGTTCAAACGAAATAATGTATATATGATGAAATGATCCATTTATGGGTGTTCCTGTAACAGCTGCACCAAGAGGTATCACGGGGAGTGTTACCGGTTCGGATCGGCACGTCCCGCTGGTCGTCTGTGAGAGACTTGTCGATCGAAGCGTTTTGGGAAGTCGCTAATGCCCGTTACCCCCCCGCACGAAGAGCGCCTGGCGTCGCGCTACGAAATGATCCGGAACACGCTGCGCGAGGCGATACTCGCTGGCCAGGCCGCCCCCGGCCTGGTGCTGGTCGAAGGGCCCCTGGCCGAGCTTTTCGGCACCAGCCGTGTCCCGGTGCGGCAGGCACTCAACCTCCTGCACGAGGAGGGCTTGATCCGTCGGTTCGACGGGCGCGGGTATCTCATCGACCCCGATGGCAGCGCAACGGCTCCGCAGCGCCTGCCCTTGACGCGCAAGCTCCTTGGGCTGGAGCCGCGCGAGGACCTGATCGACAACCGCTCGCTGGGGGAGCGGATCCATGACGAGCTGGCGAGCTGCGTGATTCGCTTCATGGTGTTCGGCCATTACCGGATCGACGAGCAGCGCGCGGCCGAGGCGCTGGGGGTCAGCCGAAGCATCGTCCGCGAAGCGCTCATGAGGCTCAGGGACCGCGGGCTGGTGGAGAAGGAGCCGTATTCCCAATGGTTGGCCGGCCCGCTGACCGCCCAGGCGGTGATCCAGGACTACGAACTGCGCGTCCTGCTGGAGCCCGATGCGCTTCGGCAGGGGGTCGAGGGCGTTACCCGTGACGAGCTCGAAAAGATGCTGGCGCGCATCGTCGATGCCCAGGAGGCGGGGAGCCGGGTGGAACGTTCCGCCATCGAGCAGATCGAGCAGGATTTGCACGTGACCTGCCTGGCCGGGCTGCGCAATGCGCGCATGGCGGCGATCATCCGGCAGTGCCAGATTCCGATGAACGTGGGCCGGGTGCTGCACGAGGCGCTGCATACCAGTACCGATGAAGCGATGTTGCAGGAGCATCGGCTGGTCTTCGAGGCATTGCTCCACGGGACCGTGGAGTCGGCCTCATCGTGCCTGCGCGACCATCTTTGCCGAGCGCGGGAGCGTACGCTTCAGCGTCTGAAGGTGCTTTCGGTTCTGCCCGAGCCGGAGCTTCCGCCCTACCTCGAACGCCTGGCTTGACCCCCCATGCGCTGAGCGCTACCTGGCGGCCGGCGGTGCAGATCAGAGCGTGGCCTTGACCTGCAGGCCGAACACCAGGGCGTTGTCGATGTTCTGCCCGGAGAAGGCGCCCGGTTCGATCACGTACTGCACGTCCGGGCGCAGCAGCAGCCAGGGCGTGGCCTGGTAGCCGTAGCTCAGTTCGACCAGGCGCTCGGCGTTGTCCAGGCCGGGGTAGGCCTGGCCGTTGGCCTCCTGCACCTCGCGGCTGCGCGGGTTGGGCACGGCGCGGCCGAAGCCCAGGGCGAGGGTGTCGCGCGGGCGGCTGGCGAAGGGCTGGTAGAGCACAAAGCCTGCGCTGTACCACTTGCTGAAGGGCGAGGCCGCCGAGCTGGCCACGGAGGCCTGGCCGAACAGGTGCAGGCGCTGCCCCGGCAGGCCCTGTGCGTGCCAGACGGCCTGGTCCAGGAGGAAGTAGTGGCCGCCGCGGCCGGCCACTTCCTCGTCGCTGCCGATGCGCTGGGCGTCGGAGCTGTCGTAGTACCAGCCCAGCTTGTATTCGCCGGGCAGCTCGCCCAGGCGCTTGTGGACCAGTTCGATGGGCACCACGGTACCGGTGCTGTGCTTGGGCGTGAGGTGCCAGGCACGGCTGGAGTTGCCGTTGCTCTCGGGGTCGACGTTGAAGGCCGCCACGCGCAGTTGCCAGGCCGGCGAGAAGCTGTACTTCAGGCGCACGCCCAGGTGGGCGTTGGGGTAGTTGGCCCAGCCGCTGCCGCCGGACATGTTCAGCGGGTGGCCGCAGAAGCCGGCGTTCATGAAGTTGCAGAGGATGCCGCTGTCCAGGCCGCCGAGGTCGTTGCCCATGGCCATGTAGCCGAGCTTCACGTCCAGCGCCGGGGTGAACAGGGTGCGCTCGTAGCTCAGTTCGGTGAGGCGGGTGTAGAGGCCGCCGTAGTTCTCCTGGACCGGCAGGCGGTTGCCCACCAGGTCGCCGGAGCCGTCGTTGCCGCGGCGGTCGTTGATGGTCAGTTGCACCAGGCCGCCGTTGTCCAGGCCGTAGAGCTTGCCCAGGTCGAACTGCACGCCGAGCTTGAGGTTCTGCGAGTAGCGCTCCGAGCGCTTCAGGCCGCCGTCGGCGTTGTAGACGGTCTCGCCGCTGTATTCGCCGCTGAAGCGGATGCCCTCGTCGTCCAGCTGGCGGCGCAGGCCGCCCCAGTCGCCGGTCAGGGTCGAACGCTGGAACGGCTCGTCGGCCAGGGCCAGGGACGGGGTGAGGCAGGCGGCGCCCAGCAGCAGGCGGGGCAGCAGGTGTGGGGAGGTGAAGGGGGATCGCATGACGGAACACTTACCGGAAGAGGGGCGTGGCCCCGGGGCCGCGCCGGAAGGAGGCGCCCGCCGGGTGGCGGGCGTCGGGTTCAGGGCAGGGCGTAGGCCAGCACGTAGTCGCCGCGGTCCGGCGACTGGCGGGCGCCGCCGGCGGTGACCACGATGTACTGCTTGCCGGTCTTCGGTGAGACGTAGGTCATCGGGCCGCCCTGGCTGCCCACGGGCAGGCGGGCCTTCCAGATTTCCTTGCCGTTGCTGCTGTCGAAGGCGCGCAGGTAGAAGTCCTGGGTACCGGCGATGAACACCAGGCCGCCCTGGGTGGACAGGGTGCCGCCGAGGGTCGGCAGGCCGATGGGGATCGGCAGGTGCATGCGGATGCCCAGCGGGCCGGTGTCTTCCACGGTGCCCACCGGCACTTGCCAGGCGATCTTGCGGGTCTTCAGGTCGATGGCGCTGAGGGTGCCGAAGGGCGGCGCCTGGCAGGGGATGCCGGCCACCGAGAGGAAGCGGTTCTTGTTCACCGCGTAGGGCGTGCCCTTGAGCGGCACAGCGCCCATGCCGGTGTTCAGCGCCTCGCCGCCGCCGGCGGCCTGGCCCTTGTTGGCCGAGGGGATCATCTGCACCCACAGGCCCAGGCGCATGTCGTTGACGAAGATGAAGCCGTGCACCGGGTCGGTAGACAGGCTGCCCCAGTTCATGCCGCCCAGGGAGCCGGGGAAGCTCAGCGAGAGGTCGGTGCCCGGCGCGGTGTACAGGCCGTCGTAGCGCATCTTCCTGAAGTCGATGCGGCACAGCAACTGGTCATAGGGGGTGGCGCCCCACATGTCCGACTCGGTGAGGGTCTGCGCGCCTATCTGTGGCATGCCGACCGATTTCGGCTGGGTCGGGGCGTAGGGCTCGTTGGGGATGTTGGCGGCCTTGACCGGCACTTCGTCGACCTGGGTCAGCGGCTTGCCGGTGGCGCGGTCGAGCACGTAGATCTGCCCGGCCTTGGTGCCGATCACCACGGCCGGCACCTGCTTGCCGTCGGCCGTGGGGAAGTCCACCAGGCTCGGCTGCATGGGCAGGTCGAAGTCCCAGAGGTCGTTGTGCACGGTCTGGTACACCCATTTCTGGGTGCCGGTGGTGGCGTCCAGGGCCAGCACCGAGGCGCCGTAGGTGTGGTCGAGCTTCGTGCGCTCCACGCCGTAGATATCGGTGGAGGAGCTGCCCATGGGCAGGAAGACGGTGTTCATCGCCGGGTCGTAGGACATCGGCGCCCAGCTGTTGGGGGTGCTGCGCACGTAGGTGCCGCCCGCCGCCGGGGCCTGCCGGTCCTGCGGGTTGCCCGGGTCGAAGGCCCAGCGCATCTGCCCGCTGATGACGTCGAAGCCGCGGATCACGCCGCCGGGCATGTCGGTCTGGACGTTGTCCGCCACGCGCCCGCCGACCACCACCGTGGTGCCGGCCATCAGCGGCGCGGAGCTGAGCTGGTAGTAGGAGTCCGGCACGTCGCCCAGGCCGGCCTTGAGGTCCACCTGGCCATTGACGCCGAAGCCCTGGCAGAAGGCGCCGGTGTCGGCGTCCACGGCGATCAGGCGGGCGTCGATGGTGTTGGTCAGCAGGCGGCGCTGGCAGTTGGCGCCGGCCGGCACGCCGACGGCGGTGACCGGGGTGCTGTCGGGCTGGCTGGGCTGGACGACGGCCCTGGTCGCGTCGAAATAGGCCAGGCCGCGGCAGCGCTGCCAGACCTTGGACTGCGCGTTGATCTCGTTCTTCCACAGCTGCTTGCCGGTGTCGGCATCCAGCGCGATCAGGTTGTTGTGCGGGGTGCAGATGAACACCTTGTTGCCCACCTGCAGCGGGGTGAGCTGGTCCTCGGCGCCGTTGCCGTCGCTCTCGGCCACGTCGCCGGTGTGGTAGGTCCAGGCTACGTGCAGCTTGTCGACGTTGCCGCGGTTGATCTGGTCCAGCGCGGCGAAGCGGCTGCCGCCCTCGGTGTTGCCGTAGTGGGCCCAGTCCTTCTGGGCGTGGGCCGGGTCCACCGGGGTCAGGCCGGGGCCGTCGCCGCTGGGGGCCACGCTGGGGTGGGCGACGAACATGTTGCCGGCGGCCACCGCCAGCAGCACGGCGAGCACCGTGGCCACGCCGTAGGCGCCGCGCCCCGGCGCGCCACCGGAGGCGCGCACCAGCAGCGGGTAGGCCAGTGCCACCACCAGGCCGATGGCGCCGAACATGAACAGCCGCGAGATCAGCGGCCAGAACTGCAGGCCGACGTCGGCCAGGGCCCAGAGGGCGGTGCCCGCCAGGAAGGCGCCGAACAGCCAGGCGCCGGCCGGCTTGCGCAGCGCCACCAGGACGCCGGCCAGGGCCATGGCCAAACCGCCGATGAGGAAGTACCAGGAACCGCCCAGGCTGGCCAGGCGCGCACCGCCGGCGACCAGGGCGAGGCCGAGTAGGGCGATGACCGCCCCCAGGCCGACCAGGATGAAGGTGCTGGCGCCGGAGGCGCGCTGTGCTTGTTTCATGCCGGGAATCTCGCAGTGTGGGGGGCGAATTATACCCTTAGCAAGCTAATTAACTAGATGGTTAATGGCATTTCGTCCGATTCCCGACCGGCCGGTCGCGCTCAGCAGGCGATCACGTTCACCGCCAGGCCGCCCTTGGAGGTCTCCTTGTACTTGTCCATCATGTCGCGCCCGGTGTCGCGCAGGGTGTCGATGGCCTTGTCCAGCGACACCAGGTGCTGGCCGTCGCCGCGCAGGGCCAGTTGGGCGGCGTTGATGGCCTTGAGCGAGGCCATGGCGTTGCGCTCGATGCAGGGCACCTGGACCAGGCCGGCGACCGGGTCGCAGGTCAGCCCGAGGTTGTGCTCCAGGCCGATCTCGGCGGCGTTCTCCACCTGTTCCAGGCTGCCGCCGAGCACTTCCGCCAGCCCCGCCGCGGCCATGGCGCAGGCCGAGCCGACCTCGCCCTGGCAGCCCACCTCGGCGCCGGAGATGGAGGCGTTGAGCTTGCACAGGATGCCGATGGCGGCGGCGGTGAGCAGGTAGCGCTCGATGGCGTCCATGGGCGCGTCGCTCTGGTAGTGCGCGTAGTAGTGCAGCACCGCCGGGACTATGCCGGCCGCGCCGTTGGTGGGCGCGGTGACCACGCGGCCGCCAGCGGCGTTCTCTTCGTTCACCGCCAGGGCCCAGAGGTCCACCCAGTCCATGGCGCCCAGGGTGCTGGCGATCAGGTTGCCGCTGCCGGCCTCGTTCAGGCGGCGGTAGAGCATGGGCGCGCGGCGGCGCACCTTGAGGCCGCCGGGCAGGGTGCCCTCGGTCTCCAGGCCGCGGCGCACGCAGGCCTGCATTTCCGCCCAGATGTGCGCCAGGCCGGCGTGGATGTCCGCCTCGCTGCGCAGCGCCAGCTCGTTGGCCCACATCAGCTCGCTGATGCGCCGGAAGCCATGGGCGTGGCACAGCCGCAGCAGTTCCTCGGCGCTGTGGAAGGGGTGGGGCATGGGGTTGTCGGGCAGGGCGCGGTCGGTGTTGAAGTCGGCCTCGTCCACCACGAAGCCGCCGCCCACGGAATAGCAGGTGCGCTCGGCCAGCACGTGGCCGGCGGCGTCCAGGGCGCGCAGGCGCATGCCGTTGGGGTGGGCGGGCAGGCTGCCGTCGTGGAACACCAGGTCGCGGCCGGGGCTGAAGTCGATGACGTGCTCGCCGTCCAGGGCCAGGCTGTGCTCGGCGAAGATGGCGTCCACCAGCGGCGCCAGGGCGGCCGGGTCGGCGTCCGCCGGGTCGATGCCGAGCAGGCCGATCAGGCAGGCGCGGTCGGTGGCGTGGCCCTTGCCGGTGGCGCTGAGCGAGCCGTAGAGGTTCACCTCCACCCGGGCCACGCGGGTCAGCAGGCCGGCGGCGCGCAGGCGCTCGACGAACTCGCGGGTGGCGCGCATGGGCCCCACGGTGTGCGAGCTGGACGGGCCGACGCCGGGCTTGAACATATCGAAGACGCTGAGGGTCATGGCTGCGTTCCTCCTGTGTTCAAGCATGGACCTGTTTGGGGGGATGGTCGATTGGAGGGAGCGGGGTGGGTTTCCGGGGAGTCCAGCGTGGCCGGTGGAGACAATCGCGGACGGAGTCCGCTCCTACGACGGTGCTTCCTGGAACCGTAGGAGCGGACTCTGT
>NZ_QGSL01000107.1:2046752-2053124 GCF_003176655.1 Pseudomonas sp. RW407 | reverse complement strand
CCGGGCATGGGGTGCGGATAACGTTAACAAGTTAACCAATAATCCGAAACCCAAGCATCCTTCCTTGTAGGAGCGAGCTTGCTCGCGAATGGAGTTTCCCGGTGGCGTTGGTGTTTCGGATTGACTCCGCTCCCTCTCCCTAACCCTCTCCCTGAAGGGAGAGGGGACCGTTGGGCAGAGTTGGATGTCATGGTGTTAGCCGGCAACCTCGGCGATATCAGGTTGAAACCATGTTTATCCGCGGGCACGGACAAGCCCCCTCTCCCTTCAGGGAGAGGGCTGGGGAGAGGGTACGGAGCCCACCGAAAGCACCACGGCCACCGGGAAACCCCATTCGCGAGCAAGAACTAGGCGTCCCCCTCGATCCTACGAAAAGCCAAAGCCCTAACGCCAGGCCTCTTCCTTGTCACCCGCCCTACGCTGCCGGTACTCCCCCGGCGCCATCCCGGCGTTGCGGGCGAAGAAGCGGCTGAAGTAGGCCGGGTCCTTGAAGCCGAGCTGGTAGCAGATTTCGTTCACCGAGCTGCCGCTGAACAGCAGCAGGCGCCGCGCCTCCTGCATCAGCCGCTCGTGGACCAGGCGCTTGGAGGGCAACCCGGCGACGCGCCGGCAGATGTCGTTGAGGCGCGCCTCGGTGACGCCGATGCGCTCGGCGTAGGCCGCCAGCGGCCAGTGCTCGGGGTAGTGCTGCTCGATCAGCTGGTTGAAGCGCTGGAACAGGCGCAGGTCCTCGCGGCGCATGGGCTGCGCCTTGAGCGAGCGGGCCGAGAGGCGCAGCAGGCTGACGAAGATCAGCCGCACCAGGTCGGCCAGGGCGAGTTCGCGGCCCGGGCGCTCGCCGCGGAACTCCTCGCGCAGCAGGTCGAACAGGTCGTCCAGGCGCGCCACCTCGCCGGCGGAGGTCTCGTCCAGCTGGTCGAAGGCCACGCACACCGGGCCTATGTCCGGTCCGGCGGCCAGGCCCTGCTCCGGCGCCAGCAGCGGCCAGAGCAGTTGCTGGCGCACCGTCAGCACGTGGCCGTCGGCGTCGTTCTCGGTGACGAAGGCGTGGGGGATGGTCGGCGGGGTGAGGAAGAACAGCGGGCCCTGCCGGTGGTAGAGCTGCTCGTCGAGGTAGACGCGCACCGAGCCGCTCTTCACGTAGTGCACCTGGAAGAAGCGGTCGTGGCGGTGCACCGGCATGTTGCGGCCGAAGAAGTCGGCCAGCTTGCCCAGTTCCTCGTAGTGCACCTCGGAATCGCTGTAGCGCAGGTCGTAGACCTGGCCGATGTCGATGTTGGGGATGGGTGCGCGGGCCATGGTGTTACCTACCTGCAGGAGCGAGGGGGACGCCTGGTTCTTGCTCGCTCCTGCGAAGCGCCTCAGGGCTTGATCTTCTTCAGCTCGTCGAGCAACCCCAGCAGCTGCTGCAGCTTGTCCTCGCCGAACTGCTCGAGGATGCGCCGGTAGTTGTTCTCCATATCGCCGCTCATGGCCACGAAGCACTGCTGGCCCTGCTCGCTCAGGCACACCAGCACGCGGCGCTGGTCGTGCTCGGACTTCCAGCGGCGCACCAGGCCGTCGCGCTCCATGCGCGCCAGCACGCCGGTCATGCTCGGCTTGAGGATGCAGGCCTGCTGCGCCAGTTGGTAGATCTCCATCTCGCCCTGCTGGCGGAGGATGCGCACGATGCGCCACTGCTGCTCGGTCAGGTCGTGCTGGTTGAGCGAGGGGCGGAAGAAGGCCATGGCGGCCTCGCGGGCCTGTAGCAGGGTGAGGGTCAGGGACGGACGCGGCGTGGACATGGAAAGAGGCTACTCGACTGAAAGTAGGAAAGATTTTAACCAGCATAGCCCCTCCCCAGGCAAACCCGGCGAAAGCCCGCCCGGCTTCCTGGCAGCGTCGGTCAAGGCCATGGCAGCGCCGGACAATCCCAACATGTGCGTGCCTGCTCCAATGTTCGCAGCGGGATCAGGCCCCGATGGAAGAGGCTTGACCATAGTTAACATATTAACTATAACGCTAACATGTTAACGATAACCGGCCGCCTGCAGGCGGCCGGGCGAAACAGGAGAACCAAGCCATGCGTCGCGCTGTCAGCGAAGCCGCAACGGGCACCCTGTTCGGCGTCGCGCTGAACTACCGGGGCCTGTTGCAGAGCCGGCTGGAGGAATTCCAGCAACCGCCTTATCAGAAGCCGCCGGTCAAGCCGGTGCTGTTCATCAAGACGCCGAACACCCGCAATGGCGACGGTGCGCCCGTGGTCTTCCCGGCCGGCGTCGAGCGCCTGCAGCCGGGCCCGGCCCTGGGCGTGGTGCTCGGCCGCGACGCCAGCCGCGTGGGCGTGGACGAAGCCATGGCCTACGTCGCCGGCTACGTCATCGTCAACGAGTTCAGCCTGCCGGAAGACAGCTACTACCGCCCCGCGGTCAAGGCCAAGTGCCGCGACGGCTTCTGCCCCCTGGGCAGCGAAGTCGTCGGCCGCGACGAGATCGCCGACCCGCACGCCCTGCCGGTCCGCCTGCTGGTCAACGGCGAAGTGCGCCAGCAGAACAGTACCGCCAACCTGGTGCGCAGCATCCCGCAGCTGATCGCCGAGATCAGCGAATTCATGACCCTGCACGCCGGCGACGTGCTCATCACCGGCACCCCCGAGGGCCGCGTCGATGTGCGGCCGGGCGACGAGGTGGTGGTGGAGATCGAAGGTCTCGGCCGCCTGGTCAATCACGTGGTGGCGGAGGAAGCCTGAGATGAAACACGCACGCATCCGCTACCAGGGCGAAGTCCACGCGGTCACGGTGGAAGCCGACAACGCCGTGCGCCTGGCCGATGGCCGGCTGCTCGGCGAGCACGAGGTGCAATGGCTGCCGCCGGCCAGCGGGACCATGTTCGCCCTCGGCCTGAACTACGCCGACCACGCCGCCGAACTGGCCTTCAAGGCGCCCACCGAGCCGCTGGCGTTCATCAAGTCCAAGGGCACCTACACCGGCCACAACCAGGTGACCTGGCGCCCCGACGGCGTCGCCTACATGCACTACGAGTGCGAGCTGGTGGCGGTGATCGGCAAGCCGGCGCGCAACGTCAGGCGCGAGGACGCCCTCGCCTACCTGGACGGCTACACCGTCTGCAACGACTACGCCATCCGCGACTACCTGGAGAACTACTACCGGCCCAACCTGCGGGTGAAGAACCGCGACGCCACCACCCCGGTCGGCCCCTGGATAGTCGACGCCGCCGACGTGCCCGACCCGTCGCGGCTGAAGCTGCGCACCTGGGTCAACGGCGAGCTGAAGCAGGAAGGCACCACCGCGGACATGATCTTCGACATCCCCTACCTGATCGAATACTTCTCCAGCTTCATGACCCTGCAGCCGGGCGACATGATCGCCACCGGCACGCCGGAAGGCCTGGCCGACGTGGTGCCGGGCGA
This sequence comes from Pseudomonas sp. RW407, assembly GCF_003176655.1. Classification (NCBI taxonomy): domain Bacteria; kingdom Pseudomonadati; phylum Pseudomonadota; class Gammaproteobacteria; order Pseudomonadales; family Pseudomonadaceae; genus Pseudomonas; species Pseudomonas sp. RW407. The sequence goes on along the minus strand of NZ_QGSL01000107.1, from coordinate 2,049,715 downwards.
TGAAGTGGTGGTGGAAGTGGAAGGCGTCGGCCGCCTGGTCAACCGCATCGTCAGCGAGGCCGAGTTCTTCGCGAACCGCGCCCGTACCTAATCGAGACAGAGATACAAGCATGATCAAGCACTGGATCAACGGCCGCGAGGTCGAGAGCAAAGAAGTCTTCCAGACCATCAACCCGGCCACCACCGAGGTGATCGCCGAGGTCGCCAGCGGCGGCGCCGAGGAAATCGCCCTGGCCGTGGCCGCGGCCAAGGAAGCCTTCCCGAAATGGGCCAACACCCCGGCCAAGGAGCGCGCGAAGCTGATGCGCAAGCTGGGCGAGCTGATCGACGCCAACGTGCCCAACCTGGCCGAGCTGGAAACCCTCGACACCGGCCTGCCGATCCACCAGACGCGCAACGTGCTGATCCCGCGCGCCTCGCACAACTTCGAGTTCTTCGCCGAGGTCTGCACGCGCATGGACGGCCACAGCTACCCGGTGGACGACCAGATGCTCAACTACACCCTGTACCAGCCGGTGGGGGTATGCGGGCTGGTCTCGCCGTGGAACGTGCCGTTCATGACCGCAACCTGGAAGACCGCTCCCTGCCTGGCCCTGGGCAACACCGCGGTGCTGAAGATGAGCGAACTCTCGCCGCTGACCGCCAACGAGCTGGGCCGCCTGGCCCTGGAGGCCGGCATCCCGCCGGGCGTGCTCAACGTGGTGCAGGGCTACGGCGCCACCGCCGGCGACGCCCTGGTGCGCCACCCGGACGTGCGCGCCATCTCCTTCACCGGCGGCACCGCCACCGGGCGCAAGATCATGCAGACCGCCGGCCTGAAGAAATACTCCATGGAGCTGGGCGGCAAGTCGCCGGTGCTGATCTTCGACGACGCCGACCTGGACCGAGCCCTGGACGCCGCGCTGTTCACCATCTTCTCGCTGAACGGCGAGCGCTGCACCGCCGGTAGCCGTATCTTCATCCAGGAAACGGTCTACGACCGCTTCGTCGAGGAGTTCGCCGCCCGCGCCAAACGCCTGATCGTCGGCGACCCGCAGGACCCGAAGACCCAGGTCGGCTCGATGATCACCCAGGCCCACTACGACAAGGTCACCGGCTACATCCGCATCGGCATGGAAGAAGGCGCGCGCCTGGTCGCCGGCGGCCTGGAGCGCCCGGCCAACCTGCCGGCGCACCTGGCCCGCGGGCAGTTCGTGCAGCCCACGGTGTTCGCCGACGTGGACAACCGCATGCGCATCGCCCAGGAAGAGATCTTCGGCCCGGTGGTCTGCCTGCTCAAGTTCAAGGACGAGGCCGAGGCCCTGCGCCTGGCCAACGACACCGAATACGGCCTGGCCTCCTACATCTGGACCCAGGACATCGGCAAGGCCCATCGCCTGGCGCGCGGCATCGAGGCCGGCATGGTATTCATCAACAGCCAGAACGTCCGCGACCTGCGCCAGCCGTTCGGCGGCGTGAAGGGCTCGGGCACCGGCCGCGAGGGCGGCGAGTACAGCTTCGAGGTCTTCGCCGAGATCAAGAACGTGTGCATTTCCATGGGCAGCCACCACATTCCCCGCTGGGGCGTGTAGAAAGGCGGCCCGATGAGAGCGGCCGCCAAGGCCGCCTGCATCGCCGGCGTGCAGCCAACAATCACAAGAATCCGGGCGCCCCAGCGGCGGCGCCCCGCACCAGGAGAACCACCATGGGCAAACTCGCTCTGGCTGCCAAGATCACCCACGTTCCCTCGCTGTACCTCTCCGAACTGCCCGGCCCGCGCCAGGGCAGCCGCCAGGCCGCCATCGACGGGCACCGCGAGATCGGCCGGCGCTGCCGCGAGCTGGGGGTGGACACCATAGTGGTGTTCGACACCCACTGGCTGGTCAACGCCGGCTACCACGTCAACTGCGCGCCGCACTTCCAGGGCCTGTACACCAGCAACGAGCTGCCGCACTTCATCGCCAACATGGAGTACGAGTTCCCCGGCAACCCGGAACTGGGGCGCATCCTCGCCGAAGGCTGCAACGCCATGGGCGTGGACGTGCTGGCCCACGACGCCACCACCCTCGGCCCGGAGTACGGCACCCTGGTGCCGATGCGCTACATGAACCAGGACCAGCACTTCAAGGTCATCTCGGTCTCGGCGCTGTGCACCGTGCACTACCTCAACGACAGCGCGCGCCTGGGCTGGGCCATGCGCAAGGCGGTGGAAGAGCACTACGACGGCACCGTGGCCTTCCTCGCCAGCGGCTCGCTGACCCACCGCTTCGCCCAGAACGGCCAGGCCCCGGAATTCGCGGACAAGGTCTGGAGCCCCTTCCTGGAAACCCTCGACCACGAGGTGGTGCGGATGTGGCAGCGCGGCGACTGGCAGACCTTCTGCGGCATGCTCCCGGAATACGCGGCCAAGGGCCACGGCGAAGGCTTCATGCACGACACCGCCATGCTCCTGGGCGCGCTCGGCTGGTCGGACTACGACGGCCGGGGCGAGGTAGTCACGCCCTACTTCGGCTCCTCCGGCACCGGGCAGATCAACGTGGTGTTCCCGGTGACCCCGCAGGACGGCTCGGCGATCCCCGCCGCCCAGGCCTCCAACCCCGCCGGCAACCCGTCCGGCAGCCGCCTCTGAGGACACAGCCATGCCGCACTTCATCGCCGAGTACACCCACAACATCGAGGCCGAGGCCGACCTGCCCGGCCTGTTCGAGAAGGTCCACGCCTGCCTCGGCGACAGCGGGGTGTTCCCGCTGGGCGGCATCCGCAGCCGCGCCGTGCGCCTGGATACCTGGCGCATGGCCGACGGCCAGCACGACTACGCCTTCGTCCACATGAGCCTGAAGGTGGGCGCCGGGCGCGACCTGGAAACCCGCCGGCAGGTGGCCGACGCGCTCTTCGAGGTGATCAAGGCGCACTTCGCCGAACTCCAGGCGCGCCGCCTGCTGGCGCTGTCCTTCGAGATGAGCGAGCTGAACGCCGAGCTCAAC
>NZ_QGSL01000107.1:2039770-2046742 GCF_003176655.1 Pseudomonas sp. RW407 | reverse complement strand
TGGGCTCCTACTCGTGCTCGCGACACCGCGGACCTGCAGCTTGCCTCCCGTCGCTCTCACCTTCGATCCTATCGAAAGTCGCAGACACAAGCGGACTCCGTCCGCGATTGGCATCGGCCACGCCGGACGCCCCGGTGGCACGGGCAACCGCGCGCGAATGCAAAAAAAGACCGGCCCGCAGGCCGGTCGAGGGTGACACCGGAGTTGGCGACGATCAGGCGCGCTTGAGCACCAGGGTGAGGATGTCGTAGCTGGCCACCAGCTCGCCGAGCTGGTTGGTGACTTCCACGTCCCAGGCCACTACGCCTTGTGGCTCGCCCTTGGGGCTCTTCTTGCCCTGGTCGATCTTGCGCTTGCAGGTCAGGCGGGCCTGGATGGTGTCGCCGATGCCCACCGGGTTGATGAAGCGCAGGGTGTCCAGGCCGTAGTTGGCCAGCACCGGGCCGACGCCGGGGGAGACGAAAAGACCGGCGGCCGCCGAGAGCACGAAGTAGCCGTGGGCGATGCGCTTGCCGAACTGCGAGTCCTTGGCCGCCAGTTCGTCGAAGTGCATGTAGAAGTGGTCGCCCGACAGGCAGCCGAAGTTGACCAGGTCGGCCTCGGTGACGGTGCGGCGGTGGGTCAGCAGGGATTCGCCGATCTTCAACTCGTCGAAGTAGCGGCGGAACGGGTGTACCTCGCTCTCGTAGACCTTGGCGCCGCGCACGTATTCGCCGGTGACCGCCATCAGCATGGTCGGCGAGCCCTGTACCGCGGTGCGCTGCAGGTAGTGCTTGACCGCGCGCAGGCCGCCCAGCTCCTCGCCGCCGCCGGCGCGGCCGGGGCCGCCGTGCTTGAGCACCGGCAGCGGCGAGCCGTGGCCGGTGGACTCGGCCGCGGATTCGCGGTCGAGGATGTGCAGGCGGCCGTGCAGGGCGCCCATGGCCGGGACCACCTTGGCCGCCACCAGCGGATCGCGGGTGATCAGGCTGGCCACCAGGCTGCCCTTGCCGCGGGCGGCCAGGGCGATGGCTTCGTCGAGGTCGTCGTAGGCCATCAGGGTGCTGACCGGGCCGAAGGCCTCGATGTCGTGGGCGCCGCCCTCGGCGTGCGGGTCGCGGCTGCGCAGCAGGGTCGGGGCGAAGAAGGCGCCTTCGCTGACGCCTTCGCCGCGCGGGGCGAAGCCGTCTTTCGCGCCGAATACCAGTTCGCTGGATTTCAGCAGGGCTTCCACGCGCTCGGCGACGTCGGCCTGCTGGGCGTGGGAGGCCAGGGCACCCATCTTCACGCCCTCCACCGCCGGGTCGCCGACCACCACCTTGGCCAGGCGATCACGCAGGCGCTCGGCCACCGCGTCGATGTGCCTGGCGGGGACGATGGCGCGGCGGATGGCGGTGCATTTCTGCCCGGCCTTGACGGTCATCTCGCGGGCCACTTCCTTGACGAAGAGGTCGAATTCCTCGTCGTCCGGGGTCACGTCCGGGGCCAGGATGGCGCAGTTCAGCGAGTCGGCCTCGGCGTTGAACGGCACCGAGTTGCGGATCAGGTTGGGGGTCACCCGCAGCTTGGCGGCGGTGTCGGCCGAGCCGGTGAAGGTGACGATGTCCTGGCCCTGCAGGCGGTCCAGCAGGTCGCCGGTGCCGCCGATGATCAGTTGCAGGCTGCCGGCCGGGAGCAGGCCGGATTCGTGCATCAGGCGCACGGCGGCTTCGGTCACGTAGCTGGTGGCGGTGGCCGGCTTGACGATGCAGGGCATGCCTGCCAGGAAGCTCGGCGCGAATTTCTCCAGCATGCCCCAGATCGGGAAGTTGAAGGCGTTGATGTGCACGGCGATGCCGCCGCGCGGCACCAGGATGTGGCTGCCGGCGAATTTGCCGGTCTTGCCCAGTTGCATGGCCGGGCCTTCGTGGACCACGTTGCCGGAGGGCAGCTCGCGGCCGCCGACGCCGGCGTAGGCGAACAGGGTGCCGGCGCCGCCCTCGATGTCGATCCAGCTGTCGGCGCGGGTGGCGCCGGTGTGCCGGGAAATCTCGTAGAGCTGCTCCTTGCGCTCGGTCAGGTACAGGGCCAGGGCCTTGAGGCGCTGGGCGCGCTGCTGGAAGTCCATGGCCATGAGTTCGGCCAGGCCCTGCTGGCGGGCGTGGGCCACGGCTTCGGCGAAGTCCAGGGCCTCTTCGTGGGTGCGCGCGACCAACTGGCCGTCGAGGGCGCTACGCAGCGCCTGGGCGCCATGCTGGCCGATCCAGCGGCCGCCGATGAAACTCTGCAGGGTGGGCTCTTGGGCCATCACTCTATCCTCCAAAAGGTACGCAAGGGTGCCGGCCGGGGCCGGTGACCGCCGCGCCGGGTGGGCCGCGGTGGCGTGTTGGAACGGTGGCGGTACGAAGCCGCCGGATAGGGACGCCGGGGGCCTTGTGGGCCCGGGGCGGTTGAATCTTTGCCTGTGTAGGAGCGAGCTTGCTCGCGAACCCACCCAGCGCCGGCCCTGCCGGCGAATCGCGGACAAGGTCCGCTCCTACGAGAGCCGTGCCTCCCCTGTAGGAGCGGACCTTGTCCGCGATCGATGTCTCCGCGCGCAACGAAACAGCGGCAGAGTGCGGTTCGCGAGCAAGCTCGCTCCTACGAAGAGCGGGTCAGAGCTGGTCGAAGTCGAGGACTACCTTGTCGGTCAGGGGGAAGCTCTGGCAGCTCAGCACATAGCCGGCCGCCACCTCGTAGTCTTCCAGGGCGAAGTTGCTGTCCATCTCCACCTCGCCTTCGATCACCTTGCACTTGCAGGTCGAGCACACGCCGGCCTTGCACGAGTAGGGCAGTTCGGCGCCCTGGGCGTTGCCGGCGTCGAGCACGCTGACGCTGTTGCGCGCCAGTTCGAAGGACAGCTCGCGGCCGTCGCTGATCACCGTGACCTGGCTCTTGCCGCTGTCGGTCGCGGCGGCGGCCTGGCGGGCTTCGCGCTTGCTTTCGCTGCCGGCGGCGGCGAACAGTTCGAAGTGGATGCGCTCGGCCGACATGCCGTTGGCCCTGAGCTGGTCGCGCACGGTCTCGGTCATCGCCTGCGGGCCGCAGATGAAGGCGGCGTCGAGGTGCTTCACGTCCAGCCAGCGGCTGAACAGCTGGCCGCACTTGTCGGCGTCGATGCGGCCGTTGTACAGGTCCACGTCCTGCTGCTCGCGGCTGAACACGAAGATCAGGTTGAGGCGCTGCAGGTAGCGGTTCTTCAGGTCCTCCAGCTGCTCGCGGAACATCGCGGCGTTGCTGGAGCGGTTGCCGTAGAGCACGGTGACGCGGCTGTGCGGCTCGGCTTCCAGGGTGGTCTTGACGATCGACAGGATCGGCGTGATGCCGCTGCCGGCGGCCACCGCCAGGTAGTTGCCGTGGCGCGCCGCGTCCAGCGGCACGTTGAAGTGGCCGGCCGGGGGCATCACTTCCAGGCTGTTGCCGGCCTTCAGCGCTTCGTTGGCGTAGGCCGAGAAACGCCCGCCGGGCACGCGCTTGATGGCCACGCGCAGCTCGCCGTCGTTGACGCCGCTGCAGATGGAGTAGGAGCGGCGCACTTCCTCGCCGTCCAGCTGGGCGCGCACCACCAGGTGCTGGCCCTGCTCGAAGCGGAAGCTGTCCTGCAGGTCCCGGGGGACGTCGAAGGCGATGGACACGGCGTCGCGGGTCTCCGGGCGCACTTCCTTGATTTTCAGGCTGTGGAACTTGCTCATTGTTCTTCTCCGGCGGCGGCGCCGCTCAGATGCACTTGAAGTAGTCGAAGGGCTCGCGGCAATCGACGCAGCGGTACAGCGCCTTGCAGGCGGTGGAGCCGAACTGGCTGAGCTGCTCGGTGTGCAGGCTGCCGCACTGCGGGCAGCGCACTTCCGGCGTCTCGCCGAGCAGGCTGCGCTTGCTGGTGCTGCCGGCCGGCGGGGCGATGCCGTACTCGCGCAGCGCCTGGCGGCCGGCGTCGCTGATCCAGTCGGTGGTCCAGGCCGGGTCCAGGCGCCGTTCCAGAAGCGGCGCGGCGAAGCCGGCGTGCTCCAGGGCGTGCTGGATGTCCTGCTCGATGACCTCGGTGGCCGGGCAGCCGGAGTAGGTGGGGGTGACCACCACGTGCAGGTGCCCGTCCTGCCAGTCCAGGCCGCGGACGATGCCCAGGTCGACCACGCTGACCACCGGCACTTCCGGGTCCATCACCTGGCCCAGCACGCGCCAGGCCTGGCCGAGGTCGTCGGCGGAGCCCGGGCGCGCGCCGCGGTCGCTGGCGATCAGCTCACCAGGTCGCATCGGGGTAGGCCCGCTGGAGGAACTGCATCTCGGCCAGGAGGATGCCCAGGTGCTCGCTGTGCAGGCCGCGGCGGCCGCTGAGGTAGAAGTTCACCGCCGGTTCCGGCAGCGGCAGGGTGGCGCTGGCGAAGATGTCGGCGACCTTGGCGCGCCAGGCGGCGGCCAGTTCCTCGGGGTTCGGCGCCACGCCTGCGGCGAACAGGCGCTGCTCGACATCATCGGCATTCGTCAGTTCGACGGTGAAGCGCCACACCTGCGGGATGGCCGCGAGCATGTGCGCGTGGCTTTCCTCGGTGCCGTCGCCCAGGCGCTCGACCCACTCGCCGGAGCGGCGCAGGTGGTAGGTGACTTCCTTCAGCGCCTTGGCGGCGATGGCGGCGATGCGCGCGTCGCTGGAGTCGCTGAGGGCGCGCAGCACGTGGAAGTGCCAGGCGTCGTAGAGGAACTGCTTGGTCATGGTCACGGCGAAGTCGCCGTTGGGCTGCTCGACCAGCAGCAGGTTGCGGAAGGCGCGCTCGTCGCGGCGGAAGGCCAACTGGTCGGCGTCGCGGCCGTCGTCCAGCAGTTCCACTGCGTACTCGTACCAGTTGCGCGCCTGGCCGACCAGGTCGAGGCCGACGTTCATCAGCGCCAGCTCTTCTTCCAGGGCCGGGGCGCGGCCGCACCATTCGCACAGGCGCTGGCCCTGGATCAGGGCGCTGTCGGCGAGGCGCAGCAGGTATTCGATCTTGTCGTTATGCGGGTTCATGCACGCGATCTCACATGTGGCCGACTTCGGGCGGCAGCTCGTAGAAGCTGGCGTGGCGGTAGACCTTGTCCTGCGCCGGGTCGAACAGCGGGTCCTTCTCGTCGGGGGAGGAGGCGGTGATCAGCGCCGAGGGCACCACCCAGAGGCTCACGCCTTCGTTGCGGCGGGTGTAGAGCTCGCGGGCGTTCTCGATGGCCATCGCGGCATCGGCGGCGTGGACGCTGCCGACGTGCTTGTGGTTCAGGCCGTGCTTGCTGCGCACGAAGACTTCGAAAAGGGTCCATTCACTCATGGCGGTTATCTCCTCGCGGCTCAGGCGGCGTCGCGTTTCTGTTGTTTTTTCCGGGCATGGGCGACCGCGGCCTCGCGGACCCAGGCGCCACTCTCGATGGCGTTGCGGCGGGTGGCGATGCGCTCGGCGTTGCACGGGCCATTGCCCTTGAGCACTTCGTAGAACTCTTCCCACTGGATTTCGCCGAAGTCGTAGTGGCCGCGCGCGTCGTTCCACTTCAGGTGCGGGTCGGGGGCGGTGCAGCCGAGCAGTTCCAGTTGCGGCACGGTCTGGTCGATGAAGCGCTGGCGCAGCTCGTCGTTGCTCTGCCGCTTGATCTTCCAGGCCATGGACTGGGCGCTGTTGGGGGAGTGCTCGTCGCTGGGGCCGAACATCATCAGCGCCGGCCACCAGAGGCGGTTGATGGCGTCCTGGACCATGTCCTTCTGCGCCTGGGTGCCGTGGCGCATCATGGTCAGGAGGATTTCGTAGCCCTGGCGCTGGTGGAAGCTTTCTTCCTTGCAGATACGGATCATCGCGCGGGAGTAGGGGCCGTAGGAGGTGCGCTGCAGCACCACCTGGTTGACGATGGCGGCGCCGTCCACCAGCCAGCCCACCGCGCCCATGTCGGCCCAGTTCAGCGTCGGGTAGTTGAAGATGCTGGAGTACTTGGCGCGGCCGGAATGCAGCTTGGCGACTTCCTCGTCACGGTCGGCGCCGAGGGTCTCCATGGCGCTGTACAGGTACAGGCCGTGGCCGGCCTCGTCCTGGATCTTCGCCATCAGTTGCAGCTTGCGCTTGAGGGTCGGCGCGCGGGTCACCCAGTTGCCCTCCGGCAGCATGCCGACGATCTCCGAGTGGGCGTGCTGGGAAATCTGGCGGATCAGGGTCTGGCGGTAGGCGTCGGGCATCCAGTTCTTCGCCTCGATCTTGATCTCGGCGTCGATCTTCTCCTGGAAGGCGCGTTCCTCGGGGGACATCTCGTCCAGCGCCTTGACGCGCTTCACGCCGGTCTCGACCAGTTGTGCGTACATGCTGTGTCTCCAGCCTTTGTTCTGTTGTGGGGGAGGCCTTGGCCATGGCGCTATTTTTAAATGATACAGAAACCAATGTCTAACACTAAATAGTGTGTCGAATGTGTTTTTTGTATCGCTTTGGGAGTAGGCGCGGGGAGGGGAGCGATCGACGATGGGCGGTTTGGGGCGGATGAGCGGAGGAATATGCCGCTATCTGGCTGGAAAATTGGGGTTTCGTGGCGTTATTGGTCGTCCGGGAGGCCGGGGCTTCCCAGTGCGTCGGCGCAATGCTGGAGTGACGAGCGGAGGCTGGTAAAACGATACGTAAAATATGGGGCGTTCTGGATTGAATGTTTCCGATGGCGCCCGCCGGGGCGGGCGCCGCTGTCGGTTCAGGCGTCGACTATCACCTGGAAGCCGCCGAAGATCATGCGCTGGCCGTCGAAGGGCATGGACTGGAAGTTGTCCTTCAGGCGTGGGTCCTCCATGACCTTCTTCATCCCGGCGTCACGTACCTCGCGGGACGGCCAGGTGATCCAGGAGAACACCACGGCCTCGTCGTCCTTGCGTTTCACCGCCATGGGGAAGGAAGTCACCTTGCCTTCGGGGACGTCGTCGCCCCAGCACTCGACCACGCTGAGCGCGCCATACTCCTTGAAGACCACCGCCGCCTTGCGGGCCAGCTCGGT
>NZ_QGSL01000107.1:2034067-2039760 GCF_003176655.1 Pseudomonas sp. RW407 | reverse complement strand
CTACAGGGGAATGGCATGGCTCGGGCAGCGTAGGAGCGGACTCCGTCCGCGATGGACCGCGCCCACACCCCACAGGATGACTCCCCTACCCCGGCTGCCCGTCGATCCGAGCCTTCCACAGCATCGGCCCGTAGTACCCGGCGAAGATCAGGAACGCCAGCGACCAGCACAGCGCCGCCAGCTGCAGGCCGCCCAGCGGCAGCCACCACACCACCACCACCCGCGCCAGCACGCCCAGGTTGAGCAGGGCGAAGCCCCAGGCCATCGCCTTCGGCGGCTGCAGCGCGCGGCCGGTGTGGCCGAGGCTGACGCGGGCGATCATCGCCAGGATCAGCCCGCCGACGCCGCCCACGGTCAGCGCGTGCAGCGGCAGGCTGGACGGCAGCGCCGCGCCGGCCGCGGACGCCGCCAGGCCGAACAGCGCCAGGGTCATCCAGGCATACGCCAGGTGCAACGACCACAGCAGCGGCACGTTCCACAGGTCGCGGTCGTACCAGCGCCACAGGCGCACCAGGTGGCCCAGGCCGAGCAGGCCGAACAGCACCGCCAGCAGCGGCCCCGGTTGCAGGGCCGGGCCAGTGGCGCTGAGCACCGCCAGCAACGCGCCGCCCAGCAGCAGCGCCCAGTCCAGCCACGGCCAGGCCGGCACCTGGGCGGTACGCCCCAGGCCGCGCTGGGTGAAGAAGGGAATCACCCGCCCGCCGATCAGGCTCATCAGCGCCACCACCAGCCACAGCGCCGCCAGGACGCCGCCACGCTGCCAGGCCTCGTTGCCCAGCGCCTGGCCGGCCATGACCTGGGCATCGGCCAGGGTCAGCAGGACCAGCACCATCAGCACCGGGTAATTGCGCGTCTGCCGCACCTGGTAGAGGCTGCGGCCGACGAACCAGGCCAGCGCCGGCGGGAAGGCCAGCTCCAGCACGGCCGCCAGCCACCAGGGCGCGCCCAGCAGCCAGGCCAGCCGTGCCGCCAGCCAGAGCAGCGCCAGATTGCGCAACGGCGCGCCACTGAGGCCCGGGCGGCCGGTCCAGGTCTGCACCGCGGTGAGCAGGAAGCCGGCGATGATCGCCAGGGCGAAGCCGAACACCATCTCGTGGCGATGCCAGCCCAGCCAGCCGCCCAGCGGCTGCCACCCGGGCAGCCAGCCGGCCAGCGCGGCGAGCCAGAGGAAGATGGCGAGCGCCGCGAACAGCGCCCCGCCGAGGAAGAAAGGACGGAAACCCAGCCGCCACAGCGGCGGGATCGCCAAAAGAACCTTGCGATCAACCAACAGCACAACAGACCTCCCAGCCCGGTTGGCGCATCTGCCGCTGGGCGATCAGGCGCAGCACGTAGCCCAGCTTGATGGCGGTCGGCCCGAGGACGGTCAGGGCGTGGGCGGCCACCAGTTGCGGCAGGTTGAGGAAGGCGTCGATGAAATAGGCGCCGAAGATGCCTCCCAGCAGCATAGCGGCACCTGCGCTGAGCAGGGCGTTGGAATGGCCGAGATTGCGTTGCGGACAGGAGAAGAAACCTTTCATCACACACCTCCGGTAGTTCGGGGTGGCCGGCCCGCGGGGGCCGGCCGGTCTTGCGTCAGGCCTCCAGCGCGCTGGCGGGGCCGAAGAACTCGTAGTGGCACTGCTTTTCGGGCACGCCCAGCTCGCGCAGGTGGCGCTTCACCTGGGCCATGAACGGCTTGGGCCCGAGGAAGTAGGCGTCCAGGTCGCGTTGCGCCGGCAGCCAGTTGCTCAGCAGTTGCTGGCTGATGAAGCCCTCGGCATCGGCCTGGTCCTGCTCGCGCGGTTCGCTGTAGCAGAAGAAGTGCAGCAGCGTCGGGTGCTTGCGCGCCTGGTTCTCGATGAACTCGCGGAAGGCGTGCACGCCGCCGTGGCGCGCGCAGTGGATGAAGTGCACCACGCGGCCGGCGTCCAGCGCCCGCTGCAGCATGGCCAGCGACGGGGTGATGCCGACGCCCGCGGTGATCAGCGCCAGCGGCTTGTCGCTGTCGCCCAGGACGAAGTCCCCGGCCGGCGGGAACAGGTCGATCTCGTCGCCTTCGTGGAGCTGGTCGTGCAGGTAGCTGGAAACCCTGCCTTCGGGCTCGCGCTTGACGCTGATGCGGTACTCGCGGCCGTTGGCCGGGGCCGACAGCGAATAGTTGCGGCGCACTTCCTCGCCATCCAGCTCCAGGCGCAGGCCGATGTACTGGCCCGGCTCGAAGTCCAGCAGCGCGCCGCCGTCCACCGGTTGCAGGTAGAAGGAGACGATCTCCTCGCTCTCGGCCACCTTGCGCGCCACGCGGAAGCGCCGCGCACCGCGCCAGCCACCCTCTTCGGCGGCATTGCGGGCGTACACCGACTCCTCGGCGCCGATCAGGATGTCGGCCAGTTGCTGGTAGGCCGCGGCCCAGGCGGCGATCACCTCGTCGGTGGCGATTTCCTCGCCGAGCACCTCGCGGATGGCCCGCAGCAGGCAGGAACCGACGATGGGATAATGTTCCGGGAGAATCTGCAGCGACACGTGCTTGTTGACGATCTGCCCCACCAGCGGGCCGAGGCGCTCGAGCTCGTCGATGTGGCGGGCGTACATCAGCACGCCGTTGGCCAGGGCCCGTTGCTGGTCGCCGGACGCCTGGTGGGCCTGGTTGAAGAGCGGGCGCACCTGCGGGTACTCGGTCAGCATCAGCTGGTAGAAGTGCCGGGTCAGGGCTTCGCCACCGGTTTCCAGCAGCGGGACGGTCGCCTTGATCAGGGTGCGGTGTTCGTTGGACAGCATGCGGATCTCCTTGGAACGCAAGACAGGGTGGGATCTGCCTGGGATATTTCAGGAAGCATGCCAAGGTCGCAGCCCAGTATTCCCGGGACTTTCGCCGCAACAGAAGTCATAATGACCAGCATTCATTCGAGTCATATGGACTGCCTAGAGGTCAAAATGACCAGAAACCCCTTGCTTGCCACCCTGCTCCCCCTGGTCGACGACCTGTCCCGCGAGTTGCCCGACGAGGAACGTTACCGCCGCCTGCTGGAAGCCCTGCGCGAACTGCTGCCCTGCGATGCCAGCGCCCTGCTGCGCCTGGAAGGCGAGCAACTGGTGCCGCTGGCGGTGGACGGCCTGAGCCCGGACACCCTCGGCCGCCGCTTCAAGATCGCCGAACACCCGCGCCTGCGGGCCCTGCTGGAACGCCCGGGGCCCACCCTGTTCGACGCCAACTGCGGCCTGCCCGACCCCTACGACGGCCTGGTGGAAGGCGTGCACCTGGAAGTGCACGACTGCATGGGCTGCCCGCTGTACCTGGACGAGCAGCCCTGGGGCCTGCTGACCCTCGACGCCCTCGAGCCCGGGCGCTTCTCCAGCGGCGACCTGGACAACCTGCAGGCCTTCGCCAGCCTGGCGGCCGCCACGGTGAAGGCCAGCCAGCGCATGCTCGACCTGGCCCTGCGCGCCGAGCACGAGCAGCAGCGCGCCGACGCCTACCAGCGCGCCGCCGGCGAGGCCCCGCGCGAGCTGGTCGGGCAGAGCCCGGCGCACCGCCAGCTGGTGGACGAAATCAAGCTGGTGGCCGGCAGCGACCTCAGCGTGCTGGTCACCGGCGAGACCGGCGTGGGCAAGGAACTGGTGGCCCAGGCCATCCACCAGCGCTCGCTGCGCCACACCCAGCCGCTGGTCAGCCTGAACTGCGCGGCGCTGCCGGAAACCCTGGTGGAGAGCGAACTCTTCGGCCACGTGCGCGGGGCCTTCTCCGGCGCCGTGGGCGAGCGCCGCGGCAAATTCGAGCTGGCCGACGGCGGCACCCTGTTCCTCGACGAAGTGGGCGAGCTGCCCCTGGCGATCCAGGCCAAGCTGCTGCGCGTGCTGCAGAGCGGCCAGCTGCAGCGCCTGGGCTCGGACCGCGAGCACCGGGTGGACGTGCGCCTGATCGCCGCCACCAACCGCGACCTGGCCGCGGAAGTGCGCGCCGGGCGCTTCCGCGCCGACCTCTACCACCGAATGAGCGTCTACCCACTGCACGTTCCGCCGCTACGCGAGCGCGGCAACGACATCCTGCTGCTGGCCGGCTACTTCCTCGAGCAGAACCGCCCGCGCCTGGGCCTGCGCAGCCTGCGCCTGAGCGCCGAGGCCCAGGCCGCCCTGCTCGGCTACCCCTGGCCGGGCAACGTGCGCGAACTGGAACACCTGATCGGCCGCGCCTCGCTCAAGGCCCTGGCCGCAAGCCCCGAGCGCCCGCGCATCCTCACCCTGGAGCTCGACGACCTCGGCCTCGACCAGGGCCTGCCGCTCCCCGGAGCCGACAAGGCCACGCCCACCCGCGAACTGCCGAAACCCGGCGTCGAACTGCGCACCGCCCTGGACGACTTCCAGCGCCAGCTGGTCGCCGCCAGCCTGCAGCGCCACGCCGGCAACTGGGCGGCGGTGGCCCGCGAACTGGGGGTGGACCGGGCCAACCTGAACCGCCTGGCGCGGCGGCTGGATCTCAAGTGAGCCGCGCCTGAACTATCTTTCCAGGCGCATAGTCCCGCTTCGAGGAGCCCCGCCATGCGCCACCTGCTCGTCACCCTGCTCGGCCTCGCCCTGGCCGGCTGCATCTCGCCCAACCAGGGCCGGCCGCTGCATTTCGACGAGTTCCCCAGTGCCGAGTACCAGGCGCTGCCGGTCCACGGCAATGGCAGGATCGATGGCCGCGCCTTCCTCCGCACCCGCGCCGGCACCGTTAAGCCGGCGGCCGGCAAGGACGTGGCGCTGATCCCGGCGACGCGCTACATGGCGCCGCTGTACAAGGCCTATCAGGAGCGGCGGCCGCTAGGCGAGCCCGATGCCCGGGCGAAGATCTACACCCGCACGGTGCGCGCCGATGCCGAGGGCCGCTTCAGCTTCGGCCAGGTGCCGGCGGGGCGCTATTACCTGAGCTGCGAGGTGACCTGGGAAACCACCGGCGCCACTGGCCCGACCACGGTGGGCGCGACCGTCATGGCGCCGCTGACACTGCGCGAGGGCGAGGAAGTCCAGGTCGAGCTGACGCGCTGACCTGCCGACGGGGGTATGCCCGGCCGCTCGGCAAAGTGGGTACAATAGGCGGTTGCAATTGCCCACTGATGATCTGAAGGCCACCTCTTGGAACTGTTCAAGGAATTCACTTTCGAGTCCGCCCACCGCCTGCCCCATGTCCCGGAGGGCCACAAGTGCGGCCGCCTGCACGGCCATTCGTTCCGCGTGGCGCTGTACATCGAGGGCGAGGTCGACCCGTATACCGGCTGGATCCGCGACTTCTCCGAGATCAAGCAGATCTTCAAGCCGATCTACGAGCAGCTCGACCACAACTACCTGAACGACATCCCCGGCCTGGAGAACCCCACCAGCGAGAATCTCTCGCGCTGGATCTGGCAGCAGGTCAAGCCGCTGTTGCCGGAGCTGTCGCGGGTGCGGGTGCATGAGACCTGCACCAGTGGGTGTGAGTATCGCGGGGACTGAGGTCGCGCGACGCGCTGTAGGAGCGAGCTTGCTCGAGAACCTTGGCCCCCCGCACCTCCCTTAACCTTGTCATTCCCGCGAACGCGATAACCCAGTGGCTTGGGGGCTTGGTGTAGCGCGCCGCTCCGAGTGCGCTGAGATCTCTCGTTTCGCCCCCTCGGGCGAGTCACTTCTTTCAAACGCCAAAGAAGTAACCAAGAAGGCTTGCCCCGACATACGAGCCCGATGGAGCCGGGCTACCCTCC
>NZ_QGSL01000107.1:2000380-2034057 GCF_003176655.1 Pseudomonas sp. RW407 | reverse complement strand
CCCTAACCCTCCCCCGCAAGCGGGAGAGGGGACCGTTCGGCGTGAAGTGGAATCACGACGCTCCCTGAATCCATCCACAAAGCGCTGGTCGCGATGACGCCGCATCCCGGAAACCTCCCACGTCCCACCCGGCCCCTTCGCGGCAGCGGCGCGCCTAGCCTGGAACCCCCTCCAGGCGCAAGGAAGCCCGCCGATGAAAGCCCTGCTCGCCTCAGCCCTGCTGCTCGTCCCTACCCTCTCCATGGCCTGCCCCGACTGGCCCGAACAGCGCGCCCGCGAAGAACTGCTGGGCCTGCGCCAGCAACTGGAAGCCTGGGACCAGGCCTACCACCAGCGCGGCGCAAGCCCGATCGCTGATGAACTCTACGACCAGGCCCGGCAACGCTTCAGCCTTTGGCGCGGCTGTTATCCACAACTCGCCATCGAGCCGCCCCCACCACTTACGACCAACCGCGGCAAGCTGCGCCACCCCGCGGCCCATACCGGCCTGGACAAGGCCGCCGACGCCACTGGCGTCCGCCGCTGGGTGGCGGGGCGCGAGGACCTCTGGGTGCAGCCCAAGGTCGACGGCGTGGCCGTGACACTGGTCTACCAGGACGGCGAACTGCGCCAGGCCATCAGCCGCGGCGACGGCCTGCGCGGCCAGGACTGGACCGCCAATGCCCGCCGCCTGCCGGCCGTGCCGCAGCGCCTGCCCGGCGCGGGCCGGCGGGTGCTGCAGGGCGAACTCTACTGGCGCCTGCCGGGCCACGTGCAGGCGCAACGGGGCGGCCTGGGCGCCCGCGGCAAGGTGGCCGGGCTGATGGCGCGCAGCGAGCCGGGCGCGGAAGTCGCGCAGGTCGGGCTGTTCGTCTGGGAACTGCCGTTCGGCCCGACGGACATGCCGGCCCGCCTGGCGCTGATGCGAAAACTGGGCTTCGCCGAGAGCGCCGCCCTCACCCTGCCGGCACCGGACTTCGAGACGATCCGCCGCCAGCGCGAACACTGGTACCGCAGCCCCCTGCCCTTCGCCAGCGACGGCATCGTCGTCCGCCAGGGCTCGCGCCCCGCCGCGAATGCCTGGCAGGCCGGGGGCGCCAGTTGGGCGCTGGCCTGGAAATACCCTTACCGCCAGGCCCTGGCCGAGGTGCGCCGGGTGCATTTCCGCATCGGCCGCACCGGGCGGGTGACGCCGCTGCTGGAACTGCAGCCGGTGATGCTGGACGACCGCCGCATCGCCCAGGTCAGCCTCGGCTCGACGCGGCGCTGGCAGGCCCTGGACATCCGCCCCGGCGACCAGGTGGCCATCGCCCTGGCCGGCCTGACCATCCCCTGCGTGGAAAGCGTGGTCTGGCGCTCGCCCCGGCGCCTTGCGGTGGAGCCGCCGAAGCCCGGGCGCTACCACGCGCTCAGCTGCTGGCGGGCGACGCCCGGCTGCGAGGAACAGTTCCTCGCCCGCCTCGCCTGGCTGGGCGGCGAGCAGGGGCTGGCCCTGGAAGGCGTCGGCCCCGGAACCTGGCGAACCTTGCTGCAGGCGGGCCACCTGGAAGGGCTGCTGGACTGGCTGGAGCTCTCCGCGCAGAGCCTGCGGCAGGTCCCCGGCGGCGAGGCCCTCCACGGCCAGTTCCGTGCCGCAAGGCAGCGTCCCTTCGCGCGCTGGCTGCGGGCCCTCGGCGCGCCCCAGGCCGACGAGCTGCCGGCGAACGAGCGCTGGGCCGAACTGGCCGCCCGGCAGGCGGGCGACTGGCGCCAGCTGCCGGGCATCGGAGCGGTCCGCGCCCGGCAGCTGCAGGCTTTTTTCGCCGACGGCGAGGTGCGACGCCTGGGCGAGCAGCTCGCCGCCGCCGGGGTGGAAGGCTTCTGAGCCCTCAGCGCATGCGGAAGGCTTCCTGGTGGAAATTGCGCGCCGGCATGCCGCGCCGGCCGAGGTCGCGGCGCAGCAGGTCGGCCAGGCCCTGGGGGCCGCAGAACCACAGGCTCGGCCAGCGGCCGTCGGCATCCGGCGCCATGGCCAGGTCGTCGCCGCGCAGGTAGCCCTCCTCGGCGCTGTAGTGGACCTTCAGCGCGACGCTGGGCAGGCCGTCGCACAGCTCGCGCAGGCGCCCGGCGTAGATGGCGTCGGCGGGGCTGCGCACGCAGTAGTGCAGTTCCACCTCCGGCGCATCGGCCGGGTGCTGCTGCAGCGCCTCCAGCCAGGCCAGGAAGGGCGTGATGCCGATGCCGCCGGCGATCCACACCTGGCGCTCGCCGCCGCGGCGGAAGTCGAAGCAGCCGTAGGGTCCCTCGACCTTCACCGCATCACCCACCGCCAGGGCGTCCTGCAGGCGCCGGGTGTAGTCGCCCAGGGCCTTGATGCTGAAGCGCACCTCGCCGTTGCCGCGGTCGGCGCTGGAAATGCTGAAGGGGTGCTGGCCCTCCAGGCGGTCGCAGGTGAGGAAGGCGAACTGCCCGGCCTTGTGCCGCCAGTCGCGGCCGAGCCGGCAGGTGACCTCCAGCATGCGCTCGCCGGGCCGCTCCACCGCCACCACCACGCCCTGGTGCGTGCGCCGCCGGCCAATGCGCCCGCTCAGGGCGATCAGCGCGCACACCGAGCCCAGCGCCGCGCACAGCGCCAGCAGCCAGCCGAGCGGCTGCGTCCAGTAGCCGGCCGGCGCCAGCACCACGCCATGGAAGGCCAGCACCAGGTACACCAGCGCCAGCACCTTGTGCACGTAGCGCCACAGGTGATACGGGAAACGCTGCCAGAGCGTCAGCACCAGCATGGCGGCGAGCAGCCAGGCCGACCACTCGCCCAGTTCCTTGGCCGAGCCACGGAAGACGTCGAGGAAGGTCTCCACCCGCGGCCCCTTCGCCGGCTTGGCGACGAACGCCGCCAGCAGCGGCCCGCCCAGTTCCATCAGGTAGTGCAGCAGGCCCAGGACGATGGCCAGGATGCCCGCCCACCTGTGCGCGCGGTACATGCGGTCGAGCCCGCCCAGCGGCCGTTCCAGCCAGGCCGGGCGCACCGCCAGGAGCATGATCGCCGACATCAGCGCGAAGGCGGCGACGCCGCTCAGCAGGATGGCCTGCTTGCGCAGTACCCAGACATCGAAGGTGGCGGGCGGATCGAGCACCAGCGCCAGCCCGAACGCCGCCAGCACGGCGGCGAGGACGATCCAGACGAATTTCATGGGGCCTCCCGTGGATTACCTTGCTGGCTCGAAGCTGGCGGCGAGGCCTTAATCATCCCTGAATATAGTGTGGGAATTATCCGTCGATCGGGCTTGCCATGACCCAGGTCAAGCGCTGGGCAAGTCCGCGGGCCTGCCGCACAATGCCGGATCGAGCCAGGAGCCCCCGCCATGCGTATCCGCGTCCTCTCCGACCTGCACCACGAACACTTCGGCGGCCGCCGCGAACTGCCCGCGGTGGACGCCGACCTGGTGGTGCTGGCCGGCGACATCCACGAGCACCTGCAGGGCCTGCACTGGGCCCGCGAGGCCTTTCCCGACACCCCGGTGGTCTACGTCGCCGGCAACCACGAGTTCTACAACTCGGACCTGCCCGAACTGACCCAGGCCATGCGCAACCTGGCCCGCGCCCTGGACATCCACTTCCTGGAGAACGACGCCGTGGTCATCGATGGCGTACGCATCCTCGGCGCCACCCTGTGGACGGACTTCCTGCTCTACGGCGAGGAAACCCTGCCCCTGACGCTGCAGCGCGCGCTGCGCCTGATGCCTGACTTCAGCTGCATCGACTGGTTCACCGCGCCCTTCACCCCGGCGCTCAGCCAGCAGCTGTTCCAGGCCTCGCGGGACTGGCTGGCGGCACAGTTGGCCGAGCCCTTCGCCGGGCCGAGCGTGGTGGTCACCCACCACGCGCCCAGCGCCCGCTCCATCCCGCCGCAATACGTCGGCGACAGCCTGTCGCCGGCCTTCGCCTCGGACCTGGAACAGCTGGTGCAGCAGTGCGACCTGTGGCTGCACGGCCACGTGCACGATGCCCTGGACTACCGCATCGGCCGTGCCCGGGTGGTGGCCAACCCGGGCGGCTACCCGGGCGAAAGGGGCGGCTTCGACCCCTACGGCACCGTGGACGTCTGAACCACCGGCAACTGCTTGAAGAAGCGCCAGATCTCCGCCGGCCCGTCCAGCTCGGGGTCGGCGATGCCGAGCAGGCGCGGCGGCCGATAGCCCGGCTGCGACAACAGGTGGCCGCCGCCGTGCACGCTCACCAGTTCCACCGGCGGCAGCCCTTCGCCCTGCCACTGCCAGCGCTCCGACCAGACCGGGCCGGGGCGCGTCAGCGGCTCGCGCTGCGCCGCCGCACCGATGCCGTTGCGCCGCGCCAGCTCGCCGGCCGAGGCCTCGCTGGAGAGCACCTCGCCGCGGTCGCCGAAGCCGAACAGCTTCACCCGCCCGCCGTCGTAGGGGTTGATCGGGTCGCGCGTGCCGTTCATCAGCAACGCCGCCACGGCCCGCTGCTGCGCCGCGCAGGCGTCGTTTTCCACGCTCGGCAGGCTGGCCGCCACCAGGGCGATGCCGGCCAGGGGCAGCTTGGATTCCGCGGCCATGCGCAGGGCCATCTGCCCACCGTTGGAGTAGCCGGCGAAGAACACCCGCTGCGGGTCCACCTGGCGCTCACGCTGCACCCGGCGCACCAGCCGGGTGAGGAAGGCCACGTCGTCGATGTCGCGGGTGCGCGCGCTGTAGCTGGCGGCCTTGCGGCAGTCGTTCCAGTGGCCCTCGAAACCGTCCGGGTAGAGCACCAGGAAGCCGTCGCGGTCGGCCAGGGCGTCGAAGCCGAAGCCGCTGTCGCGGCGCATCAGCTGGCCATTGCTGCGCGAGGCGTGCAGCACCACCAGCAGCGCCGGGTTCGGCGCCAGGTTGGGCGGCACGTAGAGCACGTAGCCGCGGCGCATGCCGCCGGCGCGCAGGGAGCTGTCCTCGCTCACCCCGGTGAGCATCGGCGGGCGCAGCTGCTCGCCGGGCAGCAGGTACCAGGCGCCCACCAGCAAGGCCGCCAGCAACAGCAGGATCAGCGCCTGAACCAGGCGAATCGCGATACGCATCCAGCCTCCCCCGCTCCGCCCGACGGAGCGTGCTCAACGGATCGACCAGGCCGCGGACTGCCGTGGGGCAACCCCCACGCGCGCACTTAATGGCAAACTCTAGACGTTCGCCAGCATCGATATCCCTTTTGGTAACGCAGGACCCGAGAATGTTCCGAACCATTACCCTGACCCTCGCCGCACTGTTCGCCGCCAGCGCCTTCGCCGCGGAGTCCGCGCAACCCCTGACCGGCTGCGCCGCCAAGCAGGCGGCCATCGCCGGCAAGCTGGAGGAAGCCCGCGCACGCGGCGACAAGGGCGCCATCGCCGGCCTGGAGACGGCCCTCGAGCAGGCGAGGACCTACTGCACCGACGGCAGCCTGGCGCAGAAGCGCACCCAGCGTGTGCTGGACGCCGAGCGCGAGGTCAGCCAGCGCGAGAACGACCTGCGCAAGGCCATGGCCAAGGGCGACGCGGAGAAGATCGAGAAGCGCAAGGACAAGCTGGCCGAGGCCCGCGCCGAGCTGGAGCAGGCCAAGCGGGAGCTGGAGGAGTAGCTGGCTGGCTAGCTGTAGGAGCGAGCTTGCTCGCGAACGGAGTTTTCCTGCCGCACTGTCGCTTCAGGTTGACTCCGCTCCCTCTCCCCAGCCCTCTCCCTGAAGGGAGAGGGGGCAGTCCGTGCCGTCTGGAAGGGCAGAGTCATCCTGCAGCTCTGACATATCAGGCGAGCATCAAAGTACCGCTTCACTCCGAACGGTCCCCTCTCCCTTCAGGGAGAGGGGCGGACTTATCCCAGGCGCCATTGCCGCCGGGAGACACCATTCGCAAGCAAGCTCGCTCCCACGAAAGCCAAGCGCCCGTCAGAGCGCGCGGAATTTCTTGTGGCAGGCCTCGCAGGCGTCCTCCACCGCGGCCAGGTCCTTGCGCACGCCGTCGGCGGTCGGGGTGGCCTGGCGGGTGTTGGTCTCCAGCGCGGCGGCGGCCTGCTGCAGGGTCTTGGCGTCGGCCTGGAACTCCAGCTGGCGCTGCCACAGGTCATCCTTGGCGCGGCTGTCGCCGCCCTCGTCGACCGGTTTGCTGGTGGGGAAGTACTGCCAGGGCTGGCTGGCCAGTTCATTGAGCTTCACCGAGTTGGCGCGGAACTTCTCGGCATCGAAGACGACGCGGCCGCGCAGCATGCCGCCCATGTCCTCGCTGGCGTGCAGCATCTGCTTGAAGATCGCCTGGCGCTTGGCCAGCGGGGAATTCGGGTCGAGGCGGTGGCAGCCGGCCAGGGCGGCACCGGCCAACAGCAGGACGAGCAGGGTCTTCAGCTTCATGAGCGGACTCTTGTAGGAACGGGCCAGACACGGGAGCGGCGGATTATCCGCCGCTGCCCGGCATTGATCCAGAGCCCGCTCGCCCGTCTGCGGCGATGCGCCGCAGCGATGCGCGAACCGTTCAGCCGCGGTTCAGGCGCGGCTCATGCAGAGACCACGAAGAAGGCGGCGATCAGCGCCATGCCGACGAACCACACCAGCGAGCGCAGCAGCGCCAGGTCGGCGAGGTAGAAGATCAGGTAGAGCAGGCGGCTGGTGAGCCAGGCGATGGCCAGGGTATCGAGGGTCGCCGGTTCCGCATTGCCCACCACGTAGGCCACCAGCACGGCGATGGCGAAGGCCGGGGTGACCTCGAAGCTGTTCAGCTGGAAGGCGTTGGCGCGCTTGCGGTAGCCCTCCAGGCTGGCCAGGAAGGTGCGCGGGTCGTGGTTCTGCCGGGGGCCGAAGCCGCCGCCGGTGAACTTGGCGATGCTGGTGCCCAGGTAGGGCAGGAACAGGGCGATGAGGATGCACCAGAAGGCGATGGGCATGAACGGAGGTCTCGTCGGCTGGGAAGATGGCAGGTTGCTGCCAAGCATAGGCGAGCGTCAGTGGCCGCCAGGCGGATATGCCCGCCATTGCGGCCAATCTCACAACTTCATCACCAGCATCCCCGCCAGCACCAGGCTGCAGGCCAGCAGACGCGGCAGGCCGAAGGGTTCCTTGAGGAAGCGCATGCCGAACAGCACCACCAGCACCACGCTGGTCTCGCGCAGCGCCGCGGCCTCGGCCACCGAGCCCAGCTGCATGGCCCAGAGCACCAGGCCGTAGCTGGCCATCACGCAGAGGCCGACGCTCAGGCCGAGCTTCCACTGCGTCTGCCAGAAGCGCGCGAAGGCGCGGGTGCGCGCGGCGACGGCTATCAGCGGGAAAGGCACGCCGGAGAGCAGCGTCAGCCACACCAGGTAGTCCAGCGGCTGCGGCCAGCGCTTGAGGGCATGGCCGTCGGTCCAGGTGTAGCTGCCGATGCACAGGCCCATCAGCAGCACGATGGGAAAGGCCACCCAGGGCAGCCGCGAGCCGCCGCCACCCTTGAGCAGGAACAGCATGCCCACGGGGATCAGCAGGATGCCGAGGACCTGCCGGTCGCTGAGCTGCTCGCCGCCCACCACCAGGGTCAGGGCCAGCACCACCAGCGGCGACAGGCCGCGCATCAGCGGGTACACCAGGCCGAGGTCGCCGACCTTGTAGGCCTGGATCAGCAGCACCCGGTAGACCAGCTGCAGGGCCACGGCGGTGCCCAGCCAGGGCCAGACGTCGGCCGGCGGCAAGCTGATCCAGGGCAGCAGGGCGAGGGCCACGAGCAGGCCGACGACATCCATGCAGGCCACCACCAGCAGGCGGTCGGCGCTGAACTTGACGAGGGTGTTCCAGGCCGCGTGGAGCACGGCGGCGAGCAGCACCAGGGCGGTGGCGAACAAGGCGGGGCTTCCTGGTATAGACCAGTTGCGATTCTAGCGCTTCATCCCCCATGCCCGGCAAGCCTCGGAAAGCCCTGAACCGTGCAGGCGACCCCGCACCGGGGCGCGTGGCTGGTCTAGACTGGGGGTTTCGCGATCGCCAGAGTCCCCTGCCATGCCCCGAATGCTCAAGTTCCTGTGCTGCTACGTCCTCGTCTCCCTGCTCACCGGCTGCGGCTACAACGCCATGCAGGCCGGCGACGAACAGGTCAAGGCGGCCTGGTCCGAGGTGCTCAACCAGTACCAGCGCCGCGCCGACCTGGTGCCCAACCTGGTCAACACGGTGAAAGGCTACGCCGCCCACGAGGCCGCCGTGCTCACCCAGGTCACCGAGGCCCGGGCCAGGGTCGGCAGCACCACCCTCAATGCCGACCAGCTCGGCGATGCCGCGGCGATGCAGCGCTTCCAGCAGGCCCAGGGCGAACTCAGCTCGGCGCTCTCGCGGCTGCTGGTGGTCACCGAGAATTATCCACAGCTCAAGGCCGACGGCCTGTTCAAGGACCTGCTGACGCAGCTGGAAGGCACCGAGAACCGCATCACCGTGGCCCGCGGCCGCTACGTCAAGGCGGTGCAGGACTACAACGTGCTGATCCGCCAGTTCCCGCAGGTGATCACCGCGAAGCTCTTCGGCTACCAGCCCAAGGCCAACTTCAGCGTGGAGAACGAGGCGGCCATCTCCACCGCGCCCAAGGTCGACTTCGGCACGCCGCAGCCACAACCGGCGCAATGAGCATGCGCGCCTGGCTGCTGGCGCTGGCCCTGCTGTGCGGCGCGGGCCTGGCGCAGGCCGAGGTGGCCGTGCCGCCGCTGAGCGCGCGGGTCACCGACCTCACCGCCACCCTCGATGCAGAGCAGCGCGGCCGCCTTGAACAGCAGTTGGCGGCCCTGGAGCAGCGCAAGGGCGCGCAGCTGGCGGTGCTGATGATCCCCAGCACCGGCGAGGAGAGCATCGAGCAGTACGCGGTGCGCGCCTTCGAGCAGTGGAAGCTGGGCCGCAAGGGCGTGGACGACGGCGTGCTGCTGGTGGTGGCCAAGGACGACCGCGCACTGCGCATCGAGGTCGGCTACGGCCTGGAGGGCGCCATCACCGATGCCCTGGCCGGGCGCATCATCCGCGAGCAGATGGTGCCGCGCTTTCGCGAAGGCGACTTCGCCGGCGGCGTGCAGGCCGGGGTGGACAGCCTGGAAAAGCTGATCGACGGCGAGGCGCTGCCCGAACCGCAGCAGGCCACCCAGGGCGACGACCTGGGCCTGCCGGCCGGCAGCCTGCTGCCGCTGTTCGCCCTGCTGGCCGGCGTGCCGCTGCTGGGGCGCCTGCTGCCGCTGCCGTTCATGCGTCAGCGCAGCTTCGGCCGCTACGTGATCTGCAGCATC
The DNA here is from genome assembly GCF_003176655.1 of Pseudomonas sp. RW407. Lineage (NCBI taxonomy): Bacteria > Pseudomonadati > Pseudomonadota > Gammaproteobacteria > Pseudomonadales > Pseudomonadaceae > Pseudomonas > Pseudomonas sp. RW407. Next base: position 2,024,854 of record NZ_QGSL01000107.1, on the reverse strand, counting down.
GCGGTCGGCGTGCTGGCCGGCGTGCTCAGCCTGGTGCTGACCTTCAGCTTCGCCGCGCTGGTCAACAACGGCGTCAGCGCCTTCGTCTTCGCGCTCATCGCCTACCCCTTCTTCCTCCTGCCGGCCGGCTTCTTCCGAGGCGGGCGCGGCGGCGGTTTCGGCGGCGGCGGCTTCGGTGGCCGGGGTGGTGGCGGCTTCGGCGGTGGCGGCGGTTCCAGCGGCGGCGGCGGGGCCTCCGGCCGCTGGTGAGCCTCAGAGCACGGCGGCGCCGGCCTCTTCCTCGCGGATCGAGCGCAGCACCTGGCGCTGCAGCTCGATGAATTCGGCGCTGCCGGCCATCTCCTCGCGGCGCGGGCGCGGCAGGCCCACCTCGAAGGTGGTCTTGATCCGCCCCGGGCCCAGGCCCATGACCACGATGCGGTCGGACAGGTAGACCGCCTCCTCGACGTCGTGGGTGACGAACATCACCGTCAGCCGGTGCGTCTCCCAGATGCGCGTGAGCAGCTCCTGCATCTGGTGGCGGGTCATGGCGTCCAGCGCGCCGAAGGGCTCGTCCATCAGCAGGATCTTCGGCCGGTAGGACAGCGCCCGGGCGATCGCCACGCGCTGCTTCATGCCGCCGGAAAGCTCCGTGGGGTAGGCGTCGGCGAACTTCTCCAGCTTCACCAGCTGCAGGTGCTCGGCGGCGATCTCGCGGCACTCGGCGCGCGAGCGCCCGGCGGCCTTGAGGGCGAACTCCACGTTCTGCCGCGCGGTCAGCCAGGGCAGCAGGGTGTAGGCCTGGAACACCACGCCGCGGTCCAGGCCGGGGCCGGCGATGGGTACGCCGTCGACCTTGACGCTGCCGCTGTCGAAGTCCTCGAGCCCGGCGGCGATGGACAGCAGGGTGCTCTTGCCGCAGCCGGAGGTGCCGACGATGGAGACGAACTCGTTGTCCGCCAGGGTCAGGTCGATGTTGCGCAGCACCTCGCGGCGTTGCTTGCCGACCGCGAAGCTCTTGTTCAGGCCGGAAATCTCCAGGGTCGCCATCAGCCGCGCCTCCGGTTGTAGCGGAACAGGACGCGCTCGGCGGCGCGCATGGCCTGGTCGGTGACCAGCCCCAGCAGGCCGAGCAGCAGGATGTAGCCGATGATGGTGTCGGTCTGGAAGAAGCGCTGCGACACCACGATGCGGTAGCCCAGGCCGGAGGTGGCAGCCACCAGTTCGGCCAGCACCAGCCAGGTCCAGGCCCAGCCGAGGCTGATCCGCAGGGCGTCCCAGATGCCCGGCAGGGCGCTGGGCAGGACGATCTTCAGGAGGATGCGCCGGTCCGGCATGCCCAGGGTCCGGCCGAGGCCGACGAAGTCCGGCGGCACGCGCTTGATGGCGTCCATCACCATCAGCACCTGCTGGAAGAAGGTGCCGATCCAGATGATGAGGAATTTCTGCAAGTCGCTGGTGCCGGCCCAGAGGATGCTCAGCGGCACGAAGGCCACCACCGGCATGTAGCGCACGAAGTCCACCAGCGGCTCGGTGGCGGCCTTCCAGAAGCCGTAGCAGCCGGCGAACACGCCGATGACGATGGACATCGCCGAGGAAATCGCGAAGGCCACCAGGATGCGGTAGACGCTGACCTTCAGGTCGGCCCACAGGGTGCCGTCGGCGGCCAGCCTGAGCATGCGCGCCCAGACGTCGCCGGGGGCCGGCAGGAAGATCTTCGGCACCGCGCCGCTGGCGCCGGCCGCCCACCAGGCCAGGGCCAGCAGGACGAACACGCCGCCGCCGATCAGCAGCAGGTGGCGGCGCGCCAGCGGCTTGCCGATGACGAACAGCGGGGAAGGTTTACGGGCGTTCATGCAAGGCTCGGGGTAACGGGGATAGCGCGCGCCGGCCCTGCGGCCGGCGCGCGGGGTGCGTCAGAGCGCCTCGGCGAAGCGCGCGTCGACGGCCTGCTCCGGGGTCACCGGCTGCTCGATGATGCCGGCCTCGGTGGCAGCCTTCTGGATGTGCCCGAAGGACTCCTTGACGAAGGCGCCCTTGAGCTCGGCCTTGTTCTCGCCCAGGGAGTAGAAGCGCACGCCGTCGAAGGCGCTCTGCAGCTCCGCCGGCTCGGCGCCGACGCCCTTGGCGATGGCCGCGCGGCCTTCGGCGGTGTGGGCCTGGTAGTGCTTCAGGCCGGCCTCCCAGCTCTTGAGCAGGGCCAGCACCTGGCCGGGGCGCTGCTTGAGCACCTCGTCGCGGACCACGAACACGTCGCTGATGATGCCCGGGTCGTCGGAGCCCTTGTACAGCAGGTTCACTTTCGGGTTCTGCTGCCTGGCCGCGCTCAGGTAGGGCTCGTAGGTCACCGCCGCCGGCACTTGGCCTGCGATCAGCGCGGAACCGGCGTTGGCCGCCGGCATCGGCACCGGCTGCACGTCGGCGAGGCTCAGGCCGGCCTTGCGCAGCGCGCTGTGCAGGAGGATGTCGCTGGTGGTGCCCTCCTCGAAAGCGACCTGCTTGCCCTTGAGGTCCTTCAGCGTCTTGATCGAGGGGTCGACGATGAGCGCGTCGGCGCTGGTGCTCTGGTCCAGCAGCAGGACGATCTTCACCGGCAGGCCGGCGGCGACCATGGCCATGGCGGTGTGGGTAGCGAGGTTGCCGCCGTCGATCTGGCCGCTGGCCAGGGCGGCGTTCATGTCCTTGTCTTCGGTGAAGTTGACCAGTTCGACCTGGTCCAGGCCGTTGGCCTTGAAGGCCCCGGCCTGTTCGGCGACGTACCACTGGCCGTAGCCCAGCCAGGGCTGCATGCCCATCTTGAAGGTGCCGGCCTCGGGCTTGAGGTCGGCCTTGGGCTCGGCGGCCTGGGCGGCGCCGCCCAGCAGGACGGCGCAGCAGGTGGCCGCGACGAGGCGGCGCAGCGTGGATGCGATGGGCGCTTGCATGGTGTCTCCCCGGTCTTCTTCTGTGGTGGTACGGCAGGGGAGCGCGTTGGCCCGCACCCGCCGTGGGCGGGCACAGGCTCACACGAAACCGCGCGGATGCAAAGCCTCCGGCGTCGCTGCGGGCCCGGAGGCAGGCGCCAGGCCGGGGCCCGGTTCAGGCCTCGTCGATGTCGTCGTCCTTGAACTGGTCCTTGATGTAGGTGATCTCGGTCTTGCCGTGGGGCGCCGGCAGGCCGTCCGGGCCCATGTTGACGAAGACCATCTTGTCGATGGTGAGGATGCTCTTGCGGGTGATCTTGTTGCGCACGTGGCAGGTCAGGGTGATCGAGGTGCGGCCGAAGTCGGTGGCGGTGATGCCCATCTCGATGATGTCGCCGGTGCGCGCCGAGCTGACGAAGTTGATCTCGGAGATGAACTTGGTGACCACGCGCTGGTTGCCCAGCTGGACGATGGCGTAGATGGCCGCCTCCTCGTCTATCCACTTCAGCAGGCTGCCGCCGAACAGCGAGCCGTTGGGGTTGAGGTCTTCGGGTTTGACCCATTTGCGGGTGTGGAAATTCATGGTGACTCCTTGCTGGTTGCGCCTCGTGAGCGCGATGCCTTCGTAGGCAAGATGACGGGTCGAGCCCCGCCGGCTGCGCAATTATCGCGCGGATCGCCGCTTCTCGCCCGGCCCGGGTCAGCCCAGGCCGGCCTCTTCGCGGTAGATGCGCGCCTGTTCCACCAGCCAGTCGCGGAAGGCGCGGACGATGGCGGACTCCACCTTGCGCTCGGGGATCATCAGGTAATAGGCGTTTTCGCTCAAATAGGCATGTTGCATCGCCACGATCAGCCGCCCCTCGGCCAGCTCGCGCTGGATCAGCATGGGCGGGATCAGCGCCACGCCCATGCCCAGCATGGCCGCCTGGGCGAGCATGGAGAACAGCTCGTAGCGGGTGCCGCTCATGTCGTGGGCGACGCTCATGCCCAGGGAGCCGAACCACTGGCGCCAGGCGTAGGGCCGGGTGGTCTGCTGCATCAGCGGCAGCGCGGCGATCTCCTCGGCGCCGAGGCTGGCGCGGCCTTCGAGCAGCTCGGGGCTGCACACCGGCACCGGGTTCTCGCGCATGAGGAAGTGCTTCACCGTGCCGGACCAGGCGCCGTCGCCGAAGTACAGGGCGCAGTCGAAATCGGTGTCGGCGAAAAGGAAGGGCCGGGTGCGGTTGGTCAGATTGACCGTGACCTCCGGGTACAGGCCCTTGAAGGCCTTCAGCCGCGGCAGCAGCCACTGGGTGGCGAAGGTCGGCACCACGGCCAGCTCGATGCTGCCGCCGCCCTGCTGGCCCATCACCGCCAGGGTGTCGCGCTCCACCGCGTCGAGCCGCGCGGCGATGCGCCGGCTGTAGCCCAGCCCCGCCTCGGTGAGCTTGACGCCGCGCCGAGAACGGCGGAACAGCTCGACGCCGAGGAACGCCTCGAGCCCGGCGATCTGCCGGCAGATGGCGCTCTGCGTCAGCGACAGTTCCTCGGCGGCCTTGGTGAAGCTTTCATGGCGCGCCGCCGACTCGAAGCTGACCAGCGCCGCGGTGGTGGGGATCTTGCGCCGCATCGAATGCCTCTTGGGAATCTCGTGATCCGCGAAGCCTGGGAAACAGGCCATTCAAACATTCGTTTCATGGGGCCCTGGCAATCACGGAGTGAGAAAATAGCACAACAGCGTGCGAATTAGTCGGTTGCCGCACCGGTCGGCGGCTGACTAGGATCGACCGCACTGCGTCCGCCTAAACTGGTTGGACACCCTGTCACTGCCCCGAGGTAACCCGATGGCCACCAAAGCAAGCTTCAACTGGGAAGACCCGCTGCTGCTGGATCAGCAACTCACCGAAGAAGAGCGCATGGTTCGCGACAGCGCCCTGCAGTTCGCCCAGGACAAGCTGGCCCCGCGCGTGCTGGAGGCCTTCCGCCACGAGCAGACCGACCCGGCGATCTTCCGCGAGATGGGCGAGACCGGCCTGCTCGGCGCGACCATCCCCGCCGAGTACGGTGGCAGCGGCCTGAACTACGTGTGCTACGGCCTGATCGCCCGCGAGGTCGAGCGCGTCGACTCCGGCTACCGCTCGATGATGAGCGTGCAGTCGTCCCTGGTCATGGTGCCGATCTACGAGTTCGGCAATGAAGCCACCAAGCAGAAGTACCTGCCGAAACTGGCCAGCGGCGAATACATCGGCTGCTTCGGCCTGACCGAGCCGAACCACGGCTCCGACCCGGGCTCGATGATCACCCGCGCCAGGAAGGTCGACGGCGGCTACCGCCTGTCCGGCGCCAAGATGTGGATCACCAACAGCCCGATCGCCGACGTCTTCGTGGTCTGGGCCAAGGATGACGAAGGCCAGATCCGCGGCTTCGTCCTGGAGAAAGGCTGGGAAGGCCTGTCCGCCCCGGCCATCCACGGCAAGGTCGGCCTGCGCGCCTCGATCACCGGCGAGATCGTGATGGACAACGTGTTCGTCCCCGAAGAGAACGCCTTCCCCGAGGTGCGCGGCCTGCGCGGCCCGTTCACCTGCCTGAACTCGGCGCGCTACGGCATCTCCTGGGGCGCCCTGGGCGCCGCCGAGGCCTGCTGGCACACCGCCCGCCAGTACACCCTGGACCGCAAGCAGTTCGGCCGCCCGCTGGCCGCCAACCAGCTGATCCAGAAGAAGCTGGCCGACATGCAGACCGAGATCACCCTCGCCCTGCAGGGCTGCCTGCGCCTGGGCCGGATGAAGGACGAAGGCACCGCCGCGGTGGAAATCACCTCGATCATGAAGCGCAACAGCTGCGGCAAGGCCCTGGACATCGCCCGCATGGCCCGCGACATGCTCGGCGGCAACGGCATCTCCGACGAGTTCGGCGTGGCCCGCCACCTGGTCAACCTGGAAGTGGTGAACACCTACGAGGGTACCCACGACGTCCACGCGCTGATCCTCGGCCGCGCCCAGACCGGAATCCAGGCCTTTTTCTAAAAGAAGCGGCGGCAGGCTTCAGGCGACAGGCTGCAGGCAAGAGCGACTCTGCCTGAAGCCTGCGGCCTGTGGCCTGCAGCCCCAGGAGCTTTCATGTCCGGCGCCCTCTCGCATATCCGCGTTCTCGACCTTTCCCGCGTCCTGGCCGGCCCCTGGGCCGGGCAGATCCTCGCCGACCTCGGCGCCGAAGTGATCAAGATCGAACGCCCCGGCAGCGGCGACGACACCCGCGCCTGGGGCCCGCCGTTCCTCAAGGACGCCGAGGGCCGCGACACCAGCGAGGCGGCCTACTACCTGTCGGCCAACCGCAACAAGAAATCCCTCACCATCGACTTCACCCAGCCCGAGGGCCAGCGCCTGGTGCGCGAGCTGGCGGCCAAGGCCGACATCGTGCTGGAGAACTTCAAGGTCGGCGGCCTCAAGGCCTATGGCCTGGACTACGCGTCGCTGAAGCAGCTCAACCCCCGGCTGATCTACTGCTCCATCACCGGCTTCGGCCAGACCGGCCCCTACGCCAAGCGCGCCGGCTACGACTTCATGATCCAGGGCCTGGGCGGGCTGATGAGCATCACCGGGCGCTCCGACGCCGAGGAAGGCGCAGGCCCGGTGAAGGTCGGCGTGGCGCTGACCGACATCCTCACCGGCCTGTACTCCTCCACCGCGATCCTCGCCGCCCTCGCCCACCGCGACGTCAGCGGCATCGGCCAGCACATCGACATGGCCCTGCTCGACGTGCAGGTGGCCTGCCTGGCCAACCAGACGCTGAACTACCTGACCACCGGCATCCCGCCGCGCCGGCTGGGCAATGCCCACCCGAACATCGTGCCCTACCAGGACTTCCCCACCGCCGACGGCGACATGATCCTCACCGTCGGCAACGACGGGCAGTTCCGCAAGTTCTGCGAACTGGCCGGGCACCCGGAATGGGCCGACGACGAACGTTTCGCCAGCAACAAGGCCCGCGTCGCCCACCGCGACGTGCTCATCCCGCTGATCCGCCAGGCCACGGTGATGCGCACCACCGCGCAGTGGATCGCCGCGCTGGAGCAGGCCGGCGTGCCCTGCGGGCCGATCAACGACCTGGCCCAGGTGTTCGCCGACCCGCAGGTGATCGCCCGCGGCCTGCGCGTGGACCTGCCGCACCCGCTGGCCGGGACCGTGCCGCAGGTGGCCAGCCCGATCCGCCTGTCGCAGACCCCCGTCGAGTACCGCAACGCCCCGCCGACCCTCGGCCAGCACACCGAGCAGATACTCGAGGACGTGCTCGGCCTGGACGCCGCCGCCATCGGCAAGCTGCGCGAGCAGGGCGTGATCTGAACCCGCACGCCGCCGCGCCAGGGTATTCACGGCCCCTGGCGCGGCGCGGGCGGGCCCGGCGGACGACGGAAAACCTTTGGCTTGCCGCCCGGCATCGCTATAATCCGCAGGCTTCACCGGCCGGCTCCGCTCCGGCCGTTCCCGCCACCCGTTCCGAGGGGCGCTGCAGCAGGCCGGACCCGCACCGGGTTCAGCCTGTCAGGCTCGGACGGGGCGCGTCCCGGTCGGCGTCCGCCGGCCGTTAACGCATCAACGGCGCCCATTCGCAGACAACGAATGGAGAGTTACGCATGAGCGCTGTCATGACGCCTGCCGGTTTCACCGACTACAAGGTCGCCGACATTTCCCTGGCCGCCTGGGGCCGCCGCGAGCTGATCATCGCCGAGTCCGAGATGCCGGCACTGATGGGCCTGCGCCGCAAGTACGCCGCCAGCCAGCCGCTGAAAGGCGCCAGGATCCTCGGCTGCATCCACATGACCATCCAGACCGGCGTGCTCATCGAGACCCTGGTCGCCCTGGGCGCCGAAGTGCGCTGGTCCTCCTGCAACATCTTCTCCACCCAGGACCAGGCCGCCGCCGCCATCGCCGCCGCCGGCATCCCGGTATTCGCCTGGAAGGGCGAGACCGAGCAGGAATACGAATGGTGCATCGAGCAGACCATCCTCAAGGACGGTCAGCCGTGGGACGCCAACATGGTGCTGGACGACGGCGGTGACCTGACCGAAATCCTGCACAAGAAATACCCGCAGATGCTGGAGAAGATCCACGGCATCACCGAAGAAACCACCACCGGCGTGCACCGCCTGCTCGACATGCTCAAGGCCGGCACCCTGAAAGTCCCGGCGATCAACGTCAACGACTCGGTGACCAAGAGCAAGAACGACAACAAGTACGGCTGCCGCCACAGCCTCAACGACGCCATCAAGCGCGGCACCGACCACCTGCTGTCGGGCAAGCAGGCGCTGGTGATCGGCTACGGCGACGTGGGCAAGGGCTCGGCGCAGTCGCTGCGCCAGGAAGGCATGATCGTCAAGGTCGCGGAAGTCGACCCGATCTGCGCCATGCAGGCCTGCATGGACGGCTTCGAAGTGGTTTCCCCGTACAAGAACGGCGTGAACGACGGCACCGAGGCCAGCGTCGACGCCGCCCTGCTGGGCAAGATCGACCTGATCGTCACCACCACCGGCAACGTCAACGTCTGCGACGCCGGCATGCTCAAGGCCCTGAAGAAGCGCGCCGTGGTCTGCAACATCGGCCACTTCGACAACGAGATCGACACCGCCTTCATGCGCAAGACCTGGGCCTGGGAAGAGGTCAAGCCGCAGGTGCACAAGATCCACCGCACCGGCAAGGACGGCTTCGACCCGCACAACGACGACTACCTGATCCTGCTCGCCGAAGGCCGCCTGGTGAACCTGGGCAACGCCACCGGCCACCCGTCGCGGATCATGGACGGCTCCTTCGCCAACCAGGTGCTGGCGCAGATCCACCTGTTCGAGCGCAAGTTCGCCGACCTGCCGGCCAGCGAAAAGGCCAAGCGCCTGAGCGTCGAGGTGCTGCCGAAGAAACTCGACGAGGAAGTCGCCCTGGAGATGGTCAAGGGCTTCGGCGGCGTGGTCACCCAGCTGACGCCGAAACAGGCCGAGTACATCGGCGTGACCGTCGAAGGTCCGTTCAAGCCGGATACCTATCGCTACTAAGAGCAGCTGCAAGCTGCAAGCTGCAGGCTGCAAGCAGGGCTCGGTCCCGCTTGCAGCTTGTGGCTTGAGGCTCGCCGCTGAGAAGGGAACCTTCTCCTATGTCGTCTCAAGAACGCCGCTTCAGCTTCGAGTTCTTCCCCGCCAAGACCGAAGCCGGGCATGAAAAACTGCTGGCCACCGCGCGCCAGCTGGCCGGCTACAAGCCGGACTTCTTCTCCTGCACCTACGGCGCCGGTGGCTCCACCCGCGACCGTACCCTGGTCACCGTCCTGCAGCTGGACGGCGAGGTGGGCATCCCCACCGCGCCGCACCTGTCCTGCGTCGGCGACACCAAGGCCGAGCTGCGCGCCCTGCTCGCCCACTACAAGGACGCCGGCATCCAGCGCATCGTCGCCCTGCGCGGCGACCTGCCCTCGGGCATGGGCATGGCCAGCGGCGAGCTGCGCTACGCCAACGAGCTGGTGGAGTTCATCCGCGCCGAGAGCGGCGACCACTTCCACATCGAAGTCGCTGCCTACCCGGAAGTTCATCCGCAGGCTCGCAATTCCGAGCACGATCTGGCCAATTTCGTACGTAAGGTCAAGGCCGGGGCCGACAGTGCAATCACGCAGTATTTCTTCAACGCCGACAGCTATTTCCACTTCGTCGAGCGTGCACAGAAGTTGGGCGTCGACATCCCGATCGTCCCGGGCATTATGCCGATCACCAACTACTCCAAGCTGGCGCGTTTCTCGGATGCCTGTGGCGCCGAGATTCCCCGCTGGATCCGCAAGCAGCTGGAAGCCTATGGCGACGACATCGCCAGCATCCAGTCCTTCGGCGAGCAGGTGATCACCGAAATGTGCGAACGCCTGCTGGACGGCGGCGCCCCTGGTCTGCATTTCTATACGCTGAACCAGGCCGACCCCAGCCTGGCACTGTGGAAAAACCTGAAGCTGCCCCGCTAGCGCAGCGGCGCTCCGCCGCCCGCAGCGGGCGGCGGTTCACCGGCCAGGACGCTAGAGGTTCCACATGGCATGGCACATGCCCCGTCCCTGATCTACCTGGTGTACGGTCGCCAGACCTACCACCAGGAAGCCCTGTTCAGCATCGCCAGCGCCATCGCCCGTGCACGGGCAACGCCGCAGCTGTGCCTGGACATCCAGGTCATCACCGACGATGGCACCCCCTATGCCGGGCTGCCGGTGCGGGTGCGCCGCCTCGACGAGCGCACCCTGGCCAGCTGGTATGGGCCGCACCACTACCACTTCCGCGCCAAGCACGTGGCCCTGCGCCAAGTGCTCGACGAAAAGCCCGCCGCCGTACTGATCGATACCGACACCTTCTTCCATGCATCGCCCGCCCGGCTGTTCGCCCGCGTGCGGCGCGGCGCCCTGCTGTGCAACGCCGTCAGCCACCTGCTGGGCGACTCGCCGGCCCCCGTCTACCGGCAGTTGATCGAGCCCCTGAAGGCCCGCGGGCTGGCCGACGAACGGACGCCGCTGATCAATTCCGGGGTGATCGGGCTGGCCCGCGAAGACGCCGGCGTACTCGACCGTTCGTTGGAATTGATGGATGACCTCTACCCAATTGCCCGCGCAGCCTATAATCTTGAAGAGTTCGTTCTGGCGATTGCGGCCTACAGACAACTGGAACCTGTCGGTTGTACCGACCTCATCCACCATTATTGGAGCCGCAAGCAGTTGTTCCGGGCGAAAGTCCAGGCCTGGCTGCACAAGCACCGAACGTCCCTTCTCAGCACCCCGGCTCTCGACGACACCCAACTGGTGACCGACCGCCTGCCGCGTCCACCACGGGCCGCGCGCCTGCTGTACAAGCTGAGAACACTGCCGTTGCCGGCCCCGATGCGCCAGTTCAGCCTGGAGCTGTTCTACGGGTGCCATGACTACGACAACGAGTTCGACCGGGCCTGCGGCCCCGTCTGGTGGGAAAAGGCCGCGACCAACGTCATCGAGCGCCATCCCGACCAGCCGGTGGAAGAGCAGCTCGGTGAATGGCTGAACCACAAGGTGTTGCGTCATCTCCTCGGCCCAAGGCTCGAGGCGATACGCCGGCACCTACGCCAGCAAGACCTGCTCTGAACGGCAGGCCAGCGCTGGCAGCGCCTCTCGCCTTCCGGGGCCGGGCGCAAACCCAGGCCGGCGGCCTTCGCCGTCGGCCCCCGGAGGAGCCCGCGAGGGCCCCTGCCAGTAGCTCGGCCCTGGGTGCATACGCAGCGCCCCGCGCCGCCCCTCATCCCCGCCAGGGGACGAGGGCACAGAGGAGTTCGAAGAACTTGGTGACTTCACTTTCGCCGGCCAGCCGCCGGCCCATATAGGAATACCCCGCATGTCCTTTTCCTCCCTCGGTCTCTCCGAGGCGCTGGCCCGCGCAGTAGAGGCGGCGGGCTACAGCCAGCCCACCCCTGTCCAGGAGCGGGCGATTCCCGCCGTATTGCAAGGTCGCGACCTGATGGTCGCGGCCCAGACCGGCACCGGCAAGACCGGTGGCTTCGCCCTTCCGGTGCTCGAGCGCCTGTTCCCCGAAGGCCACCCCGACCGCGAACACCGCCACGGCCCGCGCCAGGCGCGCGTGCTGGTGCTGACGCCGACCCGCGAGCTGGCCGCCCAGGTGCACGACAGCTTCAAGGTGTACGCCCGCGACCTGCCGCTCAAGAGCGCCTGTATCTTCGGCGGCGTCGGCATGAACCCGCAGGTCCAGGCCATGGCCAAGGGCGTCGACGTGCTGGTGGCCTGCCCCGGGCGCCTGCTCGACCTCATCGGCCAGGGCAGCGTCGACCTCTCCCACGTGGAGATCCTGGTCCTCGACGAAGCCGACCGCATGCTCGACATGGGCTTCATCCACGACGTCAAGAAGGTCCTCGCCAAGCTGCCGCCCAAGCGCCAGAACCTGCTGTTCTCGGCGACCTTCTCGAAAGACATCACCGACCTCGCCAACAAGCTGCTGCACAACCCCGAGCGCATCGAGGTCACCCCGCCGAACACCACCGTCGAGCGCATCGAGCAGCGCGTGTTCCGCATTCCCTCGGTGCAGAAGCGCGCCCTGCTGGCCCACCTGGTGACCCTGGGCGCCTGGGAGCAGGTGCTGGTGTTCACCCGCACCAAGCACGGCGCCAACCGCCTCGCCGAATACCTGAGCAAGCACGGCCTGCCGGCCGCCGCGATCCACGGCAACAAGAGCCAGAACGCGCGCACCAAGGCCCTGGCCGACTTCAAGGCCAACGACGTGCGCATCCTGGTGGCCACCGACATCGCCGCCCGCGGCCTGGACATCGACCAGTTGCCCCACGTGGTCAACTACGAGCTGCCCAACGTCGAGGAAGACTACGTCCACCGTATCGGCCGCACCGGCCGTGCCGGGCGCAGCGGCGAGGCCATCTCGCTGGTGGCCCCCGAGGAAGAGAAGCTGCTCAAGGCCATCGAGCGCCTGACCAGGCAGCAGATTCCCGCCGGCGACACCCAGGGCTTCGACCCCGAGGCGACGCTGCCGGAAGTGGCCCTGCCCGAGCCCAGGGAACAGCCCCAGCGCCAGCCGCGCAAGGACAAGGCCAAGCGCGAGCGCAAGCCCAAGGACAAGGAGCCGCAGCAGGCGCAACCTGCCGCCGAGGCCGCCCAGGCCGAAGACGGCGCCGAGCCGGGCGAGAAGTCCGCTGGCAAGCGCCGCCGCCGTGGCGGCCGCGGCAAGAAGAAGGGCGACGTCCAGCCCCAGGGCGAGCAGCAGGGCCAGCAGGCCCCGCGCGGCGACAGCCAGCCCAAGCCAGCCAGGCAACCCAAGCCGCAGGCCCAGGGCACGGACCGCGACCCCGAGGAGTTCCTCGACGACGACTACGACAACTTCGGCAACCGCGCCGACTACGTCAGTCCCTTCCCGGACAAGGACGTGGTCCGTGGCCAGCGCCGCCGTGGCGGCCAGGGCCAGGGCCAGCAGGCCCCGCAAGGCCAGCGCGCCCGCGGCCAGGGCCAGGGTCAAGGTCAGGGCCAAGGCCAGAAGCAGCAGGGCAAGCAGGGCCAGAAAGGCACCGGCCAGGGTGGCCAGGCCGGCCGCGGCAAGAACGCCAACGGCCAGGCCCGTGGCGGCCAGGGTGGCAACGCCCAGGGCAAGCAGCGCGCCGCCCGCAAGCGCGGCGGCAAGGGCCAACCTTCGCTGATGAGCGATGCACCGCTGCGCGAGCCGAGCGAGTACGGCGCCGCCAAGCCGACCCGCCAGCCGGTGGTGATCAACAAGCGCGACCTGGTCCGCGGCGACCGCTTCCCCACCGCCGAGCAGCTGGAAGAACTGGAACCGCGCCGCGACAAGGGCGAACGCCCGGCTCTGCTGACGCGCAACCGCTGATAGCCAGCCGTTGAAGAAACCGCCCCTTGGGGCGGTTTTTTCTTGTGGGCGGGAAAGGTGGCGCCGGGATGCTTTCGTAGGATGGGTTGAGCTTGAGCGAAACCCATGCGGTCATGGTGATGGGTATCGCTTCGCTCCACCCATCCTACGGAACTTGCCCGTGCGCAGGACCTGTAGGAGCGAGCTTGCTCGCGAATTGGTTCGCGGCAGGCATTCGCGAAGAGCGCCCTCTCCCCAGCCCTCTCCCTGAAGGGAGAGGGAGCCGTCTGGCGTTGCTTAAAAGTCCAGCGTCATCCTGCAAGCCCGCTGTTTCCGGCGAGTACTGAAGAACCACTTCACGCCGAACAGTCCCCTCTCCCTTCAGGGAGAGGGTTAGGGAGAGGGAGCGGCGTTCAACCGACACTCAGTGGCCAAAGGGAAACACGGTTCGCGAGCAAGCTCGCTCCCACAGGCAATAAAAGCCGCCCCAAGAGGCGGCTTCTTCATTCACCAAACGCTCAAAGCACCTGCCGCAAAAAGCTCTGCGCCCGCGGGTCGGCCGGCTGTTCGAAGAACTGCGCGGGCGGCGCGTCCTCCAGCAGCTTGCCGTGGTCGAAGAACAGCACGCGGTCGGCCACTTCGCGGGCGAAGCCCATCTCGTGGGTGACGCAGACCATGGTCATGCCTTCCACCGCCAGGGCCTTCATCACGTCCAGCACCTCGCCGACCATCTCCGGGTCCAGCGCCGAGGTCGGCTCGTCGAACAGCATCACCTTGGGGTCCATGCACAGCGCGCGGGCGATGGCCACGCGCTGCTGCTGGCCGCCGGACAGGCGCGAGGGGTACTCGTTGGCCTTCTGGCCGATGCCAACCTTCTCCAGCAGCGCCCGGGCCTTCGCCTCGCGCTCGGCCTTGCCGCGCTTGCGCACCACCTTCTGCGCCAGGCACAGGTTCTCCAGCACCGTCATGTGCGGGAACAGGTTGAAGTGCTGGAACACCATGCCGACCTCGCGGCGGTAGGCGTTGATGTCGGTCTTCGGGTCGGCCAGGTCGAGGCCGTCGATGCTCACCGAGCCGGAGTCGAACTCCTCCAGGCCGTTGAGGCAGCGCAGGAAGGTGGACTTGCCCGAGCCCGAGGGCCCGATCACCACCACCACCTCGCCCTTGTCCACGCGGGTGGTCACGTCGTCCACCGCGCGCACCACGTGGCCGCGGGTGTCGAACACCTTGGTCAGGTTGCGGACTTCAATCACTTTGCCCGAGCCTCCGTTCCAGCCGCCCGGCCAGGTGCGACAGCGGCAGGTTGATGACGAGGTAGAGCGCGGCCACGCAGAACCAGATCTCGAAGGTGGAGAACGAGGTGGTGATGGCCTCGCGGCCGCTCTTGGTCAGTTCGGTGATGGCGATCACCGAGACCAGCGAGGTGTCCTTGACCAGGCTGATGAACTGCCCGGCCAGCGGTGGCAGCACGCGCTTGAAGGCCTGCGGCAGGATCACGTGGCGCATCGACTGCGCCGCGTTCAGGCCCAGGGAACGCGCCGCCTCGTTCTGCCCGCGGGCGATGGACTGCACGCCGGCGCGGACGATCTCGGCCACGTAGGCGCCGGTGAACAGCGCCAGCGCCGCCACCCCGGCGAACTCGCGGGACAGGTTGAGCACGGTGCCGATGAAGAAGTAGAAGATGAAGATCTGCACCAGCAGCGGCGTCCCGCGCACCAGCTCGACATAGAGCGTCGACAGGTCGTGCAGCGTGGGGTTCTTCGACAGCCGGCAGAGGCCGGTGAACAGGCCGATGGCAAGGCCGATCGCGCCGGACACGAAGGAGATCCACAGCGTGGTCCACAGGCCCCAGGCCAGCGGGCCGGCGGCCCAGTGGCGCTGCACGCCGACCACGTCGCCTTCGTCGACGTCGTCGTTCTCGGAGAACTGCAGGCTGTCGCCGGCCACGTTCAACACCTGCTGCCGGCCGTCGTCGCCGACCAGGGTGACGCGGGCCTCGCGGCCGGAGTCCTCGATCTTCTCCACCCGCGACACGCTCTCGGCGCGCTGCGGCTCCTCCGCCTGGTAGGCGAAGTACTGGGGAACGCGGTTCCAGCGCCACTCGTAGGAGATCAGCGAGGTGGAATACCAGATGGCCAGGCCGATCAGCAGGAGGATCAGCGCGGTCAGCCCATGCCAGGGCCAGGTGGGGCGTTTGTTTCTAGTCACGTATCTGTACCGTGAAAATGCGAACGCGCAGGCCGGGGCCTGCGCGTCGGGTCGAACAGCTTGGGACGCGGATTATTCCATGTCCTTCAGCCAGTCGGTGCTCTTGAACCACTTGTCGTGCAGGCGATCGTAGGTTCCGTCCTCGTGGATCTGCTTGAGGAAGTTGTTGATGAAGTTGATCGAGTCGTAGTCGCCCTTCTTCAGGCCGAAGGCCAGCGGCTCGTAGGTGAACGGCTGGTCGAGGAACACCAGCTTGCCGGCGCCGAACTTGCCGACCGCGACTACGTTGTAGGGCGAGTCGTAGATGAAGGCGTCGGCCTTGCCGTTGACCACGTCCATGACCGCTTCGGGCTCGTTGTCGAAGCCGTGGTACTGGGCCTTGGCCAACTGCTTCTTGGCGACGAACTCGCCGGTGGTGCCGACCTTGGAGGTGATGCGGTACTTCGGATCGTTCAGGTCCTTGTAGGACTTGATGGTGCCTTCCAGTTCCTTGCGGATCAGCAGGGTCTGGCCGACCACCGCGAAGGGCTCGGTGAAGTTGATGCGCAGGTTGCGCTCCTGGGTCAGGGTCAGGCCCGAGCCGATCATGTCGAACTTGTCGGTCAGCAGCGCCGGGATGATGCCGTCCAGGCCGGTGGAGACCAGCTCCAGCTTGACGCCCATGGACTTGGCCATGGCCTTGAGCAGGTCGACCTCGAAGCCGACGATCTGGCCGCGCTTGTTGGTCATCTCGAACGGCATGTAGGTCGGGTCCATGCCTACCCGCAGGCTGCCGCGCTTGACCGCCTCGTCGATGGCGCCGGCCTGTGCCGCGGTCACGCCGACCAGGGCGCAGACGCCCGCCAGCAGCGATGCCAGATACTTTTTCATTCCCCACACTCCCAGACAGTCGAAATTGAATCGTGCGCACTCCGGCACGGCATCCAGTGGCGGTCTTTCTGCCGCGCAAAGCCTCGCCGGGCGCTGAAGGGTGCGAATCCTACCCTCTGTCGCCGTCCGTCGGGAGACTTTCTGGATCGATGGCGCAGGTTAACAGCAGTCCGGTGCCGGGAAAACCGTCGCGACGACCTGCCACTCCCCGCCGGGCGGCGGGGAGTGGCACGCCCTCAGGACTGCGCGGCCGGCATGCCCACGCCGGCGCCGGCCGGCGGCGCCAGGGGCAGCGCCGGGCTGTGCGCGTCGGCCTGCACCGACTTGCGCCAGGGCTCCAGCCAGTTCTCGTGGCCGCCTTCCCACACCTGCAGGTGCAGGCGCGACAGCGCCACCGGGTCGCTCAGCAGGGCCAGGCGGGCCTCGCCGGCGACGGCCTGCGGGCCGCCTTCCAGGGCCTGCTGCACACGCCGCTGGCGCGCCGCCTCGATGGCCTCGGAGCGGGCGTGGCGGGCGGTGCCCATGGCGCAGGCCAGGGCGTTGAGCAGCGGGTCGGAAACGCTGCGGACGAAGCCGTCCTTCAGCGCCTGCCAGCGGTTCTGGTAGGTGTACTCGTCGGTGGAACGCAACTCGCGCGGGGTGTCGTATTCCTCGGGGATGAGGAACAGCTTCTCGTCGCGCGAGGCCAGGCCCAGGTTGACGCGACTGGTGATCACCGACACCGGGATGGACAGCATCAGCGAACCGACGATGGGCGACAGCCACCACAGGAAGCGCGGGTTCAGCCACACCACCAGCAGCGCCCAGGCCAGGCCCAGCAGGGTCTGCATGCCATGGCGGCGCAGCGCCTCGCTCCACGGCGTGGCGTCATCGTCACGCTGCGGCGACTTCCACTGGGCTTCCCAGCCGAGGAAGGCGGCCAGCACGAAGCGGGTGTGGAAGAGCATGCGCACCGGCGCCAGCAGCACCGAGAAGAGCATTTCCAGGAGCATGCTCAGGGTGACCTTGACCACGCCGCCGTAGGCCCTGGCGCCCTTGGCCCAGATCAGCATGACGCTGAGCAGCTTGGGCAGGAACAGCAGTGTCAGGGTGGTGGAGAACAGCGCGATGGCCTTCTCCGGGTGCCACTGCGGCCAGATCGGGAACAGCTGGCGCGGCTCCAGGAAGTACTGCGGCTCCATCAGCTGGTGCACCGCCAGCAGCGCGGTGGACAGCACCAGGAAGAAGAACCACAGCGGCGCCGACAGGTAGGACATCACCCCGGTGAGGAACACCGCGCGGTGCACCGGGTGCATGCCCTTGACCAGGAACAGGCGGAAGTTCATCAGGTTGCCGTGGCACCAGCGGCGGTCGCGCTTGAGCTCGTCCAGCAGGTTCGGCGGCAGTTCCTCGTAGCTGCCCTCCAGGTCGTAGGCGATCCACACGCCCCAGCCGGCGCGGCGCATCAGCGCGGCCTCGACGAAGTCGTGGGAGAGGATGGCCCCGGAGAACGAGCCCTTGCCCGGCAGCGGCGCCAGGGCGCAGTGCTCGATGAAGGGCTTCATGCGGATGATCGCGTTGTGCCCCCAGTAGTGCGACTCGCCCAGCTGCCAGAAGTGCAGGCCGGCGGTGAACAGCGGGCCGTAGACGCGGGTGGCGAACTGCTGCATGCGCGCATAGAGGGTGTCCATGCCCGAGGCCTTGGGCGCGGTCTGGATGATCCCCGCCTCCGGGTTGGCTTCCATCAGCCGCACCAGCTTGGCCAGGCAGTCGCCGCTCATCACGCTGTCGGCGTCCATCACCACCATGTACCTGTACTGGCTGCCCCAGCGCCGGCAGAAGTCGTCGATGTTGCCGCTCTTGCGCTTCACCCGGCGCCGGCGCCGGCGGTAGAACAGCTTGCCGAAGCCCTTGGTCTCCTGGCACAGCTCGATCCAGGCCTGCTCCTCGGCCACGGCGATGTCGGCCTGGTAGGTGTCGCTGAGGACGAAGAAGTCGAAGTGGTCCAGCTCGCCGCTGGCCGCCACCGACTCGAAGGTGGCGCGCAGGCCGGCGAAGACCCGCGGCACGTCCTCGTTGCAGATCGGCATGACGATGGCGGTCCGCGCATCGGGCGCGATCGGCTCGTTGCCGGCGCTGCTGCCGGAGATGCGGTAGCGGTCGCGGCCGCTGAGCAGCTCCCAGAAGCCCATCAGCGCGGTCCAGAAACCGGCCGAGACCCAGCAGAAGAGGATGGCGAAGAGCAGCAGCACGCCGAACTGGATGAGGTACGGCAGCACCTGCTGGAGGGTCTGCAGCCAGGTCTGGCGGTTGATCTCCTCGAGGTCGATCAGCGCCCAGCCCTGGTACGGCAGGATGCCCTTCATGTAGTAGGTGGCGATGCTGGTCTGGCCGAGCATCAGCAGCAGCAGGATCATCCGGCGCAGCGAGCCGACCCGCTGCCAGCGCGCCTTGGGCAGGTCGCGCGCGGGTTTGGACGGGTTGCTGCGACCGAGCAGGCGACGCCAGCCGCGCACCAGCACGTTGGTCCGCCAGGGTTCGGGCAGCACCTTGGTGCGCTGGATCGGCGGGGCCGCCCTCAGGTAGGCGCGGCCGTTGTCGTCCAGGCCGAGCATGCCGGTTTCCTGCAGCTCCTGGCCGTAGCCGAGCAGCAGGCGCGGGCCGATGGAGCCCAGCGCCACGTCGTCGGTGGCGGCCGGCGCGGTGCCGGCCTCCTCCGCCAGGCGCTGGTGCAGGTCACTGAAGGAAGCGCTGCGCGCCAGGCGCTCGCGCCCTTCCGCGGTCAGCGGAAGGTGCTCGAGGTATTCGCCCAGCGAAGCCTTGTGGGTGGTGGTGTTATTCATCGGCAGGCAGCTGGTAGCTCCAGGTTTCGGACAGGGTCTGTCCATCTTTGACCAGGGCCGCACGCATTTCGGTCGGCTTCTTCGGATCCTTCACCTTGATCCGCAGGGTCAGGCGCCAGCCCTGGGTCACCGGGTTGTAGCGCAGGTTGTTCTCCTTGACCTCGGCATTGTCGTCGGTGCTCACCTGGGTGGTCACCGCGGCGTCGGCCGGCAGGACCTTGAGGTTGGCGCCCTCGAAGTCCACCACCAGGGCGGTGCTGCCGTCGGGCTGGCGGATCAGGTTGGCCTGCTTGACGTCACCCACCGAGCGCAGGGTCTGCTTGACCTGGGCGACCTTCTGCGAATGCAGGGCGTCCTCGTCCATGGTCCAGTGCATGCGGTAGGCGTATTCCAGCGGCTGGCCGGCTTCCGGGCGCTTCTCCGGGTTGAAGAAGGCGACGATGTTGTCGTTGGTCTCGTCCGGGGTGGGGATCTCGACCAGCTCGACGCTGCCCTTGCCCCACTCGCCGCGCGGCTCGATCCACAGGCTCGGGCGCAGGTCGTAGCGATCGTCCAGGTCTTCGTAGCGGCTGAACTCGCGGCCGCGCTGGAGCAGGCCGAAGCCTTTCGGGTTCTCCACCGCGTAGCTGCTCACCGAGAGATGTTTCGGGTTGTTCAGCGGGCGCCAGATCCACTCGTCGTTGCCGGCATGGATCTGCAGGCCGGTGGAGTCATGCAGCTCCGGACGGAAGTTGTGCTGCTCCGAGGGCTGGTTGGAGCCGAACAGGAACATGCTGGTCAGCGGCGCGATGCCGAGCTTGTTGACCTTGTCGCGCAGGAACACCTTGGCCTGCACGTCGACCACGGTGTCCTTGCCGGGGCGCAGGACCAGGCGGTAGGCGCCGGTGGCGCGCGGCGAATCCAGCAGGGCGTAGATCACCAGGTGCTTGTCCTGGGGCTTGGGCTTCTCGATCCAGAACTCGCGGAAGCGCGGGAACTCCTCGCCGGACGGCAGCGCGGTGTCCAGCGCCAGGCCGCGGGCGGACAGGCCGTAGACGTGGCCCTTGCCGACCACGCGGAAGTAGCTGGCGCCGAGGAAGGTAGCGATCTCGTCGAGCTTGTCGGCCTTGTTGATCGGGTAGAGCACGCGGAACCCGGCGTAGCCGAGGTCCTTGGTGGCATTGGCGTCGAACTGCAGCGAACCGAAGTCGAAACGCGCAGGATCGTACTTGATCTCCTTGACGCTGGTGGCCGTCACCTCGTTGATCTTCACCGGGGTGTCGAAGTGCATGCCCTGGTGATAGAAGCTGAGCTTGAACGGCTCCTTCTCGTCGGCCCAGTAGGCCTTGTCCATGCGGAAGCGAATCTGCTGGTAGTCGGCGAACTTCATTTCGCTGAATACCGACGGCAGGTTGCTGGCCGGCGCGCTGTACTTCTCGCCTGCCAGTTTCTTCGCCTCGCCGGCGACGTCATCGATGTTGAAAGCCCAGGCGTGACTGGCGCCCAGAGCCAGGAAAGCGGAGCCGACCAGCATCAGGTCGCGCAGGAAATTACGGGAAGCGGTGTGTTGAACGGAACGAAAAATCACGAGTCCCCCTCGTCCGTGAACTTGAAAAAACCAAGGCCGGCCCTGGCAATGCCAAGGTGCCGGCGATTGAATTCCGACCCCGGTGAGCCCGAATGATTCCCCGCGATCGCGAAGAACCCTTGCCCGGCCTTGCGGCCCGGGCTTCCGGGGAGCCATTGTTCTAGTCGCATGCGAGTTGCCATCATCCTGCGGCCCGATTACGGACTGCCGCCTGTTCACGCCTCCAGAAGAAAGGTCACCGGCCCGTCGTTGACCAGGTGGACCTGCATGTTGGCGCCGAACCGGCCGGTAGCGACCAGCGGATGACGGGCTCGTGCCTGATCCACGAGATGTTCGAACAGCTCGGCGCCCCGGGCCGGCGGCGCCGCGCTGGAAAAACTCGGCCGCAGGCCCTTGCGGGTATCGGCGACCAGGGTGAACTGCGAGACCAGCAGCAGGCCGCCGCCGGTGTCGCCCAGAGAAAGGTTCATCTTACCTTCAATATCGGCGAACACTCGATAGTTAAGCAGCTTGTGCAGCAACCGCTGGGCGCTCGCCTCGTCGTCCTGCGGCTCGACCCCGACCAGTGCCAGCAGGCCCTGGTCGATGGCGCCGACGATTTCCCCGTCGACTTCCACCCGCGCGGCGCTCACGCGCTGGATCAGCGCCTTCATTCGGCCTCCGGGGGCAGGTTCAGCAGGCGCCGGCCGATCTCGTTGGTGGCGCGCACCAGGGCATCGGCGATGCCCGGCTCGCTGGCCGCGTGGCCGGCGTCGCGGACGATCTGCAGCTCGCTGTTCGGCCAGGCCTTGTGCAGCGTCCAGGCGTTGTCCAGCGGGCAGACCACGTCGTAGCGGCCGTGCACGATGACGCCGGGCAGGTGGGCGATGCGGTGCATGTCGCGCAGCAACTGGTCCGGCTCGAGGAAGGCGGCGTTGACGAAGTAGTGGTTCTCGATGCGGGCGATGGACAGCGCGCGGTGCGGGTCGCTGAAGCGGTCGACCACCGCCGGGTTGGGCCGCAGCGTCGCGGTGCGCCCTTCCCAGGTGGACCAGGCGCGCGCGGCGTGCATCTGGGCGATCTGGTCGCTGCCCACCAGGCGCTTGCGGAAGGCCTGCATGAGGTCGCCGCGCTCGTCCGCCGGGATCGGCGCCAGGTAGTCCTCCCAGTAGTCGGGGAACAACTGGCTGGCGCCCTCCTGGTAGAACCAGCGCAGGTCCTGCGGGCGGCACAGGAAGATGCCGCGCAGGATCAGCGCGTGGACGCGCTCGGGATGCGCCTGGGCATAGGCCAGCGACAGCGTCGAGCCCCAGGAGCCGCCGAACAGCACCCACTTCTCGATGCCCAGGTGCTGGCGGATGCGTTCCATGTCGGCCACCAGGTGCCAGGTGGTGTTCTCGTCCAGGCTGGCGAAGGGCGTGGAACGGCCGCAGCCGCGCTGGTCGAAGGTGACGATGCGGTACAGGTTGGGGTCGAAGAAACGCCTGGACAGGGCGTCGCAACCGGCACCCGGGCCGCCGTGCACGAAAAGCACCGGCAAGCCGTCCGGTATGCCGCTCTCATCCACGTAGAGGACGTGCGGTTCGTCGACGGCCAGCTGGTGCCGGGCGTAAGGCTTGATTTCCGGATACAAAAGCTGCATGGCGCACTCCTGAATCTTTACGTACGGTCCGTCCCTCGACCGGATACCATCCCTTGCGTGTCGGGCATGATACCTGTGCCCGCGCAAAACCGATAAAGGAGTTCACTCGGGATGCCGAGGAAGTTGTATCTTTGCCTGCTGTGCGTCATTTGTCTGCTGGGCGGGTGCAGCGGCGACTCCCCCCAGGGCCAGTTGAACGACGCGGTGCGCCAGTTGCAGCGCAACCTCGACGAGCGCGCCACCAGCGCCGTGCTGGCGCAGCTGCACGAGGATTTCCGCGCCCAGGGCGAATACGACCGCGACTGGGTGCGCCGGACCCTGGCGCAGGTATTCGTCCAGCAGCCGCGGGTGCGCTTCATCACCCTGGGCCGCAGCAGCCGCGTCGACCGCAACTACGCCGACGTCGGCCATTCCCGGGCGGAACTGGCGCTGACCGGCGGCGACGGCCTGCTGCCCGAGCGCCGGCGCAACCGCCCCTACAGCGTAAGCCTGGAATGGCGGCACGACGGCGACACCTGGAAGCTGGCGAGGCTCGACTGGCGATGAACCCACTGCAACACCGCATCCGCGCCGCCGGCCTGCTGGTCCGCGAGCAGAGCATCCTGCTGGTGCGCCACGAGGTGGCCGGCGACGTCTACTGGATCCCCCCGGGCGGCGGCTTCGAGTCGCAGTGCGACCGCTCGACGCGCGACACCGTGAAGCGGGAATGCCGTGAAGAAACCGGGCTGGAAGTGGAGGTCGGGCCGCTGGTGTACGTCCGCGAATTCGCCGAGCCGCTGGCCGGGCGCTTCCACATGGAGCTGTTCTACCGCATCGACGCCTGGCGGGGCGAGCTGAGCCTGGACAACCTGCGGGGCCTGGGCGGCGACGAATTCGACATCCGCGAGGTGGCCTGGGTGCCACGTGCCGACCTGGGCGCCCTGCCCTCCTTCTACCCCGCCGAGCTGCTCGACGACGTCTGGGAGCGCCTGGCCGCGCCGGCGCCGCTGATCCGCCACCTGGGCCTGCAGGTGTGAAACGCCGCTGGCTGCTGCCGCTCGCCGCGCTGCTGGCCCTGCCGATGTTGCTGCCGGAGCGGCCGGTCATCCCGGTGCAGGGCGCCAGCCAGCGGGACTGGAACCGCCGCTCCTTCTGGTACGAGCCCTGGGGCATCTCCGGGGTGCACAAGGGCATCGACATCTTCGCCGAGGCCGGCACCCCGGCGCTGTCGCCGGTCCCGGGGCTGGTGCTGTACCGCGGCGAGATCGGCCTGGGCGGCAAGGTGGTACTGATCCTCGGGCCGAAATGGCGCCTGCATTACCTGGCGCACCTGCAGGCCTGGAACGTGGCGCCGCTGCAGCCGGTGGGCCGCGGCCAGGTGGTCGGCGCGGTGGGCAGCTCGGGCAATGCCGCCGGCAAGCCGCCGCACCTGCACTACGCGGTGCTGTCGCTGTTGCCGCGGCCCTGGGCGGCGACCGACGAGACCCAGGGCTGGAAGAAGATGTTCTTCATCGACCCCGGGCGGTTCCTCCAGGCGCCCTGAGCGGCGAACTTTGGAAACACTCCCGGCGTGGCCGCAAGCCAAGCATCTGCGCTACGGTGCCGGGCTCCCCGTCCCTGAAAAGGAGTTCGACATGCTGGCCAGGATCCTCGCCCTGCCCCTGCTGCTGTGCCTCGCCCTGCTCGCCGGCTGCGGCAAGGACGACCCGCTGGCGGCGCTGGAGGCCGCCGTGCAGCAGCTGCAGACGAACATCGAAGCGAAGAAGAGCGGCGCCGTGCTCGACCAACTGGCCGGCGACTTCCGCGCCCAGCAGGTCAACGACCGCGACTGGGCCCGGCGCACCATGGCGGTCCTGTTCCTCCGCCACCAGAACATAGGCGTGCTGGCCCCGGCGAAGAACAGCTGGATCGACCCGGCGGTGTCGCGCCGCGGCTACACCGAGGCCAAGGTCGGCCTGACCGGCGCCGAGGGGCTGATCCCCGACAGCGCAAGGCTGTACGACGTGAAGCTGGAATGGTGGCTGGAAGACGGCGAATGGAAGCTGGCGCGGCTGGATTGGGAGTGACGCTCGCGCCGTCCCCTGCGCGCGAATCGCGGACGAAGTCCGCTCCTACAGGTTGCCCTGAGGCACGGCATTCCTGCCCGTAGGAGCGGAACTTTTCCGCGATAGCCGGACGTATCGGCGCGATTC
>NZ_QGSL01000107.1:1989501-2000370 GCF_003176655.1 Pseudomonas sp. RW407 | reverse complement strand
GGGAAAGTTGCCGGGGCGGGGGCGGCTCCGCGCTCGGCGCCGAGGGGGATGTGGCCGAGGTCAAACGGCGGATAACGCCGTAGGCGTTATGCGCCCTACGCCAGGCAAGGACGTAGGGCGAATAACCGTTCGCGGTTATCCGCCGTTACACCGTGGAATCAGCGGCTGGCGGTGTCGAGGTAGAGCGTCAGGGTCTGCCCGGGCTTGAGCGCGTGGGCGCTGCTGCGCGGGTTCCAGCGCTTGATGTGCTGCATCTCGACGTTGAAGCGCTTGGCGATCAGGTACATGGAATCGCCCTGCTTGACCTTGTAGTAGGTCGCCGCTTCCTGCGCCTGCTGCTGCTTGGCCTTGCCGCTGGCGCCGCTGCGGGCCGCCAGCTGGGTGGCGCCTTGCAGCTTGAGCACCTGGCCGGGCTTGACGCCGTGGCTGTCCAGGCCGTTCCAGCGCTTCAGGTCGTCGACGCCGACGCCGGTGGCGCGGGCGATCTGCCAGAGGTTGTCGCCACGCTTGACCTTGTAGCTGCGGGTGGCGTTGGCCAGGCTGGGCGCCTTGGGCGCGTCGGCCTTGGCCACCTGGCGCGCGGGCTCCAGTTCCGGCATGCGGCTGCCCTTGGCGGGGATCAGCAGCGCCTGGCCGTTGCGCACGCGGTTGGAGCTCAGGCGGTTGCTGCTCTTGAGCTCGGCCACGGTGATGCCGTGCTTGGCCGCGATGCTGCGCAGGCTGTCGCCGCGGCGCACCTTGTACTGCTTCCAGCTCACCAGGTCCTGGGGCTGCAGGGAGGCGAGGCCGGCCTTGAGCCGCTCGACCTTCTCCTTGGGCACCAGCAACTGCTGCGGGCCGTCCATGGTGATACGGCGCTTGAAGGCCGGGTTGAGCAGGTACAGCTCGTCCTCGTCGAGTTCGGCCAGCGCCGCGACGCGCGACAGGTCCAGGCCGGGCTTGACCTTCACCGCGGCGAAGTAGGATTCGTTGGCGATGGGGTTGAGGTTGATGCCGTAGGCTTCCGGCGACATCACCAGCTGCGACAGGGCCAGCAGCTTGGGCACGTAGTCCTGGGTTTCCTGGGGCAGCGGCAGGTTCCAGTAGTCGGTCGGCAGGCCGAGCTTCTGGTTGCGCTCGATGGCGCGGCTGACGGTGCCTTCGCCGGCGTTGTAGGCGGCCAGGGCCAGCAGCCAGTCGCCGTTGAACATGTCGTGCAGGCGGTTCAGGTAGGTCAGCGCCGCGTTGGTCGAGGCCTTGATGTCGCGGCGGCCGTCGTACCAACTGGTCTGGCGCAGGTTGAAGTGGGTGCCGGTGGTGGGGATGAACTGCCACAGGCCCACCGCCTGGGCGCGGGACACGGCGAGGGGGTTGTAGGCGCTCTCGATCATCGGCAGCAGCGCCAGTTCCAGCGGCATCTGCCGCTCTTCCAGGCGCTCCACCACGTAGTGCATGTAGGGGCTGCCGCGCTCGGAGGCCTGCTCGATGAAGGCATGGTTGCCGACGAACCACAGGCGCTGGCGTTCGATGCGCGGATTGGTGTCGGTGGCGTCGGCCTGCAGTTGGAAGCCGTGGCGCATGCGCTGCCAGATGTCGCTGTCGGCGTAGGCCGGGTTGAACTGTACGTCCACCGCGCGGCTGGCGGCGGGGCGGTAGGTCAGGGCGTCCTGGCCGGTGCCGTGCTGGCTGGTCTGGCAGCCGGCGAGGGCGCCGGCGCCGAGCAGGACGGAGACTCGTATGGCACGGGCCAATGCGTCTAGATCGCTGGTCTTACTGGTCTTTGGCGGCATTGGCGGATGACTTTGTCCAGGGTAAAAATTTCGGGGATTCTAGAAACCACACCGGACGTGGTCAAGATTTCGCCAGACCTTAGAATTTATCTTTCCATTGCCGAATGACCGCAAAAACCTCTGCGGGGCTGGCTATCGGCCCGCCGTTCCGCTCGTCGGCGGCTTTTTTCACGCTGCTTTCCGAGGTGCGCAGGAAGGGGTTGGTGGCTCGCTCCAGGGCGATGCTCGAGGGCAGGCTGATGCGGCCCTGTTCGCGCCAGGCGCTGACCTCGTCGAAGCGCGCGGCCAGCTCGGCGTTGTTGGGCTCCACCGCGCGGGCGAAGCGCAGGTTGCCCAGGGTGTATTCGTGGGCGCAGTACACGCCGGTGGCGCCCGGCAGCGCGGCGAGGCGGCCCAGGGAGGCGTGCATCTGCGCCGGGGTGCCCTCGAACAGGCGGCCGCAGCCGCCGGCGAACAGGGTGTCGCCGCAGAACAGCAGGGGCGCGTCGGCGTCGGCGTGGTAGTAGGCGATGTGCCCGAGGGTATGGCCGGGCACCTCGATCACCTCGAAGCCCAGGCCCAGCACCTCGACGCGCTCGCCGTCGCGCAGCGCCAGGTCGATGGCCGGGATGCGCTCGCCGGCCGGGCCCAGCACGCGGGCGCCGCTGGCCTGTTTCAGGCGCGCCACGCCGCCGACGTGGTCCTGGTGGTGGTGGGTGACCAGGATGTCGGTCAGGCGCCAGCCCGGGTGCGCGGCCAGCCAGGCCTCGACCGGCACGGCGTCGCCCGGGTCGACCACCGCGCAGGTCTGCGTGGTCACATCCTGCAACAGCCAGATGTAGTTATCGGAAAAGGCGGGCAGCGCGTCGATCTGTATCATGGCCGGATGTCGCTAAGCGGAATAGGTTGGCGCATAGTAGTGCGAATGTGCCGTCCTGTGTTCGCCGAAGGGCGTCGCCCGCCTTCCCGGCGGCGGCAGCCAACCTGTTTCAGGGGGTGGTGAGAATGGAACGAGAAGCCTTCGCCCAGGCCGATGCCGACTGGCTGGAGCTGATCGCCGAGGCGCGCGACTGGTTCGCCGGGCCGCTGGGCGCGATGATGCTGGCCGAGGAGCAGCGCCTGCTCTGCGACGAGCTGCAGCGCTACTTCGGCGGTTACCTGGTGCACTACGGCCCGCACGCCGAGCTGCCGGAGAGCACCGGCAACATCCAGCGCGGCGTGCGCCTGGGGCCGCCGCTGCCGGGCGTGGAGATCGCCTGCGACGAATGCGCCTGGCCGCTGGGCGAGCACGCCGCCGACGTGGTGCTGCTGCAGCACGGCCTGGACTTCTGCCTGTCGCCGCACCGCCTGCTGCGCGAGGCCGCGCGCAGCGTGCGGCCCGGTGGGCACCTGCTGGTGATCGGCGTCAACCCGCGCAGCGCCTGGGGCCTGCGGCACTATTTCGCCTCCGACGGCCTGGGCCGGGCGCGCTGCATTTCCCCCGGGCGCGTCTGCGACTGGCTCAACCTGCTGGGCTTCGCGCTGGAGAAACGCCGCTTCGGGTGCTATCGTCCGCCGCTTGCCTCGGCTGCCTGGCAGGCGCGTCTGCAACGCCTGGAGAACTGGGACAAGGGCCTGAAGGGCGCCGGCGCCGGCTTCTACCTGCTGGTGGCGCGCAAGCTGGTGGTCGGCCTGCGGCCGTTGCGCCAGGCCCGCCGCGAGGCCCGCGGCCAACTGGTGCCGCTGCCGGTGGCCAAGGTCAGCCGGCGGGATTCCGAAATCTAGCGACGGCCCTCGCCAGTCCCTCGTGCCACCTTCCCGGGGCGGGACGCCGCGGGCCGTACTGAAGGTGATATGAGCGAAGAAGAGAAGGTCGTCATCTATACCGACGGCGCCTGCAAGGGCAACCCCGGCCGCGGTGGCTGGGGCGCTGTGCTGTTCTACAAGGGCGCCGAGCGCGAACTCTGGGGCGGCGAGCCGGAGACCACCAACAACCGCATGGAACTGACGGCGGCCATCATGGCCCTGGCGGCGCTCAAGCGGTCCTGCGAGATCCGCCTGGTCACCGACTCCGAGTACGTGATGAAAGGCATCAAGGAATGGCTGCCGAACTGGAAGAAGCGCGGCTGGAAGACCGCCGCCAAGCAGCCGGTGAAGAATGCCGACCTGTGGCAGGCGCTGGACGAGCAGGTCAACCGGCATAATGTCGAGTGGCAGTGGGTGCGCGGCCACACCGGGCACCCCGGCAACGAGCGCGCCGACATGCTCGCCAACCGTGGCGTCGCCGAACTGCCGCGCTGAATATTGCAACGGGCGCCCGCGGGCGCCCTCCCTGGTCAAAGCAACAAGGTCACGAAATGCGCAGCGTCGTACTGGATACCGAAACCACCGGCATGCCGGTCACCGATGGCCACCGGATCATCGAGATCGGCTGCGTCGAGCTGGAAGGCCGCCGCCTCACCGGCCGCCACTTCCACGTCTACCTGCAGCCCGACCGCGAGATCGACGAAGGCGCCATCGCGGTCCACGGCATCACCAACGAACACCTCAAGGACAAGCCGCGCTTCCGCGAGGTGGCCGACGAGTTCTTCGAGTTCATCAAAGGCGCCCAGCTGATCATCCACAACGCGGCGTTCGACATCGGCTTCATCAACAACGAGTTCGCCCTGCTGGGGCAGAGCGAGCGCACCGACGTCGCCGACTACTGCTCGGTGCTCGACACCCTGATGATGGCCCGCGAGCGCCACCCGGGGCAGCGCAACAACCTCGATGCCCTGTGCAAGCGCTACGGCGTCGACAACTCCGGCCGCGACCTGCACGGCGCACTGCTCGACGCCGAGATCCTCGCCGACGTCTACCTGGCGATGACCGGGGGCCAGACCAGCCTGTCGCTGGCCGGCCAGGGCGCCGAGGGCGACGGCAGCGGCCGCCCGCAGGCCAGCCCGATCCGCCGCCTGGCGGCCGGCCGCACGCTGACCCGGGTGATCCGCGCCAGCGAAGAGGAATTGGCGGCGCACGCCGCGCGCCTCGCCGCAGTGGAAAAGTCCGCCGGCGCCCCCTCGCTATGGGCACAACTGGAAGCCCCTGAGGCGTAGGGCGAATAACCGTTCGCGGTTATCCGCCGCCTGACCTTGGCCCGGGGCGCCGCGGTTTCGAACCCGGAGCCCCTGTCTCGGGCGCTCCGGTCCCGACCTGCGGACCCGGGCACATCGGCGTACAACCGCGAACGGTTGTACGCCCTACGTCGGTTTCAATCCTGCGCCGCCCACCCCCGGGTGCGCTCCACCGCCTTCTTCCAGCCCGCATACAGCCGCTCCCGCTCGGCCGCCTCGCAGTGGGGCTGGAACACCCGCTCGATCACCGCCTTGCCCTTCAGTTCGTCCAAGCTCTGCCAGAAGCCGCTGGCCAACCCCGCCAGCACGGCGGCGCCCAGGGCCGTGGTCTCGCGCATCTGCGGACGTTCCACCGGGGTGCCGAGGATGTCGGCCTGGAACTGCATGAGGAAGTTGTTGGCCACCGCGCCGCCGTCCACGCGCAGGGCGCGCAGCGGTTCGCCGGCGTCCTGCTGCATGGCGTCGAGCACGTCGCGGGTCTGGTAGGCGATGGATTCCAGGGTGGCGCGGATCAGGTGGTCGGCCTTGACCCCGCGGGTCAGGCCGAACAGCGCGCCGCGGGCGTACGGGTCCCAGTAGGGTGCGCCCAGGCCGGTGAAGGCCGGCACCAGGTAGACGCCGTTGCTGTCCTTGACCTTGCTGGCGAAGTACTCGGAATCGTGGGCGTCGTTGATCACCTTCAGCTCGTCGCGCAGCCACTGCACCGTGGAGCCGCCGTTGAACACCGCGCCTTCCAGGGCGTACTGCGGCTCGCCGCGGGGCCCGCAGGCGATGGTGGTGAGCAGGCCGTGGGTGGATTTCACCGCCTTGGCGCCGGTGTGCATCAGCAGGAAGCAACCGGTGCCGTAGGTGTTCTTCGCCTGGCCGGGTTCCACGCAGAGCTGGCCGAACAGCGCGGCCTGCTGGTCGCCGGCGATCCCTGCGATGGGCGTGCGGTGCACGCCCAGGCCGCCGACCCTGGCGTGGCCGAACACTCCGGAGGAAGCCTGGACCTTCGGCAGCATGGCCCGGGGGATGTCCAGGGCGGCCAGCAGGCGGTCGTCCCAGTCGCGCTTGTGGATGTCGAACAGCAGGGTGCGCGAGGCGTTGGTGTAGTCGGTGACGTGCACCTCGCCCTCGGTGAGCTTCCACACCAGCCAGCTGTCCACGGTGCCGAACAGCAGTTCGCCGCGGCGGGCGCGCTCGCGGGCGCCGTCGACCTGGTCGAGGATCCACTTCAGCTTGGTGCCGGAGAAGTAGGGGTCGATGACCAGCCCGGTGGTGTCGCGGATGTAGGGCTCCAGGCCGTCGGCGCGCAGCTGCTCGCAGATGCCCGCGCTGCGCCGGCACTGCCAGACGATGGCGTTGTGGATCGGCCGGCCGGTGGCCTTGTCCCATACCACCGTGGTCTCGCGCTGGTTGGTGATGCCGATGGCGGCCACCTCGCCGAAGCCGATGCTGGCCTGGGCCAGGGCCTCGACCAGGGTGGAGCTCTGGGTGGCCCAGATTTCCATGGGGTCGTGCTCGACCCAGCCGGCCTGGGGGTAGATCTGCGCGAACTCGCGCTGCGCCACGCTGACCACGTTGGCGTCGCGGTCGAAGATGATGGCGCGGGAGCTGGTGGTGCCCTGGTCGAGGGCGACGATGTATTTCTTGTTCTGGCTGTCGGTCATGACGTTGGCCTTGTGCTGCATCCGGCAGAGCCCGGGTCGTCTGCGACCTTAGGCCATTCCGCGCGCCGGGTGAAGGGCCGTGCGCGCAGGCGGCGGTGGCGGATTCGGCCGCCGGCCCTTGCTATGCTTGGGCATCGTTCACGGACAGACCCCGGACCGTCATGACCCCCGCCATCGACCTGCTGAAGAAGGCCCGCGCCGAGCACCGCGTGCTGAGCTACGAACACGACCCCAAGGCGCCGTCCTATGGCCTGGAAGCCGCCGAGAAGCTCGGCCTGGAGCCGGCGCGGGTGTTCAAGACGCTGCTCGCCGCCACCGAGAAGGGCGAGCTGCTGGTGGCCGTGGTGCCGGTGGCCGGCAGCCTCGACCTGAAGGCCCTGGCCCACGCCGCCGGGGCCAAGAAGGCCGACATGGCCGACCCCGGCGCCGCCCAGCGCGCCACTGGCTACCTGGTCGGCGGCATCAGCCCGCTGGGGCAGAAGAAGCGCCTGCGCACCTTCATCGACGAGTCCGCCCGGCAGTTCCCGAGCATCCACGTCAGCGCCGGGCGCCGCGGCCTGGAGGTGGAGCTGAGCGCCGAGACACTGGCCGGGCTGACCGCGGCCAGCTTCGCCGCCATCGGCCGGGCCTGAGGGCGCGACTGTGCCGATGCGAAAGTCGCACACTGTATAGCAGCGCCGAGCGTGCGGGGCGGCATGCTGGAACCCCACTCAAAGGAGAACGCCATGCAGCTCGAATTCCACCAGGTCGATGCCTTCACCCACCGTCCGTTCGCCGGCAACCCGGCGATGGTCTACCGCCTGGACGCCTGGCTGGCCGACGAGCTGATGCAGAACATCGCCGCCGAGCACAACCTGTCCGAGACCGCCTTCCTGGTCCGCGAGGCCGATGGCTGGCGCATCCGCTGGTTCACCCCGACGGCCGAGGTGCCGCTGTGCGGCCACGCCACCCTGGCCAGCGCCCACGTGCTGTTCGAGGTGTTCGGCGAGCCGGGCGAGCGCCTGGAGCTGAACTCGCTGTCCGGCCCGCTGCGGGTGTACCGCGAGGATCAGCGCCTGGCCCTGGACTTCCCGGCGCAGCCGCCCCGCGAGGCGGGCAGCACCGTGGAGCTGGAGCAGGCCCTGGGCCTGCCGGTGGTCGACGCGCTCAGCACCACGGCGCACCTGATGGTGCTACTGGAGTCGGAGGAAGCGGTGCGCGCCTGCAAGCCGGACTTCGTCGCCCTGGCCCGGCTGCCGTACCTGGGGGTGATCGTCACCGCGCGAGGGGAGGGCGACCACGACTTCGTCTCGCGCTTCTTCGCCCCGGCCATCGGCATCAACGAGGACCCGGTGACCGGCGCCGCCCACTGCTGCCTGATCCCCTACTGGTCGCAGCGCCTGAGCAAGCTGCAGCTGCGCGCCTTCCAGTGCTCGGCCCGCGGCGGCGAGCTGTGGTGCCGGCTGGAGGGCGACCGCGTGCGCATCGCCGGCCAGGCGCGGCTGGTGGCGAGCGGGCGGCTGGTGATCTGAAGCACGCCGCCATGCCATGGGGGAACGGCGGATAACCGCGAACGGTTATTCGCCCTACGTTGCGGGTGGGGTTGGCGTAGGGCGAATAACGCTCCGCGTTATCCGCCGCCTGGCCGTGGCCCTATGCTTCCGGCAATTCGATGACGAAGCGCGTCCAGCCGCTGTCGGATTCGGCGCGGATGCTGCCGCCGTGGGCCTGGACGATGGAGCGGCAGATCGCCAGGCCCAGCCCGGCGTGCACGCCCTGGCCCTCGCGCTGGGCCGGTTCGCGGTGGTGGAAGCGGTCGAACAGCCGCGGCAGCTGCTCGGCGGGGATGGCCGGGCCCTGGTTCTCCACGCTGACCTGGCCGGGCCGCAGGCGCACGCGGATGGCGCCGCCGGCGGGGGTGAAGCGCAGGGCGTTGTCCAGCAGGTTGGCCAGCACCCGGCGCAGCATGCCGCGGTCGCCGCGCACCTGCGCCTGGCCCTCGCGCTCCAGGTGGATGCCCTGGTCCTCGGCCAGCGGCGCGTAGAACTCCAGCAGGGCGTCCACTTCCCCGGCCAGGTCCAGACTGTCGCGCCCGGGGGCCAGCAGGCCGTGGTCGGCCTTGGCCAGCAACAGCATGTCGTTGACCATGGCGGTCAGCCGCTGCAGTTCCTCCAGGTTGCCGTGCAGCGCCTCGCGGTAGTCGTCCTCGCCGCGCGGGCGCGACAGCACCACCTGGGTCTGCGTCAGCAGCGCGGTGAGCGGCGTGCGCAGCTCGTGGGCGATGTCCGCGGAGAACGCCGACAGGCGCTGGAAGGCTTCTTCCAGGCGCGCCAGCATGGCGTTCAGCTCGCTGGCCAGGCCGCGCAGTTCCGTGGGCAGGCGGCTGGCGTCCAGGCGCGTGGTCAGCGACTGCGCCGACACCTGCGCCGCCACCTCGCGCATGCGCCGCAGCGGGCGCAGGCTGGCGCGGGTGGCCCAGGCGCCGAGCAGCGCGGTGGCCAGGGCGGAGAGGCCCATGGTCAGCCAGATCAGCTGCTGCATGCGGCTGAGGAAGTGCTGGTGGTGGGTGATGTCCAGCACCAGGGTCAGCTGGCGCCCGGCGGGCTCGGCCGGGTCCAGCGGCACGCGCGTCTCGCGGTAGGCGGGTGGTTCGCCCATGCCTTCCATGCCGCTGCTCATGCGCGGCGGCTCGTCCAGCCAGCGCTGGCCGTCGGCGCCCTCCAGGCGCAGGCCCAGGTCCGGGTGGCGCGTCAGTTCGTGCTCCAGTGTTTCGCGTTGCGCAGTCAGGTCGGAGGGATCGCGCACCGGGCCGAGCAGTTCGCGGAAGAACGGCAGGCGGCCAGCCATCACCTGGCGGTCCAGCTCGACGAAGTGCGCCTCGCTGGCGCGGCTGAACACCACCCCGGCGATCAGCGACACAGCCGCGGTGCAGGCGGCGAACAGCAGGCTCAGGCGGACGCCCAGCGAAACCCGCGCGGCGGCGCTCACGGCGCCCGCTCTTCGAGCACGTAGCCCATGCCGCGCACGGTGTGGATCAGGCGCTGCGGGAAGTCGTCGTCGACCTTGGCGCGCAGGCGGCGGATGGCCACCTCGATGACGTTGGTGTCGCTGTCGAAGTTCATGTCCCAGACCTGGGAGGCGATCAGCGACTTGGGCAGCACCTCGCCGTGGCGGCGCAACAGCAGTTCCAGCAGGGCGAACTCCTTGGCGGTCAGCTCGATGCGCCTGCCGCCGCGCTGCACCCGGCGGCGCAGCAGGTCCAGCTCCAGGTCGGCCAGTTGCAGCACGGTCTCCTGCAGCTGCTGGCCGCCGCGGCGCAGCAGGGTGCGCACGCGGGCCAGCAGTTCGACGAAGGCGAAGGGCTTGACCAGGTAGTCGTCGGCGCCCTGTTCCAGGCCGCGCACGCGGTCCTCCACGGCGTCGCGGGCGGTGAGGAACAGCACCGGCAGGGCCAGGCCGGCCTGGCGCACGGCGCGGAGGATCTGCCAGCCGTCGCGGCCGGGCAGCATGACGTCGAGGATCGCCAGGTCGTAGTCGCCGGACAGCGCCAGCTGCTCGCCCTCGGCGCCGTCGCCGCAGAGGTCCACGGCATAGCCGGCCTCGCTCAGGCCCTGGCGCAGGTACTGGCCGATGCGGGGTTCGTCTTCGACGATCAGCAGTTTCAAGGTGGATGGCCTCCGTGGCGGGAATGCCGGTCATTGTATCCAGCGCTGCCGGTGACGCTGCCAAGCTGACACAACTGTAATCTTCCCGACAGCCAACCGGCAGGTGGCCGGCGGCAACATGGGGGCAATCATCTGCAAGAGGTCCGCATCATGCGTACACGCCAGCTATTCAACGCCGCCATCCTCGGCCTCGTCGCCGCCTTCGCCCTGCCTGCCCTGGCCGATGCCGGCCACGGTCACGGGTACGACTTCGGCAAGCCGGCCGAGGCCGCCCGGGCCACCCGCAGCGTCGAGGTCACCCTGGGCGAGATGTACTTCGAACCCAAGTCGCTGCAGGTGAAGGCCGGCGAGACGGTGCGCTTCGTCATCCACAACAAGGGCAGCCTGCTGCACGAGTTCAACCTCGGCAACGCCGCCATGCACGCCGAGCACCAGAAGGAAATGCAGCAGATGCAGGCGATGGGCATGCTCACGCCCACCGGCATGAGCCACGGCATGGCCGGCATGGACCATTCGAAGATGATGAAGCACGACGACCCCAACAGCGTGCTGGTGGCGCCGGGCAAGACCGCCGAGCTGACCTGGACCTTCACCAGGGCCACGGAGCTGGAGTTCGCCTGCAACATCCCCGGCCACTACCAGGCCGGCATGGTCGGTCGCCTGACCGTCGAGCCCTGAGCGCTGGCGCAATCGGAGATAAATCAGCCCTCGTAGGAGCACGCCCTGCCCGCGA